>NZ_JACJTD010000025.1 GCF_014698505.1 Nostoc foliaceum FACHB-393 | reverse complement strand
AGTAGATGAGTTGAAGTCAATACTTGATAAGCTATTGAATCAGGGTGAGTTAGTCATTAAGTGGCATCGAAATATAAAAAACAAAGGAAATAATGGTTATATTGCAATTTAAATGCTGATTAGCTTAGCACTGCTCCTGCCTTGGCGCTAAACAAACAATATCGCTGGTTTTTCACCATCAACTGTGACCAACAAAAAAATTCTCCTCCGACTTTCGTCGAAGGGGTAATACAAAGAGTCGAACTGAATCCAACCGTAGTCAAAGAGCTACAAACTACAGAACTTCTAAAGCGCTATGCTATCTATGCCCAAAATGGAATATGGTACGAAGCACTGACAATACTGGCTGAACTACGTGATAAAAATCCTAAAGATGCAGCACTGAAAGCAGAGTGGCGGAATTTGTTAAGCAGCATCCGCTTAGATGATATTGCAGCAGAACCGATTTTCTCGGAGAAACCTTAGAGGATGTTTTAAAAGTATTTTTCGTAACATCAAAGCCTCGGAAACCTAACCCCCCTAGAACACCAATTCAGCAATCCTGCAAGAATCTCTCCCCCAACCTCTCTTTGCTTGCCTAACGGCAGGCTATGGAAGCGCGGTTTATATAGCGGTTCCCACTTAGATGCGGTACGACATTATATCGCAAGGTGTAGGAGCACGGCATGCCGTGCCCCTACTAATCTTCTTTTTGCAAGATATCATCATCAATCCGTCGCTCCCGATTAATATCGGGACTTTCTGCTGTCCACTTATCATCTATTCCAGGAGATTCAGGAATCATCACAAACTCAGTCTCTTTTGTATGTTTATTGCCCCATTCATCCAAAACATCTTTGATTAGTACTTCTTGCAACCAAATTTTAGCGACAACAGTCAGAGGTAGCGCCAGAAATAATCCTAAAAAGCCAAAGAAAGTTACGAAAAATAGTTGGGCAATTAAGGTTACAGCTGGCAGCAACGAAACTTGCTGTGCCATCACAATTGGTGTGATGAAATTACTCTCAACCTGTTGAATAACAAAGTAGAGAATTAAGACAGCGACAACTTTCCAGGGATCATCCAACAGAGCGATCGCCATTGCTGGGATTACACTAATTGTTGGCCCCAGATTGGGAATTAAGTTCAAAAATCCTGCCAAAATTGCTAAAGCTAGTGCTGCCTTTATGCCCAAAATTGATAAGCCAACCAGACTCATCAGCGCCACTACAAACATGGCAATGAAAGCGCCTGTAATCCATCCTTCCAAAGAGACTTCACATTTATCTAAAATCCCATCTACCCGCCGCCGATAAAATGAGGGGAAAAGCCGCACAAAGACTTTGCGGTAAGCCACGGGGTCGGCTAAGATCATTCCTGTTAAAACTAACACTAGTAAAATCTTGAGGACGACTTCCAAAGAGCCAGATACAAAGGCGAAGGAGTTTCCCAGTACCCGATTGACGAAGGGCTGTGCTTGTTGAATGAGGCTATTGATATCTGGGATGTAGGGAACTAACTCAGGAGGAATACGAGTTCTCAGGGCATCAAGCCAACTATTAAAGCGCCCAAACCCTTTAGGAACTTGATAGGTTAGTTCTTGAAACTGCTGTGCAAAAGGTGGCACAATTAGCCAGAAAAAACCCACGACACCTGCCAAAAAGATAGCTACTGCTAGGAGGACGGCAAATCCCCGCCTCATGCCAAAGCGTTGGAAGCGTTTCGCTAGCCGATTTAAGGTGGTGGCTAAGACAACTGCGGCAAACATGAGCAAAAGCACTTCCCGAATTTGCCACAGGATATATAAAGAAAGAACTATGGCGATTAAGCCGATCCATTGACCGAGGTTCACAGGCTGACTCCCAACGGTTGGCGAGATGCAATTTTCTTGTAATTCAGCTAGGTTAGCCGATTTTAGTCACTTGTGCGTAGATGGTTTGAGTTAAGTTTGTTTCTGTGCTTGGAATCGCCACAGTAATGCGATCGCTATAATCACAATCGGCAAAAATATTATAATCAGCGCGTTGGTTGCTGTCGCCGGAATTAATAGACTTGGCGCTGCGTACTTAATCAAGACCGATAACAAAGCCGAGAGTAAAAGCAGTTTCAGAACTAATCCTAGTTGATTTTCCATAACAGTACGGTAATACACATTTTTCTGTTGGGTATGCACGAATTTAGGCTGCACTATCTACTTTCTAGAATAGAAACTAATAGTTCATACTTTCTTGCCCACATTGTTGACTTATACCTACCACAATTCCGAGCAAGATAATCACTAGTTAAGCATTTGTTGAATTAACTAATACAGTATCTTTCGATGTGTTTTTGTGTGAGATATGACACAATCATAAATTTCCTAATCTCATGATTTACCTACCAGTTTCATTACTACTATTTCTAGTATTGTTACTACTACTACCATTCATTTGGTTTGCTGTAGCAGTAGATGTAGTGGAAATCGCAGTAGCCAAGCTGGGGTTTTCTCCCAACATCGCTTTTTTATTGCTTGTGCTAGTAATTTTTACCAGCACTATAAATATACCCCTATACCGTCTAGTAACTGACGTTCAACTAGCAGGTGACTTCGCAACCCTGTGGTTAAGTGAATTTTGGGGTATTCCTTTAAGGAAAGTGCAACGCTCGACTGTGGTAGCGCTGAATGTCGGCGGTGGCTTAATTCCGGTGGTGTTGGCACTGTACCAATTTACTCAGGGAAATGCTTTAGCAATTTTGCTAGTAACTGCCATTGTTACTATCGTTAGCTATTATGCAGCGCGAGTAGTGCCAGGAATCGGTATCCAAATGAATCCTTTACTGGCTCCCCTGACGGCTGCTTTATTTGCAATGTTAATCGCTGCACCCCATGCTGCTCCTGTAGCCTTTGCTGGTGGTGTACTCGGAACCTTGATTGGTGCTGATTTGCTACATCTCAAAGATATTCAGGCCATGAGTGCAGGAGTACTCAGCATCGGCGGTGCTGGTGTCTTTGATGGCATTGCTTTGTGTGGTCTATTTGCTCTGTTATTGAGTTGAAAAAGAGTCATTGGTCATTTGCAAAAAACATCGCGCAGCCCGCCGCAGACATGATAACAGACGCTGCACGAATAAAGACAAATTTGGAGGGTACATCAAAATGCCAGTTGAAACTAATAACAAAAGATCCATCAAACCGTCCAAAGTTCAGCGGTTTGGTGGGAATTTCTTAGTTTTACTAACCTTGTTGTTACTACTACTGAACTTTATTGTTCCGAGTTTTTTTGTATCGCGATCGCTACAAGTTCCCTATAGCACTTTCCTGGCTCAAGTAGAAGCGGGGAAGGTAGATCGAGCGATTGTGGGTGGCGATCGCATTGAATACACGATCAAAACTCAAACTCCAGATGGTAAACCCACTGAACAAGTGTTTACTACTACACCAGTAGCCATTGATCTAGATTTGCCGAAAATTCTGCGTGAGCATGATGTCGAGTTTGCTGCACCACCACCAAACCCAAATGCCTGGATTGGCACTTTACTTAGTTGGGTTGCACCACCGTTAATTTTCTTTGGGATTTGGGGCTTGTTAATGAGTCGCCAAGGTGGCCCGGCTGCGCTAACGGTAGGTAAAAGCAAAGCCCGCATTTATTCTGAAGGCAGCACTGGTGTAAAATTTAGTGATGTGGCTGGTGTAGATGAAGCCAAGGCGGAGTTAGAAGAGATTGTCGATTTTCTCAAAAACGCTGGTAAATACACCACACTAGGGGCAAAAATTCCGAAAGGTGTGCTGCTGGTAGGGCCTCCGGGGACTGGTAAAACATTATTGGCAAAAGCGATCGCAGGTGAAGCTGCTGTTCCTTTCTTCAGCATTTCTGGTTCAGAATTTATCGAACTGTTTGTGGGTGTGGGTGCTGCACGAGTCCGCGACTTGTTTGAACAAGCCAAAGAACAAGCTCCCTGTATTGTGTTTATCGACGAGTTAGACGCACTAGGTAAATCTCGTGGCGGTGCTGGGCCAATTATGGGTGGTAACGATGAGCGCGAACAAACTCTCAACCAGTTACTCAGCGAGATGGATGGCTTTGATGCCAACACAGGCGTGATTATCATCGCCGCCACTAACCGTCCAGAAATTCTCGACCCGGCTTTACGCCGTCCTGGTCGATTTGACCGGCAAGTTGTTGTCGATCGCCCTGATAAAATTGGTCGGGAAGCAATTCTCAAAGTCCACGCCAGAAATGTCAAATTAGCCAATGATGTCGATTTGGGCAAGATTGCTGTTAGAACTCCTGGTTTTGCTGGAGCAGATTTAGCCAACCTTGTAAATGAAGCTGCCCTGTTAGCTGCACGGCGAAATAGCCAATCTGTGACAATGGCAGATTTCAACGAAGCTATTGAACGCTTGGTTGCTGGCTTAGAAAAACGCTCTCGCGTGTTGAATGACACAGAGAAGAAAACTGTCGCCTATCACGAAGTTGGTCACGCGATCATCGGTGCGTTGATGCCAGGTGCTGGTAAAGTTGAAAAAATCTCCGTTGTACCTCGTGGTGTCGGTGCATTGGGTTACACAATTCAGATGCCGGAAGAAGACCGCTTTTTGATGCTGGAAGACGAAATTCGCGGACGCATTGCTATCCTTTTGGGTGGACGTTCTGCTGAAGAAATCGTTTTTGGCAAAGTGTCTACCGGCGCTGCTGATGATATCCAAAAAGCTACTGAGTTGGCAGAACGAGCCATTACTCTTTACGGGATGAGCGAGCGACTGGGGCCAGTGGCGTTTGAGAAGAGTCAACAGCAGTTTCTTGAAGGTTACAGTAACCCGCGTCGGGCTATTAGTCCGAAAGTGGCGGAAGAAATTGACCGGGAAGTTAAGCAGACGGTGGATAATGCTCACCATATTGCCTTGACTATTCTGCAACATAACCGCGACTTACTAGAGCAGACCGCAGAGGAACTGTTGCAACGAGAAATTCTCGAAGGCGCAGATTTGCGCGATCGCCTAACCCAAGCTCAAGTACCGGCTGAAATGGAAGAATGGTTGCGGACGGGTAAGATATCGGAAGATAAACCACTGCTGCAAACACTGCTGGTTTAATAATTGCAGATTGAATTGAAAAGCGATCGCCTACTTCAAGAGCGATCGCTTTTTTACGTCAAACTCAGTCAGCCATGTATTATCGCTTTAGTGTGATATCATGTCCGCTTAATTAGTTATTATTCAGGGCATCTATGCAAAAATCTTAAAACTCTCTTTCCCCCTGCTCCCTGCCCCCTGCCCCCTGCGGTCTTAATGATAAGTCTTTTACCGGACATGATATTATCTGTCATTGCGAACCAATGAGGGGCAATACTTGTCGGTTAAGGGGAAAGGGGAAAGAAAAAACCTTTAACCTTTACCCCAAACCCAATGCCGAGTTAAAAATGCAAAACCCGAGCAGTATTGCAATGAGGGGCGTTTTTAGCCTCCGGCTGGGAACGAAAGTTTGAGGGGTGCGCTTAACATAATGAAACCACGCACATCATGGCCTCTTATATTTCACAGAATTAAAAATAGCGATAATTGTCCAGTAGGGCACATTGATTAATTTAAATTTTGGCATTAAAATCATCATTTCTTTACATTATCCGGAGGATTACAACTTTATTTTGTAGTTATATATATTCCGATCGCACTAGGTCACGCTTACAAATGAATCGGGTTGCTCGCCGTTGTATTTCTTACTTGCTGTGTTTGGGATTAGTAGTCGTTTTAACAGTTTTTTCACCCTCTTCACTGCCAGTTTATTCCCAAAAAACAAGACCTTTAACTACAGAAATTCGCGGCGTTTGGATCACTAATGTTGCTAGTGGTGTACTATTTGTCCCTTGGGGGATTAACCGTGCTCTAAATCAATTATCATCTCTAAACTTTAATACAATTTATCCTGTAGTTTGGAATCGAGGACATACTTTTTATAAAAGTACTGTGGCCAAAATGACTACAGGATCAGATACTCAACCTTTGCTCAACTTTATGCATGGTGGACAGGATGTTTTAGCAAAGATAGTAACACTTGCCAAAAATAAAAATTTGAGAGTCATTCCTTGGTTTGAATACGGGTTCATGACACCGCATTATTCACAATTAGCAAGGCGTTATCCTGACTGGTTGACAATTGGGCAAGAAGGTATAAGGTCTACCCAAGATGCCCCACCAGAAGAAATTGACAATGTTTTGGTAAGTAAGCTGGCCTGGTTGAACCCCTTACATCCGCAAGTGCAAGAGTTTATCCAAGAGCTAATTTTGGAAGTAGTCAGGGATTACGATGTAGACGGTATTCAGCTTGATGACCATTTTGGGATGCCTGTACAGTTTGGCTACGATCGCTTCACTATTGAACTCTACCAGCAAGAGCATCAAGGCAAAAATCCCCCTGGTGATCCTTTTAACTCAGAATGGATGCGTTGGCGAGCAGACAAAATTACTGATTTCATGGCAGAAATCTATCAAGCGGTGAAGGCGGTTAAACCCAAAGTCAAAATATCTCTGTCTCCCAACTATCAAGCTTTTGCCTATAAATATTATTTGCAAGATTGGGAAAATTGGTTAAAAAAAGGTTTGGTTGATGAGTTAATTTTGCAGGTTTATCGAAATGACAAAAACTCTTTTATCGCTCAACTGGAACAATCATCAATAAAATTGGCTCAAAGTCTAATTCCTGTAGGTATTGGTATATCAACGGGAACGGTGCGTAATCCTGTGAAAATGGCACAAATTAAAGAACAAGTTGAGGTTGTGCGCGATCGCAATTTTGCTGGTATCTCCTTTTTCTACTGGGAAAGTCTCTGGGGTTACATCGTACCAGAATCACCCCAACAGCGACGCAGAGCTTTTTTTGATATGTTTAATGCTAAAACTGTCAGACCATTAAAAATAAAGAAAGTTTGATGCCACCCGCGTCGGAAAATACTAAATTTAGCTTTACATTGCTGTGGACTTTCGCTACTTTTGGCGGTTTTTTATTGAGTTTACTCTTGATTGAAGTTGGCGAGAAACCAGATATTGGGGTAGTAGAGGCGGCTATTGGCGGATTTGCGATCGCACTTCCTCAAGGTTGTCTTCTCAAAGAACCTATCTTCTGTATCAGGTGGATTTTGTCAAGTCTTTTAGGTTGGAGTATCATTACCGCTATCGGTATTGGTGCCGTGGGTTGGATTGTACCTAGCACTCAAATTCTCCCTGTGAGAATCCTGTCTGGGACGATTTATGGTGCGCTTGGCGGCTTGGGGATTGGATTAGCACAATCATTGGCAATTCCCCAGCCTATGCCGTGGCGATGGATATTTGCCTCTTCGGCAAGTTGGGCTGTTGCTGTCCCTGTGGGTTCTGTTGTGGGGATGATCTTGCGCCACCTAATGCAGTTATTCTTCGGCGAAGTTATGGGATTAGCTATTACTTGGCTGCTGGTTGGTATCCTCACAGGAATGAATGCTCACAAGTTGCGGTCGTGAGTTCCTATTCTCTTGTTCGCGCCGGCATGATAGCATGTGTACATAAACACCTGTTGAAAAAATAGCTTTTCTTTATATCAGTTCATGCCAACATAGATATATAGCGGTTCCCACTCAGATGCAGTACAACATTATATCGCTAGGTGTAGGGGCACGGCAGTGCCGTGCCCCTACGGGTGTACCTCACATAAACGAGAACCGCTATAATATCGGACTTACTTATATATATCTATAACTGTTCAAGTTATGGGTGAAAAAATTGACAGATTTGTAGAGAAGACTGACGATTTTATCGATACAACTAAAGCGCGAAACGCTGTACTAGACGGGGTAATACTTGAATTACGAGAAAATCAGATGTCAACTAATTCTGCTGTGGAAAGGTTGGATAGAATCTTAGAACAATTGCTGAAGCGAAACGAATAGCAAGCAACCTGTAGACAAGCCACGCAACCATCTTGGACTGAGGATGGAATTGAGCATCCTTCCGACTTTCTAATGTCTCTTCCCATTCCCCACCCTTGACCAATAAATTTATTAAAAATTGTAAATTTAATTTATGTATACTGATATATGCACTTAGATATATGCAATAATCTTGAAAAACCGTTAAAAATCAAATTTCAGTAAGTTTGCCCTAACCTGCAAATGTATTTTCGCCTTCAAAAAGCAGGATTTGTTAAGCTGACTCCTACTTAGCTTTCCTAGATTTCTGACAAGAAGTAGAGAAAGATCCAAATTTCGATGAGCAACAGCTGACAATACTTTGCTATAGGCGCTAAAGTGCATCTACTACAAGCATAATTACAAGAGAGCGCCTAGAAGAGTCAGTAATACCAGACAGGGACTCTCGCATGAATATAAATCCAACGGAATCAACTATAGAGTTGACAAAATTATCACCACCTCAGATTCTCTTCGGCACAGAAGTAGATGAGAAAAGTAGTATTGAGCAGTTTATACTGAGCATGTACGATTCTGTGCAGGCATCAATATTTGTAGTTGATGTTCTGGAGGACGGAGATTTTCGGTATGTGGCACTTAATCCCACTCATGAGCAGTGGATAGGTATTCGCTCAGATGATCTCCGAGGTAAAAAACCAGAAGATATTCTTTCGCCAATCGATGCTGCCAAGGTGCGTCAGCATTACGCTGAATGTGTGCGCTTCGGCAAAACTATTTCTTATGAACAATGTTTGCAATTCCAGGGGGTGCCGACTTGGTGGAGTACTACTCTCACCCCGCTACGGGATGCTAAGTCTCGGATTTATCGACTGATTGGTACTAGTAGCAATATCACTCCTGTGAAGCAAGCAGAACAAGCAGTTGGACTCCAGCTTGAACGGGAGCAACTGCTAGAAGCGATCGCTGGACGGATTCACCAATGTGTAGAATTTGAGACAATTCTGCATCAGACTACAATTGAACTCCGGCAGTTTTTGAATTGCGATCGCATCCTAATTTATCGCTTCGAGACTGACGGCAGTGGAGTAATCATTGCAGAATCAACTGTGACTGCGAGTGATCCCCTGTTGGGAAAAAATATTACCGATCCCTGCTTAGGTGGCAAACATCGAGAACACTACGGGCGAGGTTGCATTCAAGTTATCGAAGATATTTATGCAGCTGGGTTGCATCCTTGCCATATAGATTTTCTGGCATCTTTGCAGGTGAGAGCCAATCTAGTCGTGCCGATTTTCAAAGAGCAAGATATGTGGGGGCTATTGATTGCCCAGCATTGCCATCAATCGCGTCAATGGCAGCAAACAGAAACTGACTTACTCAAACAATTGGCAACTCAAATCGGCATTGCTGCTGGACAGGCAGAACTTCGTCAGCAAATCAAGGATCTCAAAGCAAAGTTAGAGTTGCACAAACAGAAGCATAAAAATCAATTGCAGCAGGTGCGAAACTTTGAAGCCTTGGTGCGACGCATGACAGAACAAATCCGCGACAGTCTGGATGAAAATCAGGTGTTGCAGACTCTCACCCAGGAATTAGCAGAGTTACTCAACCTTGATCGTTGCCAAATCGAACTCTATAGCACCTGCCAAACCCTGGTAACTATTACCTACGAGTACAGCATTAACTTACCCCAGTGTCAGGGATTGACTAGACAAATTGCAGACCGTCTTGAAGTTTATCAGCCGCTATTGCAAAAACAAGCTTTGCAATTTTTGGAAATTGTGCCGGGATGGCAACCAAAGTTGTTGGTTATGTCCCAGATGGCTTGTCCAATTTTTGATACTCAAGGGATTTTGGGAAATATTTGGCTGACAAGACCAACACAAGAGGCATTTGATGAATTTGAAATTGAGTTAGTACAGCAGGTTGCAAGTGAATGTGCGATCGCTATTCGTCAAGCCCAACTTTACCAACAAACCCAGGCACAGGTTAAAGAACTAGAAAAATGCGATCGCCTCAAAAACCAATTTCTTAGAAACCTGTCTCAAGAACTGCGAACACCAATAACTAGCATCAGCCTTGCAGTCCAAACCCTCGAAAGTGTCCTCACACCAGAAGAAATATTAGATATAGAAATAGTTCCACAACTCTTGCAGATTCTGCATAACGAGTGTGGGCGAGAAAGCAAGTTAATTAACGACCTACTCACACTCACATATCTAGAAGCCGAACCCGATCCCCCAACTTTGATTGCCATTGACTTACAAAGTTGGCTTAACCCGATTGTCGAGTCTTTTCGAGACCTCACCAGCTGCCAGCGACAGCAGTTAAACCTGAGTATTGATCATGCACTCCCGCTTTTAGAGACAGATATCACCGATCTGGAACGGATTATCACCGAACTACTCAACCATGTCTGCAAATATACCCCGGCAGGTGAGACCGTCACAGTTTCTGCTCACCTAACAACCGATGCAGTAGAGCTTAATATTAGTAATTCTGGACTAGAGCTTACCAGCAATGAACTGTCACGGATTTTTGAGCCATTCTATCACCTTTCCAAACATGATCCTTGGAAACATAGCGGCACTGGACTGGAATTGGCATTAGTGCAGAAAATGGTCAGACATTTAGGCGGCTCAATTTATGTAGCGAGTGGAACCGGTCAAACCACCTTCACCATCAAATTCCCGCTTTAATTCGTTTTTTGGGCGCGGCACTAGCTAAATTGTCAGAAGTCTGCTATGATAGTTATTCGTGTGGGTGACTAGCTCAACGGTAGAGCAGTAGACTCTTAATCTATTGGTTGCGGGTTCAAATCCCTCGTCACCCACCTCCAGATATCCAAATTTTCTCTCACTTTTCTCTCAGAGGATAACTTTAATTTAAGCCAAGAGACACAATAAAGGTGGATAGTTACAGGAAGAGAGAACTATTATTTTTACTTATTAATATAATTTTTGTTTATAGGTTAGCTATCAAAGCTGTATCTAGATAATTCCTAAGAACTTATTATAGCGATTCCCACTCAGATGCGGTACAACATTATATCGCTAGGTGTAGGGGCATGGCAATGCCATGCCCTTACCAGTGTATTTGTATCATTATTAAAGTGAAATGGTATCACAACTCAATGATAAAACTGCTTCGTAAATGAAAGTCAGCCTCCCCGCCTCGATGAGTTAATGCCCAGTAACTCATCGAGGCATTTCTGTGTTTAAGAACTGTAGTAATGGCAACTTCAATAGCTTGTTCTGCCGAGATAATTTTATCCAAATCTACATCCAAGGCAAGTGCTAAACCGTCTCCTTGATTATGAACATTAAACGGTAGCTTTTCAAAGGCTGTTTCCTCTTGCATACCTTGACGGTAGCCATCAAAGCGGTAGACATTCCAGTGCCCACCTGGGGAGAGGTTGAATTCCCAATATCGTTGAGAATTTCTGATGCCAAGGAAGAACTCAAAGCAGGTATCTTTCCACAATTCATGCTCGCGTGATGGCGTATTTGATGGTGGAGTGAGCCTTGGTAACGCAATTTCTTTGATGTCACCTCCAAGCATATAACAGATGGCAAGTTGATTAGAATTTCTAGCGATATTACCTGCAATTTTCAAATTAGGCAGAGACTGATTAGAAGGGAAAGGTTGCAGGGAAAATGTCTGGTTATTCATTTCATATCTTTGATAATGTTACGAATCTGCATTTCTTGGGATTCAATACTTTCAGTAAGCTTAAACTGGACGATCGCTCTTGCCAAGTTATGTTCTGGGTGTTTAACTTTGAAGTAGATATTCCCTGCTAAATAATCAGCAAAGAATCTCAATCCTAATTCAAAAGAAATTAGCCGAATTGCATCGTATATATATGCATAGTCATTTTCTGTAAGAAATGCCTTTGCCACGGAGAGATAACCTTTTAGGATTCCCTGACACAGATCAGTATCGAAATAAATACTTTCCTTATTCTCGGTTTCTTCTCCAGCTGGATTGCAACCCGATCGCAGGCAATCACCAATGTCGTAATGTACCAGACCGGGTTTAACGGTGTCCAGGTCTATGACGCTGACGGCTTGCTGGGTAACAGTGTCAAACATGACATTATTGATTTTTGGATCGCCGTGCATCAGACGCAGGGGTAGCTTGCCTTCAGATTTGGCATTTTCTAGGATATGTGCAAAACTTTGGCGATCGCTAACAAACTGTAAGCAATAATTGACTTCCGAAGATTGACGCACACTAGTTTTCGCCAACACTTCCTCGTAATGCTGGAGATAAAGCGGTGTAATATGGAACCCTTGAAGGGTGTCGGCGAGTTCTTCTGGTGGCAAATCGCTAATTAGATTGTGGAACATCCCCAAGGCATAACCGATTTCTGGCGCGTGTGAGCGATCGCGCATAGTATCAAAAGACTGTGAGCCTTCAATAAAGCTTATCGCTCGCCAGAAGGAGCCGTCTGCATCCCTCCAGTGGTCTTGGGCATCCTTGGTTAATAGTACGCGTGGCACTTCCCAGCGACGATTCAGGGAGATGTGCTGTAACCGTTTGCGAACATGCTCAGTGAAGGTACGCATATTCTGCATAATCAGTTGTGGCTGCCGAAATACCTGCGTATTGATGCGTTGCAGGATAAAGTGTTGTTCTTTTGAAAAATCTAGAGTCACTAAAAAGGTGTCATTGATATTACCACTTCCAAAAGCTTTAACACCTGTAACCTTCCCCACCCCAGCGAATTGATCAGCGATCGCAACCAGATTCTCTGCGCCCTGTGTATTGAATTCTTCTGTCATGTGTTTGACCTGCGCTACTCCTCACCTAAATTGCACGAAGGCAATAGGGGATATCGTAGCGCAAGTGTCAAAATAATTCGTAATTAAAAAGGGTTTGTTTCCTAATGCTACAAAAACCTCCACTGGTCGGTTTTAAAAGTACTGTATGCCAGCACAGGGCGGGACACTGAATAACTCATCGGAGATATTGCTCTCGCCGGCCCCATGCTAATTCAGGAATTAGGAAATCTCGTCGCTATCAACCCACTCATCATAGGATGAATCATAACCAATGTAGTGAACAAAGTATTGCTGATTTTGGATTTGCTCAATCGTTGCAGAATACCAAGCCTCTTGGTCATCATCCCAACATTTTACTTTTTGCCCCACTGCATATCCATTGTCATCTGTGGAGCGAAGATCGCGAGTCCGAATGTCATCTTCGCCCACCCACTCGTCATAAGATGAACCGTAACCAAGGTAATGAATAAAGAATTGGTCATCTTGGATTTTCTCAATTGTTCCCTGATACCAATCTTCTTCCTCACCATCCCAGACTTCTACTGTTTTGCTGACTTCATACTGATTTTTATCTGACTTGACAGCAGAAGCTGACGAAACATCTTGAATAGGCTTTTGTTGCTCTTGTTTAATTTCTTCTTTTACTAAAGCATAGGCTTGCAAAATTAAACTGCGAACGACAGTTTGAATTCCTGTATGTTCGTAATAATTGGTAGTTTGGTCTAAGAATGCTGCGACAAAATCTAAATTATCATCAGCAATCTGAATAAAATTACCTAAATGACTAGAAATTGATTGCGGGGTTATGCCTGTTTTGGATACTAAGTTATTCATCCAACCTTGCACCGAGTTGAAACCTTGACTAATAAAACCAACTTTATCAGAGGGGTTACTACCTGGTAGAAAGTTATTGATGGCTAAGAAAACCGGATTTTGAGTTATTGCGCCGGCATCAGTGCCACTAATAACTCCCTGAATCTTGCTGAGAAAGTCGGGGCCTAAGGGCAGAATTCCGTCTATACAAACTAGAGCTATCATCCGCATTAAGGATGCATTTTGATAGTTGTTAGCAAGGGAATTAGCAAACTCTTGGGGATTCGGTTGAGGAATGCCATTTAGTTTGCAAAAGGCGATGATTTCGACGGCGATTTTTAGTACTAAGTCAATGGATTGGGTTACGTCAGCTTTGGGAGTAATGTTGCCTAAAAAAGACAGAAAGCCGATTTTCTCACTAATTTTATTCGCTAAAGCCGCCGTTGCCATAGCTGTGTCTGCCTTATCAATTGTTTGATAAAGTTTGACTGCAAACTGGTAGCCTTGTTGAGGATCTTCGTATAGAACAACGGCGCGATCGCGGATTTTCTGGATTACCTTAGCATCGGTAACTCCTGTAATGCTGCGAATATTATTCTCAAACCCCGTCAAATTGCTCCACTCACCTGGCGCTACATAATCAAGAGCATTTAAAACTTTGACAGTGATATTGTCAGTCGGTAATTCGTCAACCAACTGAATAATTGATTTATCCATCAGCCGATCCTCAAAACTCCAAATTATCCTTACAACACAGTTCAAATAAACCCACAACAACCAATGCCAGTGGCTACCCTACGGGAAGCCTTTCTCTGGTCAAGGCTGCGCGAATTACTGAACCGTATTAATAGAGTTCCCTGACCTGACCAAAAAATAACAACTGGCGATCGCTAGCCAAAAAATCACCAAGAAGCTCCGGGGCAGGGTGCAGGCAGCAGGGGGAGCAAGCCCTGCCCCGTTCGCGCAGCGTCTCCAAGAGTTGCCGTGGAGCGGAACATGGGTATGAAGCCCCGCCATAAAGGGCGATCTTACTGGGGCAGAGTAGTCGCTTCCGTCTCAGTTTTCCCCCTTGCTCCCTGCCCCCTGCTCCCCTGCCTCTTTTGACCTCTCATCTGCTGACTTTTTGAACTTGTGAGTCTAAATCTGAGCGCAACTCAGTATCAACATATTTGTTTTTTTAACCTATTGATAGCGGTTTCTTAACGTTACTGGGATAGTTTGAGGTTGCTGAATACGAATTAATACTAGTAAGGTATGTAGCTGTTTTTTGAATAGATGCCCAAGTTTTTCCTTACGGATATTGCGATCGCCCAAACTTTGAAGTAAGTTTTTGCATCCATTCTTTTGTGGCTATGGGAGGCGATCGCGCCACCAATGAGTCTAAAACACCTATTTGACTCTCAGTATCTTGAATGTGTAAATGATTTTATCTGTATGAAAACCACATTTTGATGCATTTTATTACAGCAAGTGATTATTCTTGATTACCAAATTTTCAGGTAGTTCTTCAACCATTGCTGAACCTGCGAATTTGGAAATTAAACAAGCCAAAAAGTTGATCTTAATTAAATATAAACACTGAGTGTATTCGTATTTGAATATACGAACTTTTGCTCTAAAAGTTTAACTCGATTCACACAATTAAACGAAGAGATTTTTATGCCCAAGATTATCATTAATGAATTTTATCGTGGTGGAAACTTGACCACAACTGACGAATTCATCGAGTTTTTGCTTGTTGAAGACTTGACTGCTACACAGCTTGAGTCTTTCTTTTTTGGAGACTCAACAGCCACCAAAGCCGCTAAATTTTCTGGTTATAAATTTACAAATGTTAGTTCCATAGCCTCCACCTTCAAGGCTGGAACTCTCATCACAGTTGGTGGAACTACAGGTATTACTCAGAACACATCCTATAACCCATTAGGTGGCGACTGGAATATAGCTCTCAACGCTGGTGGTTCCTTTCTACCTAACGCCAACAGTGGAAATAATGGAGATATTGCTGCTGATGATATTGTTTGGGTTGATACCTCAAATACTGGTGCCACTATTTCAGCAGATGGATTTGCTGTAGATATTGGGACTGCATCAGGAGCATTTACGAGTGCAGCAAATATCGATTTTGGCTCCAGTACAAATAACACAGGCTATACATTAAACTCAAACCTTGCTGGCGCAACTACTACTACTAACTGGACAACAGGAATTGCATTTGCTTCAACCACACCTGGTCTGTCCAATGGCGGCGCTAATACCACTTATATCAATAGTTTACGTTCTACCGCACCAGCTTTGTCTCTAAGTATTACTCCTAACTCATTTGCTGAAAATGCTGGTGCAAACGCTGCTACAGCCACGGTGACTCGCTTAGACACCTCTGGATCAGATTTGGTAGTAAATTTAAGCAGTAATGATACAACTGAGGCAACAGTACCCACAACTGTCACCTTCACTGGCAATAGTCCGACTGCAACCTTTTCTATTAATGCTGAAGACGATTTAATTTTTGATGGCTCTCAGTCAGTAACGATAACTGCTTCAGCCACAGGTTTTACTGACGGTACTGTTGGCATCACGGTAACAGATAATGAAGTTGCTGCGTTTCCAATTGTCAACTTATCCCTCAGCGCTACTGCTGGCTTGGAAGCAAACACAACAGCTATCACCGTTACTGCTACTGCATCCAGTGCCGTATCTGGCAATCAGACCGTTAGCTTAGGGGTTTCGGGAACAGGTATCACCGCCGGGGATTTCTACCTGACCAATAATATCATCACCATTCCGAGTGGAGAAACCACAGGTTCTGTCACCTTTATCATTGCCGATGATGCGATGGCAGAAGCGACAGAAACTGCAATATTGACCATTGCTACACCCTCCGCAGGCATTATTCTGGGCAGTACCACTTCGCAAAATATTACGATTACCAACAACAACTCAAGCTTTTTGCAGAAAGTTGGCGACTTCACCAGTACAAATGGTGCCGAAATATCCGCCTTTGATTCTGGAAGCGATCGCCTATTTATTGTAGCTGGCAGCATAGTTGAAATTTATAATGTCAGCAATACAGGTGCGTTGACCTCGGCTAGTTCTTTAACAACAGGATTTACGCCTCCCGCAGGCACACAAGCTATTCCCAACAGCGTTGCGGTCAAAAATGGGATTGTTGCAGTCGCCTACGCCATTCAAAACACCACCACAAACGCCCAACAGACAGGACAGGTGAGTTTCTACAATGCTGCCAGTGGCAGCTTCTTGAACTCGGTTGCAGTGGGTGCATTACCAGATATGCTGACCTTTACGCCCGATGGCACGAAGGTATTAGTAGCAAATGAAGGAGAACCCAATAGCTACGGGCAAGCAAATTCGGTAGATCCTGAAGGTTCAGTTAGCATTATTGATATTTCCGGTGGCGTGGCTAATGCAACCGTTGCCCAAGCCTCATTTACCAGCTTCAATAGTCAGATTGCCACACTCAAAGCCGCAGGCGTGCGGATTACTGGGCCCGGCTCGACGGTGGCACAAGACCTAGAACCAGAGTACATTGCTGTATCTTCAGACGGTCAAACCGCGCATATTACCCTCCAAGAAAACAATGCGATCGCTATTCTGGATATTGCCAGCGCCACCATCACCAGCATTTTGCCCCTCGGTGTTAAAAATCACAGTCTCCCAGGTAATGGATTAGATGTTAGCGATCGCGACCTAACCAGCAGTACTGGTAAAATCAATATTCAGAATTGGCCAGTATTTGGGTTATATCAACCCGATGCGATCGCTAGCTTCACCGCCAACGGACAAACCTACTACATCACCGCCAACGAAGGAGATTCCCGCGATTACACTGGTTTTAGCGAAGAAATCCGGGTTGGCGCAGCCGGATATATCTTAGACCCAACCATTTTTCCTAATGCTGCAACCCTAAAAAATAATGCCAATCTGGGACGGTTGCAACTAACCAACGCCACCGGTGATATCGATGGGGACGGAGATTTCGATCGCATCGAAGCATTTGGGGCGCGTTCCTTTTCGATTTGGGATGGAAGCGGCAATCAGATATTCGACAGTGGCGACCAATTTGAACAAATTACGGCAACCAAAGTACCAACTCTGTTTAACTCAGATGGCACAGTTGCCAGCTTTGACACCCGCAGCGATAACAAAGGGCCTGAACCTGAAGGTGTGGTGACTGGAGTTATCAACAACCGCACCTATGCTTTTATTGGTTTAGAACGCACCGGCGATGTCATCGTCTATGAGGTGACAAATCCCAACAAGCCAACCTTCGTTCAATACATCAACACCCCCGAAGATATTGCGATCGAAGGGCTAACTTTTGTCTCGGCGGCTGACAGTCCCACAGGCAAGCCTCTATTAGTCACCACGAACGAAGTCAGCAAAACGGTTGCTGTGTTTGAAGTAACCCCATCCGTTCGGATTAGTGATATTCAGGGAACAGGGCATATCTCATCCTTTAGAAATCAGACCGTCAGCAATGTAGCGGGAATTGTGACAGCTAGGGCGAGTAATGGTTTCTACTTGCAAGACCCCACCCCAGACAGCGACGAGCGCACCTCAGAAGGTATTTTTGTCTTCACTTCATCAGCCCCAAGCGTATCCGTTGGAGATTCCGTGTTGGTCAGTGGAACCGTTACGGAGTTTCGTCCGGGCGGCGATGCCAATAATTTGACTAAAACACAAATTACCACTCCCACAATTGTCACTGTTTCCAGTGGTAATGCTTTGCCCTCTGCCACAATTCTTGGCAATGGCGGCAGAACCATCCCAACGACGGTAATCGATAACGATACTACTGGTAATATCGAAACTGGCACAACCACTTTTGATCCTGTCCAGGATGGTATCGACTTCTATGAAAGCTTAGAAGGGATGGTGGTGCAGGTAAATAATCCTCTGGCAACTAGCCCGACAAATTCTTTTGGTGAAATTTGGGTGCTGGCAGACAATGGCGCGAATGCCACAGGACGCACAGCGCGTGGCGGTATTCTCGTCAGTTCCAATGATTTTAATCCAGAGCGTATCCAAATTGATGACACGCTGTTTACCTCTGGTAGATCCCCCGACGTTAACGTGGGTGCGACTCTCGGCACTATTACAGGTGTGGTCGATTATAGCTTTAACAACTACGAAGTTCTGCCCACATCGGTAACTGTTACCTCAAATTCGCTGAGTAAGGAAGTCACTAATTTAACTGCCACCACCAACCAACTCACAGTTGCTACCTTCAATGTCGAAAACCTTGACCCAGGTGATGGTGCAACCAAGTTTAACAATCTTGCCAGCCGGATTGTCAATAATCTGCAATCGCCAGATATCCTTACTATCGAGGAAATTCAGGACAATAACGGAGCGACAAATAACGGCGTAGTTGACGCTAGCACAACTTATCAAACACTAATTGAGGCGATCGCTGCTGCGGGCGGCCCCACCTATGAATACCGCCAAATTAACCCAGTCAACAATCAAGATGGCGGTGAACCTGGTGGCAATATCCGGCAGGGCTTCTTATTTAATCCCGACCGAGTTCAGTTTGTGGATACCCCTGGTGGCGGCTCCCTAACTAACACCATAGTTACCGATGTTAATGGTGTTCCCACACTTTCTGCCAGTCCTGGTCGCCTTGACCCCGCCAACTCTGCTTTTACTAGCAGTCGTAAGCCGTTAGTTGGTGAATTTACTTTCAACGGTCAAACTGTTTATGTAATTGGCAACCACTTTAATTCTAAAGGCGGTGACCAACCGCTATACGGGCCAAATCAACCACCAACCCTCACTAGCGAAACTCAGCGCCAGCAACAAGCTACGGTGGTGAAAAACTTTGTAGAGAGTATTTTAGCAATCGACCCCAACGCCAATGTAGCGGTAGTGGGTGACTTGAATGACTTTGAATTTTCCAACCCTGTCAGCATTTTAGAAAGTGCTGGGCTGACTTCCTTAATTGAAACTCTGCCGGAAAACGAGCGTTATACCTATAATTTTCAAGGCAATGCCCAGACACTTGACCATGTTTTAGTGAGTAATAACTTGCTCAACAAGCTGGATGGGTATGATGTAGTTCACATCAACTCAGAGTTTTTTGACCAGGATAGCGATCATGATCCTAGTGTGGCTCGGTTTAATCTACCTGCAAACAATGCCCCCACGGTAGTCCAACCCCTTGACGACCAAATCATCTCTACTAATAAGTCGTTTTCTTTCAATGTCAGTAACAAATTTGCTGACATCGATCAAGCTGACACCCTCAGCTACAGTGCTACGGGTTTACCCATCGGCTCTAGTATCGTTACAAACACAGGTTTGATATCCGGTACTATTTCCCAAATCGGCATTTTTGCAGTTACAGTCACCGCATCTGATGGTAAAGGTGGCAATGTTAGTGATACCTTCGACCTGACGGTTGCTAATAACAAGGCGACATCTGGCGACGACATCATCTTTACCAGTCAACTTACTGGTTTAAACAGATACATAGTCAATGCTCTAGCTGGGAGCGATCGCGTGATCGGCAGTGATGCCAACGAGGCGATCGACGGGGGAAAAGGCAATGACTACCTCGATGGTAAGGGAAGCACCGACTTACTCCTTGGGGACGATGGCAATGACACACTCTTAGGAGGAACTGGCAGTGACATAATCTCTGGGGGCGATGGTAATGATCTCCTGATTGGTTGGGGGGATAGCACAAACGAAATCGACCTACTCAACGGTGATAAGGGGGCAGATACTTACGTCTTGGGTGATGCCACTTCGGTTTTCTATACCAGTTCCCAAAATCGTGACTATGCCAATATTGTCAACTTCCAAGCAGATGATAAGATTCAGATAAAGGGACTTGCTAACAATTACTCGCTAGGGTCAGCATCAGCCGTGTCTATAAATCGATCTGCTGTTGGCATCTTCACCAATAATGGGACGGAATTGATTGCTGTTGTAGAAAACGGATTAAACCGAAATACAAATTTGGCAACAGATACTCGTTTCGTCTTTGTTTAATACAAAAAACCGTCCCTCTCGCCCGTCGGCTATGGCGTACACACAAGTCCTAAAAAACCTAGCTTGATAAGTTTTTGCTCGTTCCCAGGCTCCGACTGGGAACGAGATAAACGAGAGAACAATGGCTGGCGATCGCTATCATGCAGGTAAAATGGCGATGCTGGATAGTAAAAGACCCGTAGTATTGCTCTAATTCCCTCCTTAAAAAAAAGGAGGGTTAGGGAGGATAAAATCTTAACCCAAGCATATTCGGTCTTGTTGTGGTTAAGATTGTCAAGCTGTATTACCTATTTCTCCGTCTCCACTTGCTCCCGTTGCTTACCATATTCCCGCAGCTGCTTCAAGAGGTTTTCTTGGGATGAGCTAGAGATAGACGGACTGGGGGTTGGTTCAAGGTTGGTATCGGTAATTGCAAAATTAGTAGGTGAGGGATTGATTACGTAAACAGGTAGGGACTTGTCATTAGACATCGCCTGTTGGGTTGGTGCTGGGGTAGGAATTAGATTATTTGGTTTGTTTACAGCAGCTTTTACTGAATCTAGAGTAGTAGCAACTTGCACTTGTTGCTGCATCTGTTGTGTAGAAGATACTAAACCACTTAGACCATTCACCAATTGCCGCAAATTTTGGCGGAAAGTAGGATCACCTGTCAATTCATCCAAATCAGATGTAATTTTTTGGCTATTTTCAAACGTTACTCGTGCTGAATCTAGAGTTTGTTGCAGCAGCACCGCATTTTTTGGATCGTTTAAGGTTTTAGAAGCATCACGTAAATTAGCTGAAGCTTGCGCTGCATTTGCTGAAAGAGCTTCTAAATTGTTGAGTAATTCTCCTTGAGTGAATCGATTAACAGTTGGTGATAGGCTACTGACTGTAACACGCAGTTGGTTGCTGGTTTCGGTGATATTGTTCAAAGCACCAACCAGCGAAGAACGATTTGTTGTTAACAGATTATCTAGGTTATTCAGCAAACGATTTGCTTGAGTTGCAGTTGCACCGAATTGATTTACAGTTTGAGTCGCGGATGCATTAAGTTGGTTTGTCGCTCGTTGCACTGAATTAGCAGTGGTTGAAAATGTATTTAGTTGTTGTTGCAAGCTTTTGGTCAAACCTTGTAAATCCTGACTTAGCTCGGTAAAACTGGATGCTGCACCTGTGGTAGTTTCTAGAACCCTATTGACATTTCTATAAAATTTTGGGTCATTGTATACAGCAGCTAGCTCAGTTGAACTGCGAATTAGTGCATCAACACTGATGCCAACTTGACCTTTTAACCGAGAACCATTACAAACTATGAGACTATTATCACAACTTTTATCTAGGGGTTTAGCAATCACAACCCCAGCAGGTAAGCTTGCTTTTGGTGTGATGTCGATAATACTTTCGCTAATTAATCCACTTTGATTAGCTTCCACCACTACCTGACGGGGGATAATTAGGTCAGGTTGGGCAATTTCAATCTCTACATCAATAGCATTTGGTCTTGGTCGAACCTGGGAAATAGTTCCTACCTTAACGCCTCGATAGCGAACTATTGCTCCCCTTTCCATTCCGCCAGCGTTAGCAAATTCGACAATAACTTTGTATGAACGGCCGGCAGCAGTGAATCTATTTAACCAAAGAAAAAGTAATCCAAATACCCCTAATCCTAGCAGGAGTAACAACCCCACAGAGCCTTCTCTAAATGTTCGCCCAGACGCGAAGCGGCTTGTCATAAGACCTCGCATTTTTTTCCTCCACCCAATAAGTTAGCTATGAGTTGGGAGTTAGGAGTTGGGAGTTGAATTTAACTCTCGCTCCTCATTCTTAACTCCTCATTCTTAATTCCTCACTTTTAACTCCTAACTCCTAACTTCTCACTTTCTAACCGACGACTTGAATCGGCCCTTTTACACTTCCACTGATAAATTGTCTAATCAAAGGATGTTCGGTGTTGTATACTTCACTAACTGTACCCTGCCACTGCACTCTACCTTCATAGAGAAATATAAGTCTATCAGCTGTACGACGGATAGTACTGTCTTGGTGGGTAACAACGGCATAGGTACTACAAACTCCATGTAAACATTGCAAATGGCGGATTAAATCTTCGATTACCGTTGAGGCAATAGGATCAAGTCCGGCTGTTGGTTCGTCGTATAGTAGAACTTCTGGGCCTTCTGAGGGATTATCGGGATTAGACATAATCGCACGGGCAAAACTTACCCGTTTTCGCATTCCCCCGGAAAGTTCAGCTGGGTAAAGGTGGCCGATTGCTGGCAAACCTACCATCTCCAATTTTTCTTTTACCAAATCTCGAATCCGCGATCGCGGTAGCTTTGAATTTTGATAAAGTAAAAATCCCACATTCTCCTCCACCGTCAGCGAATCAAATAGCGCCGCCTGCTGAAACACCATGCCAATGCCAACCTGCTGGCCACCATCCTCAATCAAACCGTCTCGCCGTACTCCTTGCACATAAATTTCTCCCTCATCGGGAGTAAGTAACCCCGCCATTACCCGTAAAATTGTTGATTTACCAGTCCCTGATGGACCAATAATACCCAGTGCTTCTCCTCGGTAAATGGTCAAGTCTACATTATCTAGAACTTTATGGCTACCAAAGGACTTAGAAACACCTTTTAGTTCAATCAATGGTTCAGTCATTAGTTATTAGTCATTAGTCATTGGTGAGCCAATGCCTTGGGCGGGTTCCCCAATTTGTACCCCTACAAGGATCTTGCTACCCGCAGCATCTCTCCTTCTCCCAAAAGGAGAGGCTACCGTCAAGGGGAAAAGCAAATGGCGTTAATTAGCGACATTCGCGTAGCAGACGTAACAGAAGGAGCATCACCCGGAGAGTCATTAGTCAGTAGATAATAAACAAATGACTTCTCACAACTAACAAAGGACAAATACGCCCAATAGTGATGTCATAGTTATTGTTAGGGCATTGTATAGTACATTATAAGTATATGATTAGCATCCTGATTAGCAAACTTTATTTTTTTAGCATAATTTAGCATAATTTTAATTATTATTTGCGATGTTTAACGTCCCATAATCCCCTCAACGCAAGGCTGACTAAGACACCGTAGTAATTTAAGGTCTCAGTAACGCAAGACTAAGACTCTAATTTTCCGTGGACATCAGCAAAAGCATATAATAGTATAAACATACTAAGAATTACTATAACTACTCAGAGAAAACCGACAACAACAAAAACTAACTAATAATTTCATGCAACGTATAGAATTTACATTTTATTTTTGAAAATCAAAAGTTTCAGATTACCGACTTTTATATAAGTCGCCAATTTCGTTTTTCACGAATGATTAAATAGGGCTATATACATATTGAGTTTACAATCATCCAAAGTTATTGTAATTAGCAGAGTTATTAGATATAGCGATTCCCATTCAGATGCAGTACAACATTACATCACATCACGAAGTAGGGGCAGTGCCGTGCCCTTACTTACGGGTGTACCTCACGTAAACGAGAACCACTATAATTTGAGAGTTTAATAACATCCTCCGTCAATCTTAAAGTTGGCAAGTGCCAAAATTATTCACTAATATTGTAAAAATTACTGATAAAAATAAAAGTAGAGATTATGAGTAGCCACTTAGAGCAGTTTGCAAGTGATAATTCCTCTGGTATTTGTCCAGAAGCACTGGAATATACGATTAGGGCAAATCAAGGTAGTGTTCCAGCCTATGGAAATGATGAATGGACTCAAAAAGCCACAGATTATTTTCGGGAACTTTTTGAAATTGATTGTGAAGTATTTTTTACCTTTAATGGTACAGCCGCAAATTCTTTATCTTTAGCTGCCCTTTGTCAGTCATATCACAGTGTCATTTGCCATGAAACATCTCATATAGAAACCGATGAATGTGGCGCACCTGAATTTGCATCTAACGGCTCTAAATTGTTACTTGCTCAAGGTAAAAATGGCAAGCTAACATCAGAGGCGATAGAGGCAATTGTGACTAAACGTACTGATATTCATTATCCAAAACCTAAAGTTATTAGTATTACACAATCAACAGAACTAGGGACTTTATATTCTATTGAAGAACTTCTCAAAATCAAAGAAGTTGCGAAAAAGTATAACTTAAAGATTCACATGGATGGTGCCCGTTTTGCAAATGCAGTTGCTGCGATGAATAAAAGCCCTGCTGAAATTACTTGGAAAACTGGAGTGGATGTGCTGTGTTTTTGTGGTACAAAGAATGGAATGGCATTAGGTGAAGCCATTCTTTTCTTCAACAAAGAGCTAGCAGAGGATTTTGATTATCGATGCAAGCAAGCAGGCCAGCTAGCTTCAAAAATGCGGTTTATCTCCGCTCCCTGGTTGGGTTTATTGGAAACTGGTGCTTGGCTAAAAAATGCCAGACATGCCAATCAATGTGCCGAATACTTGGAAAATCAACTATTGAACATAGAAGGTGTTAACTTGATGTTTCCTAGAGAAGCCAACGCCGTGTTTGTTAAATTACCTGAACAAGTCATTCATAGCTTAAAAGCAAAGAACTGGCAGTTTTATACATTTATTGGTGTGGGAGGAGTACGTTTTATGTGTTCTTGGAATACGACTCAATCAAGGATTGATGAATTGATTGATGATATTAAAAACGCAACTATTTCCAAAAATTAAACATAAAAAATCTCAAATGATGAAGTAAGCAGACCAATCCTAAAACTGCCCCAACTTATACAACTTATCTAAGAGACTGCACAAAATCAGGCTCTGTTAGACTTGGAACTATATCCAATCTCACAGCTAATAGTCATCACTTATAATGCAAGCACTTACTTGGCATGGAACTTCAACCGCACTTTTGGTTGCTGTAATATTTTATGCATAATATAGCGGTTCTCGTTTACCTGACGTACACCCGTAGGGGCACTGCCGTGCCCCTACACTTGGCGATATAATGCTGTACCGCATCTGAGTGGGAACCGCTATAGAATTTTATTACAGTGCTTAGGTTTTCAGTGTGATTTAGCTAACATAAAGCTATTTACTTGATAAACGCTTTGTAATCTTCAATTAACTTTGCCAAGCGTAAAGCAAGAAATGGACTTGCATCCTGCAAAGCTTCATAAATCTGAATACCTTCTTCTCGATATCGAACAATTTTGTCTTGAGTCCAATAATGTGGTGGTGCTTGTAGGTTACTGATTCTATCTGCTAATTTCACCATCCATATTTCTTGTGGTTGCTCTTTTATCCTTTGTAAACTATCTGCCATTTGAAGATGTTTTACTAAACTTTCATCTTTAGTCAGCGCAAGTACACCATTAGCTACTGATTGACCAAATTCGGTTTTTATTTCCTCAAATGTTGTGTTTGTATCTTCTATTGTGTCATGTAAAATAGCACATTGAATAGCAAGATTTCCGTCATGTTCTGTTTCGACGTTTAGGGCTGCAATTACTTCCATACTCACAAAACTCAAATGCATGATGTAAGGTATTTCTGAACCTGACATTTTCTGACCTTGATGTGCATGTGCTGCTTTCTTTAAGGCTTTAATGTAAGTTTCTTGTGACCAGTTGTTTGGGCTAAGTTGATATTTTTCCATTTGTCAGTTTTTTTCATGAAGTGATGCAATGCTGTATGCCGCAATCCTAAGTTATTTGTGAACACTCAAGATTTTTAGAGTTCTCCTGTCTTCGCTCACTGCCACTCACCAGCTCAATAATTCAAAGAAGACAAACGTGTTATGATTTGCCACTCCCTCTGCCAAGTTTGGTTGTGCAACAATATTTCATCATCACTGATTTTGCTCATGGATGCCTATTGCATGGGTTATAAAAATAATTTCAAAAATAAAATGGTAAGTTTTGAAGATTTTAAATAACAACTCCAGCTATCCGGCTAGTTTGATAGAAAGATTTTACTCGATACATATATTTTTTGCATACAGCAAAATTATTAATTTTTTACTTAATTAAATGTAATTTTATATAACAGCTATAAAGGAAGTATAAGCGGTGTTATTGAGAGTAAAGTTAAACAATTTTAGAGCATTGTGGTTGCTTGACTTCAGTCTGTTTTGTTCACGATGACATAGTTCTGTTTATTCCTGCTTAAGCACTTACAGGTTAAAAATTGAGATTTTGCTGAGAATTACATAATAAATTTCTCAAGAAAATCTCAGCTTTCTATATATGAATTCTTAGATATTTATAATTCTTAGGCTAATTATTTAAGTAATGATTAGTTAAAGGCTAAATCTAAAAACTATATTGTTGTTCAATGCAATGAGGAATTTGAATCATGAAGCTCATAAATTTATTCATACTAAGTTTATCTTCTATTGTCATGGTTAGCTGTGTTCCAGAAGTATCAAGTAATCAGTCTAAGGAAAGTCCTATAGTTGTGAATACATCTTTTCCTGCATCTTCAACGTCGGCGAAGCCTGTAGCCCCTTCAGCACGTTCTCAGGAGTCAATTGCTATGAAGTCAGGCACTTTTATTTCAGGAGAGCATACAACTCAAGGAACAGTCAGTATTACAACCAAAGACGGTAAATCATTTCTAGAGCTTGAACAGTCGTTTAAAACGTCTGAATCAGGGCCAGATTTAGTCGTAACTTTGCATCGTTCAGATAACGTAATTGGTTCAACAAAGCCACCATCTTATCCTTTAAAAAATGGCGATTATATCATTCTTGCTCCCTTAAAAAAATATAGTGGCGCTCAAACATATTCTATTCCTAGCAACATCAATTTAGCAGATTACAAATCTGTCGCTATCTGGTGTCGCAAGTTCAATGCTACTTTTGGCGCTGCTAATTTGATTAGTTGATTTTTAACTAATCAATCAGCAGCGCAAGGCCGAATTATCGCGTCGTTATGAAGTTGAAGTTACCCCTAGTTTGCTTGAGAAGGACGATGACGGCTGTTATCCCAACTGCGGGTGTACTATTATCTAAATGTTTCTATCTCAGAAAAACTCACCCCAATTGCGTAGGCGTAGCCCATCGTAGACATCGCACATAAATTATTTGAGAAGATTGACTTTAAACTTGATTATGTCGGTCGATTGGGGTCGAGGGAAAACCGGGAGTGTGTTTACCAGTTTATTGCCCCTCATAATGAGCGTGATTCGAAGGCTTTATGTAATCAATACTCTTACCCATTTCAATACTTTAGGATCTTTATCATAGCGATAGGTAATGCCGTCTCTATTAGTGATAGTTTCCCCTTTGCTTGCCTTACTTCTAATAGTAGTAACGGAATAGTAGGTTAATTCGTTCATTTCTTTATGAGACAACCCTTCGACTATGCTTGTCTCTGATTGAATTAGAGATTTATCTTGAGACGAATCATCTATTTTTATTTGGGGATTTGTGGAAGGAATAGTGATAATTGCTTTTTGAGTCCGATAATCCTGAACAGTCACAAGTTGCCAACTGGAATCTTGTGAAAGTTCCAAAACCCATTGATGATAATCAAACAGGCTTTCCCGATGTCCAACACTGATAAAGGTTGTTTTCGTCTCTTGTAACTGTTGATACAACCTTCCTTCATTTTCCAAATCTAAAGCACTCGTTGCTTCGTCTAATATAGTGAAGCTAGGATGAGTAACTATTAGTCGTGCAAAAGCCAGACGTTGTTGTTCTCCCAATGATAATATGTTCTCCCAAGGAACTTCTGTATCGAAGCCATCGACTCGACTTAGCAAGTTTTGCAGATTAACTTGTTGTAGAACCTCTTTGAGTTCTGCATCGGTCATTTGACGACTGGTATTAGGATAGAGCAATTGTTCGCGCAAAGTTCCCAAGATGATATAAGGACGTTGCGGCAAAAACAAGACTTGTTCTAAGGGAGGTCGCACCAGACGACCAGTCCCTGCATTCCATAAACCAGCGATCGCTCTCAATAAAGAACTTTTTCCTCGACCACTGGGGCCGACAATCAATAAACCTTCTCCTGGCTGAACAGACAACGATAAATCTTCGACGATTACCTGTTCATAATTGGGCGTTTGTAAGGTGACATTCTCAAAAGCAAGATGATTTTCTTCTAGTGTTTTAATGGTACTTACATTCTCTGGTTGTTTGGTCACTTCTTCTAACGCGCCCGAAAACTCAGCTAAACGCTCAACGTAACTAGAAAAATTTCCAGAAGTGCCAAATGCAGTTATTAGTTCTCCCAAAGCAGTAGCAAACATAAAGCTAGCTACACTAGCTTGTCCAACTTGTCCGAAATCAATTTCACCTTTGATATATAAAGGCGCAAGTATGAATAACATAAAAAGTTCGATAGCAACCTGATATGCTCTGTTAAAAATGTCTCTATTTCTCTCCCAATCAATCTTGCGTTTAATGTTGATGATCAACTTACTAAATCGACGCTCAATTATATTTAATTCTTGTTTTTCTCCTCTAAAAAAAGCTATTGATTCAGCATGAGTGCGAACATGAGTTAGGCAGTAATTATAGTCAGCTTTAGATTCAATTTCCGCTTGATTAATACTATTTAATTCTTGATTTAAGTAGACAGCTATAAAATTACCCATAATCGTATAAATAATCAGAGCAATAGCAATCTGCTGGGAAATTGACCAGATAATTATTGCAAAAGTTATCATTTCCAGTACTTTTTCTAGGAAAGTAGCTGAAAAATAGAGGGCATTAGTAGTAATTGGTTCAATCTCTTGGGATAAACGTTGATCTGGGTTATCAATATCAGCTTGAAAATTAATTTTGTAATAAGCACGATTGCTTAAATATTTATCTAAAATTTGATTATTAAGCCATTTGTACCAATCAAGAGCAATTTGTTTTCTAACGAATTTAGAAAATCCTAATAAAAGCGTTACTAAGACAAGTCCAGCAGCATAAAAGTATATAATATTAACAAATTTAGAATAATCTTTCTCTTGAAGTATGATATCAACTATGTAGCGATTAATAAAACTATTAAAAGCAGTTACACCTACAAATGCAATGATTAGTAATATTAGGAGAATAAGCATTCCCCATGCCCGAATTACGTCTGAGAATGATCTTTGCCCTGGCTTTGTTGGATACCAGTAAGGCCCAGCGATCGCTTTGACATTCTCCCAGAATTGGATAAAATCTGAAAAAACATTCTTTGAGGGTTGAGCTTGAACAACTTGGGTTGGCATATTTGAGAAATAAATTAAAATCTTTTATCAGCTTTAATACTTTTTAGTGTTGAATAATCAGTAAGAAGTACCGAATGAGTAACCCCAATCAGCGCTAATTTTTTAACTGATATTACCTAATTGTTGAGTGCGGCTCAAAGCGGCAAGCACTGCATTAGAGATGACAGTTCGCATACCACCTTTTTCTAACTCGTAAAGACCAGCAGCAGTGACTCCGCCAGGACTTGTTACCTTGTTTCGTAAAACTGCTGGATGTTCATGAGTCTGAAACATCAGTTCTACACTACCAGCAATCGTATGCAATGTTAGTTCTTGGGCTTGTGTCCGAGTTAAACCCATCTGAACGCCAGCATCAATCATCGCTTCGATGTACAGAAACACAAATCCAGTCCCCGCGCTACTCAACGCCGTTGCCATATCAAGGTAATGTTCATTTTGGGTAGCAAATTCCTTACCTAATGCTTGTAAAATGACTTGGGTATGCGATCGCTGTATCTCTGTCACACTTGATGATGCACTCCACACTGTAGTCCCATGACCAACTTGTACTGCAATATTGGGCATTGTACGGACAACAGCAGGATGATTCAACCCTTGGCACAGAGATGAAATATTCGCTCCACTCACAATACTAATTACCAAAGCATTAGGTGGAATTTGATCCTTAAGCATACCCAGAACCTCTGCCAAAATCTGCGGCTTCACCGCCAATATCACAATAGATACGCCAAGAACCGCTTCTATATTGGAGGTTGTAGTACGTACTCCATATTCCCTTTCTAAATGAAGACATCGTGCAGAAACTGGATCGCTGACTATAATTAGATCGGCTTTTGGAACAATTTTCGTTGATAACAATCTACTAATTATCATTTCGCCCATCGTGCCACCGCCGATAAAGGCAATTTGTAAATCTTCGAGCATATCTTCTTCCTATTATCTAAGTCATTTGATATATTGGCATCAAGATAGATTAGGTTGAATCACAGCTTTTAATACAGAGCCTTGTTCTACATCTGCCAGTGCTTGATTAATTTCTTTTAGTGTATATGAACGACTAATTATGCTTGACCAAGCAATATTTTTACTGGAATCGCTATGACGTTTTAGTAATTCAATCATTCTATAAAAATGGCTGAAATCAATTCCCCAAGTCCCGCGAATATCAATATGTTTTAGATTAATTTCCAGGTGTGGATTGATGAGAATTTCACCCGTATTTGTGTAATGCCCGACAATAACATAGCGGCCTCCATTTCTGGTCATATTTAAGCCCTCTTTGACAGCAATGGGAATGCCTGTAGCTTCAATAGTGACATCAGCACCGTGTCCATTTGTCAATTCCAAAACTCGCTCAATATGTTGTCGTGGATCATCAGCCTTAATTGCAAGGGTTTCATCTACACCGAAGGATTTTGCAACTATTAATCGGCTCTCAAATTTATCAATTACAATTACTTTGCCTGCACCTGAGAGCAAAGCTAGAATTGCCACACTCAAACCCACAGGCCCGCAACCCTGCACCACGACAACATCACCAATTTGAATCTGCGCTCGATCGATAGCATGTAGTGCAGTTGGTAAGGCACATCCTCCAGCAATGAATTGCTTTGGTGAGACTTCTTCGGGTAAAGTGAGAACTTTAACTCCTGGTTTGAGGTAAATTAATTCAGACCAACCACCCAGCAACCCATCTTTGGCTGAGTAGGTGACACCATAAACTTTGCGTTTTGGACAGCGAGTGGATGCTTTAGCTACTAGACAATACCAGCAGTTGTAACAGGTTTCATGGACATCTAAAAAAGTAGTGATCGCTCCAGGCTGAATTAATTTACCATTGACATCACTAACTGCTCCACCTGTTTCCACCACACGACCAACTGAGAAGTGTCCAGGGATGATGGGATACGGAACTCCCTCTAAACGCCCATGTAGTAAATGTACATCAGTTCCACAAACCTCAGAATATAAGGTTTCAAGAATGATTCCACCCTTTTCCAGAATCGGGTCTGGTAATTGTTGGACTTCAACTGGTTGATTAGGTGCAGTCATCACAGCTGCTAAGGGCATGAATCACTTCCTCACTATATTTATCAAATTGCTTCCTGCTGCTTACATTCAAGACCACAAAATAATTTCACCGTTAGGTAGTAATCCGATCGCAGAGGTGAAAGTCACACGTTGTCCATCCATTGGTTCAACAGTGTGATAGTTGCGTGTATTGAAAATGAACACATCTCCTACATAAGGTTGGAAGGCGATCGCGTCTGCATCTGCAATTACTGTATCACCATAGCCGTAGGAATCGAGTTTATATTGGTCATCTCCTGGTTGCCACTGGCGATCGTAAATGCGTGTTTGACCATGATTGCTTGGAGAAAATTTCAAGTACAAATTCCAAGAAAGTTGATAAATAACTGTACCAATTTCCCATTTTGATTGTTCTAACGGAGCATAATCAATATGAAGTTTAGTACCCCGTTCTATTTTTCTGATCAGTCCTGCATAATAACTACCATAAAGTGGTTCCGAAGCAATTCGTACAGTCGCACCTGTACACTCTCGAATTTTCAACATTAAGCGTTCTAATGGATTAAAAGAGGCTGCCATAATGCAGTCTCTTAATTTCGTTGTGCGTTCTACTGCTTGAAAATAAGCTGTTTTACTAATGCGATTATATTCAAACACTGTGATACCAATTCGCTCAATCTTGGGATTCACATTTTGATAACAATCAAAGTTGAATAATTCAGCTTTATTGACTAACATTTCACACTCTTGAGGTGTAGCAAATTCTTTTAGCCGAATTAAAGGAATTCGGTTTTCCAACAGCATTCTTAAAGACTCTGTAGTTAAGGGATACTCTTGCTTTTTGTCCCAAACCTTGGATTTAATCTGGTTAGAAGTAGCAGTCATAATACAATTCCTTCCATTTAAATTTGTACTCAAATGAACTCACTTAATATTTACAGGATGCGGGTTAGATAAGAACGTGAGAGGGCGAATCTGATTATCAAATTCAGAGGATGTCTGAAAAGTATCAAATATTTGTTGATCCCCCCTAACCCCCCTTAAAAAGGGGGGAATAAGATTCTTAAAGTCCCCCTTTTTAAGGGGGATTTAGGGGGATCTCGAAGGGTTAGGTGTATACAAAAAAAACTTTTCAGACATCCTCTGAGGTTCATATCCATCGCCTGTAACTTCTTGCACTTGCTCAATGCAAGCTTTCAACTTTTCCGCTAATACCTGAACGTGGGGCAGATTCATCATCGTCACATGATTACCTGGGACAAAATGGACATTCACTGGTTCGGCAGAAAATTTGCTCCAGCCCCAGTGCAAATCCTGCAAAATATCAGAAAGCACTTCACTATTAGATTCATCAACTTTGACGATATTCTCCTTGGCGCGTAAGAGAGTAATTTTGGTTGGATAAATCTCTTGTGGTACATAATTCACTACAGCGTTAGCTTTGAGCCGTTGCACCATATTATTAAGCTGCGTAATTTCATCGTCAGGAGGCAAGATATCAGCATTTTTTAACCTTTCTAGAACGTATTTCAACTGATCTTCCCAAACCATAGATTGAAGAGTCTCGACAGAACAATCCATGTTTTTGCCGTAAACAACTTCGATTGTGTCTGCTAATTCAGCCAACCATTTAGTGTTATCCAAATCAAAAGCTGATGGATTTTTCTGATGAAATGGTGCTGTAGTATCAAGAATGGCAACTAAAGCAACCTTATGACCTTTACGAAGTAACTGCTGCGCCATTTCAAAGGCTAATTTACCGCCAAAAGAATGCCCTGCTAAAAAATACGGCCCCTTTGGTTGAACAACTAAGAGTTCTTGAATATAACGGGCGGCTACATCCTCAACTTGGGTAATTAGTTCTTCTCCTTCACCAGGAGCAATTGCTTGGAAACTGTAAAATGGTTGGTCTGAACCCAGACAACGGGCTAAATCATACAAGTAAAAGGGATAGCCCGCAGCCCCTGGAAGACAAAACAAAGGTGGCTTAGAACCGTGCGGCTGAAGTATTACCAAGGGAGATCCACTCTTAGAATCTGAATCGAATGGTACAATAGTTGCCAATTGTTCAATAGTTGGATTTTGGTAAAGGCTGGCGATCGCAATATCTTTACCAAACTGTTTTTTAATTTGAGCCATTAAGTAAGGAGTTAAAAGAGAGTGACCACCGAGGTCAAAGAAATTATCTTTTACTCCTACTTTGTCAACTTTCAAAACTCTTGACCAGATTTGCGTTAGTTCCAGTTCTACTTGGTTGCGTGGAGCAACATATTTGTCTGAATTATTGCTGTGTAAATCTGGTGCAGGCAATGCACGGCGATCTACTTTGCCGCTAGGAGTGAGTGGCATCTCTTCCAACATCACAAAAGTGCTTGGCACCATGTAGTCTGGTAGCTTTGCTTTCAGGAATTGTCGGAGTTCGCTGATTGTGGGTGTAGAGTTCTGATGTGCTACCAGGTAGGCAACTAGCCTTTTATCACCCGGAGTGTCTTCGTGGGCAATGATACAACATCCCTCCACATCTCCATACTGACTCAGTACTGCTTCAACTTCTCCCAATTCAATGCGGAAGCCTCGCACCTTAACCTGATTGTCAATACGTCCCAGGTATTCGATGTTGCCATCTGGTAAATAGCGGGCTAAATCCCCTGTTTTGTAGAGGCGATCGGAATTAAAGGTTTCCCCTCTGCTCCCCTGCTCCCCTGCTCCTCTGCTTCTTTTGAAGGGATTGGGGATAAATCTCTGTTGTGTTAACTCTGGCCGGTTGAGATAGCCTCGCGCCAAAGAGACACCACCAATGTGCAATTCTCCTGCTACACCCACGGGTACAGGCTGTAGGTACTTATCCAGGATGTAAATTTGCGTGTTAGCAATGGGACGACCAATAGGAGGCAGTAGCGGCCAAGTCTCTACTGAGTTATTCAGAGTAAAAGTGATAATTACATGGCTTTCCGATGGCCCGTAATGATTGTGCAAAGTACAATCAGTTAGTTTGCTTAACCATTGAGAAATCGCCGGAGTCATCTGCAACTGTTCCCCAGCAGTAATGATTTCCCGCAGATGACTATTAACTAATTCACTACCAACAGCGACTTCAGCTAGTTGCTGTAAGGCAACAAAGGGAACAAACAGTCTCTCAACAGCTTTTTCTTGGAGAAAACCTAACAAAGCTGAGGTATCTCGGCGCAATTCCTCCGTAATTAAGAACAATGTGCCTCCCGAAAACCAGGTAGTAAACATTTCTTGGAAGGAGACATCAAAGCTAATAGGAGCAAATTGCAGCGTTTTTGCTCCAGTGGAAATTGTATTATTTTGAAGTTGCCACAGAATCAGATTGCAAAGAGCAAGCTGATTCATGGCTACACCTTTAGGTTGACCTGTAGAACCAGAGGTATAAATTACATAAGCTAAGTTATTAGCTTGTACACCAGATATGAGATTATCCTGACTCGACTGAGAAATCATCTGCCAGTCAGTATCCAAATAGACTTGGTGAGCTTGATGCTGGGGTAGTTTGTCGAGGAGTGAATGTTGGGTTAGCAACACTGAAACTTGAGCATCTTCTAACATGAAAGCCAAACGCTCTTGAGGGTAGTTTGGATCAAGTGGCACATAAGCCCCACCAGCTTTGAGAATGCCAAGTAGTCCTACTACCATATCTAGCGATCGCTCTACACAAATGCCTACCAGCACATCTGCGGATACTCCTAAAGACTTCAGGTAGTGCGCCAACTGGTTAGCACGGCAGTTTAACTGCTGGTAAGTGAGTTGTTGATTTACTCTCCGAGAAGCCTCGCTGCGCTCGTCTACAAACTCCACTGCGATCGCATTGGGTGTACGTTCTACTTGTTCCTCAAACAACTGATGGATAGATTTATCACGGGGATAATCCGTCTGAGTATTGTTCCATTCAACTAATAACTGCTGTTGCTCTGTCTGTGATAGCAGAGGCAATTGCGAAATCCGCTCCTCTGGGTTAGCGACAATTCCAGAGAGCAATGTCACAAAATGTCCAGTCATCCGTTCAATTGTGCTGGCATCAAATAAGTCAGTGTTATATTCCCATACACCCGCCAATCCATTACCAGTGTTCTGTATTGATAAAAACAAATCAAACTTGGCAGTTGCGCTTTCTACTGGCAAAGAACTGATAGTTAAATCAGTAAGCTCTATCTCAGATATAGGCACATTCTGGAGGGCAAACATGACTTGGAAAAGTGGTGTATGACTGAGATCCCGTTCTGGCTGCAATACTTCTACTAGCATTTCAAAAGGTAAGTCCTGATGAGCATAAGCATCTATTGCCATCAATCGAACGCGACCAAGTAATTCGTTAAAGCTGCGATCGCCTGATAAGTCAGTACGTAACACTAAAGTATTGACAAAAAAGCCAATTAACCCTTCAATTTCATTACGATTACGGTTTGCAATTGGCGAACCCACCAAAATATCTTCCGTACCTGTGTAGCGGTAAAGCAGCGTATCAAACGCTGCCAACAACGTCATAAAGAGAGTACAACCTTGCTCCTGGCTCAGTTTTGTCAGCTTATTGCTTAACTCAACTGAGAGTGCAAACTCTTGATGTCCACCAGCGAAAGTCTGCACAGATCCTCTGGGTCGATCTGTTGGTAAGGACAACAAGGCTGGTGCAGCTTTTAGTTGTTGTTGCCAGTAACTTAGTTGAGTTTGCAGTACCGAGCCTTGCAACCAATTTCTTTGCCAGATAGCAAAATCTGCGTACTGAATCGACAGTGGTGTTAAAGCTGACGGCTCACCTTGAGAGTAAGCGTTGTACAGTGCTGCTAGTTCTTGGATAAACACACCCATTGACCAAGCATCAGAGACAATATGGTGCATACATACACTCAAAACGTGTTCTGTCTCGGACAGCACAATTAATGTTGCCCTAACTAATGCTTGATTTGCTAAGTCAAACGGTTGATTAGCTTGTTGTTGCGCTAATTGCTGTGTAGCAATTTCTTGTTCAGTTGTTGATAAATGCTTCAAGTCAACAACTGAAACTGTCCAATTCCTTTGTGTTTGAATAATTTGAGAAGGTTTGCCATCAACTATCACAAAGTTGGTGCGTAAGGCTTCGTGGCGATTAATGATTTCATACAAGCTTTGTTCTAAGGCAACTTGATTAAGTGTTCCGACTAGACACAAAGCCATAGGAATGTTGTATATGGCACTGTTCGGCTCGAACTGGTCTAAAAACCATAAACGCTGTTGAGCATAAGACAGTGGTAATTCTGCATTCTCTGCCCTTGGTAAGATGGGTGGAGAAACCAATTCTAAGTCTTGTTGCTGCAATTGCTCAATCGAACGCGCTAATTCGGCAACTGTTGTTCTGGCAAAGAACTCACGCAATGGTAGTTCCACTTTGAAAATGTTGCGGATACGTGAAACTAGTTGCGTTGCTAGCAGTGAGTGTCCCCCAAGTTCAAAGAAGTTATCATATATACCTACTTGGTCTACTTTTAGGGCTTGTGTCCAAATTTGCGCCAGGATTTCTTCAATTGGGCTACGCGGGGCGACAAAACTTATTTCCAGTCCCTCACGAGAGTCTGGCGCTCTCAATGCGCGACGGTCTACCTTGCCGTTGGGAGTCAGAGGTAAAGACTCTAGCATCACAAAAGCATGAGGTATCATATATTGTGGCAGTTGACTAGAAAGAAACGATCGCAACTGGCTGATTGTAGCTGGATGCTGTTTATGTCCTACCACGTAGGCGACTAAGCGTTTATCACCAGGATTATCTTTACGGGCAATAACACAACCTGCCTGCACATCCTCATGTTGGTTCAGTAATTCTTCAATTTCTCCCAACTCGATACGGAAGCCCCGAATTTTTACCTGATTGTCGATGCGTCCCAGGTATTCAATATTGCCATCTGGTAAATAGCGTGCTAAATCTCCGGTTTTATATAATTTGCTCTCTCCTGCTCCCTTAAACGGGTTGGGAATAAATTTTTCTTTTGTCAACTCTGGACGATTAAGGTAGCCTCGTGCCAACCCCAAACCACCAATGTGCAATTCACCTGGTACACCAATCGGTACTGGTTGCAGATATTCATCTAAAATATAAACCTGGACGTTAGCGATCGCCTTACCAATAGATATTTTATTGTCATCTTCAGTGCATTTTGCGATTGTGGCACAGACACTAGCTTCTGTTGGCCCGTAGGCATTGAAGAAGTTTCTGCCAGCAGACCATTGTCTGATTAATTCAGCTGAACTTGCTTCTCCCGCTACAATTATTGTTTGCAGTGCCGACAGTTCCGACCCAGGCATAACTGCTAACGCCGATGGTGGTAGGGTGATATGGGTAATGCTGCGATCGCGTAATTGCTCAATTAATGGCTTCCCTGGCAGTAGAGAGTCTTTTGTTCCGAGATATAGCGTTGCACCTGACCCCAGAGCCATCAAAATTTCTGAGATGGAAGCATCAAAACTGAAGGAGGCAAACTGGAGAACGCGACTATCCGAAGTCAAGCCAAAAGTTTGAATCTGAGCTTGAGCTAAGTTACATAATCCCTTATGCTCAACCATCACACCTTTAGGTTTACCTGTTGAACCAGAAGTGTAAATCAGATTAGCTAGATGAAAAGCTTTGACTTTACTGATTGGGTTATCTTGGTTATTTTGGGCAATTTGTTCCCAGGTTTCATCTAAACAGATAAGTTTTGCTTGATGCTCAGGAAGTCTGTCAATAAGTCGCTGTTGAGTCAACAGTATAGAAACTTGAGCATCTTCTAACATGAAAGCCAAACGCTCAGTAGGATACTCTGGGTCAAGTGGTACATAAGCTCCGCCTGCCTTGAGAATCCCCAACAGTCCTACCACCATTTCTATTGAGCGTTCTACACAAATACCCACCAGCGTATCTGGTTTTATACCCAAAGACTTGAGGTAGTGCGCCAACTGGTTAGCACAACTATTCAACTGGTGGTAAGTTAGTTGTTGATTTTCAAACACCACAGCTACAGCATCGGGTGTACTCACAGATTGCTCCTCAAACAACTGATGAATACACTTATCAACAGGATAGTCTGCTTGAGTATTGTTCCATTCAACTAATAACTGCTGTTGCTCTGTCTGTGACAGCAAAGGCAATTGCGAAATCCGTTCCTCTGGGTTAGCAATAATTCCCTCAAGCAATGTCACAAAATGCCCTGCCATCCGCTCAATTGTGCTGGCATCAAATAAGTCAGTGTTATATTCCCATATCCCCACTAGTCCAGCAGCTGAGTTGTGCATTGATAAAGTTAAATTAAACTTAGCAATTGTGCTTTGGGGTGGCAAAGAACTGATAGTTAAGCCAGCAAGTTCTACTCCAGACATGGGCGTATTCTGGAGTACAAACATCACCTGGAATAGTGGCGGATGGCTGAGATCCCGTTCTGGTTGTAATGCCTCAACTAGCATTTCAAATGGCAACTCTTGATGAGAGTATGCTCCTAGAGCTATTTGCCGAACGCGAGAGAGTAATTCGCTAAAACTGGGATTGCCTGATAAGTCAGTACGCAACACTAAAGTATTGACAAAAAAGCCAATTAACCCTTCAATTTCACTGTGTTCGCGGTTTGCGATCGCAGACCCTACCAAAATGTCTAATTGTCCTGTGTAGCGGTAAAGTAGGGTATCAAAGGCTGCCAAAAGTGTCATGAACAAAGTCACCCCTTGTTTCTGGCTCAGTTGTGTCAGCTGATTACTTAACTCAACTGAGAGGGCAAACTCTTGAATTGCGCCAGCGAAAGTCTGTACAGCAGGTCTTGGTCGGTCTGTAGGTAGGGACAACAAGGCTGGTGCATCTTTTAGTTGTTGTTGCCAGTACGAGATTTGATTTTGTAGTACCTCTCCTTGCAACCACTCTCTTTGCCAAATGCCAAAATCTGCGTACTGAATCGGCAGTGGTGTTAAAGGTGACGGTTCACCTTGAGAATAAGCGTTGTATAGTGCTGCTAGTTCTTGGACAAATACACCCAATGACCAAGCATCAGAGACAATATGGTGCATACACAGTAACAATATGTGTTCTGTCTTGGACAGCACAATTAATGTCGCTCTGATTAATGCTCCCTCTGCCAAGTCAAAAGGCTGAATCGCTTGTTGTTGCGCTAATTGCTGTGTAACGATTTCTTGTTCGCTTAGTGGCAGATGTTCGCACTCAACAACTGAAACTGTCCAATTAATTTGTGTTTGAATAATTTGAGAAGGTTTTCCATCAACCGTAATGAAATTAGTGCGTAACGCTTCATGACGATCAATAATTTCTTGAAAGCTTTGTTCTAAGGCAGCCCGATTGAGATTTCCCACTAGACGCAAAGCTAAAGGGATGTTGTATATGGCACTGTTCGGCTCTAACTGGTCTAAAAACCACAAACGCTGTTGAGCATAAGATAGGGGTAATTCTTCAGTCATCATCTTTTGCTCCTTGGTAGAATGCGTGGAACAGTTAGGTCTAAGTTTTGTTGCTGTAACTTGCCGATTAATGGCGCTAATTCAACGATGGTCGGGGCATTAAACAATTCGTGTAAAGGCAGCTGGACTTTGAAGCGATCGCGGATACGTGAAACTAGTTGCGTTGCTAGTAGCGAGTGTCCCCCAAGTTCAAAGAAGTTATCATGTATGCCTACTTGCTCTACTTTCAGCACTTGTGACCAAATTTGTACCAGTATTTCTTCAATCGGAGTGCGCGAGGCTACATATTTTTCTGTGCGATCGCTGTGTAAATCTGGTGCAGGTAAAGCGCGACGGTCTACTTTCCCGTTAGGAGTAAGTGGCATTGATTCCAACATCACAAAAGCGTTTGGCACCATGTAGTCTGGTAGCTTTGCTTTCAGAAATTGCCGTAGTTCATTGATTGTGGGTGTATGCTGATGCGGCACGATGTAGGCAACTAAGCGTTTATCACCTGGATTGTCTTCGTGGGCGGTGACTACAGATGCCTGCACATCGTCATGTTGGTTCAGTAATGCCTCAATTTCTCCCAACTCGATGCGGAAACCGCGAATTTTTATTTGGTTGTCAATTCGTCCCAGGTATTCAAGATTACCATCAGGCAACCATCTGGCTAAATCGCCAGTTTTGTAGATTCGTTCTTTTTTACCAAATAAATCGAGTTCGATGAATTTTTCAACTGTGAGTTCGGGACGGTTGAGATAGCCACGGGCTAAACCAGCCCCGGCAATACAAAGTTCCCCAGGAATGCCGACAGGCAGGAGTTGGTTTTGGTTGTCTAAAATGTAAATACGTACATTGGCAATTGGCTGTCCGATTAATAAATCACCCGCCAGATCCCTTTTTCCAGTTGCTTCGTAGACACAACACCCGACAACCGCTTCTGTCGGCCCATATTCGTTAATCAGGCGGGTATCAGGAGCATGAGTCAACCAGGGAATTATTTGGTTAGCGTGTAATGCCTCACCGCCTAAAACAAAGGCATTGACCCGATTCGGCATGGTCTCAGGCTCAATTTGCTGATTCAGGATTTCCAGATGCGAAGGTGTGATTTTGACCAGGGATAGATGATTATTTTGTTTAACAATGTCTGCTAGAAGCTGCAACTCTTGTTTTTCTCTTACCAAGATTGTGGTACGCCCACAAATTAGCGGCAGGTACAGTGATGTAATGGTTGCATCAAAGCTCAGAGAAGACTGCACAGGCGTACCTTGTCCTTGTGCTACTGCGTAGTAGTCTTTAGCCCAATGTAAATAATTACTTAAACCTCGGTGCGGTAGTTGTACCCCTTTGGGTTGCCCTGTAGAGCCTGATGTGTAGATTACATAAGCTAAATCATCGGGCTGACTTTGCCGACTGGGGTTTTCTGTAGATTGGTTGGCAAAGTTATCGCGATCTAAACACAGTATGGAAGGGCATTGGGCAAGCGTTTCTTTGTTGTCAGTCCCTGATCCCCAATTCTCAGCCCCCAATTTAAGTTGACTATGAGTGAGCAAAACCTTTGCCCTACAGTCTTGCAGCATGAAACGAATCCGCTCTTGTGGGTAGTTAGGGTCAATTGGCACATAAGCCCCACCCGCCTTAAGAATGCCCAACAATCCCACCACCATTTCTATTGAGCGTTCCACACAAATACCCACAAGCACATCTGCGGATACTCCCAAAGACTTGAGGTAGTGCGCCAACTGGTTAGCGCGACTATTCAACTGCTGGTAAGTGAGTTGTTGATTTTCAAATACAACTGCTACTGCATCGGGTGTGCTATCAACCTGCTCCTCAAACAACTGATGGATGCACTTATCAAGGGGATAATCTGCCTGAGTATCGTTCCATTCCACTAATAATTGATGCTGTTCAACTTCTGTCAGCAGAGGCAATTGTGAGATTTGCTGTTCTGGGTTAGCAACAATTCCTTCGAGCAATGTCACAAAATGCCCACTCATGCGCTTAATTGTGCTGGCATCAAATAAGTCAGTGTTATATTCCCATACACCCACCAGTCCATTACCAGTGTTCTGCATTAGTAAGGTAAGATCAAACTTGGCAGTTATGCTTTCTGCCATCAATGGAGTGACACTCAATCCAGGCAACTCTACTTCAGACAAAGGCACATTCTGGAGGGCAAACATCACTTGGAACAATGGTGTATGACTGAGGTCTCTGTGTGGTTGCAATGCTTCCACCAGCATTTCAAAAGGCAAATTCTGATAAGTGTATGCCTCCATTGCCATTTCTCGAACGCGACCCAGTAATTTACTAAAGCTCGGATTACCTGCCAAGTTAGTACGCATAACTAAGGTATTGACAAAAAAGCCAATCAACCCTTCTATCTCACTGCGATCGCGGTTAGCAATTGGCGAACCCACCAAAATATCTTCCGTACCTGTGTAGCGGTAAAGTAGCGTATCAAACGCTGCCAACAACGTCATAAAGAGAGTACAACCTTGCTCCTGGCTCAGTTTTGTCAGCTTATTGCTTAACTCAACTGAGAGTGCAAACTCTTGATGTCCACCAGCGAAAGTCTGCACAGATCCTCTGGGTCGGTCTGTTGGTAGGGACAACAAGGCTGGTGCATCTTTGAGTTGTTGTTGCCAGTAACTCAGTTGGCTTTGCAGTACGTCTCCTTGCAACCATTGTCTTTGCCAAATAGCAAAATCTGCATACTGAATCGGCAGTGGTGCTAAAGGTGACGGTTGAGCTTGAGAATAAGCGTTGTACAGTGCTGCCAGTTCTTGAAGAAACACACTCATTGACCAACCATCAGAGACAATATGGTGCATACACACTAATAAGATTTGTTCTGTCTCGGATAGCACTAGTAATGTCGCCCTAACTAATGCTTGATTTGCCAGGTCAAAAGGCTCAATAGCTTGTTGTCGCACTAATTGCTGTGTAGTAATTTCTTGTTCAGTTGTTGATAAATGCTTTAAGCTAACAACTGAAACTGTCCAATTCGTTTGTGTTTGAATAATTTGAGAAGGTTTTCCATTAACGGTTACAAAATTGGTGCGTAAGGCTTCGTGGCGATTAATGATTTCATACAAGCTTTGTTCTAAAGCAACTTGATTAAGAATTCCGACTAGACGTAAAGATAAAGGAATGTTGTATATGGCACTGTTTGGCTCGAACTGGTCTAAAAACCATAAACGCTGTTGAGCATAGGACAGTGGTAATTCTGCATTCTCTGCCCTTGGTAAGATGGGTGGAGAAACTAATTCTAAGTCTTGTTGCTGAAATTGCTCAATCGAACGCGCCAATTCAAAAACTGTTGCTGAGGTAAACAATTCACGCAATGGTAGTTCCACTTTGAACCAGGTGCGGATACGTGAAACCAGTTGTGTTGCTAGTAGTGAGTGTCCCCCAAGTTCAAAGAAGTTATCGCGTATGCCTACAAGCTCTAGTTTCAGCACTTGTGCCCAAAGGAGTGCCAGCATTTCTTCAATCGGAGTGCGTGGGGCGACATATTTTTCTAGTATTGTGGTGTCTAAGTCTGGTTTTGGTAAGGCGCGGCGGTCTACTTTGCCGTTGGGAGTCAGGGGTAAGGATTTCAAGATTACAAAAGCACTTGGCACCATGTACTCTGGCAGCTTTGCTTTGAGGAATTGCCGTAGTTCGCTGATTGCGGGTTTACAGTCCTGATGTGCTACCAAGTAAGCAACTAAACGTTTATCACCAGGATTATCTTGACGAGCAATAACACAAGATGCTTGCACATCCTCATGTTGGCTCAGGACTGTTTCTATTTCTCCCAACTCAATGCGGAAACCACGTATTTTTACTTGATTGTCAATTCGTCCCAGGTATTCAATTGTGCCATCTGGTAAATAGCGGGCTAAATCCCCTGTTTTGTAGAGGCGATCAGAATTAAAGGTTTCTCCTCTGCTCCTCTGCTCCCCTGCTCCTCTGCTTCTTTTGAAGGGGTTAGAGATAAATTTCTCTTGTGTCAATTGTGGACGGTTAAGGTAGCCTTTTGCTAAACCTAAACCACCGATATGCAATTCTCCTGCTACACCTACAGGAACTGGTTGTAAGTGTGAATCTAAAATGTAAAATTGAGTGTTGGCTATGGGACGACCAATGGGTGCGATTGCGCGGAGCGTTGCGCTCCGCGCAATCGCACTTCTAGCTTCTAGTTGCGTTGACTCATTCCTAAGTTGGCAAATACTCGACCAAATTGTTGTTTCTGTCGGCCCATAGAGATTCCATACTTGGGAACCAGTTTCTAGTAATTGATGGGCTAATTGAGGTGGTAAGGCTTCTCCCCCACACAAGAGTTTCATTCCCAACTGTTGAGTAGATAAGCCGGAAGCTACCAGCATTTGCCAAGTCGCTGGAGTCGCTTGCATCACCGTTGTGCTTGAGTGCTGTAACTCTAGTAACAGCCTAGCGCCATCACTGGCGACTTCACGCGAAACTACTACTACCTTCGCTCCTACCACCAGTGGCAAATATAGTTCCAAAGCCGCAATGTCAAAGGATATGGTAGTAACGGCACAGAAAGTATCAGAGTCAGTTAATCCTGGACAATGACTCATGGAAGCTAAAAAGTTGACTACACAGTTGTGGTTAACTTGAACTCCTTTTGGCTGGCCCGTGGAACCTGAAGTATAAATTACATAAGCCAAGTTTTCTGGTTTGCTGCCAGTGAGTGGATTTTCTCGACTGTGTTGCTCAATGAGTTGGCGATCGCTATCCAAACATACTACCTGTGCGGTATGCTCTGGCAAAGATTCCAATAATGATTGCTGAGTTAACAACACTGGCAGCGCCGCATCATCTAATATGAAACTCAAACGTTGTTGGGGATAGTCTGGGTCAAGTGGCACATAAGCCCCACCCGCCTTGAGGATGCCCAGTAATCCCACAACCATTTCTATGGAGCGCTCCACACAAATACCCACCAGCACATCTGCGGACACTCCCAAAGACTGCAAGTAATTTGCCAACTGGTTAGCGCGACAGTTTAATTGGTAGTAAGTAAGTTGTTGGTTTTCAAATATAACCGCTACAGCATCGGGGGTGCGCTGAACTTGCTCCTCAAATAACTGATAGATGCACAAATCTTGTGGATAATCTACTCCTGTATCGTTCCACTCCACTAATAATTGATGCTGCTCAACTTCTGTCAGCAGGGGCAATTGTGAGATTTGCTGTTCTGGGTTAGCAATAATTCCCTCAAGCAATGTCACAAAATGGCCCGTCATCCGCTCAATTGTGCTGGCATCAAATAAGTCAGTGTTATATTCCCATACACCCACCAGTCCAGTAGCAGTATTCTGCATGAATAAATTTAAATCAAACTTGGCAGTTCTGCTTTCTGGCATCAATGGAGTGACACTTACCCCAGCCAACTCTACTCCAGACAAAGGCACATTCTGAAGTGCAAACATCACTTGGAACAATGGTGTATGACTGAGGTCTCTTTGTGGTTGCAATGCTTCCACCAGCATTTCAAAAGGCAAATTCTGATAAGTGTATGCCTCCATTGCCATTTCTCGAACACGAGTCAGTAATTCACTAAAGCTCGGATTACCTGCCAAGTTAGTACGCATCACTAAGGTGTTGACAAAAAAGCCAATCAACCCTTCTATCTCACTGCGATCGCGGTTAGCAATGGGAGATCCCACCAAAATGTCTTCTGTACCTGTGTAGCGGTAAAGCAGGGTATCATAAGCTGCCAACAGTGTCATAAACAAGGTTACTCCTTGCTTTTGACTTAGTTGTATCAATCCTTGAGTGAGCTTCTGTGAGAGTGCAAACTCTTGATGTGCGCCAGCGAAAGTTTGCACAGCAGGTCTTGGTCGGTCTGTGGGTAGAGACAACAAGGCTGGTGCATCTTTGAGTTGCTGTTGCCAGTAATTTAGTTGGCTTTGCAGTACGCCTCCTTGCAACCATTGTCTTTGCCACAGTGCAAAATCTGCATACTGAATCGGCAGTGGTGCTAAAGGTGACGGTTGAGCTTGAGAATAAGCGTTGTACAGTGCTGCCAGTTCTTGAAGAAACACACCCATTGACCAACCATCAGAGACAATATGGTGCATACACACTAACAAGATGTGTTCTGTCTCGGACAGCACTAGTAATGTCGCCCTAACTAATGCTTTATTTGCCAGGTCAAAAGGCTCAATAGCTTGTTGTCGCACTAATTGCTGTGTAACGATTTCTTGTTCAGTTGTTGATAAATGCTTTAAGCCAACAACTGAAACTGTCCAATTCCTTTGTGTTTGAATAATTTGAGTTGGTTGTCCATTAACGGTTAAAAAATTGGTGCGTAAGGCTTCGTGGCGATTAATAATTTCATAAAAGCTTTGTTCTAAAGCAACTTGATTAAGTGTTCCGACTAGACGTAAAGCTAAGGGGATGTTGTATAAGGCACTGTTCGGCTCGAACTGGTCTAAAAACCACAGACGCTGTTGAGCATAAGACAGTAGTAATTGAGCATTCTCTGTCCTTTGTGTGATGAATGGTGTAGAAAGTTCTAAGTCCTGTTGCTGCAATCGCCCAATCGATTGCGCCAATTCGACAACTGTTGCTGAGGCAAACAATTCACGCAATGGTAGTTCCACTTTGAACCAGGTGCGGATACGTGAAACCAGTTGTGTTGCTAGTAGTGAGTGTCCTCCAAGTTCAAAGAAGTTATCATATATGCCTACAAGCTCTAGTTTCAGCACTTGCGCCCAAAGGAGTGCCAGCATTTCCTCAATGGGTGTGCGCGGGGCAACATATTTTTCTAGTATTGTGGTATCTAAATCTGGTTTTGGTAAGGCGCGGCGGTCAACTTTGCCATTTGAAGTCAGGGGTAAGGATTCCAAGATTACAAAAGCACTTGGCACCATGTACTCTGGCAGCTTTGTTTTGAGGAATTGTCGTAGTTCGCTGATTGCGGGTTTACAGTCCTGATGCGCTACCACATAGGCCACTAGACGTTTATCACCAGGAGTATCCTCACGGGCGATGACACAAGATAACTGCACATCACTATGTTGGCTCAATACTGCTTCAATTTCGCTCAACTCAATGCGAAAACCACGTATTTTTACTTGGTCGTCAATACGTCCGATGTATTCTATATTGCCATCATTTAAATAGCGTGCTTTATCCCCAGTTTTGTAGAGGCGGGAATGTGGTTCATCACTAAAAGGGTGGGGGATGAATTTTTCTTGTGTTAACTCTGGACGTTTAAGGTAGCCTTTTGCTAATCCTGCACCACCAATATGCAATTCTCCTGGCACACCTACAGGTACTGGCTGTAAATAAGAGTCCAAGATGTAGATTTCAATATTGGCTATGGGGCGACCGATGGGTGGTGAAATATTATTATCCCGCCCATTAGAAACTACTAGTCCTGAAGTTGTGACAACAGTATTTTCAGTTGGGCCATAATTATTCACTACCTGGAAAGGGAGTAAACCTGATGGATATCGATGAAGCTTATCCCCCCCAGTTAGCATAGTTCGCAAAGTTGTACTTTCTGGCCATTCCAGAGACAATAATTGCTCTGCCATTGGTGTTGGCAGAAAACTGATAGTAATCTTTTTCGATTCCAACCAATCTTGCAAATCTACTGGGGATAGAAGAATTTCAGGTTTGACTAAATATATACTTGCTCCTGCGGTCAGATAAGGCCACAATTCCCATACAGCAGCATCAAATGCTGTTCCTGCTAGCTGAGTAGCTTTGTCTAAGGTCGTGATTTTAAAAGTGCGTTGATGCCAGAACACCAAATTTAGCAATCCTTGATGGGCAATCAGCACTCCCTTGGGTTGACCTGTAGAACCAGAGGTGTAAATCACATAAGCCAAATTAGTTGCTTGTGTCTCAGGTATTAAATTATCCTGGCTTAACTGAGAAATGAGCTGCCAGTCGGCATCTAAACAAACACGCTGTGCAGTATGCTCAGGCAATCTGTCGAGGAGTTTCTGCTGAGTCAGCAATACTGAAACTTGAGCATCTTCTAACATCAAGCGCAAACGCTCGGTAGGATAGTCTGAAGCAAGTGGCAAATAAGCGCCACCCGCCTTCAGAATCCCTAGCAGTCCCACCACCATTTCTAAGGAACGCTCTACACAAATACCCACTAGCACATCGGCTTTTACACCCAAAGACTTTAGGTAGTGCGCCAACTGGTTAGCGCGACAGTTTAATTCATGGTATGTAAGATGTTGATTTTCATACACCACTGCTACAGCATCGGGAGTACGTTCAACCTGCTCCTCAAATAACTGATGAATACATTTATCTTGGGGATAATCTACCCCTGTATCATTCCACTTTAGTAATAACTGCTGTTGTTCAATTTCTGTTAGCAGAGGCAATTGTGAAATCTGCTCTTGAGGGTTAGCAACAATTCCTTCGAGCAATGTTTGGAAATGCCCCCTCATCCGCTCGATTGTGCTGGCATCAAACAAGTCAGCATTGTACTGCCACACACTCACCAATCCAGTTGCAGTATTCTGCATTGATAAAGTTAAATCAAACTTGGCAGTTGCACTTTGGGCTGGCAAGGAACTGATAGTTAAGCCAGCAAGCTCTACTTCAGATATGGGCGCATTCTGGAGGACAAACATCACCTGAAACAGTGGTGTATGGCTGAGGTCGCGTTGTGGCTGCAATGCTTTTACTAACTCCTCAAAGGGCAAGTCTGGATGAGCGTAAGCTTGCAGTGTCAGTTGCCGCACTCGACTTAGCAATTGCTGAAAACTGGGGTTGCCCGACAAATCGGTACGTAATACTAAAGTGTTGACAAAAAAGCCAATTAACCCTTCAAGTTCCAAGCGATCGCGGTTAGCAATGGGCGTACCCACTACAATGTCATCGGAGTCTGTATAGCGATAAAGCAAGGTGACAAATGCCGCAAACAGCGTCATGAATAGGGTGGCTCCCTCTTGCCTAGTGAAATTAGCGATCGCTTCACTCAGTTCAACTGAAAATTCTCCATATTGAATTTCGCCCCGAAAAGTTTGAATCGCTGGTCTTGGTCTGTCTGTGGGTAATTCTAGTAAGGTAGGAGCGTTTTTGAGGAGTTGCTTCCAGTAATCAAGCTGTGTTTGGAGTACTTCTGTTTGCAACCATTGTCGCTGCCAAATCGCAAAGTCGGCATACTGAATTGGTAGCTCAGGTAGCTGTGGTGACAAGTTATTGCAGAGGGCTGAGTAAATGGTTGCTAACTCGCGCATCAATACGCCTATTGACCAACCATCTACTACAATATGGTGTATTGTTAGTACCAAAGCGTGTTCTACCTCTGTGAGTTTAACCACAGAAGCTCGGATTAAAGGAGAACTAGCAAGGTCAAAGGGTCGATTAGCTTCAGTTGTGGCTAATTGTTGGCAAGCGATTTCTCTTTCACTTTCAGGTAATTCTGATAAGTCTACTATTGGCACATTTAAGTTTAAGCTGTCAGTAATTACCTGGACTGGCTGCTCGTTGATAGTGCGGAAGTTAGTACGTAAAGCTTCGTGGCGATCAATAATTTTGTTGAGGCTTTGCTCTAACGCCACGACGTTCAATTTACCGTGAAGTTTTAGAGCTGCTTGTTCGTTATAGGAGGGGTTATCTGGTTCCAACTGGTTTAATAACCAGAGTCGTTCTTGGGCAAAAGACAGAGGTAAGTTCTGAGGACGCTCGGCTTTGATCGGGGGGAAATCTGTATCGGTGTCCGCATTTTTTTCATGCAGCAAGAAGATAAGTTCTGCTTTATTTTTAGCTAATAAGTCACGAGTTTCTAGTGTCAATACCCCTTTTGGAGCATTAACACGCAATTGCTCACCTTCAACCCACAACTTTACACCCTGTTTACTAAGATCAACTACCAATTGTTCGATATTCACAGAAACATTACCTCTACTCGCCTAATTCGTAATTCGTAATTTAAAATTATTTGTTAATCAAATTGTTATTTCTTCTCTCTCGCTTGCACTAAAGCTTGTATCTGGATCTATTTGTTTTTCTAACTTTGGTGCTATTTCAGCTATTGTGGGTGACTCAAATAAATTTGCTACAGATAATCGGATAGCAAAAATATTCCGTATTCGGGATAAAACTTGAACGGCTATTAAAGAATCTCCTCCTAATTTAAAAAAGTTGTCATGGATTCCCACCTGTTTAATTCCTAATAATTCTTCCCATATATCGGCAAGTTTTTGCTCAATCTCATTACGGGGAGCTAGATAAGAAGTAGGCAAATCAGGTCTTGAGTGGAGTGCAGATAATTTTTCTGGCTGAAAAATATCCGGCTTTCTTTGTAATGAAATCTCTGATTGATGGTTATTCTGTTCTAGCCTAGATTTTATGCTAAATGCGGCTGATGCAGAAGCTTGAGCCAATGGCAATAATTTGACCACCTGTTCCAAACTTGAGTGCAAAATAGAGTTGTAGTAAGTATTTAAGGGAGATTTTGAATATGAGCCGTTGTTTCCTTTTTGGTAAACCAGTTCATTGAAAATCTCTAAGGGTTCTTGTTCAACAACAATAGCAGCTAAATTTTCACCACAGCGTTGTACTAAATCTAAATCTACTAAAGATGAAGTAGCAAACCTCACTCTAACTTCTTCTAAATGTTCATTAATATAATCTTGTGAACATGGTAGTAGCCCAGTAAATAACCCCTCCTGTTCCTGTAGTTGTCCTTGCTCAACTAATATTTGCAACCATCTAGAAAACAATTGCTGATAACGAGGAGAAATATGGCATTGCGTCAACAAATTCTCCAAAGAATACTTTTCTTCGGCATTGCTAAAAGCCCCTAATTGCCTGAATGCAGAGTTGATGTAGGCTGTACATAAACGATCCAACCACTGTATGTTTTCCTGATATGTTAACTCGTTGAGTTCTGCATTTCTAGTATTTGCTTGATTTTGACCTTCTTGTACAAGCGATGTCCATAATTGTGATGGTGTGGGTAATGCTTGCAACTTTCCCCAAGCTGTTTTTTGTGGGGGGTCAATCCAATAACGTTGGCGCTCAAAGGGATAAGTCGGTAAGGGAAGGCGGTAATGCTCCTGGTGACTATAGAATCCAAACCAATCTATATTGACTCCAGCCAGCCAGAGTTGACCTAATGTAGTGAATAAAACATGATTATCAGATTGCTTTTCTTGAGGATGACGTACCGAAGTCAACACCGTTTGTGCAGCTGCTTTGTCTGGATGTCTTTTGACTAATGTAGTCAATGTGTGTCCTGGCCCCACTTCTAGTAAGACTTGCTCAGGTGTTGCCAATAATTTCTCGACACCTTGGGCAAACAGCACAGTGGAACGCAGATGTTGAGCGTAGTAGTCGGGATTTGTGGCTTGGGTAACTGTAATCCAATTACCAGTCAGGTTGGAGATATAAGGAAGTTTTGGGGGATTTAAAGTAACTTTTTTGACTCGTTCTGCAAATGCCTTTAAGATTGGTTCCATCATTTGCGAATGGAAGGCATGGGAAGTATGCAGTCGGCGACATTCAATCCCTTGAGCAGCAAGCTGATTTTGTAGTGTATGTACTGCTGCTGTGGAACCGGAAACTACACACTGGGAGGGTTGATTAATCGCTGCAACAGAAAGTTCTTGCCCTAGTAGGGATTTTATCTTGTCTGCGGGCAGGGGAATTGAAAGCATTGCTCCAGTAGGCAGTTGCTGCATCATCTGTCCGCGTGCTGCTACCAGAGATAAGGCATCTTCTAGGGAAAAAACTTCTGCTAGAGTTGCTGCTACATACTCGCCAATACTGTGACCGATCGCAGCTTGTGGCTCCACTCCATAAGACTGCCATAATTTAGCTAGGGCGTATTCAATTACAAAAATAGCAGGTTGAGCAACGGCTGTTTGTTGAAGTTGCTTTGATGCTTCATCAATCTTTTGCTCACTGGGGTAAAGTATGTGACGTAAATCTAGCCCTAGTAAGGGTTTAAGAATTTCTGAGCAATAATCAACTTGTTCTTTAAATACTGTCTCAGTTTCATAAATTTCCCGCGCCATATTCACATACTGGGAACCTTGACCGGGAAACATAAAGACAACAGACCGTTCTGTAATCTCTGTATAATTGCTAAAAACTTGTTGTGCCTCTAAACTACCAAGAGTTTTGACAGCATCTTCTAAGCCTTGACAAATTAACATCCGTCGGTAATTAAAACCCCGCCGACCACTATTGAGGGTATAAGCTACATCACCTAAGTTCAGTTCTGGATGCTCTTTTAAATGCGTGATTAAATTAGCTGTTGCCTTTTCAAGCGCACTCGCAGTTTTAGCCGAGAGTACCAACAATTGATAATTTCTCCCCTGCTCACGCCAGTTGCTACAACGGAGGGAACCTCCGCAACGCACTGGCTCCCCTGCTTCCCTGCTCCCCTGCTCAAAAACAGGTGCTTCTTCTAAAATTACATGAGCATTAGTACCCCCGATACCAAAAGAACTAACTCCAGCACGGCGAGGAGTGTTGTTTGTTTTCCATTCAGTCAGGGTTGTATTGACGTAAAAAGGACTGTTGACAAAATCAATTTTGGGATTTGGTGTCTCGAAGTGCAAACTAGGAGGCAGCATTTTATTTTGCAGTGCTAATACAGTTTTAATCAAACCTGCCACACCTGCTGCTGTATCTAAATGTCCTAAGTTGGTTTTTAACGAACCAATAGCGCAAAAACCTTTTTTATCAGTACTTTGATTAAAAGCTTGAGTTAAAGCGGCAATTTCAATGGGATCTCCTAAAGGTGTAGCTGTCCCATGAGCTTCGATGTAGGAAATTGTTTCGGCATCTACACCAGCTATAGCTTGAGCCTCGGCAATGACTGCTGCTTGACCGCTAACACTAGGAGCAGTGAAGCCCACTTTCATTGCACCATCATTATTAATTGCCGAACCTTTAATGATTGCATGGATGTGGTCGCGGTCTGCGATCGCATCCTTTAATCTTTTCAATACCACAATCCCAGCACCGCTACTAGCAATTGTTCCTTGTGCCTTAGCATCAAAAGCACAGCAGTGTCCATCAGGAGAAAGAATCATTCCCTCTTGATGCAAATAACCTATTTTTTGGGGAATGCTGAGAGTAACTCCACCAGCTAAAGCCATGTCACATTCACAATTTAATAGACTTTGGCAAGCTAAGTGAACAGCAACCAAAGAAGTAGAACAGGCTGTTTGCACATTCACTGCTGTCCCAGTCAAGTTGAGCTTATATGCAACTCGTGTTGGCAAGAAATCTTTATCGTTGGAGATTATTAATTGCAGTGGATCAACTGTCTCTAATAATTGATGATGAGGGTAGAGATTGTTGACAAGATACCTGTTCATTCCCACACCAGCATAAACCCCTATTAACCCATTATAGGTATGCGGATCATAACCAGCCTTTTCTATTGCCTCCCACGCCAACTCTAAAAATAAGCGTTGTTGGGGATCTATTAACTCAGCTTCTTTCGCGCTATAGGCGAAAAAGTTTGCATCAAACAATTCAATATCTGATAAAACAGCATTAGCTTTTACATAATTAGGATTATTCAGTAAATCTAGAGAAACGCCAGAATTTATTAATTCTTCATCCGTCAACCTGGAGATAGATTCTACGCCATCACGCAAATTTTGCCAAAAAGAGTCAATATCTTTGGCTTCTGGGAACCTACCAGCAAGAGAAATTATTGCTATTTCATTATTGAAATCATTAATATTAATGGAATTTATCATAACTTTTTACCCTTTCTTTGAGAAAGATACTGCTGTCTAAGCTGTAATTGTTGATTCCTGAAAGCTTTGCTTTCACTTGGAGATTGAGGGCGAGAATTATTTTGTTTTAATGTATCTTCTTTATTAAGTTTAGTACTTAAGTATTGGCTTAGTCTATGTATAGTTGGGTAATTAAACATATCAACTATTGACACTTCCAAACCAAACTTTTCCTGTAATTGCTGATTAATTCGTACCAGTAGTAACGAATGACCTCCTAGTTCAAAGAAATTATTGTAAATTCCCACTTTTTCTACTTCCAGTGTTTTTTGCCAAATGCCAGCAATGATTCTTTCTACTTCAGTATTTGGCATTACATAATTTGATAGTTCCTGTTGTAAATCTGGAGCAGGCAAAGCGCGACGGTCTACTTTGCCGTTGGGTGTCAGGGGTAAGGACTCCAGCATCACAAAAACACTTGGCACCATATACCCAGGCAGTTTATCGTCAAGAAACTGACGCAGTTCGTCCGTTGTGGGTGTCATCTGTAAATGCGGCACTACGTAGGCGACTAAGCGCTTATTACCTGAAGTTTCTTCACGAGCAATGACACAACATATCTGCACATCATCATGTTGTCCCAGTAATGCTTCAATTTCTGCCAACTCGATGCGGAAGCCCCGAATTTTTACTTGATTGTCAATGCGTCCCAGGTATTCAATGTTGCCATCCGGTAGATAACGTGCTAAATCCCCAGTTTTGTATAGGCGCGAATGCAGCTCAGTGCTAAAGGGATTGAGGATGAATTTTTCAGTTGTCAGTTCGGGGCGGTTAAGGTAGCCTTTTGCCAATCCAACACCAGCAATATGTAACTCTCCTGGGATACCAACGGGAACTAATTGCAGGTTGCTATCTAGAATATAGATTTGAGTGTTAGCGATCGCTCGCCCAATACTCGGTGATATCTGTTCTTGCTCCTTGGCAACTACCAGTCCAGAAGTTGTAACAACAGTATTCTCAGTTGGGCCATAGTTATTCACTAGTTGGAAGGGGATTAAATCTGATGGATACTGATGAAGCTTATCTCCTCCAGTTAGTATGGTTCGCAAAGCCAAACTTTCACTTGGCCATTCCAAAGACAGTAATTCCTGTGCCAATGGTGTTGGCAGAAAACTGATAGTAATCTTCTTGGAAATCAACCAGTCTCGTAGCTTCACTAACGAGCTAAGGAACTCAGATTTGACTAAGTAGATACTTGCTCCTGCGGTCAGGTAAGGCCACAACTCCCATACAGCAGCATCAAATGCTGTTCCTGCTAGCTGAGTGGCTTTGTCTAAGGTCGTGATGTTAAAAGTGTTTTGATGCCAGAACACCAAATTTAATAATCCTTGATGAGCAATCAGCACTCCCTTGGGTTGACCCGTAGAACCGGAGGTATATATCACATAAGCCAAATTAGTTGCTTGTGTCTCAGTGATGAGATTATCCTGACTTGACTGAGAAATAAGCTGCCAGTCAGTATCCAAACAAACCAGCTTTGCTTGATGTTGGGACAGCCTATCAAGGAGTTTCTGCTGAGTCAGCAACACCGAAACTTGGGCATCTTCTAGCATAAAGTGCAAACGCTCAGTCGGATACTCAGGGTCAAGTGGTAGGTATGCCCCACCCGCCTTAAGAATACCTAATAGTCCCACCACCATTTCTATTGAGCGTTCCACACAAATACCCACCAGCATATCTGCGGACACTCCCAAAGACTTGAGGTAGTGCGCCAACTGGTTAGCACGACTATTCAACTCGTGGTAAGTCAGTTGTTGCTCTTCAAAAACAACTGCCACTGCATCAGGTGTACGCTGAACCTGCTCTTCAAACAACTGATGGATACATTTATCTAGTGGATAATCTACCTGAGTATCAGTCCACTCTACTAATAGTTGATGTTGCTCAACTTCTGTTAACAGTGGCAGTTGAGAAATTCGTTCCTCTGGGTTAGCAATAATACCTTCCAGCAATGTCAGAAAATGACCCGTCATTCGCTCAATGGTGGATGCATCAAACAAATCAGTGTTGTATTCCCACATCCCAACCAGTCCGGTGGCAGTGTTTTCCATTCCTAAAGTCAGATCAAACTTGGTAGTTGTACTTTTTACCACCAGTGGACTGACAGTTAACCCAGTCAACTCCAATTGTTGAGATATAGGAGCATTTTGGAGGACAAACATCACTTGAAACAGTGGTGTGTGACTGAGATCCCGTTCTGGCTGCAATGCTTCAACCAGCATTTCAAAAGGCAAATTCTGATGAGAGTATGCATCCATCGCCATTTCACGAACACGACCTAGTAATTCGCTAAAGCTAGGATTGCCAGCCAAATTGGTACGCATGACTAAAGTGTTGAGAAAAAAGCCAATTAACCCTTCTATCTCACTGCGATCGCGGTTAGCAATTGGCGAACCCACCAAAATGTCTTCTGTACCTGTATAGCGGTAAAGTAAGGTATCAAACGCTGCTAACAGCGTCATGAACAAAGTAACTCCTTGTTGCTGGCTTAGTTGCGTGAGTTTATCAGTTAATTCCTTTGAGAGCGCAAACTGTTGATATGCTCCTGCAAAAGTCTGCATAGATGGTCTAGGTCGGTCAGTAGGTAGTGACAACAAAGCTGGTGCGTTTGCCAGTTGTTGTTGCCAGTAACTCAATTGACTTTGTAGTACATCTCCTTGCAACCAATTTCGCTGCCAAATTGCGAAATCTGCGTACTGTATCGGCAGTGGTGTTAAAGGTGACGGTTCACCTTGAGAATAAGCATTGTACAAGGCTGCTAGCTCTTGAACAAACACACCCATTGACCAGCCATCGCTAACTATGTGATGCATACAGACTAATAAGGCGTGTTCTGTCTGGGACAGCACTACTAATGTTGCCCTAACTAATGCTTCATTTGCTAAGTCAAAGGGTTGTTGCGCTAATTGCTGTGAAGCTATTTTTTGCTCGGTTGTAGATAAATGCTTTAAGTCAATAACTGAGAGTGGGCAATTTAGTTGTGTTTGAATGATTTGAGAAGGTTTTCCATCAACGATGACAAAGTTGGTGCGTAACGCTTCGTGGCGATGAACAATTTCTTGTAAGCTTTGTTCTAAGGCAGTTCGATTAAGAGTTCCGACTAAACGCAAAGCTATGGGGAAGTTGTAGAAGGCGCTGTTTGGGTTTAACTTGTCTAAAAACCATAGCCGTGTTTGGGCATAAGACAGTGGTAATTCTGCATCCTCCGCCCTTGGTACGATGGGTGATGCTGTTAATTCTAAATCCTGTTGCTGCGATCGCTGAATGTTTTGGGACAATTCAGCAACTGTTGGTGCAGCAAATAAGCTACGCAATGGTAGTTCTACTTTCAAGCTGGTACGCACACGGGAGATGAGTTGCGTTGCTAGTAATGAGTGTCCTCCAAGTTCAAAGAAGTTATCATATACGCCTACTTGCTCTACTTTCAGAACTTGCGCCCAAATTAGCGACAGGATTTCTTCGATTGGGTTACGTGGGGCAACATATTTGTCCAATAATTGGCTATGTAAATCAGGTGCAGGCAAAGCGCGGCGGTCTAGTTTACCGTTGGGGGTAAGCGGTAAAGCTTCCAAGATAACGATCGCACTTGGCACCATATATTCTGGTAACTTTGACTTCAGGAAGCTACGCACAAAGCTGACTGTGAGCGCCTGTTCTTTTTGAGGCACAATGTAAGCGACTAAGCGTTTGTTCCCAGGAATGTCTTCACGGGCGATCGCACAAGATGCTTGCACATCAAGTTGGCTCAGTACTGCTTCAATTTCTCCCAACTCGATGCGGAAACCTCGAATTTTCACCTGATTGTCAATACGCCCCAAGTATTCAATATTGCCATCGCTTAAATAGCGTGCTAAGTCCCCTGTTTTGTAAAGGCGATCGGAATTAAAGGTTTCCCCTCTGCTCCCCTGCTCCCCTGCTCCTCTGCTTCTTTTAAAGGGGTTAGGGATGAATTTCTCAAGTGTTAACTCTGGTCGGTTGAAGTAGCCTTGCGATAAAAGGACACCAGCAATGTACAATTCTCCTGGTACACCAACGGGTACAGGCTGTAAGAACCTGTCCAGAATGTAAATTTGCGCGTTGGCAATGGGACGACCAATGGAAGGAAGTAGCGGCCAAGTCTCCACTGAATTAGTCAGAGTAAAACTGGTGGCTAAATGGCTCTCTGATGGCCCATAGTGATTGTGCAATGTACAATCAGTTAGTTTGCTTAACCATTGGGAAATAGCGGGAGTAATCTGCAACTGTTCCCCAGCAGTAATGATTTCCCGCAAATGACTATTAACTAATTCACCACCAATAGCAACTTCAGCTAGTTGCTGTAAGGCAACAAAGGGGAGAAACATTCTTTCAATTGCTTTTTGTTGGAGAAAACCTAACAAAGCTGATGTATCTCTGCGTAATTCCTCCCCAATTAAGAACAATGTGCCTCCAGAACACCAGGTAGTGAATATTTCTTGGAAGGAGACATCAAAGCTAATAGAAGCAAATTGTAGGGTTTTTGCTCCATGAGGAATTTTCAGATTTTCTCGATGCCACAAGATCAGATTGCTAAGGGCAAGCTGATTCATGGCTATACCTTTAGGTTGACCTGTAGAACCAGAAGTATAAATTATATAAGCTAAGTTATTTGCTTGTACGTCGGAGATGGGATTGTCCTGACCCGATTGGGAAATCAGTTGAGCGTCAGTATCCAAATAGACTTGGTGAGCTTGATGCTGGGGCAATCTATCAAGAAGTGACTGCTGAGTTAGCAACACCCTAACTTGAGCATCTTCTAAAATAAAGCTCAAACGCTCAAGCGGATATTCTGGGTCTAGTGGCACATAGGCAGCACCCGCTTTGAGAATCCCCAGAAGTCCTACGACCATCTCTAAAGAACGCTCTACACACAGACCAACCAGGATATCAGACCCTACACCCAAAGACCGCAAGTAGTTCGCCAACTGGTTAGCGCGGTAGTTTAATTCATAGTAAGTCAGTTGTTGATCTTCAAATACAACTGCGTTCGCGGAGCGTGCGATTAGCGCAATCGCATCGGGTGTACTATCCACCTGTTTCTCAAACAACTGATGGATGCACAAATCTTGTGGATAATCTACCTGAGTATCGTTCCACTCGACAAGTAACTTTTGTTGTTCCGGTTGTGTCAGCAGTGTTAATTGGGAAATTCGCTCCTCTGGGTTAGCAATAATACCTTCAAGCAAGGTCACAAAATGACCAGTCATTCGCTCAATAGTACTGGCATCAAACAAGTCAGTGTTGTACTCCCACACCCCTACCAAACCAGTAGGAGAGTTCTGCATTATTAAGGTTAAATCAAACCTTGAAGTTGTACCTTTTATTGGCAATGAACTGACAGTTAGCCCAGTCAGTTCTAATCCAGATGTGGGTGCATTCTGGACGACAAACATTACTTGAAACAGTGGTGTATGGCTAAGATCCCGTTCTGGCTGCAATGCTTCTACCAGCATTTCAAAAGGCAAATGCTGATGCGAGTACGCCTCCATTGCCATTTCTCGAACACGACTTAGTAATTCGCTAAAACTGGGGTTGCCAGCCAAGTCAGTACGCATAACTAAAGTATTGACAAAAAAGCCAATTAACCCTTCGATTTCGCTGCGATCGCGGTTAGCAATTGGCGAACCCACCAGAATGTCTTCTGTACCTGTGTAGCGGTAAAGCAGCGTATCAAACGCTGCTAACAGCGTCATGAACAGAGTCACCCCTTGCTCTTGGCTGAGTTTTGCCAGCTTACTAGTTAGTCCTTCAGAAAGTGCAAACTCTTGATGTGTCCCTTGGTAAGTTTGCACAGCCAATCTTGGTCGGTCTGTGGGTAGCGACAATAAGGTTGGAGCCGAAGCCAATTTTTGTTGCCAATAATTCAATTGGCTTTGTAGTACTTCTCCTTGCAACCACTGTCTTTGCCACAGTGCAAAATCTGCATATTGAATCGGCAGTGGCGCTAATGGTGACGGCTGACCTTGAGAATAAGCATTGTAAAGTGCTGCTAGTTCTTGAAGAAACAAACCAATTGACCAGCCATCAGAGACTATGTGGTGTATACATATTAACAGTATGTGTTCTGTCTCGGATAGCACTACTAATGTTGCTCTTACCAATGCTTGTGTTGCTAACTCAAAGGGTTGAATAGCTTGTTGTTGCACTAATTGCTGTGAAGCTATTTCTTGTTCAGTTGTAGATAAATGCTTCAAATCAACAACTGAAACTGTCCAATTCGTTTCTTTTTGAATGATTTGTGTTGCTTGTCCATCAACCGTAATGAAATTAGTACGTAACGCTTCGTGGCGATGAATAATTTCTTGGAAGCTTTGTTCTAATGCGGCAACTTCTACAGTTCCTGCTAAACGCAAGGCTATGGACATATTGTAGAAGGGACTGTTTGGCTCGAATTGGTCTAAAAACCACAGACGCTGTTGAGCATAAGACAGTGCTAATTGTGCATTCTCCGCCCTTGGTAAGATAGGTGGTGCAGACAGTTGTAAGTCTTGTTGCTGTAATTGTTCAATTTCTCGTGCTAATTCGGCTAGTGTGGCGGCGGCAAACAACTCTCGCAATGGTAGTTCCACTTTGAAAATGTTGCGGATGCGTGAAACTAATTGTGTTGCTAATAGTGAGTGTCCCCCAAGTTCAAAGAAGTTATCATGTATGCCTACCTGTGGCAGTTGCAGTACTTGTGACCAAGTTTGCGCCAGTATTTCTTCAATTGGAGTACGTGGGGCTACATATTTATCTTTGATTTCGCTGGATAAATCCGGTGCGGGTAAAGCGCGACGGTCTACTTTGCCGTTAGAAGTGAGTGGCATTGATTCCAATATTACAAAAGCACTTGGCACCATGTAGTCTGGTAGCTTTGCTTTCAGGAATTGCCGCAGTTCATTGGTTGTGGGTTTAGAGTGCTGATGTGGCACTACATAGGCGACTAAGCATTTATCCCCCGTCGTACCTTCGCGGGCAATAACACAAGATGCCTGCACGTCCTCACATTGGTTCAGTAATACCTCAATTTCTCCCAATTCGATGCGGAAACCTCGTATTTTTACTTGGTTATCAATTCGCCCGATGTATTCAATTGTACCATCTGGTAAATAACGCGCTAAATCTCCAGTTTTATATAATTTTGAATTGTCAAAGGGGTTGGAAATGAATTTTTCTTTTGTCAACTCTGGACGGTTCAAGTAGCCTCGTGCCAAGCCCAAACCAGCAATATGCAATTCTCCGGCTACACCTACAGGAACTGGTTGCAGATGCTCGTCTAAAATGTAGATTTGTGTGTTGGCGATCGCACGACCAATCGGTACTGTCCTAAGATTTCCATCTGGAAAGCATTGCCAGTAGGTAACATCAATTGCCGCTTCTGTTGGCCCATATAGATTGTGCAATTCACACTCTAACCGAGCAAAAAAGCGTTCCTGAAGTTCTACAGGCAAAGCTTCACCACTACATATAACTCGTTTCAAGCTACGGCAATTTTCGAGACTTGGTTCTTCTAAGAAAACCTGGAGCATAGAAGGAACAAAATGCACATGAGTAACCTGCTGCTCTAAAATTAGGTTGACCAAGTAAGCACTATCTTTATGTCCTCTTGGTTTAGCTACAACTAAACGCGCTCCATTCAACAATGGCCAGAAGAACTCCCAAACTGACACGTCGAAGCTAAAAGGAGTTTTCTGTAAAATGCAATCTACTGCTGTTAATTGATAAGCTTGTTGCATCCACAACAGGCGATTGCAAATCCCCAAGTGAGTGTTCATTGCTCCTTTGGGCTTGCCAGTAGAACCGGATGTGTAAATCACATAAGCCAAGTTACTAGCTTGTACAGTAGTAATTGGATTTTCCTGACTGAACTGAGAAATAAATTGCCAATCAGTATCTAAATATACAACCTGCCCTTGATGCTGAGGTAACTTTTCTTTGAGCTGCTGTTGTGTCAGCAGCACTCCAACTTGAGCATCTTCTAGCATGAAGCTCAAGCGATCGCTAGGATAGTCTGGGTCAAGTGGCACATAAGCCCCACCCGCCTTAAGAATCCCTAACAGTCCTACTACCATCAAGAGCGATCGCTCCAGACAAATACCCACCAGCACATCTGCTCCCACTCCCAAAGACTGCAAGTAATGTGCTAACTCATTTGCGCGACAATTTAACTGCTGGTAAGTCAGTTGTTGGTTTTCAAACACCACCGCTACAGCATCGGGTGTAAGCGCTACTTGCTCCTCAAACAACTGATGGAGACATTTATCAAGGGGATAATCTGCTTGAGTATTGTTCCACTCAACCAATAATTGTTGTTGCTCAACTTCTGTCAACAGGGGCAATTGAGAAATGGATTGTTGTGGTTTAGCAATAATACTTTCAAGCAATGTCACAAAATGACCCGTCATTCGCTCAATAGTGCTGGCATCAAACAAGTCAGTGCTATACTCCCACACACCCACTACTCCAGTAGCAGTATTTTCCATTGACAAGGTAAGATCAAACTTGGAAGTTGTACCTTCTATCAACGTTGAACTGACACTTAACTGATTTAACTCAACGGTCGATATGGGCGCATTCTGAAGTGTAAACATCACTTGGAATAGCGGTGTATGGCTAAGATCCCGTTCTGGCTGTAATGCTTCCACTAGCATTTCAAAAGGCAAATGCTGATGCGAGTATGCCTCCATTGCTATTTCGCGGACACGAGTCAGTAATTCGCTAAAACTGGGGTTGCCTGCTAAGTCAGTACGCATGACTAAAGTATTGACAAAAAAGCCAATTAACCCTTCTATTTCACTGCGATCGCGGTTAGCAATGGGAGACCCCACCAAAATGTCTTCTGCACCTGTGTAACGGTAAAGTAAGGTATCAAACGCTGCCAAAAGTGTCATGAACAAAGTCACCCCTTGTTTCTGACTCAGTTGTGTCAACCTACCAGTGAGTTCAGCAGAGAGGGCAAACTTTTGATATGCACCAGCAAAAGTCTGCACAGCAGGTCTGGGCCGGTCTGTGGGCAGCGACAATAGAGATGGTGCGTTTGCCAGTTGTTGTTGCCAGTAAGTTAGTTGGTTTTGCAGTACATTTCCTTGCAACCACTCTCTTTGCCAGATAGCAAAATCTGCATACTGAATTGGTAGCGGTGCTAAAGGTGACGGCTGACCTTGAGCATAAGCATCGTACAGCGCTGCTAGTTCTTGAACAAACACACCCATTGACCAGCCATCACTGACAACATGATGCATACACACTAACAATATGTGTTCTGTCTCCGACAGCACTAGTAATGTTGTCCTGATTAATGCTCCGTTTGCCAGGTCAAAAGGCTCAATAGCTTGTTGTCGCGCTAATTGCTTTGAAGCTATTTCTTGCTCGTTTGTAGATAAATCCTTGAAGTCAACAATTGATACAGTCCCCTGTTCCCTGTTCCCTGTTCCCTGTTCCCTTCTCGTTTGAATAATTTGAGAAGGTTTTCCATCAACTGTAATAAAGTTGGTGCGTAAGGCTTCGTGGCGATGAATAATCTCTAGTAAGCTTTGTTCTAGGGCTGGTTGATTCAAATTTCCTACTAGACGCAAAGCCATAGGAATGTTGTAAAAGGCGCTGTTCGGCTCTAACTGATCTAAAAACCATAGACGCTGTTGAGCATAAGACAGTGGTAATTCTGCATCCCTCACCTTTGGTAAGATAGGTGGTTCAGAGAGTTCTAAGTCTTGTTGCTGTAACTGCCTAATTGATTGTGCTAATTCCGCTACTGTCGCTCTTGCAAACAACTCACGTAATGCTAGTTCCACTTTAAAAACGTTGCGGATGCGTGAAACTAATTGTGTTGCTAGTAGCGAGTGTCCACCAAGTTCAAAGAAGTTGTCATGAATGCCTAAAAGCTCTACTTTCAGCACTTGTGTCCAAAGGAGTGCCAGCATTTCTTCTATTGGGTTACGAGGTGCAACAAATTTATCTTGTTGTTCGCTATGTAAATCCGGTGTGGGTAAGGCACGACGGTCTACTTTGCCGTTGGGAGTAAGCGGCAGTGACTCCAAGATAACTATTGCATTTGGCACCATGTAATCTGGAAGTTTTGCTTTGAGGAATTGCCGCAGTTCGCTGATTGTGAGTTTACAATCCTGATGTGCTACCACATAGGCGACTAAACGTTTATCACCAGGGGTATCTTCCCGGACAATGACACAAGATACTTGCACATCACCATGTTGGCTCAGGACTGCTTCGATTTCGCTCAACTCGATGCGGAAACCACGTATTTTTACTTGATTGTCAATACGTCCTAAGTATTCAATATTGCCATCTGCTAAATAGCGTGCCAAATCCCCCGTTTTATATAATTTACTCCCTTCTACTTTCTGCCTTCTGCCTCCTGCCGACGCTCGCGGACTCGCTACCGCTGCGCTATCCTGCCTCCTGCTTCCTGCCTTCTCAAACGGATTGGGGATGAATTTCTCTTTTGTCAATTCAGGGCGGTTGAAGTAGCCCTGTGCTAATCCTGCTCCACCAAGATATATTTCTCCTGGCACACCTACTGGTACAGGCTGTAAGTTTTGGTCAAGGATGTAGATTTGCGTATTAGCGATCATCCGACCAATGGGAATAGTTGTAGCTGTCGTTGCTAAGTCCTCTACCAAATACCAAGAAGAAAAAGTGGTGTTCTCTGTTGGCCCATACACATGGAGCAAGTGTTGAGGAGCGCCTTTATCTAGCACTTCCAGCACCCATTTGGGATCAACCGCTTCACCACCAAATAGTAGATATCGTAGAGAACTAAATGCTTGCGGGACAACACTGGCTAACTGATTGAATAAAGCTGTAGTTAAAAATAAGACACTGACTTGATGCTCGCGGATATTGACAGCAAATTCTTCTGGGATCAGCAATACGGATTTAGTAATAATGACTAGCTTGGCTCCGTGCAGCAATGCTCCCCAAATCTCAAAGGTAGCTGCATCAAAAGCAATATTTGCCGCTTGAGCAACGCATTCATCATCTGTTAACTGTATATAGTTGGTGTTTAACACCAGTCGATTGACGGCCTGATGAGTGACGGCGACTCCCTTGGGTGTACCTGTAGAACCGGAGGTGTAAATCACATAAGAGAGGTTTTCTGCCCTGACTGTGCTATTGAGATTATCCTGATTTGCTTGGCTAATGCTGTGCCAGTCGGTATCTAAGCATACGACACGGGCTTGATGTTGAGGAAGAGATTCAACTAATTTCTCTTGAGTCAACAGCACTTTTACTTGAGTGTCTGTGAGCATGAAGCTTAAGCGTTCAGCAGGATACTCAGGATCAAGTGGCACATAAGCCCCACCCGCCTTGAGAATCCCCAATAGTCCCACCACCATCTCTAAGGAACGTTCTACACACAAACCCACCAGCACATTTTCACCCACACCCAAAGATTGTAAGTAATGGGCTAATTGGTTAGCGCGACAATTCAACTGCTGGTAAGTCAATTGTTGATTTTCAAACACAACTGCTACAGCATCGGGTGTGCTATCTACTTGCTCCTCAAAGAACTGATGGATACATTTATCTTGGAGATAATCTACACCTGTATCATTCCACTCAACTAATAACTGCTGTTGTTCAATTTCTGTCAGCAGAGGTAATTGCCAAATCTGCTCTTGAGGATTAGCTACAATGCCTTCAAGCAAGGTCATAAAATGCCCTGCCATACGCATGATTGTACTAGCCTCAAACAAGTCAGTATTGTATTGCCAGCAGAGTTGCAATACTCCCTGAGCTTCCATCGCCATTAAATTCAGATCAAAGTCTGCACCCCTTTGATGTCCCAGCAAGTATGGTTTTATCTCAAGCAGTTGTTCTCCACTGTGCAAAGAATTTTCTGTTGGTTCACACCAACGGTGTGCTTGCCAAGTAAAACTAACTTGACATAAAGGAGAACGACTGGGATCTCGTTGTGGCTGGAGTTGTTCTGCTAACAAAGAAAAAGGGTAATCTTGATGCTTTTGGGCTTCTCTAACTGTCTTGCTGACTTGAGCGAGAAATTCTTTGAACGTGGCGTTTTCCTGGACAGAAACTCGTAAAACGTTCAGGTTAACGAAGTAGCCGACAATCTCTTTAAACTCTCTACCCCACCTACCTCTCATCGGGCTTCCTATGAGGATGTCTGTTTGATTGGTGTAGCGGTAAAGTTGCACGTAAAATGCTGCTAGCAGAATCTGATAAAGGCTTGTTCTAGAGACTAGAGCTAGATGATTGAGTTTTTGAATTAACTGTTCATCTAGCTTTGAAATATGTGTTGCTCCTTGAGAAGTCTTTACCGGGGGGCGGGGTTTATCTACAAGCAAATTCAAAATTGGCAATTCGCCAGCTAATTGTTGTTGCCAGTATTGCCAAAGTTTTTCTCCCCTGGAACTAGATAGCATTTCTGACTGCCAGCGGACAAATTCTAGATAAGATTTATTCTTGGTAAAAGAATCTGCCGCCTCTGTCTGCTCTTGACTAACTTGCTCAATTTCATCAGCATACAAAGCTTTAAATTCACTCAGCAGTAAATCAAAAGACCACATATCACCTGCAATGTGGTGCATTGTTAGTAAGAGAATGTGTTCTTCTGCTGAACGAGTAAATAAATTAACTCTCAAAACTGAATCTTTTTCTAAGTTAAAAGGGCGGTCAGTTATAGCAAATATTTTCTCTTTTAATTGGTTTTCACTCCAATTCTTGGCATCTATTACCTCAAGATTAAATTTATGTTGTTGATTAACTTGCTGAACGGGTTTGCCTTCATGAATAGTATATGTGGTTCGGAGAATAGGATGGTGTTCAATAATTTTTCCCCATACACGATTGACAGCAGCAATATTTAAATATGAATTAATTTTTACGGTAATAAATATATTATAAGCAACACTCTCTGAAGCAATTTGGTAGATAAACCACATTGCTTCTTGACCAGAAGAGAGTGGATACATTATTTTTATAATTCCATCCATTGGAACTCCTTAAAATACTGATAATTTTGGTTATAACAATACAAATAATGCGCGAGCAGAGGTCTTTTTATCTCAAAAAAGTTTCCAAAAATAGATGGATTTAGCTCGCTTTAGCACTCTTATTATTGGCGGTGTGAAAACAGCTTGTACTGGCTAATATATAGCTGGTTAGAAGAAGACAAATTTTGTTCTTACGAGAATGAAATTAGCTAAATATAATTTTTCTCAAACTGAGTTGAGATGAATTAAGAAATAGCCATCAAAATAAATTCTCAATAACTTAAACTATTTTTGTAATCTAAACCTCTTGGGTATCGGTAAAATTTTCTGGGCTAAGTTCATTTTTCAATTTGAGTTTTAGCTCCTCAGTAATCGGTAAATCTTTAATCTCCTTGAGGAGAACTTGAACAGATTCGTTTTTGCTACGTTCTTTATAAATAGCCTTAACAATGGATTCAAGCCCATATCCTGCTACAGCATCCCCTACAACTGTTATTAGACCAAGCAGGGCTATACCTCCAACGACACCAAACGGCCCTCCTAATGCTGTAAGAGTAGCTGCAATGGCGGCAGAACTACCTCCTGATGTAACCGTTAAAATCACGAGAATTATACCAGGAAGACCTAGACCAGCAAGTTTTTTAACGATTTCGTCCATTGTAATTACCTAAAATCCTTACATTCTTGGTTAAAACATTAATAGGGGTACGAGATTAAATTTTAGTAAATAAAACTTTTCTAACAAGATATAACAAGATATATAAGAGCTATTACCACTCAAATTAAGTTAAGACTATATAATTTTATCTTTTTTTACTCTTGATTTGATGACTAAGTTATTAATAAACGCTAGCTTTACACATAACTCTTAACTAATAAATCATCTCAGCTTTATCAACAAAATGCAATAGGGTTAAAACAGTTAAGTAAAAAGTTAACTGGACAGTTAAGACAGTTAACTGTCCAGTTAACTTTATTAACTGGACAGTTAAGACAGTTAAGACAGTTAACTGGACAGTTAAGACAGTTAAAATACTAAATAAAAATAATTATTAACTTTAACTTCTTGATAATTTCACAAGCTTAGGGTCATAACTCTAACACCAGAGCAAGAAGTCAAAACCCGGCTTCTGCCCCGAAGTAAGAGCCACCTTGAGTTGGAAGAATCCGCCCAGGTTGGATATTTGACCTCGCTATAATGGCCTTATGCGACCATTGTTGTCCCCATATTCAGATTCCAAAACATTTAGATCAACCGTTAGAACAGCTAACTGGCGATAAATTGCAACATATGCTGGAGAAAGCAGAGTTAGTAATGGCGTAATTGTTCTCATTCCAGGCGATCGCTTGACAACTGCGATACCTACAGCGGGCTACGCCTCTCACCACATTCTCAACAATCCCCATTAAATCAATGCAACCCACAATATCAATCCCCCAACACTGGGGCTACCCGCGCTTTGTTTTGGAACAGCGTACTAAGGACGGCATCATTCTGGGGCTTCAATAGTACCCATCTGGGCGACCTCCACCAGCCGCATTGATTCTAATTTTTTGGCTTTCCTGTTTGGCTTTAATTCGTAGGGGCACGGCAGTGCCGTGCCCCTACCGGTGTACCTCACGTAAACGAGAACCGCTATATAATTAAAAACCATAATTAATACTGAAAAATGGTAAGCACTCAATTAAACGTTTTACCATTTTTCTTTTCCTAAGTTAATATTTCGGACAAGTCTAAAATTTGGTCTTGAGATTATCCCGCCACCTGCTACATCTTCGCAGGTATAAGCTAATATAACTATAAGCGATCGCAGTTAGACACCAAATGACAGTGCTGGAAAATCTGAGAGGAGCGATCGCTAACTACAAGCCTTAACGCAAGCCTATTACTATAAAATTAATATTTGCATTGGATAGTTTCTAGGTGAAAACGACTAAATGCTCTAGCTGCTTCAGGAATTAGCTCAATGTACCAATATCCATTGATTTCATCTGGAAACCAACTAATTATTGCAAGTGCTGGCTGCCCAAATTCGCCAGATTTTACTCCAAAGAAATTGCAAAATTTTTCACCTAAATGACCAATTTGACCAGCAGAATCACCGTCATATCCCGCAGCTTCAGATAACTCCCAAGTACGTAATCTGCGATTGTCCTTCATAAAATAACAATGCTGATACAACTTATTCAAGATCGCTTTGTGTCCCGCATTCAACTCAATTAAAAATTAATAATGTAAAATTAAAAATTGCAAGACGCTCGTGGACTCGCTAACGCTGCGCTATCAGTGGGGGCTTGTACCCAGAATTAATTAAAAATTATTATTTCTTTCAATTTTTAATCTTTAATTTTTAATTAAAACTGGTCAATCCCTGATAAATTGAGTGGAATGCTTCTAGATATTTTTCCTCTGAAGGAATACAACGTTCAAAATCTTTCAAAACTCTATTCTTCCCCTTTTGATTTGCCAGAATGTGAAAACTTGGTGGCAATGAGTGAATATCATCTTTTGCCCACCTTATGGAGAGGATAAAACTGTATATATAACCTTTGATCTCAAATGATAATTTAATTTACGTAATTAATAAATTTATTAAAAAATCGTTTAGAGACATTTTAGCTTCTACTTACTGGAATGTCTTTCCCAAAGATCCTAGTATTTAATATTGCTTAATCTAATGAATTTTAGCCCTGATTAGCAGGTAAGATTTTAATTGGGATTAACCAAAAATTGCTCTGTTATGTGTATTGAATTTGGGCGGGAAATCTGCGGCAATCTTGACACCGCAGAGTCGCGGGAGTGGTTAGTTACTAACGGTATTGGTGGTTATGCTTCTGGGACTGTGGCTGGTTTATTGACCCGCCGCTATCACGGTCTATTGGTAGCAGCATTGAAACCACCTCTGGGTCGTACATTACTGCTGGCAAAACTAGATGAAACTGTCCTGTATGATACTCGCTCTTATTCTCTAGACACCAATCGTTGGGCTGATGGTATTGTCAGTCCCCAGGGTTATCAAAATATTGAACGTTTTTCTCTGGAAGGTACAATTCCTGTATGGCGTTTTGCTGTTGCTGATGCCTTGTTAGAAAAACGGGTGTGGATGCAACAAGGCGCTAACACAACCTATGTTCAATATACTCTGCGTCGTGCCACCCAACCGCTGAAGTTGACGCTCAAAGCAATGGTCAACTACCGTGATTATCACAGCGATACTCAAAGCAATGATTGGCAGATGTCTGTTGAGCAGGTAGAACAGGGGATTGGTGTAACTGCTTATCCAGGTGCTGTACCACTGTATCTACTGAGTGATTCGCCTAAAGGCGATGCCTATGGCGGCAAGCTACGCAACGCTTCACGCCCTAGTGTATCTTTTGTCCACAATTGGTATCATGGTTTTGACTTAGCAGTTGAACGCTATCGGGGATTGAGAGATAAAGAAGACCACCTCCACGCCGCCACCTTTGAAGTTACACTGAATTCTGGAGAAGCGATCGCCTTTGTAGCCACCACAGAAAAGCAACCAAATCTCAATGGTGAAGCTGCACTAAAGTTACGTCGCGCTCAAGAGCAAAAGTTAACAGGATTTTGGAAAACTAATCGACCCCTGAAAACTAAGGAATCACCTAGCTGGATCAACCATCTAGTACTAGCTGCTGACCAGTTTATTGTTGATCGCCCAGTACCAGAAGACCCCCACGGCAAAACCATCATCGCTGGTTATCACTGGTTTAGCGACTGGGGACGCGACACAATGATTAGTCTACCTGGTTTGACAATTTCCACTGGTCGCCCAGAGGTAGCACGCTCAATTCTTCGCACCTTTGCCAGATATGTAGATCAAGGAATGTTGCCAAATCGCTTTCCTGATGCGGGTGAGCAACCAGAATATAATACAGTCGATGCCACCCTCTGGTATTTTGAAGCAGTCCGCGCCTACTACAGCGCTACGGATGATGATACTTTGCTTAGTGAACTCTTTCCCATACTTGCAGACATCATTGATTGGCACTGTCGCGGTACACGCTACAACATCCACCTCGATGCAGCCGATGGTTTACTTTATGCAGGCGTTGCTGGTGTGCAACTGACCTGGATGGATGCCAAAGTTGATGATTGGGTAGTAACGCCCCGAATTGGCAAACCGATTGAAGTTAATGCCCTCTGGTATAATGCTTTACGGACAATGGCAAAATTTGCCCGTCAGCTTGGTAAACCACACCAAGAGTATGAGGCAATGGCAGACCGGGCAAAGTATAGATTTTCTCGCTTCTGGAATGACGAGACAGGTTATTGCTATGACGTTCTAGATAGTCCTGATGGTGATGATGCGTTATTGCGTCCTAACCAAATATTTGCTGTGTCATTACCAGAAAGTCCACTCACACCTGCCCAGCAAAAGGGTGTGGTGGAAGCTTGCGGGCAAATGCTGCTGACTTCTTATGGGTTGCGATCGCTAGCCCCTGATCATCCTCAGTACCAGGGTAAATACGGTGGCAATCAGTATCAACGTGATGGAGCTTACCACCAGGGGACAGTTTGGGGTTGGTTGTTGGGGCCGTTCGTCTTAGCACACTTGCGCGTCTACAAAAATCCTGAACAGGCTCGTCAATTTTTGGAACCAATGGCTAATCATCTCACTGCACACGGTGTTGGCAGTCTCAGCGAAATTTTTGATGGTGATGCCCCGATGACTCCACGGGGATGTATTGCTCAAGCATGGACAGTGGCTGAGGTTTTGCGTGCTTGGTTAGCGACGGAGATTTGATGCGGGGAATAACTATCGACTCGTTACCTATCACCCCACCCAAAGTTGAGCAAAACGTTCAGCCGTCCATCCAACAATATTTGATATCATGTCCGGTAAAAGACTTATCATTAAGACCGCAGGGGGCAGGGAGCAGGGGGAAAGAGAGTTTTAAGATTTTTGCATAGATGCCCTGAATAATAACTAATTAAGCGGACATGATATGATACCTGCCCATCACCAATTTCTACGATTCACTTAGTACCATCTTTACACTTTATCTTGAGATTAAAGTAGTCGCTAGGAAAAAGAAATTTCACAACACCTCAACTGAATGTACAGCTAACTTGTTATTATGCTGAAAATCTATGTCCATAATAATCCATGCTAAAACTTAATATAAATTTTTAACAGGATTAAGCAGGACAAGCTACTTTCAACCCTTAAATACAATCAAGAGTATAAAATTAAAGCAGATGGGAGTACAAATTTTAAGGTAATTCTCAGCGGAAATTAATTTAATTAGTAGTAAATGCATTTAAATTATTACTAGAAAAAGATTTGTGGAGTTAAGAAGGCAATGAAATAAAAATATTCAGCAATCTTTTTGGAATTTCTGCCCTTTTCACTGTAGATATGCAATAAAGGTAAGTTCAAATCAGCTATAACTAAAGATGTAGTGGTTGACAGTAACTTTACATTTAGCAGTCTGATTTTATTGATAAAGCCTTTTTCTTTTTCTACATCTAAAGTGCAACCAGAACAGTGAAGCAAATCAAAAAGAATTGGATAAATATAGACCCATTTTCCTTACAGTCACGCCTCACGGTTGGCATTGCTGGTTTTTCAGCTTTGGTATTAGGTAGCCTTGCTACATGGACTAGTTGGAGAATGCAGCGAATTTTAGTTGATAGTCATAAATATAATATAGAACAAATCGCCCAACGCTTGCCGCAAGATGTGCAAATTTATAGTGAAATGATGCAACCTGAAACTGGATTGCAAAAGGCTATTAATAATTTGGCAAATACCAATACATTATTATGGCTAAAAAGTCCTGATAATAAAATTTTAGTAAAATCTGCGCCTTTGGATTTGTTATCTGATACTACGGTAGCTGAGTTAATGTCCCTGACTAAGATGCCGATTAAACCACAAGTTTACAAAGTGAACCAAAGCTACTTTGTTTTATGCGGTAGTTCTGTGCAAGTGCAGGGTAAGTTACTCGGTGAATTATTTGTAGTAAAGGATATTACCCGCGAACAAAGAATGTTTGTGGTAATGGTGCAGAGTTTAGGGATTACTAGTATTTTGGCAATTCTTGTATTAACATCTGCGATCGCATTTTATATTAAGCGCTCTTTGCAACCTCTGCGTCAGCTAAATCAAATGGCTTCTGTGATTTCTGCTGAAGATTTAGGACAAGCGCAGTTATATTTTGATAATGCACCAAGCGAAGTTAAAGAATTAGCTCAAACCTTAACTATGCTGTTATCGCGTCTCTCCCAGTCATGGAAGCAAGAACGAGAATTTGTAAGTAATGTTTCTCACGAATTACGCACACCCTTGACGATTGTACATGGTTATTTGCAAAGCGTCTTGCGAAGACAGAATAACTTAACCCAAACCCAACAAGAAGCTTTAGAAACTGCTGCATCGGAAGCTGAACGAACTATCCGCTTATTACAAGATTTACTTGATTTAGCACGAGCAGATAGTGGTTACTTGTACTTTCAAATGAAATCTTATGTGCTAAATGACTTGGTTGAAGAAGTTGTAATGATGGCAGAAAACTATAGCGATCGCATCATTACAATCGAGTCCAAAATTTACCCAATTGAGGTAAAAGCAGACTACAGCCGCCTCAAACAAGTATTATTAAATTTGATTGATAATGCTATTAAGTATTCTGAAGCTGATACACCTATAATTTTTAAATTAAATCAACATCAAGACAAGGCAATTATTCAAGTTTGTGACGAAGGCTATGGCATTCCTTTGCAACAGCAAGCACGGATCTTTGAGAGATTTTACCGTGTAGATGAATCCCGCTCTCATACTACTGGGGGTTGTGGTTTGGGTTTATCGATTGTTAAGACGCTTGTAGAAGGTATGGGGGGTAGTGTAAGTGTTCAATCAAAGTTAGGGGAAGGGAGTATATTTACAATCAGTTTACCTACATATAGCCCTTCTATCTGAATGGCATTTCTTTGTCGGAGCAGTCTCGCATTTTTGAACCCTTGTACCAAGTTGATCCGTCCCGCGCTCGTTTGACTGGCAAAGCAGGCTTAGGTTGATATATTGTGAAACACCTAGCAAAGGTATGGGAGGCAAAATTGCCGTCCTTGCAGAGCCAGGTTATGGTAGCACTTTTATTCTCACATTACCTGCTTTAGGAGCAAAAATATGACAGCACATATCCTTTTAGTGGAAGATGAAATCAAACTGGCGCGATTTGTCGAATTAGAACTTAATAGCGAAGGATATCAAGTAAGTGTAGCCCATGATGGTATTGCTGGTTTAACCCTGGCGCGAGACTCATCGCCAGATTTAGCGATCCTGGATTGGATGCTACCAGGGTTGACAGGTTTGGAAATTTGTCGCCGTTTACGGACAACAGGCAGTACAGTACCAGTAATTTTGTTGACAGCAAAAGATGAAGTGAGCGATCGCGTCGCAGGATTAGATGCGGGAGCCGATGATTATGTAGTTAAGCCCTTCAGCATTGAGGAATTACTAGCTAGAATTCGCGCTCATCTCCGTCGCACGCAAGAAACAGAAGAGGATTTGTTGCAATTTGAAGATTTAAGCTTAAATCGCCGCACCCGTGAAGTTTTTCGGGGAAAACGAAGCATTGAGTTAACAGCAAAAGAGTTTGACTTATTAGAATACCTCCTCTCACATCCCCGTCAGGTGTTTACTAGAAACCAAATTTTAGAGAAAGTTTGGGGTTACGACTTCATGGGTGATTCTAATATTATTGAGGTTTATATTCGTTATTTGCGACTCAAGTTAGAAGACAATAATGAAAAGCGTTTGATTCATACACTCCGTGGTGTAGGTTATGCACTGCGGGAGCAATCGTAATGACTTGGTGATTTCGGCAAAAAGGAACATATTAACGACAAAAAGAGGATTATGAATAAAAAATGGGCTGTTAAACGACTGACAATAAATCTCACAACTGAGGAAATGAAGAAACTGGAATCCTACTGTGCTTTAACAGGAAGACCAGCAACAGACGTAGTTCGAGAACTGCTCCGAACTCTTGAGGTTGACAATGCTGAAAACCCTGAGATGGAAACAGCAGACTCAACAAGAACAGTTGGCAGTTGGTCAAAATCACAGTAACTATTCCTACCAAATCTTAGAAATCTGCCACCCTGATTTGCCGACAGGTAACACTAATAGACGATCAGGCATCGGCAAGTTGGGTTTTCTATTCTTTTGGTATAATTTTTGCTGTTTCATCTAGATGTCCGCAAAACTAATCCCACCAACCGTTCTGGTATGGCGGTGACTCTTAATTGCGGGACAAGTGAGGGGGTTAAATGCCCCCTCAGATCATATTGCTTAAAAAACTTATTGTTTAGGCTGACGTTTAGAGTTGTCTGTAGCAAGATCCGGCAGCGTGTGGCAGAGACTCTTACGCAAAAAGATTTTAATGAAAAGTGATTAGCCGGACTTGGTATCAAGTCTAGTAAGCTAATCGTCATTTAAATTGCACGATTTTTATGGTAATAAAAGCTGCAAACCCTCTCCCCTGCTCCCTGCCCCCTGCCCTCCTGCGATCTCAATGTGCAAATTAAATGCTTAACAGCTTACGTAGCGCGCGATCGTTAAGCATGAAAGAAAGCACTTCCCCTTCACTACTTATGTTTAACTAATCATCCCTCAGGTAACATCTTTTTCCTTTGGCATGTCTTAACAAGGATATATTGTGGGCATCATAATCCCAAGCTGAATACATCAGCTAGCAGCCAGAAAACTCTTTGGCAGCAAGTTTTTGATTTACAACTATAGTATCGTCCTATGGCAGATAGTTTTAGACGTTATCTCTTTGTTTCTCGATATAGTTTGTACACTAAGTTGATTTTGGGATGCCTACAGATTCAATTGGGAGTAATCTGTAGCGTAAGTATTTGGATATTATCAGAAGCTAAGTTACAAGCTGCCCAAGCACATCAAACCTGGAAATCAACTCCAGAATTGACCGAGCAAGTCACTAAAGTAAATCCTGAGTCAGCAGAGCGATACTCAAAATTTAGAACTCACAGAGATTTGAAAGCAGGAGCTTTGGCTGTTGGCTTTGCTAAGGGCGAACTAGAATTTTCGATGCCGCTCCCCTATCGATTAAAGCCAACACCTATTTTGATTGCGGCACCCGAAAACTTCAATCCTGATCTGCGATTACCGCCAGCGCTACCCCAAGCACCGCTACCCGAACCACCACAGAATTCTAGCCCAGCAACAACTTCCACTGAACCAGAAACGCCAGATGCAGTTTTGGAAAGTCTTCATACTGACTATCGCTATGACACAGACAACTTTGGCCAAACCAATTTCTTTTTTGAACCAACGCTTCAGTTTCGATTGAATAATGGCAATAAAATATTTTTCAAGACAGGTTTTAACTTCTTTGAGCAACGCGGGGTTGAATCAGTAACGAATTTTCCCTTACAAGTTGGATGGCAGGGAAAAATTGGGCAAGTGACTCTGCAAACAGCGGCCGGAGTCGATGTGTTCAATCGTTTACCTACAGCTATCAATCTCAATGCTAAGGTGGAGGTTCCGATTTCGCCGCCGCAAGTTTCGTCATCCGGTCAATTGCTATCGGTAGTAGTACTATCAGGTAATTTAGAACAAGGGCCTTATAAATCGAATGCTCGAACTTTAGACAATCAAATTACTGCTTGGCGATTTGGGCCTGATTTATACTGGCAGATTAACCGTAACACTAGCTTGTTTTCATCATTGCGTTTGGGTAGTTACAACGATAATAATTCCGAGGTGCAGTCATTTAGTAGGCTAGAGCGCAAGTTCGGACAGTTTTCTCTGGCAGCTAACTTATTCAGTTGGAGTTTTGATCGCGATTTAGAACGCACAAGTGGCTATTTTTCCCCACCAGATTTTCTGGTTTACAACGCTGAGGTGGCTTGGGAAGGAGATATTGCTAAGTTCTTACGCTGTCGCCTCGCTGCTAACTTAGGACAGCAGCGACTTAAAGGAGAATTTGACAACGCCTATACCTATCAAACGCGCTGTACAGCAAAGGTTTCACCAAATATAGAGGCAGACCTCGGCTATAGCTTTAGTAATGTCCGAAATCAAGAAACTGGCGGAAGTGCCTACGGTGGTAATTCCTTGACAGGACAGTTGCGGGTCAAATTTTAGGGGGCAGGGGGTAAACCTTATAAATAATCCAAAATCTAAAATCTAAAATCCAAAATAGTATGAGACTTAAGAATGAAAGCACCATTACCTGATAATGAAACACAGCGAATCGAATCTCTTTTGGAGTATAAAATCCTCGATACTCGTTCGGAAGCTGCTTTTGACGACCTTACCCGTTTAGCCTCATATATTTGTGGAACTCCCATTGCCTTAATCAGTTTAATTGATAGCGATCGCCAGTGGTTCAAGTCAAAAGTTGGTTTGGATGCCCTAGAAACACCGCGAGACTTGGCATTCTGCGCCCATGCTATTCTGCAACCTGAGGTTTTTGTTGTGCCTAATGCAACAGTTGACGAAAGGTTTGCTACAAACCCGTTAGTCACCTCTGACCCTAATATTCGGTTTTATGCTGGTGTACCACTAACTAACCCTGAAGGATATGCACTAGGAACACTTTGCGTAATTGACCGTGTACCAAGAAATCTCTCTCCAGAACAAGTGGAAGCATTACGAATTCTAGGTCGCCACGTAATCAAGCAATTAGAAATGCGGCGCACTTTAGCAAGTTTAGTATTGGCGAGTCGTACACACAAACAAGCACAGAAGGGACGCAAACAATTTTTTAAAAGAGTAGCTGGAGGATTTGGGTTAGCATCGGCAATTTTAGTTTTGATTGGCGTGATTTCTTATCAAAACACACGCATATTGATTGATACTAGTAATCAGATACAAAAAACCCAAGAGAAAATCAATAAACTGGAAGAATTACTGTCCGAGATGAAGGATGCTGAGACTGGACAACGCGGTTACATCCTCACTGGACAAGCAAGTTATCTGGAACCTTATCAAGCAGTAGTTGCAAACATCGATCAAAAAATTGCAGAACTGAAGGATTTAATCGCAGATCAACCTAGCCAACAAAAGCAGTTTGCAACTCTTGAATCTCTGATAGCTGCAAAACTTGCCATACTCAAGCAGACTATATACCTGCGTCAAAATCAGGGATTCGAGGCGGCGTTGCAGTTAATCCAGACAAATCAGGGAAAACATCTCATGGATGATATCCGCAAGATCATTTATGAGATAGAGAATGAGGATAAAGGGTTGCTGCAACAGCAGTCACAAGCTGCAAAAGCCAGTGCTAAAAACACGGTTTTGACACTTGCGATCGCTATTTTCCTGAGTTTTCTGATTCTAGGTATAGTCTACTACTTCATTTCTCATGAGGTAAGAGAGCGTAAATTAACAGAGGAAACACTAAACCAAGAACGCAACTTTATCTCAGCAGTCCTTGATACGGCAAGCGCTTTGGTAATAGTTCTTGACACGCAAGGGCAAATCGTTCGCTTCAATCAAGCTTGTGAACAAACAACTGGTTACTCATTTGATGAGGTGAGAGGAAGGCATTTCTGGAACCTGTTTTTACTTCCTGAAGAGGTAGGGCTGGTTAAAACAGTTTTTGAGCAGTTGCGATCTGGTGAAGGGCGCAAAGAATACGAAAGCTATTGGGTAACGAAGGATGGCAGTCGGCGGCTCATTGCCTGGGTTAATACTACCTTGCAAGACTATGAGGGTTGCGTTGAATACATTGTTGCCACGGGTATTGACATCAGTGATGTTTACGAGGAGCTTCGTTTACGTAAACGAACTGAACAACATTTGAAAACACAGTATTTTACAACACGCGTCTTAGCAGAGTCAACTACAATCAACGAAGCTATGCCCCAAATCCTGCAAGGAATCTGCGAAAGTTTGGGATGGACTTGTAGTGAATTTTGGATAGTAGATCAGCAAGCAAATCTATTGTCCTTGCTAAATACATGGTATAAAATCTCCTTTGAGATGCAAGAATTTGACATCCTAAGTCGGCAGACTACGTTTGCGCCAGGAATTGGGCTGCCTGGTCGTGTCTGGGCTAGTGCTGAACCTGTTTGGATTGCTGATGTAGTTAAAGATCAGAATTTCATCCGCTCTCAAATTGCTGCCCAAGCAGAACTACACGGAGCTTTCGGTTTTCCGATCCGTACAGGTAAAGAAATCCTCGGTGTCATTACCTGCTTTAGCCATGAGATCCAGCAACCTGACCCAGATTTGGCAACAGTAATGCATTCTATTGGTGAGCAAGTAGGGCAGTTTATTGAGCGCAAGCAGGCAGAAGAAGAACTTCAACGGCAAAACTTGCGATCGCAACTATTTACTGAAATCACCCTCAAGATTCGTCAGTCTTTACAAATCAAAGAAATTCTCCAAATCAGTGTTACGGAGGTACAAAAAATCCTCCATAGCGATCGAGTTTTGATTTATCAACCTTTGGCAGATGGATCTGGAACCACCATTGTTGAAGCAGTAGTTTCTGGCTGGCTGACAATCAAAGACAAAGAGCTAGTCAATGCTTACTTTCAAGCGGAATATACACAGCAGTACTATCTACAGCAGTACCGTCAAAAACGGCATCTGGGGCTTGCTAATTTTGATCTAGTTGAAGTCCAAAAAAGCCACATAGAATTACTGCAACAATTTGGGGTCAAATCCAATTTGGTCATACCGATTCTGGTTAAAGAAGAACTCTGCGGTTTGTTGATTGTCCATCAGTGCGGCAGTTCCCGCCAATGGTCTAGCTTTGAAACTCATCTTTTACGGCAAATAGCTGATCAAGTAGGTATTGCCTTAGCCCAAGCTCAAATGTTAAACGCAGAAACTCAACAGCGAAAAGAACTCGAAATTGCCCGTCATCAAGCTGAATTAGCTTCTAAAACTAAAAGTGCCTTTTTGGCGAACATGAGCCATGAAATCCGAACTCCGATGAATGCTGTGTTGGGCATGACAGGCTTAATGTTAGAAACTCCCCTAAACTCGGAGCAACGGGATTTTATCGAAACAATTCGCATTAGTGGAGACGCTCTCTTAAGCCTAATCAACGAAATTTTGGATCTATCCAAACTTGAGGCTGGGGAAATGGCACTAGAAACTCTAGATTTTAACTTATCTACCTGTGTAGAAGAGGTGTTGGAATTATTGGCTCCCCCAGCCCATAATAAGGGATTAGAAATTGCCGCGTTAATCTATCCCAATGTCCCCACCCATCTGCAAGGCGATGCTGGCCGCCTGCGGCAAATTCTCATGAACCTGATCAGCAATGCGATCAAATTCACCAGTAATGGAGAGGTCGTACTACGAGCAGAATTGCGATCGCAAAACTCTACTACAGCCACCATCCACTTTGCCATCACAGATACTGGTCTTGGCATTACCTCTGAAGACCAATGCAAACTCTTTACGCCATTTACCCAAGTAGATGCTTCCACCACCCGCAAATATGGCGGCACAGGTTTGGGATTAGCCATCTGCAAGCAACTGGTGAGCTTAATGGGAGGAGAAATTGGCGTAGACAGTCGGTTGGGCAAAGGATCTAAGTTTTGGTTTGAAGTAACTTTTGCCCAGCAACTTCACCCTATTTCCTCAGAAAGCGAACGCGGACTTCTGACTAATCGGCGCTTGTTAGTGGTAGATGATAATGCCACTAATCGCAAAATCATCCACCATCAAGCTACTCGTTGGGGAATGCAGGTAGATCAGGCTGCTTCGGCTGCTACTGCCCTCAAAGCTATTCAGGAGGCTGCCAAGCAGAAAAATCTCTATGACGTTGCTGTGATTGATATGCAAATGCCAGAAACAGATGGCATGACTTTGGGAGAACAAATTAAGGCAAATTCAGCGATCGCTAGTCTACATTTGATTATGCTTACCTCTACTAATCAACGGGATGAAATCCAACGAGCGCTAAAAATAGGATTTGCAGCTTATTTGGTCAAACCTGTCAAACCGTCCCGACTCCTCGATACCATCATGACTATTTTAGGAACGCAGCCAGAACAAGAGGAGTCAGAATGGGCTACGCCCCGCTTTGCTAACAGGAGTCATTACGAAAACAACAGCAACTATCATTCTCCTAGCTCTGACTCCACCAAACTTAGAATTCTTTTAGCTGAAGATAATCTGGTGAATCAGAAAGTTGCCTTGAAACAACTCCAAAGCCTGGGTTATAGCGCTGATGTTGCTGGTAATGGGAAAGAAGTTTTGCAGTTATTGGAAAAAATTCCCTACGATTTAATTCTCATGGATTGCCAAATGCCAGTTCTCGACGGTTTAGAAACCACAAAAGAAATTCATCGATGGCAAGAAATTAGCTTTGTCAATAGTCGTCGTCCTATAGTAATTGCGATGACAGCTAATGCCATGAAAGAAGATCAACAACTGTGTCTAGATGCCGGAATGGACGACTATCTGAGTAAGCCAGTAATGAAAGAAAAGTTGGCTGCGGCGCTAGAGCGTTGGGGAAGTATGATATTTATGGAAAAAGAAACTGTTGCCTTAGAGCAGACAGCTTCTACAACAGATGTAGGTTCAGTTGACCTCCCAATAGATTGGGAACGTTTGCATCAACTCTCGGAAAATAACCCAGAATTTGAATTGGAACTACTGCAAATATTTGTTGAAGATATTCAACCTCGTCTAGAGGTAATTAAAATAGCGATCGCAAATCATGACTTTGAGCAACTGGCGATCCAAACCCATCAAATTAAAGGTGCCAGTGCCAATGTTGGAGCTACAACCATGCATCTAGCCGCAGAAAAACTAGAACAACTAGCTCACAATCAAGAACGTCGAGGTACTACTAATTTAATCTCAGAGTTAGAAGAGTTTCTTAAACTAATTCAAGAATTTTTAATCAAGACTCCTAATTCCTAACTCCTAACTCCTGGGCCCAAACTCCCGCTGTAACTTTAGTAATATTTACTAATAAATAAACAGTAACGATTATCTCCTGTCGGCTCATAACTCAAATTGTCGGCAATGGTAGACATGATTTTTAAACCACGCCCACGCTCTTGATCGTTATCCTCAAATTCAAATGTTTGCTGCAATCGTTGCTCTAAGTCAAAGGGTTCACCTTGAGACCAGATGCGAAGTTCTATATATTCATCTAACCGCACAGCTTCTATCTCAATAAGAGTTTCAATAGGTAAATTTTTGTGGGCATGTTCAACAATATTAGTAAAGCCTTCCATCAAAAGTGTTTGGCATTGCCACCAAATTTGTTTATTGGGAATAGGTGGTTGATTAATCTGCTCGAACCAAGACAAAACTTGAGGCGATGCTGTCAGGTCTGTGTTGACTTTTAGGTAAATTTTATTTTTCACTTCTTAACCCAGAAAATATTTTGAGATGATCATAATCGGTAATTAATTTATTTAATTTGAGTAATTTCACTATACATTTCAAACTAAATTACATATAAGTTTAATTAGGGCAATTACTGACTTTTGAATCTACTTAGCAAAATTTAATTTATGTTTAAAATTCTGGTTATTGATGATGACCCTATAGTGCGAACAGTACTGAAAAGAACACTCCAAAATCAGGGTTATGATACCACTATTGCTAGCAATGGTGAAGAAGGAATTACACAAGCACAGCTTCTACGTCCTGCTCTGATTATCTGTGACTGGATGATGTCTCAGGTAGATGGGCTAGAAGTGTGTCGTCGAATTAGAACAGATCCAGAGTTGGCAACTACTTTTTTTATTCTATTGACAGCTAGGGGAGCAGCTCGAGGAGAGGAGGAAGATAGAGTTAGGGGACTTGACGCTGGAGCAGATGAGTTTATCTCTAAACCAATAGAGATGAATGAATTGAAAGCACGGGTAAGAGCAGGACTAAGGTTACACCAGCTAAATCAGGATCTACAAAGTCAAAAGCAAGCTTTAGAGACACTCAATCAGGATTTGCAAACCCAAAAGCAAATTTTAGAAGCAGAATTATCTGAGGCCGCTGATTATGTGCGATCGCTTCTACCCTCACCGCTTGTAGGATCAGTAACTACAGAAAATCTGTTTATTCCTTCAGCGCAACTAGGAGGCGATTGCTTCGACCATCATTGGATTGACGAGGATAATTTGGCAATTTATTTGTTGGATGTATCAGGTCATGGGGTGGGTTCTGCCCTCCTATCTGTATCTGTGCTGAATGTTTTGCGATCGCAATCTCTACCAAATACAAACCTTTGTCAACCTAGTGAAGTCCTAAAAGCGCTCAATCACGCCTTCCAAATGAGGAATCACGGTGATAAATACTTCACAATCTGGTATGGAGTTTATCACCGCCTGAAACGTCAACTTATTTATGCTAACGCCGGACATCCACCAGCTTTATTGTTATCTAATACCTCTACAACAAGCATCCAAGTTAAACAGCTAAGTTCTTTAGACCTACCAATTGGCTTTTTACCTGATATTCAATTTGAGGATGCTGTTTTTGAAATCGAAGAAAACAGCACTTTATACATCTTTAGTGATGGTGCTTATGAAATTAATCAGTCAGATGGTAAAATTTGGGGTATTGATGCTTTCATTGACTTACTAACAGAATATAGTCTGAAAGATAGGTGTAACCCAAATCAACTATTAGCGAAGATTCTCACTTTAAATGCTCAAGATAATCTTGATGATGACTTATCTTTGGTAAAAGTTAACTTTAGTTAGTATAGCCAAATGTGCAGATTCATTTCTTTTATTGTCTACCAGCTTACTGTATTGCCAATACTTGACGATTGAATTCATCTTGATCAGCAAAGCTTTGAAATATTCTATCCATTTTAGTCAGTTCAAACAACATCCTGACTTGATCGTTAATAGAACAGACAAAAAGTTTAGCGTTAGCATTTCGCGCCATTTGCATTCCTGATACTAAAGCACCTAAACCAGAGCTATCAATAAACTTTACTTCTTTCATATCAAGCAACAAAATCTCGGCTCCGTTTGCCAGAAGTCCGCTAATTTCACGACGTAGTTCATTCCCTCTAATCCCATCTAAAATACCAGATAGTTCTAGTACTGTTACACTTGTATTCATGGTTGTATTTTCCTAATTTTGAATTGAAAATATCTATTCATATTTTGGCATTTGCCTAAGGTAAACTGCAAGATGCATAGCAATAATTTTGTATTTTATATGCTATTCTAGCAATCCTAAATGTGTCGTGAAAAATATAGATAAGGAAACGAACCACCAAGAACACCAAGGACGCAAAGATAATAAAAAAAAGAGATATATAATTTTCACAAATGATTTAGGACTGCTATAGCTGTGTTTGATTGCTTGGTGATTATTAGCTATTGCAGCAAGGGAGTTAAGAGTTATTCTCCTTGTCCCTACTTCCCTATTAGACTTCTTTCGGAGGTTGCCAAACGGATGCGCGGATGATCGCCGACAAAAGTAACAAGTTATAGATAGCCCATGCACCATTGAGTAGGTGAACCAAAGGATAATCTAGATGACCAATTGCAAAACGGTAAAGACTCCATAATATCCCTAAGATAGTAAAGATAAAAACAGCTAACTGTGGCCAAACTAACCGGAGATAAATTCCAGACTGCCGTTGCTTAGGTGTTACTTGGAAATTGATTTTTTGTCCTGTAAACACACTCCATACAGCTTGGATTAATAAGGGAAATAAAGCGATAGCATATTGTTCAGAGCGCCAAACTTCTCTAGCTGGAATCCCCCAAGTAGCTGCTAGGAAAGTGAGACGGTTGATAATAAAAGCTGGGAAAAAGTGTAGGGAAAAGTCAGTTCCATAGGTTTTAACTGGAACAATGCCCGTAAAAAAATAGATAATTGGGCAAGAAATAAAAACCAGAGTTGCAAAACCAGAAAAATAACTATACATCGTCTTAAAATATTGCAACCTTTGCCAAAAGGTTAGCCCTGATTTTGTCAATGGATTTTCCCTCACTAGCACTTGGATAGTTCCTTGTGCCCAGCGTAGCCGTTGTTTAAGAGTAGAACTCAGGTCATCTGGCGCTAAACCTTCTGCCAAAAGTTCATTGTGATAAATAGATTTCCAGCCAGCACTATGCAGACGCATGGCTGTATTCATATCTTCGGTAATGCTATTACTCGATACCCCACCAACTAAATTAAATTCATCTAAACGTTTTTCATCTTTGGCAAATTCATCAGCAAAATTTTGCAGTCCTACACTAACTAATGCCTCACGCCTTAGTATCGCATTTGTGCCCGTATAGAAGGCAGCATTCATGCCATCTTTACCTTGCTGAAGTGGCCCATAAAATAAATTTGCTCGATGTCCAAAAGGATCGCCTGGAGGAATATTGTAAAAATCCTGGCGGGTCTGGACAAAAGCAATTTGATTCTGGTCGTATTTTCCTGTTGAAAGATTATAGGTATAGAAATAAGGCAGAACTCGCTTAATAAAATTTGGCTTGGGAATATGGTCGGCATCGAGAGTAACAATAAAATTTCCTGCCGTTTCTCCAGAAAAAATTGCGTAATTGATGTTGCCTGCTTTAGCATGATGCGCTACGCCAGGTGTCTTGGGACGAGCTATGTAGCGAAACCGGGAGAGTTCCAGCAGTTCCAATTCTTTCTTGCGGATAGCTTCTTCTAAGGCTTTGCGTTCGGTAGCTAGACGTTCACTAATACTTTGATGATTCGGAGGTAACCAAAGAATAAACTGTCGCAAACTTTGCACAAATTCGGTAGCAAACTGGTTAACTACTAGTTCCGATGATGATTGCAGCCATTGTTCAGCAGCTTGAGTATTAGGTGTTAAATTTTCCAGTTGCTTCAGGCGCTCTAGCAAACAAGAGTGTTCTGCATCAATCCGATTTGCTTCTTGTTGTAGTAGTGGTGACTGCAAATCCTCAATACACAATCTTTGTGTCATAGCTTGCATATCAGCCGAACTCCCATCATCCAAGACATAAACGCGTAACTTTGTTGGCGGGTAATCCATCCTCAGAGCAGCTTTAGCAGTTTCTTCTACAATTTCCGGCGGCTCGTTGTAGCAGGTCACAAACACGTCTACTGTTGGCCATTCGGATCTGGCTAGAGGTGGGATCATCTGGTCGAGAGACTTAACCTGTCGCACTAAAGGACGCCATAACCCAATCACAAACATTACACCGCCAAAATAGCTATAAATTTCTGCTATCAGCAAAGGAATAGAGATCCATAGCGCATCAAAATTGATGGAATGGGTAATGCGCCATTGCAAATACCAGATACCAAAAATTAAATTTATTTCTGCCAGGTAGCGAAATAACAGCGTTCTTTTTTTGAGTAATGAACGAGTGTTACCTGAAAAGTTTGAGGAATTATCACTAATAGAAACTGATGTCATCTTAGTAGTATTTTAAATTGCTGGTTCTAGGCTGGCTTTCAGCTTTAGTTGATACCAATGGCCGCAGGTTATCGCCAACGCGCAGCGTCTCGTTAGAGAAGAGTGCGGAGAATTAATAGAGTGTGTGTAAGTCCCAAAAATGATTGTTCCAATTGGCATCTCCCAGGACTTACGCACTGAAAACCTGAAAGCTAGATCCCCCCTAAAAAAGGAGGAACCCTAAAAGCCCCAATTTATCAGGGATTGGGGGATTTATTGTACGTAAGTCCTATCTCCATTTAAATCATCTGCATACCCTCAGAACAAGTATTCCCTAGTTCAATTCATTACTAACAACCTATTACCAACGCAACATTACTGGGTAGGGGTAGTGAAAGAGAACGCAAGGACGCGTCGCGTCTTTGCATCCCTACATCTACTTGTCTTGGTGTCCTTTACTACCTGAAACCCAGTAACTTCCAGAATTATCAGAAATTAACCTGCTTTGTTGTGTGGCAGTACTAGGTAGACCTCGCCCAGAATCTCCTTTGGTAACAGCTTGCCACCAAGGAGATTTCATGTTGGTAGTCGGACGAATTAGGGGTTGTTGATTCATCACTTTGTACAGCAAGGATTGCAAAATCATACTGTTGGTGCTGCTGGTGAAACCAATTGCTGTTTTACCTGTGGCTTCATAGAAACCCTCATAAAATCCGGTTAATGGATTGTATAAGTCAGTCGTTCCTTGCAGTAACTGTTGACTATACTTGTTTTCTGGAAACAGGGCATGATAAGCAAAAGCGACTGCTGTACTGACCAATCGCCCCTTTGGTACAGGTTGACCGTTATCTCCTAAAGCTACCCAAGATTCACTCTGCCCAGTAATTGAACTGTGAACAGTGTAAGGTTTACGATCAATCAAGGTGGTGGCTGAGGCTGTGAGAGTGCCAGTCCGACGGTAACGTTCAGCTTGCGCCTGAAAAATTGGTTCAAAGAGCGATCGCATTTTTGGATCTAGTCCAAATTCCAGTGCATAGAGCAAGAAAGGATTACTAACTGTGTATTGGTTAACTTTGGAGTTGGTATCTGTGCGACGACGTTGGATTGGGACTTTTACTCCCTCTACTGAAGCTGTTTGATATTCACCGCCAACAGCAGAACGATCAACATTAAACCCCCATAATTGAAAAGCACGAGCAGCATATTCCTCATAACCTAAACGGGTTTCGGGGTTGACGCGAGTAAGCGATCGCCCGTCTTGATCTTTGGTAACAGTAGCACTGGAGAGAATTCCTTCGCGCACCACACGCAAGTATGACCAATCCAACACAATTTTATCTACAGCAGCCGTGTATTGTGGATGACAGGTTTTTAAGTTGTAAAGTGCTGCCAGCAATCTACCCAAATCTAAAGCTGACCAACCGTTTCCTTCTGAAATCGGATTTCCACCATAATCTACTGGTTGTAGCGATCGCGTATCGTAACCCCGACCAGGTAGCTCTCCTGCAAATAATGGTAACTTTGTCAAGGCTGCTAAAAGATGCCGGGTGCGTCGGTCAAATTCTTTGGGAGTAATTATATCGAGCGATCGCGCTGCATGGAGGGCTGCGAGATAATCTCCCAATCCCCAAAGAGTTGCACCTTTAAAATCACTGCGATCGTCTATCAGCCCACTTTTGGAATGATAATTCGCTTGAAAGTATCGCCAAGCTGCTTCCGCATAGCGCCGTTCAATTACTGACAGTGGCCGATCTAGTTTCAGGTTAGATGATGGCTTGGGACTATCCACTGGGGGAATAGGTGCAACGGCCACTTCTGTAGGTTTAGAAGTATCCGCAGGGGTTGCGATCGGAGTCTTAGCAGTAGTAGAATTCGGTTGATTTGAGGGTGTTGCAGCAGAAGCATTCTCACTGGGCTTACCAGTAGACACACTCGCAGAACCAGAAGCAATTAAAGGGCGATTTCCCTTAGCTTTGTAGTATAAAATCTCCAGAATAAGCCCATTAGTATTACCTGTTAAAGCTTTATTGGGTTGTTTTGATTCTTCATAAATACCAGCATAGTAACCACCATCATCAGGACTGCGAAGATCCTTGACTGCATCAAAAACTTTTTGAGCATAAGCATTATCTGGAAAAAGATAGTGCCAACCAAAAGCAGCTTTGGTACTGATGCTGCGAAACTGTGGATAAGGTTGATTGGCATCGGTGATTGTCGCCCAGTTTGCACCGTTTGCATAGACGGTGTTATAGAGAAAATAAGGCGCTTGGTCGATATTATCTTCTGTAACCGCAGTCAACTGACCTGTGGTATCAAAACGCCGTTTTTGCACATCTAAAACCCTGGCAGCAAAATCAGCTAACTCGCCTTGCAAGCCAAATTCAATCCCTTCAAGGATATAAGACTCACTAACAATGTAATTATTAGCGTTAGTGCTTTGAAAGTCACGGGTATCAACGGGAATTTGGACACCATTAATTTCGACTAACTTAAATGGCTCAAAAGCGATCGCTTTCGGTGCAGAAAAACCCCAAAGTTGATAACCCCTCGCGCCGTATTCTTCATAGCCGAGTCGTCCTTCTTGCACCAGTAATGTTTTGCCGTCTGGGAGAACAGTAGCACCGTAAAGTTGTCCATCTTTGAGCGATCGCGCCACTTGCCACTTTGCTACAATTCCTTTAAGCCAATCATTATATTGCGGATGACAGGTACGGATGACATCAAACGCAGCTAATATTCGCCCAACATCCAAAGCAGACCAACCAATACCCCGCTCAAGTGGATTATTACCATAATCAACCATCTGTGCAGTGGCTGCATTATAAACTTTATTTGGCAACGCATCCTCAAATAACTTCAAGCTGCTAAGAGTCGTCAAAAACTTGTTGAGGCGTGCATCAAAGTCTGCTTGGTCAGTAAGATTTAACCATCGTGCAGCATTCAACGCCATCAAGTAGTTACCCATATCCCAGAGTGTACCCGAAGGATAACCCCCAGTAGAATTGGTAAATCCCGTTGCTGGCTGATAATTTTTGACAAAATACTGCCAAGCAGCACGAGCATAAGTTTGTTCTTCAGATGTGAGCGGGGCTGTAATATTGCTACAGCTATTGGAATTTTGAGATAAGGCTGGTGTCGGGATGTAAAACAACAATTGCAGAAATGTTCCAACTAGGAATAGTGCAATCCATCTCAACAGCTTTTGTTGATGGTGCTTGTATAGCATAAGCAAAGAAGGAGTTAGGAGCGCGTCTGTACAGCTATCGATAGAGTCGAGTAGCGCTAGTGAATGATATTCGCAAAAGTTCTAAATATCAGGGTGAATTACACGGAAATTTTGTATCTTTTTTCCTTAAACGGGGTCTGTATACGGTGAAAGTTTATAAGAGAAGTTAGTCGAAAGCCTAGAATTTGGAGCCGATCCAACCATTCAAACAGTTTGGACTACTGAAGCAAAGAAACGACGAGATGATATTCGGGATGGTTCTGTACAATCAATTCTTGGAGAAGAAGCTTTGGCTCAGGTGAGGCAGTTACTTCAGCAATGAGGTATGTATTTCATCCTGAAGCTCTCACAGAATATCCTAATGCCTTTCAATATTATACAGAAGAGCGTACTGAGGTAGCGCAGGCATTTATCAATACAATTAGTTGGTGCACACCTTGGATATTGCATAGCGATCCCCATCCTGTTCCTGATATCTTCTGGATTGTAGAAGTTACCAAGACAAGCTTAAACAAAGACTTGGAGATCAAGGCTGTGATTTATGCGACGGCTGAGATTCAAGAATATTGGGTTTTAAGTTTATCGGCTAAACAGATGATTGTGTTCAGAAACCCTCAAAATGGTAAGTATGTTGAAGAATATACTATTAAGCAAGGAACGATTACACCGTTAGCATTTGCAGATGTTTCAGTATCTGTTCAAAGATTTTTGCCATAGGATGGCGTTGCTGAATCGAGTGATGAACAGATGTATATAGGTACAGTTCTTCCGATATGCAACGCCAATTTTTTTACTATCTGAGAACCTTAGCTGTAAGTTTAAGTTATCGTGTTCTGATAGCCCTCTCGGTTGACTTCTGACTTTTAACTCCTGCCCAAACGGTGAGCGGTTGTCCAACTTGCTTGTACAGTAAACTTTCTAGAATAACACCATTATTATTAGCGGTAAGAGTTTTATTCGGCTGACGTAGAGACTCATAAAAGCCGTTGTACCAGCCATCTTTAGATTTAAGGTTAGCTTGGACAAAATCAAATAACTGGCTGGTGTAAGTAGTATTGTAAAGCACATGCCAGCCGATCGCAGCTTTGGCACTGAGAAATCGTAAATCGTTGTGCTGTTGTCGGGTATCTGTAATGGTTGCCCAAGGTTTCCCGTTGACAAACAGACTACTGTAAACGAAGTAAGGAGAGCGATCTAAGTTGTCTTCGGTGATGGCAGTTAATTGTTTGGTTGCTTGGTAACGCGCTGCTTGAGCAGCTAAAATCCGATCGGCATAAGCTTTAGGCAAAGCTTGAAACCCAGTTTCGATGCCATCTAATATATAGGGTTCGCTAAGAACGTAGTTATTAGCTCCAGAGTTTTTATAGTCGCGGAGATCGTAAGGAATTCCTTCTCCGTAAAGATCAACAAACGCAGCATGGGACTGATAATCCAAAGCTTTATTAACATCCAAGCCCCAAAGCTTTAAACCGTATGCAGCATAATTCTCATAGCCCAAGCGACCTTCTTGGTTATACTGTTCCCTACCTTTGATAACAGCAGTACCGTACATTTGTCCCCTTCTGGTGAGACGCTTGACTTGCCAATGCTTCCAAACCGCTTCTGTTCCTAGTCGCATCTCTGGATACTTTGCCCCGACAATCTTCAGCCAGATTGCCATCCGCCCTAAATCGATGGCTGACCAACCAATTTCTTCGCGTTTTTCTAGTTGACCATAATTAACGGGTACAAGGGTTTTTGCATTGTAGACTTTGTTGGGTAGTTCCCCTTTGTATAAAGGCATAGATGCCAATGTCTTCAACATTTTGGTCATTTTGGCATCAAATTCAGCCACAGGCACGATATTGAGTTCTCTAGCACTGACCAAAGCTGCGATAGCAGCTGTCTGATCCCACATACTGACAGAAGCAAAGCCATCAACAGAATTGACCAAGCCAGTTTCATCGTTCCAGTTACGCTGGAAGTATGACCAAGCTTGGCGGGCAGTTGTCGTTTCCTCTGGGGTCAGTTTTCCAACTCCAGGAGCAACATAGGGAATTATCGCTACTGTTAGTTGGTTCTTAGGAATGGGTTGACCTGGCAAAACTACAGATTTCGCATCAAGGCTAGCAACTATTTCAGCTTCTTGGGCAGAAGAGAGGGGACTTTGGGGTTTCTCCGGTTGTACCAATTGGCGTGAAGCAGTTTCGGATGTTGATATTTCAGGTTTTTCTATAGAAGTCTGGGAAAGTTGCTTAGACCAACTAGTTAAAATTGCGATCGCTATTACAGCAGTAACTACTCCTCCGACAGAAGCTAGTATGGACAAGCTCTTAGGTGGCGGTTGAAAATCAGAACTCATACTGATTAAAGCCTTATTTTGTAAGTCAGCGTTGTTTGCGTAGTTTCACCAAATACATTCTTCCCAACTTTCAAATCTAACTAACACCCAGAAGTCCACCTGACTACTACAATAAAATAGTCACGCACCCGATCTCTGGAGTTCTAGCAGTGGGCTTATTTGATGATTTGAGTCGGTTTTTAGAAAACCGTTTAGAAGAATTCTTGCGTAACAATCCACATTTGGAGTTAGAGGCGCTGCTAGAACAGCTGCGTGAGCAAGAGGAAGGCACATTAAAGCTGATTGCAGATTTACAAGTACAAGAGAAGCGATCGCAAGAAGAAATTCTGTCCACCGCTCAAGAAATTCAGCGTTGGCATATCCGTGTTCAAAAAGCCAAAAACGCTGGTAGAGAAGATTTGGCGGCTGCGGCGGGTGAGCGAGAAGCAGCCCTGTTGCGCGAAGGAAATCAGCGTTGGGGACATATGCAAGGGCTGAAAGAACGCATTAACCAATCTCAGGAACTACTGCGAAAAATTCAGCAGCGACGACAAGAGGTGCAAGCTAAAGCCGCAGAAGCACAGACAGCCCGTGCTAAAGCGCAAACTCAGCAGCGTTTTGAAACCAGCGGCTGGTCGAATCAAACTAGCAGTTATTCTAGTGGTTTTGATGACTTAGAAGAGAAGTTCCGTAGCTGGGAAACTCAGGATGAGTTAGAACAAATGAAGCGTAATTTAGGTAAATAATCGCAAAGGTTAAATTCTAAAGGATGAAAGTTAAATAATTTTCATCCTTCTTACTTCTTATTTTATTTAATATCTGTATTGCTAATAACAAATCTTGATATTTATTTAGGATTAAAAATTTTAGATATTCATACTTAGTATAACCATCAAACAAGTCAATTCTAGAAATTGTATTTAATTTACTAATCAGGATTTGCTTTTCTGATAAAGTTTAGTAAATACAAGTTTTACCTCTTCTTTGTACTACTACTATCACATCGTAAAAACACCTAATTTTTTTGAGTAACCGCCAAGGAAGAGAGAATCTAGGAAATCTTGTACTAAGAAAAGAGGAAATACAGTTAAAATAACTTTTCTATTCACTATTTTGTGTTGTTGCCACAGTATTTCCCAGATATTCTCAATGAAAACTGAGGCATAGGAAATAATATGTTTTTAGACATCTTAGCTAGCCTGCAACGGTTATTTGTGGGTTACATTCCAGCCGCTGTATTGGGTAGTTTTATTGGTTATTTAATAGGCATGAATAGCATGATTTATCAGCTATTTAGGCTGATATTTCAGATACCACATAGTATCCCTCCTATAGCTTTGTTACCTATTGCCCTAATAGCATTTCAAGAAAGCGAATCGGCTGCTATTATAGTAGTTTTTCTGGGAACTCTCTGGACGATGATTATTAATACGGCAATAGGGATGCGGCATTTTCATAGACAGAACAATAACTTTCGAGTCGCTATATTTCATCTATTTCATGCCTTTAAAGTAAGCATTTGGGTAGCTTGGTTTATAGTTATTGCTACAGAAATGTTAACAGGCCCAAAAGGACTTGGGTTTACCCTGTGGGAAGCTTATAAAGCTGGTAATGTCGATTATATAATCCAGGTGATCATCTACATCGGTATCATTGGCTTTTTGCTGGATCAGGTACTAGATTTTGGAGCCTATATTCTCTCGCAAATGGTTTCAGATGGGAAAAAATCTTCCTAAATTTTATCTAGGCTTGCGAATTGCACCCTGCCATCCTCCGGACTCAACTGGACAATATAGCCTTTGGACATGGGGAGTTCCTGAAACCAATGGAGCGGTTGACAACGAATAGCCTCTCCATTTTTCCATAAACTCACAAATTTAGGTTTGACAGACCACTAGTCTCCATCTAGCGATCGCTCTTTGAGGAAAAACTTTTTGGTTTACTGTTTTTTAGTTTTAGTTAATGTGTCATGAAGTTGGGTGTGGGGGTAGGGTGTAGAGGATACGGCATTGAACGTAGCTCTGAAACCCCGATCAATGCAATCATCTTAAAAGATGGGGCTTGTAAGCTAATCGTCATTTAAATTGCATCATTTTCATGGTAATAAAGGCTGCAAACCCTCTCCCTTGCTCCCTGCCCCCCTGCGATCTCAATGTGCAAATTAAATACTTAACAGCTTATCCAGTTGTTGGGGCTATTTCTTTCGCTACACCCCACACCCTATACTCGCCCCAACGGGGCTTGGTCAGTTTAATTATTGTCCACTCAGTAAATACAACAAGCTTTGGGCTAAAATTACGTTTTAGTGGGTGCAATTATCTAAATATCCTAATTTTAGATAATATTGCTATTGTCTAAAATTAGAAATATGAGGATTAGCGAGCGCACTGAAATTTGATTGTTCAGCAATCGTAAGATTTTTAGAGGGTACTACCATGCAAAACATGCTAAAACGCGCATTCCTACCTGGCTTGATGGCTGCTACTTTAGCTGGTACTAGCTTAATCCCGGTTCAACCTGCTTCTGCTGATGACCGAGTTCTTAATAATGCAGCCATTGGAGCCGGGGCAGGTGTATTAAGTGGGGTTGTAACAAATTGTGGTTCGGTATTAGACAATGCTTTTAAAGGTGCTGCTGCTGGTGCTGCTGTTAATGCTGCCAATGGTGCAAGACGCACCAGAGCCAGAAGAAGAAACGGACGTTTACCTGTTCAAGATATCGCTGTAGGTGCTGGTGCTGGTGTATTGGCAGGTGCAATTTCTGGTGGTTGTAGAACTACCTGGAAAAATGGTGTCAATGGTGCTGCTGCTGGTGCTGCGGTTAATTTATTAGATAACAGACCCAGAAGAAGATAATCTGTCATTGATAACTCGTAATTTAGTCACCCAGCACGAATTATCAATAAAAACCTTCAGGCGCAGCAAATTGCTTCGATGTCTGCCCTTGAGCATCTGTCATCAGAAAATCATAAGTTTTCTTACAACGTAGGCGCTAAATACCAGGAACTTTGGCATATAGGCTGTGATACCTGAGCATCCAAAACAGGTTTCATTCTTCATAACCCCATCATGTCTGAACGCTACATTGAGCTTATCTCAAAACAAAGACTGTTTTGAATCGCCGCAATACTTTACAACCAATTGTGTTGCTAAAGTTGAAGAAGGCAGAAGGCAGGAGGCAGAGGGCAGAAGGTTCTTTTCACTTATAGGATTCAAACCCCTCTTGATTTGGAGCCACCAAATTTTCAATTTGGTGGGGGTCTTAAACCCTTGCTCCCTACGGTCGCGCAGATGGTTCGGGCAAGAATAGAAGGGATTTATCCCTTCTGCCTTCTGCCTTTCTTCGATAAAGACCGCTTTTGTTTTTGATTAACTTTTGTACTTCAATACCTTAGCCAAAAAAAGATTATGAAGAGATAGGGCGCTCCGCAGTAGATGGCTAAGGTATTCTTAATTTAAGATTCCATCTCAGCCAATTCTAACCAGCGTTCAGTCGCTACATCGATCGCGTGCTTGAGCTTTTCCACATGATCGTAGAGTTTTTGCACTTGGCTGTAATTCCCCGGTGAGACATTCGCTAGGGTTTTCTCGGTTTCCGCTTTCTCAGCCTCTAGCTGGGCAATTTTACCTTCCAACTGCTCAAATTCTTTTTTCTCCCAATTGGATAACCTCCGCCGCTTGGTATTCTCTACATCCTTGGGTGAAGCCGCACCATTTTGGACTTCGGCATTTTTGGGTTTCTCCTTAGTGTTCGCAGCTTGTTGCTGTGCTTCATCAGCCTTCTTATAGTCGAGATAAATCGAGTAATTACCTGGATATTGCCGGAGATTACCGCCTTCTTCAAAGGAAAATACTGTGTCGATGGTGCGATCAAGAAAGTAGCGATCGTGAGAAACTACAATTACACACCCGACAAAATCCTCTAAATAATCCTCTAGTACTGCCAATGTCTGAACATCTAAATCATTTGTCGGTTCATCTAAAATTAAGACATTGGGCGCACTCATCAAAACCCGCAACAGAAATAAACGGCGTTTTTCACCACCAGAAAGTTTATTAATTGGTGCATACTGTTGATTACCAGGAAACAAAAACCGCTCCAACATTTGAGAAGCAGTAATTTGAGTCCCATCGGTAATTTTAATAAACTCTCCTTCTTCTTTGATGTAGTCAATCACGCGCTGATTTTCGTTTAAAGCTGTGAGCAATTCTTCAGAATGCTGGTCAAAATAACCGATGTGAACTGTAGTTCCAATTTCTGCAATACCAGAATCTGGCTTAATCTGACCAGTAATAATATCCATTAAAGTAGATTTACCTGCACCGTTAGCGCCGATAATGCCGATGCGGTCTTCTGGGCTAAATTCATAGGTGAAATTATTAATCAGGGTACGTCCATCATAGGCTTTAGAAATGTTGTCTAATTCAATAACTTTTTTGCCAATGCGACGACCAACTGTAGAAATATCAACTTTACCCTGAACTTGTTTAAATTCAGTATCTCGCAAAGCATGAGCGCGGTCAATTCTAGCTTTTTGCTTAGTACTTCTGGCTTTCGGCCCTTTTTTGAGCCATTCCAACTCGCGCCGCAGTAAGCCTTGATGTTTACGTTGACTACTTACGGCAGATTCTTCAGCTAAGGCTTTCTTTTCGAGGTAATATGAGTAGTTGCCTGTATAGGTGTAAATGTCGCCTCGGTCAATTTCAATGATCCGATTGGTAACGCGATCCAAAAAGTAGCGATCGTGGGTTATTAGAAAAAGTGCGCCGCGATAACGATTTAAATAACTTTGTAACCATTCTACAGAAAGAGCATCGAGATGGTTTGTCGGCTCATCCATGAGCAAAACATCTGGTTCTGCTAGCAACGCTGATGCTAAAGCAATCCGCTTGCGATAGCCGCCAGATAAAGTGCCTATTTTGGCATCAAAGTCAGAAATTCCTAATTTGGTAAGGATGATTTTAGCATTAGTTTCTAGTTCCCAAGCACCACTTGTATCCATCCGTTGCATCACCACAGAAAGGCGAGACATCAGTTGGCTATCATCTGGATAGTGAGCCAATTTATCTGAGAGTTCTTCATACTCACGCACCAAAGCCATGTGTTCACCGCTATCAGCAAAAACTTGCTCTAAAACTGTGTGATTTTCATCTAAATCTGGCTGCTGGGGTAAGTAGATAATTTTAGAACCGGAGTTGATTAAAATTTGACCACTATCAATCGATTCTAACCCTGCGATCATTTTTAATAGGGTTGATTTTCCTGAACCATTCGTACCAATTAAGCCAACTTTGTCAGTAGCATCGAGGCTAAAGCTAGCATCTTTTAAAATCTCTTTGATGCCAAAGTCTTTTGTGACTGATTGTAGTGTAATAATACTCATAATATTTAGTAATTTTTCATTGCTCATTAGTTAGTAGGTAAGGCACATACCCTACCTACATTCATTCGCCGAATTCTATACGAATAAATCCAAGGGAAGATGTCCATACATTTCGTTTATTCCCTCTTCGTCATAAGATTGACAAGATACTAATACACCACGATGATGTCCATCATAGGAATCGAGATAACACAAGCCATTTTTACCATTTAATTTGATATAAACTGGGCCTTCAGGCGTAGACAAATTATCTGGTGGTTCATAACCTAAAGCCAGAGAATATGTCTTCATAGCCAGTATTCCTTCTTCTGCTGTATCGGCACAAATTCCTAAGATTTGATAATCAGCAAGTTTGGTGAGCAAAATTAAGGCATTACGAATTACTACTTTTTCTGATGGATTAAGGATGGGAGCAATGTCTAGACAGTTGAATTTATTCAGTAATTTTTTCGCTTCTTCAGCGGTGAGATTCTGATGATTGGGGATTGACATAAACTTCGATTATTATCTTCTTGGTTTTCTGTTGTGTTTGAGTTGGGACTAGCCCAACTAACTAAGTATTCTTTACTCAAATCAAGGTTGATTTTGGATATTTCCAAGGTTGAACATGAAGGGGATACCGCTTTTTGAGTCACCACCCATAACGAGAACTTTGGGCATCTGAGCGCCGCCAGTCCTCCAAGCTTCAATTGCTTCTTTTTGCAGAACTAACTGTCCTCCTTGGGCTTTGAGTGTCTCTGCTAAGAGTCTTTGAGCTTCTGCCCTACCTTTGGCGCGATTAACGTCTGCTTGTGCTTCTTGTTCTGCTTCCCGTGCTACATAAACGGCTCTTTGCGCCCGTTGTTCAGCAATTTGTTTTTCTTCCACTGCTCTGGCAAATTCTGGTGAGAATGCTAAATCAACTACGCTAGTATCTAACACAATTATCCCATATTTGTCTAAGCGATCGCCTAACGCTTGATCAAAGTCTTCTTTCAATTCACTTCTTTTGGTAATTGCTTCTTCTACTGTTCTTCTAGCTGCTGCAATTTTAAATGCTTCTTGGGTCTGGGGTGCAATTATTTTTGATACAATATTTTCTAAAGTTCCTTGTTTCCTTCTAACTTCAACTACCTTTACAGGATCGAGGCGAAAGTTGATCGCAAATCTCGCAGATAAATTTTGCAAATCCTTAGTAGAACTCTCCGCTGGCACTTCAAACTTTTGCACAGTCAAATCATACACATCTATCACTGAGATAAAAGGCGGTTTCACGTGAATTCCTTCCAATAAAGCGCCATCTCTGGCTTTACCCAAGATGCTGATCACTCCTGCTTGTCCTGGGTTAATAATGATAAAAGAATTTAGCCCGAGAATCACTAGTATTGCTAACACAATTCCGAAAACTGTGGTTTGCCAATTTCCCAATTCCTGATTTTTCAAATTCCTCTCTCCGTGTGAGTGCTGAGTTACCGAAGTTCAGATGTCTGACAACAAGCCGCTCCGATTTCTCGCTGAGTGGTAAGTCCTGATTAAAATAGTACGGTTAAATCTGAGAGTAGCAAATAGTCAAAACTTTTGCTTTGACTTGAGTAAACTCAGTTTCTAGTTTAAGTTTCACTCTAGTAACCGTTTAGAGATTTTAAAACCCCTACGCTCAGTGTAGGGGATTAGTCATCAGCTATTTGAAGATGGGGGATAAAGTAGTAATCAATAGCTCAGTAAATTCCCACGCCGTTTTTGACAATAGATAAAATCCCTCTTCTCAGTAAACAGCTTCAGGGAATCTGACAACAGCAATAAGATTTTGTTTAGTATCAACCGTTCCCAGTGCGTTGAGTTTACGTGAGGTACACCCGTAGGGGCACGGCAGTGCCCATTGGTGTCAACTTAAGCTAAAAGCCTTTTCAAATCTCGTTTCCAGCAAGAGGCTGGAAATGCAACTCAAAAGCGGCAGAGCCGCCAGCAAAGGAGGCGGAGCCTCTAGGACAGCATTCCCAGTCGGAGACTGGGAACAAGACAACGAGACAATATCTAAAAGCTGCTTCTAGGATGGGTTTCACCTTAAGTTGACACGTATGGGCAGTGCCGTGCCCCTACACCTAGCAATATAATGTTGTACCACTTTCATTTTGCGATCGCGCCAACTAACTCTTCAAACAGCAGGTTAGCCACCTTCAAGAGATCGAGAAGTTTTCTCTAATCTATTTACCCTTAGACAGATGCTGGAGTTTTTACGTTAAACCATACGCAACTATGGAGTAGTCTGTGAAGTGCATCTGACGTAGGACTGGCTTGGGTTGCTTCTAGGCGATTAATTTATAAGTTTATTTTATAAGCCATTAAAAGCAATCAACTTTTTGGGCTATTGAGAAACTGTATTAGAAACTACTATTTTTGGCGTAGGCGTAGTCCAACCTAGGTATCGCAAAACTTTTCGGTCTACTGAATTTAGGTTACTTAGCAGTCGGGAAGGTAAAATCAGGTTTGAAGCGATGATTACATGATTTATCTGTTTCAGCATGAACAAAAAATGGGCCGTCAAGCGAATCACTATAAACTTGGCATCAAATGAAGCTAAGAACCTTGAAAAGTATTGTGAACAGACAGGCAGACCAGCAACGGATGTGATTCGAGAACTCATTCGAGCCTTGCCACTGACGAAATAAAAATGGATTTGCGAACCATTTAACCTTGGTTCGTTCTCAAGTTATAAGCATTAAAGTTTGGTTGAATTGGAGGTTTAAGTTAACGATTGATAATTTTTTGTGAGGATTGAGAAGGATGTAAATATTGAGTGAAGGCGTGCTATGCCCGCCGTAAACGAGCGCAGCACGCCGAAATAAGATAGACGTGATAACTATTATTGAGTTGCACAATGACGAGTGAGAGACTGTTTCTCCGATTCGGCGGCTATCCTTATTCTGTCGCAACTTCTGTCAGAGAAGAATTTCTAACTCTTGTTTTTAGTATTTTCGCAACAAACAACAGTATTGAAACAGCAAATATCCAGTCGTGAGGGTCTAATCTATGATTACTGCTCTTGAATTACTCTTTTCAGAGTAAAACTGCAAAATCTTCTACTTTAGTCATAACTCTTCTGGACTGGGGCTTTTTCAACTGGGTGTGAAAAATCAGGTCAAGGCAAGGTTTGAATGAGTTCCCGAATCACATCTATTGCTGGCCTACCTGTCTGTTCACAATACTTTTCAAGGTTCTGAGCTTCATCTGATGTCAAGTTTAAGGTGATTCGCTTAAGCGCCTTTTTCTTGCTGGAGGTTGCCAAACGGGGAAATTTAAGTGCAGCAGTTTTATTCATTGATTGATAGGCTAGATATATACAAACTTTCTTTATCAAGTTTGCCAATTCACAAACGTCTTTACCAGTGAAAATCGAGATTTTGAGATTGAACTTAAGCTTTACACCCAAAATATGTTACTGAAAGTTGAAGGTATTAAATAACTAAAGCCACACGTAATTAATCAGCCATTACGTGTAGTGCAAGAAGCTTTTGGCTCAAGAGTTTATGTCAGCAATGCCCCACAGACCAGATTTTCTGTTTTGGGCATACATCTCCTTGAAATCCTTTGCAACATGAAATTATTCGTTTGTGATAGCTATCACCTCATATCTTTAGCAATCTAGTAGATAATTCCTTTTAGTTAAAGGCGATTACCCAAACGTGAGTTAATACATGACTTTACAGAATTGGAGACGCAAGCGTGGCGTTGCACTTACTACCAAGGGGTTACAAAAAATTCAGCAAGCAAAGCATCAATCAGAAGCAAAGGAAAATTTTGGAAACAGGTACACTCTTGAAGAAATGAGTGCCCGCTCTGGGTTATATTCCGCTACCATCTCGAAAGTCTTGAATCGGGAAGGAGGAGTTGATAAACAGACTCTTGAAAAGCTATTTTTAGCTTTTCATCTAAAAATAGATAAAAGTGACTATTCAAGCTCAAATACTCGTCTAGATTTGGGAGAAGCTATCTTTAACTCAGTTTTTTATGGGCGTACAGAAGAACTTGCCACGCTAGAGCAATGGATTCTCAATGAGCACTGCCGATTGGTGACATTATTGGGGATAGGAGGCATTGGGAAAACAACACTGTCTGTAAAGTTTTCTCAACAGATTCAGGACAACTTTGAGTATGTGATCTGGCGATCGCTACGAGAAGCTCCACCTGTTAAAATTATTCTAAGTAACCTGATCCAATTTCTATCTGATGAACAGGAAATAGAAGGTAACTTATCAGAAAGCTTTAGTGAGAGGGTATCGCGACTACTCTATTATTTGCAAAATCATCGCTGTTTGGTGATCCTTGATAATGCAGAGTCAATTCTCCGTAGTGGTAGCCGTGCCGGACTTTATCGAGAAGGATATGAGGAATATGGTGAGCTTTTAAGACGGGTAGGAGAAGCAACTCACCAAAGCTGCTTAGTGCTGACTAGTCGTGAAAAACCGAAAGAAGTGGCATTACTGGAAGGAGAAGCACTACCTGTTCGCTCATTACTACTGAGTGGCTTGAAGGTGGGGGAAGGACAAGAAATCTTAAAACTCAAGGGGCTATCGGCGGCCGAGGATGAATGGAAAGTAATGATTGAACGCTATGGAGGCAATCCATTAGCCTTGAAGATAGTTGCCACGACCATTCAAGATGTTTTTGATGGTAATGTGACTGGATTTTTGCAACAAGACACGGCTGTTTTTGGAGATATTCGCGATATTTTAGAGCAGCAGTTTGAGCGCTTGTCAGATTTAGAAAAGAATATAATGTACTGGCTAGCGATTAATCGTGAGTCGATTACCCTCTCAGAATTGCGAGACGATATTATATCACCAGTACCCCAAGCTAAATTACTAGAGGCTGTAGAATCTTTAGGAAGGCGATCGCTAATCGAGAAGGCTACGCCTACGCTCATTGAAAAAACTGGATCACTTTTTACTCTCCAGCCTGTAGTTATGGAGTATGTGACTAGTAGCTTGATAGAAAACGTCTGTGAAGAAATTGTCACTCAGAATATTAATTTATTTAGATGTCATGCTCTGATGAAGGCGACAGGTAAAGACTATATTAAAGACACTCAACTTCGTCTCATAATCAAATCAGTTATAGATGGATTGCTTAATGTTTTAAGAAGTAAAAGAAACATTGAAAATAAATTAACTCAACTTTTAGTAAAACTCCGAGAAACATCGCCGTTAGAACCAGGGTATACGGCTGGAAATATTCTGAATTTGCTTTCTAATTTAGAAACAGATTTAAGTGGCTATGATTTTTCTTATCTGACTGTTTGGCAAGCAGATATGCGTAATATGAATTTGCACAATGCAAATTTTGCTCATGCCGATCTCGCTAAGTGTGTTTTTGCGGAAACCCTCGGTGGTATTTTTTCGGTAGCCTTTAGCCCCGATGGCAAACTTCTAGCTACGGGCGATACTAATAATGAGATTCGCCTGTACCAGGTTGTAGATGGACAACAGATGCTCACTTGCAGGGGCCACGCTGGTTGGGTTCGATCAGTTACCTTCAGTCCTAATGGAGATATTATGGCTAGCGGTAGTGACGATCAAACAGTGAGGCTATGGAATGTTAGCACTGGTCAGTGTGTTGCAAATTTGCAAGGGCATAGCAGTGGTATCCAGTCTATCGCCTTCAGCACGAATGGTCACATGCTGGCAAGTAGCAGTGAGGATAAAACTGTGAAGTTTTGGGATATAGAGACTGGTCTGTGTTTTAAGACTTTATCGGTAGATGATTATAGTGTATGGTCAATCGCCTTCAGCCCCGATGGTCATACAGTGGTAACTGGAAATGACAATCATACCCTTAATCTATGGGATATCAACAGTGGTCGATGTATTAAAATATTGGAGGGACATACCAATCGAGTACATTCCGTTACCTTCAGTGCAGATGGTCGCATTTTGGCTAGCGCTAGTCATGATCACACAGTGAAGCTATGGAATGTTGACACAGGACAATGCTATTTAACGCTACAAGGTCATACTGACTCAGTACATTCTGTTACCTTCAGTTTGGATGGACATATTATTGCTAGCGGTAGTGATGATCAAACGGTGAAAGTCTGGGATGTTGCTACAGGTAAATGTATTAGAACTTTGAGAGGACACAGCAGCCGAATATGGACAGTTGCACTAAGTTCCGACAAAGACAGCTACATTCTGGCTAGTGGCGGTGATGACCAAAAAGTTATGCTGTGGGATGTCAGTACTGGTCGTTGTATTAGGATTTTTCAAGGTTATTGTGATGGAGTTTGGTCTGTCGCCTTCAGCCCAAACGGTTATATGTTGGCTAGTAGTGGGTCTAACAAAATTGTAAGGCTTTGGGATGCTAGCATTGGTACGTGTCTTCAAACCTTGCGGGGACACAATAATCGGGTTACATCAGTTTCTCTTAGCCCAGATGGTCGCATTTTAGCTAGTGGCAGTGAAGACCAAACGATAAAATTGTGGAATGTCAACACTGGTCAATGTTTAACAAACTTAAATGGGCACAGTAACCGTATATTAGCTGTTACCTTCAGCCCAAATGGTCTGATTCTAGCAAGTAGCAGCGACGATCGCACAATAAAGCTATGGGATAGCAGTACAGGTCAATGCATTAATACCTTTAATAGACAAAGCCATCGGGTCTGGTCTATCGCTTTCAGCCCGGACAGTCAGATACTAGCTAGTGGTTGTCATGACCAAACAGTGAAATTGTGGGATGTCAACACTGGTCGATGCCTTGAATCGCTTCAAGGACATACTGATTGGCTGTGGTCAGTTAGCTTTAGTCCTGATGGGCAGCTTTTAGCGAGTGGCAGTAGCGATCAAACGGTAAAGTTATGGGATGCGAGAACAGGTAAACACCTTAGAACTTTACAAGGTCATACCAGTTCTGTCTACTCAGTCAGCTTTAGTGCGGATGGAAACCTTCTAGCGAGTGGGAGTGGGGATCAAATGGTGAAGTTATGGGATGTCAATAGTGGACAATGCCTCAAAACTTTGTCAGGACATACCAAGTGGGTTTGGTCACTTGCCTTCAGTGCCCATGATCAAACCCTGGCTAGTAGTAGTCAAGATGATACAATTAGAATATGGGATGTGAAGACTGGAGAGTGTCTAAGAATTTTGAGGAATGATAGACCCTATCAAGGCATGAACGTCACTGGCATTACAGGTATAACGGAGGCTCAGAGAGCCTCTTTGAAAGCTTTAGGAGCAGTTATTCATGGAGAAGGCAATCCTACAGTTTTCAGATGAAAAACCTGGATTATCATAAAAAAACTAAATCACTTTTTTCAAGACTTAGCTTTTTGATACACTCAAGAACTTGTCTCCAGTCTTCTGAAATTTATATGATGCTTGTCTAATTTCTACTTCATATCCCTGCTTGATCAATTGGTTTATGACTGGCAGCAAAAATGGAGATAGCTTGCCAGAGGTATCTAGCAGCGGAAAAATGCGTGTCTCTATAGCAACTCGACACATTTCTGCAATAGAAGCGAGATGGAACTCTTCAGATAGGTGTTCAGAATAGATGAATAAAAAATGAGAACATAAGGCTAAATCAAATTTTCGATCAGCAAATGGTAAAGTAGGTAGCTCACCTGTAACATAACGTTTCTCCTGAATTCCTAAAGAAAAGTCTTCAATGAATTCCTGCATTGCGGATATTCTAATCTTTAGTAACTGGCTTGGCGATTGAATATCCTGCCAAACAAAATTATCTGGATTTCCTTGCACCGCATTCATGACTTCACGGCTAGCTTCTTGGATGTGTCGAGCAATCTCAGTTTTACTTAATTTGTAGATGGGATCGCAAGAGACAACATTGCCTCCTCTACGGGTTATCTCAACATTAAAGCTTGCAGGACCACCTGCACAGTCAATAATTTTCAGTTTGTTATCTTCAAGAGTTAAACCAAACATCTTGGTGTATTCTTCAGCAGAACGTCCCCATATAAGGATTTTCTCAAACTTAATCCCCATAACTTTTATTCCAAAACTTACATTATTAATTCATTACTCTGGACTTCCCCTATGAATAACTTCAAAAACAGGTATAAGTACAATTTTTGCCCTAACTTGACGCTCATTTTTGTATCTCTCAACCGCGCACCCAACTGCACCTAAAACACCAAGCGCCAACATTCCTAATACAGCAGAAGGTTCGGATACAGGTATTGGCTTCACGGCTGAAAAAGCTAATTCTCCAATTAGTTTGTGAGCGGAGGTTGTAGGATGGACTTGATCCCAAAATAAAAACTTATCTGGTTCACAAGCAACTGGCTGCTTGGGAACATTAATGGGCACTACCGATAAGTCTCCAACACAAGATTCGGTAACATTTGTAAAACCGAATTCTTCTGGAGCAGCGATGATTGTATTGAATAAAGAATTAACATCAAGAGGAATGAGATTAATATCAGGGCTGAGTTGCTGGCTCAAAAAGTTGAGATTTGCAGTCAAACTGGAGTTGTGTGCACTGGTAAAAGTGCTCAGTAAGCTGGAATCTTGATTATTGCCGCCTGTAACTGGAAACTTTCCTAAATCTGGTAAGTTAACCACCAGAAAGTTTTTAGCACCAACAGCAGCAAGCGACGTTACTGATACTGATAAATTGTTGACTGCTTGGGTAGGATTGGGAATGTCACCAAAAAAGTAATCTAAATAATCATTCGTACCAGCCCAGATGACGTAGAGGGCGTTCGAGTTTGCAGAAGGATTTGTTGATGTAAAGCTATTAATCTGTTGCTGCAATCCTGGTAAACTAGCAATGCCGATATTCTTAGACCCTGTGGTTGCGCCACCATAGGCAAAGTTGGTGTTTAGATTCAAGTTTAATCCTAAATTGGAGGCGAGATATTCCACCCAAATTGGGCCATTGGAAAAACGTCCATTAAAGTAAGTTGGACTTGAAGGAATAATTCCACCTGTGGCATTGAATACATTGCCTGTATCAGAGAGGCTATCACCAAATACATAAATCTCGTCATTATTCTGTGCTAAAACTTTGAGCGGAAATATGAGAGATAAAATAAAAATTTCGGTCGCAAGAATTTGTTTCTTCACAGGCAACTACTCAGATAAATATTAATTGTTGGTAAACAACCTTAACAAGAAGGAGCTTTGGTTCTGTCTTTAGAACTTGTCACTGCCAAGTCAGATTCTATTTTATGGATAGGAGCAGAACCTAGCGCTACTTTGCCCCAACGCATCACACTCGCAGAGGCAGCACCTGCTGCACCAAATCCATAAACAAGAACTAAGTCATTTTCGCTAATTTTTCCTAACTGTGCAGCATGGTACATATTAACTATAGTAAGTACTGGCCCAATGTTTGCATATTGTGGATAGAGATCGATTGTACGTTCTGGATTAATACCCAGTACGCGCGTACAAAAGCGTGCGAACCAAGCCGTAGGTGTGTTGAAAATAAAAAAGTCTATTTGTTCAAGGGTCACACCTGCTGCATTGATAGCACCTTCACAACAAGTGCGGAGAAACCCTACAGCCGTTTCGCGAGTTAATCTGTTTGCATCCTTGCTGACCTGCATATGAACCTGCAAGTTGCCCTGTATATCCTTGGCGATCGCAGGGTAAACTAGATCGGACAGGGCACCAGCATGAATAGTCTTAATACCAAGAATACCCTGATGTGATTCAAGTTTACTTACCACAAAAGCTCCAGCACCATCGCTAAGAAACCATGAGGCAGTATCATCTTCGGGGACAAAGTGAGAGTAAGAGCATGAGATAACTACTAGTACGTTGTGATACTGTTCTGCCGAAACCAAAGCATAAGCAGTCTGCAACGCAATTAGAGTGCTACCACAGCTTGCATCGATATTCCAAGCTGCACCCTGCAAACCTAGCTCACGCGCCAGAAAGGCAGCATCACCAAATCCGATTTGTTCAGGCCAGATCGAGGCAACAAGCATCAGATCGACATTTTCCAGAGAAAGCTTTGCAGCCGCAAGGGTATCTTTTACCGCACGGCACTGTAGCATTAGTGGTGACTCATTTGGACTTAGCACCCACCGTTCGACAGTCCCCCGAAAGGGATCTGATAGATAAGGCACCATCTCTAAGTCAAACTCACTCTTGGGGGTGGAGCCATCAAGAGTGAACCACCTTCCTAAACTTTTTTGCTCTGCTTGAGCAACCAATTCCGGGTATTTTTCTCTGTAGTAATCGTTGTTACGTTTAATGCTAGGTAAGCTTACAGCGAGTGAGCGAATACCTACTGCATGTTGTGCCATAAAAACTTCTTTTATATACTAGGTTAGTAGTAATAATTTCTACTACTCTGGGTAATCAAATTCTGAATACGACTTTCAATTGGTGCAGGCTGAGTAGGGTCAATGACTACATCAACCACGAATGGAGCGATCGCTGCTATTGCTTTCTTCAGAGCCGCCTCAATGTCAGCCTCTCTCTCGACACGAATACCATCGGCTCCCATCCCGCAAGCAATTTTAACAAAGTCGGTTTGGGGAATATTTGCATCTACACCCTGGAAGCCCAACATCCCCATCCCTCGATCGCACATGTTGTAGCGTCCGTCATTAAGTACTATCCAGACAACTGGAATCTGGTACTTCACAGCTGTGCTGATCTCGTTATTCATTAGCATGGCACCGTCACCAACAATGGCGATCGCTTTACCACGACGAGCTAGTGCCGCACCAACAACGCCAGTGGTAATATGCCCCATAGATGCAAAACCGCTACAGTTTCGGTAACGATGTGGCTTGGCAAACCGCAGCATGTAATTTGCCCAAGCAGACGAACTGCTTGACTCGGCCATCACCAATACATCACTTCCCTCAACAATCAGTCTTTGAATAGTATCCATAAGCACTACGGGACGCACTTTTCCGTATGTACGTAGATTGATTATACTGTGTTCAGGTCTAGATAGTATCGGTTTTGTCAACTGAACAGGATGCTGCGAAAAGTGTTTCAACAGACCCTTCACAAACACTTTGATGTCAGATGGAATCGCAAAGGTCTCAGCAGATGGATATGCAGTTCCTGGTATCTCTGGGTCGATGTCAACATGCAAAAAGCCCCGCAAAGGTACCATCACAGGGAGCAAGAGTGATGTGCGTTCGCCTAAGCGTGTTCCCAGAACTAAGGTGCGTAAGGGCCGATACTCCTGCATGTACCTAAAAACAGACTCATGCCCACCGAAGCCGCTGACGCCAACAAACTGAGGATGATCTTCAGGAAAAATACCTTTAGCCCGTGGTGAACACATTACAGCAGCCCCTGTCTTTTCAGCAAGCTGGCAAATCTCTTTTGCAGCACCTCGTGCCCCAAAACCGACCCAAATGGCAAACGGCCCCTCAGACATTAACTGGACACATTTTGTAATTGTTTCTTCAGTTGCTGTTGCCACACTGTGAGACAGAGTTACTCGTGGCAATGATGTTTTTAATGAACTTGTCTGAATATTTGTAGGGATACTTATATGAGCTACAAATCCTCCTGGTTGTCCTAGTCCAAGAGAAAGCCTTCGAGAAACCTCTGTGAGTTCATCACTAGATTCGACAGTGGTTGCATAATGGAATATTTGCCCTGAAGTAAAAATCCCGGCGCTAGGCATAGTGTAAGTGCTAGTTTCTTGGCAAGCCCAACGCCCCCTCTGTGGTGCTGAGGTTGAAGCTGACACGAGGATCACCTTAGCTCCCTCCCAACGGGCAGCTAACAACCCAGTCAAAGCGTTGGTGATTCCCGGCCCTGTAGTAGTGAATACCACAATCGGGCGATCGCTAGCAAAGTGTGCTTCAACGGCTGCAAAAGCTGCTCCAGCTTCGTGGCGAAAGTGCAGCACCTGGATAGAACTTTGATGTAACGCTGCCCACACGGGGGCGATCGCGCCTCCCGAAACACCAAAGGCATATTGCACTCCCATGTCTTTCAGGATTTTTACCACTGCCTCTGCTACCGAAAAAGTTACGGATGGCTTGATGTCAAATAGCTGTTTATTTGAATTTAATTGTTCAGTGGTATTCGCTTGTGTATCCTGAAATTTAACATCCATAGAAAATATACTTAGGAATAATTTCCTCTGTGGGATAATATTATCCCACACCCAAAGTAGGTCAGTGCAAATATTTGTCGTTTAAATCATGCAGCAAGCAGCCATGCTGAAGGCAAGAGGCAAGAGGTTTTTAGCCCACTTCATCTTTATTTAAGATAGTTTAGTTTTGTTGTGCCAATCTACTTGCTTATCTTCACACAGTTTGGTCTTTTCTTGCTTACCAACTTAAACTCTGCTTTGATATCAAAGAAATGTTAAGAGAGTTTAAGAGGAGCAAATGTGGCGATGCCTGCTGCGGGCTGCGCCAACCAGATGGGTTCACCCGTCTTTTGGTTTGTGAAAACTGAACACTACTAATCAAGCTCTGGAGTATAAAAAGGTGGTTAACTTAAATCAGTACAGGGCTTTAACTTTCGATTGTTACGGAACCCTGATTGATTGGGAAAACGGGATCTTAGGGGTGCTCAAGCCACTTCTGCTGGCACACAACGTTAATCTCGATGAAAATCAAATTCTGGCACTTTTTGCTGAGTTTGAAGCAGAAATGGAAAAAGGAGAATATATCAAATACCGAGAAGTTTTGAAGAGGGTAGTCCAGAAATTTGGTGGAAGATTTGACTTTGAGCCAACTGCTGACGAACTAAAGTCACTGGCTGAATCGATTCAGCATTGGCTGCCTTTCTCCGATACAGTTGAGGCACTTAAAACTCTCAAGCAAAATTTTAAGCTGGTAATTATCTCAAATGTAGATGACGATCTCTTTGCTTTCTCGGCAAAGTACTTAGAGGTGGAATTTGACCAAATAATAACAGCAGAACAGGCAAGAAGCTACAAACCCTCCTTAAACAACTTCAGACTGGCTCTTGAGAAAATTAATTTGCCGCTAGAGCAGATATTACACGTTGCTGCTAGTCTATATCATGATATCGTTACAGCCAAATCTTTGGGACTATCAACAGTCTGGGTAAACCGTCGAGCAGACCAAAAAGGATTATCAACCACAGTATCAGCAGTAAGTCAACCCGACTTAGAAGTGCCTGATTTAAAGACTCTCACTGCTTTGAGTTCACTGAAACAATACTGAGCAATAAGTGTTGAGTGCCCAGCACTGTTTCAATGAGGTTCTGTTGTTACAAAACGAAACAGGGATTGCAACATAGATTGATTCTGCCTTACTCTGGAAAAACTACTACACCAGTTTGAGACCACATTAGCCCTTCTTTATGAGGGCAAAGTGCAAGGGACGGGTGACGCTCGTATCAACGCTCTGCTTCTGTCTCTCCAGATCAGTGCCCTGCCGATAATACTTGTTCAATAAAACACTTTGATAGCCTAAAACGATGAAAGCATCTGCTAATTTCGACTTTGAAGACGAGAAATTCAATGCACCGCCTTCTCAAGTCATCCCTTGGTGTCAGATGATTAATCCTCGGTATGGCACAGATGGTATACAATCTCACGGTTTGGCGATTAAGCTAGATAATGCTCATGCTGTTGGCTTTGTGCCAGATGATAATTGGCAGCAAGTGGAGCATGAATTTAGCTCTGGAGTCGAAACAGTCTTTATTAGCACTACTCCACACTTGGTTTTAGTGCGTCGGGGACCATTGTCTGTCAAAGACCGAGAAAGTGGTCTAAAGCTAGGTACGCTCAAAGATAATTATGATGCTTTTTTAGCCGACAAACTTAAATTTAAAACCTTTACTCGCTATCTAATTTTTATAGTGGGTGAGAATAAAAAGTTTTTACATGAATCACCACTACAACTAACACTTAATGGTGCCGCCGGAGCAAGTTTCAGCAAAACCTACTGTGAATATCAACAAGGTAAAGTAGTTAGTGGATTCGTTGCTGAACTAGAAAAGGCTTATGCTGTCTATCGCAAACAACCTTTGACACCAAAAGGCCCTTTGTTTCATGCTCATGGGATTTTTTGCCCCATAATTGAGTGTGAAGAAAGAGGTATTGAACCAAATACAGTTCTGGTAGCTTCAACTGTAGACTACAAACATCCGACGGTAGGGACTTTAACACAATACTTAATTGCTTCGGATTCACTTGAGTCTGCAATGATTTGCAAGACTTTTGAAGAATACAAAGATTTTGGGAAGGAACCTGTAAAATCAGAAATGCCTAAATTGGCAATGGCAGGGGTTTCCAAGTCTTACGTTTATGCTGATGAAGATGATTTTGCTTATCCGCCCTATTAGGTGGGAGTAAATAAATTTTGAGAGCATTATGGTCTGTAATAGTGCATTATACAGTCTAGAGAATATCAAATTAATCGAATTTGTGGAAAATGCTGATAAGAATCGAGACGATGTTATTCTTAATGTCTCTGTGCTTGTTGGTTTATAATCTTGGTCAAAGAGAACTGAGGAATAGCTTAAAAAGAGTCAAAATCGGCGTTAAAAATCAACTAGGCATCGGTGAGAGGTTAAAATAAAGCGCATTTTGTCAATCGGTTAAAAGACTCAATATAACTTAAATAAAAATGATAATCGTGTGCGGGGGAGGGGAAAGAGGCGAGCGACGCTCGCCTCTTTCCCCTCTAATTTGATTATCATTTTCATAAGGTTTTTGGCAGCTTAGATGTGAGATGAAACAGCATTGTAACAACAGAATAATTTTCTTAAAACTGAGTTTTATTATTAGGTAAATTCAATTATCAAACTAGGTAACGAAAAGTTTGGTTTATCGCCATGCCTAAGCTCTCAAAACGAAACTCTGACCACGCAAAACGGCATCATACTCCTACTATAAATAATGGAGCGATTGCGTCGCATTTAGAAGCTTTATTAACTCCTGCTATTTTTGCTCAACAAAAATACTATAAACAGTTAGGATTACGAGACAGAGTTCTAAATTTGCCGTTAATGGTCGCCGCAGTTTTAACACTGTTATGGCGGCAAGTTCCGGGAGTACAGGAATTAACTCGTTTGTTGGCAAGAGAAGACCTATTATGGTGCCGCGCTACTAATGTTGCTCAACAGTCACTATCAGAAAGGTTTTTAGTTTTTCCTGCCGAATTATTTGAAAATGTATTTAAAGATTTGTTGCCTCGATTACAACTTAATTGGCAACAGCGACTCAAACGGCCATTGCCAGATAGTGTTAAATTTGCACTCTGTAATTTTGAACGAATTTGGATTGCTGATGGCTCAACACTAGAAGCCTTATTCCGAAAGTTAAAAAGCCTGGAAGGCTTGAAAACAGGTCAATTGGCAGGAAAAATCTGTACAGTTGTTGATTTGGTTAATCGTTTACCGATAGAAGTTTGGTTTCACACCAATCCTGCCGCATCAGAGACTAATTTTGTTCGCGTAGCGTCTCCCTTTGGGAGAAGCTCCTTTACTAAATTTACTGCCTGCTAAAACTCTAATTTTACTTGATAGAGGTTTTTACCATTTCCAGTTTTTACAACAACTTAATTTACAAGATGTTCATTTTATTACTCGTTTAAAAGCGAAAGCATCTATTAAATACTTAAAAATTTTTAGCTATGACCATTTAGTTAAAGACCGATTGATTCAACTTGGTACTGTTCGTCGTGGCGCACCAGTTCTTACTTTACGTTTAATCGAGATAAAAGTTGGTCAAACTAGCTATTCTTATATTACTTCTGTCCTCGACCCACAAATACTACCTCCTTATGTTGTGGCAGATTTATATCGCCGACGTTGGCGAATTGAAGAGGCTTTTTATTCAGTTAAACGTTTATTAGGGCTGTCTTATTTGTGGACTGGTTCTATTAATGGTGTCAAATTACAAGTGTGGGCTACTTGGCTATTTTATGCAGTTTTAGTAGACCTAGGAGATGCGGTAGCTGATGAATTATCTTTGCCATTTGACCGCATTTCTTTAGAGATGATCTTTCGTGGTTTGTATCATTTTAGTGTCGCTTACGACAAAGGGAAGGCTGATGACCTGATTAAATACTTTACTGCTCCTGAAAATCAAGATTTAGGAGTTGTCAAATCCTTGCGAAAACCAGTCTCCAGGCTGGATTTATCCCCTTTTCCTGCACCCTCTTGACAAATGTGCAATTACTTTAACCTCTCACGAATGGTGATAGTGTGTTGTTTTAGCAGTAGATTCCTGAAATCAAAACCCCCTAGCTGCGATATGAGCTAGGGGGCTTTGATAGAAAAATGAATCCTGGCATCGAGCTATTTTTGCGTAGGGCTACCCCTAAACTATCGTGGCCGCAGCAGCGTTTCACCTCTGAGTTCGGGAAGGGTTCAGTGTGGTTCCACCGC
>NZ_JACJTD010000024.1 GCF_014698505.1 Nostoc foliaceum FACHB-393 | reverse complement strand
GTTAGTTATTTATGAATCAGGCTCGTTTGTCTTTGCCTGTGAATTCACTTTACAATGCTTTACATTTTTTTATCAAGTTTTATTACTTCAGTAAAGCTGATATCAGTCATGAGTTTTGCTTATTTAAGGTTTGCGCAGGAGCAAAGGAGAAAGAATTTGTACAAAAGTCTCAGCTGCACGCGCCTTACTGCCTTTAAGTAACTTTAGAGCAAAGCACCACTACAACTAGAACCACATCCAGCAGTACAACCATAGCAATAAGCAGCAGTTTGTATCTCACTAATCAGGTCTAAGCTGCCAGTTTCTAAAAGTTTGCTAACTGTCAAGGTTTCACCATTGCGATTTTTCGCAGGTAAATTCATCATTTGGTTAAAGTCACAATCATATACATTGCCTAGATAGTCAATTGAGAGTTCATCGCGGCACATCAAATGTTCAACTGTGCTGGGATTAAAATGCGATTCTAAAAACTGCAAATAGCTGGTGTATAGTTTTTTCCGTTCTAAATGCATTTTAGTTCTACCAACTGGTAAGTTGGTAATGGTGAAGAGGTTGCTAAATACAATACTAAAATGTTCTTGCAAGAACATTTTATAATCTCGTTCTAGGTTGATCTGTTCGGGAGCTAAAGAAAATCTTTCATCCGTGGGTAACTGGGGATTAAATACCAAGTCCAAAATTAAATTTGGCTTTTTACCATAGCCAAGTTGGTTAAGCCACTGCAAGGCTTTGACTGAACTATCAAAAACACCAGCACCACGCATTTTATCAACATTATCTGCTAAGTAGCAGGGTAGAGAAGCTACAACTCTTATTTGATGTTGAGCAAAGTATTCTGGTAAATCAGCAAATCCATCTTCAAAATAAATGGTCAAATTAGATCGGACAATCATCTGCTTACCAGTTGCTCTTGCTGCTTCTACCAATGGTTTAAATCCATAATTCATTTCTGGTGCGCCACCAGTTAAATCTACTATTTTAATTTCGGGAAATTTATGGATTAGCGAAATCAATTGTTCGCAAACTTCAGGAGAAAGTTCTTCTGTACGTTTTGGCCCAGCTTCGACATGACAGTGCGTACAGGCAAGGTTACAACGCTTACCTAGATTAATTTGTAAAACAGTGATTCCCTTTTTTGACAAAGGAGAAGTAAGTTTATTTTTAAATTGTGTGACTGTTAAGCCTAGTGTAGATTTTGATTGAGTTTGCATTAGTTACTACTCCTAAATCAGAAATATATTTATTTTTTAACCTTGCAATAATCTGTAGGTTATTCCACTAATAATTGCAGCGGTAGGTAAAGTTAAAATCCATGATAATAATATCTGATAAAAAACACGCACATTGGCTTTTTTGCCAGTCAAACCAACTCCAAAAATAGAACCAACTGAAACGTGAGTTGTAGAAACTGGAAGCCCAAACCAACTAGCTGCAATGACTAGAATTCCAGTTACTATATTTGCTGATAAGCCTTGGGTATGATTCATTGAGGTAATCTTTTCACTCATGGTGACAGCAACTTTTTGGGAGTTGAGTAAACCGCCAAGTGCCATTGCGATCGCAATCGTGATCATTCCTCCCTGAATCGAAAAATATTCAATAACTAGAATGAGTGATAAAATCTTGGGAGTATCATTTAAGCCTCTAGCAAAACTGACAATTCCAGCGCTGAGAAAATGGCAAGTATCAATCATTTTTTGATTGAATGATATATTCCATTTTGAATTGATATAGCCTGATAAGCTATAAATTACTGCTCCTAAGGAAATAGCAATAATTGGACTAAGTAGTAGAGGTAAAATAAAGGAAGTTCCCAAAGCTGCAAAATTAACTTTGAGTCCGATCGCAACTAATCCAGCACCAACCAGCGCACCTGTTAAACTGTGAGTTGTGGAAATGGGAAACCCCATAAGTGTAGCTATGAGCACAGTTAAACCAGCAGCGATCGCAACTGCCATATGAAACTCTGGTGAATTAGCGATCGCATCAGGTACTAGCCCTTTCCCAGAGAAATTTTTAATTAGTGTTCCTGCTAGAAAAGTTGCAGTTCCTGCACCAGCTAAAGTTGTAAAAGTTGCCCACAAAATTGCTGTTTGATAGCTGCTAGTTCGGCTACCAAACAAGGTTGCTACCCCTTTAAAGTTGTCATTTGCACCATTGGAATATGCTAAAAAAAGCGTGGCGATAAATAGACTAATTAACAACATTTTGGGGTTTATAAATTAACAGCAACCACCACCGCTATAGTGCCAGGTTGAATTAGTAACAATTATTTCTGCTGGCTTTATAGCCGCAAGGTTAGCAGCAGTTTTATCACACACTGCTGCGGGAATACCCCGCTGGAGTAAATGACCTGCTGAGTCGTCGAAGAAGGGTTCCAAGCCAGCATAAACTGCTGTTTTTCCCGTAAAGATACAAGCGCCATCTTCTGGAATAGCAACTTTAAAGGAGACAGAATCTAAACTTTCTAAAAGTAGGTGTTCTTCTAAATTATAAGTCTGGGAATCTAGTAAACGGTAAGGACGACGAGCGCGAATTTCAACTTGACCAAAGCCAGCATTTGTAATCCGTTCAGTATACTCTTCATAGGTGAGTGCACCTGATAAACACATGGCTCTGAGTCGTTCATCTTGTTGAAGATGTGCTGGAATTTGACTAGTGGCAATTGGATCGCTCATCTGCAAGCGTCCACCTGGTTTTAATACTCGATAAGCTTCTTTTAAAGCACGAGTCAAATCTTCTGGTTCAAAAATGTTGAAAAGGCAATTTTGCGCCACAATATCGACAGTAGCATCAGCAACAGGTAAGTTAAAAGCATCGCCTTCGCGGATTTCTACAAAACGGGTGTCAAACCACGGGTTTTCTTGAGCAGCAATTTCCAGATTGCGTGCGGCTGCTTCCCGCATGGCCCCAACTGGTTCAACAGCAATTACAGCACCTACATGGCGGGAAAAATAAGCGAATTGTAACGCTTCTAAGCCACCGCCAACACCGACATACAGCACGGTAGGTTGGTTTCCTAATTCAGTGGGGTGAACGGTAGTGCCACAACCATAGTTCATTTCCTGCATTGGCAAAGGAATTTTCAATCCTGGTAGTTGCAGGGGCGTACTTTGCACACAACAAAGTCCAACTTGCGGGGTTTGAGCAACTTCGCGGTAAAATTGCGCTGCTGTTTCTAGATAGGTCATGCAGTTTTAGATGATGATAGCTTTGTGCATCCTAGTATAATTAGCCTTGAGTTGGATGAGTTTTTGGTGAAATTGCCAAAAACCCCAAATTTTCCTAAAAATGCCCAATGCCCACTTCAATCATGCAATGTATAGCCAACGCCGCTCACAGTTTGAATGAGGCACTTTTCGTTATTGGCTTCAAGTTTCAGCCGCAGGTAGCGCATGTGAAGTTCGATAATGTTGGCATCGCCCATGAAGTCGTAACCCCAGACTTCCTCTATAATGCGATCGCAGGTAATTACCTGTCGTGGATGGGCGAGTAAATATTCTAGTAAATCAAATTCCTTAGCAGTTAACTCAATTAACCGCTGATTTCGGTACACTTGGCGCGTGTGACGATTTAAACTCAGGTCTTCAAATTCTAAAACATCTGCTTTGTGCACTTGCTGGCTTCTTCGCAGGTGAGCGCCAACTCTGGCCAATAATTCATCAACGCTGAAGGGTTTAACGAGGTAATCATCAGCACCAGCGTCTAAACCTGCAATGCGATCGCTTACTTCGTCTTTGACGGTTAATAAGATTATTGGCACTTTATCACCAATACTTCGCAGGCGGCGGCAGATTTCCAGCCCCGATAAACCAGGTAACATCCAGTCTAAAATTACTAAATCTAGATGTAACTCACGCGCTGCGGTGAGTGCAGTTAATCCATCGTAGGCAATACTGACTTGATAGCCTTCATAATTCAATTCCAATTCGACAAATCGTGCCAGTTTGACTTCATCTTCAACCAGTAAGATGTGCGTCATGATGATGTTAATGATTTCAGCAGGGTACGGTAAGCAAAAATACAGTCTGGAAACACTTTAGCGAGGTGCCAGCTACTTCATAGCTAAACATCTAAATTAGGTGTACGTTAGCTTAGTATAAACCTGAGTAAGTAACAACCGTAAATCTGCAAATACCGATGGCTGCTTGATCAAAGAACGATCCAACTGGCTATTAGCAATAGGCTGTAACATCTTCACCACATTCATCGGCAAGATAACAGAGCGCTTTAAAACGCAAACCAACCACTTCCTCGTATAGGGGATTTAATTTACACATCGGTGGAATGTGAAATAGCTTCCGACCAAACAGCTTGATGTCTCGCTCAAAGGGACACTGAGCAGGAATAGCTTTGCACAAGAAATGAGCCAATTTGGAGTTATGAATTTCTATCGTTTCCAACCACTCGCGGACTGGGTACAGTAGATCATTGTGTAACCGGACTTGAATAAAGTTTGTCATAATTTTTCACCTTAATAATTTCAAACTAGATTGAGTCTGTTGTATTTGAACCTTTATAAATACATACGGTTATGTTCTATAGTTTTATGCAGTGCTTACTCATTCCTTAGTTCTCTACAGAGATAGAATGAGTCCCTAGGAACACTTTTAACTACACATTCAACTGCCAAAATTCCGGATGATTTGCCAAGGTGAGCATAAGTATTTTGCTAAACGTTAGGCTAGATATTGCCGCACTGCAAAACTATAGTTAACCAACTTTTTGGAGGCGCAGCTACTTAAGCTAAAAAAGCAATCAGCTTTAGGTAAACTGCGAAAACTAATGACTAATGACTTTTTTAGTAACAAAAAGTTCCTATTTGACCGATGGGCACCAAGTTATGACTGGCTCTTTCCTTCAGTGTTTTATCGAGCCGTTCACAAACGGTTGCTGGAGTACATCGATTTACCAGAGCCAGCAAATGTACTTGATATCGGCTGTGGTACTGGACGCTTACTTGAGCGCCTTGCTACTGAGTTACCCGACCTGCAAGGCACCGGATTGGATTTATCTAGTAATATGTTGCGGGTAGCAAGACAAAGCAACCGCCACCGTCCACGCTTAATTTATATCGAGGGGAAAGCTGAGTCTCTTCCATTTGCTGATGGTCAATTTGATGCTGTTTTCAGCACTATCAGCTTCTTGCACTATTTGGAGCCTAAACAGGTGGTTAGTGAGATAGCACGGGTACTTTCTCCTGGTGGACGCTTCTATTTAGTTGACATTACCTCTAAAAAAGAGACAGAACCTCAATTATTGCCAATCTCTCCGCGTGGAATTAGACTCTACAGCCCTAATCAACGTCAACTTCTTGGCTCCTCTGCTGGGCTATTGTGTTTGAATCACCACTATTTACTAGGGCCTGTCTTACTAACAATTTTTGCTAAACCTCCGATTTGAAAATGGGGAATAGGGAATAGGAAAGGGTTGGAAACAGCTTGTATCAAGCCTTTTTTGCAAATATTAATTACGTTAGCGTAGCGGTAGCGAGTCCGCGAGCGTCATTACGAATTACCTCGATGTTCCATGAATACCACAGGAACTCTCAGCAGTTTTTTAGCTAATTGCGAGAATCTAAATTTACTCTTGAGCGTAGATAAGCCGCTTGTCTTGGGAAACTGTGGCAAGTCTTCAAAAGATATTGGCACAAAACCAAAGCGACTGTAAAACTGCGCCAATCGTTCACCTAAACATTCAAGATAAAGTGGTTGCGTTGCTGTATTAATCAAATGCTGCGTTAGCAAAGTACCCAAACCGCGACCTCTCCAAGTTGACGCAACGACTAAACTACCAAGTTCTTGCGCCCCTGAGAAATTACGTAGCTGTCCACAAGCTACCAGATTGCAATCGCATTCAATTACCCAAAATTGCTGCCAATTTAATTGGGTTGGGTCAAGTTTCGCTGAAAACACCAGCAATCGAATCGACCACTTATCCGCAGAAGTTGCCTTGCGAAGGATACATCCAGATAGTAACGATAGATTGCTCTGGTTCATTAATGACACTTTGATAGTTGGTATCACAATCATCACATCATATTATTCACCTAGTACAGATCGGCGGAAATAAACCTCCCTTAACCATAGAAAGCGTTGTAACATTAAAAAGCTCTACATTTCTGGATTTTTATCAGTATACATGAGTAGTACTAAACAATACTTTTGATAGAGGTAGAAATCAGCAATAACTATATCTGGATAGATGTATTTACACTGTTAATCTTCTTAAGATAATACCAACAATAAGATTATTAGGAATGTAATAATGTCTGAACCACAAAAAGCTGGTAGCCAAGAAGGTACACCCGGTGCTTCTGGTAATTACGAAACCCCTGTTGACGAAAGTAAGCGCAAAACTGGCGATGATGAAAAGAGCGATGCTAAATCCACTGCTACACCAGAAGCACCAGAAAATGATTCTGTAGCAGGTAGTCCCAATCAGGGAACTGAGTCACGTTAATTGGTTTGAAGTTTGCCAAGTTTCAATAATCTACTTGGGTTTTTCTAGCAAACCCGATTTACTAAACTTTGAGTGGATAGTTGTGGTTTATATCACGATTATCCACTCATTTTTGTTGGGTGAACATCGTTTTTAGGGAGAGTGGCAAGTGCGGCGTAGCCCTTCCTAGGTATCGTTTTAATACAGTATCTGAATGTCAGCACAACGTTAAGGAAAAATCACCTATCCCTGAAAATCTGCTAAACTTCACGATTCTTAATCATGCTAGCTTCTTCCTGTGGCTGACAGAAGTCACACAATCCAATAGGCTGATCTTAAAGTGGGATTTTTCACAAAGCTCATCTGCACAAAAAGGTAGGCTTCGTTGTCTAGCACTTTTGCATTGTTGCCATCCTTTACCATTACTTAGTCGTTAATAGCTACCTATACGGAAAATGTCCCTTAAAATCGTCCAGAACTTTGATGGCAATTTCACTCTTGAAGCACAAGCTCAAGAAACTCTATTCAATTTATTGACCAGCGAGGCTTTCTTAAGCCAAATTCGTCAACAATTGCAGTGTAAGCAAGTTAGATTTACAGAATTACTTTTCCAACCAGTTCCTTACAGCTTAACTACCACTAAAGGAATGCCAACAGAATTTGAAAAGTATCATGAATCTGATGAGTATGCCATTATCAACGTACCACCCAACTTCATGTTTAGTGCTAAGATTTTTAAACCCAGTCGCCTTTGTGCAATTTACCAAAAACTGGGTAATAGTTAATCTTACAAGATAATTTTACCTAATTAACAATTCTCAATTCTGAAGGCAAATAGTAAGTTTGATATTTGATGTATGGCTCTTGAAACGAATCTTGCTTCTTTGGCAACCCTAGAATACATTCCTTACATTGACGATCGCGGTCAATTACCCGAACAATTTCAAGGTAAAATCGGGGTATATGCTATCTTTGACCAAGAAAAAGTGCTGCAATTTGTAGGATACTCCCGTGATGTTTACCTCAGCCTCAAACAGCATTTAGTCCGTCAGCCACAGCAATGCTATTGGGTAAAAGTTCAAACTATTGAACGCCCTAGTCGCACAATTTTAGAAAATACTGAAAATGCTTGGATTGCTGAAAATGGCAGTGTCCCCTGGGGAAATGGGGATCAAAAGGAAAAATGGACTCATCCCATTGATGTCAAAGTTGTAATGACACCTGAAGAACAAGCAAAATATCAAAATCCAGCTAATGATGAATTAGCACAAATAAAAATTATCAAAAATGTGGCACGGAGAGTAGAAGCAGAAATTTCAACGCAATTGTTAGAAGTGCGTGGTTTGCAAATGCAAATTCGCTTCAATCCTAAATTGAAAGAAGAAGGTTTACTAGATTTGAAATAAAGGCAGTTTTGGGGAAAACTATCTTATGCATATCCCTTGTAATCTCCCATGACAATACAGCTGCTAAACGATCGCTATCAAGTTATCCGCACACTAGGCGCTGGTGGGTTTGGTGAAACCTATCTAGCAGAAGATACTTACATGCCTTCAAAGCGCCGTTGTGTGGTTAAACAGCTAAGACCAATTCACAACAATCCCCAAATTTACCAGTTAGTGCAAGAGAGGTTTCAACGCGAAGCAGCTATTCTAGAAGAACTTGGTGGCGCAAATGACCAAATTCCAGCATTGTATGCCTACTTTTCCTCAGGCGGGCAATTTTACTTAGTTCAGGAGTGGGTTGAAGGCGATACCCTAACTGGAAAAGTGCAAACGCAGGGGCTATTTAGTGAAGGCGCTGTCCAGGAATTATTCATGAATTTATTACCTGTCCTGGATTACGTTCACTCTAAGCATATCGTTCACCGTGATATTAAACCGGATAACATTATTGTGCGTCATCGAGACGGTAAACCAGTGCTGATTGATTTTGGCGCTATACGGGAATCGATGGGAACAGTAGTAAATTCTCAAGGCAATCCTACTAGTTCGATTGTAATTGGTACACCTGGCTATATGCCGAGTGAACAAGCCGCAGGTAGACCAGTTTATTCGAGTGATTTATACAGTCTAGGAATGACGGTAATTTATTTGCTAACTGGTAGACAAGCACAACAACTAGAAACGGATTCCCAGACGGGTGAAATTGTGTGGCGACAGTATGCTGGTCATGTTAGCCCAATTATGGCAGGAGTGATCGATAAAGCGATCGCTTATCATCCGCGCGATCGCTACCCCACAGCCAGAGCCATGCTGGACACCTTACAGAGCATAGCAAATCCAATTCCACCAACGCAACCCCTCTTGACTCAACCAACTGTAGTCTCTGCACCCCCACCTCAGACAGTACCTGTCAAACCACAGCCTAGCCCTCAAGGTAATAGTCAAAATAATATCCTTGTCGGCAGTTTGATTGCAGGTGGGCTAATCGGTGCATCTGTGATTATTAGTCAGGTATTTACAAAACCTACTCAATCTATAGCAGACAAAACGGTGTTACCTTCAGAAACGCCGTCAACTGTCACAAGCCCCGTGATAGAAACTCCTACATTGACACTAAATAGCCCATCTGTTCCGACTCAATCTATACCTTCCTCAACTACATCAATATCGCCAGATGCTACCGCGGCTATCAACACTTATTTCTGGCTTTCCCAAAGACTTATAACTGATACAGATTTGGATGGTAAAGATGGTTTTGAACTAGATATTATGCGAAATTCGATTTTTGCTAGTCATGGTCGCCGTTTTGATACTCCTGAATTACAAGATTACTTTAATAAGCAACCTTGGTATCGCCCTATATATTCACCAAAAGCATTTCCACCTAAATTGTTGTCAAAATTAGAGCAACAGAATGTAGAATATATCAGCAAATATCAAGATCGTTACGGCTTGAGATATTTTAAGAAATAAAATTTTCATAATTATACCATTTCACAAAATACATGATATATTTTCGTAGGGGCGTAGTGCTATAGGCCCCTACAGCCGATGCATTTATTGCAATTATTCTTGTAAATACTATAAGTCATAAGTATATTAGCTTGGACTTATCAAAGGATTTCTTGCTACTTATTAGATAATATCTAGGTTAGCTAGTGTATCATACCGGACAGATTACTAGATATTTAATAGCCTAAAATCGCTAGATATTAGAGTCTAATCCTAGCGAAGTCTATATGGAGTCAGAACTAAACAGTTTTTTTCTCCCCCCAAGTCCATCTCTAGATACTAGGCAGTTTCAGAACCAAGCATTTATATTTAATATATAAAATTGCTATCTCCAGGATTAGCAATCCATAAGTTAAAGAAATGCCATTTTTATATTTTCTTTGTTATTTTGTATTTAACGGGACAGTTCTTCCCGATTTGGTGGGCTTAAATAACAATTAGTTAAACCATTTCCCCCCAAAGATGCATGTAAATTTCTTGCGTTGTGCTTATTTTCCTTCCTAATTGACAAGCACAATGCAAATTGACCAAACAAATTACATGCTAATATTATCAATCGGCAAATAGTTCATCTACACAAGGAAAACCTTGCCTAAAACTATGCTTAAAACAATTAATCAACGTATTTTTCTGCCTGCTTTTATTAACCCTTTAGAAGAAAAGAATCAAAAAGGTAGTAAAAGGCAATTTACTCGACCTAAATTAGATTTGCTGCAACCATTACGTCAATGGGTGGACAAAATTGAGATTCAGAATCAGAAATTAGCCAAATTTATTGCTAAACTGATCCCCGCCCAGTGTCCATTTGAGCGTGATATCATGCTTTTTGGTCGAAAGATAGGCCACATTCCGCCAATGTGCAAACTCAATCCGCTTTATAACGAACTTGTGTACTTACGTTTTCGCGCTTTATGTTATCTAGTAGATCAGTGTGGAGAGGATATCCAATCCTACTGCTGAATATAACTAGAAAAAACACAATATGGAAATCAAAATTGAGCATCAACCCAGTCAGGAACATCTCAACGAATTGGGTGTCTATAAATGGGAAATTTGGAAAAAAGAAGTCTCAAAATTCCCTTGGACTTATGATTCTCAAGAAACTTGCTACTTTTTGGAAGGTGATGTAGTTGTTACTCCACATGGTGGACAACCAGTGCAAATGGGTAAAGGCGATTTGGTTATTTTTCCCGCTGGTATGTCTTGCACATGGGAAATTAGAAGGGAAGTGAAAAAACATTATTACTTTGATTAGTCAATAGATAAGAGTGATCCCCTTTGTCTAGTTGATTATTCAGAAAGCCAACATCTCACAACATCTCATAACTTGATTTGGATTTCTACTATAGGGGGGTTCGCAGCAAGTGTCACAGGATAAAGTAGCAGAATTGGTAAATTGCTTATATCCATATCTATCGAAACTCGTTGCGACTCCATCCCCTAACCAGTATTTATAGAAATAGATAGTTTGATTTACTCCAACTTTAACAGTGGACATAGATCCCCAGCTTCTCAAAGAAGTTGGGGATCTTGTGCGATCGCCACCACAGAAAATCCAGAGAGTTCATAATCGTGTTAGTGGGAGTTTAGCAGAAAAAGGTTTCGTCCCACCGCAATTTTATTGAGGAAATTCATCAAAAATGTTACTGCATTTAAGTACTTGGCAAGAAGTCGAAACTTATTTACAGCAATCAAAGGGGATTATTTTCCCTATTGGTTCCACAGAACAACATGGGCCAACGGGGTTAATTGGCACTGATGCCATTTGTGCAGAAGCGATCGCAGCTGGTGTAGGTGATGCAACCCAAGCGATCGTTGGCCCTACAATCAATGTGGGGATGGCACTGCATCATACCTCCTTTCCTGGCACTATCAGTCTGCGTCCCAGCACTTTAATTCAAGTAGTACGAGATTATGTAACTTGTTTAGCCAAAGCTGGTTTTAGCAAGTTCTACTTTATTAACGGACACGGCGGTAATATCGCCACCCTGAAAGCTGCTTTTTCAGAAACTTACGCGCATTTAGAAGATTTGCAGATTCCTAATGCTCAACAGGTGCAATGTCAAGTGGCAAACTGGTTTATGTGCGGTTCTGTATATAAACTAGCTAAAGAATTATATGGGGATCAAGAAGGTTCTCATGCAACGCCAAGTGAAGTAGCCCTCACCCAGTACGTTTATCCACAGGCGATTAAGCAAGCACCCCTTTCACCAGAAGTTGCAAGCGGACATAGAATTTATAGCGCAGCTGACTTTCGAGTGCGTTATCCAGATGGACGCATGGGATCAAATCCGGCTTTAGCAACGCCTGAACATGGTAAGCAATTTTATGAATTGGCGGTGAAAGAACTTAGCAATGGGTATTTGGAATTTGTGAACGCTGAATAAAAGTTATGCAAAGAAATTGTAGAGATGCGATTAAAATCGTGTCTCTGCATAAAATATCTGGAGAATAATTAAGTGATTTAGAACAAGTATTAATCGATAAGCTGGAATACTATTTATTAGAATTGCGTAAAAAAGGAGGTTAGGGGTGATCAATTAAGTGCCTAAAATCACAGCTAAACACTTTTAAAACAACCTCTAATGCCGCTTCTGCGTTCGTAATAAATGGATGAATGGGGATTTAAAGATATTACTTCTTGAGTGCCAGAGTCAAGCCATCTGCGATCGCTACTAAACTAAGACTAACTCGCTGGTCTTGATGCAGCTTTTGATTAAAGGCACGAATTTTTTTAGTTCTATTATCTTGTACTTGGGGATCGGCAACCCTGCCTGACCAGAGGACATTATCGATCGCAATCAGTCCTCCGGGACGCACTAATTGCAGTGATCGCTCATAATAACCATCATAGTTGCTCTTATCTGCATCGATGAAAGCAAAATCAAAGGTTTCCGCCTCTCCTGTGGAGAGTAACCGATCCAAAGTCTCCAAAGCGGGGGCAATGTGCAGTTGAATTTTATCCGCCACTCCTGCTTGTTGCCAATAGCGCCGAGCGATCGTTGTAAATTCTTCACTCACATCACAGGCTACCACTTTACCGTCCGTAGGTAACGCCAATGCCACCACCAGGGAACTATAACCTGTAAATACCCCAATTTCCAAAGTTTTCTTAGCTCCCAACAACTGCACCAGTAACGCCAGAAATTGACCCTGTTCAGGAGCAATCTGCATTCTCCCTATTGGATACTGGGCTGTTTCCTGTCTCAGTTGGGTTAAAATATCTGGTTCTCGCAGAGAGACTGACAGTAAATAGTCATAGAGGTTTTGTTCGAGTCCTAGTGTTTGAGTTGTCATAAGATTGGGGATTAAGGCATTGGGTCGGTATTATTAAGCAAAGCGATCGCTGAGAATATTTAAATCATGGCAAACCTCAAAGAAGATGATAACGCCCTGCGTGAGGTGTTGACCCAAGCCAAAACCATCGCTGTTGTCGGTCACTCTGATAAATGCCAACGCACCAGTTATCAAATCGCCCAATTCTTGCGGCAGAGCGGGTATACAGTCTATGCGGTCAACCCCCTAGTTAAAGAAATTGACGGTCAACCCAGTTATGCTGCACTCCACGAATTACCAGAACCCGTGGATATTGTTAACGTGTTTCGCCGTTCTGAATACTTGCTAGAAATTGTAGATCAATCAATTTCCACCAACGCTAAAACTGTCTGGGCGCAATTAGGCATTTGGCATCAACCATCAGCACAAATAGCTGTAGATGCAGGACTTAACGTGGTGATGGATGCCTGTATCAAAATTGAGTATCTGCGGCTGAGGATAAATTTGGCAGGCGATATTTAATAGCATCCAACTTTTGCATCCATCATTATGCGTACAGATGACTATCAAAGCAATGTAGTTTGTAATTATTATGCAATAAACCAGCGCCCAGACATTTTATATGTAGAGATATTGCATACCAAGCCTTTGCTTGAGTTACTTGCCTAAACCCTTCTAGAATAAAAACTATTGTAGGGAAGTTTTATTACTTACTAAACTTGCTTTTATTCTGGGAGGTATGATGAGCCGTCCAATAATTCTTGGTATTGTAGGCGACAGCGCTGCTGGGAAAACAACACTAACGCGAGGAATCGCTCAGGTACTCGGCCCAGAAAATGTTACGCTCATTTGCACAGATGATTATCACCGTTACGATCGCCAACAACGTGCAGAGATTGGCATCACTGCCCTTCACCCCGATTGCAATCATTTAGATATTATGCAGCAACATCTGTCGCTGCTACGCACAGGACAACCAATTCTTAAGCCAGTTTACAGCCATAAAACCGGCACATTCGAGCCACCGCAGTATATCAAGCCCAATAAATTCGTAATCATTGAGGGATTACTCGGTTATTCTACTCGTGCCGCCCGTGACTCTTACGATGTTAAAGTTTACCTTGCACCCCCGGAGACAATCCGCGCCAAGTGGAAAGTCAAGCGAGACACGCAAAAGCGGGGCTACACTGCCGAACAGGTGCTAGCCGAATTAGAAAAACGCGAACCAGACTCAGCACAATTCATCCGTCCGCAGCGGCAATGGTCTGATATAGTTATTAGTTTTTACCCACCCACTGAGGAAGCTGATGAAACCAATGGACATTTAAATGTCCGTCTGGTGCTACGTCCGACAATTCCCCACCCAGATTTTACTCAGATTGTCAACTCTGGCTATGGTAATTCTGACTCAGCAATCCGCTTGGGGCTAGACAGGGATATGAGTAAACCTGTAGATGTCTTAGAAGTTGATGGTCATGCAACCTTAGAACAGGTAAATAAGCTAGAGCATATTATTTGTTCTGATATGCCCCATTTACGAAGTATTTGCGATCGCGAAAGTAATCCCGAACTGGGTAAAATTGCTGGTACAACTGGGGAAACACTCCAGAGTTATCCTCTGGCCCTAACTCAGTTGATTATTACCTACCACATGCTGAAAGCAACGCAAATTTATCAGTAATTAGCAAAATTTCGGGGATTTGAGTTGGGGCGATCTTCTACGGTGGGCGTAACGCCATCGCTACTTTTAATTAAGTCGAATAGTCTGTATTAAAAAATGCTGGCTATTTTGATTAGTGGATTAGCTATTAGATAACCCACTAATCAAAACAAATTGGAGTTAAAAATCTTAGTATCTCTATGTAATCAACTCTAATGAATTAAATGGCAAAAATTCTTTGTGATTGCTTTAAAAAAGTGTAGCCCAAAGTGTGATGAACAGTCAATTTTTGGTTATCTGCTGAAATCTTAAAAATGAGATGAATCCCACGATCAGACTATTAGTAAAAGTAACAATAATAAGCATCCCAATAAAGCTATTATACCAATAATGCAACAAGAATACAGAATATGGAATTACAACACCTGCAACAGCCCAAGTCCAGGGAATAGGTCGAAAAGCAGCCAGAAATAATGTAGTAAAAAATACCAATGTCCAATTTAACAGTGTACCTGAAAAATTGGCATAATTAATAGCATTACGAAGGGAAGCAAAGTAGTTAAAAAGTGTGGCAATAAAAAGGAAACCACATCCCCACTGCCATACTTTAAAATTAGCTCTGCTAATACGCGCTTTTAGTGAGGAAGTTAGATTAGCGTCTGAATTAGAACTTTCTTGTTGATAACGAGACTCGTCTAAAGAAGTTATTTTAGGTTGTACAGGCTGAGTAGTTACCCCATCTTTAGGTTGCATAACAGACTCTGTACGATATTGAGGCAGAACTTCTGGAGATATCATTTCAGTTGAATTATCTTTTTCTGGAACAACTCTTTCCTGCCTTGCATTAGGTGGTTCTACTTTAGCAAACTCTTCTTCAATTGATGCTACATCCTCTTTTCTCAATCCCAGAATCTCTCGCCAATCATCTAATTCACTTCGGGCGTGGGTACTGAGCGGGTATTCATTTTGAATCTCAGTGGAAAATGCCTGTTTATACTTCTGCAAGTTTTCGAGACGTAGCTGATAAGGACGTAAGACTTCCTTTTCTATCTCCTTAACAATTTCTGCCGATAAGCCTAATTGATCCCGATGTGTATCTAGAACTCTACGTCCGATCGCAGAAATTGCACCACGACTAGCATACTTCTCAACTAGCCTACGATACCTTAGCTCATGATCAGCGATTTTTGCTTTTGCCAAGACAATCTCAAAGCCCATATCTTTGAGAGTGATTAGTTTCGGTGTCATGTTAGGTGCGGTTTCCTGCACTTTGCCAGTAGCGTATTCATGCAGTTCGCGTATCGAGACTTTGCCATCTTCGTCACGATCACCTGCGCCTGTTTCGATCCCCTCAACTAAGTAGCGCGTATAAAGCGATAGTTCTGAATTCTCTTGTGCAAAGGAATATTGAGTTGAGCTAGAAGAAGTTAAAACAACTCGCCCTTCTGCTCCCAACTGTCCTTGTAGATCAACCGAACCGTCATCTTTTGTTTGTAAGGATGGGTCAAAAGCTCCACTAAAGCAACAGTCCAAAATAAGTGCTTGACGTTTGGCACGGCTATTATTCATCACATCATGAACAAAGCGACTAGGTACTGCTGTTGAGCGTATCAGTTCTCCCTTTACAGTTTTGCGGGTAATAGGAGTAGCAAAGTACAAATTATTACTATCATCCTTGATACCATGTCCTGAAAAGAACAGCAGTAAAAGATCATCTTTGCTACGACCTGCGAACAAAGTTTCAATCTCATATTGCATCGTTTGAGGATCAGGGTTTTTTAAGATTTTTACCTCGTCAAATCCGCCCATTTCGGCAGATTGTAAAACCCGATGCATACTATCTACATCCTTAATCGCCGCAGGTAGCGGATTCAGTGCTGGTTCGTAATCACTAACTCCAATCAGCAATGCAATCTTTGCCATATTCGCCTCCTTTTATGATGCTAAAAAATCTTGGGCTAATTTTATCGCTGCCTGTAGTTCTTCATTACTATGCGCTTTGACTTTCAGTTTCTTACCGTTGGCTTCTACCTCAAGTTCAATTTGTTTTCCAGAAAGACGATCGCCCAAGAATCCAAACAACCGCTTGGCGTTCTTTGCGTTCACCTCTGCTGCCAGTAGCCCAACAAGAAATCCACCCAATGCTTTGTTGCCTTTGGGTGGATCTGGATCGAGGACACAATCAACTGCTTCAACTTCATCCATTTGTTTTAGTTCTGACAGTAGCCTCTGAACCTGCTTATCTCGTTCTTCTGAAGTCAGGTCTGGATCGTTAAAGTTAATTATCAGTCTGATGTCCGATTTGTTTGTCATGTCCACCCCATCCTCTTATAACTATTAACAGTTAACTGGTCGATAAACGTATTCTTATTTATGTGTCTTCACAAGTCTTTGTAGTTTTAAGAAAGATAAAATTTGAACTTTTTTGTGTTGTAATTTAGTCTACTACAGAAAGCGAGATTAGGAGCAAGTAACTTTCAACTACTAGGTTAGTTAAACGTTGACTCACACGATGCTTGAGATGTAAACCTTTTAGTAGAGGCGATGCCTACAGCAATAGCAAAGTCCAACACCAAAATTAAATTGAGGTAAAACCCTTAATTTTACGATACTTTGTGCCCAACAGAAGAACTTAGGTCTAACTATTAACCTTTAATCCTTTGGGAACAAGATGGGCAGAAATAGAGAAAACTTACCAAAATTAAAGATTTTCTCAAATAAAGATGATTTGGGTAGCAAACAAGGGATAACTAAGGATAGTTTGATCTGTGGTGACGATTTTCTTAGTTTATGACCTATTGCCTCAGAATTGCCGACTTACCTACAAATGAGCGTCCGCGTGAGCGATTAATGACGCATGGTGCCAAAATTTTAGCCACAGCGGAGTTAATTGCAATTCTACTAGGCACCGGTCAAGGCCCAGGGAAACTCTCTGCTGTGGGTTTGGGACAATATATCTTGAGCGAATTAGGCAAACACCAACGTGATCCTTTGGCAGTTCTGCGAGAAGTTAGCCCTGCCGAATTGATGCAAATTCCTGGTGTTGGCCCGGCGAAGGCGACAAGTATCTTAGCAGCAATTGAATTGGGTAAACGCGCCTTTCAATCTCGTCCCAATGACGGCACATTAATCGATAGCCCACTTGCTGCTGCTGCTACCCTCAGTCAAGATTTGATGTGGCAGACACAAGAACGTTTTGCAGTGGTGCTGTTAGATGTTAAAAATCGCTTATTGGGTACGCAAGTGATTACCATTGGCACAGCAACCGAAACCTTAGCTTCTCCCCGTGATATTTTTCGAGAAGTTATTCGTCAAGGTGCAACGCGGGTAATAGTTGCCCACAACCATCCTTCTGGGAACCTTGAACCCAGCCAGGAAGATATAGAATTGACGCGTCAGTTGTTAGCAGGGGCGCAGCTTTTAGGCATTCCGGTATTAGATCATCTGATTTTGGGCAATGGCAATCATCAGAGTTTACGGGAACTTACAACCTTGTGGAATGAACATCCGCAAGGGGATTAATTAATGAACAGGAAGATGGGATACGAAGAATTATTTTACCGCATCTCTGCGTCTCTCCCTCCCTGCCTCTTCTTTCTTGGCACCTGCCCTAGAGTTACAACTTATTTGCTTTCTTGCATGTTTCTGACTAGTTTAGTTACTAGCTTTCTGGGAGTAAATCTTACAGATTCAGCGAGAAGCTTATTTTTAATTCCAGGAACGACAACAGTTTTGTTTTCCAATAGACCACGATAGCCGATCTGGGCTACTGTTTCCGCAGTCATAATTTTTCGACCGCTTACCAGCTTTGAGTCTTCCATCGCGGCTCTTTCTTGAAAACCAGATTCTGTAGGCCCTGGACAAAGCGCCGTCACAGAGACACCTGTATCTTCTAATTCATTAGCGATCGCTTCTGTGAATGATAAGACATAGGCTTTACTAGCGTAGTATACTGCCATCAGCGGCCCTGGTTGAAAAGCAGCAGTGGAGGCCACATTTAATATTTTTCCAGACCCCCGTTTAACCATACCCTTGAGGAATAACTTGGTCAAATGTGTGAGACATAAAATATTAACCTGTAACAATTGCAGTTCAGCATTCAGGTCAATTTCATTAAATAATCCGTAGGTAGCAAACCCCGCATTGTTCACCAGCACATCAACTTTTATAGATGCTTGTTCTAACTCATTAAAAATTTCTTCTGGGGCTGCTGGGTTAGATAAATCCTTGGAAATAACTTTGACACCAATGCCAAATTTATTTTTAAATTCATCGGCAATTTTATTCAGCTTTTCCACGCTTCTAGCTACCAACACAAGGTTGTAACCATCCTGAGCAAATAACTTAACAAATTCATAACCGATGCCGCCAGATGCACCAGTAATAAGAGCCGTTTGTCTGCGATTACTCTGCATAAATTTTCCTCTCTTAACTGCTTGAAAAAAAAAGAATCATTAGTTATTGGGCATTGGGCATTGGTTATTAATTCTTCTCCCCCTGCCTCCTTTATTGCCATCGAGAAATTTCCAAGCGAACTGCCGCGTTTGTTCCTAAAACTTTTTGCCCACGGTCAGGTAGGGGAACATATGCAACATATATACTTGAACTGGATTCTGAAGTGGGATTTAAGTTTGTTACTGGCTCTTTCTCATCGGAATTCCAACTGTATTTAGCGTCATATGTGCCATCTGTTGCGGCAACATCAGTAATTAGATAGTCAGACCACAGGGGTACTTGGTCGAGATGACTGTCACGCAACCAATTCGTCTCTTGTTTTGTGAAGGAATGCAGTGCTAAACGCAGGGCATATCTACAGACGTTATCATCACTGGCTGAGTTTTTTGGGATTAAAAAGGCTGTAAACAAGGGAATGGGTTTATCTTTTCTTGTTAACTCTTGTGTGATTGGGCAATAATGAGCGATCGCTTGCTCATATATAGGGATAGGAAGACCACGCAAAGCAACCCTAGTTTCCAGTTGATAAAAATTCTTGTCCAGGTCTTTCAACTGGACATTGCTTAGAGACAGTTTCACCTGGATATCACCAAACAGAAAGCGTTGCAGGTTTTGATAACCTTCTTCCGAGTTCAATATGCCATAACGCCCACCATGAGAGCGATGAATATAGGCACGATGAGATCCGGTGATGTAAGCTTTATCAATCTGAACTAGACCATCACTTTTCACCCCCACAGTCGTGCGTGAAAGACCAAAAGCTTCTTCATAATCATGTGCATTAGTGCCAATCAGAGAAAAAACGCGGTTTGGCGAAAATGCATTTTCTAGGCTTTGTAGTTTTTCTAGCTTAAAGTCATTGGGTAACTTAGCTGTTGACTTGATATAAGGTGTTAAATACTGATACATCCTCTGGGGACCAAAGTCATCAGAATTATTTAATTGAAACCTGTCCCTCAATTCTTCAAGTAAACCACTCCCGACCTCAAAATAAATGCCACCATGAGGTGTGGCGTAGGTAAATAATTTATCAATGTGATTGACAGCTTGTTCGCGTTGTTCTGGATAAATCTTTTGAATCAAGCTGCGACAAACAAGGCCTCCCATCGAATGGGCGACAAGATAGACTTTGCCTGCACCTGTAGTTTTTTTGACAGTTTGGATTAGGTCTCTTAAACCCTTGGCTATTTCCTCCATTTCCTGTCTGACTTCAGTCTTAGAACCAAAACTGCGTGTAGTTATATCATAAAATCGATAGATCCAAATAGTTTTATGAAGTTGATTAGACAATCTCTTAATTTGATTGCTTATATTCTGATTGTCAACAATTGGTTGATAACCATGATCGGTCATTAGCCGCAGCAATGGACTCTCGAAAAAAAACTTCTGGGGATTTTCTTTCTCATCTACTCGAATATGGGTTGAACCACTATTGAATCCATAAAATGGATCATTGACCGTTTGTTCAACGTCTTTTTGTGTACCTGCATATCCACGAACGAAGATGATTGGTAAATACTGCATAAATATATCCTCGCTATTTAATAAATATTTTTGCTCGTTCCCAAGTTTAATCTGGGAACGAGTACTTGCAATGCAGAACATCTAGACAACTTGTCTTAGAAAGTTTTCACGAACTCAATTAGGGCTTTCTTGTCTTGATCTGGTAGATTGGAGCCAAAATAATGACCCTCATCTTCAACGAAGTCAGGAGATTTGTTAGCTCTTAAAAGCACGCGTGCCAACTTACCCTTAATTCCATCCTTGGGTTTCAAGTCCTGAAAAAGGTTGCTGATATTAAGAGATGTAATCGCCTCTCTAATATTGATACTTGCTAGCAAATTCACAGGTGTACCTTTAGGAATAGGAATCCTAAATCTAGGATTCGGATCTCCTGGGGGAAGCTCTAATTTGGTATCTTTAGTTGTTCTGCTGATAATTCCTTCACGCTTTTCAGGCCACAACAGCTTTTCCATAGCATCCGTATAGGCTTCTACACGCCCTTTTACTGAAGGATCTTCATTGTAAAGTCCTAGTGTATTGTTGTGCAGAAGTGGTGCTGTTGCCCAAATACTAACTAGCGAAGGTGTGCGGTAATATCCCAAACCGCCGTCTGGTATCTTAAATTCGATGGGTTTTTTCTCATCGAAAGGGTTGTACAGAGTCAATGTTCCTGGTGATGGCAGTTCTTTGTAGGTCTTCGACGAGAACTGATCCCAAATATGCCCCTTAGTGGCATTTGTTCCCAGCGATCGCGCCGCATTAGTGCCAATTAGTGTCACTGGATAACGCTGGTCATCAGACAAGAAGTTGTGGTCTAAAAAATTACTACTGAGTACAGACTCTTCATACCATTTCTGAGCCTGTTCGGGGTCAACAGCGATCGCAGCCGATGGCTTTTTGCTGGAATGGCAACCAGCACAAGTGCTAGCAAAAACCAGTTTGCCACGTTTGAGAACTTCCTCATCTTTAGTCAAGAACTCTTCACCACCTGGTGCATCTTTTAGGTGCATCGGCTTGATGGTTTTTAAGAATGCTTCCGCATCAGCCATGCGTGCTTCTGTTTGTCTCCACCCTTCGCACTCCTTCCGCGCCTTTTCGATATCAAAAGGTTTTTGGGGAGTTCTGCCTAATAAAGGCTCATGGAGAGTTGTCCAGTAATCGCCACACATCCCAATGTTGACGTAGACGCGTAGTGAGGCATTTGCCACTCCTGTAGAGTCCGCGCCATCTTTGAGAATATGATTAACATCCTGAGTTGAACCATCGTTCATTACCTCTGGATATGTGGGGCGATCGCCTAAATTAAAAATGGCATTGATCGCATTCGGATTATTGATGTGATCGTTACCAATCCGAGAAGTATCAGAGGTACCCGGTCTCTGAGAGTCAAGTACTTGCTTAACAAAACTATTGTCCCTAACGCTGGATGCAAATAATTTGTTTTCTTTGATGTACTGATTACCCAATGCTGCTACGAGGTTTTCCCATTTCGGATGTTCCTTGTCTTTCGGTGGGTTGAGAGGATCTAATGCTACATGACAGATGGCGCAAGACTGCCCAATCACGTAGGGAGGCTCAACTTGTGAAGTTTTGGCATATTCAACAGGGTTCCATTTTGCCGAGTCGAAGTTGGGGTTTTGGAACTTACGCAACCCAATAACGCCGGTTGAAAGTGGGTCTTTACACTTATCTAGCCACAAACCGTATTCATCTGGTGTTGTTGCTTTTTCACATCCAGGATCGTTAATTGCGCCATAGCGTTGGAATCGCTCGTCATGCACACGCGAGTCAATTAGCTTTAGTAAGTCAACACCACCATGTGTTCGCTTCGCTAAATCACGATAGTACTTGGCGTTACCGCCAGTCCATAAGTACCAGGTGCAACGACCCCGTTTCTCGGCATCTGTCAAATTCTCCGTTCTGTATTCTGGGAGATAACCGATACCTTCACAGTTATCAGGGTATTCAGATACACCCGTATTAGGATAACTATTACTTAGTGGCGCAGGTGTTTCGCTATACTCGTCGGCTAGAGCTGTAGGCGTTCCATAAAAGCCGCAGACTATAAACATAGTCACGAATAGCAGGAGCAGACAGCCCTTAAAAATTAGACTTGTCTTTTTCATAAAACTCTCTTAAACCTTTTTCACTGCACCTCAGTTTACAGAGGTACACTAATGCTCCATCATTGATTTCCCATTTTCCGGATTTAGCATTGGGATACTTTTGATGATTTAAAATGTACCTGACTGAGGCTCGTTATATATGAAGTTACTACACAAATTTGCAAAACGTCATCAATAAACTTTTATACATTTATAAATCAAAAATTTAAAAAATTGTAAACTAACAATGGTGTTGAATAACCAATTTGCTATGGTTATAACGATTCCCTGCATAGTGGGTTGAGTTTGTAACAAATTGTTAGAAGCTAATTTTAAGATTGCCTTAACCTTTCAAGAGAAATAAAAGGCGAAAATTTTCACTTTTTTTAAGATTTTGTTGGTTAATGCTGTAGGTTTACAAACGGCAAAAGACTTTATATAACTGTAAAAACCAATAAGGATAAACTTCCATGCTGAAATTTGGTAGCCAAATCTAAGTAACAAAAACTTAATATTTGGCGTTCGCATCCGAAAACCTGCACTGTGGATTTGTAGACATAAACAATTACCATCCTAGAGACATTGGAAATAGCAGTCTTCTGGAGAGGTTATTAGTGCTAGGAAAATTCTCATACCTAATTAATTTTATTGGCGATACAACAAAATAAAAACAGAGGAACACATGGAAAGTGATATTATTTTCGAGCCATTGAAATTCCGTAACCTCACAGTCAAAAATCGGATTTTTCGCTCTAGTATTTCTGGAAGATGGGATAACTATGATGGTTCAGGTACCCAAGCCCGAATCAACTGGGAAGAAAAGTTTGCTCGTGGTGGTGTAGGGGCTATTATTAGTTCCTTTGTCCCAGTCACTATCCGGGGACGAATTATGCCTAATTACGCGACCATTGACTGTGATGAGCGCATTCCTTTCTGGCGAAAAGTAGGCGAAAAAGTCCATGAATATGACTGTAAATTTATCTTGCAATTAAGTCATTCTGGGCGACAGCAAGACATTGGCGGTATAGAAAACTTAGGAAAAAAAGCGTTAAGTTCTACCAGCCAAACTGAGCCATTCCACGGCTTTTTGTGTCAAGCAATGACACTAGCAGAAATTAAAGAAACAATTCAATACTTTGCCGATGGTGCTAGACGTGCCCGTGAAGCAGGTTTAGATGGAGTAGAATTGCACAGTGCAAATGGATATCTTTTTAACCAATTTCTCAGTTCTGGAATCAACGACCGTCAAGATGAATACGGTGGTTCGTTAGAGAATCGAGCGCGGTTTTTGCTAGATGTAATTAAAGCAATCCGTAAAGAAGTAGGCAACGACTTTCATTTGCAATTTAAAATTAGTGCCGTTGACTATAACAACGCCGTCACCTTTTGGGAAAAGCCAGGTAATACCATAGAAGATTCTATCCAAGTTTGTAAATGGGCAGAAGAAGCTGGGGCTGATGGGGTGCATGTATCAACTGGTAGCTTATTTCCTCATCCACTCAATCCCATTGGTGATTTTAATTTTGATATTATTTCTAAAACTTATGACGCTATGTTGTCGAGTGGCGTTGAAACCACACGCAACTACATTTTATTTCGCAAATCATTTTTACACCCACTTTTCAATTGTTTATGGAACCGCGTGAAAAAGCAATTGCCTCCCCAGGCATTTAGTGGTGATGATATAAAAGACCCGAAAATCAAGCAGTTACTGGCAGAGAACCAAGGCAGAAACTTGCTAGATTCCAGAGAAATTAAAAAGCACGTTAATATTCCCGTATTATGCACAGGTGGTTTACAGCAGGCTTCTTATATTCGTCAAGCAATTAATGATAAATATTGCGATGGCGTTACAATGGCTCGTACCCTCATTGCTAACAATGACTTAGTTAAATCCTTTAAAGAAGGTAAAGACCTTGCAGATAAACCGTGTACTTATTGTAATAAATGTCTGTTAAATGTAATTGAAAACCCCTTAGGTTGTTACGAGCAGGATCGTTTCAATAGCTATGAAGAAATGATGGAAGAAGTAATGTCAGTCTTTCATCCAACTCAGTTTGCAAATTCATCTAAGTAAAAAAGCGATGGGTATCAGATTGACAATTTCGCTTACAGATAATTTCGGCAATATAGGGAGTGTTTTATGACTGAACAAACTAACCCTACCCTACTTTCTATCCCACTCAAGGGAATAAAGAGTATCTTCAAGCGGATTTGGGTTGTGATTGTGGGCGTTGTAGCAGTAGCAGTCTTTTTATTGTGGCCTGTTTTATCTAACTCCCCAGTAGATTATGCTGACATTGAAAACCACTTTAAATATGGTTCAATCGGCAGCGAACCCATCAATGGCATCCCTTACTGGGTTTGGAAAGTTTTACCAGAGTTATTTCCAGATAAATTACCTGGAAAAGGTTATACTTCTCTGGGATTTATCAAAGAACCTGACAAAGATTTACCTATAGGTTTTTCGCAACGGAGAGTCTTTATTGATCGAGTTGGGTTGAATTGTGCTGTATGTCATACAGGGACGCTACGAGATACCCCCAATAGCGAACATCAAGTCATCACCACGATGCCTGCTAATGTGCTTAATTTGCAGGGATATATCAAATTCTTATCAGCAGTTGGTGTGGATGAACGCTTTACTGCTAATCGGATGTTGCCAGAAATAGAAAAAATTAGTGGTGGTCTAAATCCCGTTGAAAAATTACTTTATCGCTTCATTGCAATTCCTCAAACTAGAGATGCGCTAATTAATCAGGCATCTCGGCTTAAGTTTGTTGAAGAACAACCAGATTGGGGGCCAGGAAGAGTAGATACTTTTAATCCTTATAAAGCAATTCAATTCCATTTCCCAATGGATAAATTGCGTCAGGATGAACTTATTGGTACTTCTGATTTCCCCTCAGTTTGGAACCAAAAACCGCGCGAGGGATTGCAATTACATTGGGATGGTAATAATACTTCCGTTGATGAACGTAATAAGAGTGCAGCTTTAGGCACCGGAGTCACACCCACAACAATTGATTTACCTCGGATTCAGCGAGTTGCCGATTGGCTTTGGGAACTACCACCACCAAAATATCCCTACGAAGTTAACGAAACTATAGCAGCGAAGGGAGAACAGCTTTTTGAAAGTAATTGCGCTAGTTGTCATGCTTTTGGTGGCGCTCATACAGGCAAAGTTGTACCAATTCAAGAAATTGGGACAGACCCCCATCGTCTCGATTCATATACCTACGAAACGATGTCTAACCAAAATACGCTGTATACAGGCTATCCGTGGCGATTTACAAATTTCCGCAAGACGAATGGTTATGCAAATATGCCTCTTGATGGTGTTTGGTTACGTGGCCCTTATCTGCACAATGGCTCAGTCCCCACCTTACGGGATTTGCTAGAAACACCAGAAAATAGACCTAAAGAATTCTATCGTGGCTATGACGTGATCGATAGAGAAAAAGTTGGCTTTGTGTCTGATGTAGGTGGAGAAAACGGTAAAAAATACTTTAAGTTCGATACAACAAAGGCTGGAAATAGTAACAGTGGCCACTTATACGGCACTGATCTTCCCACAGAAGATAAAGATGCACTAGTTGAGTATATGAAGAAGCTTTAAAAGGAGAAAAATGAATACTTACGCGAAATGGTTTAGTCGCATTACTTGGCTCGGTATTATTGTTAATATGTTTTTTGTCATTCCCTCTTGCTTCTTTCCAGAGCTAATGCTGACGTTCCTCCACATGCAGATACCTGTGCCAATTATCTGGGTGCGTGCTGCGGGAATGCTGTTATTTATTATTAGTGCATTTTATATCCCTGGAGCAATTGATCCATATCGATATCAGGCAACAGCATGGATATCAATATTTCCTTCAAGAGCTTTTGGATCAACGTTTTTTATTTGTGCAGTATTTTTATTTGGTCAAGATAAAGGCTTTTTATCCATTGCCTTTGTAGACCTGTTTTTTGGATTAGCCGAATTAATTTTTCTGACACTAGCAATGCGTAATCAAAACGCCATTGCTACAACTCCAGTAAAGCAATTTTCCTAATTTTATCTCTAGCCTAGTGTGGGTATATTGCCTGCACTACAAATAGATTCTTCTGCAAAGGAGCAAGAGAGTGCCATGACAATACTCAAAGATAAAATAGGTAGGGTAATCACAAGCATTGTTTTAGTTGTGATCCTTTTAGTTGGTGTAGTAGGGTATGTGGGATGGTATAACCTTTTTCGAGAGGTTCCCACTTATTATGAATCCCCTGAAGAACACTTTAAATATGGTTCTATTGGCACAGAAGAAGCACAAGGTGTTCCCTATTGGATTTGGATGGTACTACCACGAATATTCCCTGATAAGTTACCAGGACCAGGTGGTTATACTTCCTTGGGAATCACATGGGAAGAGGGTAAAGAAATGCCAGTTGGCTTTACAAAAAAAACCATCGGCTTCCCTCGTGTCGGTATAACTTGTGCTGTTTGCCATACCGCCACCTATAGAAAAACAGAGAAAGATAAACCCACAATTGTCGCCGCAGCCCCTGCTAATAAGTTTGATTCACAAGGCTATTTACGATTTTTGAGTGCAAGTGCTGGTGATTCCAGATTTACGGCAGATTATATCCTTGATGAAATCAAATATAACTATCGGCTTTCTTGGTTAGAAAATTTACTTTATCGCTATGTGCTAATTCCTCAAACTAAGAAAGCGCTGCTGCAACAAAAAGAAGACTATAGTTGGACAGATTCCCGTCCTAACTGGGGCCCTGGTCGAATTGACCCTTTTAACCCGGTTAAATTCAATACTTTAAAGTTGCCCAAAGATAACACTATCGGCAACTCTGATATGATGCCTCTTTGGAATCAAAAGATGCACAAAGGGTTTGCTCTCCATTGGGATGGTTTAGAAACTTCACTAACAGAAACTGTTCAAACTGGAGCAATTGGTGACGGTGCTACCAAAAAATCACTTCCTGTAGCTGATTTACAGCGGGTAGAAGATTTTATTCAAGAACTACCACCTCCCAAATATCCATTTGCTATTGATGAGCAAGTGGCTACAAAAGGAAGCCAAATTTTTGCTAATACTTGTGCATCTTGTCACGCTTTTGGTGGAGAAAGAACAGGTACTGTCATCCCTGTGGAAGAAGTGGGAACTGACCGCCATCGGTTAGATATGTGGACACAGGAAGGAGCAGATACTTACAATCATTTTGGTGATGGCTACCCTTGGGACTTTAAAAACTTACGCAAAACTAATGGGTATGTATCTGTTTCCCTAGATGGTTTGTGGTTAAGAGCGCCATATTTACATAATGGTTCAGTCCCATCTCTACAAGATTTGTTAGAAAAACCAGAAAATCGTCCTCAGGTTTTTTATCGAGGATATGATGTCTACGATCCAAAAAAAGTTGGCTTTATTACTGAGGGAGATGAGGCCAAGGCTGTAGGTTTTAAATACGATACAACCGTAACTGCTAATTCCAATCAAGGGCATGTTTATGGAACTGATTTATCTGGTGAAGATAAAAAAGCTTTGATTGAATATCTTAAAACCCTGTAATTAAACTGGGGAATAAATCATAAGAAAATGATTTAGCAACGTTCTGATGTTAATGATTTACTACCAAATCATAAATACCTGAATTGGAGATAATTATGAAACCCTACTTACCGCAGAACGATCCAAATAGTAGTTATCGAACAAGTTCGCTCGATAAAAATCGAGAAGAGTACAATTTTAATTATGATTATCTGGCTCCTATTCCAGTAATCGATAAAGTGCCTCACAAGGAAATATTTTCAGCGGAATATACTGCTAAACGCTTGGCAAGTATGGCAACTTTGGTACCAAATATGTTGGCTGCCAAAACCAGAAACTTCCTAGATCCGCTGGATGAATTGGAAGAATATGAAGACCTTTTGCCACTACTATCAAAACCCGATGTCATAAAGAATTACAAAACAGACTCGTGTTTTGCTGAACAACGACTCTCTGGAGCAAACCCATTAGCTATCCGAAGAATTGATGTATTGCCTGATAATTTTGCTGTAACTGATTACCATTTTCAGAAGGTTGCAGGTACAGAATTTACTTTAGAAAAGGCACTCAAGGAAGGTAAGCTGTATTTCTTAGATTACCCTTTGCTCTCTGATATTCAAGGTGGTGTCTACAATAATATTAAAAAGTACCTTCCCAAACCGCAGGCTCTATTTTACTGGCAAAGTAATGATAGTCATAATGGCTGTTCTCTAGTGCCTGTTGCTATCCAGATTAATCATGACTCTGGCACAAATAGCCTGATTTATACACCAGATGACCCCCATTTAGATTGGTTTTTGGCAAAAACCTGCGTCCAAATTGCTGATGGCAACCATCAAGAATTGGGTAGTCATTTCGCTTATACCCATGCAGTTATGGCTCCGTTCGCGATTGTCACTGCGCGGCAACTAGCAGAAAATCATCCCATCGCTTTACTGTTAAAACCCCATTTCCGTTTCATGCTATTTGATAACGATTTGGGACGCACTCAGTTTTTACAGCCTGGTGGGCCGGTTGATGAGTTTATGGCAGGTTCATTGGCAGAATCTGTTGGATTTGTGGCGAAGGCTTATGAAGAATGGAGTGTAGAAAAGTTTACCTTTCCTCGGTTAATAAAAAGTCGTCAAACAGATGACCCAGCAATTTTACCGCACTTTCCTTTCCGGGACGATGGCATATTAATCTGGAATGCCGTCGAAAAGTTTGTGGCTGAATACTTGCAACTCTATTACAAAAATTCACAGGATCTCAGTGATGACTATGAATTGCAAAATTGGGCTAGGGAATTAGTTGCCCAAGATGGTGGTAGGGTCAAAGGAATGCCAGCCAAGATTGAGACTCTAGAACAACTAATTGAAATCATTAGTGTAGTAGTCTTCACTTGCGCTCCTCTACACTCTGCTTTGAATTTTTCTCAGTACGAATATATGGCTTTCGTACCCAATATGCCCTATGCAGCCTACCACCCAATTCCAGAAACTAAGGGTGTGGACTTGGAAACTATCTTGAAGATACTTCCTCCCTTTAAACAAGCTGCCGATCAGGTGATGTGGACTGAGATTTTAACATCGTTTCATTATGACAAATTAGGTTTTTATGATGAGGAGTTTGCTGATCCATTGGCGCAGGAAATTGTGGTGCAATTCCAACATAATTTGCATGAAATAGAACGGCAGATAGACATCAGAAATCAAACTCGTCCCATACCTTATAACTACCTTAAGCCTTCGCAAATTATTAACAGCATCAATACTTAAGTTAGTTTTCCAGACTTAAGTTAGTTTTCCAGAAAAGAGGAATAACAATGTCAAATCAGCAAGTAACCGTCACCGCTCGACTAAAAGTGAAGCCGGGTTTAGAGGATAAATTCAAGCAGGAATTCCAACCCGTAATAGCTCTTACCCTTACAGAAGAAGGTTGTATTAATTACGATTTACATCAATCTGTTGAAGATCCATCTTTGTTTCTGTTGCATGAAAACTGGGTTAGCCAGGAAATTTTAGCTCAACACCTAGAGCAGCCGTATATTAAAGCTTTGGGGGAAAAGTCAGGACAATTTTTGGTTGAACCACCTGATGTCAGGTTATGGCAGCAGATTGTGAACAATTCCTAGCTGGTGATAATAATGACATCAAGGGTGTTATTGTATGGTGCAACTGGCTATGCTGGAAAACTGATTGCTACATCAGCTAAAAATAACGGACTGGAATTAATTTTGGCTGGACGTAATCAAAGTTTACTGGCAGCAGTAGCCAATGAATTAAGTTTGGACTTTCGGGTTTTTGGCTTAGATGATCCGCAGGCGATCGCTCGCTCTCTTGAGGATATAATCGCTGTCATCAACTGCTCTGGGCCTTTCTCCAAAACCTCAAAGCCACTTGTCGATGCCTGTCTCCAAACTAAAACTCATTATTTAGACATAGCTGGCGAAGTACCTGAATTTCAGGTGCTACAAGCACGAGATACTAAGGCTAAAAGTGCAGGGATAATGCTTCTCCCTGGTGTGGGATTTGGGGTTGTCCCTACTGATTGTGTAGCTGCTTATCTCAAAGATAAGTTAGCGATGGCAACACGACTGATTTTAGTCTATGAAACAGTAGGGGGTGTATCTCAAGGAACGGCAAATACTGTACTGCCAACTTTACATCACATGGGGGTAATTCGAGAAGCAGGTAAGCTCATCCCATCTAGACCAGCATGGAAAAAGCGTAAAATTGATTTTGGTTATGGGCCGGTAACAGCAGTAACAAACCCTTGGCGTGCTGATATTATTACTGCGTTTCAGACTACGGGTATTCCCAATATTGAGGTTTATACCGTATTTCCTAATCCTGTGCGCTTCCTGATGGAGTCGAGCCAGTATTTGGGATGGTTATTTAACTCGTCTTTATTCCAAAGTGCTTTAGCAAGTCTAATTAAAACTCTACCCACTGGGCCAACGGCGGCAGAACGAGCCAAAGGTCAAGTTAGAGTAATTGGTATTGCTGAAGATGAAACTGGTCAACAAGTAACTGCAAAGCTCTTGGGGCCGGAAGCATACGATTTTACGGCATTGGCGGCTGTAGCAGTTATCAAACGGGTAATTAAAGGCGAAGTTAAGGTAGGATTCCAGACTCCTGCATCTGTATATGGGGCAGATTTTGTCCTTGAGATTCCGGGAGTTATCGGGTTCTAGTAAGGATATAACAGAAAGCCGGGTTTTTTCGCTATCAAACTTAAAAAACCCGGCTTTTTTTGTGGAATTGGGAAAATAGTATAAATGCGGTTTGGTTAATACCATTTTGCTACGAAGATGCACTTAATATTTATTAAACGAACCGCCAAGTACGCCATTGCGCAGCGTCTCGTAGAGAAGGGAGAAGGAGCAATCATTAAGTGCAAGTTTGCAGACAATTGGTTAGGACTTACGCAAAATATCTCTCATATCATGTCCGGTAAAAGACTTATCATTAAGACCGCATTTCTCGCTGGGGGCAGGGAGCAGGGGGAAAGAGAGTTTTAAGATTTTTGCATAGATGCCCTGAATAATAACTAATTAAGCGGACATGATATCAAACTCTCATTTATCCGTGCCCTCTGCGGTAGCCTGCGGCAAGCCGCTTTGCGTCTACATGATTCCGTAACTCGTGCGTAAGTCCTATTACTATAAGATATAGTCCTTCAAGACTCCACGCTTAAGATTGCTGAATTCTGGCTTCTGAATTCTTCTTCAATGAGATTGATTATTCTGCAAAACATCCTCAAGCATAGATGCTAATTCTTTATTTAACCGACCAGACCTGACAAATTCTGCATAAGTATCTGCCTCAATTGCCAACAGTTCTCCTCGGAACTGTTCAGTTGTAAAACTCTGAAGATTGGGATATTCACCCTGTAATTTGTCAATTTCTATCCGTAAATCTGCAAGTTCGCCTTTGATTAGTGTCTCTTGATAACGGCGAAATTCTGGGTCAATACCGGGGCGTTGGTCTGCCTGGAGATGTTCTAGAACGCGTTCTAAAGCTACATGACGGGCAACGAATTCTAAATATTGCTCACGCAAGGGTGCATCACCTAGCAAATTGAGTTTTTCCAGCAAAGGTTTGATGGTCAATCCCTGAACAAGTAGAGTAAATAAAACTACTCCAAATACCGTAGCAATGATTTTTTCTCGCTCTGGAAGTATCGTCGATACACTCAATGCCAGGGCAATGGAGACGGAACCGCGTAACCCACCCCACCATAGGATAGTTTGTTCTGGTAAAGAAATGTCCGATTTGGTGATGCTAGTACTCAATTTGCTGAGAATATAAATACCAACTGCCCGCATCACAATCATTGCTGCCACTGTCACCATTATGATTTGCAGGTTTTCGCCTAAACTAGCAAAGCGTATTTGGTCGCCAATTAGCAAGAAGACAATGGAGTTGACAAAGAACGCCAGAAATTCCCAAAATTCGGAAACAATAATCCGGGTGCGGGGATTCATACCGATACGAGAGCCAAAGTTGCCTAAAATCAAACCTGTGGTCACAACTCCAATTACCCCAGAACCGCCTAAATCTTCAATGATCAGGTAAGTACCATAAGCGGAAACTAGAGTTAAGGATTGTTCCACCAAGGGCAAATCGAAGCGCTGGGTGAGGTAGGAAATACCAAATCCGATAAAAGCTCCCACCGCTACACCGACGCCAACAACTGTAAATAACTGCAATAAAATTGGCTGGAATTCCAATTCTACAGTTCCCAAAGATAACGCCACCAAAAAGCCAAAGGCAACTACAGCCATGCCATCATTGAACAAGCTTTCGCCTTCCATTAAGGTGACAAGACGACTATCTACACCCAGTTCACGAAACAAAGCGGTGACAGAAACAGGGTCAGTGGCAGATAGGCTGGCTGCAATGAGTAAAGCTGTAGTTAGGGAAATACCAACGAGTTGATTGAGAGCGATCGCTACCCCTGCGATCGCTATTACCACCCCGAACACTGCATACAAGCAAATTGGCACTAAATCCCGCTTCAGTTCTGACCATTTCAAATTCCATGCGGCTTCAAATAGCAGCGGTGGTAAAAAAATGAACAAAATTAATTCCGGGGAAAGGGTTACTAAACGGACATCGACTAACGCCAAACCTAACCCGACAATCACCAGTAGCAAGGTGTAAGGTATATGGCGAAACCAGCTAAATATCTGCGGTAGTGTCGCTACACCTAGAGACACCGAAAGTACTAGCAAAAACTGCTTGAGATTGTTTGTAATGACTTCTTCAGCGATCGCTGATTCAAGCACCATAAGAAAATTCCTGGTATAATTTTGCCTTTATCCGCATCTGATTATTTTCAGATGACACCAGATCAATGTAAGACTTTAAATTAGCAAAGAATGAAGATTTGACAGTTAACCGAGTATTTAGGAGGAAGGTCTTGGGTAATAACATTCGAGACCGATTTAAAAATTTCCGCCGCCAGGGTTCGCAACCGGAACAACTCCAACAGCTACAAACAGACTTGCTGGCAGAATCAACCCTAGACTCAGCTTACATAATTTTGATTGTTAGCTCCTGTGCGATCGCTACTTTAGGTTTATTGTCCAACAGTGCGGCCGTGATTATTGGCGCGATGATCATTGCCCCTCTGATGTTGCCGATTCGCGGTTTAGCTTTTGGTGCTTTACAGGCAGATATTACTTTGTTTCGCAAGGGCGTAATTGCTGTAGCACTAGGCACTATATTAGCGGTAGCGATCGCCTTTACTCTAGGTTGGCTGGTGGGATTACCGAGATATGGTAGCGAGATTCTGGCTCGTTCGAGACCAACATTGTTAGATTTGGGGATTGCGGTAGCGGCTGGTGGTATCAGTGGCTACGCAAAAGTTGAGACGAAAATCTCTGCTAGTTTAGCAGGAACTGCGATCGCTGTTGCTCTTATGCCCCCCATCTGTGTGATTGGCTTAGGCTTGGCGCAAGGAAACTGGTCACTCAGTTTCGGAGCAACCCTACTTTATCTCACCAACTTGTTAGGTATTGCCCTCTCTTGTATGGTGACATTCTTAATAGCGGGTTACACCTCAATGGCGCGGGCGCGTCAACCCCTAATTTGGACTATGGCTTTGACAGCTATCCTGTTAATTCCCTTGGGAGTCAGCTTTGCCCGACTTGTAAGACAAGCGCAACTAGAAACCAGCTTACGACGGGCATTATTGAATCGAACTGTCACCTTTGGACGATTGCAGTTGCTTAACAGTAATACCAACTGGTTGACAAATCCCCCAGAAGTCCGTTTGAGTGTCCGAGCAAGAGAGCCTGTCACACCTCGCCAAGTAGAGTTATTAGAAGAATTTATTGAGCGAGAGATGGGGCAACCATTCACTCTAATTTTTGAAGTTGGTCAAGTGGAAGAAATCCGACGTTCCGAACCCACACCTTGAAGTTGCTAATGTAGCATCAGTAAAGTCAAGATAACTTTTAAGAACGTAATAGTGGATGTAACTCAATTAGTCAAAGTTTCAATTATTCTCTTACTCCTTGCTACAGGTGTAGCTCTACTATCCCGGCGGTTACGAATCCCTTATGTTACAGGTTTAGTATTAGCAGGTTTGCCAATCACTGAGTTATTGTCTCGGCCGATTGGTTTAAATCCAACCCTTGTTTTGAATCTTTTCCTGCCAATTCTTATCTTTGAAGCTGGTATTAATACAGATGTCAGCCGCCTACGCAGCACCTTTAAACCAATTGCCCTGCTGGCTGGGCCAGGGGCTGTGCTTTCTGGAGCTATTATTGCCGCCCTGTTGAAATTTGGGCTGGGGCTGAGTTGGATACCTGCCTTATTTGTAGGAGTAATTCTGGCAAACACTGATACTGTTTCCATGATTGCCGTTTTTAAGGAAATACCAGTACCCTCTCGGCTTTCCACCATCGTTGAAGGAGAAACCCTATTTAACGATGCTGCCGCCCTAGTTTCCTTCAACCTGATTTTGCAAGTATATTCAACAGGCTCACTCACATTTATAGAGGGAATCCAACAACTGCTATTTATCTCTCTAGGAGGGTGCGTTGTAGGCTTAGTCTTGGGCTACTTGAGTATACCCATATTCGCTCGTTTAGATGATGCTCTTGGCAGTCTTTTACTGACAGTCGCAGTTGCATTAGGAACTTTTCAGGTTGGGCAATTTCTCGGTGTATCGGGTGCTGTAGCCGTAGTTGTAGCGGGACTAATTTTCGGGAATTTAGGCCTTTCTCGCAATACTTCTGCTTCTAGTCGCATCACCTTGTTGAGTTTCTGGGAATATGCCAGTTTTACCGTCAACACCTTTATTTTTCTGCTAATTGGTGTAGAAATAGACCTAGTAACGCTTTGGAGAACTTTACCTGCAATTCTATTTGCAGTTTTGGCTTATCAAATCGGGCGAGTTCTTACAGTCTATCCTCTACTAGCAGGGATTCGTTTGATTGACCGTCCAATTCCATTGCGCTGGCAACATCTACTCTTTTTAGGTAACATCAAAGGTTCGCTCTCAATGGCTCTGGCGTTGAGTTTACCCACCACATTACCGGGGCGAGATATCCTCATCGCTTTAGTTTTTGGTAGTGTGCTGGTGTCGTTAGTTGGACAAGGTTTAAGTTTGCCTTGGGTGGTAAAACGCTTAAAATTATCTAAATTTTCAGAAGCTCAACAACAGGTTGAAGAATTGCAAGCCCAGTTGATGACGGGTAAGGCAGCGCAAGATGAATTAGATAGCTTGTTGAAATCAGGGGTGTTACCAAAAGCTGTTTATGAAGAGATGCGTTCAGCTTATCAGGTACGAATTGCCGGTGCAGAAAAGACACTCCGGGAACTTTATAATCGTCGTCCTGATGAGTTGGAAGGCAAAAGTGGCAACAGCACTAAACTTGATGCCATTCGCCGCCGTTTACTGCTGGCAGAAAAAGGAGCGCTCAATGAGGCAATGCGGAAGCGAATTCTCTCAGAAGAAATTGTGCGCGGGCGGATACAAACTCTTGATGAACAATTGCTGAAGTTAGAAGATGATTAAAATAATTCGTAATTCGTAATTCGTAATTCGTAATTACGGATTACGAATTTTTTTAATTACCCTACCAGGACTGATGAAAGAAATTCCCTGTTGAAAGTCAGTACCAATCATGACTGCCTCCACTATAGGTTCGGATATTTCTGTTTGGGATACCCACTCTACAATAAAGTTTGCTCCTAAACCTCCGCTGGTGTCATTTCTATTTACAAAAAAAGCTGTAGAAGCTAGTGCATCAAGTTGAATAGGACGTTCCAAATACTGTTTAACTAATTTCCCATCGGAGTTATGGTAGCGCACAGAAGTAATAATAATAGGATTGGTTAAGTCTGTATTCCGAATACTGAGCGTAACTGCTAACTCGAAAATTTCCTGGCGATTGTGATGATAAATATGTGAATAGACAGGAACATAAACAGTTTGACTGCTTGCTATCTTAAAATTCTGATCCAGTGTTACTATTTTTTGAGATGGGGTTGCTTGAATTGCATCGGGTTGTGACTTGGGTGGAATATTTGTTGATTTACAAGATGCAAGGAAAATAACAGCGATCGCTAAATAAAGATGTGGATACTGCTTCATCAAAACTATTTACGCAAATTGTTTATATATGTGTAACTAACCACACTTAATAAAGTGTTTAGATAGGAACTGCGCTCAACATCTTTGTTCAATAAAATCAATGACTTGATGTAAACATCCTGGTTTAGTCACAATTAGCACAGTTGAATGAGGTTCAAGTATTGTACTGCCGTTAGGAATCATCAAATCTTCGTGGGGATGGGGTTGATAGCCAATAATTAGCGAACCACTAGGAAATCGAGAATCCTGAGCAATTTCGGCAACGCTACGACCAGCAACATAGCAATTGTTGGGGATGGAAAGTTTCAGAACCTCAATCTGTCCCTGCTCAAAATGCATCATTGATTCTACTTGCGGATACTCAATGGCATTCACCATTGTGGAAACTGATAATTCAACAGTACTGATAATGTGGTTAGCTCCAGCTATACGTAGCGGTTCGGCAAAATCGGGGTGGCGCATCCGGCTCAAAATATGGGGGACACCGTAGTGTTTAGCAAGAGTTACCATTGCCAAGTTTAAGGCATCACTTCTGAGAACAGCTGCCAAGGAGCCGGCTTTGCGAATTCCAGCTTCTAACAATACTTCTGTACTCACAGCACTACCTTCAAAAGCCATTGCTCCCACTTGTTCACGGGCGTAGCGGCAAGCGGTAGGGTCAATGTCAATTACGGCAACAGTATGTCCTAGTTCTACTAGTTTCTGCGCTAAACTTAAGCCCACTAAACCGGCTCCACCTATGAGTACGTACATGGATCTTCCTAATATTCTTTGAATTTTTACTTCACTTTATAGGTTAACAAAATAGTCATTAGTGATTGAGCATTTGTTATGAATTCTGCTCCCTCGGCTTGCCCTGCTTCTACAGCAATTGGATGTTTTTTAATTTTAAATGTCTTAGCAACAATAGAAATAAACAAAATTATTTGAGCGGAGGTATTTTCAACTGTAATTTTTAAACTGATATTTTTCGAGCAACTCTTTAACTTGAGCGGCGACCAAAGGATGTGGATCTTTTTGCAATTGGGGGAGGATTTGCAGGAGAACGCGATGTGAAACCATATGTAAGTATGCGATCGCAGCTTCCCTAACAAAGCCTGTTGGATGACGCAAACTCACTAAAATCTCGGAACTTGTCAGCCGGATGCGAGTCACTTGAGCAAAATGAAAACAGCAAGCTAAACACCAGTCAGAAAGGAAGTTACCCAACATCAGCAATCTGTGGAGGCGATCGCTAACTACCATATTCTCATACTCTACGATCTTGGCTTCTACAAGATGTTGCAATTTTTCTGGCTGCGATCGGTTATCTAAAATATTCAGCAATAAAGACTTTGAAGACAAAGTTACGGTATGCTCTAAGATTTCTAACCCCCGCGCTAAGTTTACCACTGAGAGCGATCGCAGATTAAATGCTGCTGCCTGCATCTTTTCTGGTGAGTAAAGCAGTTTCAATAGCAGTAGCAGCCGCTCTTTGACATCCAATTCTAATTCTAAAAGGGCACGTTGCAATAACTCAGAGACGATCACAATTCTCTCACTAGATTGATAATTTTCTTTCTCGTCTAGTGTTTTGAAGTCAATATATGCGGCATAAATCTCGCCTAAAAATTTTAATTCCTGCCCAATTAAATTTTCTACCCGACTTTCATAAAATCGATCCACTAAACCTGTAATTCCTGGTTGTTTATGTATTTTTAGTAAGCTGCGAAGAATATGATCCCTAGTAGTACCCCAAGATGTTTCTAGGTTTTCCCATAAAGTCTCCAATGCTTCCTGGGTGCCAATTTGAGCAATGGTACGCCACGCGTACATCCGCACTACTTCTGGTTTGTAAGTATTGGTAGCCAACCGCAATAGCATTTCTACAGCTTCATTCTCCAATTTTACTAGGGCTGACATTGCTGTACTGCGGGTTGATTTGTAATAAAGTGCTGCAATCAGTGCGGAATAGTACTCTTCTAAATGGGTTGCTGCAATCATTTCCAATACGGCACAGCGCACCCGTAAAGACTCATCTTGTAATAAATTCGGGATGTGAATCCGCAACGCCTGCAAATAAACTGCTTCTCTGAGTGCTCTGACTCCATTTACCCGTTCCCGTTCTTGCTTATGAGTTAGCATCCGGCGCATAGTTTGGGTAGCTGCTACTTTTTGCATAGGCGTTCCTTGGCGTAAGACTAAAGCGGCGGCGGTAGCACGGATGAGTGAGTTTTGCCGGGGGTTCAGGTATCCTTCTAGCAGGCTTAAGTTGGGATTTGGTTCAGCCAGCCAAGCGTAGCGCAGCGCCAAGGCAAAAACTTCGGGGTTAGTTTCTTGGGATTCTTCTAACAAAGGACGGATGGCGGGTAGATAAGCAGGATTTACACCTCCTATCAGCATTACTTCCAAACTTTGGCGCTGCAAATCTGGGGTTAACTTGACTAGTAGAGGTGCTAAAACTTCTGCCGCTCCTTGAGAGTCAATTTGGGCTAAAAGTTCAATACAAGAACGTTTATCAGCCTCGCTGCCTTTTTCTGCTAAAGCTTTGACTACTCCTTGCTTGAAGAATTTTAAGCCTACATTGGTTGCACTCAGGTGACCTCGTGCCACACTTAAGACTAACAGTTCAACATAGCGCGATCGCAATTCCCAAACTACTTTTAAACAGGTGCCAGCTATCAGCATTGTTTCTGCTACTAACACCCACTTTTGCAGTGGTACAGGTACAAACCGCCCACAAAACAATAGAGTTGCAAAAATTAACGCTCCTGTCAAACCTGTAGCGATCGCTTCGGCGGTTCCGCCTGATAAAGTCTGCATCCGGCTACGAATTGCTTCTGGAATCGGTTGGTACAAGATGGGGCCACTACTCATGACAAAGGTGTAGCGCAGCAGTTCATCGAAAAATTTGACAATTATCAGACCCCAGAAAAAGCTTTGCGATTGGATGGCGGGAATTAAATGGAAGAATACCAGCACACCTGGTAATAAAAAGCCTACGGTGATTGGTAAAAGTGTAGCTGTGAAAAATACCCCCATCCGTTCGATGAGTCGGCTGGAAATAAACCACTGCAACAACAACTCACACAGTCCCAACATTCCACCAAAAAGACCTAAGAAGCTAGCGAGTTCTCGGTCGCCCAAATTGGATTGGAGTTCGCGCAGATACTGAAAATCTATTAACAACCCAATGACTTGCAACAAACCCACAAAGGCAAACAATTGCCAAACATAGCGCTTCAGCGGACTTTTAATGAAACGCTGTCGTGAAGCTTGTTCTTCAGGAATTAGTCTTTGTGGGGTTTCAGGAAACGCTGCTCGATAGTGATGAGTTAAATAGAATAGAATTCCCGACCCTAATAAAATCACTATACAAGCGATGAGGATGATCTTATTTAGCGAGGCGTATTGCACTAGCCAAGGCAAACTAAAGCCACTGATCACATCCGCTACCAAAAGTCCACTACTCACCAGTGGGTAAGTGCGCTTAATCTCCCGAATGTTAAATAGTTGGTTAGCGACGATGGAGGTGTTGAGGTCATTGACCACATAAAGGGCATCGACCCATAGCCGTAGCAGAAATACTGAAATGACTGCCAGGTAGGAAAAATGCGATCCCCAACGCAAGAAAACTAATAAAACCAATGGCATCAACATGCAAGGTGCGATCGCCACAATCACTCTGCGTAAGGGAAAAATCTTTTGTAGCCAAGAGTATAAAAAAACCAGTCCTGCACTCATAATGGCACTGGCAATATACATCCACGGCAGTAGGTTTGTCCCGTATTCATCCAAAAACAGTGCCACCGTACTGTCCTCTGCCCACCGTAATCCTACAGATACAGTAGTGTAAAAAACAAACATTAACTGAGTTCGTTCGCTCTCTTCTGGCCGGAGATTCACCCACTGTAGTAGTCGTGTTAGAGCACCTTTATTTGCAGCCAACCAGTGATTTTTCAGTTCCATGCAGTTTTAGTTTCTGGTAGTGTCACCGCGTAATTGGGAGCGGGGGGGCAGGGAGCAGGGAGAGCAGGGGAAGAAAATACTTCCTTGTCCTCCTTGTCCTCCTTGTCCTCCTTGTCTCCCTCGTCTCCTTGTCCTCCTTGTCTCCCTCATCCCTCGTCTCCTGGAAATAGCAAAAGTCCTGAGCAACTGAGTATTATGTTTCCCACTCAACCTTCAGGACTATCGATTTTAGATAAATTTAAACAACCTCAGGGCTTTGGGCGCATGTTGCATCCTAACTAAACATCAAAAAATCCCCTCGCTAAAAGCGAGGGGATTTTCAAACTTGGTCTATTAATACAGTTAGAAGATTATTTTTTGGGGGAGATGAGCATCATCATGTTTCGCCCTTCTTTTTTAGGCGCTTGTTGAAGCTCACCAAATGGCTCCAAATCCGTTGCCATTCGCTTTAGCAAATCTTCTGCTAGGTCGCTGTGTTGAATTTCTCGACCCCGGAACATCACAGTTGCTTTGACTTTATCACCATCTTTCAAAAAGCGCTCTGCTTGCTTAACACGCACGTTGTAGTCGTGTTCTTCTATTTTGTAGCGCATTTTAACTTCTTTGACATCAGCTGTGTGCTGCTTTTTCCGGGCTTCCCGCGCCTTTTTCTCCTGCTCAAACTTATATTTCCCGTAGTCCATAATCCGACAAACTGGCGGGTCAGCTTTGTCACTGATTAGCACCAAATCTAACTCTTTCTCTTCTGCTAGTTGTAGTGCTTCCTGTGGGGGCATAATTCCCAGTTGGGCACCGTCAGTGTCAATTACCCGAATTTTCGGGAAGCGAATTCGTTCGTTAATTTGGGGCAGATCGCGAGTTCTTTTCTTCTCAATCACAGGCATTATGATTTGTGGGAGCTCTTAATGAATGATTTGGTGTGGTCTTGATTGGTATGCCTCAGAGGCAAAATACGGAAATAACTCAGGACTGAAAACATAGTCTACAGTTCTAGAGTAACTAATCCATAAAATAGTTGCCTCCTTGTATTTGTCATTCTACTAACTCTCTGAGAATTTCTCTGCAATAGTTAATCTAAATTACACAACCTAGACTCATGTTAAATATTATTACAATTATTTAGCAGTACTTTTTGCGATGGCGTAACCGCCCACCGTAGGTGATCGCATCGAGCAACATCATATCCCTAGAATACCAAAATCACATATGCAGGACATCTAGCAAAAGTAATGTAACATATTACCTTACATACAGTAAGTCTAGTAGTATTGCTAGTCAAAAACCGCCGATCAATTTACTTAGCCCAACACTACGGGCAAAACTCAAAAAAATCGGCGGTGATCCCATTTCTTCAAAGGGTGGAAAGGAGATAGCCGCCCGCCGATTTAGTCATGAGTCCCTAGTCATTAGTCATTGTACGAGTATGTCACATTAACCTATCTATGACCGATTCACCGCACCCACTTAAAGATAACCTTGTAAACAACGCTCGCTCGCTGCAACAATTGGCTTGGGGGATTGAGGGGAGTGTGGGGCAGTTTAAGCTGATTTTGGCACGGTGTAATTATGCCAGCTTGCGTGATCGCCTAATAGCAAGATTATGTGAAATTTGTCAAGTCGAAATCCGGCTGTTGGTGGTGCAGGAATCTCGCAGGACTCTTTATACTGCGATTCGGGAGGAATTTGGGGAGGACGTACCAGCTTGTGTGATGGTTGTGGGTTTGGAGACAGTGCAGAATTTGGCAGTGATGTTAACTTCTGCTAATCAGGTGCGGGAGGAATTTCGCAAGAATTTTGCTTTTCCTTTGGTGTTGTGGATAGATGATGAAATCTACAAGCAACTGATACAGGTGGCTCCTGATTTAGAGAGTTGGGCGATTACGAAGAATTTTGCGATCGCTAAAGATGATTTAATAACTTTACTCCAACAACTGGCCAAGCAATATTTTAGCAATACTCTAACCCTGAATCTAGATGCTTATTTCGTCTTAGAAGCAGAATTAACAGCAGCCCAGAGAGAATTACTAGATGATGCACAGGTTTCTCAAGAGGTAAAAGCTAATTTAGCATCATTGTTGGGTTTGGCAACACAGGTTAATAATAAAATCAATCTGGCGCTGGAACATTATCAACTAGCTTTGGCGCTTTGGCAGCAGCTTAACAATATAGAACGATGGGGTAAAACCCTCGGTGATACTGCTTTTTGCTATTATCTCAAAGCTCTTCAACATGAAGATATTACTCATCCAGATTGGCAAGCTACCCGGCATTATATTCTTGAATATATTAGCTTTTTGAGTCAGGCTGAACGTCCAGATTTAATTGCTGATTCCATATTCAAATTTGGGGTTGTACTGCGTGATTTACAAGAGTGGCAACATTTAAAAAATCTGGCTGGACAAGCATTAGAAATACATAAAGCTAATAATAAACCCATAGAATTAGCAAAAGATTATGGTTTTTTAGCTGAGGTAGCTTTAGCTGAAGAACGCTGGTTACAAGCAAATAAATTTGCACAGCAAGCCTTGAATGTAGGAGCGTCCAGCGTTGCAATCCTACCAGCACAAAAGGTTGTTGTCTCCAATGATTTGAGTCTCTATCGGTTTATTTTGGCTCGTTCTCAAGATCATTTAGGTGAGTACCAAGAGGCAATTCGTAACTTAGAAGCTGCAAAAGATATCGGCAATCCACTGACAGATTTAAGACTTTATCTGAAGATTCTTAGTTATTTGCAAAAGTTTTACTTTCAGCAAAAAGCATATCTCCAAGCTTATGAAATGAAGCAGCAGCAGCGTTCCGTTGAGCAGCAATTTGGTTTGCGGGCGTTTATCGGTGCTGGTAGGTTGCAAGCGACAAAAGAGTTAGGGGCACAAGGTCTTGTAACTTTAAGGATTGACAATAAAGATAGCATCGCCCCAGAAATTGCCGCATCTGGTCGTCAATTAGATGTAGAACGCTTAATTGAACGCATGGGTCGCCCGGACAAAAAGTTGATAGTAATTTGTGGAGAATCAGGTGTTGGCAAAAGTTCCCTGGTGAATGCGGGACTTGTACCAGCTTTAAAGAATAAAGCAATCGGTACTCAAGATTATTTGCCGGTGGTAATGCGCGTTTACACCAACTGGGTGGAAGAATTGGGGCGGCTTTTGGGAGATGAGGGAGATGAGGGGGATGAGGGAGACAATGGGACAAGGGGACAAGGGGACAAGGGAGAGTTAGAATTTCAAGTTTTGAGTTCAAAACCTCAACGTTCGACCTTTGAACTCGGAACTTCGACCTTTGAACTCGGAACTTCAGCCTCGGAACTCGGAACTTCAGCCTCGGAACTCGGAACTCCGACCTCTGAACTTGGAACTTCGACCTCGGAACTCGGAACTCCGACCTCGGAACTCGGAACTTCGACCTCGGAACTCGGAACTCCGACCTCGGAACTCGGAACTCCGACCTCTGAACTCGGAACTTCGACCTCAAATACTCAAAATCCCCACTTTGTACAGACGCGATTAATCGCGTCTCTCCCCACTCCCCACTCCCTCCTCTCCCAACTCCGCGAAAACGAACAGCACAACCTCCGCACAGTGCTAATTTTTGATCAATTTGAAGAATTTTTCTTTGTTTACACCGAACCAGCCCAAAGGAAGCAATTCTTTGAGTTTCTGGGAGAATGTTTGAATGTTCTATCGCTGAAGGTTATCTTATCGCTGCGGGTAGATTATATCCATTACTTGCTAGAGTGCAATGATTTGCCTAGCCTGAAGATTATTGGCAATGACATTCTCAGTAATAATGTGCTTTACAAGTTGGGGAACTTCTCGCCTAATGATGCGAAGTTAATTATCCAGCGTTTAACAGAGAAAGCTAATTTTCACTTACAACCTGCTTTAGTTGAACAACTAGTGCAAGATTTAGCCGGGGAATTAGGTGAAGTGCGTCCCATTGAGTTGCAGGTAGTGGGGGCGCAACTGCAAACGGAGAATATTACAACTCTGGCAGAATATCAGCAGCGTGGCACTAAAGAAGAACTGGTTAAGCGCTATTTGGATGAAGTTGTTAATGATTGCGGTGTTGAAAATCAGCAGGTGGCGGAATTATTACTGTATTTGCTCACTGATAAAAAAGGAACTCGCCCACTCAAGACTCGCGCTGAGTTGGAACGAGATTTGCAAGCATTAGTCGCAGATGCAACCACAAATAGCAATAAATTAGATTTGGTGTTGGAGATTTTTGTCAAATCTGGTTTGGTGGTTTTGTTACCAGAGAATCCTTTTGACCGTTATCAACTGGTGCATGACTACATAGCTTTGTTTATTCGCCAGCAACAGGAACCGAAGTTAAAAGAGTTGATAGCAGAACTGGCAAAAGAAAGAGAGCAAAGAAAACTCAGTGAAGAAAAGCTAAGTCTTGTTGAACAGGCTAACCAGATACTGGCTGAAGCTCAAGAAATAGCAAAGCAAGAACCATCGCCTCGATCAATTTTGCCTGGATGGGAAGCATTTATTGCAGCCATGAGCTTTACAAGCTGGGTTGTAATTCTACGATCTGTTGGGTTATTACAGTTCTTAGAATTGGGAGCCTTGGATCAATTTTTTCGCTTACGTCCAAATGAACCATCAGAAGAGCGTATTACTATCGTAGTGATTGATGAAGCCTATTTAGACGAAGTTGGTTCGTGGCCAATTCCAGATACAAAAATTGCTCAGTTGTTGCAAAAATTAAACGTCCACAAACCCCGTGCTATTGGCTTAGATATCTACAGAAATTTGCCAGTAGAGCCTGGTAATCAAGAACTGCGTAATGCTTATAAGTCAATGCCCAACTTGATTGGTATTGAACTACTGGCAAATGACAAAAATAAAAACATTAATGTTTCGCCTCCACCGGAACTGAATCAGGATCAAGTGGGCTTTAACAACGTGCTGTATGATCTTGATGGTAAAGTGCGTCGCAGCTTGTTGTACTGGCACGTTAAAAGTCAGGTACACGAAAGTTTTGCCCTGAAGTTGGCTTTATTGTATTTAAAGTCAAAGGGAATTACTCCTACCAAAGCAAAAAGCAATCCTGAGTATTTGCAATTGGGTAAGGCAGTGTTTTCTCAATTTGAAGCTAATGATGGTGCTTATGTGGGAGCTGATTCTAGAGGCTACCAAATTTTGACCAATTTTCCCAAACCCAAATGTCAAAGTTTATCTGGAGAATTGTGTAGTTTTCGCCAAGTATCGATGAGAGATGTACTGGCTGGTAAAGTCAAAGAAAACTTAATCAAAGATCGGGTTATACTCATTGGTTCCACCGCACCCAGTCTCCAGGATTTTGTATTCATTCCCTACTCCAGCAATCTAATAGGTACGGCAAAGCCTGTACCTGGTATTCAATTGCAAGCTTATTTTATCAGTGAGTTAATCTCATCTGCTCTCCAAGGACGACCTTTACTCAACGTCTGGTCAGATCCAGTAGAAAACTTGTGGATTTTTGTTTGGTCAGGTTTCGGAAGTATTTTCTTTTGGCGATCTCGTTTTCTTGGTTGGTCTGTCTTTAGTTTTATTCTTCTAGTATCTAGCCTCATCGGTAGTTGTTACTTAGCTTTCTTCTATGGTTGGTGGTTACCGCTAGTTCCTTCCGCGCTTGTACTCTTCGGGTCTGCAATTATGACTACAGTATTTACTAATAATCAGTTAGAAAAACTCCGGCTCCACCGAACTCTGGATTTAATTTTAGAGGTCTGTCGTCACTATCCTGCTGCCAGTCGCCTAGCCATTGAATACCTCATCACCTCAACTAACCTAAAAGAATTTGCTGCTCAAACATTGAATAGTATCGCTATGTCGGCTTTGAACAGTTGTAAAACCCCAGGTGATATTGCTGCTATTGCTGATAAACTAGCTTGGCTTCCCTCTTCCCGGTTCAAAGTTCTTCGCCCTGAGCTTTACCAATTCTTGGAGATTAGTCGAAGTGTGAGGACGTCTTTAGATACTAGTTCACTGTATCATCAACCTGAGTTGCTTGAAGCTTCGATAACTGCCTTGCATGATCTGTGGGAAAACTTGGTAGGAAGAGACACCCGTCATCAATCCGCAAATTTTATAGGTATTGCTAAAAGCTGGCTAAAGATACTGCTTAACTAGATCAACGCTACTTTCTGTCTACGCAGACTACGGAAAACCAAGGGTTTAGTAACTTACAGAGGCAGGCTTTGTTTATCTAGCCACGACTTCCAGTCGTTCGGTACTGAAGTAACGGGGTTTTCAGGCATTTTTTTTATAATAGAATTTCACGCTGATAAATCGGAGGTAAGTGTGACCACTGCCCTACACTGGCAAGAACGGGTTGGTAATCAAAGGGATTGGGTTTGGCGCGGCTGGCAAACCCGCTACACTTACATTCGCCCTAGCCAAAATCACCAGAAAACAACACCCCTGATATTGCTACATGGCTTTGGCGCTTCCATTGGTCATTGGCGACATAATTTAGAAGTGTTGGGTGAGCATCACACAGTTTATGCCATCGATATGCTGGGTTTTGGCGCTTCCGAAAAAGCCGCAGCTAATTACAGTATCGAACTCTGGGTTGAGCAGGTTTACGATTTTTGGAAAACATTTATCCGTGAACCAGCAATATTAATAGGTAATTCCAACGGTTCACTGATTTCGATGGCCGCCGCCGCCACTCACCCCGATATGGTGCTGGGTATGGTGATGATGAGTTTACCAGACCCTTCACTAGAGCAAGAAGCAATTCCTCCTGTGCTGCAACCAGTTGTTAGAGCAATTAAAAATATTGTCGCTTCGCCGTTGATTCTGAAACCTGTATTTAACTTCGTGCGCCGTCCTGGGGTGTTGCGTCGCTGGGCTAGTCTTGCCTACGCTAACCCAGAGGCGATTACCGATGAACTCATAGAAATTTTAGCAGGGCCTCCCCAAGATAGAGGCTCCGCCAGAGCTTTTAGTGCTTTGTTCAAAGCTGCGATCGGAATTAACTTTAGTCCTAGTGTCAAGACAGTGTTGCCAACCTTAACAATTCCCATGTTGTTAATTTGGGGACAAAAGGATCGGTTTGTTCCCCCAGCCCTGGCTAGCCAATTCGCCCAGTACAACGAAAAGTTGGAAGTACTGAATTTGGAGGATGTAGGGCATTGTCCCCATGATGAATGTCCTGAACAAGTCAACCAAGCTATTTTAGATAGGATTGAAAGGTGGGTTAGCGTAGGCGAAGCCCGCCGCAGGCATCGCCAACCATTGGTTACTCCCTAAATATTATGCAATGGAAGCGATGGGGTAAGCAGTGCGATCGCCACTATTGAATTTTTAATTCCTTAACACCTAGCCAATCGTGGCTTGGTTAGTGTCAACATTTGTAGTGCCATGCACAGAACGGGCTACAGAAATCATCTTGTTGAGAATTTCTTGACTGGGAACTTTACCTTTTAATACTACAGTGCTACCCGTTTGAGCAACCCAAAGGGTATTAACATCATCGAGTTGGGGATCTTGATCAAATGCCAACGCTACCCGCTTTGCCAATCCACTTTGATCATATTCGCCGCTTAATCCCACACGTTCTGGGGGTATCGATTGAGTAGCAGTAGGCGCAACGTTAGCACTAGGAGCTTGCGCTATTGACTGCGGAGTAGGATTTACTTCTGCATTTTGAGGTTTTTCCATTCCAAATAGTCTTTTTAACCAACTCATAAAAATTTTTCTCCTATTAGAGGTTCATTAAATCTGAGTATAAAAGCTTTACAAAAATGCCGCATCTGCCAATGAAAAGAGATGCATTCAATAAAATTCCTCCTTGCAGTATGATTTCTGCTCAATTTATCTTGAGAGTGCGATGAGTGCAGCTATTGAGTTTACAATAAAAGGTCGCACTTACAATTAGTGCAGTAGTACGCCACAACAGAAGGAAACATACATTTGACAAAATGTCAAGAGTTTAAAACTCAAGGAATTTTGAATTTTGAATGAGTGAATTCTGCAAAGCAGTACTAGTGTCTGCCTTACTCAAATCCTGTTCTAGCCTCTGTTGGCGAAGATGAAACATACCCTTTCAGTTCTCGTAGAAGATGAGGCGGGTGTTCTTTCCCGCATTTCTGGTTTATTTGCTCGTCGTGGTTTTAATATTGAAAGCCTTGCTGTTGGCCCTGCTGAACAGGGAGGAGTTTCCCGAATTACGATGATTGTACCTGGTGACGATCGCGTTATCGAGCAACTTACCAAACAGCTATACAAGTTAGTCAATGTCCTAAAGGTACAGGATATTACCGAAACTCCTTGCGTAGAGCGGGAATTGATGCTTTTGAAGGTGAATGCTAGTACCAGCAATCGCTCAGAAGTGATCGAACTATCTCAGATTTTCCGGGCGCGAGTCGTGGACGTGGCGGAAGATTCTCTCACCTTAGAAGTTGTGGGAGATCCAGGTAAAATGGTAGCGATCGTGCAGGTGTTGCAAAAATTTGGTTTGAGAGAAATCGCGCGCACTGGCAAAATTGCCCTGACTCGTGAATCGGGTGTGAATACCGAGTTACTCAAGTCTTTGGAAGCAAAAGTTTAGTTGGGAACTTAAATAAAGACTTCTAAATAATCAACTTGTGGGGGCGAACATCTGTGCGCCCCCAAAGTATGTTGCATCCATAAACCAATAGGCTTGGGTTAAGGAATGTAGAGACCAAGCGGCTTCCCGCAAGGTAACCCAACATTTTCGGAGATTTGTTGGTTTCACTTCGTATCTCTACTAGACAAGCAAGGTAGAAACCAACCTACCCAGTTTATGGTTTTTGACGCTAACTAAACTATATTGATAAATCTGGCTTTTCACATCATGTGGAAAAGCTCACGAAAATCTAACCCCCTTCCCGTGTCGGGAAGGGGTAAAATTCAAAGTCTCTCTCCTAAAAGGAGAGAGATTTAGAGAGAGGTTTTCCAGATACAGTGAAAAGTCACATTGATCTATTCCATCGACACGTACCAATAAACCGATGAGTTGAGCAGGTTTCCTGATTTAAGAAGTAATAATAACTACTAAAATACAATTAAGCATATGCGGTTATGTCTTTTTATATGCACAAGCTACGCCAATTTGGCATGACGCAAATGATAAGAAACTGCTACAAAGTTAATAAGCCTAGTAAAAATCCTCTTCAACAGTTTTGTAAATACCAAATACTTTAGGGGCGGCAAATTTTGCTTTGTGGTCAACAATCTTATTTATAAATAAATAGGATTTGTTTAAATCCTGATATCTCCTAAGGAAGGTATGTAATTAAGCAATTCTAAATAAAGAGATGCAATTCTAGTTATAACAGAAATATATTGATATATAGGCATTAAAGCTCCACTATCAGTTTCAACACTTGCTGTCATTTTAAATCTCCTAAAAGGATGGATTATTCTTCTAGGGTAGTTTCACATTGCAAACATTCTTTATCTTTGCTCATTTGACTAGATTTTCTTGTCTTAATAAACTTGGAATATTTCTACTAAAGATAGATTATCCTAGAGGCTTTTACATACATGGATTGCTTATTATTTGTTTCTCACTGGCTACCTCAAAAATTAATTAGCAGCTTATTGATCAAATTGCTAAATTTAAAAAATAAGCACTTGTTTATTTTTGATACTATTGTTTTTTCATTTACCGCTTTTATAGCTCTAAATCTATGTTTAAATGGTGACTTTCACATCCAAGAGTATAAAGCGGAATTAGGAATTGCAACAATACTTTTTTTAGCAATCAAACTAACTGTATTGTGGAATTTTGGTTTTTATAGACTTTACTGGCGCTATGCAAGTATTGAGGAGCTTTTATATATAACGATGCTAATGGGTATTGCGGTAGTAATTCAAGCAGTATTCTTTGAAGTGATGCGATTTATACCATACTTAACATTGAATACACTGCCACAATCATTACCATTAATCGACGGATTACTTTCGTGTATTTTTATTGGTGGAGTACGTTTTAGTATTCGGATTGTAGAAAGAATCAGTCAGCAACGTGCAGTATTTAAGCCACAAGACCGCGTGTTGATAGTTGGTGCTGGTAATGCTGGCATTTCTCTTGTGCAAGAAATGCAAAGAAATCCTCAACTGGGGTTTCATCCTGTTGCTTTTATTGACGACGATCCGCGCAAATTCCGTGCATACATCCGCGGGATTCCTGTAGTAGGCGATCGCTATCAAATTCCTGATGTTTTAAAATCTCTCAAAATCCATAAAGTTATCATTGCTATGCCTACAGTTACAGGTGGAGTCATTCGGGAAATCCTAAATATTTGCAAAGCAACTGGAACTCAAACTAGCACTTTACCAGGCATACATGAAATCCTCAATGGTCGTGTCCGAGTTGACAGCATTCGGGATGTACGTATTGAAGATTTACTCAGACGAGAACCTGTACAAATTGATATTGAGCAAGTTGCTCAATTCCTTAAAGGTAAAACAGTACTAATCACAGGCTCAGGTGGATCAATTGGTAGCGAACTTTGCCGTCAAATTTTTAAATGCAATCCTGCTGAAATGATCCTTATGGGACATGGAGAAAATTCTGTGTTCAATATCCAACAAGAACTAGAACAACTTGTTCAAGTTCTCGAAAATGAGGGCAAATTACCAAGAAACACTCCTCGTCTTTCTACCTTCATTGCTGATATCCGCTTTAAGTCTCGATTAGAACATGCATTCGAGCTATTCAAACCTGATGTAATTTTCCACGCTGCGGCTCATAAGCACGTCCCACTAATGGAATTAAATCCAGTAGAAGCAATCACCAACAATGTAATGGGGACAAAAAATTTACTAGAACTGTCACTGCAATATAATGTGAAACATTTCGTGATGATTTCTACAGATAAGGCAGTTAATCCTACCAATGTTATGGGTGCTAGTAAAAGAGTCGCCGAAATGTTGGTACTACAAGCCGCAAAAGAAAGCGGTAAGCCTTATGTAACTGTGCGTTTTGGTAATGTTTTAGGCAGTAGAGGTAGTGTAGTTCCAACCTTTAAAAAACAAATTGCAGCAGGCGGGCCAGTAACCGTTACTCATCCAGATATTTGTCGTTATTTCATGACTATTCCAGAGGCAGTTCAACTCGTTTTGCAGGCTACTGTACTTGGTCGTGGTGGTGAAGTCTTAATGTTGAACATGGGTAAACCTGTGAAAATTGTTGACTTAGCCAAAGAATTAATTCGCCTTTCAGGATACGAAATAAACCAAGATATTGAAATTGTATTTACTGGTCTACGCCCAGGTGAAAAGTTATTTGAGGAATTATTTCTTCCAGGAGAAGAATATGAACCAACTCAACACGAAAAACTATTAGTAGCCCAAAATGCTAGTAGGATGATTCCAGAAAATCTGTCTATTACTGTAGAAACTTTATGTCAAGCAGCAGCTAAAAACGATACGAATTTTATCCTGTTTCTCCTTCAACAACTAGTACCAGGATATAAACCCAAACACTTAGAAAGTTATACAGCAGCAACTATTTCCAATAATACTTCTGTCAGAATATTGGCACAGATGAAACCGTAAGGAGAATAACTTAAGACTGTTGGTCGTAAATATCAATAAAATCTACTTGACTCGGCAGAATAAATATGTACAAAACCTATAAGCTCAACAGTAATTCACAGGTATCCAATAGAGTATTTAGGCTTAAAGATAGATATTTGACTGGAATGAAAAATATAGCCAAGACTTTTGTTAAAAGAAGAAGTGAATGGTCAATTGGAATTTATCTAGGCGAATCTCTTTTTGATTTTGTTTCTCCAGAAAAAATTAGTAATCCAGTTTTGACTGCTAAAGATATCACAGATGTTCCAGCCAACTTTGTTGCTGATCCATTTATGGTCTGTGAGGACGGTATTTGGTATATGTTCTTTGAAGTACTGAATAGTCTTCAGAATAAAGGAGTAATAGGATTAGCAACTAGCAATGATGCATATAAATGGAATTACCAACAAATTGTACTTGATGAGCCGTTCCATTTGTCTTATCCATACGTATTCAAATTCCAAAACGAATATTATATGATTCCAGAAACTTCTGAAGCTGGTTCTATTCGTTTATATAAAGCAACTAGTTTTCCTACAAAATGGACATTTATAAAAACCTTACTCGATCAAAGTGATTTTGTAGACCCTAGTATTTTTCAATACAATAATCTGTGGTGGCTATTGACCGCAACATCAGAAGCTAGAGATACTCTCCGTCTTTATTATTCTAAAAACTTGACGGATTCCTGGATTGAGCATCCTAAAAGTCCTGTTATAGAGGGGAATAAAAATATAGCAAGACCAGCCGGTAGAGTTGTAGTAACTGATGACAAAATTATTAGATATACCCAGGATTGTGAGCGAATTTATGGGAATAAAGTTCTAGCTCTTGAAATAACTGATCTGACAATAACAAATTATCAAGAAAAACAAGTTAAAGAGAATCCAGTTCTCAAAGCAAGTGGGTTAGGTTGGAATCAAATCGGTATGCACCATATTGATCCTCACGAAATTGACGAAAATAAATGGATAGCATGTGTGGACGGGAAGCATTATCGATTTGTGATTGACCCATATTCAATCCGAGCATTTTTGCGAAAAGGATTAACTTCCTGTTTCAAAATTATGAATTTATAGTTATTGCATTAATGAGTTTAATTTGAAACGCAAAGTGAGAAAAAACATGTTGATTGTCACAAAGAAATTTATCTTTTCAGTAGGAGAAGTCTGGTTTGATGAAGCTCCGCAAGAATTAGGTAATGTGGATGTACTTCATTATAGGCAATGGATACACCCCATTAAAGGTGGCCAGTCTGATGAATTTTACACAAGGTTAATTGACTTAACCAAAAGTCATGATCAACTCTGGGAAAGTATCAGTAGCAATGATAGGTATAAAATTAGAAGAGCAGAGCAAAAAGACGAAGTTATTTATGAAACCTGGGAGAATATTGACTCAAATACTTTCAATCAATTCTCAGATTTTTATGATTTATTCGCCACCCAAAAAGGTTTAAACAAGATTAATCGAACCCAGCTAAAAAATCGTATAGATGCTGGGGTAATTGAGATTTCACATGTCAAGCTAAAAAATGGTGAATCTTTAGTTTGGCATGTTTATTATCGTAGTAACAATAGAGTTCGTCTTTTGCATTCTGCATCACTTAAAAATAGTAACGATACTTCCTATCAATCGATTTTAGGGCGGGCAAATCGTTACCATCACTGGCAGGATATATTAAGATTTAAAAATTTAGGAATTTCGATTTATGATTTTGGAGGCTGGTATACCGGAAATACAGATCAGGAAAAACTCGGTATTAATCAGTTTAAAGAAAAATTTGGTGGAGAAATTGTCAAGAACTTTAACTGTATTAATGGCATCACAATCAAGGGCAAACTATATTTACATCTACTGAAAATTTATATGAGTTTATCTCAATTACCGTTACCACGTTTATCGAATTTTAAATTTTAGATTGAATAATTCTAAATCGTTTCAACTGCGGTATGAAAATGTGGCGTTTGCAAAGCTTAGTTGATTACTGGAAGCAACTGACAAGCGGCTCTATCAATCGCCAAATTTTTGGTGCAGCGATGATAGTTGGTTTATTGACAGCATTGGTTAAAGTGGCGGCTGTAGGTAAAGAATTGGTAGTTGCTCAGAGGTTTGGTACTGGGGACGATTTAGATGCATTTTTAATTGCTTTGTTAGTTCCTTCTTTTATCACCAATGTAATCGCTGGTTCTTTTAATACTGCTCTTATACCTACTTATATGCAGGTACGAGAACAGGAAGGTATAAAGGCGGCTCAAAGGCTTTTCTGTGGAGCCACAATCAGCGGCTTGGGACTGCTAGCAATCACGACGATACTAATGGTAGCTAGCGCACCACTGTATTTACCACACATTGCTGCTGGGTTCAGTCCCGAAAAGTTAGATATGACTTTTCGTTTGCTCTATGCGATCGCACCTTTTGTTCTCTTAAGTGGGATTATTATCATTTGGGGTGCCGTATTGAATGCAGGAGAGCGTTTTGCCCTAGCAGCTTTATCACCAATTATCACTCCAACTATTAGTGTCCTATTGCTCTTGATGCTTAAATCTTGGGGTATTTTCGCTTTAGCCGCAGGGCTAGTCTGCGGTGCAGCAGTAGAAATAACTCTTTTAGGAGCAGCACTGCACCGACAAGGCATTTCATGGCTTCCAAAATGGTATGGGTTTGATCCTCACCTGCGTCAGGTTGTTAGCCAGTATTTACCAATGATTGCGGGCGGTTTTTTGATGTGTAGTACAAATCTAGTAGATCAATCTATGGCAGCAATGCTGTCACCTGGTAGCGTAGCAGCACTGAGTTATGGTAACAAGCTCATTGCCTTCCCGATATCTTTAGCTACCACAGCATTAAGTACTGCTGTAATTCCCTATTTTTCCAAAATGGTAGCTTCCAAGGATTGGATAGGTACACGTCGCACACTTAAACAATATATGCAAATCATTTTTGTTACAACTACTCTACTGGCAGGATTCTTGTTTATATTTTCCGAGCCTATAGTTCAGATCCTCTTTCAAAGAGGTTCATTTACAGCTAATGATACTTATTTAGTAGCTCAGATCCAAAATTCCTTTGCCTTACAAATACCTTTTTATGTAGCGGGTATTTTGGCTGTGAGGTTAATTTCGGCAATGCAATTAAATCATATATTGATGTGGGGTTCTGCTTGTAACTTAACTATCAATATTTTTCTAAATTATGTTTTTATGGAATGGTTTGGTGTTATAGGTATTGCTTTATCTACTACTTGTGTTTATGTTTTTTCATTCTGCTTTTTAACGTATTATGTCAGCAGAAAACTAATAAGTGCTTCTGAAAATTAAAAGGAATATTACTTGTTAAATATTTACTTTAAAAAAATGAGGATAACACTGATTATTTATTCACTTACTTATGGTGGTGCAGAACGTGTCATGTCAATCATGGCAAATTACTGGGCAGCCAAGGAATGGCAAATTACTATATTGACATTTGATGATAATAAAATATCCCAATTTGATTTAGACAATCGCGTTTTTTACACTCCGTTAGGCATTGCTAGCAAATCTTCCAATGCGATTATCGGTATTTATAATAATTTGAATCGCATCAGAACATTACGAAATGCAATTATCAACAGCGCCCCAGATGCTGTGATTAGCTTCACATCTAAAACTAATGTGATCACTTTACTCGCAACACGATACTTGAATATACCAGTGGTGGTGTCTGAACGCAGTAATCCGAGCAAAAGTTCTTTAGGTGGAAATTGGAAACAACTACGACAACAAACTTATCCATTTGCAGATCGGATTGTTTTTCAAACTAAAAGAGCAAGAGATTATTTTCCATTAAAGCTGCAAAGTAATAGCTGTATTATCCCTAATATGGTTGTATTACCACCTATAGAAAAACAGTTATCGGACAAGGTTTTAAGAGAGCGATCGCTGATTGCTATGGGACGCTTTGTCCCAGAGAAAGGCTTTGATCTGTTGCTGCAAGCCTTTGCACAACTGAAGGAACGTTATCCAGAATGGACATTGACTATTTTAGGAGATGGCATACTACGTCCAGAGTTGGAAGCTTTGCGTAACCAACTTGGATTGAGCGATCGCGTTCATTTTCCTGGAATGGTGAAAAATAATTATGGTTTTTTGCAGCAAGCGGAGATTTTTATTATGTCTTCCCGATTTGAGGGTTTCCCTAATGCGCTTTGCGAAGCAATGGTATGTGGGTTACCAGTCATCTCTACAGATTGTCCTAGTGGGCCACGAGAGATTATTCGTGATGGCATAGATGGCATTTTAGTTCTAAATGAAGATGTGTCAGCATTAGCCGCAGCAATGGAACGATTAATGTCTGACGAAAAAGAACGGAAGTCTTTAGCTGTTCGTGCGCCAGAAATAATCGAACGATTCAGCATAGAGAAAATAATGGGGATGTGGGAACAATTGTTAGCTCAGATTATTAATAACAACAATTTATGTCATGTGAAAAAGCCCACAAAAAACCTAACCCCCTAGCCCTCTTCCCGACGCAGGAAGTGGGAAAATTCAAAGTCTCTCTCCTTTTAGGAGAGAGGTTTTCCAGATAGCGTCAAAAGCCAGAAAATTATTAAAGAGAAATCCTGAAAATTAATAGCAAATTTTTATTTTCAAATATATGAAAAAGAAAATTGTATTCCTTATTCGTGACCTTAACTATGGAGGAGCAGAAAGGCAATTAGTGACGCTGGTAAAAGCTCTTGATAAAGAATGCTTTGATATAACCATTTTATGCTTTTACTCTAGTGGATTATTATCTTTAGATAAAGACTTAAAAGATAGTAATATCCCAATTATCTGTTTAGATAAACAAGGACGTTGGCATTTATTTGGCTTCTTTTTACATCTTGTTCAGCATCTTCAACGTATACATCCTGATGTGTTGCATGGATATATTGGGATACCGAATTTATTCACTATCTTCTTAAAGCCATTTTTTCCTTCAACCCGCATGGTTTGGGGAATACGCTCATCTAATGTAGATTCTAATTCTTACAATTGGTTAGGGCGTTTGCTTTTTCAATTAGAGCGCCTTTTAGCCCGCTTTGCTGATCTGATTATTGTCAATTCCTATGCTGGTCGAGAATATTATCTGACTCATGGATTTCCTTCTAACAAAATGATGGTAATTCACAATGGTATTGATATCGAACTATTTAAACCCGATCAAGGAGCTAGAATAAAAGTACGAAAATCGTGGGGAATTCCTGAAGACACTATTTTGCTTGGTTTGGTGGGGCGACTAGATATAAGGAAAGACCATCCCACATTTCTTAGAGCAGCAGCATTACTCTTTAAAGATAGACAGGATGTGCGTTTTGTCTGTGTGGGTAGTGGCTCGGAAAACTATGTACGAGAACTACGTCAGATGGCTGATGAATTAAGCATCTCTAATCAAGTTATCTGGATCAAAGCACGTGCAGATATATCTGCAATCTACAACGCTCTAGATATTGTTGTTTCTTCATCTTATACAGAAGGATTCCCAAATGTAATTGGAGAGGCGATGTCCTGCGGTGTACCTTGTGTAGTCACGGATGTAGGTGATTCTGCTTGGATTGTTGGTGATATGGATGTAGTAGTACCTCCTAAAAATCCAGAAGCACTGAAAACTGCTATGAAAAATTTGATAGAAAAGCTTGGTAATAATGAGTGCGATCGCACTCAAATTCGACAGCGAATTATTGACAATTTCTCAGTAGCTAAATTAGTCCTTAAAACCGAAGCTGCTTTACTTGATATATCTCATGAATCCATCCCTAAATAAAAAATACGATTTACTATTTTATTATCAATGTGCCCTCGCGGTAGGTGCTGTTTTCACTTTTTTTACAGAAATTAGTTCCTATTTATATACATCAGGAAGCTTCTCTCAACCTCCTTTATTTTGGGTCATGTTATTTGCTCTAGCCTCCACTCCATTGATTTTTACAAAAACCAAATACATTCCACACGCTGTAATTACTTGGTGCCTTGGCTTTATATTTATCTCTTTATTATGGTTCGTATTATTATCGATACCTGGTGAAATTGTTGTTGAAGAATTAAGAAAGCGGATTTTGTCAGTAATATTTATTATAATCATGACCCTAATTTTTTCCAGCAATAACGATATTCACATCTGGACTAGATGGGCAATTTTTATCGCAGTCTTAATGGCTGTATTCAATAACGGTTACGAATTTTTTAACCCAATTGCATTTAATTCATTAGGTACTGGTGGCCGGTCTGCTGGATTTTATTTAAATCCTAACAATGATGGTGCAGCGTTAGTACTTGGCATGATTTTTAGCGTGAGTCTATTGCACCCAATATATCGTTTACCTTTCGTATCTATCATTGGTATTGGAGTGTTGTTGACATTTTCTAGAGGAGCTATTCTTGGCTGGTTAGTTACAGTTATTATTTTTACCATAACCCGTATATTGCATCCGAATAAATTACTTTATTGGGTGTTGGGAATAGGAACGATATTTATTAGCTTAGGCTCACAGTGGTCAGAAGAACTATTACAAAACTTGAGCTTGAATAAAAATTCTCTGGAAAGAATTTCATGGTTTCAAAACATTTCAGCTTCTGATTCTGAAGACTCTGCTGATTCTCGTTTAGAAGTGGCTCAGTTAGCTTGGCAGATGTTTACCAAACATCCATTTCTCGGTAATGGAATTGGCTCAACTTTAACGTGGAATATGGGAATATCTACACACAATATTTATTTATACTATATGACCGATCATGGAATTTTAGGCGCTTTTATTCTACCTGTTTTAGTATATGCAGTTACACAACACGCACATGGGGAAACTAAATATATTGGCTTGGCTTTTGCTGCTTTTATTCTTCTCTGGGGACTATTTAGCCATAATATTTTAGAGGAACGTTACATTTTAATAATGTTCTCATTAATGGCTGCTATGACTGCGGCGAGTCAGTTAGAGCAAAGGTTTAAAGTAGAAAATCCATTATGAAAATAATTTATATCATTACAGGACTTTCCACGGGCGGGGCTGAAGTCATGCTTTATAAACTTCTTTCCAGAATAGATCGAAAGCGTTTTAGTCCAGTTGTTATTTCTTTGATGGATCGTGGTACATGGGGCGATCGCATTGCGACTTTAGGTATTCCTATTTACACCATTGGGATGAAACAAGGAAAGCCTACAATAGCTAACATTTGGCGAATAATTAACATAGTACGTCAACTCAAACCTGACTTAATTCAAGGTTGGATGTATCATGGAAACTTAGCTGCACAGTTTGCCAGACTTTTTATATTCAAACAAGTGTTCGTTTTATGGAATGTGCGTCATTCCCTTTATTCTTTAGACTTAGAGAAGCCGGGAACAACTACTGTAATTAAACTGTGTGGAAGATGTTCTAATTTCCCTGAAAAAATTATTTATAACTCTCAAAACAGTGCTAATCAACATGAAAAAAGCGGTTATTGTATCGATAAAACTTGCGTAATCCCCAATGGGTTTGAAACAGATAAATTCACACCATCAGCTAAGGCTCGCCTCAGTGTTCGTTCAGAATTAAATACCCCTGAAAATGCTTTACTGATTGGTATGATTGGTCGTTATCATCCGATAAAAGACCATTTTAATTTTCTTCAGGCTGCTGCATTACTACTTAAGAAGTATCCCAATGTCCAATTTGTTCTTGCTGGCAATCAAGTAGATTGGCAAAATCATATTTTATCTGAGCTAATCCATGAATTAGGGCTTATTAAACAGATACATCTACTTGGTGAACGTCATGATGTGCCCCGTCTAACTGCTGCTTTCGATATTGCCTCTTCCTCTTCCTCTGGAGAAGCTTTTTCTAATGTAATTGGCGAAGCTATGTCTTGTGGTGTTCCTTGTGTAGTAACAGATGTGGGAGACTCAGCTTGGATTGTTAGTGATACAGGAAAAGTTGTCCCTCCAAAAGATCCAGAGGCATTAGCGGATGCTTGGAAAGCATTGATAAATATAGGTAAGGAGGGCAGAGAAGCTTTAGGAAAAGCAGCACGGGCAAGGGTGATCGAATGCTTTTCTTTAGACTCAGTTGTGGCTCAATATGAGGCGCTATACGACAACGTGCTTGCAAAAAAACTAAATTGAAAGGCTAACATTAAATGTGTGGCATTGCTGGTTTTTGGAATATCTCTAGACGAGTCAACTCTGAGGAACTGTCTTATGTGGTTCAGCAGATGTCAGACACACTGTTACATCGAGGGCCAGATAATGGCGGGAGTTGGGTCGATGCAGAGGTAGGGATTGCCTTGGGGCATCGACGACTGGCGATTGTAGACCTTTCGCCAGAAGGACATCAGCCGATGATCTCTGCGAATAGTCGGTATGTAATTGTTTTTAATGGCGAGATTTATAACTTTTTAGAGTTAAAGCGTCAACTTGAATCACTAGGCCATCAATTTCGGGGACGTTCTGATACTGAGGTGATGCTGGCTAGCTTTAGTGAGTGGGGATTACATAGAGCAATTGGGCGCTGCAATGGGATGTTTGCGTTTGCCTTGTGGGATCGTCAAGAGCGAATTTTGCATTTAGGGCGCGATCGCTTGGGTGAAAAACCTCTCTATTATGGTTGGATGGGTCAAACTTTTCTATTCGGCTCCGAGTTAAAAGCCCTGAAAGTCCATCCCGCTTTCCAGGCAAAAATCAACCGTGATGCCTTAGCAGTGTTTCTCCGAAATAACTACGTACCTGCACCCTATTCGATCTACGAAGGCATCTATAAGTTACCACCGGGAACAGTCCTCACTTGGAATGGCGTGGATACTGATCCTAATCCTGTTCCCTACTGGTCTGCGATAAAAGCCGCAGAGTTGGGTGTTAATGAACCCTTCACCGGGTCGGAAATGGAAGCTGTTGCACAGATGGAAGCATTATTACAAGATGCTGTCGGACTACGGATGGTTGCAGATGTGCCACTAGGAGCTTTTCTTTCGGGAGGGATTGATTCCTCCACAGTAGTAGCCCTAATGCAAGCTCAAAGTAGCCAACCGGTGAAAACATTTACCATTGGTTTTGATGAAGATAGCTACAATGAAGCACATTATGCCAAAGCAGTGGCACAGCACTTAGGCACAGACCATACAGAACTTTATGTAACCCCAAAAGATGCACTTGCTGTCATTCCTAAACTACCGACACTTTATGATGAACCCTTCGCCGACGATTCCCAGATTCCGACTTTCTTAATATCCCAGCTTGCTAAACAGCATGTAACAGTCAGCCTTTCCGGGGATGGCGGCGATGAACTTTTTGCGGGATACAAACGCTATTTTTGGGGTGACAGCACTTGGCAAAAGATTGGCTGGATACCTCTAACCTTGCGCCAGACTGCTGCACGCACCCTGTCTAGCTTATCGCCTCAAACTTGGAATCGTGGTTTGGTTAACTTTCATAGCTTACTACCAGCTAAACTCAAGCAACCTACTCCTGGGGATAAATTGCACTGGATTGCAGAAATCTTGGCGGTTTCTGATGCCAAAGCTTTGTACACAGGCATGATTTCTCATTGGAAAGAGCGAGAAGCATTAGTAGTAAATAGTTTAAAGCCTTTGATGAACAACTGCGATCGCCAACAATTAACGCAGTTAACCGACTTCATCCCACAGATGATGTACCACGACACAGTGAATTATCTCCCAGACGATATCCTAGTCAAAGTTGATCGAGCCAGCATGGGTGTGAGCTTAGAAAGTCGGATACCATTTTTAGATCACCGCGTAGTGGAATTAGCTTGGCGCATACCACTGTCCATGAAAATCCGTAATGGTCAGGGTAAGTGGCTATTGCGTCAAATTCTGGATAAGTATGTACCTAAAAACCTGATTGAGCGCCCCAAAATGGGGTTTGGGATGCCAATTGATAGTTGGTTGCGTGTTCCTTTGCGAGACTGGGCAGAAGCCCTCCTAGATGAACGTCGGCTACAGCAAGAAGGATTTTTGAACCCACAACCAATTCGCCAAAAATGGGCAGAACATCTTTCATCTGAGCGAGACTGGCAAAATGATTTGTGGGATGTGTTGATGTTTCAGGCTTGGTTAGAAGAAAACCATTAAAAAATTCAAAATTCAAAACAGTTACATCAGGGTATTTAGACCCCAACTAAAAACTTAGCCACAGAAGTAGAGCGGCGTAAATAATTAAAGGTTTGTAGTGACAACTTTAGCCATCACTACTATAGCAATACTCAATCATTTATGAAATATTAGCTTTTTACACTTTGTGCCCTTTGCGCTCTTTGCGGTTCGTAAAAAAGGCAGATTCATATTTTAATAAATGAGGATAACTTGAAATGTCACATATTTTTAAAAGAAAGACAAGGCTGTTTAACAAATTCAAACTTATCATTTGGATGCTAGGAACAGTATTTACTTTATTTGCTTGTTCAAGCATCGACCTATTAGCTAACAACTCATCCTTCGCTGATCATCCCTTTGTATGGGTAACTTCAAATTTAGAAAGGATAAAACGAGAAGACCTACCAAAAAATAAAACTAGCATTGATTTGTATGCCGCTCGTGGGGAATATGAACCATTTCAAATCGGAATCCGGGCACCCAATACTGGATTGACAAACGTCAACGTTTCAGTCTCTGATTTGTCTGGCCCAAACAATCAGGTAATTCCGAATAAGAACATTACACTCTACCGAGAACATTACGTTCATGTTACTCATTCCAGCCCTAACAAGAAGGGCAGTAGCAATCCACCTTTAGGTACTGGATGGTATGCCGATGGACTAATTCCGTTTATTAATCCTGAAAACCAAGCAGATATTAAAGGTGCTGAATTGGATGCAGTTCCATTCAACCTCAAAGCTAGGAATAACCAACCTATTTGGGTAGACATCTTTGTACCCCGCGACGCTCAAGCCGGTCAATATCACGGGACTTTTACTGTTAGCAGTGACCAAGGAGCGATCGCAGGCAAAATCAACCTGAAAGTTTGGAATTTTGAGTTACCGATAAAACCATCGCTCAATTCTGAATTTACATTCTATGAACATCGAGATAAAAGCGACATGGTTGAGCTTCTTAAACATAAGTTAATGCCTGACGCGCATTTTGATCCAGCAGATGAACCTGAGTTAATGAAACGTTGGGGACTCCGTTCTCGGAGTCTTCCTTTCTGGAGCGGGGCTAACGTTAGTACTTGCAAAATGTCTCCAGCCCCTTCTCTTAAAAAGATTAAAACTACTGCTGCTAAACATGAATCTAGTCTATTTCTCTACACTAGATATGCTGATGAAATTGATAACTGTCCAAATCTAATTAAACCAGTAAAGGAATGGGCGCGAAATTTCCACCAAGCTGGAATAGCAACTGCCTTAGCCATGACTCCCACACCCGCGCTTTATGATGATGGTTCTGGAACTGGACGTTCCGCTGTTGATATCTGGGTAGTATTGCCAGAATCTTATGATGAGGCTCCAAAACGCATATCTGAGGTTCTGCAAAAAGGAGACAAAGTTTGGTCTTACAACGCTTTGGTACAGGATGGTTACTCTCCTAAATGGCAAATAGACTTTGAACCAATCAACTACAGAATTCACCCAGGCTTCATTAGCCAAAGCCTGGGACTGACAGGGATTTTATACTGGCGAGTTGACCTATGGACAAAAAATCCGTGGAAGGATATTCAAACTTATTCCCACGAGAAAGACTATTATCCTGGTGAAGGGATGTTGTTTTATCCTGGTAAACAGGTAGGTTTGACAGGAGTTGTCCCTTCCATGAGACTTAAGTGGCTCAGAGAAGGGGTGGAAGATTACGAATATCTCGAAATTCTCAAAAATGGCGTAGGCGTAGACCGTCGTGGACATCGCCACGAGTGGGGGCTTCGATTAGCTCGGAGTGTCGGTCTTGACTGGAAGAACTGGACGCGGGATACAAATCTGCTGGAATCAGTCCGCCGACAGTTGGGTGAGGAAATAGAGAGGCTCTCTTCTGAATCAGCATCTTGAAAAATTTGCAATTACTTGTCCCCTTTTTAGAACTCAATTAAAAAGGATGATATGTTGGTCACACAAGCTAAAAACTAGAGTTTTTGGTTTGGGAAAGATGAATGTTACATTATTTAAACGATAGGGAATCCTAGATTTAATAACCAAACAAATCTATTAGTCAGTTAGAGGATGTTTGAAAAGTTTTCTTCTCGGTAACAAAACGTTCTAGATCCCCCTAAATCCACCTTTTAAGGTGGATTTTGATTCCGGTTCCCCCCCTTAAAAAGGGGGGCTAGGGGGGATCAGTTAGTGCCTAACATCACAGCCAACCACTTTTCAAACAACCTCTTAGACAGGATGAACTTTCAACAGCAAGGCATTCACTCCGGTAATAATTTTTCTGTCAACCAAGTGCTCAAAGTTGATGAATTCAGTATAAATGATCAAGAAATTGGGCATAAATTAGCAGAGCAAGATTTGAAAGATGATGCTTACGTATTTCAAACTGCCCGCTTGCCAAACAAAGCATCAAAGTAAGAATAAATACAGGCAGGCAATTAAATAGATGCGGTTATGTCTTTTTATTTGTAGAAGCTTCGCCAAATTGGCGTTACTCAAATAAAAAAGTACTACAAAATTGACGTAGAAGAAGAGGATTGCGGAAGCATCTCACTTTTATAAAAACACGCCTGCCCTGGCAAATGGAATTCGCAGCTATACAGACAAAACCCACTTCCGTTGGTTTCGAATTCCTAGAGTCTGCTTAGTCTGACTACGTTTGTATGCAAAATTAAGCGTGATTTATAATAGCCCAGCATATTTGTAAAAGTGAGATATTATCGATAATTGCTGTATTAACTTTCCTCAAATTCCAAAATTAAAAAACGAGACTTAATCTTAATTATCAAAAAATTGCCACTTCTCAAAATGGCAATTGTCAAAGTTCGGATATTTTGAATATATTCCTGTTAAGACATGAGCAACCGCATTGCAGTTATTGGTCTTGGCTACGTTGGTCTACCCGTTGCCCTGGCATTTGCTAAAAAATTTCCCAATACTATTGGATTTGATATCAATTTAGAAAAAGTTAAAAGTTTAAATCAAGGCCGCGATCGCACAGGTCAAGTCTCCACCGATGAGTTAAAAAACTCTAGCCTAATCATTACTTCCGACCTTTATGATCTAGTAGATACAAACTTTTTTGTGATTGCTGTACCAACTCCAGTTGACCGCAACCATAACCCTGACCTAACTTTGCTGATTAAAGCCTCTGAACTCGTTGCTAAAGTGCTACAACCTGGAGCGATCGTGGTATACGAATCCACTGTGTATCCAGGGGTAACAGAGGATATCTGCGGAGCGACTTTGGCCAAGGTATCAGGCTTAAAGCTGGGTGTTGATTTCAAACTGGGCTACTCTCCAGAACGGATTAATCCGGGTGACAAGGCTCATACACTAGAAAAGATTGTCAAAGTGGTAGCTGGGGAAGATGCCGAAACTCTGGAACGAGTCGCAAGTGTCTACACGACCATTATTGATGCGGGTGTCTATCGCACCTCCTCAATTAAAGTAGCTGAGGCTGCCAAAGTAATTGAGAACACTCAGCGAGACTTGAATATTGCTTTGATGAACGAACTGGCGCTAATATGCGATCGCATTGGTATTCGTACCCACGACGTTTTAGCAGCTGCAAATACCAAATGGAACTTTTTGCCATTCACACCAGGGCTTGTTGGTGGTCACTGCATTGGGGTTGATCCCTACTATCTAACTACCAAAGCAGAAGAACTGGGATACCATCCCGAGGTCATCCTAGCTGGTCGTCGGATTAACGACAGTATGGGTACTTATCTTGGTCAGCGTTTTATCAAACTCTTAGTTGAAGCTAACCTATCGATTAAAGAAGCGCGGGTAGGAATTCTCGGTCTCACCTTTAAGGAAAACGTACCCGACATCCGCAATAGTCGCATACCGGATATGGTGGCAGAGTTACAGCAATTTGGTATTGAACCACTCTTACACGACCCTCTGGTAGATCCTGATGAAGCATACCAGGAATATGGCATTCATTTAGTAGATTGGCATAACCTATCTGATTTAGACGGGGTAATATTTGCAGTCAGTCATCAGGCTTACTTAGATATGCCTTGCAAACAACTTTTCAACTGTTTGCGCCCAGGTGGAGTGCTAATGGATATCAAGTCCATTTTTAGCCAAGCTACACTACCACCCCATATTCATTACTGGAGCTTATAGGGAAAATATTATGGTCAAGGTTTTAGTCACTGGTGCTGCTGGTTTTATTGGTTTTCACCTTAGCCAACGCCTATTAACCAGAGGTGATGAAGTTGTTGGTCTAGACAACTTAAATGATTACTACGATGTCCTCCTTAAAAAAGACCGTTTAGCTCAACTAGAGGAAAACCCAAGTTTTAGTTTTTATAGACTGGATTTGGCAGACTCAACAGCTATAAGCCAACTTTTTGCTGAACAACGCTTTGATGTGGTGGTCAATTTAGCAGCACAAGCTGGTGTCCGATACTCCATCAAGAACCCTCATGCGTATATAGACAGTAACTTAGTGGGCTTTATTAATATCCTTGAAGGTTGTCGCCATTCAGGCGTTCAGCACTTGGTATTTGCCTCTTCTAGTTCTGTCTACGGTGCTAATACTAAAACACCCTTTTCTATTCATGACAACGTAGACCATCCAGTTAGCTTATATGCTGCTACGAAAAAAGCTAACGAGTTAATGGCTCATAGTTATAGCCATTTATACGGTCTACCAACAACTGGACTCCGCTTCTTTACTGTCTATGGGCCGTGGGGTCGTCCAGATATGGCGCTGTTTTTGTTTACTAAAGCAATTTTGGCAAAGCAACCGATTGATGTGTTTAATTACGGTAAGATGTGCCGAGATTTTACATATATTGACGACATTGTAGAGGGTATTATCCGAGTGATGGATAAAATCCCTGAGCCAAATATCGTCTGGTCGGGAAATGCACCCGACCCAGGTACAAGTAAGGCTGCTTATAAAATTTACAACATAGGTAACAATCAACCAGTTGAATTAATGCGCTTTATAGAAGTGCTAGAAGACTGTTTGGGAATAAAAGCACAAAAAAATTTGCTCCCTTTACAACCTGGTGATGTCCCCGTTACCTATGCGGATATTGATGATCTAGTCAAGGATATAGGCTTTAAACCTAGCACGCCTATTGAGGTAGGAATTGAACGTTTTGTAGCTTGGTATTGTTCTTATTATCAGAACACGAGTACTCGATCAACTCAAAATTCTTGGCTGAGGGCGGGGAGTAGTAAATAATGAAAATACTGCATATCTGTGCAGTTGGAAGTACTGCTCAGGCGCTTTTACGACCTCAAATTGATTACTTTTTGTCTCATAATCTATCGGTTGAAATAGCTTGTTCTCCAGGTTCAGAGGTTGAAGAATTACAACAACAAGGATATATAGTGCATCCCATTCAAATTGATCGTCAAATATCTCCTGTTTTGAATTTGAGAAGTATTTATCATCTGACACAATTAATTCAAAAGAATCGGTATGACCTTGTTCATGTACATACTCCAATTGCTGCTGTATTAGGTCGCATTGCAGCGAAACTGGCTGGTGTTAAACGAATTGTCTACACTGCTCACGGTTTTCCATTTCATGATCAGTCTTCACCTAGTCAATACCAGTTTTATTTTATTATTGAGAAACTTGCTGCTTTTATAACTGATCTAATCCTTACCCAAAATTATGAAGATATAGCCACAGCTAAAAAATTAGGTCTTTGTCCATCGGAAAAAGTATGTTATTTGGGTAACGGTGTAGACATTGATCGTTTTAAACGCGATCGCCTCAATTCCACTCATCAAACACTATTACGAAAATCATTGGGTATTCCTGATAGTAGGGACTTAATTATTGGCACCATTGGACGTATAATCCATAAAAAAGGGAGTGGATATTTGATTGAAGCCGCAGCCAAATTGCTCCCTCACTACCCTAATCTACAAGTTCTAATAATTGGTTCTCAACTCAGTAGCGATCCTGAACCTTTCCACACAGAATTGATCAAAAAAATTCACTCTTTGGGAATTGAACAACATGTTACTCTGACAGGCGAACGTCAAGATATACCAGAACTTTTAGGACTGTTAGATATCTTTGTGCTACCTACATTTACTCATGAAGGATTACCCCGATCTATCGTAGAAGCAATGTCAATGGGTTTACCAGTTGTTACTACAGATATTCGAGGATGTCGAGAAGCAGTAGTACATGGAAAAACTGGTTTAATTGTGCCACCTAAAAATAGTGGAAAGTTAGCTGAGGCTTTGAAAATACTATTATCTAACTATGAATTGAGACAAGCTTATGGTAAGGCTAGCCGTGAGCGGATCGAAGTTCAATATGATGAAGAGTTAGTTTTTAAACGACTTAATAATTACTATCAAGATTTAGGCGTTTATTCACTATGTCTTGAACAGTAATGTGGAAAAATAATCTCACTTAGAGACGCAAACAAGAGGCAAAAGAGAGAAAAAATACTTTAAGATTGAGGGGTGTGTTTATGAATGGTAATAATTTTCAGGGCATTAATTTAAAAATATACCGCAGAGTAATCAAATCTTTATTAGATAGAGTTGTGGCAGCGATCGCTTTAATTTTTCTTTTTCCTTTACTGATGAGTGTAGCGATCGCTATTCATTCTCGTCTGGGTAGCCCAGTGATTTTTACCCAATTTCGCCCCGGTCAAAATGCTCGGATTTTTAAATTTTACAAATTCCGCACCATGACCAATGAACGTGATCATGAGGGCAATCTTCTTGCTGATGAAAAACGCCTCACAGCCTTTGGTCAATTCCTACGCGAAACTAGTCTTGATGAATTACCTCAACTTTGGAATGTCTTGAAAGGAGATATGAGTTTTGTTGGGCCCCGCCCATTATTAGTAAAGTATCTTGACCGCTATACCCCTCAACAAGCGCGTCGCCATGAAGTGAAACCGGGTATTACTGGCTGGGCACAAGTTAATGGTCGCCGCACATTAGATCAATTTTGGAATAAAAAATTTGAGTTGGATATTTGGTATATCGATCATTGGAGTTTGTGGCTTGACCTGAAAATTTTGTTCATGACTATATGGCAAGTAATGCAACGAAAGAGCATCACCCAGGAAGGTCATGTTACATCGGAAGAATTCAAAGGTCAACTTAAAGAACTGTAGGCATTTTTACAAGTAATAGAAGTGCGAGAAGTAAAGAAACATGAGTTTTCAACAGATACGAGATGTATCCACAGCGGTGTTAAACTCAATGACAGAAGAAGAATGCGCCGATTGGCATCGCAAACAGGGAACACATGTTATTCGTCATTGCGATCGCTACTGGAAAGAGACAGTTCGGGGTTTCTATCAGCCGCTTCATTGGTTAGCACGCTTGAGTTCTGAAGAAGCAACTTGTCCAACGCCCTTATCTTGGGGATTCCAAACAACATTATGTGAGGTTGATGCTAGCATTGCTAACGCCTCAATGCCAATTCACTACTTACCAAACCTAGAAAACTATGATCTCCAAAGTGTGACAGCAAATCGCCGAAATCATCTACGAAGGTGTTACAAACGAGTAAATATTGTGCAGTTAAACGAACTCACGCTGTTGCAGGAGCAGGGTTATGAAGTCTTTTCGTCGGCATTAAAGCGAACATCTTATCGTCAAATACCTTCAAAAAACGACTATTTGACGGGACTGGCTGATTATGTCACTTCCGAACGGCGGTTGATTCTTGCGGGTCTTAACGGTACACAGCTTTGCGGTTATCTTACAGGATACGCCGTCAACGGTATTGCTTACATCGATGAAGTAATTATCGCCACTGAGGCATTGTCTACTTACATTGGTACGGGATTGCTATTTGAATTTGCACAGGTCTGTCGCCGATCTGGGTTAATTCGTGAGCTTGTCAACGGTTTGCATTCTCGTGAAGATGAAAAACTCTGTATTTTCAAAGAAGGAATGGGTTTTCAGGTAAAGCATATCCCTGCAAAGGTGCAAATAAACCCCATTATTGAGCAATTTATCCACTGGCGATATCCACATAAATATTATCGTCTTGTTGGGCATGACTAATAATTTGTAATTCGTAATTAATTTTAAAGATGGATATTCAAATAATTGATTTAGCTAACCCTTCATGGTTACAAACACTGAAAAAGCTTAATTATGATGTTTATCATTTGCCTGAATATGTATATCTAGAGTCGCAAAGAACCCAATCAATACCAGAGGCTATTTTGATAGTCGATGGTGAAAAAATATTTTTTTTACCTTATTTACTGCGCCGCTGTGATGATTTATTTGATGGCAATCTAACGATTCCAGAAGTATTTGATGTTGTCTCGCCTTATGGTTACCCTGGATTTCTGTTAAGTGAAGCGGCAGCTAACACACCTCATTTTTTAAATTTGGCACTTGAAAAGCTAAAATCTGTATTCTTGTCCAAGAGGGTGTGTTCAGCGTTCTTACGCCTGCATCCAATATTAAATCAAAATTCTAATGAAGTTTTAGCTTCTCAACTTTGTCAAGTATCAGGAGAAACTATATCTATCGATTTAAGGCTTTCAACAGCAGAAATATGGCAGCAAACGCGACCAGAACACCGGACTTGTATCAATAGATGTAAGCGGTATGGATTTACTCCAAAAATGGTTAATTATCTGGATTATATAGATAATTTTATTGATATATATACTGAAACAATGAAGCGTGTAGGAGCTAATAAATATTTTTATTTTGATTATAAATATTTTGCTTCTTTAGCCAATCTAAATGAAAATATCCACTTGTGTATTTTAGAGTTAAATAATCAAGTTGCTTGTGCTGGAATATTTACTGAATGCGGTGAAATAATTCAATACCACCTTGGAGGAACAAAAAACGAATTTCTAAAACATGCCCCCAGCAAATTAATGTTTGATTACGTTCGGTTTTGGGCTAAAGAACGTGGAAATAAATTTTTGCATTTGGGCGGTGGTGTTGGCGCAGCTAAAGATAGTCTCTACAATTTTAAAGCAGGTTTTTCTAAACAAAGATATTCCTTCTTTACATCGCGTTTAATTACAGATGAAGAAAAATATGTTTATTTAGTTGAATTACGAGCAAAATCTTTAAAGACTGAACCAGAAACTCTACTAAAGTCAAACTTTTTCCCTGCTTATCGTTCTCTTAAGTGAATGAAAAATACTAAGACTTAGGCAAAATTTTGATCTTGAGTTCTGTGCTCATGGTTTCTAAAAAATTCTACTTAGCAACTTAATTTTCACTTCAAACACAGCCATTATCTTAGAATAATCAATTATGTCAATAAAAGAATCTTCTGGAACCTTTGATAAATATGCACAAATTCTGAAGCGCCGTTGGATTCCTGGCTTAGGTGTTTTTGCTTGTGTATTCATAACTTTGCAGGTAGCTACATTTTTCAAAAAGCCTTATTTCTTAGCAGAAGGGAAATTAAGGTTCCAAAGAGTAAATACTGTTTCTTCTCTAACAGGACTAGGAACAGAGATGGGTAAATTAGAACCATTAGTTGACAACAAAAATAATCCTCTTAATACAGAAGCAGAAGTTATCCGCTCTGTCCCAGTTGTTAGAAGTACTATAAAAAAACTGAACCTGAAGGACGACAAAAAGGTTAATTTAAAAATTAACCAGTTTTTGGAAATGCTCACAGTAAAAGAAATTAATGGGGCGGACATTCTAAGTATTTCTTATAAGGATAAAGATCCAAAAATAGCCGCACAAGTTGTTAATACTTTAATAGATGTCTATTTAGAATACAATATACATGCTCATAGAAGTCAAGCAACCACCGCTCGGAAGTTTATAGAAAAACAATTACCAAATGCGGAATTAGTTGTTCGACAAGCAGAAGCAGAACTAGCAGGGTTTAAAGAAAAGTACAAAATTGTTTCTCTGCAAGAAGAAGCAACGAAGTCACTGGAGATCATTACAGCATTACAACAGCAAATTAGTGAAGCTCAATCTAGATTTGCTGATGCTGAAGCACAAACTAAAGGAATTCGTAAACAATTAGGTATGAACTCCCAGCAAGCAGTAGCTATGACTTCTCTTAGCCAAACTTCAGGGGTACAAGATATTCTGAAAGAAATTCAACAGCTAGAATCACAACTGGCAGCTAGGCGCACTGTTTTACAAGACAATCATCCCCAAATAATCGATTTGGGATACAAATTGCAGTCTTTAAATGAGCTACTACAAGAACGGATAAAAAACGTTGTAGGAACAACTCAGGCACAATTAAATCAAAACTTTCAACTGGGAGAGTTACAACAGCAGCTTTCTGCAAGGCTTGTAGAATTAGAGTCAAACCGTCTGGGTTTAGCAAGCCAAATTACTACTTTATCTGGTTTACAAGCTGCTTATAAACAACGTTTGAATAATCTACCGAGATTAGAACAACAACAGCGCCAGTTTGAACGTAAAGTACAAGCTGCGCAATCTACCTATTCATTGTTATTACAAAAGCTGCAAGAAAGCCGAATAGCTGAAAATCAAAATTTAGGTAATGCAAGCATGATATCCGAAGCCGAAGTACCGGAAGAGTCAATTTCTTCCCCAATGTTTTTGTACTTGAGTACAGGAATATTGGCAAGTTTAGCAGCTTTGGCAACTATGTATATTTTGGAAACAATAGATAAATCAGTTAAGAATGTTGAGCAAGCGAAGGAGTTATTGAAATTTACTTTATTAGGGACTATTCCTGAATTTAATAACTCAAAAAAAATGATTCATGGAAATGAAGATATAGAGTTGTATGGCAAAAGACTTGTAGTTCGAGATATGCCGCGATCGCCCATTAATGAAGCTTACCGAATGTTACGGGCAAATCTGAAGTTTCTGAGTGCTGATAAGGAGGTAAAAGTTATAGTTGTCACTAGTTCTGTACCCAAAGAAGGCAAATCAACGGTAGCAGCTAATTTAGCTCTAATAATGGCTCAAATGGAGCGAAAAGTCTTACTGATAGATGCAGATATGCGTCGTCCTGTTCAGCATAAAATCTGGGAACTGGTTAATGATCAAGGTTTAAGCAATTTGATTGTTGGCCAAGCTGAAATTAGGACAGCTATCAAACAAGTAATGGATAATTTGTATGTCCTGACTTCTGGAGTTACACCTCCTAATCCAGGTTCTCTTCTGGACTCGAAAAAAATGGCTGTATTAATCCAAACTTTATCTGTCTACTATGACTTCGTAATTATTGATGCTCCATCATTAAACGTTGCTGCTGATGCTGCTACTCTAGGTCAAATGGCTGATGGTGTTTTGTTTGTAGTTCGTCCAGGGGTTGTTGATTCTGTTAGCGCCAGTATTGCCAAGGAGCTTTTAGAAAAATCTGGTCAAAATGTCCTTGGACAGGTGGTAAATGGAGTTACTCCCCAGACTGAACGATACAATTACTATTACTCAACTGAGGAAAATAATCTCCAAGAAGCTGTTGGGCTAGGAAGTAGAATATAGAGAATGATTGGTAGAGTAAATAAACTCAAAAATACTGTCATAATGAGTATTTTGGGCATTGATAATTATGTAAAATTTGGCTTTTATCGTTATCTCAGCCATATTGTTCGTACACAACTTACTTAGTGCGATCGCAATCAGGTTAGAAGAATTAAATTTACGTTAGTTGTTGTTTTTTAAACAGTGATAACAGCAAACATACAAATCCAATTACTACCAATGACACTGAAGAAACAGGTTCTGGGACAGACTGAGGGTTTTGCACAGGCTGATAATCGATCATATTCCCTTGAATTGGGCTAAGTGATGCCAAAAGTAGCTCAATGTCGTTAGATATATTTGTGTCATTAATACCAACACTTTTAGAAGAGATGAGTCGGTTAAACGTTTGGCTACTTGATACATCAAAATCTCCTGTTAACCCAAGAAAATTTTGACCCATTTTACCTATAAGAGAGTCTATAAGATTGTTAACATCAGTCTTAATTTCTTGTAGGGATAAATCTAAACTGCTGGTATTGTTGACTTTTCCAATTATTGTTTTTTCACTATCCACTAACCAATTGCCATTACCAATAATTTCATTTCCACTGGTAAAAACCCAGTTACCATTACCAATAATTGTGTTATTACTGCCAAAGTCCCAGTTACCATTTCCAATCGTTGCGTTATCACTACCGAAATGCCAATTACCGTTACCTAGTGTTGTGTTGTTACTGTCGAAGTGCCAATTACCATTACCTAATGTTGCGTTGTTACTTCCGTTGTCCCAATACCAGTTGCCGTTACCAAGGGTTGTGTTACTCTTTGCAAATAGCCAGTTGCCATTACCTATGGTTGTGTTTTCATTATTAAAGTTCCAGTTCCCATTCCCAATGGTTGCGCTGTTACTGCCATAATCCGAGTTAAAATTACCAATGGTTGCGTTATTATTACCAAAGTTCTTGTTACCATTACCAACCGGTGCGTTGCCCTCATTAAAGGCTTGGCTACCAGCATTAGATGTATTCCCAGCATTACTAAAGGGTATATTGTTACCAAGGACTTCTTTTAATGGATCGAAAGGCGATTGTTGAAGTAGACTTCCAGAACCTACAATAGGATTACTGTTACCTGCAAACGGATTGCTAGGGCCACCTGTAATAAGATTACTGTTACCTGCAAAGGGGTTGTTAGCCCCACCCGCAATAGGATAATCACTACCTGCAAACGGGTTACTACCTCCCGCCAATTTGTTGTCAATATCCTTAAAAAAGCTATCACCCAAAATTAACTTTAATCGATCAAATATTAATTGCTGAAGCTTACTACCACTATCGCCTGCAAACGGGTTAATACCGCCACCTGGAATGGGATTGTTACCGTTACCTATGAATAGATTGCTACCACTTGTCAATAGGTTGCCTTCAGCAGAGAAACTGTTATTGGCAGCAAAGGAACTAACGCTATACAGGTTACTACCGTCGCCTGCATTTAAGGGGCTAACTCCACCATTAATGGGATTGATAGCAGACGCTTCCATTGGCACTAATTCTCCTATTTTTACTTAAAAAATTATGGGGTCTTCAGCACCTGTTATACCAATTATGAATTTGCTAAACCCAAAATATCTCTAAAACAAAGGCTTTAATTATCTTACTGTCAAACTAACAGAAAGTATTCCTTAAATCCTTATCTATAAAGAGTTAAAAGGCGTAAAATAGCAAACTAGTACAAGAATGCAGAAGGCAAATCACCGATAATACATGCTTCTCAGTTTTATCGAATGGTATGTTTATTTGCGCCAAACTGTACTAGCATACTATGTACTGAAGAACTCATTATTGTTCTCCTCTATTTATCTGTTAGTTTTCGCAAGAATTCTATTAAGCGAACGGTATTTATCAACCACCAAATGATGGGATTTGTCCACTACCGCCAAATGATGGGATTTGTCCACTACCGCCAAATGATGGGATTTGTCCACTACCGCCAAATGATGGGATTTGTCCACTACCGCCAAATGATGGAATTTGACCACTACCGCCAAATGATGGGATTTGACCACTACCGCCAAATGATGGGATTTGTCCACTACCACCAAATGATGGAATTTGACCACTACCGCCAAATGATGGGATTTGTCCACTACCACCAAATGATGGAATTTGTTCACCACCCAGTTCCTTGTCAAGTCTTGAGTCAATTAGCTTGTCAATAGTAACCCTCAAACTGAACCCGTCCGGTATTTCAGTTGTGCTAATAGTACCAGTCTGGCTACCAGCACCAGTCAAAGGGTCTCTGCCACTACCTGGATTACCACCGCCTGCGGATGGGTTCACACCGCCTGCAAAGATATTCCAGAAATTGTCGCCAGCGAAAGGATTACCACCATAGGGTAAAGCAGGCTGACTGCCACCTCCACCCGCACCGCCGCCAATAGGGCTACCGCCACCTTCTCCATTTCCAACACCACTGAATAGATTGGTGAGTTGTTCATCACTGAGAACTTCACTCAAACGACCGAAGGGTGAATCTCTAAGCGGATTGTTCCCACTAGTAGAGGAGTTATCGCTACCACTATTATTCAAATCTGCCATTAGGATTAAGCCTCCTATTTTTGGGATAAAAATCTTGCTAGCATAGCAACATAAAATAGACAAAATTAAGTCTGTATAAGGACTTTTTTCTTGTTTTTATTGTTAGCAACACTAGTTAGTAGCCACTAGATTATTTGGTTATCTTTTTAAGTGCAGATAATTTATTATTTAATTAATGCTACTTACATTAACAATGTATGTGATTTCATTTTTAAGGGCAATGAAAAATATTTTGGTATTTTTATCAAACTTGTAGATTTTTTTAGACAATAAGTTAAGGAAATTAACTGAGACACTTGTATAATAAAATTTAATTTAGGTAAAATACTATATTGCAATAAACAATCTTTTGATGAATTTGTCAAATTTTTAGATATTTAGTTAATCTGCATTTATCTAGGGTTCTATCACTCTTGTTCGACGTTATACCGCTATGCTGATAGCAATAAATAGTGCAGTCACTGGTATAAGGTTCAGATGCAGGAATTATTTCAGATAAATCAGCAAATTCAATCCTGGAATTGTGCGAGAAAGTGTCCACAAAACGAGAGTAATGTAAATTAAACCCAAACTCCATTGATACCAAGCTAGTGCAGAGATGATGCCTGGTAGGTGTTCATCTCGCAGGCGAATGTCGTTAAATCCTAATTTAACTAGGTTGTTGAGACTAAAATCATAGTAGTTGAGCCAGTTCCAACGGCGATCGCACAACAGAGGCATATATCGTTCCCTAAATGTCTGATTCCTTGGTATCACTGGCAAACGTCCAATCAACAATCGTAACTGGCGAAATGTGCCGTCTTCTGTGAAGTAAGAAACGTCCATTAAATTGTGATAACGACCTTGTTGGTAAAGTCGGATCAATAAAGTCACCGGGACAGGGACAATAATAATTAAAAGACACCCCAATGTCAGCCAAGGTTGTTGAGCATTGCGAAAGATGGCTAGTAAGCTGAAGAATTCTAAAACGCTAAAACTGACTAATATCGAAATAGTTTCATAAGATGTAGGAATAATTGGTACAGGATGCAACCGACGATAGCGATCCACTAACCAAAACAGTAAGCCGAAATAAGCGATCGCAACTCCTCCCACGCCAAACACTAACCAAAAATTCGTACCATAGCCACTCAACAACAGCAGTACACTCAACCCCAAGCAACTCCAAGCTTGCAGTAACCACCCAATGATAGAAAGAGGTTCACCAACAATTAAACGATTGCTTAGTTGTGTGTATTTTTCTAAATCGATGTCTGCTAAGGTGAGTAACTCACTACTGTTACGAAATAATTTTATCAGACGACGCTGGGCGATTGCTTCGGCTTGAGTTGCAGAAAACCCCAGTTTAATCAAACTTGCAACAGTTGCACTGTTAATATTTGTAGCCGTCAAACTGCGGCTCATTTCTACTAATCGCAGTTGTTGTTTTGTGTATTCCAGTTCATTAGCATCGGCAACTTGTTGTTGCTGACGGAAATTTTGTCCTAAATTCCGCAAGATGTTTTGATTACCTTGCAATGTAGGGATGCAGAACATCTTACCAATCTGACCAGGATTACCTAAAATTTTTGCTTGGTTAGAGTTAAAAGTTAAACTAGGTACGCTTAAACAAGCTTCTGTAGAAAACCTCGCATCGCTAAAATCTGCTTGATTGAGAATGCTTGCACCTTGCAAATTTACTGATTGATTAAACTCTACTTCTCGAAAGATGACAGCTTGCTCAAAAGTAGCTTCTGTTAAAAGGAGGAACTGATTAAAATTTGCTTTAGTAAATTGGGCTTGATTCGCAAAGCGGACATCAGAAAAATCAGCATTTTCTTGCCACTGCCCACTATTGAATTTAGCCAATTGCTTAAAATTCGCTTGGTTGAAGTTGGCAACCTTTTCAAAGATGCTGCCTTGAAAATCAGCGAGTTCCTGAAATTGGGTTTGTTTAAAATTAGCTTTTTCAAAAAAAATACTGCCCTGAAAATTGCTTGGTTGCTTGAATTTAGCACCGCTAAAGCTGACGGGACGACCAAATCGAGTTTCAGCCCAGTTAGTGGATTGGAGAAAAGTTGCACCTTGGGCATCCACTGACTGAAGAAAGAATGTATTAGAGAACTTCATTTCGCCATTGAAACGAGTTTGCACCAGTGTCAAGACACCACGAAAAACGGAAATTTCACTCGATGGAGTTGACTTTGTTCCCAAAAGCGATCGACAATCTTTGGAGTTCGTAAGTGACTCCAGACAAACGAAGCGCAAACGCTCTAGTTCTTTTTGTTCGGTGGCGGTGAAAATCGCAGCGATCGCTTGGGCATACAAAGGTGTTCTTAAACCCAAATCGCTGCCTACAAAATCTCCTAAAATCAGAGTATAGCTAAGGTCTAAACCTAGAGGTTTTGCACCTAGTTCTTTTCGCAGTAGTTGGTAAAAGGCATCACGAAAGCTAGTATTTTCTGGGCGCAGATCAATCACCATCTTCTGCAAATCTACCGTCAAATTGCCTTCGCGGAGTGTCGGTGTGCGTAGACGTTCTTGTAATAATTCTAGAGTTAAGGGTGTGCGTTCTGGTTGCGTCTGTGCTGCCCACGTTGGTAGAGGGAAGAAGAGAAGAATTGATAAAACGCAAAGGAACGCAATCGCAAAGCGTTTCGTAGAGAAGGAAAGCGTAGAGTAGCGCCAAGAAACACCTTTGCGTACCTTTGCGTTTAACCTCTGCGTACATACCCTGCGGGAAGGCGTACCCCTACGGGGAAGCAAGCTACGCGTAGCGTCTCGTAGAGAAGCGCCTATGCGTTTAAAAAATAAATTATGCAAATTGTTCGATCAATCGTCGCTAATCAGTAGAACAATTTTACCCGTCACAGAACCGCTTTCAATTAGTTGGTGCGCCTTAGCCGCTTCTTTCAATGAAAATTTGTGACTAACATGGATTTTTAATTTGCTTTCATCAATCCAGGTAGCACATTGTTCGAGAATTTTTGCATGGTGCTGGAGGCTTTCTTCTAATCCTAGCAATGCTGGTGTCAGCATTAATTCTAACCCAATGCGGAGATTGCGTAGTCTAGCAGTTTTCCAAACAGTATTGGCATCTGGTTCGAGAATCGTCACAATATCGCCATATACTCGCACTGCGGGGAAGGTTTTATGAAAGGTTTCGCCGCCTACGGTATCAAAAGCCAAGTCTACGCCTTCGCCGCCAGTCCAATCTAATACCGCTTGCACAAAGTCTGTTTGTTTGTAAAAAATTACATGATCGGCACCTAGTTGTTTGACGAAATTAGCTTTTTCTTCAGAACTGACTGTGGTGGAAACAGTAGCACCTTTGAGTTTCGCCAATTGAATTGCTACATGACCGACACCACCAGCACCCGCATGAATGAAAACCCGTTCCCCAGGTTCCAATCGTCCCCGTTCGTATAAAGCTTCCCAGGCAGTGATTAACACTAAGGGCGCTGCTGCTGCTTCGGCAAAGGAGATAGAGGCGGGTTTACGTGCCACAAACCGCTCATCCACAACAGTATATTCAGCATAATTACCTTGGTGTGCGCCCAAGCCGCCATAGCAAAAATATACCTCATCGCCTGGGCGAAAACGCTGAACACTAGCACCCACCGCTTCGACTACACCTGCACCATCACATCCTAAAATTGTCGGCGTGCGATCGGGGTAGAAAGTGCCTCGGCTACGAAGTTTAGTGTCAATGGGGTTAACGCCAGCCGCCACCAAACGCACTAAAAGTTCAGTATTACCTACGGGAATAGCAGGGTTTGGCACTTCCTGTACTTGCAGAACTTCTGGACTGCCAGCTGCTGTCATCAAGACTGCTTTCACAACTCTTTCCTCCTGGCTTTAGATGCACGTTCATTTGCAACTTTAGCGCAAGAGTGTGGGCACAAAGTTATTGTACAGTGACTTTTTATTTGTCGCCGTGACAAATTAATGTCATCCATTAAATCCTTGCTCAATATAGGTTATAGCGGTTTAGCAGTACTAGGATAACATCATTGACAGTGACAGATTAGCTGTCATTTTCTGTAATAGTGACAAATTATCTGTCGCTTCATTAGAAGGAAAAAAGCTTTTGTGTATTTTCATAATGACAAATTGACTGTCGCTTTCTGTAGAATTAGAATAACAGTATGTTTTTATAAAAAAGTTATTTATTATGAACAGTCAGCAAAACCCTGATTTAGCTGTTCATACCTCGGCAATTCCTATGGAAGGCTTACTAGGAGAAAGTAGTACAACTCTTGAGAAGAATGTAATTGTTACACAACTATCAGAGGAAGCCCAACTCAAGCTAGAGGTAATCCAAAGTTTATTGGAACCCTGTGATCGCACAACTTATGGGCAAAAGTTGCGGGAAGCAGCAGAGAAACTAGGTGTATCGTTGCGAACGGTACAAAGATTGGTGAAAAAGTGGGAACAAGATGGTTTAGTCGGACTCGCTCAAACAGGTAGGGCTGATAAAGGAACACATCGCATTGGTGAGTTTTGGGAAAAATTCATTACTAAAACTTACAAGGAGGGGAACAAGGGTAGTAAACGTATGACCCCTAAACAAGTTGCTCTCAGAGTCCAGGCTAAAGCCCGTGAGTTGGAGGACTCTAAGCCGCCCAATTACAGAACTGTGTTACGGGTATTAGCGCCCATATTAGAAAAGCAAGAAAAAGCCAAGAGTATTCGTAGCCCTGGATGGAGAGGAACTACGCTTTCAGTTAAAACCCGTGAAGGGAAAGATTTATCGGTTGATTACAGTAACCATGTTTGGCAATGTGACCATACCCGTGTGGATGTGTTGCTGGTGGATCAACATGGTGAATTGCTAAGTCGTCCCTGGCTGACAACAGTAATTGATACTTACTCTCGTTGCATTATGGGTATCAACTTGGGCTTTGATGCACCCAGTTCTGGGGTAGTAGCATTAGCGTTACGCCATGCAATTCTACCCAAACAGTACGGTTTCGAGTACAAACTCCATTGTGAGTGGGGAACCTATGGAAAACCAGAACACTTTTATACTGATGGCGGTAAAGATTTTCGTTCTAACCACTTGAGTCAGATTGGGGCGCAATTAGGGTTTGTCTGTCATTTACGCGATCGCCCTTCTGAAGGTGGAGTAGTGGAACGTCCCTTCAAAACATTAAATGACCAACTATTTTCAACGCTTCCTGGATACACCGGATCTAATGTACAGGAACGCCCAGAAGATGCGGAGAAAGACGCAAGACTTACTTTACGAGAACTAGAACAGTTACTTGTACGTTACATAGTAGATCGTTATAACCAAAGTATTGATGCGCGGATGGGCGACCAAACTCGCTTTGAGCGTTGGGAAGCAGGTTTGCCTACAGTGCCAGTACCAATACCAGAACGAGATTTGGATATTTGTTTAATGAAGCAGTCACGGCGCACTGTGCAAAGAGGTGGTTGCTTGCAGTTTCAGAACTTGATGTATCGAGGAGAATATCTGGCAGGTTATGCAGGGGAAACTGTCAACTTAAGGTTTGACCCCAGAGACATTACAACAATTTTGGTTTATCGCCAGGAAAATAATCAGGAAGTATTTCTGACTCGCGCTCATGCTCAAGGTTTGGAGACAGAGCAACTGGCATTAGATGAGGCTGAGGCGGCGAGTCGTAGACTTCGTACCGCAGGGAAAACTATCAGTAACCAATCATTGTTGCAAGAAGTTGTTGACCGCGATGCTCTTGTAGCTAACAAGAAAAGCCGTAAGGAGCGTCAAAAATTGGAACAGGCTGTTTTGCGTTCTGTTGCGGTTGATGAAAGTAATACAGAATCCTTGCCTTCTCAAATAGTTGAACTAGATGAAGTGGAATTTACAGAAACGGTTCACTCTCAATACGAAGACATTGAGGTGTGGGACTATGAACAACTTCGTGAAGAATATGGGTTTTAGACAATGACAGAAGCTCAAGCGATCGCCCAGCAGTTGGGTGGAGTAAAACCGGATGATGAGTGGTTGCAAGCTGAAATTGCTCGTCTCAAGGGTAAGAGTATTGTGCCTTTACAGCATGTAAAAACTCTCCATGATTGGTTAGATGGTAAGCGCAAGGCAAGAAAATCCTGCCGAGTTGTTGGGGAATCAAGAACTGGTAAGACAGTTGCTTGTGCTGCCTACATACATATACATAAGCCTCAGCAGGAAGCTGGACGACCTCCAACTGTACCTGTCGTTTATATTCGACCTCACCAAAAATGTGGCCCCAAGGATTTGTTTAAAAAGATTACTGAGTACCTCAAGTATCGGGTAGCAAAAGGAACTGTATCTGATTTTCGAGATAGGACGATAGAAGTACTCAGGGGTTGTGGCGTAGAGATGCTAATTATTGATGAAGCTGACCGTCTCAAGCCTGAAACATTTGCTGACGTGCGAGATATTGCCGAAGATTTAGGAATTGCTGTGGTACTGGTAGGAACAGATCGTTTGGATGCGGTAATAAAGAGGGATGAACAAGTTCTCGAACGCTTTAGGGCCCATCTTCGCTTCGGTAAATTGTCGGGAGAGGATTTCAAGAAGACTGTAGAAATGTGGGAACAAATGGTTCTGAAACTGCCAGTGTCTTCTAATTTAACGAGCAAGGAGATGCTAAGGATTCTCACATCAACAACTGAAGGTTACATTGGTCGCCTTGATGAGATTCTGAGGGAAGCAGCAATTTGTTCTTTATCAAGAGGATTGAAGAAGATTGACAAGGCTGTTTTACAGGAAGTAGCTAAGGAGTACAAATGATAGAAGCACCAAATGTTAAGCCTTGGCTATTCTTGATTGAACCCTATGAAAAAGAGAGCCTGAGCCACTTTCTTGGTAGGTTCAGACGTGCTAACCATTTATCTCCGAGTGGGTTGGGTAGTTTGGCAGGAATTGGTGCTGTAGTGGCACGTTGGGAAAGATTTCATTTTAATCCTCGCCCTAGTCAGCAAGAATTGGAAGCGATCGCATCTGTAGTAGAAGTGGATGCCCAAAGGTTAGCCCAGATGTTACCACCTGCTGGAGTGGGAATGCAGCATGAGCCAATTCGCTTGTGTGGGGCTTGTTATGCTGAAGCGCCTTGTCACCAAATTGAGTGGCAGTATAAGTCGGTGTGGAAGTGCGATCGCCATCAACTCAAAATTTTAGCGAAGTGTCCCAATTGTCAAGCACCTTTCAAAATGCCTGCACTGTGGGAGGATGGGTGTTGTCATAGATGTGGTCTGCTATTTGCGGAAATGGCAAAGCAACAGAAGCATTTGTAAATTAAGAGAAAAAAGTTTTAAATAAACCAAGTCTCTGGATAAATTGTTCTGGTTGTCCAAACAATTTCCGCAATAATCCTAATTATTTTTACTCTTAGTTTTGTCTAAGTATAATGACTTGTTCTAATCTCATTAAAATTAATATATTAGCTTTGGCTTAAGATATGAAAAGCACAACTAGCCGATTGGCAGGAAAAACATTAACCATCAAAATACTGATTATAATAAACTTTTTTAAAAGATTGAATTTTGTCACGAAAAGGATGCTTTGCCCAATTCCAAACGTTGGGCTGCCCTAGAATTTCACATACAAGCTTACGTAAAAATTGAGAAGGAAGCTTTTCATCCACCTTAAAAATAAATCTTTCTCTATTAGTTGACTCATAATATAGATAAGATAAATTTTCGGCTTGATATTTTAATAATTCTACCAAATCCTCAATCCTTTCAAAGTCAAAATTTTCTTTTAGCAGATTGTGTAAATCTTTATCAAATGGAATTAGGTGCATATGTGCATGGTCTATACAACCTCCACAATCACTAGAATATATTAATGGTTGGGCTATACAGCCTGCACAGTTACTAGAACGATGATGAAAGGTAGCATTACCATGTTCAAACACAATAACAGGAAGGCTATAAATATTACTTAATCTTTTTATTATTTTTTGCTTGAATATATCAAATTCATTAAGTTCTTTAGCAGATATACAAGCAAAACAATTGTAGTGTTTCTTACTGTTAATGAGAGTATAACCTTCTATAAATTGACCTAATGCAGGTTTCGCATAAAAATTTTCTGTTTCTTCTATAACTTCATCTTCAGGATTCTTATGTAAATCCGGTGTTTCGATAATTGAACAAAATAAACAGTTCATTTTCAATTCATTCTATTAATAATTTGTTTTAAGTAGTCCCCCGTTTGTTGTTTCCAAACAACTCCTGGTAATTCTACTTCATTGCCATTGTAATCAAATAAAATATTTTTATTGACTTTATTAACTTCTCCAATAACACTAAATTTACATCCTTTATCTGCAAATAATGCAGAACAAAGCTTTTGGTTATGAGGTGAGAGCGTGAACATTAGTTCAAAATCAACTGAAGCACTAACTGCAATTTTTACAGGATCTATATTAAGAAAATAGCCCAATTTCTTTGTTGTTTCATCAATAGGTAACCTATCTGCGTAGATAGTAAAAGTTTGGTTATTTAACTCTGACATTTGTTGTATTGTTGCTTTTAGCCCATCAGAAATATCTTGACAAGCATTTGCAAGTTTATTTTCACTGAGTAATAGTCCTTCCTCTATCCTTGCAACAGGACGTTGCCAAGATAATAAAATTTTATTTTCTTCTTCAATACTTAATAAAGAACCAGAATTCAACGGTTTTACTTCTTTAAAGTATATGAGCGCTGTAATTGGCAGCCCTATTTTACCTGTTACACAAAGTAAATCATCGTTTCTAACACCTCTCCGTAACAGAGCATTTTCAGTTTTTACCATTCCTAATGCAGTTGCAGTCAGGACATCAGCACTATGACTACCTATATCACCTCCAATAATTTGGACATTAAAAAAATCAGCCGCAGCCTTTATTCCTCTAACTATCTGATTAAATTGTTCATCAGTCATTTCGTTTCTATATCGAATAACTGTGGTTAGAGCCAAGGGTGTGGCACCCATTGCTGCAATATCGCTCAAATTAGCTACAATAAGATAGTATCCGATATCGAAATAGTTAAGATAACCCAGTTCAAACAAATAGAATTCTGAACCTCTAATGAAATCACTAGCTACTACTAATGAATCTTGTTCAGAATATTTAATAAGCGCTGCATCATCCCCATCTTTTACACCAATTTGAATAAGTATATTTAGTGCTTGATTATTTGTTTCTAAAAAGATATCTTTAATCATTTGTAAGCGAATAGGCTCATCAGAGATAAATTTATTCATGGCTCTCCCCACGCTTTATAAAAATTATATAAACTTTTAAATAAATCGAGTATTAATTTTAGTAATATACCAATAATAAATTGAGTTAGAAAGTTATTTTTGCTTATTATTGAAAATAATAAAATTATTATGCTTGCTATGAGAATGAGTAAATTGTATGTAAAATCAATGCCAAATGCCATAGAACAATCAAGCAAACCATGAAAATCTTTAATCAACCTTGGTATTTTTGAAGTTTTTCTGTGGGAAATTGGCTGTAATACACTTTTAACAAAAAAGTAAAATCCCGCTGATGCTCTATGTCCCGATGTGTCTTTTGTAAATTTTGAGCTTTTTAGATTATCGATGAGATATTTAAGAATACGTCTGCCAGCATGAACATGTAAATACTGTAGGTTGCTTCCAGATATAAGAGTTAAAGATTCTAGTAAAATCATATCTGTAGGCAATCTAAAGTAGCGTGTCCTTTGATTTCCTGGATCGTTGTAATCTATGTTTAGAGGGTTAGCAAACTTAGTGGGATTGTAATATACTTCCTTATATAGACTTTTAATATTATTTTTAATATTATTTTCTACATCAATATTCTTTGAAGTTTCAATATCATCAAACAAGTGAATTGTGTTTAAAACAAATAGGCGCTCATACAAATTTTTTGTATCATCAAAATGTGTTTTAAGATAATCTAGCCCATTTTCCAAGTTTTTTCTAAAACTAGGTTCTAATTTAAATGCTCTTAGTACTAAGGCGGTAATAACAGTATTACCTTCATTTGAATTAGTTAAAAATCCCCATGAACCTTCACCATGCTGGGCTTGTTGGATGTACTGCTGTAAAATACCTGCTTCTGCTTTTGCATCATCTAGTTGATTTAGTGCCTCAAATGCATAACAAATTTTAGGTATAATATACTTCATTTCATAATTATCATTATCAGGCGCTGTCGTGTTAGGAGCGCTGATTATTCTTGTTTTGTTTACTATCTCTTTCAATTCTTCTTTGCATTGCTGTCGGATATTTGTAATAAATTGATCGTTTCTGATTTCACTCGTTAAAACTAGCCATATACTCATTCCATAAATACCGGATTGTTTATTTTTGCACCCTTCTTCATCTAAAAACTGACCAACAAAGTCATTATTTCGGTTCTTCGCATACCACTTTAAACAATCTTGAAGATTTATTAAAGAGTCTTTTGCTTGCCGTTGCAAAATGTCAGACATAGAAGTTTTATAATTTAATTTATTTATAGCAATAGCTTAATCAATCAAAATGAAGAAATTTGTCGAGGTGATGGTATTGCTTTTCATAATAATCTGCGGATTCATCAATAACTGACAAATCTTTTATTTCAGGAATATCTTCAAAAGATGAGAATAAATTCTTAATAGAAACGGCAGCTTCGTTAATATCTTCAACTACTAAATCACAAGGCACTTTAACAAATGGATGAATCCAGTTTTTGTAAACTCTACCTAAAATTTTTTTTTCTAATTGATGAAATTTTCCTCCTTTGGGAGCAATCCCAATAAGAGGCTTTCTATAGTATTTAGCAATTAACATTTCTTGAGAACCACCGACGCTTATATCATTCGTAAGATGCACAATCACTAAATCTGCTAACCTAATCATAAAACAATCTCTTCCGAATATAAGCTGTGAATTGTTTTCATCAAGATTAAAGTCTTCATGACTTTTAAGTGGATCTAAATTGATAATTTGAAATCCAGTTTTTTCAGAAAGATTTGCACAAAAACCATCGCGCCAATTAGAAGTCCCAAATACCGAATTAGGAGAAACTTTCCCAGCAATATAGACTTTAATCTGTTTTAGTTTTACGGTACTAATCATTGAAGTTGCACAAAATCCAATATTTATAAATATATACATCAATAGATTGCCTGCGTCAAATATACTTTGAGCTTAGTCAATCTGGTATATTGCTATATTAAACTTATTAGATATACTTTAAGACAGCTTTACAGCAGATCATTAAAACTTATTTGGAAGTAGAATCTGAAACAAGGCTAAATGGTTCTTAACTAACTTTTTATTGATCATTATACTTACAGGATATGGCATGAGTACTTAAGTAAGAAGCTCTTTACAAAGAAGGGTAAAACAAAGGAGCGTTTGGCACTAGGCCAAAGATGCTGGAATGTCGTAGCTAAATATGAGGTTACCATTGACATTTACGTAAGCAACTTGTTGTTCACGTATTTTATGACAACGGCAAAGAAATATTGGTAGAGATTGACTGGCTCTGACACTGGGAACGAGTGTTGAAATGTCTCAGTAATTGAGGTGTGCTACTTACTCATTTTAGTTAACCCGTACCCCCTCCACGTAGGTGATACCCCAACTGGCAGTTTCAGGTAACAGAAGGATGCGATCGCTACTTACTCTACAGCAGTCAAATCTTGTTACTCTACCCCCAAATTGAAAATCAGTGTAAAACTCACACCAGGGATGAGTCGGCGCAAAACTTGTAAATGAGCTTCTGCATCGCTGCGGCGACGACAACGAGCTACAATTTGGTTCTGCATATTAGGTAAAAGCCGGACTATACACCAAGGACTGAGCCTTTCAAGGTATGTCATGAAATTCTCCTAGTAATACTCTAATTTCCAAGACAAAAGCCAGCCTACTTTGACGGTGGCTGGCAAGAAATATCATTTTGATATTGAAATTAGATTCAATTTCTACCCACTCTTGTCTGGAAAACACAGCTTCTGCAACAGTTCTTCGGGAATCTCCTCAAAGTGTTCCAGCAAAAAGTTCATCAGTGCAAGGTGGCGTAAATCGGCTGGCATGGGGCGGCGGTAGTTTTTACCTCTAGCAAACCAGCGCCGAACGGTGGAAAGGGAACGATCGCAAATCTGAGCCATTTGTTCGTAGTTTACCTGCCACTTGGAGTAAAACTGCTTCGGAGTCATGCCCAGTTGACAGTAACTGTAGAGTTGCATCAAATCTTGTTCTCGCTGCTTGAGTGGATGAGGATTCATAAGTCTGTTTCCTCGCTGATTGGTTCTAAATCTTCTTCCCAAGCAATATCGGCAGATGTCCAAGCTGCACTGGGGCTATTTTTGCTCAACCAAATCAGATAACACCAACTCCAGCAGCAGCGATCGCAAGCAAAGCTATAAAATCGACCAATGACAATACCCCAGTCAGTATTGCTTTCAGTGGAGAGCCAACGCAAGCGATCGCCATATAAAAATCTGGGTGTCTTTGCTACATCGGGAAAGTTAGCGGGAAGCTCAATAGATGCGTCTGGGCATTTGAGGTTAATCAACCTTGGGACTATATCTTGGTTACTGTGCCGGATGAGATTGAGATAAGCGGCAATCAACTTACCATTGAGGCTGTAAGTTAATTGAGAAATCAGAATCGCAGCTAGACTTTCTATTTCTTGCTGCTGGAGTTGTATCCAGGCACTATCAAAGTCAGCATCAGAGTAGTTGTTGAGCTTTGCCAGTAATTCTGTGATGCCGAAATCATCTAAAGCTTGTTGATAAGCTCTGTGTTGATCTGTTTTGTAGCTAACAGGCTTTAACATGGAAAATGTCTCCTGTGATATGGGGGCCAAAAGCCAGCATCCGCCCTGAGAAAGTTGATGGCTGGCTTTTGACTTATCAGTAATTATACGCTAAAATAAAGTGTTTTTATGTTAATTGGTGTGTTTTAATGTGTTTAAGCTAAAAACACACTAAATCGCTTATGATGATGAAATGGGAAAAGTAACTGTAACTCTTTATATGGAAGAAAAAGACAAAGAAGCCCTGCAATTTTTGGCTGATGCAGAGGAGCGTTCTTTGTCTCAAATGGCGGTGTTAATTGTGAAACGAGCGATTAAACAAGCTCAGAATGACGGGAAAATTCCACCAAAATAATTCGTAATTTGTTAACGAAGCGCAAGTAACGACTGTCTAATTTCTGCTTATCTGTTAGGAGACTTTCGTTATGTGGTGCTTGTGATGTACTGTTGTATATCCTTGAGATATTCGCAGAGATATGGCGCATTTCCAAGGAATGTAACAATTTTAGGTAGATGCCAAGGTGGGGTGCGAACCTTGTGCTATTTTGTTAAACAGTTTCTAACATCCTCTACTTCAAGTAAAAATATAAGCGCCATTTAACTGAATTTTCTCTCCGAAGTTTTTATTTAAAGATTTAGCAATATGAAAATTGAAATCCAAGGACGAGATGCAGTAAAAGCTACAGAAGAACTTTTAGCAATTGAGGGATTAGAAGGAAGTTATCAAACTATTGAAGAAGTCGAGCGGGAAGGAACCCTAGCCACTATAGCCACGATTGTGGGAATTGTGAGTGGAACATTGACCATTGCAGAGAGTATTCACAAGTGGAAGGAGAAGAATCAAAAGTCTTTACACGACCCAACTGGTGCCAGGGTTGAGAAGGTTTTAATTGTCACTGATGATAATCGGCGATTACTGCTCAAAGACGCAACTGTAGAGCAAATCAAAGAGATTCTAGAAAACTACAAGTAGTAATGAAGATTCTCCACCTTGACTTGAAACTTGTGGGCGATCGCTACGCAGAGTTGCGTTTATTCTGGGATAATCCCAATAATTGCCAGTCTCGTCAGCTACCCCTGGCAGAAATCACTGAGTTGATTCAAAAGGTAGAAACAGATTATTACACCAGACTGCCAGAAGACTATGCTAAGACTGGGCAGGCACTTTATAACTGGTTAGACGGAAGCGATCGCATTTTTCAAAGTGCTATTTCCCAGCATAAGCGTGAGGGTATCGTTCTTGCTATTGCTGCAACGGAAAAACTCGCTCATTTACCGTGGGAAATACTGCACGATAGTACAGATTTTTTGTTGAATCGGCGACCTTTTCCCATTATTCCCATCCGGTGGGTAAAGGATGATGATTCTAAACAACTGACACCAGAAGATCAGCCAGCAAATCGGGCATTAAATGTTCTGTTTATGGCAACGTCGCCATTGCGAATCGAACCGGAACTGGATTTTGAGGCTGAAGAAGCCAAAATTTTAGCAGCAACGAAGCGTCAACCCTTATCGTTGATAGTGGAAGAAAGTGGTTGCCTAAAAGAGTTGGGTTATTTGGTGGATGATAACGAGAAGAATTACTTTGATGTTATCCACCTGACAGGTCATGCTACGTTTCGGGATGAAGAACCACGTTTTATCACTGAGACGGAATTGGGAGAAGCAGAATATAGCAGTGCAGAAGACATCGCTACAGAATTGCAATTCCAACTGCCCAAGCTAATTTTCCTTTCTGGTTGTAATACTGGATACTCAGGTGACGCAGGTGGAGTACCATCAATGGCAGAGGCATTACTAAAGCAAGGTGCAACTGCTGTTATCGGTTGGGGTCAGCGTGTGTTGGATACTGATGCCATTGCTACTGCTGCTGTCTTGTACCAGGAATTGTCAGCCGGAAAGACGCTTACAGAAGCAATTGCGATCGCTTATCAAGTACTGCTAAAAAATCAAGCACGAGATTGGCATTTGTTGCGCTTGTATGTGGCAGAAATTCTACCGGGTGCGTTGGTTAAGCGCGGACGTAAACCCGTAGCTCGTGCTTCTGTTGCTCAAGAGTTTTTAGACCCAGAGAAGAAACTGAGAGTTGCCACCCGTGAAACTTTTGTTGGTCGTCGTCGCCAGTTACAAAACTGTTTGCGGGTACTCAAGCCCTATTCAGAAAAGATTGGGGTTTTAATTCATGGTATGGGAGGATTAGGAAAAAGTACGATTGCAGCGAGATTGTGCGATCGCTTATCTGAAAGTGAAAAAATCATTTGGTGGCGACAAATTGATGAATCTAGTTTGGTGAGTAAGCTAGCAGATAAACTGAGGGATGCAGAGCTACGGACAGCACTCAGGGAAGGCAAAGAGGAACTCAAATATCGATTAAGAGATGTGTTCACGGAGTTGAACCAATCTGGGGAGAAACCTTTTTTGCTTGTATTTGATGACTTTGAGTGGAATTTAGAACATCGTCAAGGAAGGTATATTCTCAAAACTCAAGTAGCCGAAATATTGAAGTCATTAGTATGGGCTATTAAAGAAAATAATGCCGACGACCGTATTATTATTACCTGTCGTTATGACTTTGAATCAAACCTGAATGAATCATTCTACAAACAACCTCTAGAATCCTTCCGCAAATCGGATCTACAGAAAAAACTGAGTCGATTAAAAGCTTTTAATTCCGAGGAAATTTCTCTAAATTTAATTGAGCGAGCCAAAATTTTGGCTGATGGTAATCCTCGGTTGTTGGAATGGTTAAATGATGAGGTGTTGTCAACAGAAGATACAGAAACAAAACTCACTCAACTTGAAGCCAATCCTACTGAATGGCAAGGAAGAATAATTTGGGAAGAGTTATATGAGCAAATTGACCAAGACATTGAGCGAATACTTAGCCGATGTTTGGTATTTGAAATTCCCGTCCCCATGACAGCATTATCAGTAGTTTGTGAGTCTACTTTTGACTACAAAAAACAGTTGAGTCGAGCGATTGAATTAGGGCTTATAGAAGTAAGTTACGAGCCAGAAAAATCAAATCGACTTTATCGAGTTTCGCGCATTTTACCTCACATCATTCCTGGTATTAAACTACCTGAAGCGTCAGAAGTCTATTCTCTCTACCAAAAAGCTCATGAAAAATTACATGAATTATGGGGTAATGAAGAGAACAAAAACGAAGAAGTATGGCAAGAAATTTTTCGATTGAAATTCGCTAATAAAGAAAATCACGAACGATTCAGGCAAGGCTTTTCTCAGATGTTAGCAGTTCGATATGACTCAGAAGCCGATAAAGCTTTGGAATCTGAATTGAGAAAATATATTGATGAATTGGAAACAGATAGACTATGTGAAGTATTGAAAAACTATCTTCAGCAAGAACAGTGGAAAGAAGCAGATGAGGAAACTGCTTGGATTTTTTACCAAGTCATGGTTAAAGAAAACTATGCAAATTGGTATCAGCTTTTGAAGAATTTCCCCTGTGATACGCTTCAGGAGATCAATCGACTTTGGCTTGACAATAGTAATAATAAATTTGGCATCAGCATCCAGAGTAAAATTTACCAGAGTCTAAGTAAAGTCGATAGGGATAAATTTTGCGATCTCGTAGGTTGGCGAAAAGGAGGAGAGTACCAGACGTATAATGAAATCGTGGACGAATTGACCGATATTAAACGGGTGGGAACCGACAAGTTTGCAGATATGGATATTGTCCCTTTATTACCAGCATTAATTTATACTCATTTTCATTCCAGATATGGTTGGGTTATTAATGTTGGATATATGAGGCAATTTGACTTGATTTTAGAGTCTCTCTTATCTCGCGCAAAGACTTGCAAAGTCTAATATTTAAGGCTTCCATAAGTTTATAAATCTTTATTACAGCCGACGTTTCCACGAATTAATCAGCATTTTGCAAATCCAAGATCGGCATCTTTTCAGCAATCGGGAGTCAGTTATCATTTACCTGTAATAGCCTTAAGACTACGATCGCAGTTTTCCACAATTTGAGTTAACAGTATTCAGCGATCGCCTGCAAGCTGATTGAATGCGAAACGCCAGGACGTTATCAGGCTGTTAAAACTTGCTTTGCTGCGACTTCCATTAGCTTCTCGCTACTATCTCGCCCTTGTTTCAATTTAGCTTCTAGGGTATCGCAGAGGGACATCAGGCGATCACACTTCTCTACAATACGTTTTTGTTCACCAAGTGGTGGAAGCGGAAGTATTAGATTTGAAATTTCAGTGCTGTTAATATTCTTAACTCCTGAAGTTGTTCTAATAGGAATTTCAATTTGATATCTAACAAAATTTGTATCTAAAGCTAAATTAAGATATCTTGAATCAATATAATTAAGAAAAATTTTGAGCCTAACTAAGTATCCGGCGTAACCATAACCTTCTACATCTGCGCTAACAATTGCAGTTCTACCTATGAGAGACTTGCTGCCGTTAGAACGAATCATTAAAAGGTCATTTCTTTCTAGTTTTAATTCTAGAAGCTCTTTTTCAGATAGAACAGTAAATTTTAAATCTTGCTGATCAATCTTTCCATTTATTAAGTTAGGTATGCGAAGAATAGGCACACCATTTTGCTCATACGAGCAGTGTCTAGATGTTCCATAGCGAATACTCTTTACAATTTGTCCAAGTCTAACCCAAATCCAAGATTCTGGGATATTAAAGGATAGCTCATCAAGACTTATTGAAGCTAATGTTTTTTCCTTTACAACAATTCCTTGTTTCGCTAATTCTTCTTTCTCTTCTTTTATTTTTTGTAATACTTTAGAAGCAGGTTCTTCATTAGGCAATTGACGCACAAGTTTACCTTGTACTGCTAATTCTAGAATCGCCTGACGCAGTTTAGGAATTGTTTCAGGGATGCTGTAGAGTAAGTCAAAATTGTTGCAAATGCGCTGCCAGTGTTGGCGGAATTCTTCGGGATTTTGAGAGGAGAGGAGTTGAGCGATCGCACTCTCATTCATTCTCAAAATGCTCTCCTGCCTTTGCTGCTGGCGTTTTTCGATTTCGTCGCAGATGGAAAGCAGGCGATCGCACTTCTCTACAATGCGTTTTTGTTCTGCAAGCGGTGGAAAAGGAAACAGTAATGGCTCTAAATCTTTATTATTAATTTGTGGTACGCTAGTTCCACTATTTAATTGCCAAAGGTCAACTGTATAAAACCAAGTATATAAATATTCAATATCTAATCCTTCATGACATATCATTGCCATAATATTAGAATCAGCCAAAATTGCTTGTTTTACTAATCTCTTTTTATTGGTTCCTATAGCACCGCCTCTTTTAGGAAAAATAATACTATTTCCTGGTATAGTTTGCTTTTCTATTTTTTTTGTAGGTAAAACATAACGGCTTGAATTAGTGATTTCTATTTCATTTCCTGGGAGGTTCATATCACCTACTTTGAGATATATTAATTCTCCCTTATCTATCTCTAAACCTAAATCAATAGTTGAACCACTTTTAAGAGTAATTATATTAGAAAGCCTTGTCCATATCCAATTTTTGGGTATTTGATAAGCAATGTCAGAATAATTTATCTCTGAGCTACCCTTAGATTCTCTAACTTGCTTCTTATCATCAAAGCTTTTTTTATTTCTTTTTACTACTTCAAGCTGAGTTACTGTAACTTGCTCGTTAGTAACTTGGAGAATCAACTTACCTCTTACAGCCAGTTTCAAAATCAGTTCCTGTAACTTTGCAGCCGCATTTGGCGTATCTGTCAACAATTCAAAATTTTCAAAAAAAGTTTTAAGTTTCATCTCTTTCCAATGCTTCCATCAACTCAAATTTCAACTTACTCCGTATATCACCCAACTCTGCCATGAGTTTTTGATGATCTGCTAACATCTCATCTAAATCAGCGTGTTCTACATCAACTTTGTGAGGATTTTTAATATCTAGGTTGTAATTATTTGCTTTTAAATCTGCAATTGAAACCTGCCAAGCAAATTCATTCTCCTCGCGGTTATCCCACCATTCTTGCTCCGGTGCAAACTCCTCAAAGCGAATCGGCTTAGTTTTCGAGTATGACTTATAACCTGCTGGGTAAGGGTGTTCATAATACCAAATCGTTTCTGTCGGTTCACCTTTAGTGAAAAATAGCAGATTAGTTTTAATACCTGTGTAGGGACTAAATATGCCATTTGGTAAACGAACAATTGTATGCAGATTGCAATCTTGCAGCAGTTTTTCTTTAATCCGCGTTTTTACACCTTCCCCAAACAGCGTACCATCTGGCAGAACTATTGCACCTCTACCGCCTTCTTTGAGTAAATGAGCAATCAGCACCAGAAATAAATCTGCGGTTTCTCGCGTGCGGAAAGTAGCGGGAAAATTGTCCTCAATTCCATCTTCTTCCATCCCACCAAAAGGCGGATTAGTGATAATTACATCCACCCGTTCGTGAGGACTATAATCGCGTAATGGTCGTGCCAAAGTATTATCATGTTCTGCTTCCGGCACATCAATACCATGTAAAATCAGATTCGTTACACAAAGGTTAAAAGGTAACGGCTTTTTCTCAGTTCCGCGAATCGTCCGTTGCAGAATTTCTGGGACATCAGCACTTTGAAAATGTTGGCGAATGTAATCAATTGCTGCCGTTAAAAAGCCACCTGTACCGCAAGCTGGGTCAAATACAATTTCCCCTAATTGCGGCTTGATTCTATCTACAATAAACTTTGTCACCGCACGGGGAGTATAATATTCTCCGGCATTTCCCGCACTCTGCAAATCTTTGAGAATTTTCTCGTAAATTTCGCTAAACTGTTTTTTCTGGTCTTTTTTATTAAAATCAACTTCATTGAGCTTATTAATTACTTGGCGGATGAGAGTGCCATTTTTCATATAGTTGTAGGCATCCTCAAACACCTTACCAATCATCTGCCCACGCGCATCAGTTGCCGTAGTTCTCAGTTCTTTGAGAGTTTTAAATAAAGCATTATCGACAAAATCTAGTAAACCATCTCCAGTGATACCTTCAGAATCTGCTGCCCAATTACGCCAACGCAACCCTTCAGGAATCGGAGATTTATAATTATCTTCTAGTAGTTCATATTCTTCTTCACGGGCATCAAAAACTTTGAGGAAAATCATCCAAACTAACTGGTTAATGCGTTGCGCGTCACCATCAACGCCCGCATCCTTCCGCATGATATCTTGAATAGTCTTAATTGTAGTGCTGATTGACATAATATGAGACTGCGATCGCCGATTGGCACAATTAACCTAGAATAGAAATCATATCGTATTCATACACTTGATAGTCATTCCAACCAAGAATGTTTATAACTATTTTTTGTGCAAAATTTTCGTTAGGGTGTAGGCTTAATGAAAATTCATTTCCAAAATAAGCTTCCAAATTTTGAAAGCATTGCTGGACTGGTGGTCTAAAGCTACCTTCCTCATAGTGTATTGATTGATTTCGTGCTTGCCAAATTATATTTTTTAAAACTTCATTACCTATACCTCTACCATCAGGGCAATTTCCTAAACCTCTATGTACAATTGAAATTCCTTGTTTAGCTATTTGAAGTAACGCACCGCAAAGAGATGATACAGCAAATAATTTAGCATCTATTAAATTTTTCAAGCATTCCATCTGAACAATTAAGTGTTTTTCTTGTTCGCTTAATCTCTCTGCGTACTTCATCAATTGGACGTATTCATACTGAACTTGCATTGGGCTGATATCATCTGACATATCTCCCGCATAAAATCTTTCATAAGAAAGCTTTAATTCCTCATCAATTTGGCGTTTTCTTCCCTCTGCTTTTTCAAGGTATCTTTCATCGTGCATGATTAAATCAATAATATTGCTTGCTGCATATTTTGTATTAATCAAATACTGATTCATAAAAAATTACTATTGCTAATAATACAAATTTTAAATTTGCAAAAAATATATTAATATATCTCATCTATTTAGCCTAATCATTGAAATATTATTGCTAGTATTTCAAATAATATTTAGGATTATTAAGATACTCGATATAATTCTTCTTTGAGAACAGACAGAGCTTGTAAATAAGCCTGCTTACCACCGAAAATACGAATTATCTCTAACGGAGTGCCTAAATCGCTGATTGGTTGAACCTTTAACACATCAAGACTTTCTATATCTTCAATTCCCTCATCAGCATACTTATCCAACAAAGCATTTAAAACCGTTCTAGCTTGTTCGCCATAGTTGCTAAAATAGTTACGCTTGCGGACATTGTTTGCTCTTTCTCTGCGAGTTAATGGTGGTTGGTCAAAGACAACATGACAAATTAAATCTAAGGGGTCAAAATCCTTACCAATCTCTTTTTCTAAAGCTTCCAAAGGTACACCCAACTCTTGTAACTCTTGGATAATAGCCTGCTTCTGCTCCGTAGAGTACCATTTCTTCAAGAAAGCATCTAATGAGGCATACTCCTGACTAACTGTTTTGCGAGTATAGTCTTTAATCGATTCCGTAATCAGCTTACCCTCCTTGCCGTAGTATTGCTCTCGAATAAAAGCAATAGACACCTCTTCGTCTGCAATTACATACCTATCCCGCGTTTGCTTGCGGCTAATTTCGCCATCATCTATAACTACCTCATCATCTCCAGCATCAGGCGGAACAATGGGATCAGCTGGCTTAGGCTGATAAATTTGTACAGGATCGCCATCAAAATCAGGGTCAGCAAATAACTCTGTCGCTTTTTTAAAGTCCATAATTGTGAAGAACATTTTGCCATAGTCTTCATCAATGCGAGTCCCGCGACCAATAATTTGCTTAAATTTGGTCATTGACAGGATGCGCTGATCCAAAACAATCAATTTGCAGGTTTTAGCATCAACACCCGTCGTCAGTAACTCAGAGGTAGTAACAATCGTGGGATATTTACTTTCAGGGTCAATGAAATTATCCAATTCTGCCTTACCTTGAGCATCATCCCCAGTAATTCGCATAATATAGCGGCTATTCCCCGCCACCAAATCAGCATTCTCATTTACCAACGCCACCCGCATCCGTTCTGCGTGGTCAGTCGTCTCACAAAAAATGATAGTTTTGGCAAAGCGATCGCTTGATTTAAGATAATCAGAAATAATCCGTGCAACTAACTCAGTGCGTTTCTCTAGCACCAGAGTTCTATCAAAATCTCGTTGATTATACACTTGGTCGGGAATTGGTTTACCATACTTATCCCGTTGACCTGGCTTTGGTTTCCATCCACTCAAGTCTTTATCTAAATCAATCCGAATCACTTTGTAGGGAGCTAAAAAACCATCTTCAATTCCTTGTTTGAGTGAATAGGTAAAAAGTGACTCGCCAAAATAAAGGCTGTTAGAAACTTCTTCTGTTTCCCTTGGGGTAGCTGTCAAGCCAATCTGCGTAGCATTTCTAAAATATTCCAAAATTTCTCGCCATGCGGAATCCTCATTAGCACTTCCTCTATGGCACTCATCTATGATAATTAAGTCAAAAAAATCTGGCGAAAATTGGCGATAAATGTTTTTTGCCTCTTCATTTCCCGTTACTGCCTGATAGAGGCATAGATAAATTTCATAAGATTTATCTATCTGTCGCTTCTGAATTTTGGTCATTTTTGAGCCAAAGGGTTTAAAGTCATTGACTCTAGTTTGGTCAACCAAAATATTCCGATCTGCCAAAAACAGGATACGCTTTTTCGCCCCCGATTTCCACAAGCGCCAGATAATCTGAAAAGCGGTAAAAGTCTTACCTGTACCTGTTGCCATCACTAACAGAATGCGATTTTCTCCTTTTACGATCGCCTCAATTGTGCGGTTAATGGCAATCTGTTGATAATAGCGTGGCTGTTTTTTATCAGGACTAGGATAGTAATCTTGAGAAACAATCGGCTGAATCTCTGAGTCAATTCCCTTCCAATCACAGTATTTTTGCCAAAGTTCCTGCGGTGTCGGGAACTGACTGAGGGGGATTTCCCGTTCTCGTTCTCCTTCTGTAATCGTGCGATCGCACATCATAAAAGCGTCGCCATTAGAGCTAAAGATGAATGGTACATCAATTAGTTCACCAGTTGCGATCGCTTGTTGCATCCCCGCACTGACACTGTGATTATTATCTTTAGCTTCAATTACAGCCAGTGGTACACCGGGTTTGTGATACAGCACATAATCAGCGCGTTTCTGCTCACCTCGACTAGCAAGCTTACCCCTAACAATCACACTACCTTTTGTCAGCGTCACTTCCTCACGAATCTGAGTGTTGATATCCCATGCCCGATTAGTTAGAGCAGGTGTAATGTACTTTGTACAAATATCACGTTCACTCAAAGATTTCTTGTCAATTGCTTCTGACATAAAAGGGTAGGCTTTCGGTTAAGAGGATGTATAGTATAATTCTACACCTAAAATTTGTCTGTTGTTAAGTATGAAACTAGCATTGTGATTATGTGGCAACGACAAAACCTAAATATTCAACGTCAAATTAGCTACTAAAGCTTTTGAGATTGTCCCTTAATTGTTGATGAATGCGCTCGCACCAAAAAGGAATTACAGTCTGCCCTTGACAAAGAGCTTCTAGCGCTACTTGCTTGTCAAACTCTGCCAATTGCAAAGGTTGTTCAGGCGATCGCGTGGTTAATAACATTAGCCGCTTCATCTTTTCTTCGGGGACAGACTCATTAAATAACCAAGGTTCCTGTTCGCGCAGTGTTTCCAAAGCTGCATGGCAAACCTCAAAATTTAGCCCAATTGACAGCAACTGCTCCATTACTGTTAACACCAACAGGTCAGCTTTGGAATAGTAAACATTACGACCTTTGCCAGTACTGTTAACCGTAGGTACTATAACTCCCTTCTCCCGCCAATACTGCAACTGGCGGCGAGAGCAATGAGTAATTTCTGCTGCTTCTGTGCTTGTGTAAAACTTTCCTTCCATAAGAATCATCCTATAGAAGCATTTCCTAAAACACATTAGTTTTTTGTAGAACATAATGTGTTTTTGTGATACTTTATTTTTATGAGCCAAATTACTATTCAATGTCGCCTAATTGCCAGTGAATCTACCCGCCAAAAACTCTGGAAGTTAATGGCAGAATTAAACACACCCCTGATTAACGAACTGCTTCAACAGCTTAGTAAACACCAAGATTTTGAGAAATGGCGAAAAAATGGCAAACTGCCGTCAACTGTTGTTAGTCAACTTTGCCAACCCCTGAAAACTGACCCTAGATTTACAGGTCAGCCCAGCCGCTTCTATCTATCAGCAATTCATGTTGTAGATTACATTTACAAATCTTGGTTAGCGATTCAGAAACGTCTACAGCAACAGCTAGATGGCAAGATACGCTGGCTAGAAATGCTCAACAGCGATACTGAATTAGTAGAAATGAGCGATTGTAGCTTACAAGTAATTCGTACCAAAGCTGCTGAAATTTTGGCAATGGCTACGCCAGAATCTGAATCTAATGCTCCTTTAACTAAAAAAAGTAAGACTAAAAAATCCAAAAAATCATCCGCTTCCAATCCCGATCGAAGCTTATCTCATAAATTATTTGGCACTTACCAAGAGACTGACGATATACTCAGCCGTAGCGCCATCAGCTATTTGCTAAAAAATGGCTGCAAACTCAATGAAAAAGAAGAAGATCCAGAAAAATTTGCTAAACGCCGTCGTAAGCTAGAAATCCAAATTCAAAGGCTAACCGAAAAGCTAACAAGTCGAATTCCTAAAGGTCGAGATTTAACTAATGCTAGATGGTTGGAGACACTGCTCGCTGCTGCAACCACTGTTCCAGAAGACAATGCTGAAGCCAAACGCTGGCAGGATATTCTCTTAACCCGATCTAGTTCTGTTCCTTTTCCTCTGGTTTATGAAACGAACGAAGACCTAGTTTGGTCAACAAACGAAAAAGGTAGGTTATGTGTTCACTTCAATGGCTTAAGCGATTTAACTTTTGAGGTGTACTGTGATAGTCGTCAACTGCACTGGTTTAAACGCTTCTTAGAAGATCAACAAACAAAACGCCAAAGCAAAAATCAGCATTCAAGTGGTTTGTTCACCCTCAGAAATGGTCGTCTAGCTTGGCAAGAAGGTAAAGGTAAAGGCGAACCTTGGAATCTTAATCACTTGAGTCTCTATTGCTGTGTTGACAATCGCCTCTGGACTGCCGAAGGAACAGAACAGGTTCGCCAGGAAAAAACTGATGAGATTACCAAATTCATCACCAACATGAAGAATAAAAGTGACCTCAGGGAAACACAGCTTGCTTTTATTAAACGTAAAGAATCAACGCTAACTCGAATTAACAAATCCTTTGAGCGTCCTAGTAAACTCCTTTACCAAGGTCAATCACACATTTTGGTTGGAGTCAGCCTGGGACTAGAAAAACCTGCAACTGTCGCCGTAGTAGATGCGATCGCAAACAAAGTCTTAGCCTACCGCAGCATCAGGCAATTACTAGGTGAAAATTACGAACTCCTAAATCGCCAGAGACGACAGCAGCGATCATTATCCCACGATCGCCACAAAGCACAAAAAAGTTTCTCTCCCAATCAATTTGGGGCATCTGAGTTAGGGCAGTATGTAGACAGATTATTAGCTAAAGAAATTATTGCGATCGCTCAAACTTACAAAGCTGGCAGCATCGTTTTGCCTAAGCTAGGGGATATGCGGGAGATTGTCCAAAGTGAAATTCAAGCCATAGCCGAAGCAAAATGTCCAGGCTCCGTAGAAGTTCAGCAAAAATACGCCAAACAGTATCGAGTTAACGTCCATTCCTGGAGCTACGGCAGATTAATTCAAAGCATTCAAAGCAAAGCTGCTCAGGCAGGAATAATGATTGAAGGGGGAAAACAACCTATTCGCGGCAGTCCCCAAGACAAAGCAAAGGAATTGGCACTTTCTGCATACCATGAGCGCCTAGCTAGGCGAAGTTGACAAATATCTGAACCTTGATAATAAAATAATCAATAGCGCCGCAGTTTATGCTGCTTGCAGCCTCTGAACTGTGTTAAATGAGGGTTAGTTTGACTGTAGCAATATAGTCTTGCTTTCTGACCCTAGTAGCTGCTCACCCTGATGCTGCTGTCTTCGGACAGGATAGGTGCGCTCCCAGCAATAAGGGCGCGGATGTACTGCTGTAGTGGCTACTTAATCACCTCCGATCAAGGGGGAACCCTCCCCAATTCTTCATTTGAAGGACTAAAATCAAGGCAAAATTTCTAAAAGTTCCGCGCAAGTTCCAAATACCTTGCCCCGTCTGAATTTATCGTTTTTCCATCGAGATATGATTCTTGTAACTGAGGCTCAAATAGGAAATTGGGAGACATACGCGCTGAGGAAATCTAGAAACGTCGCCCCACAATATTTTGAAACTAGGTGGGTGACAACAACCCTCCTAATACAGGGTGGGTTGAAAGTTGCTGCTGGCAACGTTGAAATTCAAAATGCGATGTGACAACAACCCTCCTAATACAGGGTGGGTTGAAAGCGGGCAATTCTTGAAGATAGGAAGGGTGAAACTCGTGACAACAACCCTCCTAATACAGGGTGGGTTGAAAGACTATGCGACCACAATGCAGAGAAGGGAGATGGAGTGACAACAACCCTCCTAATACAGGGTGGGTTGAAAGAAGAAGTACCAAACTACTCAACTGAAATTGCCGCAGTGACAACAACCCTCCTAATACAGGGTGGGTTGAAAGCCAGTCTTTGGGATATAAACTTTTGTCCATCGGGTGACAACAACCCTCCTAATACAGGGTGGGTTGAAAGTCGATTTCATCAGATGATGGTGCAAGTGTTGGGTGACAACAACCCTCCTAATACAGGGTGGGTTGAAAGAAATCAGCTTGCTGCCTTGAGATGACGAGTCTTGCTGAAAGTGACAACAACCCTCCTAATACAGGGTGAGATGAAAGTGCTTATGTATCGTGTGCTAGAAATTAGCATTTACCTGTAAAAACCAGTCTCATTATAATAATTTTGTGGTTTTAGTTTTGTAAAAGTCTTAAAAAATGAGAGGGTTGAAAGAAGCTCCTTACACCACATTCCAAGCTTTCTTAAACAAGCTTGTTAGGGTAAATAAGGTTATATTAGCCTTATAGAGTTGTAAGATGCTCAATAAGCTCAGTTTTTGTAAATGACACTAATTTGTCATTGGCAGTCTCAAAATACAAATTTGAGCTTAAACAACAACAATTTGTCATCATGACAACAATTTGTCGCCGATGACAAATAATTAGTCACTGTACACTTTAAAAGGGAAAAACCGCAAAACATGATGTTTTACGGCTTTCAGTGTGGTGTGAGGAGTTTAACTATATATCATGATAAATTAGCTACCCAACAACAACACACTCGTAACAATTTTGGTAACAGAGTTTTTTTCCGATGATCGCAAAGCTTGTCATCGTAACAATGACTGATTGGGCGTTAACTGGCTCTCAAAACGGCTATAAACAACTTGGGTTGGATACCAAGAAGAAAACCAGTACAAATCTTGAATAACTTTGCCAGAACTACTCCCATCTGCTAACTCAAAGTGAACCAGAGCTAAATTATTAAATCCAACTACTTCTCGCCCCTCCTGAATACAACGAGATTTCCAAAACATCAGGGGTTGTAACCATTTCCATTTGGCGTTTTCGGCTCGTTTCCAGGGAGCTATCAACGATAATATATCTGCTGTGTAGGCAGAAGTCTGAACACTATTTCGAGGTATCCACTCCAGTACACAATGCCAGTCAGAATTAGTCAGCATCTGGCGATTATGGTGTAATTGTTTCTCTGAAATTTCTACCATATTGGGTGGATTACTCCACCCTATCCAATGTCGCACCTTTTCTGGTAGTAGCCAATCTTTCAATCGTGTATGAATAAGCCGTGTCAAAATCTCTTCATTCTTCAATGCACTAGCGGTTAACTGCACCAAGACAGATTGTAATTTGGAATGAGTGCGTCCATAAGATAAGTGGGCAACAGAACTGTAGTGAATATCCCCGGATAGAATAACGACTTGTTGACGTTCCTCAAACAAGGTGGTTAGGAATTTCGCCAGTGCTTCAACATTGATGTTCCAAGCATCTCCAACATCGGTTGAAAAAACTTTTTCGCGTTGCAAATGCCAGTGGTGAATCCAATCTATCACTTGTAATCCAAATACATTTGTGGGCGCAATCACAAACGTAGTTTGAATCTGAGTTTGTTCCGCTATTTCTTGTAAAGGTAAAACTAGTTGTTGCTCAAAAGCTTTTGGACACAGCAGCATCGGCGGTGCGATCGCTTTTTGATCGGCTGGATAACCCCGCCAAGTGCGTGTATCCAACACGATTACTTCATGGCAATTGCTCCGAACTATGTAGTGCCAAGTGATTGCTTCAGGATGTCGATCCAAAATGAATACTGAACCGTCTCGGACTAAAATAGGTAAATCTGTGTGGGGATCGTTGGCTGGCATACCTACATAACGAGCGATCGCTTCATCAGCTTTTGTATCCATTCCTTGAGAAGCTGACCAAGCTTGGGCAGCCGCCAACAGCTTTTCACCGGATTGACCTTCTGTAAATTGCTTTGGCGTATTGCCCCATCCTTGAAAAACCGTGTAGGCTAATAATGCATTTTGGACAATTCTTCGCCCCAAGGGACGCCCCAGCACTCGCAAACACCAAGCTTGGTTTAAGTTCCAGTCATCACTAACATCATGGTCATCAAAGATGGTGTACATGGGAATATTGGCAAGGGCGCGGCGCACTTTCCAAAGCGTATAAATGAATTGGCGCAAATGCCGCACTGCTCGATTCCAGTCCTTGATAGCATGGCGATCGCGCATTACTTGGTGTCCTTTGGGAAATGCAACCGGCCAGCAGACTGGTGACCAAGCTAGTAAATAAGTAGCGTAGTACTCACCCAGGCTGAAAAGATGACTGTTAACTTTATCAGATTTATTATGTAATCCTGCGGTCAAACCTGCTTGATTTGTCGCAACATCAGCCCTCTGTCCGGGGGGTAGCTGCTGGGGAGTACAGTACACTCCATTCACAGGAAGTTGTTCTTCCCAACCCAAGAGGGCATCACCAAGAGTACTGGCAACCCACAAGGATGGTTCTGCTACATCGTCGCCGTAAATTTGATCTCCAGTAAGGAATAGCTGGTGGGGGCGGTGTTGGGGTTGATTAGCTGAAGCATCAATCAAACTGTCAAGAATCGGCAGTGCATCAAACCCATGACCATGAGGTTTACGGCAGGAAGCATGGATAATTTGCAAATCTTGAAGATGGTTTGGCGGCAGAACAAAGGTTGGTTTTTGATGCTCAAAGTAGCTGATGCTGACTGTAGGAAAGGAGTTTGAGCATAATGCTTGTTGCAGATTTTGCCTTTGGTCAGCAACAGTAAATTGGAGGTCGTATGCATAGATGCAATGGCTAGTTAGGTGATGTCCAACTTTAGACCAAGCCGTGATCGCAACTACATGCAGATGCTTACCCAAAGCAACGGTAGAGCGTTTCCCCTCTAATAAACAATTTCCTAGCGCTTTACCATCATTTGTTGTGTCATAAATCTTAAGTTCTACCTGACAAGACTGTTTCAGTGCCATCCATACCGTCACTGAATCTGGCTCAGTATGTTTGAGGATTGGCCCCCCTAAAATCAGTGGCAGTTCTTGTAAAAACTCGTCCCCAACTTGATACTTCATTGCAAACAGTTGACAAAGTAGTGGTGTTTTAGATGTGTGTCTTTGCTCCTAAATTGGTAGCCCCAACTCATCTAATCACCAATCATGCATCAATTCTTATCTGTTTAACATCAGTTCATAGCGCAAATTGATTGCAGCCTAAAAGTTCAGGGACGGGTGAGATGCCCATCCCGTAAGAGTAATTCTTTTAGATAATTAATTCCGAGCGATACCTTCTTGACGTGCGGCTTGTTGTACAGCAGCAGCAACAGCAGTGACGACACGCTCATCAAAGACAGAAGGAATAATGTGTTCCCGATTCAAGTCTGAAGGCTTGACTAAAGAAGCGATCGCACTTGCAGCTTCTAGGTACATTGTGGTGGTAATTGTATGGGCCCGACAATCTAAAGCACCACGGAATACCCCAGGAAAAGCTAGGACATTATTGATTTGATTCGGGTAATCACTGCGACCGGTAGCAATCACAGCCACATCTTTACTGATTAATTCTGGCTGAATCTCTGGAATGGGATTCGCCATTGCAAACACAATTGCGTCTTTCGCCATCGAATGTACCATTTCTGGTGTCAAAACTCCCGGTGCGCTGACTCCAATAAACACATCTGCCCCTTGCATTGCACCCGCTAAGGTACCTTGAGCTTTCACGGCAAATTCGAGTTTTTCTTCTGTCAAATCGGTGCGACTGGTAGAGATAATTCCTTTAGAGTCGCACATCCAGATTTTTTCTGCGCCAGCTTTCCGCAGTAACCGAGCGATCGCTACTCCAGCCGCCCCAGCACCATTAATCACGATGCGGATTTCCGCCATTGACTTATGTACCAGTTTTAGGGAATTAAACAATGCTGCCAAGGTGACAATTGCTGTACCATGCTGGTCATCATGAAAAACGGGGATATCTAACTCTTGGCGTAATCTCTTTTCAATCTCAAAGCAGCGAGGTGCAGCGATATCCTCTAAATTCACACCCCCAAAAACTGGAGCGATATTCTTGACTGTCTGAATAATTTCTTCTGTATCTTGAGTGGCCAGACAAATCGGAAAAGCATCTAGCCCCGCAAATTCCTTGAACAGCATTGCTTTGCCTTCCATGACTGGGAGAGCAGCCGCTGGGCCGAGATTTCCCAAGCCCAAAACGGCACTACCATCGGTAACAATGGCAACAGTATTTTGTTTGATGGTTAACTTGTAAACTTCCTCTGGATCTTGAGCGATCGCAGTACAAATTCGACCAACTCCGGGTGTGTAAGCCATTGCTAAATCAGACACACTCTTCAGGGGAATTCTGCTAGTAATGCTGATTTTGCCACCACGATGCAAATTAAAGGTGCGATCGTAGACGCTGAGTAACTTGATGTCTGGCAATGCTTTTACTGCTTGCACAATGGTTTCAGCATGTTCGGTACTAGCAGCATCAACGGTAATATCGCGGGTAGATTCTTTGCGGCTTTGCTCGATTAAATCAATTTGACCAAGATTACCACCAGTGGTTGCGATCGCCTGGGTTACTGACGCTAACATCCCTACACGATTGGGAATCTGCAAGCGCAGTGTCAAACTAAAACTAGAATTCGGAGTTAGGTCTGCCATGTTTATTTTGGATTTTAAGTTTTAGATTTTATATTGAATTGCTTAGTAAAAACCCGCTGGAAATTTAAAATCAATATTTTACTCATATATAACGAGTAACAATTGATTAAATGTAATCAAAAGCACACAATATTTTTAGAAAATAACCTCTCACAACTCCAACCCAGAACCTATTTTCGTTCCTGATCATACACCCTTAAACTGACTAAAGCTTGTAGTTTTGGACTCTATGTTAAATTCTGTGAGAAAATCAGTATCAATCATTCGATGAGTGGTACATGACAAGAGCCTAGGTGAATTTAATGCTAGGAACAATGCTCCGAGGGCGCTACAAAATCGTCAGAAAATTAGGACAGGGAGGGTTTGGGGAGACTTATCTGGCTGAAGATATGGATTTACCTCGCAATCCTCATTGCGTAGTCAAGCAGTTCAAGCCTCAATTTACTAACCCGCAAGCTTTGCAACAAGCAATGCGGTTATTCGATACGGAAGCGGATGTTCTTTATAGGTTAGGCAACCACGAGCAAATACCGCGACTGTTGGCTCACTTTGAAGAAAATCAAGAATTTTATTTAGTTCAAGAATACGTACAGGGTGATGACCTAAGCACAGAATTAAAACCTGGTCAACAATGGAGTCAAGAGAAAGTAATTGCTTTTTTATGGGACATATTGAAAATATTAGAGTTTGTCCATCAACAGAACGTTATTCACCGCGATATCAAACCTGCCAATTTAATCAGACGTACTGCTGATGGCAAGCTTTTTTTAATTGACTTTGGGGCAGTAAAAGAAATCAGCACCTTGATGGCTAATAATCAGGGAAGAACAGTGGCCGTTGGCACTCCTGGTTATATGCCTAGCGAACAATATAACGGACAGCCACAACTTTGCAGCGATATTTACGCTGTGGGAATGATTGGAATTCAAGCACTGACCGGTATTTTCCCTCTCAAACTACCAAGTGACCCGAAAACATTAGAATTTATTTGGCGTAACCAAGCCCAAGTCAGTCCTCAATTAGCAGACATTTTAGATCGGATGGTGAAATACCATTTTGGTCAACGCTACCAGTCAGCACCTACAGCTTTACAAGCACTGACAAACTTAACTATAAATAATAAACAGTGGTCAAAAACTAAGAAAATCACCCTAGCTTTGACAGTGTTAGCGATCATCTTTTCTATGACTGTGCTGGTGATTCCAAAATTACAACAAATATTTAGCTCAACCTCACAAGAGACATCACTTGTAACAAATTCCTTGATTTACGAAAATCTTGCTTATGGAATTAAAATAAAATATCCTCAAACTTGGTCAATAGAAAAAATAGAACAAAACAACACAACTACAACAGATGTAGCTAGATTTTGGTCACCTCAAAAAAATGTAGACAAGCCTTATCAAAGCAACCTGACTGTAGAAATTGAAGATTTAAAACAACCTATTTCATTGGATGAATATACTAGCTCAAGAGTTAATGAAATAACGCAGTTTCTGGCGGATGCAAAAATTGATAAATCACGTTTAACTCAGCTAGCAAATCGCCCAGCACATGAAGTAGTTTATTCTGGTAAAGAAGATAAATATACTATAAAACGAAAAGCAGTTTGGACTTTAAGCAATAACAAAGCCTACATAATTACTTATGCAGCCGAAGAAAGTCAATATGATGATTTATTAAAAACTGCTGAACAAATGATTGATTTATTAGAAATTAACTAATTTGCTAAAACGGCAGAGAGCGGGAGCAGGGAGAGAAAATTTTAACTCCTAACTCCCAACTCCCAACTCCTAACTCCCAACTCAGTAATCAGCACTATTTAGCGACGAGATGGTAACGCTCGAATTTGTGGATTCTGTAGGAGCTTTTGTACGTCTGCTAAGATGCGATCGCCCCAAAGATTTTTCTTGAGAACGTCTAAATCAGCAAACCTTTTGTCTAAGCGCAGAGCGGCTTGTGCTAATTCTAGAGCTTGTTCGCGATCGCCTTTAACATATAATGCTGTTGCCAAGGCTAGTTGAGGTTCTGCGGATTTGCTGTCAATCTTAATAGAAGCCTGAAACTGACGGATGGCTCCTTCAATATCTTGGAGTTCATATTTGATTAGCCCCAGGTTGTTAACAGCTGCTATTAATTTAGCATCCTGGACAGTTGCTTTTTCATAAGCAGCAAGTGCCCCCTGATAGTCTCCCTGGAAATGGTAGCTAATACCCCGTGCGAAGTAAGCAACAGCATTATTAGGGTCGATCTGAACTGCGGAGTTAAAATCTTTGATTGCTGCTTGATTGTCTCCCCGACGCTGGTGATTCAGACCTCGTAAGGCATAGGCTGAGGCATTTTTGGGATTCAGGCGAAGTACTTGGTTATAATCTGCGATCGCTCGTCGATAGTCTCCGCTATCAGAGTAAAGATTTGCTCGGCTGAAATACACATCAGCAACGCTGGATTTCCCCCATTCACTGTTAGCTTCAATTGCCCGGTTATAGGAAGTAACCGCCTCTTCATTTCGTCCCAATTCTTGTAACACGCCACCGCGAAAAAACCAAGCTAGGGAATGTTTGGGATTGAAGCGAGTGGCTTGGTTTAAATCCTCTAATGCTTTTTGTTTGTCTCCTTGCTGATAGCGCCCAGATGCCCTTCTAGTGTAGGCATTGGCATCTTTAGGATTTCGTACAATTGCCTCGTTAGCAGTGGCAATAATTGTCTGAGGCTCTGCTTGATTTGATGGGGTAGGTGGTTGTGAAGTTGATGGAATATTTTGTAGTTCTCTGAGAGAGTTGAGTACAGTTTGGGATTCTGCTGTTTTTCCTTGCCTCTGATATAAATCTGCGGCTTTTTGCAAATCCGCGATCGCTCCTTGTTTGTCTTCCAAACCAACGCGGGCAATAGCGCGGTTTTGATAGATTTCCGCAGCTTTGGGATCGCTAATCAATATTCGGTTTACCTTGAGGTCAAAGTCGCTTCTACCTTGGCGTTTAATTCGCAAGGTAATTGTACTACCCTCCTCACCGCGAATCAGCTTAGTAGCATCTTCCACTTTCATCTTGATAGTGGGTTTACCATCAATTGCCAAAATCCGATCCCCAACTTTCACCCCCACTTTTGAGGCCGGAGAGTCGTCATTAACCTGTTCAATTATTAGTCCCTGATTTTGTTCGTTATTGAGGCGAATCCCAATGCCGGAGAACTCAAAAAAACTCAGTGCCTTATTATAATCGGCGATCGCTAGTTTATAGTCTTTCAGCACCGTGCGTACTATACCCCGTAAACCGTAAGGTTCGGGTTGGTTAGGTAGCCGCTGTATTACTTGGCCGATGTCGGCGATCGCTTGTTGATAGTCATTTAAGCCGAAATTAGCTGTACCCCGGACAGCGTAGCTAAGGGCAGAAGTACGAGATTTGGGATCGTTGTTGAGGCTAATGGCTTTGTCAGCATCGGCAAGCGAACCCTGATAGTCTTTTAGTTGAGCGCGGACAAAACCTCGGTAGGCATAAGCAATTGCATTTTTGGGAGTGAGGCGAATTACCTGTTCAAAGTCTTTAAAAGCTGCTGGGTAATCTTTTAGTTCATTGTAGGCTGCACCCCGTCGGAAGTATGCATCAGGATTGTTGGAATTAATTTGTAGGGCTTGGTTGTAATTAGCGATCGCTCCTTTATAATCTCCTTTATCGGCTTTAGCCCCCCCCAAGCTGATGAAGTCTTCAGCATTTTGTTGTCGTTTAGGGGCTGGTTTTTCTGTAGTATTTGATTGTCCAGCTGTAGCTATATTGGGTTTAACACCTGGTTTTGGTGCCGGAGTTGGCGAACTCGCGGTTACTGGTTGGACATTATTTCTGGCTGCTAAAAAGGTATTAATCGGAATTCCCAACCTTAAAACAGTACCTGTCTTCTCTTCTGGTTGTGTAGCTCGCCCATTAATTCCTACTAAACGTCCATTCTCGTCTAACACTGGGCCACCACTCATCCCAGGAAGCGCCTCGTTATTGTAAACCAAGGCGTAGCCTTCATCTGGGTTTTTCAGGCGACTGCGAATGTTGCCATTAGTAAATTGATAGCTGCGTTCATCAATACCTGGTAAACGGTCGGCCCAACCCACCACATAAACCGTCATTCCTTCTCTAATTTGGTCAGAGTTGCCTAAATTAGCGATCGGATAACTTTTATTACTGTTGAATTGCAACACGGCCAAATCTAATCCCGGCAATTCTTTGCTGTAATAAACGGGATACTTACCGCCATCTTGGGTATGAATCTCATATCTTCCGTCTCTGGACACTACATGTCGATTGGTGAGGACGAAGTAAGTTTCACCTTTGCGTTCAAAAATTACTCCAGAACCGACACCATCTCCATCAATGCGAACAGTAACTGTTTGAGCAATATTGTTAACCTCTACCGGAGTTAAGGATAAGGCAACTTGAGGTTTCAGCAATACCACAGCTGCACCAACAAGTATTGCCGAAAGACTACGAGTAAAATTCATCGCCTCACCTCTGCCTGAATATCTGTATCAGAATAATTATTTGTAAATGATGGTGATACCATCTGCATAAACTCTTCAATCGGAATACCCCAGCTATACTTGCTCATCTGTTTGAGCAGGGGTGGTTCGGGCTGTGTTCCATCTTGATATATGTATGGCTCACCCCATAGAGGTTCAGCATGTCTCCCGTTAATAGCCACAAGCTGACCTGCACAATTTAGCAGTGGGCCTCCACTCATACCTTTGACAATATCATTGGTATACCCAATCCGATACCCGCCCTCCAAGGCTTTGTCTAGCACTAGAGAAACTTGACCTCTGCGGAAAACAAACCCCGTATCTTGGATGCCTTGGCTGTCAAACGGAAACCCAGCAGCAAAAACTTCATTTCCTACACTCAAAGTTGATGCATGGCCGAGAGATGCAACTGTATAGCTAATTTTGGGGCTGCGAAACTGTAATACAGCTAAATCGTTACCCTTAAAATAGAAAGGAACAGAGCGATGCCTGCGGCGGGCTACGCCTACGCTCATCTTGGACAAATCAGCCGCATAGATTAAGCCATCAGGAGTTTGAATCTGGTAAGGTGGGTTACCCGACCTGAGTACGTGGGCATTGGTAAGCACCTGATAAACCGACCCTTTTTTGTGAATCAGAATCCCCGACCCCAAAAAGTCTTTTGATAGGACTTTGACAGCGATCAACTCAGCTAGTTGTTGCACTTGTTTGGCGGAGCCTTGGGTTGAACTTTTTGTATCTAAAGCCCTAACATTTGGTTTTGAGCCTAGCGGTGAAATAGATAAACTGCCAATACAGGCAATCAGCATCATTAAGCGCCAATCCATGTTCGTTCAGATTGCGATTTACTCAACATTCCCAAGCCGGTTTTCCTGCTGGACAGGATTCGCGTTGCCCTGAACTTTCTACCTGAGAGATGAACTTGGTTACATCCAGGTAAGCCGCCTCTTGGTAGTAGGAGAACAATTCTTTACTATCGCCACCGCTCAGATTAATTGGTCTACCGCCACCCGAACCTTGACGATCTAATAACCTTTGTAGTGTCAGTGGGGCATTAGTAACGACTTTCAATGTTACTAGCACTCCGTTAGGCAGACAAGAACCACCTTTGTAACTGGCAACACACAATACAGGTTGATTGCTGAGTTTTCCTGCCCTGACGAAATTTAGAGTCCCATTGCCGTAGAAACGTTGGAATCTGGCAGATATTTCTTCACAGCGCTGTTGGGGAGTCCAAGGTGGGGGAAAAGAATCGTCAACCCAGCGAATTACTGGAATGTTTCCTCTGGAAGTCCGAACTAGTGTTGCTGGAACACCTCCACTCATTCCACAGTAAAACTTATTATCCTGCGTATAGCCAGGTTGAATTAGAGTGGCAGTAGAACCAAGTGCGATCGCAATGGTACTCAGTATATGAGCAAAGAAACCGAGTTTCATAGTAATCTTTACGCTTCCTGAAGTTTTTAAGATATGTGGCGTAATTAAAAATATTTTTGAGTATAGAGGATATCCCGTACCAAAAGAGCAGAAATTTAAGTAAATATAAGTTCACTGAAGCACCTGTTTAGACATCTATACAGTTCAGATAAAACCAAAAAACTTGTAGAGACGGCGATTTGTCGCGTCTCAAAAACTCAGAAACCCAAAATTTTTGCTAGTAGCCCTTAACCCAAGCGTATTGGTTTAGACATACGAAAAACCGCCCTCTGTTTCCAGAGAGCGGTTTTGATTTTGCTAAGACTTAAGTATTAGCTATAAATTACAGGCGCTTGCAAAGCCACAGGTACTGCCTCACCAGCAGCCAAATCCAGGGGGAAGTTGTGAGCATTCCGCTCGTGCATTACTTCTATACCCAGATTGGCACGGTTTAGCACATCTGCCCATGTATTAATTACACGACCTTTGGAGTCAAGAATTGATTGGTTAAAGTTGAACCCGTTGAGGTTGAACGCCATCGTACTGATGCCCAATGCCGTCAACCAGATACCAACTACAGGCCAAGCAGCCAAGAAAAAGTGCAAAGAACGCGAGTTGTTAAAGCTGGCATATTGCCAGATTAACCGCCCAAAGTAACCGTGAGCCGCCACAATGCTATAGGTTTCTTGTTCTTGTCCAAACTTGTATCCGTAGTTTTGAGATTCACTTTCAGTGGTCTCCCTAACTAAAGAAGAAGTCACCAAAGAACCATGCATCGCACAGAACAGCGCACCACCGAACACCGCAGCTACACCCAGTTGATGGAATGGGTGCATGAGGATGTTATGCTCGGCTTGGAACACGAACATGAAGTTAAATGTGCCGCTAATGCCCAAAGGCATCCCGTCAGAAAAGCTACCTTGACCAATTGGGTAAATTAAAAAAACCGAAGTCGCAGCAGCTACGGGAGCAGAGTAAGCCACACAAATCCAAGGACGCATCCCCAGACGATAGCTTAACTCCCATTGCCGACCGAGCCAGCAGAAGATACCAATCAAAAAGTGCAAGACAATGAGCTGATAAGGGCCGCCGTTGTAGAGCCATTCATCCATTGAAGCAGCTTCCCAAATTGGGTAAAAGTGCAAACCAATGGCATTAGATGTGGGTACAACAGCACCAGTGATAATGTTATTGCCGTATAATAAAGAACCAGAAACTGGCTCCCGAATGCCGTCAATATCGACAGGTGGTGCAGCAATAAAGGCAATAATGAAACAGATGGTAGCGGTCAATAGGGTAGGAATCATTAAAACGCCGAACCAGCCGATATAAAGTCGATTGTCGGTGCTAGTAATCCATTGACAAAAACGATCCCACAGGTTGCCGCTTTCTCTTCTTTCTAGAGTTGTGGTCATAACTGTGTTGTTTATAAATCGCTGACAACAAACTTTCCTAATTTTCAGGAATTGAGAATCAAGCTGTTTTCAAAAGCTTTCGCCAAATACCTTCTCCCTAATAGCCGGGACTCTCTGGAATTACATCACACCACAAATGCTGTTAGCTAACTTCCTCAGGGAGACTGTATGAAAAAAAGGAAAACTTTCCCGGCTCCTAATATCAGGTTTTACATTAATAATTTGTATTTTTCAAGATATTATTTTTAAGTTTTGCTAAGTTAAACTCTCAACAAACTCAGCATGTTCTGTTGAGTTTAACCCTTGTTGCAGTACTGCTAAAACTTTCGTCATGTCTCCTGTAATTAGTGAGGTGACAGCTAACCACAAACCTGGAAATACCCTACTTTTAATCACATCATTTGCATCAGCCACGAGTGGCAAATATTCACCATTTTGCAAACAGAACCAGTCGAGTTTATTCTCTAAAGTCTGCCAAACTATATATTCCTGCACTCCGTTGCGCCGATAGGCGCGTTTTTTGTCGTACAAATCAATAGATGCACTACTGGCTGATACTTCTGCTACTAATTCTGGTGCACCTTCTACGTAATCATCTTCACTGATGTGTGCCTGTCCCCTGGCTGGTTTATCTATCAACAGCAAAACATCAGGCTGTGGTTCATTGTCTAAATCCAAGCGCACGGTAGCATTGTCACCTAGCGCTACCCCTGGAGTGGAAACTTGATAAACTCCCAACCAGGTAATTAACTGTCCATGAGGTTGGCCATGACTTCTAAAACGCAGGGGTGATGCCACGTAAACGACTCCTTCGATTAATTCTGCTTTTTTATGGGGCATTGCTGTATAACGACGCTCGAATTCGTGGCGGGTTAAGCGATCGCCACTTTCTAAGGGAGGAATAAAAGCGCTATTATTTAAGCCATGTTCCACAGAAGCAGCCATTACCTGATTCCTCATCCGCAGGAGTTGTAGCTTGAATCTAACATAGTGAAGCGCCATGTTTTCTCGTGTGGTAGCTGCTGCACATAGCTTGCTTTCTCATAGGAGTACGACAAGCTTCAAAAATCTTTCTTATTTAATACGCTATAGACCAAAATCTACTACAGGATTTATTAAACGCTCCGTTTTAAAATAATTACAATTAAAAAGCGCCCTCCATTTCTGGAAGGCGCTTTTTATTTAGCTAATCTTCAGAATTAACCGTTAATAGCAGGAGCAGTCATTGCTACAGGAGTAACTTCACCAGCAGCTAAGTCTAGGGGGAAGTTGTGAGCGTTACGCTCGTGCATTACTTCCATACCCAAGTTAGCGCGGTTGATTACGTCTGCCCAAGTGCTGATAACGCGACCTTGGGAGTCAATTACTGATTGGTTGAAGTTGAAACCGTTCAGGTTGAATGCCATCGTGCTGATACCCAAAGCGGTGAACCAGATACCGACGACAGGCCAAGCTGCTAAGAAGAAGTGCAGTGAACGGCTGTTGTTGAAAGAAGCGTATTGGAAGATTAGACGACCGAAGTAGCCGTGGGCTGCAACGATGTTGTAGGTTTCTTCTTCTTGACCGAATTTGTAACCGTAGTTTTGCGATTCGGTTTCGGTGGTTTCACGCACCAAAGAAGAGGTTACTAGTGAACCGTGCATTGCAGAGAACAATGAACCGCCGAATACACCAGCCACACCTAACATGTGGAAGGGGTGCATCAAAATGTTGTGTTCTGCTTGGAACACAATCATGAAGTTGAAGGTTCCAGAGATACCCAAAGGCATACCATCTGAGAATGAACCTTGACCGATTGGGTAGATCAAGAATACTGCGGTAGCGGAAGCCAAAGGTGCGCTGTAAGCTACGCAGATCCAAGGACGCATACCTAAGCGGTAAGAAAGTTCCCACTGACGACCGAGGTAGCAAGCGCAACCGATCAAGAAGTGGAAAACTACCAACTGGTAAGGGCCACCGTTGTACAACCACTCATCTAAGGAAGCAGCTTCCCAAATTGGGTAGAAGTGCAAGCCGATGGCGTTGGAGGAAGGAACAACTGCACCAGAGATGATGTTGTTTCCGTAGATCAAGGAACCTGCAACTGGTTCGCGGATACCATCGATGTCTACTGGAGGTGCCGCGATAAAGGCGATTACGAAGCAAGCAGTAGCAGCTAGTAGGGTTGGGATCATCAGTACACCAAACCAACCAACATATATGCGGTTGTCAGTGCTGGTGATCCACTCGCAAAAGCGATCCCATACGTTAGCGCCGGAGCGCCGTTGTAAGGTTGTGGTCATTGTTTTATAAGTGCTATGGGTTGTTAAATATGGAACAAGCAGATTTATTTTTTGCCTGTTGAAACACAGTCTACATGAATTTACTTTGAGGCGATCTTTGACTTAATATTCTGTAACAGAATACTTTAAAAAGCTCATCGAACTGTAAAGTTTTCATACTATAAACAATAGTGATAAAAGTAATGAATTGAAGCTTTGTAAGCCCTTTCAATACGAAACTAGATATAAGTTTCAATGACGCGATCGCCTAATTCTTTACTCTTTACATTCCTTTACAAATAGCCTGCTGGAAAAATTTTAAGTTTTGTTGATATGTAACGAAATAATAAGTTGTAAGTAAGTCGGCGTAAATAATTATTGTTGCAATAAGGCAGGGGGCAGGGGGCAGGGAGCAGGGAGCAGGGAGAGAAAGAGTTTGAGCTTTATTTACTTTTATTTACATAGTTTGGTTTTATTGCATCGACTTACTTAAGTTGTCTTATGTTTCTGTTGATTGTTTGTAGAAACTTAAAAATCAAAATAGATGTAGGGCAAACTGCCTTCAGGAGCTAATAACCAAACAGCGTAGAAACATAGGGGGACGAAGACAAGCTTAAGGGGCCAGTTAAACTCTAACTTCAGCATTCGGTTGAAGGCATAGACTACAGCCATCAGGGCAGCTAAAGCTAGAAGTATCCAAGTAAGTTGGTATTGGCTGATATTTAAAGCATCCACATAAACCTTTTGAGCAAACTGCGCGTCAGCAGGATAACCCCAAAGATGCCGAATTACCAAAGAAGAATCTTGGAGATTAGGTAGGCGGAACCAAATCCAAGAGGTAAAAACCATCAGTTGGGTCAATAACCAAGCGACAAAGATACCCAGAGGATTTTGCCAGAATTGTTCTAGATTTTCAAAGCGATCGCTCATAGTATCTGTAAGTCGATGAACCACCAAGGCTAACCCGTGGAATATTCCCCAAACTACATAGCCCAAGGCAGCACCGTGCCAGATACCAGCGATTAGCATCACAAGAAATAAATTCCAGCAGGTACGGACTAAACCCCGACGGGAACCACCCAAAGGAAAGTAGACATAATTACGTAGCCAATCTCCTAGAGTCATGTGCCAGCGCCGCCAAAATTCTGAAATATTGGTGCTGAAGTAAGGAAAGTCGAAATTCTCAGGTAGAACCAAGCCGAAAAGCATAGCACTACCACGGGCAATGTCTACGTAACCGTTGAAATCTAGATATAACTGCAAACCGTAGGCGAATGTAGCTAACCACAGATCGGTACTACCTGCCCGTTGTAGGTTACCAAAACATAAATCGACAAAAATACCAAGGTGGTCTGCCAAAATACCTTTTTTGACTGCACCCCTAGCAATTAACCACAGCGCCTCAGCTACTCTATCGCTACTGGGGAAGTCTAGTGTATTAAATTGATTTGCTAAGTTGTGGTAGCGCGTAATTGGGCCTGAAATAAGTTTGACGAAGAATAATTTATAGGTGGCAAATTTGAGAAACTTCTCAGTAGCAGGAGCACCACGATAGACATCTATTAAATAGGCAATGCATTCAAAGGTAAAAAATGAAATTCCTAAGGGTGCAATCAACTTAAAAGAGCTATCTGGTGAGTTTGTTTGCACATGAAAAACAAACTTGATTAAAGGGGTAAAATACTTAAAACCTAATAACAGTAAAACATTTATAATTATCCCCAACCACAAAAGTTTTAGACGACGACGATTCCAGTCACCTTGGGCAAATTGCCACTCTTCATTAGAAATTTGCCAGTCAAGAGAATGTTTTCCCGGTGATGTATTTTTACCAATCTCTAGCCCCACACGGAAATTAATAAACGTCAATGCTAATAGTAAGGGTATGTACTGGATATGCAAAGATGCGTAGAAAACCAAGCTGGCAATTAGCAACGTCCACAATCGCAATTTCTGTTGTGCTAAAGACCAATAAATTCCTAGCACACTCAACAAGAACAGCCCATAGAAAATTGATATAAAGTTCATTTTTTAGTCATTAGTTATTAGTTATTAGTGATGGAGCATGGGGCATGGTTATTTCCCTTGTCCCCTTGTCCCCCTTGTCCCCTTGTCCCCCTTGTCCCCTTGTCCCCTTGTCCCCTTGTCTCCTTGTCCCCCTTGTCCCCCCCTCCCTACTTCACTGGCCAGGGAATCATCGGGTCATGTGCCAGCTTTTTCGAGACTTCGTATGCCCCAAAGCGGTTGAGGTGGCTGGGGTCAGAAAAGTAGTCATTTGCTTTTGGCCACTGTTGACTCAAATCTCGATAAATAAAGTTGGGACTAGTCGCTAGACGCAACATATATTCCTGAAATTCTTGCTCATGTTGTTTACGCACTGGATCTAGATAATCTCCTGTGAGAGGCATGTTGACAAACACTAAGGAAATTTTCTGAGACTGGGCAAACTGAAGCACTTCTTGAAAGGCAGCATCTTGCTGTCCTTCTACTTGGAAAGATTTATAGTCGTTGTCGTAATTTCCGGGAACTCTAGAATGTTTTTGATAGTATCTAGCAGGATTGAAGCGAATAGACAAAGGTAGAAAGCCATCAAAATCAACTGCTTGTTGAGAAATAATCTCATCTGAAGTACCATCTTTTAGCTGTCTTTGTGATGCAACTGTCTGATTATGACCAAGTATCAGCAGTTGTTTTTGCAGTAAGCTTTTAATTTGGTCGCGGTTTGGGTAGCTAGCAGAAAGAGATGCTAGAGCCTGATTTAATGACTGATTGACAGCTTCATAGGCGCTAATCTCCTGTTTTTCTTCCTTTGTCTTTTGTTGTCCCGAATTTACCGTATTTTCAGTGGAATCACTGCTATTGGCAGTTGTTGGGGTTTTTTGGAATGCTTGTTTATAACCAGCTGATGCCGCAATGGATTTAAAGGTAATATCTTCGCGTCCACCGTTGAAAGCACGAGCACCATCTGCCCAGAGAATTATTTTAGGCAGTTCTGATGGTTCCAGTACGTGGCGAATCACAAAGTCTACAACTTGTGCGGTAGCACCGTTGATCCCAAAGTTAAACACGTCAATATTTGGATAGCCCTGAGTGGCTAAAGCTTTAGAAAGCGCTGCTGGATCTACTCCTCTGAGGGCGCGGGAGGAGCCAATAATTAACACATCCGGCGGACTACCAGTTGTAGCTAAACGCTGTTTATATAATGCTAGTTGCTCGTCTAACTGCCTAACATTGAAACTTGGCATCTGCGATCGCGCTGCTAAAAGAATAGCAGTAGCGGTTGCTTTTTCTTTCAGTGGTGCGGCTGCCAAATTATTTGTCGGAGTATCATCACTTTGAGTGAACTCAGAAGCATTAAATACAGAACTCTGATTTGGAGGAGATTTTGTCTTGGAAGTGCTGCTAAAGAATGTCGTTTTGTCTTGCTGAGTTTTCCCAGATGTCAAAGATGCCTTTTGCCCAGAAGATGATGGGAGCGAGATATTACCGACTTTTGGTGAACTTGGCGTACTCCGTGCAATAATTCGACCCAACACCCAATCAGTTTGGAGAGTAAGCAATAATCCCAGTGTCCCCCAGACTAAAGCAATCTTAAGTCCTTGAAGATCAGGGTTTTGTTCTGCTGACTGGTGGCTTTCGGTAAATAGCTGGCTTTTCAACAGGAATTTTTTCGCGGTTGCACTCGCCGTTGCCGTCCAATCTCGCGCTACTTCTGTTACAAAACTTTGAACTTCTTCTGTCGTTAAGTCTGGGCGCAAAATTGGCTCACTAGTCTCAGAGGTTACTAAATCGTTAACGTATTTAGAAGTAGCAGCAAATTCTGGGGTTGCTTCTGGTACTAAACGTTGGCGATGTTCAAGATCAACGCCATAATGCCAAAAAGGTTCTTTATTCCCAGCCCGGCGACCGTAGACACGTACTCCCATAATACCGGGAATTTTTAAATGGCGGATAAACTGCGTAATTTTACTTGCTACTTGTTGACGCGCTGGACAAACAGGTGCATCACACATGATGTGCAATAAACCATTTTTGTTTAGTAGCAGTATGCGAATTCCACCTGTCAATAAACGCCAATCCAAGTCAGGATTGAGTAAGCGCTCCAGTAAAAATACGATGGCTGGTTCATCGCCAGTATTTGCCAAATCTAAGGGTGATATGGCAAAGGCGGGATACTTGGCAGCGGGTAAAGCCAGCCAATCAATCCAAGTGGGTTGCTCGCCTGCTTTTTGCCCGTATACGGTGGCGGCGAGAATGCCTTGAGGAGCGATCGCTTCTAGCTGGGGTAAAATCGCTTCTAAGCACACTTCCTTGTCGGGGATTGGCGCAGTTCCTAAGGGATCAAAAGCTGGGATACAAAAGATATGTAGTGTTGATTCTTTCAGAGAAACTTGGACACCAACTTTTAACCCTGACAATACCTCAGTTAATAATCGAGCGATCGCTTGGACATCTCCCCAACGCGCCCACTCCTTCAGCATTACCTCTGGTGGCGTTAAATCTACCCTTAGCAGCCAATCAGGTGCAGTTTCGCCACTCACTTGGGAAACAATTACTGCATCTTGGTAGCCAGATAGCTTGAGATAACGCAACTTTTGTGCTATTGGTTCAGCAAGCAATGATGCATCAGGGCTATAGCTCGAATGGCAAAATATCCACAGGCGATTTTCTTCCGGCTGAGAGTTCTTTGGCTTATATGGCTTAATTTTTGCCTGTACTGATACACCTAACGTACTCAGAGTTTCGCTGAGATATCGAGCGATCGCCTCTGGGTTCCCTTGGCGTGCCAAACTTTCGTTAGAGACAATCAGTGCCCCACCCGATTGTTTTGATTTTTCCGAATCTGCTAGCAAGGCTTGCTCCACCTGCTCCAGATGCTTATCTATTTGATTCAAGTAAACCCGATGGCACCATTTGGGGCGCTGTTCCCCTTTTTTCCGGCCATAGACAAATACTTGATATATTGAGGGTTGTTCGTTGCTTGTAAGGATATCTAAGTTTGTTTGCTGTAGTGCTTGTAGCAAGTCAGACAAAGTATGCCAACGCTGCGGACATTCTGTACCTTCACAAAGAATATGAAGGTCATTTCCCCGTAACCGGACTTTCACCCCAAAAGTGTTGATCCCTGTTGCTTGGCTTACCCACTGCACTAAGGATTGCTGGCGATCTGGTAATACTGTTTTCATGGGAAGTTAACTTTACAGGAAGCGATTGTTGGGGGATAGTGCCTGCACTTGTAAACTAGAACCATAGGTCTATCACACTCTGACGGTTTTTTTTAACAATTTTGTTACCTTCGTAGCTCACAAAATCGGCCAAGATAGTCTTGTACAGGTTGCAAGTCTGACTAATGTTGAGTTTTGCGTTTATTTTACTAATAGGGAGTCATAAATTAGAAGTTAGGAGCCAGGAGTCAGAATAATTCTATATGACTGGCTGATGACTTGTCGTTTAAAGCCGGACTCGCGTCCCACTAAGCGAACGGCCCTAATGGGCGAAACAAACAACAAGCTTATCTCATTAAAACTCCATCCCTTTATTGTTGGAGTTATCTTAACTCCTGTACAGACGCGATTAATCGCGTCTCTACTCTTAATTCCCATAACCAAGAATTAGCAATGCCTCCTGCCAACCAAGAACCTTCAACTAACCCCGCATCCAATCTGGATTTGTTTAGCATTCCCCAATCTTTCCTTTTACAAATAGGTACAGCGTCTATATTACTGCTGCTCATTACAGGAAAAACCACAGTAAGAGCACTAGAAGCTATAGGGGAAGCCAGTGAAGAATTATTTCGAGGCGATCGCCTACCGATTCTCGACTTCCCAGAGGATCACGAAACTAATCAAACTTAGAAAATATACAGCAAATAATTATTTGCTCAGGAACAACTCGGTGAGCATTCAGTAGAAATCCTAGAAGCGTAAACAGTAATTAGCTTTACAACAATAGAGAATATGGGTTCCCTTTTATACTCTTCGTCTCAAACTGCGGATATATACCCGGTGTCGGAATTATTTTTGCGTCATCGTCTCCAGGTAGTGGAAGAATTGTGGGAGTCAGTTCTCCGGCAAGAATGCGGTCAAAACATGGTAGACTTGTTGCGGCAGTTGCGCGATTTGTGTTCACCAGAAGGACAAGCAACAAATGACCAAGCATCCTCAGCCGTAAAATTGATTGAACAACTAAATATCAACGAAGCAATTCGCGCGGCTCGTGCTTTCGCTCTGTATTTTCAGTTGATTAACATCATAGAGCAGGAATACGAACAACGGCAGCAATTGAGTCGCTATGAGGCAGAAACAGAGGCAATAGACCCAGAAACAGCTTCCAATGTCAATTATTCGTCCAATCAAAGAGAAGATGACGCGCCTGTTAGCAGGGGAATAGCAGCAGACTTGCTGAGAAAGAATTATCTAGAAAAAGCTCAAGTCAAACCAAAAGGAACTTTCGCTGCCTTATTTCCCTATTTATTCAAACAGAATGTCCCACCCCAGCAAATTCAACGTTTAATTGCACATCTGGATGTGCGTTTAGTTTTCACAGCGCACCCGACAGAAATTGTTCGTCATACCATCCGGGATAAGCAGCGACAGGTGGTACAACTATTGCAAAAACTGGATACCTTAGAAAACCATTTTGGTGCTACAACCGGGGGATATGCTTGGGAAGCAGCAGATGTCCGCGAACAATTGCTTGAAGAAATTCGCCTGTGGTGGCGTACAGATGAACTTCACCAGTTCAAACCTACAGTGCTAGATGAAGTAGATTATGCGCTCCACTACTTCCAAGAAGTTTTATTTGATGGCATTCCTCAACTTTATAAACGTTTCAAACACACCCTGTCCAACACCTTTCCTTGGCTAGAACCACCGAGTAAAAACTTTTGCTCTTTCGGTTCCTGGGTAGGTTCAGACAGGGATGGGAACCCATCAGTCACACCAGAAATCACCTGGCAAACAGCTTGCTATCAGCGCAAAATGGTGCTGGGGAGATATATTCAGTCAGTGAAAAATCTGATTGAATTATTAAGTGTGTCGATGCATTGGAGTGATGTCTTACCAGATTTGCTGGAATCTCTAGAATTGGATCAGTCCCAGTTGAGTGAGGTATACGATGCACTGGCGCTGCGTTATCGACAAGAACCATATCGGCTCAAACTGGCTTATGTGCTGAAACGCCTAGAAAATACTCGTGATCGCAATCTAGCTTTGTACAATCGGGAAACGCCAAAAAATCAAGATAGTCCCCTGTATCGTTCGGGAGCCGATTTTTTAGCAGAACTGCGGATGATTCAGCGCAACTTAACAGAAACAGGTTTAAGTTGTCGAGAATTAGAAAATCTGATCTGTCAGGTAGAAATTTTTGGTTTTAACTTGACACAGCTAGATATTCGCCAAGAATCATCCCGTCACGCCGATGCGCTGAATGAAATACTGCAATACCTGCAAATATTACCTCAACCTTACAACGAACTATCCGAGGAGCAAAGAGTCGCTTGGCTCACAGGAGAACTGCAAACCCGCCGGCCATTAATTCCAGCAGAATTGCCATTTTCGGAAAAAACTAACGATGTAATTGAAACCTTTCGCGTTGTGCGATCGCTGCAACAAGAATTTGGTCTTAATATCTGCCAAACTTACATTATCAGCATGTGCCGCGATGTGAGCGACGTGCTAGAAGTACTGCTGTTAGCCAAAGAAGCCAGACTTTTTGACCCCGCCATTGCTGTCGGAACTATTCAAGTTGTCCCCCTATTTGAAACAGTAGAAGATTTACAACGCTCCAGAAGCGTCATGCGGAAACTGTTTGAACTCCCGTTATATCGCGCTTTGTTAGCCGGCGGCTACGAACAAACAAAAGCAGAGACTGTTGTGGATGAAAATTCATCTTCCCCTGCTTCCTCCTCCCCCCTTACCCCTAACTTGCAAGAAGTTATGCTGGGGTATTCTGACAGCAACAAAGACTCTGGTTTTTTAAGCAGCAACTGGGAAATTCATAAAGCCCAAAAATCACTGCAACAAATCGCCGAAAACTATGATTTAAATTTGCGGATTTTCCACGGACGCGGCGGTTCTGTAGGGCGGGGTGGCGGCCCTGCTTACGAAGCGATTTTGGCTCAACCGGGTCATAGTATTAATGGGCGAATCAAGATTACCGAACAAGGGGAAGTTTTAGCTTCCAAATATTCCTTGTTGGACTTGGCTTTGTACCACATGGAAACCATCACCACTGCTGTGATTCAAGCTAGTCTGCTGCGGACAGGGTTTGATGATATTGAACCCTGGAATGAGATTATGGAAGAATTGGCAGCGCGATCGCGTCAACATTATCGTGCTTTAATCTACGAACAGCCTGATTTTGTTGACTTCTTCCACCAAGTAACTCCAATTGAAGAAATTAGCCAACTGCAAATCAGCTCCCGTCCAGCCCGCCGTCCATCTGGTAAGAAAGATTTAAGCAGTTTGCGAGCTATTCCTTGGGTATTTAGCTGGACGCAAACCCGCTTTTTGCTTCCTTCCTGGTATGGCGTTGGCACAGCTTTACAAGAATTCTTGAACGCAGAACCAGAAGAACACTTGAAATTGCTACGCTACTTTTACGTTAAGTGGCCCTTTTTCAAGATGGTGATTTCTAAAGCCGAAATGACCTTGGCAAAAGTAGATATGCAAATGGCACATCACTACGTCCAGGAATTATCAAAACCAGAAGATCAACTTCGTTTTGCCAAGGTTTTTGACCAAATTGCTAGCGAGTTCTATCTCACGAGAGATTTGGTATTAAAAATCACCGATCACAATCAATTGTTAGATGGTGATCCTGTATTGCAACGATCTGTGCAGTTACGCAATGGCACAATTGTACCCTTGGGATTTATCCAAGTTTCACTACTTAAGCGCCTACGGCAGTCCCTAAATACTAATGCTACTTCTGGAGTCATCCACTCTCGTTACAGCAAAGGCGAGTTATTACGAGGGGCATTATTAACTATTAATGGTATTGCAGCTGGGATGAGAAATACAGGTTGATTGAGAATGGGGCATTGGTTTTTGACTAATGACTAAAAACAGAATTTTAATTTGCACTTTTTTGGCGCTATCGTCAGGTTTTTTTGGTGCTTACACCAGTGGGCAAATCACCATAATGTTGCATAGCCAAAAGTGTCAAAATCAACCTTGGGGTTTAAAAGAGATGTGCAATGCTTGGATGACACCAGGAGCAATATGGCAAGGTAGCACAACAGGACTATGGACAGGAACAGTTTTAGGGGCGTTTGTTGGTGGTTTGGTGACGCGACAAGTTCGTGATTAGTCTAGCGTGAGTTCGACGAACCTCTCCCTGCTTGAACTTCAGTTCAAGTCTGTCCCTCTCCGACTCGGAGAGGGACGGTTTTGCGTAGTAAAATCAGGGAGAGGTTTTTTGATTCAGATCATTAGACAGAGTTAATCAAGATAAATTTCTCATACCAATTCAAATAATGTTTACGACACATCAATTATTCGTAAGGGCACAACAATGTTGTGCCCTTACCCATCTGTCGCATTCTTTTTTCAAATTGGTATCACCTAAAGAATTGCAAATAATCTTCGGCAGCAAAAAAGCTAGTAAGCAAGTTTGGTATCAGCAAGGCTGGTAAAATCTACCCATAGCGAACAAGAGTAAATTACTATGCCTACCGAAACTAACCCAGGAAACCAAACCACCACAGGTGCTGATGCTATTGATGAAGCGATCGCACAGGGAATTGATTTTGATGGTTCTCCCATTCCACCTGCCAAGCTAGAACTTTATGGTAAAGTTATGGCCCTAGAAGGCAATAGACAGCGCAGTGGCGTATCTAATACGATGCGATCGCGCATTGTGCGAATTGGCGCAAAACATATTCCTCAAGCAGAACTCGACCAATTACTTGTAGATGCTGGTTTCGCACCCTTAAAAGAGAAAGAAATTGCCTTTTTCTATAGTGGCAAATAATTGTTAATGTTTTACAACAGGTTTCATTTTTTTGAACCAAATATGTTACGGGGCACAGCAATGCTGTGCCCTCAATTCTTTACCTCAAACATCCCAAATTGCCATCGGCATTTTGGGGATGAAAAGCTTGGCAAACAGTATTCTTTTACGCTCAAATACTGTAACACCAATTGAATGTTTACACTATGCTTTGAATCTGCCGACATCGGTTGTGATTACCGGAATTGACAGCATGGAGATTCTAGACCAAGCTTTTGAAGCAGTGCGGACGTTCCAGCCAATGAACGACGAGCAGGTGCGTAGGCGAAGCCCGTCGTAGACATCGCTCTTAGCAAAAACGACAGAAGCGTCATCACGCGGCGAGTTTGAGCCTTTCAAAACCTCATCAATCTTTGACAGCACTGCCCAAAATCCAGATTGGCTAAGAGAGGAACCACAGCGCCTCCAGCAATTGATGTCAGCGTGATGCTTTCTTAAGCGATCGCAAGTTAATTAACTGAAAAGCGATCGCTAACTTTTCTCTAGGTGCGATGTCTAACGACAAGCCGCTACGCGTCTACGCCTATGCCTAAAATCTCTGAACTGTTTAATTCGCTGCTTAATTACCAGTAAAAAAATCTTTATTCAAAATTCAATCTATCAAAATAGTGAATTCATTAAATAACTAATGACGCAAGAACTTCTATCTAGAGATCGATATGGCTTATAAGCTAAATGAAGTAGAAATAGTATACTAAGTCACATGAGATTGTATTCTATGAAATTGAATTATGTTACAAAACAGCTTTCTACAGTAAAACGCTGGATGGCTACAACGCTGTTTTGTATGTTAGCGATCGCTTTCGTTTGGCAAGGTGCATTTTTATCGAACACTTCAGCAATGGCTGCTCCTACTACAACCTTGATTGCATCGTCAGATGTAGGTGATAAAGTTCAAGAAAAAACCAGTAAAGATGCTGGACGAGCTAAAAATTTCATCGAAGATACAAAAGATAAAGTTAAGGAAGCTGCCAAAAGTAACGCCAGTAAAGTTGATCAAGCAACAGACAATGGTAGTTTTGCTGAACGCAAAGCAAAGAGAGATGCGGCTACAATTCAGAGAAGAGCAGACGAAGATTCGGCTCGCACTAAAGAAGCAGTAGACAACACAAAGAATGTTGTTGAGCGCACTGTTGATAATATCAAGGATGCTTTTGGTAAATAGCAATCCTATTTGATTTTGTTCAAATAGAAAGGCTTAGATTCCCGACTTTTCTAATCAGTCGGGAATCTTGTTATTTACAAACAATTTAGGATAGTCTAAATTTATTGCACAGATTAATTTACCCACTCTGTGCTATAATCCTTGCAATCATGTTATTTGCTAGTTATGTAAGAAGTAAGACAAAATTTTATAATTAATTTAGAAAGATTATTTTACAAAAAAAATACTGAGTTTAGCTAAAAAAATTGGGTATTTTTACATACATATTTTTTGTACCCAGATGAACTGGCGATCGCCGAAAAAATTAGCTGCTATTAACTAATAAGAGAAGAAATAATTGCTAAATATTTGCCAGAAAATATGCTGAACATATAGTTAAAATGAGATATTTAGCTTTCTTTCGTAGTAGCTTGAAATGGTAAAAGTAAGTGATCTACTTAAGAAATTTCCGCAAGCTGCTTCAGATATCTTAATTTTTATACGGGTCGTTGAGCATTTTTAAGTAGTATTACTTATTGACAAATCTGTTATTGCTTTAGCTGATTAGAACTTAGCTTTGGCGAATTGTTAATGGGTAACAAATTTTTCATGATTATCAATTACGAAGTTATACTTTCCGCTACAACTTAGTAACAATGTAAGAGTCTGATTATGTGAACAACCCGACCGTGGGAAAATCAAAATACCGAAAACCTGAAATTAGAGAGGAAAACCCTATAATATGCATCTGAGCGAAATCACCCATCCTAATCAGTTGCACGGTTTATCTGTTCGCCAACTGCAACAGATTGCCCGTCAGATTCGAGATAAGCATCTCCAAACCGTAGCAGTTAATGGTGGACACTTAGGGCCAGGGTTGGGTGTTGTCGAATTAACACTAGGACTTTACCAGACACTGGACTTAGATCGGGATAAAGTTATTTGGGATGTAGGACACCAAGCTTATCCCCACAAACTCCTTACCGGACGTTATGATCGCTTCCACACCCTCAGACAAAAAGACGGAGTTGCAGGTTATCTCAAACTCTGTGAAAACAAGTTTGATCACTTTGGGGCTGGACATGCTTCTACAAGTATTTCAGCAGCATTGGGTATGGCTTTAGCACGAGACTTGAAAGGTGAAAAATTTAAAGCCGTTGCTGTTATTGGGGATGGGGCGCTAACTGGGGGTATGGCTTTAGAAGCCATCAATCATGCCGGACACATGCCGAAAACTAACTTGTTGGTTGTTCTCAACGACAACGACATGTCTATATCTCGCAACGTCGGCGCGATTCCCCGCTATCTGAACAAAATGCGCCTCAGCCAACCGGTGCAATTTATTAAAGATAATCTTGAGGAACAATTTAAGCAAATTCCCTTCGTGGGTGAATCTTTGTCTCCTGAACTCGGACGCATCAAAGAAGGTATGAAACGTTTGGCTGTTCCCAAGGTAGGTGCAGTTTTTGAAGAACTCGGCTTTACCTACATTGGGCCAGTAGATGGGCATAATCTCGAAGAATTGATTGCCACCTTCCAACAGGCACATCAGATAACAGGCCCAGTTTTGGTACATGTAGCAACAGTCAAAGGTAAAGGCTATGAAATTGCCGAATTAGATCAAGTTGGCTACCACGCCCAAAGCCCCTTTAACGTCGCAACTGGCAAAGCTATTCCTTCCAGTAAACCCAAACCCCCGGCTTATGCCAAAGTCTTTTCTCACACTCTAGTGAAACTTGCCGAACAAAACCCGAAAATCGTCGGTATTACTGCGGCTATGGCAACGGGGACAGGCTTAGATAAACTTCAAGCCAAACTGCCCAATCAATATGTTGACGTTGGCATTGCTGAACAACACGCTATCACCCTAGCAGCAGGACTTGCAACTCAGGGTATGCGCCCCGTTGCCGCCATTTATTCTACCTTCCTGCAACGGGCTTATGACCAGATAATTCACGATGTCTGCATCCAAAACCTGCCAGTATTCTTCTGCTTAGATAGGGCAGGAATTGTCGGATCTGATGGCCCCACCCACCAAGGCATGTATGACATTGCCTATCTGCGTTGCATTCCCAACATAGCAATAATGGCACCTAAAGACGAAGCAGAATTGCAACGCATGGTAGTAACTGGCGTTAACCATACCAGTGGCCCGATCGCTATGCGCTATCCTCGTGGCAATGGCTATGGCGTTCCCCTGATGGAAGAAGGTTGGGAACCTTTGGAAATCGGCAAAGGAGAAATTTTGCGTACAGGCGATGACGTGTTAATCGTCGCCTATGGCACAATGGTTTATCCAGGAATGCAAGCTGCTGAAATTCTCAGCGAACACGGCATTGAAGCAACTGTAATCAATGCCCGTTTTGTTAAGCCTTTGGATACCGAGTTGATTTTGCCTTTGGCTAAGAAAATTGGCCGCGTCATAACCTTAGAAGAAGGTTGTATTATGGGTGGCTTTGGTTCTGCGATCGCTGAAGCCTTAATGGATGCAGATATTCTCGTTCCTGTCAAACGATTTGGTGTGCCAGATGTCTTAGTAGATCATGCTGAACCCAATGAATCTAAAACAGAACTAGGTTTAACTAGCCATCAAATTGCAGAGAGAGTCTTGCAAGCTTTCTTTAAGCAGCAAGTATCTGCTGTTGTTTAGTTAATTCTTTGTAGAATGAATCGCCCACACTTGTGACTCAGATGTGGGCGATCGCTACATCAAATTTAGGAAAACTTTCTTACTTAACTACCTTCACCAATCGCAATAAAATTAAAAGCAGACTTTTCTTTGGTAACTGCCAGTTCTGGAGAACCTGCGCCTGATTGTTGCTTAATTCCCAAATCCCAGATATTAACTTGAGCCTTGCTTGGGGTTATATCTTTAACAATGATTTGATTATCAGCACCCCAATCCTTCAAAGTAGCTACTATGCTGGGAGGTTCAATAAAAGGTTCTAGGAAAGTAATTACATAGGTTCCTGTATCCGTTGATTGAACTTCAAACCCTTGTCCACTTTGTTTTGTTCCGTCTTCAGAAACTGTTCCGTAAATGATTTTTTGGGTCATTTTTTCACCTATTTATAGTTAACCTGAGTTCGGGATAAGGAAAAGGACAGGTAGTAAGCTGAAAATAGCGTTAAATCCAGCACCTGTCCTATGTTTAGTTTAGATGTTTTGTTTTGCCACGTAGATGATTTCTGTCAAGCATTTGA
>NZ_JACJTD010000023.1 GCF_014698505.1 Nostoc foliaceum FACHB-393 | reverse complement strand
ATCTCCCTAATATTTCTTTTTGCTATGCAAAAAATTAATATTAGATGCAATCCTTATCAACCGCCTTATATCCCGCCACTGATTCGGAGTACCAAATTCAGTGGGGGACTTACGGCGTAATAGTTAAAACCTTGTGGAGCAGTTCTAGAAGACTTGTGTGTACACCGTAGCTGAGATTTATTGCTTACTTTAATAATCCTTGCTTATAACCCCCGACTTAATTCGAGGGTTTTTAATACTGAAAAATGAATTTGTAATTTTGTTTTTATGGGGATGCTGCTAATAAAGTTGAGCTTCTAGATACAGCCTCAATCGTCTTCCCAAGATTCATGATTCAGTAGGTCAATAATTCTATCTCTGAGTAGAAATTCGTTTTTTTCTAACTCAAGTTCAAAATTAACCCAATCCCGGTGAGGAATATATTTACAAAGGGTATAAATTGGCTGTTGACGGTTAATAAGTCCCCTTTTAACAAGTTGAAGTGCTTCTTCCTTGATAACTTCGATGTCGTATTTAACCGTAGTGTTCATAGCTAGTTCCTTTATTTTCAATCAAGGAATTAAGAATCAAAACAAAGTTGCTTTGACTGTATCTTAAACTTATCAAATAAAACTGACGAGAATTGTGAAGAATCAAGACATTAACCCTTGCTGGAAGTTAGATATATCAGTAAGATACTCTTTGGGTTCCCAAGTATACTCCTCTAGAGAGATTTTTGCAGAGCAAGAAGGCTAGCACAACAAGCTGTAAACACCAAAAGATGATGTAGATGCTCTCTGGGCGACTTGCCAAAAGGTAGGCTAGGGTAAAGAACATTCTCTAGAAAACTTATACTATGCTCCTGAATCTTGATAAAGTTCGGCAATATTTTCCCGCCCTAGCTGGTGAATGGACTTTTTTTGATAATGCCGGCGGGTCACAAACTCTGAAGAAAGTAGTAGACAGAATTAGCGAATTTCTCCTAAGTTCTGATGTCCAGTTGGGAGCTTCTTATGCAGTTTCTCAACTTGCAGGAGAACGATTAGCTCTAGCAACTCAGGGAATGGCTACTTTCATTAATGCCAATTCTTCTAAAGAAGTGGTCATGGGGCCATCTACTACAATGATGTTGAAAGTTCTCTCAATTTGTCTGGGTCAAACCTTCACACCTGGGGATGAGATTATTGTTACTAATTGTGACCATGAGGCCAATATTGGTGCTTGGGTCGCTCTTGAAAAACAAGGAATGAAGGTTAAAGTGTGGCAAGTTCGACCAGATACCTTGGAACTTCATTTAGCAGATTTAGAACCATTGATGAGTCAGCGGACAAAATTAGTAGCCTTGACTCATGCTTCTAATGTTTTGGGAACTATCAACTCTATCAAAGAAATTGCTGCATTTGTACACGATCGCAACGCGATGATTTGTGTGGATGGTGTAGCTTATGCACCCCATAGATTAGTTGATGTCCAAGATTTGGATGTTGATTTCTATACTTTGAGTTGTTATAAAGTCTATGGGCCACATCATGCCTTACTTTATGGCAAAGAAGAACATTTATTAAGATTACCTGGTCTTAATCATTATTTTATTGAGCAGACAGATATACCGTATAAATTTCAGTTAGGAAATGTCAATTTTGAATTAAGTTATGGAATGTTGGGTTTATGTGATTATTTAAGTGAATTAGCACAACTGCACTACGGCGATCAAACTGCAACTGATTTGAGAAGTCAAATGGTGCAGGCGTTTGATTTAATTAGCATACATGAAGAAAAGATTAGCGATCGCCTACTAAATTACCTCAATAGCAAGTCTAATGTGCGAGTGATTGGTCAATCAAAGGCTGATCGTCAATCCCGTGTGCCAACTATATCTTTTGTGGTAGATGGAATGCATAGTTCAACCATTCCGGCAAAAATTGACCAACATTATATTGGGATTCGCTACGGTGACTTTTATGCTAAACGGTTGATTGAATACCTGGGATTAGCATCCCAAGGTGGAATAGTCCGGGTGAGTATGGTGCATTACAACACCCTTGAGGAAGTTAACAGCTTGATTGAAGCTTTTGAGCAAGTATTTTAACCGTTACTAAGCTGCAAAACTTGCACCTCTTCTTGTGGGTAAATTAATGTTTTACCCACCGGGAGAACGGCTAAAGCATTGGTTTGAGCTAAATTAATTAAATTGCCAGAACTGTGACTTCCACCAGCTTTGTGAAATTCGTAAACTCCATCAATTAAATGCAATTTACCCCAAAGGTAAGTTTCACGCTTGCCATCGGATCGCAATTCATCATGCGATCGCACTTTCAAAAACACTGGTTCCCAACCTTCAGTAATTCCCGAAAGTTTCTTGATTGCTGGTAGCACAAACCGCCAAAATGTCACCAACACAGCCGCAGGGTTTCCTGGTAAACCAAAATAAAGGGCCGACTGGGGAGAGACGCGATTAATCGCGTCTGTACTGGGGAAAGTGGCGACGGTGAGGGGTTTCCCTGGTCTCATCTGTACAGCCCGAATGTGGATTTTTGCTCCTAGTGACTCTAGAATTTTGTCAACATAGTCATAATCTCCCACTGAGACACCACCAGAAGAGAGAACTATATCAGCGATCGCAACGGCGTGGGTAATAACTTTCTCCAGAGCAACTGGATCATCTTTGACAATACCTAAAATTAACGGTTCTGCCCCACTTTGTCTCACCAAAGCTGCCAGCGCATACTGATTAGAATCCACAATTTGCCCTGGTTGCAACGGTTGATCAACTGTCACCAACTCATCACCAGTGGAAAAAATTGCCACACGCGGACGGCGATAAACACTTAATTTTGGACACTGTGCTGCTGCCAATACGGCAATTTCTGGGGCATTTAACTTGATTCCTGCTGATAGTAGTTGTGTTCCAGCTTGATAAAAAGATGCTTTGTGTCTGACAAATTCTTGCGGTTTTGGCGCATCCAGGATAAATACGCGGTTTTCCTCCCGACGTGTCTTTTCTTGGATGACTATAGTATCTGCACCTGCTGGAATCACCGCACCTGTAAAAATCCTTGCTGCTTGCCCTGCTTGAATCGTAGACTTGGGCTGATACCCAGCCGGAATATCTTCAACAATTTCTAAAACGGTTGGATTTTCGGGGTTAGAGTGCTGCACATCTTGATAGCGAACTGCGTAGCCATCCATTGCCGAATTATCCCAATGGGGAAAATCTAGCGGACTAGTGATAGGTGTTGCCAAAATGCGACTATCGGCTGTCAATAAATCTAAAACTTCTGTATCCCGTTGATGATCCAACGGCTGCACCAAATTTAAAATAATTGCTTCTGCATCGTTGACTGATAGCATAGCGATCGCCTCCGACTTTTTACCTGTATCCCTGTAAAGTAACACTGACCAAAGTTAAATGAACCTTTAGCTGAATAACCAGTGTCACTCTTCTAGTTAAAGTTGAACTCAGCACCATAAGCTAGGTCGTTAGTGGTTATGGCGATCGCTAATCCTAAAGCAGTAGTCGTCACCATACTAATAGGTGTTTTAGTAAGCAGATGTGTCATAGATACAACTTCCAAATAGTTTTTACAACAATACAATATTTCCCAAAAACAAACTCTTGTGCGGTGGGCAACATATAGCGGTTCTCGTTTACGTGAGATACACCCGTAGGGGCACGGGCACTGCCGTGCCCCTACACCTGGCAATATAATGTTGTACCGCATCTGAGTGAGAACCGCTATAAGCGCCCTAATTATGGGACTTTTATGGGCAACAGTTTAAACGCCAAACCCAAGTCATCACCTTAATATAAAAAACAGGAGCAATCATTATTTCCCAACCCCTAAATAAAAATACCTATTTTGTATGACTATCGAACGACTTCCCCAAAAACACTATCCCAAGGCTGAAATTGGGCGGCGAGGTATGGCATTGGGACTTGATTTCCTTGGTGTCTGGTTAGTCAGTTCTCTACTGGGAGGCGGCGATATCGGGATTCAATTTGTGCAAATCCTAGTTTTTGTGATATTTTGGCTGGTTTTGCGGGTGCTGGTGGTATACAACAATCAAGGGCAAAGTTTAGGGCGTTGGGCGTTCGATTTAAAGGTGTTGGAAGTCGAAGATGGGGAAGTAGTGGGTAGAATTCCAGATTTGCTCTCATTGGTAAAGCGAGAGGCGATCGTTGGCTTGGGTGCCCTTTTAGTGTCAATTGCCCTCAGCAATATTAGAGCCAATCCCACTGCTATACTGCTAGTACTTCCCCTAGCAATTGATTGTGGAACTGCCTTATCTGATGCCCAGATGCGGCAAGCTTTACACGATCGCTATTGCGGAACTTTCGTAGTTTCGTCACGTCGTGGCTACTCGCTTGATATAAAAATTAAAAGATTAGTTGAAAATATGCGGCGGAATGTGAGAAGATAGTCATTTGTGTTAATTCTCTTCAGGCTTCACTGTTTGTAAGATTATGGCTAAGAGTAAAGGTGCCCGCATTATTGTGACACTAGAGTGTACCGAGTGTCGGACAAATTCAGACAAGCGTTCTGCTGGCGTTTCACGTTATACCAGTACAAAGAATCGCCGCAACACGACTAACCGGCTAGAACTGAAAAAGTTCTGCACCCACTGCAACAAACATACCGTTCATAAGGAAATTAAGTAGAGATGAGTTATTTCCGTCGTCGCCTTTCTCCGATCAAGCCAGGAGAACCAATCGATTATAAAGATGTTGATTTATTGCGTAAGTTTGTCACCGAGCGCGGTAAAATATTGCCACGTCGGATTACTGGACTGACGTCTCAGCAACAGCGAGAGTTGACATTAGCAATTAAACGTTCGAGGATTGTGGCTTTATTGCCATTTATCAATGCTGAAGGCTAAAAAGAGGAGAGACGCGATTATACTCTTACGAGAAGCCGCTCTTTGAGCGTCTACGCGTCTGTACAGGAGAGACGCGATTAATCGCGTACAGGAGTTAAGAATCAAAACTCCTAACTCCTAACTCCTAACTTAAAACTATTTTTTAAACTGTTCACCAAATTAAAGTGCGAGAGTTGTGGAGAAGGGGACGCTAGTTGAATTTAGGGTTCAAGGCGATCGCCGTCTGGGCATCGTAGAACGCCCAGATGGTAAAACCCGCTGGTTTGTGGTAGACGAACGTGGTCAATCCCACAGCCTCGCGCCTAGACAAATAACTTATACAGTTACCAAAGAGACCTACAAGCCCTCTGAGATTGCCAGTTTTTTGGAGCAGGTCAAGCCTTATTTAGATCCATCTAGCTTAGAAGTAGCTTGGGAATTACTGGTTGAAGATGGGGAAACAGTCACCCCAGATCAAATGGCAAATTTGCTATTTTCTGAATCAACTGCGCCTCCTTGTTACGCCGCCTATTGCTTGTTATCAGACGACAAACTCTATTTCAAGCAAAAAGGAGACGCTTATGAGCCGCGAACTGCTGCTCAAGTGGCAGAACGCAAGCACCAGATGGAAGTAGAGGCACTAAAAGCTAAGGGACAGCAGGAATTTTTAACTCGTGTAGAGCAGGCGCTCAAAGGCGAAGCAGTAGAGTGGCAGCGCCACGATCGCCAGCGCTTAGAAGGACTCGAAAAATACGCAGCGCTGCTTGCTGACACCGTGCGGACAGGGGTAAATTATGACTCCCTGGCTCGCGCTTATCCGCCAAGCGCTCCAGTATTAGAAACTATGACCATGCTGGGACGGCCAACAACACCCCAAGGGGCCTTTCAACTGTTGGTGGATTTGGGTTGCTGGAGTCCTTATGAAAACTTGTTCCTGCGTCGTTCTTCAATTCCGATCCAATTTCCTAATAAGGTATTAGAAGTGGCGCAACAGCGTTTGGATTTCCCGCCGATTGACTCAGATACAAACCGCCTTGATCTGACTCACCTGAAGGTCTACACCATTGATGATGAAACTACCACAGAGATCGACGATGGTCTAAGTTGGGAAGTACTCCCCGATGGCCGGGAACGCCTGTGGGTGCATATCGCCGATCCCACTAGATGGTTAGTACCCGAAGATGAATTAGATTTGGAAGCCAGAAAGCGGGGTAGTACAGTCTATTTACCTACGGGCATGATTCCCATGTTCCCAGAGGTATTGGCGACTGGGCCAATGAGTCTGATCCAGGGACGGGTTTGTTGCGCTCTCAGTTTTGGGATTATTTTAGGTATAACTGGGGGAGTGGAAGATTACAGCATTCATACCAGTTCGATTAAGCCAACTTATCGTCTCACCTACGAAGATGTAGACGAAATGCTGCAATTACGGGTACAAGCAGAACCGGAAATTGCAGCGATCGCAACTTGGGCACAGCGGCGCAAAGCTTGGCGTTTCGCTCAAGGGGCAATTAGCATCACCATGCCCGAAGCGATGATCAAAGTCAAAGATGATGAGATCAATATTGACATTTTGGACGATTCCCCGTCGCGGCAAGTAGTTGCAGAAATGATGATTGTTGCCGGTGAAGTTGCGGCACGTTATGGTAAAGCTCATAATATACCTTTGCCCTTTCGTGGTCAGCCCCAACCGGAATTACCCCCAGAAGAGGAATTACTCCTACTTCCCGCTGGATTCGTTCGCGCTTGCGCTATGCGTCGTTGTATGCCCAAGAGCGAAATGAGCATTACGCCTCTGCGCCATGCTGGTTTGGGTTTGGATACCTACACCCAAGCAACCTCTCCCATCCGTCGTTACAGTGACTTACTTACCCACTTCCAAATTAAAGCCCATTTGCGGGGTGAAGTTCTGCCATTTTCCGCAGATCAACTTAAAGAAGTGATGATGACTGTCACCAGCATCACCCAAGAGGTGACGATGGTAGAACGGCAAACGAATAGATATTATGCTCTAGAGTATTTACGCCGTCATCCAGAGGAAACTTGGGATGTAACTGTATTGATGTGGCTGCGAGAAGACAGCAACTTGGCCCTAATTTTGATCGAAGATTTAGGTTTGCAGTTACCAATGGTTTTCAAACGTTCTGTAAACTTGGGTGAACAGATAGTGGTGAAGGTTAGCCATGCCGATCCGCAAAAAGATATGATCCAGTTTCAAGAAATAGTTTATCAAGAAGCCCAAACAGCAGCGAATTAACTAATTCGTAATTCGGAACTATTGGTGAAACACTCGCGCATAATTGTCTTTACTTAAGTAAAAATTGAGGGTTTAAAACCCACGGAGTTGAGTAACGCTTCGTCTAGAAGCGGTTTATTAGCACCGATTTAACTTAATTTCCATTCGAGCAATTTTTATAGTATATAATAATGGATCGTGTCGAATTAAAGCTATACCATGCCTAAACTAAAGACTCGTAAAGCCGCAGCGAAGCGATTCCGTGCCACCGGTACCGGCAAAATCGTCCGTCGTAAAGCGTTCAAAAGCCACCTTTTAGAGCACAAATCTTCTGACAAAAAGCGTAGTATGCGTCAGAGTGCGCTTGTACATGAACGCGATGAACTTAACGTGCGCTTGATGCTCCCATATTTGTAAGTATTTTAGGAAATAAGTTATGACTCGGGTAAAACGCGGTAATGTAGCTCGGAAGCGCCGCAATAAAATTCTCAAACTAGCTAAAGGTTTTCGCGGTTCTCACTCAACTCTGTTTAGAACTGCCAACCAACAAGTGATGAAGGCACTACGGAGTGCCTACCGCGATCGCAAAAAGAAAAAGCGCGATTTTCGCCGTCTCTGGATCACCCGGATCAACGCTGCTTCAAGGCAACACGGCTTGAGCTACAGCCAGTTGATCGGTAACTTGAAAAAAGCTGATATCCAACTAAATCGCAAGATGTTGGCACAATTAGCAGTCCTCGATCCAGCTAGCTTTGGCAAAGTTGCTGAACTAGCAAATCAAGCTAAAGGATAAAGGTGGCAACGGATGTATAACGGATGTAACAGATGGCAAGAAATTACTCGGTTACATCTGGTATTATCCGCCACTATTTTTTGGATATCTTGCTTTTCTATAGTGGGGACAGGATTAACTGCATCTGCTGCCGAAATGCCAGAAATTGAGCAGCGGGGCTATCTAACTGTTGCCGTTAAAGATAACTTGCGTCCGTTGGGATTTAGAGATGCTAACGGTAATTTGCAAGGCTTAGAAATTGACTTGGCACACCAATTGGCACTTGACTTAGTTGGTAAAGCCGAGGCTGTAAAATTTAAACCTGTAGCGAATCGCGATCGCTTGTCTGTAGTCTTAGACAAGAAAGTTGATTTTGCGATCGCTAGGGTAACAGCAACTGAATCTCGCAGCCGCATAGTTAGTTTCAGTGTTCCCTACTATTTGGATAGCACTGTATTAGTTACAAAAGATACCTCTGTACAGCAGTTAAGTGATTTGGCAAAACAAAAAATTGCTGTACTGAATAACTCCAGCACCATTGCTCAAGTGCGGTACTATGTGTCAAACGCCGAGTTGGTAGGAGTGAATTCATATCAAGAAGCGCGAGAGAAAATAGAAAGTAATGCAGCTTTTGCCTTTGCCGCAGATGCTAGCGTTCTGAGCGGTTGGGTGCAACAATATCCCCAATATCGCTTACTGCCAATTAAGCTATCAACTGAACCCTTGTCTGTAGTGATGCCCAAGGGATTGCAGTACGATAAGTTAAGACGAAATGTGAATGAAGCGATCGCTCGTTACTTAGCAGAAGGTTGGCTTCAGCAACGTGTTCAATATTGGGGCTTACCGTAAGTTGGTCATTAGTCATTAGTCATTCACAAATGACAAAGGGCAATAGGCTGATAATAGATAGAGAAACAACTTTTAATATTTGTATTTGCAGCAATGGATAACAGTCTAGCCGTTGTTTATCTCTCAGTTTTGGTGGTTATACTCACAATTGCAGCCGTGGGTGTTTTTCGCCAGATTTTCAAAACTCGTAAGATTGAAGGCTCCTTTGCAAGATTGCGAAAGAAGTTAGAGAAAGAAAAGGGTACGACTCAAGAATATTATGAGTTAGCCAGTATTTATTCAGACAAAAAACTGTATTCTCAAGCGATCGCACTGTTTCAAAAAGCTCTCAAGGCTGCCCAAGAAGAGGAAGAAGAAAATATTGCCCCTATTTACAACGGGCTGGGTTATGTTTATTTTATCCAAGAGCAATATGACCTCGCAATTCGTCAGTATAAAGAAGCCTTGAAATCTAAACCAGACTACGTAACAGGGTTGAATAATCTTGCTCACGCCTACGAGAAAAAAAAGTTAACTACTCAGGCGTTACAAACTTACGAAGAAGCACTAAAGTTTGCTCCAAATAACTCTATTGCGAAACGTCGTGCTGAATCTTTACGCCGTTTAGTTTCTGCCTAAATTAAGGGCATTGGGCATTGGGTATGGGAAAAGAAAACTCTTCACTAGTCTCCAGTCTTTAATCCCTAATTCCTAATCCCCCCAACTATCAACAAATTAATTTGGCTTTAGCCTCTTAATTTATCGGTTTTCAGGCTTAGGCATGGAAATAGATAACTATAAGTCTTTTGTAAAAATGTAAAAGATGATTAAGCGGCTAAAGCATTTTTTGTGGCTACCTATTGCCATCATTGTCGTCATTTCTATCTCACTGGGACTAATGGGAATATTGACGGCTCAACAGCCTTCGATTTCCCATCCTCTCACTTCGTTAACAGAGGCAGAAATTAGTACAGCCGTTTCGGTCATCAAAAGAGAAAAAACTTTGAGCGAAATGGCTGCTTTTCCACTTATTGCTTTACAAGAACCAGATAAAGAAGAAGTTCTGAAATTTACACCTGGTAAAGCTTTTGGGCGAAAAGCTTTTTTGGTAATCTATGAGCGATGCCTGCGGCAAGGACTCTGTCCTACGCTAAATAAAACCTATGAAGCAATTGTTGATCTAACAAGCAAAACCTTAAATTCTTGGAAAGAAATACCCTCAGTTCAACCTGCGATCGTCGCTTCAGAATATGAATTGGCATCTCAAGCTTTTAAATCCGATCCCCGATGGCAAACAGCGATGCGAAAGCGGGGAATTACAGACTTCAACCAAGTCAAAATTAGTTGTTGGGCCCCAGGAATCCTAAGTAAACAGGAAGAAGCAGCAGGAAACCGTCTTTGTCGGGGTTTGTTCTACTACAAGGGCCAACACTGGAATTATTACGGCAGTCCAATTGAAGGAATATTGGGAACCGTTAATTTGAACACAGGTAAAATTTCCAGTTTCGTGGATAGAGGGATAGTTCCTTTTTCCAAGGAAAACTGGAACTACGATGTAAAGTCCTTGGGTAAATTACTTTCACCACTTAAAGCATTAAAGATTCTCCAACCTAATGGTGCAAGTTTCCAGATCAACGGCAATGAAATTAGCTGGCAAGGTTGGAAATTTCGCTATGCAATGCATCCACGCAGTGGATTAGTGCTGTACCAAGTGACACACAACGATGGGGAAAATGTCCGACCAGTTTTATACCGCGCTAGCTTATCAGAGACGGTAGTGCCTTACGGCGATCCAGATCCCACTTGGTCATTCAGAAATGCCTTTGATGTTGGGGAATACAATTTTGGTTCCCTAGCAACTACGATGGAGTTAGGTAAGGAAATTCCTGAAAATGGTCTTTTGCTGGATGCTGTGTTTGCCAATGGTGACGGAGAACCTTATGCCATGCCAGGAGTTATCGGCATATACGAGCGAAATAACGGTATGCTCTGGAAGCACTATGAGTATGGCACTCAGCGTAATGATGTCCGTCGCAGTAGAGAATTAGTCATGACGATGACGGTGGCGATTGACAACTATGATTACAGCATTAATTGGATCTTTCACCAAGATGGGACTTTGGAAGTCCAAAATGAATTAACGGGTATCGTACTGGCGCAGGGAACAGCTTCTGAAAATCAATCTGCCGATCATTCCTATGGTCGATTGATCGCAAAAAACATTGTGGGGGTGAATCACCAACACTTTTTCAACTACCGCCTAGATTTCGATGTCGATGGTCAAGCTAATTCTGTGATGGAAATGAACGTGAAAGCTTTGCCGATGGATGAGAAAAATCCTTTAGGAAATGCGATCGCAGTTGCAGAAAACCCACTAACAAAAGAAACGGCTGCTGTGCGCGATCTGGATATGAAAAGCAGTCGAGAATGGATGATTGTTAGTGCAGATAAGAAAAATACGCTAGGGGCTGCACCTGGATATATGCTGATGCCTGGAGGTAACTCCATATTTTTGCCTGTGGAAGGCTCGAAAATCCGTCAAAGAGCAGAATTTGCAACTCACCACGTCTGGGTAACAAAATATAAACCTACTGAACTTTATGCTGGGGGAGATTATCCCAACCAGACTCAACCAGGACAGGGTTTGCCAAAATATATTGCAGACGATGAATCCTTGATGGGTGAAGATATCGTGCTGTGGTACACAATGGGCGTAACTCATATTCCGCGATCGGAAGATTGGCCTGTGATGCCTGTTCACAGAGTTGGCTTTAAGCTAGTCCCTAGAGGATTCTTTAGCCGGAATCCAGCGATTAATTTACCAGAGTAAAATATTCGTTTTCTAAAGTTTCCTTAGTTCAGTTTTTTCGCAATCTGTAAACCTGTAACTTGAATGCTGATAAGCTTATCGTAGTCCAAAAACTGGCAGTTTTCAAAATAGGATACCTTATGAATTTTCCCGAAATTAATATTCCCGGTGAAGGCACACTGCACGCTCGTTTAATTACTTCCTTGGGTCAAATTATAGTTCGTTTGGAGGAAGACAAAACCCCCAACACCGTCAAAAACTTCGTAGGTTTAGCAACCGGGACAATCGATTGGAAAGACCCTAAGACAGGTCAATCTCAAAAGGGGACTCCTGCATACGATGGAGTTCGCTTTCACCGAGTCATCCCTGATTTTATGATTCAGTGTGGCGATCCCCTTAGTCGTTATACGGATATGGCTAACCGCTGGGGCACTGGTGGCCCAGGATATCAATTTGAAGATGAGTTTCATCCTGAATTAAAGCATTCTAGTGCGGGTATCCTCTCAATGGCAAATGCAGGACGGGGTACTAATGGTTCGCAATGGTTCATTACAGAAGGGCCAACGCCTCATCTTGACCGCAAACACAGTGTTTTTGGTAAAGTTATTGAAGGTATGGATATAGTCAACCGTATTGCCAATGTACCTACGACTAGAGATCGTCCAAATCAAGATGTAGTGTTAGAAAAAGTAGAAATTTTTCGGCAATAACTAACACCTCTCCAGATTAATTTCCATTCCCTCGAATGAAAAAATTCTGCTAGTGTTATTCCCCCTTTTCCCCTTGTTTAAAGAGGATTAGTGGGGATATTGAGACAACCTGATTCTTTAAAAACATCCTCTACAATCTGTTTGTATTTTTGAAGAAGTTGTACAAAAATTTTCTAAATTTATTGGTTATGATTAACACATTTTCCTAAATTTAAAACAAATTGGTCGAAAAATTAAGATTTATTTTAAAAAAGTAACAATATTATTGTTAGCTTCAGAAGCTAGATTCCAATCAGGAAAAAGGTTTGAGCCATACCTACACCCATACACCACAGGTAAAATCCTTACAAGTCTTCACTTCATCAGGGATACAACTTTTGAGACAATCAGAAACGATTTAATAATAATCAAGCACTTATAGTCCACTCTTATTGGACTCCGTGTTATTTCTATTGAAAAGGGAGAACACAAACATGAAATTGGCTTACTGGATGTATGCAGGCCCAGCCCACATCGGCACTCTGCGAATCGCTAGCTCTTTTAAAAATGTTCATGCGATCATGCACGCCCCTATTGGCGATGACTACTTTAACGTCATGCGCTCCATGCTATCGCGGGAGAGGGATTTCACTCCGGTAACAACCAGTGTCGTCGATCGCAACGTTTTGGCACGTGGCTCCCAAGAGAAGGTGGTAGATAACATCATCCGCAAGGATGCCGAGGAACACCCAGATTTGATTGTGTTAACTCCCACCTGCACCTCTAGCATTTTGCAAGAAGACCTGCACAACTTTGTTGAGCGATCGCAGTTGGAAGCCAAAGGAGACGTAATGCTGGCGGATGTGAACCACTACCGCTACAACGAACTGCAAGCCGCCGATCGCACTTTGGATCAAATCGTCCAATATTACATTGAAAAAGCCCGGAAGCGGGGCGAATTGCCAGAGGGCAAAACTGCAAAGCCATCCGTTAACATTATCGGTACTACCACCCTTGGTTTCCACAACAATCATGACTGCACCGAACTAAAACGGCTGATGGCTGATTTGGGGATTGAGGTAAATACCTTAATTCCCGAAGGTGCTTCGGTGAATGACTTGAAAAAGATGTCCCAAGCCTGGTTTAACCTAGTGCCTTACCGTGAACTCGGTTTAACCACCGCTCGTTACCTGGAAGAACAATTTGGCACACCTTATATAGACATTACTCCAATGGGTGTAGTGGAAACTGCCCGTTGTATTCGCAAGATTCAGCAGGTAATCAACGCTCAAGGTGCAGAAGTTGACTACGAAGGCTTTATCAATGAGCAAACCTTGCATGTATCTCAGGCTGCTTGGTTCTCCCGTTCGATTGACTGTCAAAACTTGACTGGCAAAAAAGCTGTGGTATTTGGTGACAATACGCACGCCGCCGCCATTACCAAGATTCTGGCGCGAGAAATGGGGATTCATGTTGTTTGGGCTGGAACCTACTGCAAATATGATGCAGACTGGTTCCGGGAACAGGTTAGCGAGTATTGCGATGAAGTGCTAATTTCCGAAGATCATGGTGAAATTGGGGATGCGATCGCCCGCGTTGAACCCTCTGCCATTTTCGGCACCCAAATGGAACGCCACGTTGGTAAACGCTTAGACATCCCTTGCGGCGTAATTGCTGCACCAATCCACGTGCAGAACTTCCCCATTGGTTACAAACCATTTATGGGTTACGAAGGTACAAATCAGATTACAGATTTGATCTACAATTCCTTCACTTTGGGAATGGAAGATCACCTGTTAGAAATCTTCGGTGGTCACGATACCAAAGAAGTTATTACTAGGGGAATTTCTGCTGATTCTGATTTGAATTGGACAAAAGATGGTCAAGTAGAATTGAATAAGATTCCTGGATTTGTTCGCGGGAAAGTGAAGCGTAATACTGAGAAATTTGCCCGCGATCGCGGTTTCAAAGAAATCAACGCTGAGGTATTGTACGCCGCGAAGGAAGCTGTCGGGGCGTAGATTAACGGGTTAGCGATTTTTAATAATAAAGGGCATATCTTAACGAATGCCTTTTATTATTACTTATTCTGACTTCAGCAGACGAATAAAGCCAGCTTGTTCAAAGTGGTGATCTGTGGTTAATGCCTCTTTAATGCCAAGCTGTTGCATGACTATAAAAGAAGTGCTATCCACCAAAGACCAAGCTTTATCTTCTCTAGTTTTGAGTAGCTCCCAAGCTGCTGAATCTATTGTTGGTTCAATATAAATCAAGTTGATATAAGGAGCAGTTCTGACAGCTTCTACATATTTAAATAACTGCGAACGAGGTACGCGTAAAGGGCTATTCAGCAAAGCCACCAGTTCAATAACAACATAATTAGTTGTTACCATTGCTTGATTTTGCTGACGCTTATGATACTGACAAGGTTGGTAATATCGATCCAGCAAAACTGCCCCTCAGTCAAGAAACCATTAGCCATCTGAGAAAATGGGCGGCTGATTATAATGCAACATTAAATTGGCAAGATCCTGCTAACTCGCCAGATTTGAGTGCAGAGGCTGAAGCGGCTTTTGAAGAAGAAGGAATTAGTCTTTGGAAGGTATTGCAAACAGAACTTGCACCTAATTATCAAGTTGTTTATTTCAGTGAGCCATTAGGCAAAGTTTTAACTCATCCTAGTGAATTAGAAGTTTTACGTCCTATTCAGCAATGATTTCACGTAACAGAATATAAATTTAGTGCAGCACCAATAAATTTAATTGCGATCGCGGTTTCAAAGAAATCAACGCTGAGGTGTTGTACGCCGAGAAGGAAGTTGTGGGCACTTAATTTTGGAAGTTAGTGAATAAAAGTGAGTGGTGAGGGGTAATGTTTATTCTTCACTATTCATTTTTTTATTGTTAGTAATTTTTGCTTAGACATTTCAGGAAACAAATTATATGATAGTTGACAAAAGCTAATTTAGTATTTAAGAAATATGGAAGAATTTATTAGTTCAGGAAAATGGTGGCTTCCAAGCCAACCACAAATTACAGTTCCAGGAAAATTAAGTTTTTCACCTAAAAGTGGAGCAAAACTAGAATTAATTGGCTCTTTCTATAATTCAGAATTTCAAGAGATAGGTCAAGCGGCAGATTTTATCACACCTGACGTAGAGGATTCCTTTTGGGATTCAACAATTCGGGAAAGAGGAGTAGCAGTTGACTTTATTAAGCCTGAAGAAAAAATTATTCTTGGATTGCTAGAGAATAATGAAGAAATTACTCTGTATAGTTGTTTTGGTCAAGTTAAATTAATCATTATAATATATTAAGCACTGTTCATAAATAATTGCAACTAAGATACGAGCCTCCAACCAGCCAAGCTATTATGTTTTGTAAAGCCTACAGCATTAGGAAACCTCCCACCATGTCCAAGCAGACAAACTTGACTGATGCTCGTAACAACCTAGCCGAACTCTGCAATCAAGTAGTTGCAGATAGAGAAGTGGTAATTATCACTCGACAAGAAGGCGAAAACGTCGCCCTAATTGCTGTTGATGAACTAGATAGTTTACTAGAAACATCTCATTTACTTCGTTCACCTAAAAACGCAGTTCGTCTGTTAACTGCTTTGGAAAGAGCAAAAGCTAGAACTTTAAAACCTCAAAATATTAACGAACTACGTCAGGAGTTGGGAATTGACGAAGAAGAAGGATGAAACCCAACCTCAAGACAATAAAGTTCGAGATGCTGTATTTCATCCAGAATTTCGGGAAGACCTCGCCTATTGGGTAGAGACAAACCGCAAAACTGCGCTTCGCGCTTTTAACTTGGTTGAAGCGATTATGCGAGATCCTTTTACAGGTATTGGCAAACCTGAACCATTGAAATATTTAGATTCAAATGCTTGGTCGCGGCGACTTACTCAAGAACACCGGATTGTTTATCTAGTAAGTGATGACCGAATTGATTTTCTTCAAGCTCGATATCACTATTGAAATAGCTATTACCAGGAACACACTTAACAGGTACACCCTTATCTAGTTCGCCAGGTCGCCAATCATAAGGTTCATAGTTACCCAAATTTGATAAGTCAGTCTCTAGCCATCCCGCATCAGATTCTTCACTAAGTACAGATAACTGAGATTCTTGACGATTCTCCTTTCTCCACTCTAAAAACTCAACAAAATCTAGAACTTCCTGCTGTGCATTTTCTGGGAGGTGTTCTAGTTTCTCCAAAATCTTTTCTTTGAGAGAATCCATACTTACAGCCACGATTTTTACTGAACAGTGTAACTCATAGCCCCTATCTTTCAAAATAGGCTTTTTTGTCCAGCTTTGAATTACGTATGCTTTACAAATGATTTGAGTTGCTTTTACTACACTCTTTGCTATTTAATTTCTTTGTGTGCAGTTCTGTTTATAGAATAGGTGCTTCCTCTAAAGCTCAATTTATAGGTTACTGGTGGTGTAATGATTTCAGCCGATTGGGTATTAGGAGCAGCGCAAACAAAATAAGTACATCCCCTAAAACTCAATTTATGGGTTACTAATGGTACACTTACTGCATTTGATTTAGTATCAAGATCAGCATGATAGGAAGCCCCACGGTAGATCAAATTATAATCTGGTTCAGATTTGGGAACTGGCTGTTGTGGATATTGTATTTCTCTGTCGACTACCTTGCTTGTGTAGTATTCGTAGCTTGTACTGATGAGAATAAGAATTAATAGTAGAAGTAAAATCTGCCAAGGAGCTAACATTAAACCCAAAATCAGGCTGATAGCTGCAAATACAGCTACTAAATGTGAGATTTCATTATTACTTTTTTTTAATAAAAAATAGCCAGTGATGAAACAAGCACACGGTATACTCAAAAAGTATAAAGCCATATTTCCTACATTCGCAACTAAAAGCAAAGGGTTTATAAAGCAGATTGAACTTGTTTGGAAAGTTGTTGTCTATTTTACCTCCAATCAAAATTTGAAGTTACCGTGCTACTTGAGTAAAAGTGTTACGTCAAGTTATCTGTATTAGCCTTTTTTGCGAAAGAAAAATTAATAGCCTTGGCTATCTCAAACCTTTCTTAGCCACCTTTGGAGTGAGGTTTTTATCTTGATTCATTAAGAGATGCCACACCCCAAACATGATGCGTGGTAGTAGGTGGATGCTGAGTATAAAGTTTTTACTGAAGTAAATGAAGATGTTACCCTATAGCGATCGCATTCCTTAACTCAGAAATTTACTGATAAATAAAAATTAATTGCGAACAAATATCACAATACAAAATTATTACTTCGGGGATCTAATAGGCAGAATAACCCACTAGAGGCTTAACCGATGTGTCTCCCATAACAATGTAAAAAAGGCATCACAAAAGCCTCGCAATATCTCTTATAGTAAAAAAGCAGATGCATGTTAATGTTTTAATCTCATTGACTTCCCTTCAAACCTTTTCCTATGCATCTGCACTATTTACACCCCCAACACCTTGAGGAATTAGTCAAGAGTAGTGGTATAGACTTACACTTAGTGCAACTCAATTTTAAGTCACTCCAAGGCGTAACTGCTTATGAGTACCTATTGATTTCTGAACTACTTCCCCGCAGCAATACTGGAATGGTGAAAGCTGCATGGTTGCAGCGTTATGCTCATATTACTGAAGGTGGCTGGTGGTGTTCGGGGCTAGACCCTTTAAATAATTGGCAAATGATGGAATGGGGATGCTTTAAGCCAAACCAACCCCGACAAAATCACAATGGTAAGTCCATCAAATACGAGCATCCCCCCAGCACACCAACGCGGGTGTTTTGTTTGCGGGTAACGCTGCAAGTGTGGCAGCAAGTCGCTGGACGTTACAATCTGGTCATGCCTGACGAGATCACCATTACTGCCGATGGTGAAGCTAGAGGCTTTTGGCAATGGGTGATGCAACAGAACATTCCCCTCATTCTCTGCGAAGGTGTGAAGAAAGCAGCCACACTGTTGACACAAGGATATGCAGCTATTGCTATTCCCGGAATTACCAGTGGTTATCGGGTTGTCAAAGATGAATTTGGCAAAGTTACGCGTCGTCAGTTGATTCCCGATTTAGCAGCCTTTGCAATTACAAAACGTAGCTTTTATATTTGCTTTGATTTTGAAACTCAACCTAAAACAATTGCTGCTGTAAATAATGCTATTTCTCAACTTGGTTGTTTATTTCAGCAAGAAAAATGCACTGTTAAAATTATCGAACTTCCAGGAATAGAAAAAGGAGTTGATGAGTTTATCGTTGCTAAAGGTGCAAGTAGTTTCGATAAAGTTTATCGTCAAAGTGTTGATTTAGAAATTTATCTTGCTCAAACCAAACCCCACACTGAGTTAACTATTCCCGCTGCTCTCACTTTGAATCGCCCTTATATAGGTGAAATCCCTTTCCCAACTTCTGGATTAATAGGAGTAAAGTCTGCAAAAGGAACAGGTAAAACTACAGCACTGCAAGCCGTTGTTAAGCAGGCAAAAATTAGAAATCAACCCGTTTTATTAATTACTCACAGAATTCTACTAGGAAAATTTTTGTGTGAAAAAATTGGTATCCAATGGGGAACACATAAAGAAGATGGGGATAAAAGGATTGATAAAACACTTACCCCCGCTCCTCCCATTCTCCGCTCTCTCTCTCCTCAACACTCTCTTGGATTGTGCGTTGATTCTATTTGGAAACTTAACCCGGAAAACTGGCGGGGAGCAATAGTAATTCTGGATGAAGTAGAGCAGTCTTTGTGGCATCTATTAAACAGTAATACTTGTAAACACAAGCGTGTGAAAATATTAAGATTATTGCAGCAATTAATTTCTACGGTTTTAACAACTGGGGGTTTAGTCATTGCCCAAGATGCTGATTTATCAGATGTGTCACTTGAATATTTACAGGGATTAGCAGGAATCAAATTAACACCTTGGGTAGTTCTTAACCAGTGGAAACCTCAGCATGGTTGGGATGTAACTTTTTATGATTCGCCAAACCCAACACCGCTAATTCACCAACTGGAATTAGATTTACTTGCTGGACGTAAATGTTATGTTACTACCGATAGTCGCGCTGGGCGTTACAGTTGTGAAACAATTGAACGTTATCTGAAAGAGCGGTTACAAAAATTACGAAGGCAATTTCCCAAAACCTTGGTCGTTAGTAGCCACACTACAAACACACCTGGCCATGCAGCCGTTGATTTTATTGCAGCTATCAATCAAAAGATATCTGAATATGACGGCGTTTTTGTTACCCCTAGTCTGGGTACAGGAATTAGTATTGATGTCCAACATTTCGACCGAGTTTATGGCATTTTTCAAGGGGTGATTCCTGACTCGGAAGCAAGACAAGCATTAGCGAGAGTGCGGGATGATGTGCCGCGTGTTGTCTGGTGCGCTAAACGAGGTATTGGCTTAATTGGTAGTGGTAGTACAAATTATCGCTTGCTATCTGATTGGTATCAAGAAAATCAAAAAGAAAACTTAGCTTTGCTTAGTCCACTACATAAAATAGATGTGGATTTACCTTTAGTTCATGACCCGATTCATTTGCGAACTTGGGCTAAGTTATCTGCACGGGTAAATGCCTCTATCCGCCTCTATCGTCAATCGATGCAAGATGGTTTGATTGCTGATGGGCATCAAATTCAGTTGCGGAGTAATGCTGTTCACAATAATATTATTCGAGATTTACGCCTTGCGTTTTTGGCAACTGATGCTGATGATTTAGCTACCCGCAGAAGATTAGTTTTAGAAATTGTCAAAGTTCAAAAAGATTGGGCGCAAAGCCGTCAAAAAGCCAAAGAAATTAAACGTAAAATTAAGGATATTAAGCAGCAAAATCAACTATCTGTAGCAACTGCTGTAGCTAATGCTAAAGATATCGATTATGTAGAACATGATCAGCTATTAGTGAAGCACTCCTTGTCTGATGGAGAACGCAACCAAATCAATAAATATGTTCTCAGACAAAGGTATGGTGTAGAAGTTACTCCTTGGCTGAAATTGCAGGATGATCACGGATATTATCGTCAACTGTTAATTCATTATTATCTAACTCACGAAAGCGAGTATTTTCACGTCAGAGATCAGCAAGAATGGCATCAGCAATTGTCTTGGGGTGAAGGGAAAGTTTTTCTACCAGATTTAAAAACTTACACGCTCAAAGTTGAGGCGATGAGAGCCTTAGGAATGCTTCAGTTTCTCGAAGCAGGAAGAGAATTTACCGAGAGTAATCCAGATTTGATAATGCTGAAAAATGTTGTTTTTCAGCATAGTAAGCATATTAAAAGAGCGCTTGGTATTAACTTAGTCGGCGAAAAAGAGCAGGTTTCAGCAATAAAAATACTCAGCCGACTGTTAAATTTGTTGGGCTTGAAACTGAAGCGGGTAAATGAGGTTTATCAAATCGACCTAGAAACGCTTTATGATGGCAGAGAGAAAATATTTGCAGTTTGGCATCAACGGGATGAGTTGATGTTGGCTCATATTAAGAGTGTTGGTTATGAGTTGCCTGATTATTCTTCAGACTGGAAGCTTGAAATTATCCAAACCAAGTCTTATGCCGCAGTGGTAAAGGAAGAGGTAAGGGAGATGAATGCAGTCGGGGCTTATACCCACGACTGATTTGAGGCATACAATCTTTAAGATTTGGTTGTTGCTCTGATAAGTACGATTGCTTTAGAAAAACAAGATTGTGAGACTCTATCACAACCTTAACAAATGGAAGCGATCGCTATATTAAAATCTCCTTGTCTTTAGGCAGAGAAGAAGTCAACATTAGTCATACAATAATTAGCCCAATTTCTACTTTGCCTTCACCCGCGCCTGCTTCACCATCGCAATTAGAGTTTGATGGGCATCTTCCGCATCTGCTAAAACATGATCAAACTGAATGCGAACTGGCACACCTTCCCCATTCACTTGCGCTGTTAAATCCATACCTTGTGCATCAATTGACAGCATTTGTGCTGCGTTCGCATCTGTTACACCGCCAAAAGCCTTAGCATAAAGAACTATGGCATCAGCATGATCATCATTCATATGCTTGCAGATGCGCGAACTAATATCAGCAGAAAAATCCTTAGACATTGTTGAGATAGAAAGTGAGTAATACAGCAACAGCTTAAATTTTAAGCTAACAACGCGAATGAAATTTGCTGATTTTCTGTCTTAGCACTAAAGACTATGCATTTCAACCCATTGCCATCATAAATTAATTTTATTTCTGGGAGAATAATTAAATTAAAATAAAACTTATTCAGTATTTTTACCTTCTATTACGGAAACCAGACAGCTTAAACTGTAGCAGAAGTATTAGCCAAACTATTGAAGCTAAGAGACAATGAGCGAAACTAGCCCCAGACGAATTGTAATTGGGGATGTGCATGGCCACTATGAAGGTTTGATGACATTGTTGGAGGCGATCGCCCCCATGTCAGACGATCAAATCTATTTTCTGGGAGACTTAATTGATCGTGGGCCTCATAGTTCACAAGTAGTTAATTTTGTCAAGCGGCATAACTACTCATGTTTGCTGGGAAATCATGAGCAGATGTTATTAAACATTCTGACCAATGAAAGAACTTCCTCCCCGACTATGCAAGCATGGTTGTGCAGTGGGGGGCAAGCTACCGTAGCCAGTTACCATGAGGCTCCAATCCCCGATGACCATTTGGATTGGTTCAAGAGTTTGCCTACATATCTCGACTTGGGGGATATTTGGTTAACTCATGCTGGTGTTGACCCTTCCAAGTCGGTGGCAAAACAAACTGCCGATGAACTGTGCTGGATACGAGAGGAATTTCACAGCATTGAAAAACCCTATTTTCCAGATAAGCTAATTATCATCGGTCACACCATTACTTTTACTCTGCCGGGTGTTTCTCCTGGTAAATTGGCACAAGGAGAGGGATGGCTAGACATAGATACTGGCGCTTATCATCCCCGGAGTGGCTGGTTGACTGGACTGGATGTCACGAATAACTTGGTTTATCAAGTTAACATCTATAAAAATTATCTTCGTACCTTGCCCTTAGAAGATGTAGCGATCAGAATTGATCCAGCTAAAATCAAAGTCGATCGCCGCAACAAAAAATGAGCATCATCCGAGATCAGTTAGATGAAGGGATAAAGAAAGTCTTTTCCTAATAATTTCAGTTGCTTCTCCTACCGGAGACGCTGTGCGTAGCTTGCTTCGACCTAGGAGTACAAGCCGGACATTGCCGGCCCAACGCAGTAGCTTCCCAGTAGGATTAAGACCGCGCTAATGGTCGAATATTCGCTTTATAACTAGCATTATCCAACCCATAATTTCCGTTACTTGGTTGAGAGTTAATTGCACGTCTGAGACCCTCAATGCGATCGCTGGTTCCGGGGTGCGTACTCAAAAATGTCGGCACAGAACCACCCTTTTTCAGCAGCTTTTGCATAAAAGTAACCATCCCAGACTGGGCATAACCAGCGCGTGTCAAAGTTCTTAGCCCTCTTTGATCGGCATCAAATTCATCACTACGACTGCGGGGACGATTCAAAGCAAGTTCTACACCAATGCCTACAGCTGTATTGCGATCTAAACCAGTTGCTGTTGCTAAACCGCTAGCGATCGCTTTTTGCCGCATCTGTTTAACCAGGTGTTTCCCGCCAATGTGACCAATTTCGTGGGCAATAACACTTGCGAGTTCTGCTTCATTATCTGCGGCTTTCAGCAAACCTGTGTGGACATATACATAGCCTCCTAAAGTTGCAAAGGCATTAATAGCATCATCTTCCACTACTTGGAAGGTAAAGGGAAGGTTGGGGCGATCGCTATTAGCTGCTAAACGCCGACCAATTTGTTCAACATAGCGATTAACTTCAGAATTCCGGTAAAGTTTGACTTGACTCCCCAGTATTTGCTGATTAATCTGCTTGCCAATATCACTTTCCTGGCGATCGGATATATTAGAAAGCTGAAGTACCTGGACTCCCTGCAATATAAGAGGCAAGAAGTCTAAAGTTCTTCCAGGCAAGGGTGTACTCAGGCACAGACTCAGGGCGACTACCACCGAAATTAGGGGATAAAACCAGCGACGCCGCCACACACGGTAACTTGCAACAAAACCTTTCCAATTAAACATAATACGCTCTGAAGATTATTTCGGGAGAACATAAATGAGACAAATTATGAGACGGATTTAGAGTATTCTAAGTTGCATTCTTAACTCAAGAGCAAAGGAGTTGTGATCCAGCTAATGCTTACGCAAATCTACCGAATTGCGGGGAGTTAAAGATTCCCTCTAGAGTTAGGCTTAAACACTAGATATTACTTTCTGGTGCGTCAGTCCTAACGGGCAAAAATTCGAGCGTTAGCTGCCGCACGAACTCGTGATAAACTGTCGCATAACCTAACGCCCAGCCGCTTTGAGTTATTACCAAATAGGGAAAATTGCCGTTCCCATCGAAAGCCTTCTTGCTACAATCAATTACTTCGCTATTACCTCGGAAAAGTTTTTATGGCTATTTTAGATTCAAAAGGCCGTTTGTTCGGCAAAATCAACCTTCTAGATTTAGGTGCTGCGCTGGTAACTCTGCTAGTTATATTTGTCGTCTCGTCTAGCATCTTATCTAGCTTGGGTGTTGCCCAAGTTGGTGAGAAAATAGTACCCATAGAAGTAGATTTAGTAGTTCGTGGTTTGAATGTCCGCGATCCTGAGCAATTATTCAATAACGGGTTAAAAAAAGGCGGAAAAACTAATGTTATTATCCGCAATCAACCCTACGGACAGATTGAGATTAAATCCGTTCAACAGCTACCTCGAACAGTCAATGTTTTCCAACCTGATGGCACTGTTAAAGAATTGCCAGATCCAAAAACCAACAATTTTAGTACAGATATGCTTTTGACCTTAGAAGGTAAAGCCAAAAGCACAGAAAGCGGACTAGTGCTAGGTAGTAGTAAAGTTAAAATTGGAATGCCATTTGAGTTGGAAGGCTTTAACTACAACTTCAATGCAACTGTTATTGATATCAGATTAAAAGACAAATAGCATTCACATTCTCGGTTTCTAAATTTAATCTGATAAACCGAATTTTATCTAAGCTACAAAAGCTCGGTTTATCAGATTAATAAACTGATTTTATAGCTACTTTGCAGCTTTCATTTGAAACATTAAATACGTTCCTCCTAACCCTTCTACAATTGTGCGTGTATTGGCAATCATCATTTTCTGATAAGTGTCCGCCTCGCTTCCGGGTTCACCAAGTACCTCAGCATACAACTTCCTATCAGAAATTTTCACTTCGGCTTCTCTGGCTACAGATTGAAGAACATTAGGGTTAATTACTGCTTCAGGAAAAATTGTTGACACTTTAGCCCGTTTAATATTTGCAACCAAATTTTTCCCTCTTTGATCTCTCAGATTTTCGTCAGTACTAATACCTTGTAATCTCCCTGCTAATGGAATACCGTATGCTTTGGCGTAATAGCCAAGTGCATCAGAGGTTGTAACCAACTTGCGTTGTTTGGCAGGAATAGTGGCAATTCTTGACTTAATCCAGCTATCTAGTTGAGTAAGTTCATTTGTGATTTTTTTGGTATTGCTGTTATAAGTCACTGCATCAGTAGATTCTAATTTGATCAGGTTACTATTAATTATCTCTACCATCCTGATAGCATTCTTAGTATTGTGCCAAAGATGAGGATCAGTTACATTCTTACCGCCTTTCTGGAATTTTTGTGGCTTAGACACCGCAAGTTGTCCGACAGCTATTTTCGGTGCAGTGTTTTTAGTTGCTTTAATTAATTTGATCAGATTTGGTTCTAAATTATAGCCACTATAGAGAATAAGATTAGCTTGCTCAATGGCTTTACGATCTTCCGGTTTTGGTTTATAAAATTGGGGGTCAGCAGTAGGAGAAATCAAGCAGGTAAGGTTAACAGTATTCCCCGCAACCTGTCTGGTTAAGTCGCATAGTACACTTGTAGTTGCTACGACTTGGGGAAGATTCTCATTTACCTGGGTGGTAGTTTGAGTGAATGTAGTTCTTGCAGTTTGATTTCCACACCCAACAAATCCAATCGTTAAGGCAACAAAAATAGCTCGAAAGGATTTAGTTGATGGTAATTTTTTTGACATCCTCAACTCCTACTGGATGTATAGAAAAAATAATCATTATCAGTAACAAACTAGTGAAATACTAGGGTTAAGCTTTCAACAAGGAAAAGGTTAAAGGAAGATGAGTAAGCCTTCGACTGGGAAAATTGTAAAAGATAAGGGAAGAGGAATTAATAAACTCTCTCTCCTTGACCACTTTCTTTTTCACCAGCCTACATCTAGCAATTTTTGCTTGGTGAACCACTAGTGAGGTGTTTACAGGCAAAATGTTGGTTAACTTGATGCGACAGACTAGAAAACTGGTAGAGGTAAGAGCACAATAATAAAGGTGATGCTGGGGAGGCTCCGGTAAAGAGTGTAGTGTAGTTCTCTTCCCGTCTGTTGAAGGGGCTATGCCATTGTGCTTACATCCCACAAAGGTCGCAAATTGACTAGGATTATCAGATTAGGGAGTAGAACGTAGTAATGCTGGGGCTTATTGAGCATACGGGTTGATTTCGCAAACCGAGTCGTGAATCTAAGGCAATTGTAGCTGTGGTTTTGCGAGGTGTGAGCATATGGTTGTTACAAAATTGGCGAATTGGCGATTTTTTAGGCATCAGCCTTTGTTACACTAATTTTCACCGATTAAAGCCTTTCAATAGCCCTCACAGCATCATTTAACTGCTCTTTCTTGCCATCATCCCGGCTGAATGTGCCAGAATTTTGAGCCTTTAGTTTCTTCATCATTAAATAAGAGCCAAGTCAAGTATATAGAACAATTCCTCAAAGCTGATATTGGTGAAGATAAACAATGGTAATTTTAGTTATCCTCGTTAACACCCTCGTTTCGCTGATACTATTTTATGTGGCTTGGCGGGTATGGCAACTCAAGCAGCAGCTAGCATACATATCAGATAGGTTAACTGTCTATGAAAGTTGTACCCATGCAGCACTGAATAAAGCACCTGAAAATATTTATCTCAGCCAGGAAAATATTTATAACTTACGGCAAAAAAATCAAGCGCTACAAATGCAAATCCTACAAGTGCGGCAAATTATCAGTCTCCTTTTGCTAGGACGGCAAATCTGGCAGCTTTATTTTCGTAAGCTTATGAATAAAAGCAACATTTTTGGCTGATATTTTGTCACCATAGATTAACTGAATAAAATCGGTGGAGTCTTGCAAGGAGAGAAAACCCACCTAAAATGGGTGTAAGGAGAGAAACAACAAGATGTCTAATAACCGTTCTGGAGTATTTATTGGCGGTTTGATGCTGGGAGCTACCATCGGTGCTTTGACCGGTTTGCTTGCGGCTCCCCGCACAGGGCGCGAAACGCGTAAAATTTTGAAAAAATCTGCTAATGCTATCCCAGAATTGGCAGAAGATTTATCAACGAGTGTGCAAATCCAGGCAGATCGTCTCTCTGCTAGCGCACTGCGAAACTGGGATGAGACTTTAGATAGATTACGAGAAGCGATCGCAGCAGGTGTAGATGCTAGTCAGAGAGAAAGCCAAGTCTTGAAGCGGCAAACATCTGTTGAAGACTCAGATTCTCTTCCCCAGCAATTAGAACGCTCATAAATGACATAACCGTGATTGATCCCCTGTTTTGGTTGGGACTTTCCTTACTCTTAGTCGCCACAAGTTTGACTGCGGTTTTAGTGGCGGCAATACCTGCTTTGCAGGAGTTAGCACGCGCTGCTCGTAGTGCAGAGAAGCTATTTGATACACTCTCGCGGGAGTTACCGCCCACTCTAGAAGCAATCCGTGTGACTGGTTTGGAAATCACTGACTTAACTGATGATGTTACTGAAAGTGTAAAAAGTGCTAATAAAGTCGTAAAACAAGTCGATCAAAGCCTTGATAGTGCAAGAATTCAGGCTCAAAATCTGCAAGTAGGTACACGCAGCATTTTTGTGGGCGCGAAAGCTGCTTGGAGAAACTTCACACGCCAAAAACCCGCGAGGCGAACAAGCGATCGCTTGCCAAGCAATGAAAAACCACCACTAACGTTGCGAGAACGAGAAGTGCTCAGGCAAGAAAATCGTCGGGTCAAAGCAGAAATATACCGCGTTAATGACGGTTACAGCGATGCCGCTAGCTGGGAAACCAATTTTGATGATGAAGATTGATCGTCGCTTTGCTCCAATCCAAAATCATGCCCTGGGATCTCAAATTAGCTACCAATATCTAAACCATGTATCATCGGAACCACTCTGATGAATGCGCTGATTACACCTTTGAAGGTGCACCCTGTACATGGACGAATGATGACAAGCCGCCACTGGAGCTTCTCTAGAAATTCAAAAATAATTAATAACTAAATAAATAATAATTTTTAATTTTTAATTCTTGACAAGAGGATTGGTAAGGATTAGAGAATTTTCTAGTTCCTATCCCCTATTTGCCACTCCTCAAAAACGCTTTGCTTTGATCCCTTAGATTAGAGTAAAGTAAACAAGTGTAAAGAAGTATCACTTTTCCAGTACTCTTTTAAAACAACTTGTTCAGTTCTACCGTTGATATTTGTATAAAAACGTCCATGCAATCTTGTTTTTGGCGACGAATTCTGGTATCTATTGCAGTATTTTTCCTGGCTGGGTCAATTTGGGTGATGCATTCTCCCCCAGCGCTGGCTTATGACAATCCTGACTTACTTCCTAGCACTTTTACCCCAGTTGTAGACTTAGCAAAATCTCTTCCTGTCCTGCAAGAAGAAAAGCTTGTCAAAGATTTAGAGCAGTTTGAAGCCGATACGGGCTGGAAACTACGAGTATTGACTCAGTATGACCGCACCCCAGGTCGGGCAGTCATAAAATATTGGGGTTTGGATGACAAAAGCATTCTACTAGTTGCCGATTCTCGTGGCGGTAACATCCTCAGTTTTAGTGTCGGCGATGCTGTTTATGAACTTTTACCCCGGACGTTCTGGATAGAACTGCAAACCCGCTTCGGTAATTTGTACTTTGTCCGCGAACAAGGCGAAGACCAAGCCATTTTGCAAGCCTTAGAATCGGTTAAAGGCTGTTTACTCAAGGGTGGTTGCAATGTTGTCCCCGGACTGCCACGAGAGCAGTGGATTCTCACCTTGATTACCTCAGTGATTGGTGGGGTGATTTGTGGATTTGCTGCTCAACCCCGCGATAAAGGACAAGTTTTCGCTTGGCAATGGGCTTTAATTTTCTCACCTTTGTGGGGAATCTTATTTCTTGCCTTTGGCATTGGGCCAGTAGTGACACGCACAAGCGACTGGTTACCTCTAGTTCGCAATATCTCTGGGTTTCTCATTGGTGTCTTGGTTGCTTACCTATCTCCTGTTTTCAGTCGGCCTTCTTCCAGTAATGAGTTATGAGTGCTGAGTTAGGAGTTATGAGTTTTTAATTAACTTATAACTCCTAACTCCTAACTCTCTGAAGCTGATAAGCTGAAAGCTAATATTTGAGAAGCTCAACAAAAATGGAATGGCACCTAACTGATGCTCAAAGTTTAGCAATCATTGATAGTGAAATTGAAAATCATGTCTTTTCACCCGCAGAGTATGAAATTGTGCGTCGAGTAATATACTCTACAGCTGACTTTGAGTATAAGTCTTTGATTCGTTTCTCTGAGCGTGCCTTGCAAGCAGGAGCAGCAGCATTAGCTGCACGTACTACGATTGTGGTAGATGTCCCAATGGTACAAGTAGGTATTGCCTACGAAATTCAAAACACCTTTGCCAATCCGGTCTATTGCAGCATGGAAGCACTGACACGCCCTCAAAAAGAAAAAACTCGGGCAGCATGGGGAATAGAAACCTTAGCAAAGCGTTATCCAGAGGGCATTTTTGTGGTGGGCCAAGCGCAAACAGCACTAACAGCACTAGTGGATTTAATTGAAGCCGAGGAAATTAGACCTGCTTTGATAATTGCGACTCCAGTGGGATTTGTAAATGTTGATGAAGCGAAGGGGCGCTTACAAGACTCTCTAGTGCCTCACATTACAATTGACAGTCGCAAAGGTAATGCAGTTGTGGCAGCTGCGATCGTTGATGGATTGGTAGACTTGGCTTGGCAAGCTTATGGACAAGATAAAAATCAGGGAAGTTAGGAAAGTCGGCTCTATCATACCCTTTATGCCAAATAGTATTTTAAAATACTGAAGATACCGATATTGTTGTTAAGTACCGCCGATCAAGGAGCCTTTTCTTGTGGTAATTCAAGGTTTCAGTTTAAGCGTATATCTTGCAATTCCCGTGGTGTTGAGTCTTTTGGCAGAGGGAGAAAAGATAAAATTATCTGTAGTTGAAAAAGTCCCTCAGGTATCCACTAACAAGGAAATTGTCCTATCCAGCCCCCAGCTAATCAGCACTAAAGCGACTCCGAAAACATATTATGTTAGTGGTACTGGAAACGACAAAAATAGCGGAGTTTCTTCCTCATCCCCCTTTAAAACCATTCAAAAGGCGGCAAATCTTACGAAGCCTGGGGACACCGTACTGATTATGAACGGAGTGTACAGAAATGCAACCCCGAATGGGGATGTATTATCTATTACTCGCTCTGGAACAGCAAATGCATGGATTAAGTTTAAAGCATATCCTGGCCATAAGCCGAAAATTCAGCACAATGGATGGCATGGGATTTTGATTCACAATGGAGCGTCATATATTGAAGTAAACGGTCTTGAGGTAATAGGAAACAATGCTAACGTAACCCTTGATTATGCTATGAGTCAGAAGACTAACAGGCTCAACCCACTAACGAATGGAAACTGCATCAGTGTGGATGGACGAAAAAATGGTCATACTCACCATATTCGTATTGTCAACAACAAGGTACATAAGTGTGGAGGAGCAGGCATTTCAGCGATTGAATCGGACTATGTGACAGTAGATAATAACGTGGTGTTCGATAATGCCTGGTACAACGTTTATGCTTGCAGTGGCATTTCGATGTTGAATAATTGGAGCTTTGATAGCTACCAAGGATATAAAATGTTCGTGAGGAATAACAAGATATACAACAATCGACAATACATTCCCTGGATTAAAACCGGGACGATCACGGACGGTAATGGCATTATTATTGATACTTTAAGAAATAACCATAAGAACTCAACATTGAAGGCATATAAAGGACGTACTTTAGTTAAAAACAATCTCACATTTAATAATGGTGGTTCAGGCATTCATACATACGTAAGTGAACGTGTTGATATTGTCAATAACACAGCGTTTTTAAATAATCAAAGTCCAGAGATTACAGGTGGACAAATATTTGCTAATGAGTCATCTGACATCAAAATTTTAAATAACATTCTCTATGCTTTTCCTGGCAAAAATGTTAATAGTAAGTGGAAAAGTACTAATGTGATTTATGACTATAATATATACATCAATAGTGCCAAGGTAAGTGTTAAGGGCCCTCATGATATTGTTGCAGACCCGGAGTTTATAAGGAAGCATCCTATCTTGAAAAGAATAGCTGGCGATTGGAAATCGCAGTTAAATAAACAAAAACCACCTACGCGGACTTATGTACAGCCTAAATCAGGAGGTTTTGTTTGTGAACCAGTTACCTATAAGTTGAAAGGGAAACTCATCAGAGTAGGATGCTCCCAATCGTAAGCTCTTGATTGCTGACCAAATAATTTGTAATTCGTAATTAAAAGTTACAGCGCAAGGACTAATTGGAAGTACAAATGACGTTAGCGAGTCCGCAAACAGAACTTGCACCAGTCCCAATAACCTCCTTAGAATGAATTCTGGCGCTATTAGCCAGAGAATTTATTCTCTGGCGGGAAAGTGGGTAGGTGCAAGATATAACCAAACGTCATGATTAATTACGAATTATTTTGACTTTTTCAATCCTCTGCTCTACGACGCCGCCGACGCGGACTTTGTTGTTGGTCTTCACGCAAACGGCGACCGACTTCGTTAAAGAAATCTCGCCGCAAATAAGGATAATCACTAACCCACAGGTCACGGCTGGGAAAGTATATATCGCTAAATTCTTCAATAGTGCTCAAATCTGGGCGATTTGACATTACTACCATTTCTGCAATTTGACCACGAGTAATAACTTTGTGGGCAGGACGTAATGGTGCTACAAACTCAATGCTAAATCCTGTTTCATCACCCACTTCTAAGTTAATTTGTTTTTCTCGGTTTTCCACAATCACCAATTCGCCTTTGCTGTTGACTGTTTCTTGTTTACCCATCAACTGGTCTGTAATCCACCAATCTAAAACTCGACCACGGAAAAAGCCACCATACTTATAACGGCGGCATTGCAAATTCCGCATACTTGCTTGAAACACTGGATACCACAGCCAAAAAAAAGCGCTAACTATCCCCAACACAAATTCTATTGAAGCAAACTCAAGCCTAAAAACGACTGTCACAAGCAATATAACAACTACGGCAACTACAGAAATTAACAGCCGTTGCAAAAAATTTGAGAACTTCCCCCAGTAGTACTTGTACTGCAAACCAGTAGCAATTAGGGGAACAACTTGTTCAAATTTTTGACGAGTCAGTGGTACTAACATGAGTGCTCAGTGATGAATGCCCAATAGTGTGTTTAAAGTTTAAAGTATCTTTTCTAATCCATATACTAACGACTTTAGCGCTAATATTTTGCGAATCGCTAGTAGTACTCCTGGCATATAGCAAGCGCGATCGCTCGTATCATGTCGTAAAGTATAAATCTGTCCCGCTGCGCCAAAAATAACTTCTTGATGAGCAATCAATCCAGGCAAGCGCACGCTATGAATTCTAATCCCTTCATCTGCTACACTGCCCCTAGCTCCTGGTAATTTCTCCGTTTCTTCTACAAGAGCAGGGTTAAAAGTTTTACCTAATTCTCCTAGTAACTGTGCTGTTTGAATGGCAGTACCACTAGGAGCATCAGCTTTTTGGTTGTGATGCAGTTCGATAATTTCCACATGGTCAAAATATTTAGAGGCTGCGACTGCGGCTTGTTGCAACAGCACCATACCAATAGAGAAGTTAGGAATAATTAGACAACCAGTGCTAGCTTTGTCAGCAAAGTCTGCCAAGTCTTGAATTTGTTCTGGACTTAACCCAGTAGTACCAACTACAGGACGAATACCGTAAGCGATCGCACTACGAATATTGTCATAAACTGAATCGGGATGGGTAAAGTCCACAATCACTCCTGGAGGAGACTGTCTGTCACCAGCCACATAACCCAACATCGGTTCTAATTGATTGGTAATTGGCACTTCCAAGGGTTCGCTTAAACCCGCCAACTCTCCAGCGTCTTTATCTTGATGTTCCAAACTGTGGTCAATTGCACCCACTAGGTTTAAGTCAGGCGCAAGCGCCACAGCCTTAATCACCTCACGGCCCATTTTACCAGCAGCACCGTTGACAATAACCGGGATAGGAGCTTGATTCGTCATAGGTCAAGAAATACTTTTTGAGCTAACAAGGGAATTGTAAAGACTTTGGTGATCTAGTAGCTAGCTTCTCAAATCTCTGGCTTAATTCCGACTACCCTGATTTTTGCAGCGAATTACTCAGTTTTGTACTCCCCATTTTCATCCCACTATCTTAGCCAGTAACCCATTTGATTTTCCCTACTTCACAAACCTCCAAAAATAATTCCATACTTTCCCTGATAAGTAGCTCTTATAAAAGCTATCATTCTTTTTTTGTCAAGTCCAATTGACTATTTGTAATATTTTCGTTAATATTATTTACATAACTTAGCAAAACCCCAAAATAAATTACATAGCTAAAATTGCAGCTTATTTATTACTTATGTAGTGTTGGTTGTATTGGGTGTTACCTAAGAAAAGCAGATTTCGGTATCCCTATATATCATTGACATTTGGACTTCTCCCATCTACCTCGGCTATCAAGTCGGGGTTTTTTGTGTTCTCGATTAGCCCTTGATTTCTTCAACTTTTCTTTAGTCATCTCAAATATGACTTGAGCTATGAGCCTTGGAATTCATTCCGAGGCGGTTAGGGCTGCAACGACTACGACAACCTACGCTTACGCATTTCACACTAAGGCGATACACCTGGAAGTATCTGCCGACATTTGGGCATTGATTCCTCCCTATATAATGCGTCATCCGAAGCGTCCCTGTTGGTGGGAGAATAATAACAAGAAATGATGCAAGTCTGGTGTTGTCTCCAGCCCAAAGGAATCTGTAGAAATGTGGAAACGAATTATATTAATTTTGCTATTGGTGTTGAGCTTCAGCCTGAGTAATTCTGGTGTAGCGGCTGCGGCTGGACTCAAAAGCTTTGTAGACACTAATGATGGCTATCAGTTTTTATATCCTAACGGCTGGCTGCAAGTTAAAGTTGCCAACGGGCCAGATGTGGTTTTCCATGATTTGATTGAGGTGTCTGAAAATGTTTCTGTTGTGATTAGCCCAGTTCCAGAAGGCAAAACTTTATCAGAATTGGGAACCCCAACAGAAGTAGGATATAAATTAGGAAAAGCAGCTCTGGCGCCTCCTGACTCTGGTCGTTCAGCTGAATTAGTCAACGCCGCACAGCGAGAAGTAGACGGTAAAACATACTACCTTTTAGAGTATGAGGTTAAACTCCCCAATCAACAGCAACGACACAACATCGCCAGCGTCGCTGTTAGTCGTGGTAAAGTTTTTACCCTCAACGCCTCAATTCCTGAAAAACGCTGGCAGAAAGTTAAACGAATGATTGATGAGGTTGTAAATTCTTTTTCTGTTTATTAATTGGGGAATAGGGGATAGGGGATAAAGAAGAAACTTAATTACCAATGCCCAATTGTCAAATTTGTCAGAAATCTCATGAAAATCCCACCTTTTGTACTTGCTTCAGCTTCCCCAGCGCGGCGTCGCTTGTTGCAAACTGTTGGTATTGAACCGATAGTTCGAGCAAGTGACTTTGATGAGTCACAAATTCAATTAAGTGAACCAGCGCAATTGGTCAAAACCCTTGCCCAGTACAAAGCAGAAACTGTAGCCCCGCAGTTTGAATCGGCTTTGATTATGGGTTGTGATTCAGTTTTGTCTATCAATGGTGAAATTTACGGCAAACCAGCAGACTTCTCTGAAGCGATCGCACGTTGGCAGATAATGCAAGGTAACTTTGGCGACTTGTACACAGGTCACGCCTTAATTGATACTGACCAAAATCGCACTTTAGTCAAGTCTCAAGTTACAAGAGTTTACTTTGCTCAAATGAGCGACAAAGCAATTAAAGCCTATGTTGCCACAGGTGAACCTCTCAAGTGTGCTGGTGCCTTTGCCATTGAGGGTTTTGGTAGTTTCTTCGTCGAAAAAATTGCAGGCTGTCACACCAATGTAATTGGACTCAGTTTACCCCTGTTGCGGCAGATGCTAGAAGAACTGGGATACGATGTCACAGATTTCTGGCAATAGTCCTTTGTCCAGAGTTATCGACCAATGACAAATGACTAATATTGAGTATTGCCTCCCCATGATCTGGAATCCAGACTAGCCACTCATCTGTTGAAACCGGACACAATAAAAGTGCTTCGTCAAAGCTAAAGGGATTGGGAAGTTGCAAAAGGGTTACCCAAGTAGAAGTTCTTAACTGCTGTAAACCTTCCAGATTATGCCTTTTTGGTTGCACAGCAAAATCTGGTCTATGAGAATCTAGTTTCATAGCTTTCTATTAGCCTTCATGAATGGGCTAATCTAAAATTATTTCTGTAACCTAGAATACAAAATAAATAATCATTGTGAAAAGTAGCTGTCTTATAAATTTACGTTGGCTGAGTGCAAGTGTTTGCTTATATTGCAGACCACAACAGGTATGGCACCACAGGTTGTAGACTGGCCACTAGATCGCATTCCCAACTAGAATATGTCATTTACTTCTATGCCCTCGCTGCGTGAGCAACAACATCCCCTAATTCGTCAGCTAGCTGATTGTATTGAGGCAGCTTGGCATCAGCACCTGGATCTATCGCCCTACCATTTGCCTGATGAGTTGGGGTATGTGGAAGGTAGACTAGAAGGCGAAAAACTGACGATTGAAAACCGCTGCTATCAAACGCCACAGTTCCGAAAAATGCACTTGGAACTGGCGAAAATCGGAAATATGCTGGATATTTTGCACTGCGTCATGTTTCCCCGTCCAGAATACAACCTACCTATGTTTGGTTGTGATTTAGTTGGAGGTAGAGGTCAAATTAGTGCAGCGATCGCAGACCTTTCTCCTATCCAATTAGAGCGCACCTTACCAGAATCTTATACTTCTGCACTGACACAATTAACAGTGCTTAACTTTTCCCAACCCCGTGAATTACCCGAATGGGGAAATATTTTTTCGGATTTTTGTATCTTTGTGCGCCCTAGTTCCCCAGAAGAAGAAACAATGTTTCTCTCGCGGGTGCGAGAATTTTTAGACATTCATTGCACCCAAGCGATCGCCTCACATCCTGTTTCAGTTGAACAAGTCACACAAAATCTCGCCGGACAACACAACTACTGCACCAAACAGCAGCAAAACGATAAAACCCGCCGTGTACTAGAAAAAGCCTTTGGCCCAGCTTGGGCAGAACATTACATGACCACAGTTCTATTCGACCTCCCACAAGAGACTTCAAAATAAAAAAATCTCTAATTGCTCAAAAACAAGGAGGGCAAGGAAGATAAGGAAGAATTTACTTCCTCATCTCCCTCATCTCCCCCATTTCGCCCATATCCTCCATCTGTAGGCTCTGTTACGTTTTCGCGTAATGGATAAATGTAGAATTCATTCAACGAGAGTTTAATGGAGTCCCAAAACAGCAACAGGGAGAGTGGTAAGGTCTTTGAAGCAAATATCACAAGATGGTTTGTTGTCTTGGTAGGTGCAAGCAATTAGCCCTGCTAACTCATTGACCAGAAAGTTAAGCAAACTCTGATGTTAAAAATGCTCAAGTTGACAGATATTTTTTAGTTAGTTAATCGTTGATTGACTTAAGGAAGACTAACTTTTGTAGCAAGATTGTATCCAGCAAAGGTAACAGTCTATTTTTGATGTTTCTTTTCAATTTTGTGACTAACTGTAGCCGTAGTGAATGTAGCAGTACAGTACCGCATCATACCAATTTGGGATTTGGTGTAGAGACAAGATATATCGCATTTCTACATCTAGATTCATACTGCTTGTGAATTCTGCTAACTTCCATTGCACTCATGTCTCAATAATACTCAGAGTTATTGAATAGCCAGCTACCATAGCGCTTCTGGGTTCCAATACAGACCTAACCCGCAGCCCCTTCCCTACCTCTCCCTAACCCTCTCCTACGAGGAGAGGGAAGCGGAAAAACTTTTGTTGCTGGAAGGGGAGTAAGTAAGCTTCAAAGCCTCTCTCCTTTTAGGAGAGAGGTTTGGAAAGAGGTCAGTCGTAGACGCGAAGTGGCTTGTCGTAAGACATCGCTATAGAAAACACCATTTTGCAAAGCCATAGTGTTGAATGTTTATCACACAATGGATTTTAAGCCATACCCAGCTTTAAACCAGTGTTGTTTGTCCTAAGTGGCTGGCCGTTGATTAAAAACCCTTTTATTTTTACTTCCATCAGCACAATTCAGGTAAACGGGCAACATACTATGTCAAGGGTGACTGAAAAGCCAAAGCCAAGTGAGCAGGCATTTAATGAAGAACAACCTAAGATTTGGTGGGGTATCGCTGTAGCCGTGCCAATAGTAATCGCTGCTGGGATACTAGGTACGGCTAAAATCGAGCAGTTAAGAAAACTAACTACATCGGCACCCGTAATGCCATCTACCAATAGCATTAGTGCTGTTGGGCGTTTGGAACCGCGAGGGGAAGTTGTTAAATTGTCCGCCCCATCCTCAGGATTAGCACCATCGTCACGAATTCAGCAACTTCTTGTGAGAGAAGGTGAACAGGTAAAACAAGGCCAAATTGTGGCAATTTTGGACAACCGCGATACCCAAATAGCCGGACTAGAAGAGGCAAAAGCCAAAGTGCAAGAAGCCCGTGCGAATTTAGCGCAAGTTAGGGCTGGATCTCCAAGAGATATTCAAGCTCAAAGAGCAGTTATTGCTCGCCTACAAGCGCAGTTAATTGGCGAAAGGAATGCTCAACAAGCTGCGATCGCGCGGATTGCAGCCCAGTTAAGTGGTGATAAACTTGTCCAACAAGCAACCGTGAATCGCCTAGAAGCTGAACTTAGTGGGCAAAGAGATGCTCTAAGAGCGACAATTACACGTATTCAAGCCGAACAGCGCAATGCTCAAGTCGATGCTGGACGCTATGATTATTTATACAGAGAAGGTGCTATTTCTCAGCAAGAGCGGGACAGAAGACGCTTGAGTGCAGTAACTGCTAATCAGCAGGTTGTTGAAAGCCAAGCTACGCTAAAGCAGACATTGGCAACCCTACGACAGCAACTTGCTGAGGCTAGAGCTAACCAAATACAAAATTTAGCAGTTTTGCAACAGCAGCTAATCGAAGCCAAAGTTAACCGCGATAAAACCGTAGCAACTTTGCAAAGACAAATCGATGAAGAAAAGGCCAAACTAAGCAGAATTGTGGACGTTAGTCCCACCGATGTGCAAGTAGCGCAAGCCCAAGTTAGTAATGCGATCGCAAATGTCAGAAAAGCCGAAGCAGAATTGAGATTGAGCTACGTTCAAGCACCAATCGCTGGAGAGATTTTAAAAGTTTACACCAAGTCAGGCGAAGCCATCGGTGCAAATGGCATTGCTGAAATTGGACAAACCAGCCAAATGTTTGTGATTGCCGAAGTCGCCGAAGACAGCATTGGAAAAGTGCGTATTGGTCAAAACGCCATTATCACCAGCGATAATGGAGCATTTAGCGGCGAATTAAAGGGAACTGTCACTGAAATTGGCAGAAAAATTGGTAAAAAAGATGTGTTGAATACAGATCCAGCAGCAGATGTGGATGCCAGAGTCGTAGAAGTCAAAATTGCTCTGCCTCCAGAAGATAGCGAGAAAGTTTCTGGTTTAACTTACGCTAAAGTTGTTGTCGAAATTAATAACTAATTAAGTTATAGGTGAGCAGTAACACCAATTCATGATTTGATACTTTGGATGATATCTTCAATAGGCTGTTTAATTAACTTTAAACATCCTATAACTTCGATACTAACTTTACCCAAGTTGAATGAAAAATCTAAACCTTTTAACTAATATCGTAGGTTTAAGTCAATAGCAACAGTTAATTACGAATTACGAATTACGAATTATTTTAACTGTGCTTGGATGCCTAGAAAATGAATCAAAAAATACCTCTGTCGTGGCTACAACTGACAAGGGAAAAAACTCGCCTAGCTGTGGCTTTGGCCGGAATTTCTTTTGCTGATATTTTAATGTTTATGCAACTCGGTTTCCGAGATGCTTTGTATTATAGTAACGTTAGATTTCATAGCAGCTTGCAGGGCGATATTGTTTTAATCAATAGTCAATCTAGTGCTGTTCTGGCCATGAGAAGTTTTTCTCAACGGCGATTATATAAAGCTTTAGAGTTACCCGCAGTACAATCAGTACATCCAATATATTTAGACTTTACAATCTGGAAAAATCCTGTAACAGGACGCCCTCGTAGTATCCTGATATTTGGAATGAACCCAGAAAATAACCTAGTTAACTTACCTGGAGTTCAGGAAAATTTAGATAAACTTAAACTACCTGATGTAGTTCTATTTGATCGTTCTTCTAGAGTGGAGTATGGCCCAATTGCTGCTAATTATGACCAAGGAAAGACTGTAACAGCAGAAGTGCGAAGGCGGCGGATTAAAGTCGAAGGACTATTTACATTAGGTGCATCCTTTGGTGCAGATGGTAATTTAATTACGAGTGATATTAACTTTTTGCGGATATTCAACAATCGTCAAAAAGGATTAATTGATATTGGCCTGATTAGATTAAAACCAGGAGCAGATGCTAAAGTTGTTGCTCAAGAATTACGAAAATATTTACCCGATGAGGTAAATGTTTTAACTAAGCAAGAATTTATTGATTTTGAGCGGAATTACTGGGCCAATAGTACAGCGATTGGGTTTATTTTCACATTAGGGACTGTCATGGGTTTCATTGTGGGGACTGTGATTGTTTATCAAATCCTTTATACAGAAGTTGCAGATCACTTAGCTGAATACGCTACTCTTAAGGCAATAGGTTACACACAAAACTATTTATTATCAGTCATTCTTCAAGAAGCTTTATTATTAGCAGTGTTAGGATATTTTCCTGGTATAGTTTTTGCTTTATTTATGTATAAAAGTGCCAGAGAAGCAACACTTTTGCCAGTTTTTATGAGTTTTGAACGTGCAGTGATGGTGTTGATTTTGACTATGCTAATGTGCATTATCTCTGGTGCGATCGCAGTCCGAAAATTACGTTCTGCTGACCCAGCAGATATCTTTTAATTAATTCAATATTAATTAAAAGGTATAGGTTAAAAACATAGCTTAAAATTAATAATTAAGAAACCTTACTTTTTAGTAAGCACTACAGTTTCATTTCAAAAAAGCTAACGTTATAACTAAGAATAATATGACAGAAAAAGAACCTGTGATTGCCATTAAAAATCTTAATCACTACTATGGCAAAGGGGCACTTAGAAAACAGATATTATTTGACATCAACCTAGAAATTTATTCTGGTGAAATTGTAATTATGACCGGGCCATCAGGTTCAGGTAAAACAACATTACTGAGCTTGATTGGTGGTTTGCGATCTGTACAAGAGGGAAGTTTGAAATTTTTAGGTGAAGAACTTGTTGGTGTCAGTCAAAACAAACTGGTACAGATGCGGCGCAACATTGGTTATATTTTCCAAGCTCACAATTTGCTAGGATTTTTGACTGCGAAGCAAAATGTGCAAATGGCGGTAGAGTTGAATGATAATATTTCTCAAACAGAAGCAATGGCTAAATCAAAAGCCATGCTGGGGTCTGTGGGTCTAGAAGAACGAGTTGATTACTATCCAGACAATCTTTCTGGTGGACAAAAACAAAGAATTGCGATCGCCCGCGCCTTAGTGAATCGTCCTCCCCTGGTGCTAGCAGACGAACCAACAGCAGCATTAGACAAACAATCAGGACGCGATGTCGTAGAAATAATGCAGAGTCTAGCCAAAAATCAGGGAACTACTATCTTGTTAGTGACACACGACAACCGCATTTTAGATATAGCCGATCGCATCGTGGAAATGGAAGATGGTCTTTTAACCCGTAATTCCCCAAATGCAGCTATTCAGTCATGATTTTAGTCATTTGTCCTTTGTGAATGACTAATGACAGCCATAATTATTGTCTAGCCGAGCCTGATTTTTTCATTCCAGGTGGCTTTTGTTGAGTTGAGGCATTTGGTTGGCGACTAGTACGAAAAGTCACATTTACGCCTTCATTCGATTGCTCCAGCACCAGTAGAGGCGTAGGTTTAGCCTTTTGATCCCAATGCATGGTAGCAATCCGACCTTGAATTGTTGGTTGCCAACTATCTTCGTCTTCTATAGGGCTTAGGTAAGTTTCTATACAGTCAATAATTTGGCTAATAGTCGCAGAAGTTGCTTGTGTCGGTAACTTCATTAACCGGATTTGAATGCGAAACAGTACTCGCTTGGCAGAGTTCCCTGGACTACCAGTTTCATACTCTACATCAAAAATTTCATCTACTTGCCGTCCAGCGCTATTAGCAATTCCGACTGATCCAAGTTGTGCTTGATTTGGACGCAGGGCTTGAGTAACTTTTTCTTTGATCTGAATCTTTATTTGATTAAGGATTGCAAAATGAAACACCTCCTCTGACATCCGCATTCGCAGATAATCTAGGTTAAAGTCCCGTGAGTTGACCAAATCGGGATTAGTTTCCATTTTGCGAATTGTTTCCAGCGCCAGCTTAAATTTTTTCTCTAGTTCTCGCGCGCGGAATTGTTCAAACTTAAGTTTTTTCTCCAGCTGATTCATCTGGAGCTTACTATACACAATTAAAGCAATCACCGCTAAAGCCAGTCCTCCAGAGGTTACCAACAATAATGGTGGTATTTGAGGATTACTTGCTGGCACTTCCTGGGATGCTTTTTTAGGCTTTGACCCTGGCGATTGGGCAAGAAACATCGAAGTGGGCATGGTTGGAAACTGAAAAACTTGACTCCTGATGTTTAGGATGCCCAAATCTTCAATGCCATCTTGCTGTATCATTAATATTTTTTACAGCTTTTTACAAACCACATATGTCCAGACATTTGAACCTCCCTGCTCTGTCTGAGGTTTCATCTACTTGCCTGAGCAATATTCGTCTGATAGCCACAGATATGGATGGCACGTTAACCAGACGAGGAAAATTTACTCCTGCACTGCTGCAAGCTTTAGAGGATTTAGCAGCAGCTGACATTAAGGTGCTGATTGTCACAGGACGTTCTGCTGGGTGGGTGAGTGGATTGAGTAGCTTGATGCCAGTGGCAGGTGCTATGGCAGAAAATGGCGGTTTGTACTTTCCCCCTGGGAACAAAAAACCAGTAGTCTTAACACCCATTGCCGATTTAGCTAAACATCGCCAGCACTTGGCTATGACTTTTGAGAATTTACAAACTAAATTTCCTCAAATCCAAGAATCTGCTGATAATCGGTTTCGTATCACTGACTGGACTTTTGATGTAGCTGGTTTGCGTGAAGACGAACTAAAAACCCTAGATAATCTCTGTCAACAAATGGGTTGGGGATTTACTTATAGCAACGTGCAGTGTCACATTAAACCCCAAGGACAAGATAAAGCTGTGGGATTGTTGCAGGTATTGCGCGAATATTTGCCCCAGTATTCATCAGAACAAATTGTTACTGTGGGCGATAGTCCCAATGATGAAAGTTTATTTGATCGGCGTTATTTTCCTGTTTCTGTAGGCGTGGCCAATGTGCTGGAATATGTAAATCAGTTAAAATATCACCCTGCTTACATTACTAACGCTACCGAAGGCGAAGGATTTTGTGAGTTATCTAGTTATATTTTGAAAAGCTTGTACATCCCAATTTAGGGAGAAGTAGAGTTATTCTACAATAATCTCGTAGCACTGATTTTACAACCATGACGGCTACTGTACCTGTTAATGTCGAATCAGAAATCTTCTACCCTAGTGCTGATGGTCAACCAGTGGCAGAAACCTACGACCACCTTTATGCTTTGCTAACTACTTTGGAAGTCCTGAAACAGTATCTGGCAAATCGTCAGGCAACAGTATTGGCAAATCAATTTCTTTACTATGCACAAGGCTTTCCCAAGTTGCGGGTAGCTCCAGATGTGATGGTGATTTTTGATGTTGCATCTGGCGGTCGGGACAACTATAAAATCTGGGAAGAGGGCCAAGTACCAACAGTTATTTTTGAAATGACATCCTTTGGTACTAAGGGACAAGACGAAATCTTCAAAAAGACCCTCTATGAGCAGCTAGGCGTCAAGGAATACTGGCTATTTGACCCTAAAGGCGAGTGGGTAGAACAGCAGCTACGTGGCTATCGCTTGCGGGGAGAAATCTACGAACCTATACAAGATGGACGCAGTGAACCGTTACAACTACGCTTGGTAGTTGAGGAAAGGCTAATTGGGTTTTATCGAGAGGATACGGGTGAAAAATTACTGATTCCTGATGAACTGGTAGAAGCTTTACGACAGGAAGTTTTAGCAAGACAGCAGGCAGAAAAACTAGTAGAACAAGAACGCCAACGAGCAGAACAAGAACGTCAACGAGCAGAACAGGCAGAATTGCAGATAGAGCAGTTAAAGGCAAGGTTGCGATCGCTCAATGTAGACCCCGATACTATTGAGTAACACACAGGGTCGTCGCTGGACTATAAAAATTGCTGCACGCTGTAGTAAAGACAACCCAGATTGCCCACAATATTATAATTTTACACTTCTTCCACTTTCCTGACGAGTAATAATACTCATAATCGGTGAAGTAGAATTAAGGCACTCTTCACGCAGTTTACAGCTTTAGTTAAAATTCCCTTTTAGGTACTAACATCTCTAACTTTATTAAAATCACCAATCTAACTTTATTAAAATCACCAATGTTTTTGTGACATCTGTGTTTTAAATACTACACATAACTCCCAAGCGTTATCAGCAAGAAATGAGTAGTATTTTAGACAATACATGAAATCGATATATGTGTAGTTTTCTGCAAGACGGGTTATAAAACTTTATCCTGTCTGGGTTGGAAAATTTGCTATATCTAAGTTTTTCACCCATAATTTACAACAGAAAATCAAGCCTTTTCAGATCAACTTGCAGGTTTTTGGTTATATCTCAGCTAAATGCCAAGTAAACAATTTGTTACCTGCGTCTTTGCTACATTTATTACCTTAGACAGAATACAATAGATGAGTGTCTATAGCGTTTCAATCTAGTAAGTCTCAACAATACTGATTTAATTGAGAAGACTGTTTTATACAGTAATTCGCAAGCAAAACTGAATCAAAGGGATAAATAAACCGCTAGACCTTTAAGCACTCAGAGACGCTCAGAGACAAATAGATACTTCTAGGACAGGTTAGCGTTTTATTTCCAACTTCCACTTGAAAGTCCAAGACCAATGTAGAGTCAAAAATTTACCTTTAAATATCGAGGTATAAAATTATGCAAGAAATTGAAAGATTCTTTGGCAACTTGTTCAGTGGCGTAATCAACCGCTTTAAGTATTCTGCGATGGACGCTGCTGATCGGAAAATGAGAGAAACTATTGACGACCAGATCGAACAACGGCGACAAAAACCTAAGCCCAAGGATCAAGAAGACCGCGAGTAGATGTTTCAAACAGCAACATTTTCATCACTAGCAAGCATAGCGCTTCCCAATTGTTGAGTGGGCAGCGCTATTTTATTGCCCTCGCTCTGTCAATCAATCTACATGTCAACATAATGTGTTAACCTAGTATGGTTAACTAATAATCTCGCACATCTAAGAATTCGGGTGTTTCCAGTTGGAAATACGCTTGGATGGAGGTTTAACCCGAATAGGAGTTAGAAAATATATGCCAGTAGTTTCATTGGCTCAAATGATGGAGTCAGGGGTTCACTTTGGGCATCAGACCCGGCGTTGGAACCCAAAAATGTCTCCTTACATTTATACTTCCCGCAATGGTGTACATATCATCGACTTGGTGCAAACTGCCCAGTTAATGGATAATGCTTACAACTACATGCGATCGCACGCAGAACAAGGGAAGAAGTTTCTTTTCGTTGGCACTAAGCGCCAAGCAGCTGGAATTATTGCCCAAGAAGCTAGCCGTTGTGGTTCCCACTATATTAACCAACGCTGGTTGGGCGGAATGTTGACCAACTGGGCAACCATCAAAACACGGGTAGACCGTCTGAAAGATTTAGAACGCCGTGAGGAAACTGGCGCACTAGATTTATTACCGAAAAAAGAAGCATCAATGCTACGTCGGGAAATGACGAAGCTTCAGAAATACTTAGGCGGCATTAAAACAATGCGCAAAGTGCCCGATATCGTGGTAATTGTAGACCAACGGCGGGAGTATAACGCAGTTCAAGAATGTCAAAAGCTGAATATTCCGATTGTGTCCATGCTGGATACAAACTGTGACCCAGATGTAGTAGATATTCCCATCCCAGCTAACGACGATGCTATCAGGTCAATTAAGCTGATAGTTGGAAAATTGGCGGATGCCATTTATGAAGGTCGTCACGGTCAGCTGGATGCTGAAGAGGATTACGAAGATTACGACGGTGGTGAGTATGACGAAGACTACGAAGAAACCGAATATACTGACGCTGTAATTCCCGACGAGGAAACAGAGGAATAAATAAAGCAGGGGTGAAGCAAGTGTCCGAAGGAGGGCGGTGACTGGCAGAGTAACAGCAAGCCGCCCTAGCCTACGGCAAATGGTAGGCAAAGGTAGAGAAGAAAAAACTCATACCTTATAACTTCATTATTTTTTCTCCCCCAGCCCTGAGTAAGATAGAAATACTCAACACCCGTGAGCGATTACAACTCGAGGTCAAGTTAGGAATTGAGGCAACATGGCGGAAATATCTGCAAAACTCGTCCAAGAGCTACGCCAAAAAACTGGTGCCGGCATGATGGACTGCAAAAAAGCGCTGATAGAGACTGAAGGCAACGTAGAAGAAGCCGCAGACTGGCTACGGAAAAAGGGCATCTCTAAGGCGGGGGCAAAAAGCGATCGCGTTGCGGCAGAAGGTCTAGTAGATACTTACATTCAGCCCGGTGGTCGAGTGGGTGTACTCATAGAAGTCAACTGCCAAACCGACTTTGTTGCTCGTAACGAGGCTTTTAAAGCTTTAGTTAAGAACCTGGCAAAGCAAGCAGCGACTGCTGATAGTGTTGAGTCTTTGTTGGCTCAAAAGTATGCTGATAGTGCAAGCGGGACTGTAGAAGAATTCATCAAGCAAACGATTGCTACGCTCGGTGAAAATATCCAAGTGCGTCGCTTTATCAATTTTGCACTAGCAGAAGGCACACAAGGTATAGTAGACAGCTACATTCACACTGGCGGTCGAGTTGGTGTATTGGTAGAACTGGGTTCTCAAACTGAGTCAGTCGCTACCAATCAAGAGTTCCAAAGCTTGGCACGGAACACTGCAATGCAAGTTGCGGCTTGTCCAAATGTCGAGTATGTGAGCGTAGACCAAATCCCCGCCGAAGTTGCCCAAAAAGAAAAAGATATTGAAATGGGCAAGGATGATTTGGCGAACAAGCCAGATAACATCAAAGAAAAAATTGTTCAGGGACGAATTGAAAAACGCCTGAAAGAATTGACTTTGCTCGATCAACCTTACATTCGCGATCAAAGTATTTCCGTGGAAGACTTGGTGAAGCAAGTGAAGGCGCAATTAGGCGAAGAGATTCAAGTGACCCGCTTTGTCCGCTATATACTGGGCGAAGGCATTGAAAAGCAAGAAATTAGCTTTGCTGATGAAGTCGCTGCACAAATGGGCAGCAAGTAATACTTAGTTATTAGTCATTCGTCATTAGTTTTTACCAAGGACAAGTGACTAATGACTATTTACCAAACAGGTCAAGCAAATAGCCTGACCTGTGTTTTTTTAATAGAGATGCTAAATATCGCATTTAATTTAAAATCTAAAATCCTCTGGAAAGTTATCCTAAAATAAATTTGTACATTTGTACTATGTAATAGTTCACATGGACAAGAACGAAAAGATATGGCAAGAGCAATCGAGCGAATTGAACGGGATATTGCAGCACTGAAAGAAGCGATTCGGGCGATCGCAGTAGAACTACAAAGCGCTTATGCTAGTTATCTAGACACCTTGGGGCTAGCTGTACGAAAACAGCTGATTCTGGCGAGTTACCATCTCTGTACCCAAGGATATCCCGAAAACTTTCTGCATTTGTCATTGAATCAGCGCCAACAATTGCAACAAGCCATCCGCAAGCTAGGTCAAGTGGCAGCTGAACAGTTGCTCACTTGTATTAAAAGTGAGGAAGCTGGGGTAGATAAGGGAGATGAGGAAGATGAGGAAGATGAGGAAGATGAGGGGGATGAGGGAGTAACATCCTCTTCAGCTTCTAGACTTTTGGACACCTCTAATTCTAAGTCTCTCACCGCCGACACTTCTAATCCTATGGAACTAGCAAAATGGCAACAGAACTTAGAAGAGGTCATGCAAGAGATACTGAAAAAACTTTCGCATGACGCTAATCTTCTATTACAAAAAGCTGGAGTATTACCCAAAAAATTACCAGAACCGATTTTAGCAGCCGCAGCCGCTGCTGCATCAGAAGCGTCTGCCGAGGTAATGCCAGGACCACCCAACTTATTAAACTTAGTAATTGAAATTGAAAATGAGCAGCAGTCAGAAGATTCTGGGCTGACGCAAATTATGGCTATTAACCTGCGGCTAGGAGAAATTGAATTTGCTGATGTGACACTTTCCTCTGAGCGTAGACAAATCCGCAGTATTTTAGTTCAGCTAAACAAGCTAGGACGAGAGTATCAAAAAAAACATCGAGAAAGGGCAGTCGCTGAAGCTGAAGCTGCATGGCGTGCTAGTTGGTTTGAATAAAGTTATGAGTTATGAATTATGAGTTATGAGTTATTTATTCCTAACTCCTAACTCCTCACTCCCATGTCTATTGACCAATGACTAATGAAAAACCAGATTGGATACGATTGCACAAAGCCTTGGCAATAGAAGCCGAACATGGCTTTACAGACTTGGTGGGCAGACAATACCGCTTCAGTGAATTTCTTAGCCTGACTTTGGGTAAATTCCCAACAGGCTTACCCCAAACTGAACGCCGCCGTTGGCAAGGACTAGCGGTGCAATTTGCTAGTTATCCACATCTAGCACTGGAAGAAAGACAACATTTAGTAGCAGAGACTCGTAGGTATCTCTCCCAACTACAGCAAGAGGAGCAGGGGAAGCAGGGGAGCAGGGGAGCAGGGGAGCAAGGGAAAACTTATCAATCCAAAATCCAAGTTGCGCTTCCAGCGCACCAAAGGCGTGACCCAAAATCTAAAATCATCTCTGAGGTGAGTCGGAGGCTTGCCCCGAACATTGAACAAAAACTCAGTGATTTACCAGAAATAGGCTTCAAAAAAGCTGATAATTTGGCACGGCTTGGTTTACATACCGTCCGTGACTTGCTTTTCTACTATCCTCGTGACCATATTGATTATGCGCGTCAGGTGAATATCCGCGAGTTACAGGCGGGTGAAACGGTGACAATAGTGGCTACAGTGAAGCGTTGCAACTGCTTTACTAGCCCTAAAAATCAGAAATTATCAATTTTAGAACTGGTAGTAAAAGATAATAGCGGTCAAATCAAAATTGGTCGTTTTTACGCAGGTACGCGCTTTAGCAGTCGCGCTTGGCAAGAAAGTTTAAAACGCCGTTATCCAGTAGGTAGTATTCTGGCGGCGTGTGGGTTGGTAAAAGAAAGTAAATACGGCTTGACATTGGATAATCCAGAACTAGAGGTTTTGGCAAATCCAGGAGATTCGATTGAGTCGCTGAATATTGGGCGGGTGGTGCCAATTTATGGATTGACTGAGGGTGTGGTGGCGAATACAGTGCGACAGGCGGTAATAGCTGCTTTACCAGCTGCGGCTAACCTGAAAGACCCTCTGCCAAGTGGTTTGCGGCAAAAGTATGGTTTGATGGAATTGAAAGATGCGATCGCTAACATCCATTTTCCCAGCGATAGCGCCGCCTTACAAGTTGCCCGTCGTCGCCTAGTTTTTGATGAATTTTTCTATCTACAACTTGGGTTATTGCAACGTCAGCAGCAAGCAAAAGCGATTCAAACCAGCGCCATACTAGTTCCACGCGGTCAACTTGTAGAGAAATTCCACGAAATACTGCCTTTTCAACTCACTGGCGCACAGCAAAGAGTTCTCAACGATATCCTCAATGATTTGCAAAAACCTGTACCAATGAATCGTTTGGTGCAAGGCGATGTCGGTTCCGGTAAAACAGTCGTCGCTGTGCTAGCTATCCTCGCAGCAATTCAATCTGGCTACCAAGCGGCGCTGATGGCTCCTACAGAAGTTTTAGCAGAACAACATTATCGCAAGTTAGTTAGCTGGTTTAACCTCTTGCATTTACCAGTGGAATTACTGACAGGTTCTACTAAAACTGCTAAACGAAGACAAATACATTCTCAGTTAGGAACTGGTGAATTACCTCTATTAGTGGGAACCCACGCCTTAATTCAAGACCCCGTAAACTTCCATCAATTGGGATTAGTGGTGATTGATGAGCAGCATCGCTTTGGGGTAGAACAACGGGCGCGTTTGCAGCAAAAAGGTGAGCAACCTCATGTGTTGACTATGACAGCCACTCCCATTCCCCGAACCTTAGCACTGACGATACACGGGGATTTGGATGTGAGCCAGATTGATGAGTTACCACCAGGACGGCAAAAGATTCAGACAACAGTATTGTCAGGTCAGCAACGCAACCATGCTTACGACCTCATGCGCCGAGAAATTGCCCAAGGTAGACAAGTGTACGTGGTTTTGCCTTTGGTAGAAGAATCAGAAAAACTGGATCTGCGATCGGCAACCGAGGAGCATCAAAAGCTACAAGAAAGCGTTTTTCCTGACTTTCAAGTAGGGCTGCTGCACGGTCGCATGAGTTCAGCCGATAAGGATGAAGCGATTACCAAATTTCGTGATAACCAAACACAGATATTAGTTTCTACGACCGTTGTTGAGGTAGGAGTAGACGTACCTAACGCTACAGTAATGCTCATTGAAAATGCGGAACGATTTGGCTTATCGCAACTCCACCAACTGCGGGGGCGTGTCGGTCGTGGCGCGGCTCAGTCTTACTGTCTATTGATGAGCAGTTCCAGAAGTCCTGATGCTCAACAACGTTTGAAGGTGTTGGAACAATCTCAGGATGGTTTTTTCATCTCAGAAATGGATATGCGTTTTCGTGGACCTGGGCAAGTGCTGGGAACTCGTCAATCTGGAGTGCCAGATTTTACCTTAGCAAGTTTGGTTGAAGATGAGGAAGTTTTACTTTTAGCACGGCAAGCAGCAGAAAAAATAATAGAAATGGATGTAACTTTAGAGCGCTGGTATTTGATGAAAGAAGAGTTGAAATATCGATATGAACGGTTAATGGGTGGGGCGATTTTGACGTAAGTGACTGGATAAATACAAGTTGAATCGGTATTTAATCAGGATATTTGCTGCATTTTGGCATAGGCTTGGTAAACACTTTTCACGTTATACCAGTTAAGAAAAATTCGAGCAATTTCTAAAGCTAATTGCGGTTTACCTAAATTAATTAGCCATTGCAATAATGGAGCCATTGTCCGTTCGTTCAGCGTACCGTTGAGTGAAAGAATTCCCCAAAGTAAGCGATGCAGCCAAGTCATTTGAATCATCATTCGCACTTCCCATGTGGGATGCTTTTGATAAAATAAAACTCCCATCCGTCCGCGTTGAATTTCTTGGTCAATCAATCGGGGAATTTGCTCTAAGTTAAATGGTGGATGCCAATGATATCCTACGGCTTCTGGACATTTAATTAGTTTTAAACCTAGTTGTTTTAGCCTCACACCTAGTTCTAAATCTTCCCAGCCATAGAGTTGGAATCTGGTGTCAAAAAGTCCAGCTTTCTCTAGCCAATGTTTGGGAATTGCTACATTTCCGGTAGCAAAAAAAGCTGCTGAAAAATCTGTTACTTTATAGGGTTCAACCGTTGGGTTATGGAAATTACAAGTATTAATAACTGCACCGTAAGTGAAAAAGCGATCGCTCCCCAATTTCTCTTTTCCTTGCACTAGCGCCTCAGCATGAGCTTGCAGGAAATTATCCAGCACCACTAAATCACTATCAATAAAGATAATTGTGTCTCCCAGCGCCTGTTCTACCCCCAGATTCCGAGCCGCAGATGGGCCAGCATGGTCTTGCTGAAACCAGCGCACATGGGGAAACTCTTCTTTGTGTACTGCTAACCACTCCAATGTGCCATCAGTAGAACCATCATCCACCAAGACAATCTCGTAATCAGTAACCGAACTTGGCTGACTTAATTTCTGCACCTCCAAGGCGCGGAGGCATTTTTCTAAAATCGGTTGGCGATTATAAGTCGGTATCACAACGCTGAAAAACACAGTCTCACCCACAACACTATATATATCCATCTCCAGGATAGGACAGATGGATGCTGACACTGTTCCTTATCTGATTCTGGTTACGGAAATGGTCAATCTGCTGATGATGCAATATTTGCTGGGTCTTAAAAAATAGGTATATAAGTTTACCATGTTTAAAATCGGAAAATATGTATTTTTGATTATGTTGTTTTTACAGTTACAGGTATTTGTGCTTTTAAAGTTTATTTCCTCATAAATAATGACAATTGATAAATTCAAATTAATCAATATATAACCTGATGTTAATACTTGATATTTAAATTAATAAAAGCTTGATAATTTTTTCTTCGGGTAAGCAGGAGCAGACAGTTTTAATTTGCTATTCACTGTTATAGAAATCCTATTTAAGTTGTGGAATTAGTCGTGGAGGTAGGCAATAGGCAACAGATTTTTTTCACTAATAATTTAGGATTGCTATACTTTTTGGCTGTTAAAAACGTGTCAATTTTCAATAAATATCGAAGTAATTTATGTAAGTATTTAAAGTTTTTCTTTACCAAATTACTCATCTTCTTGAGAGATGAACTGAATAACAACCTCGTAAGCCTTAAATGGAGAACAAAGAATGAAAGGACGCTTTCACCCTAAAAACAATTTGACCCTCAACCCATCTGGTAACGAGTCAATTCGTGATGTGATTGACCGCGTTAGTCTTAGTCGGCGGCGGTTTATCATGACGGCTGTGGGTACGTCGGTGCTAACTGTTCTGGGCGATGTTTCTATCGGTGGCTTTCTCCAAAGTGTTGATGCAGCCCCGATTCCCAAAGGAACGGGATTTGCTGGTATAGGCTTTAAGAGCATCCCACCGAATCTACTCAACCCAGCTACAGGACTGCTTGAAAAGGATCTTGTCAGTGTTCCTGAAGGTTATACAGCCAAAGTGCTGATTGCTTGGGGAGATCCGATCGCACCTGGTGGCCAGACTTGGCTACCAGATGTCTCTCAAGATGCTGCTGCTCAAGAAAAGCAGTTTGGTATGCACAATGATGGAATGCACTACTTCCCATTACAGCCAGGTAAGGTTGTTGGTCGGACAGTAAGTTCACAAACAAGATCGTTAAGAGGCTTTTTAAATCAGCCCATAAATACTGGTTTGCTGTGCGTCAATCATGAATACACCCAGGAATCAATTTTGCATCCAGATGGCCTGGATACAGTCACAATTGCGAAAGTACGGAAGTCTCAGGCTGCTCATGGTGTGTCTGTTGTGGAAATTTCCAAAAAGGGCAATGAGTGGAGTTTCAATCGCAATTCGCCCTATGGCCGCCGCATTACCGCCAACACCGAGATGCGAGTATCGGGGCCTGCTGCTGGCAATGCACTGTTAAAGTCAAAAAAGTTTTCAATTCAGGCAACTGGCTCTGTTGACACCGGGACGCTGAACGACGGCTACACCGCATACGGTACAATCAACAACTGCGCCAATGGCTACACTCCTTGGGGCACTTACTTGACCTGCGAAGAGAACTGGAACGGCTACTTTGCTAATCCCACACGAGATGTAGTTGCAATTGGGGGCATCGAAAAGTCCGATATCCTGGCAGGACAAAATCGGTACGGCATTTCAACATCATCTAGCTATCGCTGGCCTGAGGTTGATCCACGCTTTGATGCCAGCACCAACCCACTCGAACCCCATTTATTCGGCTGGGTGGTTGAAATTGATCCCTACGATCCGCAAAGCAAACCAGTCAAGCGCACTGCCCTTGGTCGATTCAAGCACGAGAGCGCTCAGGTCGTTGTTGATGATAATAACCGTGTTGCTTTCTATCAGGGTGACGACGAGCGTAACGAGTATATCTACAAGTTCGTTTGTGCCCAACCTTTAAATCCCGGAAATCGTTCTGCTAACTGCGATTTACTTGACAACGGTGTTCTGTACGTTGCCAAATTTAATGACAACGGTACTGGCGAGTGGATTCCTTTGGTGTACGGTCAGCGTGGTTTGACACCAGAAAACGGTTTTAGAAGTCAAGCTGAGGTGCTTGTCAAGACAAGACAAGCTGGCGATCGCGTCGGCGCAACCATGATGGATCGTCCAGAGTGGGTAGCTGTGCGTCCTCGCATCGGCGGATATAAAGAGATTGAAGTTTATTGCACATTGACTAACAATACTCGTCGCGGCACAACTCCAGTTTCCTCTAACCAGCCAGACGGCACAACAGCAGCAGGCGGTGCGCGTCCTCCCGTGAATGCTTCAAACCCACGTCCTGACAACCGTTACGGTCACATCATTCGCTGGCGCGAAGATGGACGCAGCGTTACGGCTACAACTTTCAAATGGGATATCTTCTTTGAAGCTGGGGACAAAACTAGACCCGAACCAAATCTTCAAGGCAACATTAAAGGTGATGACTTAAGTTCACCAGATGGTCTGTGGTTCGACGACTTCGGCCGCCTTTGGATTCAGACCGACCACTCAGGCGATGGTATCGGTGATTTGGTAAACATCGGTAGCAACACCATGTCCTGTGCTGACCCCAACACCAAACAAGTTAGGCGCTTCTTAACCAGCCCTACGGATTGTGAGGTAACTGGTATTACCAGCACACCTGATGGCAAAGCGATGTTTATCAACATCCAACACCCAGGCGATCGCGGTGATGCCTCGAATCCCACGATCGCCAGCAATTGGCCTAACAGTCAAGGGTATGGCCCATCAGGTCGCCCACGTTCATCAGTGGTAGTAATTATCCGTAATGACGGTGGCGTTGTTGGTGGTCTCTAAAGACGATAGCAACAGATTCATTTAGCGATCGCTCAGTATCTTAAATACTTTTAAATCACCTTAATCCTTGACTTTAAACACAGCCAAGGTAAGGTGATTTAGTTAATAGTAATAGTCAAGATTTTAATAAACAAATAAAATCCCCACTTATTAAATGAGGATTATTTTAATCAAAATTTTATTTTAGTGATTGCGTACTATTAACCCACAAGTTTTGTTGTTCTCTTCTTGCGTTGCATCCACAATCCCATAACACTAGCAATAGCCGTACCACCAACAGCTAACGGCTCTGGTACTTTAGCGTAGCTTACAGTACCTACCTCTGTTGTATTTACTGATTGGTCAATCACATAAAATTTGTTTCCTCCTACATCTGGAGTATTTAGATCACCTCCGATCGCAAACTGGTCTGCAACAAAATAGCTTAGTCCTAGAACTTCGCCATTATTGAAGCTAGCTATAGGAAAGCTGTCAAAATCAGTATCATTTACTTCTGTATAGTTAGTACCTAAGTAGTTGAATGCAACTGCTAATCCATTCTCAACTCCCAATGTCTCAAGACCTGTATTGGTTAAAGTCGAGTCATCGTATTGAAAAGAGCCGAAATACTGACCGGGATTATTGCCAAATGTGGCATTCACAGTGAAACCGTAATTAACCAAGGCAGCTTGCACCGGTTTAGCCCCAATAGCAGCAACAGAGATGGTAGCTGCAATAGTAGCAATGCCAAGATTTTTAACTAATTTCATCAAAAAATACTCCAAAGTTAAAAAATGAATAGTTCTGTAATTTCACTTAAATAAACTTTGAACCACTGTGTACAGGTTAAGAAAAATCAAACAAAAGATTATTTTTATAAAATCTTTAAGCTTGTCACGTATATATAAATTTCCCGCGAAGTAAAAATTTAACTCATCCACTCAGTATCAAAAGGTTTCAAACCTCGGACTTTAGTCGTTGTGATTAACAACATTTTTATTACTGTCAAATTGCCATGAAATCACATGAAAATGACTCACCGAACGGTATTAGTAGTAAGTGAATATGCAAATCTGAAGTTTCTTGATGAAACTTTCATTCAAAAATCCAAAATCATTTCATTACTGAAGCAGTACAAACGCGCCTTGGCTTGGCTCATATCTGGTCTGGCTATGGCATTCAAGTTTAAAGATAGTTCTGGTACTTATACTGTGACTGGTGTTCGGGGCGTGATTGACCAAAGTCATATCTTCCAAGCCATGAAAACAAAACTGCGATCGCAAGTCCGTGAAATTAATACACCGCTTCATTAGGGAAGACTATGCCTGCTCAAGCAGCAGCCCTAACTTATAATTTTTCTAATCATGATAAAACTCTCACCAAGGCGGCGGGAAGCCCACTTCTTCTCTACTAGACGTGCGAACCAGGGGTGTCCGGGATAGCCCGCCCTGACCCGTTAACTGTTGACTGATGTCTGTTAACCGTCAACCGTTATCAGTCATCAGTCTTTCGTGTGCTTAAACCAAATTATCAAGAATAGCAGGGTGGGATTATCCACCCTGCAAATTTTTAACATAATAAAATCTAAAAGCTCAGATTCCCGATTTTTCTAAGAAGTTAGGGAATCTTGTTATTCACAAATGATTTAGGATTGCTACATCGTTTTATTGGCATTAGATAAGAGTTAACCGTAATGTCTAGGTTTGCAGTTAATTAATCTATTGGTTGTTGCATGAATAAAATATACATGGATTAGTTTAGATATAATAATGACTCATTGTTTGTTTTCCTAACTGGAGAAATTAATGGGTCGCGCCAAAAAGGTTGTCCTGGCATATTCTGGTGGAGTGGATACCTCCGTTTGCATCCCCTACCTCAAACAGGAGTGGGGTGTGGAAGAGGTGATTACCCTAGCAGCAGATTTAGGCCAGGGAGATGAATTAGAACCAGTTCGAGAAAAAGCTCTAAAATCGGGTGCAAGTGAATCCCTCGTGGCGGATGTCAAAGACAGCTTCGTTAAAGATTACGCCTTTGGAGCAATTCAAGCTAACGCCCTTTATGAAAATCGTTATCCTCTAGGAACTGCCCTTGCTCGTCCACTGATTGCTAAGGTATTAGTAGAAACAGCCGAAAAATATGGTGCTGATGCGATCGCTCACGGTTGCACCGGCAAAGGTAACGATCAGGTTCGCTTTGATGTCTCAGTTACCGCTCTCAACCCAAACCTGAAGATCCTCGCACCAGCCAGAGAGTGGGGAATGAGTCGTGAGGAAACAATCGCCTATGGTGAAAAGTTTGGTATCCCCTCACCAGTCAAAAAATCTTCTCCCTATAGTATTGACAAGAATTTGCTCGGTCGTAGTATTGAAGCTGGTTTACTCGAAGATCCGTCATTTGAGCCACCAGAAGAAATTTATGAAATGACCAAAGCGATCGCTGATACTCCCAACGAGCCAGAGTACATCGAAATTGGTTTCCACGGTGGTATTCCAATAACTCTCAATGGCATAGCTAAAAAGCCAGTTGAACTAATTGAAGAACTCAATCAGGTGGTAGGAAATCACGGTATCGGGCGGATCGATATGATTGAAAACCGTCTGGTGGGCATCAAATCGCGGGAAATCTACGAATCACCCGCGATGTTAGTGCTAATTCAGGCACATAGGGATTTAGAAAGCTTGACTTTGACAGCAGATGTCACCCATTACAAGCGTGGGATTGAAGAAACTTACAGCCAAATCGTTTACAACGGTTTGTGGTACAGTCCACTCAAAGTTGCACTCGATGCCTTTATTCAAAAGACACAAGAGCGAGTCTCTGGAACTGTGCGAGTGAAGTTGTTCAAAGGAAACTCTACGATAGTTGGGCGTTCGAGCGATAATTCCCTCTACACTCCCGATTTGGCAACCTATGGAGCTGAAGACCAATTTGACCACAAAGCCGCTGAAGGCTTTATTTACGTTTGGGGGCTACCAACTCGCATTTGGTCGCGGCACATTAAAAGTTAAAAGTTAAAAGTTAGGAGTTAGGAGGTAAAAAAGCGAAATACAAAAGTGAAAGTTAAAAAAATAACTTTTTACTTTATTCCTGACTCCTCACTCCTCACTCTTCACTACTCACTTCCTTAACTTGGCGAGACTCTAGCCACAGAGGCACAATAATTAAGGCTGCTAAGATCAGTAACGCTGCGATCGCAAATTGACCCACCCAAGCAACCAATTGTTCTAAAGAGACAATTTTGCCAGCAAAAAAAGCTAATGTCACCATTAAACTAGCCCAAGCAACAGCTCCTAACAAGTTGTATAAAAAGAATTTTCCAAAGGGCATTTCGGCTATACCAGCTAGTGGTGCAGCAAAAACTCGCAACAATGCCAAAAAACGTCCAAAAAATACCGCTTTAGCAGAATTTTGACTAAATTGTTCTTTAATAGTCAGCAGTCGCACTTCAGAAATCCGAAATATGCTACCAACTTTTACCAGAAAAGGCCAACCGCTAACTCTACCAATCCAATAGCCACAAGTGCCGCCAATTACAGCACCCATAATTGCGTCACCGAGAACCAGCCAGAAATTCAGTTCATCACTGCCAGCTAGAAACCCACCTACTAAGGTCACGGTTTCACCAGGAAGGGGAATGCCTAAATTTTCTAGCAAAATTCCGAAAAAAATTGCCCAATACCCGTATGTATGGGCGACTTCCTGGATATTTTCTAGTGAAATCAGCTCTAAGGACATCCCGCACCGCCGCCTTTACAAATTTTTACTTTTACTATATCTTTGCTTGTTTTTGGGTGGGGTGTCAATCAAACCACTACATAAAGTCATTAAGTCATTAGCTTAATTCTGAATAAACCATAGATTTTAGTCTATAGTAAATATTAATTTTTGACTATGTATTTTTTTAATCCCATTACCACAAATTTATATTTTTTTTAGAAAAATTAAAATTTTTATAAAAAGTTTATAATTATCCAGATAAATTATAAAAATCTTGTAAAAGATACGGTTGATACCGAATTTGTTAGGCGATTATGCCTATATTGATGAAAGTTAACACAAATTATACGACATGAATACTGAAATAATCTCTCTCAACTGCATCACTGCAATTGCCCCAATATCGGGGTAAAACAGTGATTTTGCCGTTTAAAGAGAAGAGTATTGATGTCTTTTTCAATTTTTTGTCCAGTGTTCCAACTACCCTGTTAAATTCATGGCTCTCACACAAAAACTTCAAGTGATTTTGTTTAAACCCCAAGGAAGCATAGATTTGGAAGGCGGCAAGGCTTTGAGTGAACAGATGGCTGAAGTAGTACCCCAAGCTCATCAACTCTGGGTTATCGACCTAGCAGAAGTTAATTTCATGGACAGTTCTGGGTTAGTCCCTTTAGTAAAAGGGTTGAAAGCTGCACGTCAAAGCGGTTGCCGTTTGGTTCTATGCAATGTACAAGCTCCTGTACGGTTAATTTTGGAACTTACCCAACTAGATTCAGTGTTTGAAATTTTTCCCACTTATGAAGACATTTTTACCACGGTCAAAGATAACAGTCTGGTGCTAGCAGGCTAAGTAATAAATCTACCTATAGATGGATGCTGTAGTCAAGCAATATTTGAATTTTTTCATATTCTCAAAGATAACAGTCTGGTGCTAGCAGGCTGATTTTCTTTTTTGTTTAGAGAAGAATGTTGAGGAAAACTCATGGCTTTGAGGTTAGGTAATATCAATGGCACATGAACATATCTGCTTATTGGAAGCCATCTACCTAAAGCAGTAAAGTATGAAATGACCAAAATCGGTCAAAACAATGCAGTTCTTTGTGACACTCCCCAACTTCTGAAAGACAGGGCTTTTCAAATTACCTGAAGCTAATTGTTCTATATCCGATGTAACTAGTGCAAGGAAGCAGGAGGTAAGAAAGGTTAGAATGTCAGCCTTTGCGTTATTTCTAACTCTATAGTTATTTTTGCCTTGGTGTACTAGTCGAATGGCTGCAAGAGCCTTTGCCGCGCCAATTTCTTACCTCTTTGATTCCACCATAATGATAAAATTAGGCATTCTGGGGAGTCGAAATGTTAGTTTCTTCAGATGCTGGGCGGGGGAAATTTGGCAAATCAATGCCGCTGTGACTAGCGTTGCGAGTTTTGAGTGCTAAACGGTAACTCACACTTTGCAGTTCTGCTTGTAGTTGGCGATTTTCCCGTTGTAGCATTGCTACCTTTTCTCTCACTGGCGTCATCCGCTCCTCAAACTTCCGACGGTAAATTTGAGGCAACTCTTGTACTACTTGCTCCAACATCCGAGTGCGATCAGTGAGTTCTTGGACTGACTGTCGCAATTGATAAATTTCGGAGTCACGAGTTGTAATTTGCTCTTGGTAGAACGCCACCTGTTGCTCCACAGCTTGGAGTTGTTCTTGCAAAGCCTGTAACTGGGTCAGATCGCGCTCAAGATCCGGCTGCTGGGGCATAAAACTAGTGTTACCCTTTACCAGCCGGAAGAGTTCTTGAGATAGCTGTTGCACTAATTGATCGCGAAGTTGCAACTCTTGGCGTAGCTGCGATACTTCCGTAGAAAGAACTTGAATATTGGGTGTATCAGATTGGCTCACAGTAGCTTACAGCTCCCATTCAGAATCTTGTCCACTCTTAGGTATAACTGCGGGAGTACTACCTTTGGCAAGTATTTGTTAATTTAGCATTCCCAAGCAAGTCACGAAAAAAGAAAAAAACAAAATTTTATTGAATGGGATTGGGCATTGAGCATGGGGCATTGGGTACTAGGAAAACTCTTCCCTATCCCCTATTGCCTACCCATTAGACCGTTGCTGTTACTTTAGTGGGTTTTTCTTTTTCCTCTTTAGGGGGTTTTTCCTCTTCGATTTCCTGCTTAACTGTCAGATAGCGAATCACTTCTTCACTCAAGCGCATGGCGCGTTCAAAGGGGGCGATCGCAGTTGCAGGCGCAGTGTAGTTTAATTGGATGTAGATGCCATCGCGGTGTTTTTTGATTTCATAAGCCAGACGACGCTTACCACGATTTTGAATTTGGATATCCTCAGCGCCTTGTTCGCGAAGCAAATTCTGATATTTAGTTATTGCTTGCTCTGCCTGTTCGTCTCCCAGGTCAGGACGGAGAATGTACATTGTTTCGTAACTTGTAGTCATATTTTTCAGTCTCCTCATGGACAAAAGTGGCTGCTGATGTTATTTTATACCTATTTTTAATCCAAAATTCCAGTATTAATCAACATCTGAAGCAACAAGGAACTATAATCTTACCAGTTTTCAATTTGAATCATTGCTAATCCGCCAAAGTTTGGATTTTTTAGATGTCCCTAATGAAAACTAGGTCGGTTCCCGACCTCCAGATTTTTTTAGCGAGTAAGAATCCAGCTTTTGGCGATCGCTAGCAAATTGCTCAAGCTATCAGCTTCGCCAACGGGTATCTTGTCCTAAGGGTATCTATAGCGATCGCTTTCAGGCTGAAAGCTCAGTCGGTTCGCTAAAAAGCTAACTGAGGATTGCTACCCGCTCACAGCAACAAAAAAGCAGATAAAAGGATATTCATCAAGGTTATGGCGCAGCGCTATGTGCGAATTCAAAATCAAGAAGGACAGATTTACTATGGGTTACTACAGCTATCCCTCAATGTGCAGGTGCTAGATGCTCCGCCCTGGTTACAAGGACAACCCACTGATTTAACTTTGACACCAGAAGATTACCAAATTCTGGCTCCTTGCGCTCCCTCAAAAATTGTGGCGGTGGGTAAGAATTATGCAGACCATGCAGCCGAAATGGGAACTCCAGTACCTTCTGAGCCACTAATCTTTCTCAAGCCACCCACGTCGATCATTCCATCTGAGAGGGAAATTAAGTATCCTCCCCAGTCGCAAAGAGTTGACTACGAAGGAGAGTTAGCATTAGTGATTGGCGATTACGCCTTTGAATGTACACCAGAGGTAGCCCAAACAAAAATTTGGGGCTACACCATTGCCAATGACGTAACAGCGCGAGATTTACAAAAACGGGATGGTCAATGGACGCGAGCCAAAGGTTTTGATACTTTCTGTCCCTTGGGTCCTTGGATTGTGCGGGAATTAAATCCAGGAGCGAGATTGCAGACTTTTGTGAATGATGACACTAATCCAGTCCAATCTGCCTGTATCGATCAGATGGTGTTTTCCCCGGATGTTCTAGTTTCCTATATCAGTCAGATTATGACGCTACTACCCGGTGATTTGGTGCTTACAGGTACGCCAGAGGGTGTAAGTCCATTGCATCCAGGCGATCGCGTCCGCGTAGAAATTGAAGGTATTGGTCGCCTGGAAAACACCGTAGTCGCCCGTTAACTAATAGCGTACTTGTACGCTGTATTTTGGTACAGGGGATAGGGTGTTAGTTACTAGCGTACCTGCATATACACGGCATCAGAAATCGCCGGAATTTCTGCATAACGCCCGCTCAATGACTGGATGACTGAATATGCAACTGCTACCACTATGCCTAGAAAAATGGTTGTGGATAGGGTTTGGATTGCAAAACCACCAGAGGGAACTAGTCCAACAACATCAGTCAGGATGCCAAACAAAAAGATAATGATGTCCAAAAGGATTGCCTGCATGGTGTTGAAACGAATGAAGTGACTGATTTTTTCATTTCTTACCACCAATAGGAATAAGGCAAAGAAAATAATCACTCCTGCATAGCGCACATTTCTGTAAAATGACCATAAAATCAGAATCGGTGCAAAAACGATTGCTAGGGGAGGAAACTGCTGTAATAGAAAAAGGCCAAAAGTTACTGCCTCAACCATCGGTAGCAAATAGGGCAAGCAAGCAAAAATCCGATCTGAAACTGTTGTAGACCCGCGCCAAGACATTATGCGTTCTCCTGTGGTTAAATTTCTATAGTTACTTGAGCTTAGGATAACGCAGTTGCTTGGTCTTGCTGGCAAATTCAACTATTCTATATGGGCGATGCGAAAACCCATCATACACTCATACTGGTCTGGCTGCTGTTGAGTAAGTTTGCGAATGGCTTGACCACAGCGCAGTTGACCCCCACGCCACCGGGGTTGACCACTCCTATCAGCGAGTAAACAAGACTGGCAAACTTGCTCAGGGGCAAGGATTTGCTCGTCCATTAAAATGACTAGCATCGAAATCCCTCCTGTAAATCCTCATTGTCATCCACATGTCACTCAGGTGAGGATAAGCTTTGTAGCAGTTCAAACAAACGCTTCAGGTAGGTTGGGCGTGTGCTACGCGGTTAAGTGTTGTGATTTGCGATGGCGTTTTGCGCCCGCCGTAGGCGATCGCAGAGGACACTTAAGAGCCACATCCTACCTCCCTCTTTTTAGCAAAAATGTGGGCAATCACAATTTAATAAAAATTGTCAAGTGAATCTTAATTTATTGTATGTTGTGTCTATTGCAAATAGACATTTTAGTAAAAAATAATACAAAAAAAGTTGAGCAGAGACAGCTAACAGTATTTATTGCATCCCTGTTAATTTAGCACTGGAGAGGATCAAACTTAATATTCAGGAAACAACAAAAGCTTTATGCACAAGCAACACAGCGATCCATTGACATTTCCTTGATGGGACTAGTTAAAGTACCAGAAGTCAAGTAAGTAAAACTGAGTTAACTAGATAGCCATTTAAGGGATGCATTTACAAAATACTGGGGTAAACTTGCAAGCAAGTTAATACACAATATTACTCAGCGGCTCGTCGGTCTGGGCATCACTCACAATGGAACACTGGCAATTTCTGATACAGAAACAAGGCGCTCGCTCGTGGCATATCCTAGAATCGCCAAATTTGGAACTTTTGGAAGGACAGTATAGAGTTTTGGCTCGTTCTAACCTTCCTAATACAGACGTTGAAGTGCGGGTAACTCACTCTTCAACCCAGCAAGTTCAACCAAGGTGGAAAATTTTCAAGCGATCGCGTCGCACTAATTCAGAAGGCTTAATGGCGGTCATTCCCTTTACATACTTCGAGCCGGGAGTTTGGGAGTTGCGCTGTACCGGCGATTTAATGTCGGATCTGCTCGGTAAATCTTGGCAATACAGTGTCCAACTACAAGTATTGTGCCAGGAAGTAGAGGAAGAGCAAGGGGAGAATGTAGAGTCAAATTCACCTGCTCACTCAGATACTGTTTCTGAAAACTTGGAATGCACTGCCCTAGCAGAACAAGCAATTACTACACACAGCAGCCCTGTTACCATTGTTGTGCTGAATGAAGGGAACTTGGAAGCTAGTGCCCCAACAGAACCCGCAATTAAGCTAGATAAAGCGATCGCTGTTTCCACAGAATCGGCAATTGCTATACACAGCAACCCTGTTACCATTGTTGTGCCGGATCAAGGGAACTTGGAAGCTAGTGCCTCAGCAGAACCCGCAATTACGCTAGATAAAGCGATCGCTGTTTCCACAGAATCGGCAATTGCTACACACAGCAACCCTGTTACCATTGTTGTGCCGAATGAAGGGAACTTGGAAGCTAGTGCCCCAACAGAACCTGTAATTAAGCTAGATAAAGCGATCGCTGTTTCCACAGAATCGGCAATTGCTACACACAGCAACCCCGTTACCATTGTTGTACCAGATGAAACTGAGGAAGATATCGATGAGCCTGTGAGTCCTGTTTGGCTCAAAGGTGAGACAGCAGAGCAGATTTTACAAAATTTAATAGATTTAGCTTTACCCGCTTCTGAAGCCCTGCCAAAAGATGAAAAGGTTACAAATTCTCCAGCAACACAACCACCGCCACCATTACTGCTAACTTTAGACCAGGATACTTACATAGCTCGTTGGGGACAAGCTCTTACAATCAATGGGCAGATAGAACTCAAAGAAAAGACTAATCTAGATCAGGCTGAAACATTATCCCCAATAAGGCTGCGGACGCTTGAACTAAGAATTGAACTGCGATCGCCCCTAGAACCAGAAATCTTAACCCAGGTACGGCAACCCTTACCAGACCAGGAGTTGCCCTTCATCATCAATACCTCAATTAATATTCCTGCTGACTGTGAATCTAAGTTAATTTTGGCAGATATCAGTTTGTATGGTAGATTCGCCGATGTTGGTGAAGTCATCCGGTTAGCCAGCCAGTCTTTCACCATTACAGCAGATGTAACAGAATTACTGGCAATCACAGCCGCAGCAAAACCTAGTACATCCTTAAATGATCCCATAACACCATCGGACTCGTCTGCTGCTTTCACGGAGCCGGAGACCGCTGTGAGGATAGATTTGAAACTATTCAATCTGGTCAATATTCCAAAAACAGACCAGTCTCAGATACTCAATCCATCCCCAAATACACCCTTACCACCGCAAATTAACCTGCAAGTTCTGCGAGAAGCCACCCTGCGGACATCCAACTTAAAGAATTCAGTTACTTCGCCTCAATTGCCGAAACTGCCCCCTATTCAAAGCGATGCCAACCTTCCCACAGATGTTGTTGCAGAACCCCCTACACAGGATGAATTTCTAGAAAAAGATGCAATTATAGCTGCCATCAACTTGGAGCAGTTGGTCATTAGGCAACGTCGAATGCCAATGCTCGTCACTACTTTGCCATACTTGAAACGCATACCAACTTTGTCAGGTGATACAGAAGAAGTAAACAGCAATGTCCCCCCAGATGCATTGCAAGTTCCAGCAGATGAAGACTTCCCGCAGTTAGACGAAATTGTAGCTGAAGATGAAAATATACCGGAATTAGTAGTAGATGATGCACAATTCCAGGAAGAATCTGTTGCTGAAGTAGAAGCCCAGCCAAATTCACAATTCCAGGAAGAATCTGTTGCTGAAGTAGAAACCCAGCCAAATTCACAATTTATTACAACAGGTAACCTTTACTCATCTCCTCTGCTCAGGAAGTGGATGCAGAGCCAAGGATACTCTTTGCCTGAATCCATTAATGATCTGCAACCTCAAGACTACGATAACTATGTTCCAGCCCAGCAGACCCAGCTTTCTCTTAGTGCTGAAACTCCCAATACTCCCAATGTTGATGTCAACTTGCCGTTAAGCCTAGATGCTGATACAGAGACGTGGGAAGAAGTTCAAGAGTCAGTTTTTGATCTTGGGAACTTTGGGGAAGACACAGACACAGCAAAGGAAGCTGATCTAGAGATAGGGGAAGATACGGTAGTAGAAAAAGTATCCGAACCACCACTCTCAATGGCTCTGGTAACACAACTACCGCCTCCCCCTCCTCCGATAAAAATGAATATAGCGTCGGCTTGGTTAGCGCAAGAAATTGTTGTAGATGATACATATGATGAACTGGAAGCCGATGTAACAAAGAATTACTCCCTTAAAGAAGAGAAGCAACCACTGTTAGGTTTATCCTCTTCTCCACCCATAAATACGGCAGTCATTGAGCCTTTGCCAATTCCAGAACTGCATATACCAGACGGCGAACTAATCGCCGGCAAGTTTATCATAGTGCGCGTAGTACTGCCTGAAGTACCTCCCCAAGTTGTTGTCAAGTTATGGGTTGAAGATTATCAAACTCGCTGGTTACTAGAGGGGCCCCATTTACTGGCAAATCTGCTACCTAATGCCTTGGGAGGATTGGAAGTGATGACGCAATTAAACATTCCGTTTGGCTGTTTGGAAATTCGCTTAGAAGCGATCGCACTTGATCTAACAACCCAACAGGAAAGTCACAAAGTCACAATAGTGCGAACTGTGATTCCTCCAGACTTGCCAAGCTTGCAGTTAGATGAACTCCTGGGTATGTGATAGCGAGTAGTAAGTAAAAATAATAACTTAAGGATAAGGGGACAAGGAAAAATTATTCAAAAAAGCTTCCCCTACTCCCGCTCCCAATATGAGCTGTGTTAAAAATATGAAAGAATTTCAAAAATCTGGCAGAATTTGCAGTAAGCTCATTTTGAATTGTAGTGTTATTTAGCAGGAACCTTTATTATGGCAGCTTCTTTTTTGCCTTCTATCTTCGTTCCCATCATTGGTTGGGTTCTACCAGCTATAACCTTCGCGTTTCTATTTTTATACATTGAAAGCGACGATATCAGCTGATGTAATCATGAGTCAGTAGTCATTAGTCAAGTTTTCGGACAAACGAAAGTTATCAATTCTGTCAGATACGTTTCTAGACTATTGACCAAAATTAATACCGCCCATCTCATAGAGACAGGCGGTTTTTTTAACGTTGATTTCTCAACAAATGCTAGAAAATTCTAACTTATAGTGTTCGGTTCAAACTAACTCATGTTAAATCGAAGAACCGAGTCCGGCGTAGGCACCATAAAAGAAAATGCCCAAGACTGTAATTATACCTAATCCTGCGATCGTAGCGACGACCCACAGGGGAATTCTCCCACTTCCAGACACAGCTTCTCTCCTCCCTTAACAACAAATCAACACACGTTCAATAAACAAAGATTAACAACAGTAGTTCCCAGTTAGTTAAAGAAGTAACTGGAAAACAGAATCCCCAGAACGAAAACTAGTAGTAGTCCCAGGTATAGCGAAGTCCGGTTTAGTTCAACCGGCTGATTATTGGGATTGGGCGATCTTTCTACCATAATTGCTCCTAACGTTGAATAAATTGCATTGCGGCGATCGCGCCCAAAAAGAATACAGTTGGTACACCTAAGGTGTGAACTGCCAGCCATCTAACGGTAAAAATTGGATAGGTAACTGGTTGATTGATGTTATTGCCGCTAGTCATGATCTCAAACTACTTTCCAATAAATTGTTCAACTTGTTTTTTAGCTTCAAAACGGTTCTTCACAATTGGCACTTCTTGCCGCGCTGGTGTGAAATACTCGTCGGGACGGGGTGTGCCAAAGGCATCATAAGCCAGCCCGGTGCTGACAAATAGCCAACCGGCAATAAACAATGCCGGGATGGTGATGCTGTGAATTACCCAGTAACGAACGCTAGTAATGATGTCCGAAAACGGACGTTCTCCAGTGGTACCTGACATTTAGATCCCTACCTTATACATAGAGTGTTATTGAGTTTATTATCCTACAAAGTTAAGAAAGAGTTACAAGTTACAAAGTTCTTCTCAGAAATAGTGCATGGGGCATTGGGCATTGCGTATTAGTTATTTCTCCCTGTGCCCTCTGCCTCTTCGGTAACTAAGCAGCCTCTGCTGGGGAAGTTGTTTCAGGGTTTGGTAGATATTTGAGCAAAACGCCGCGATCGCCAATTATAAATCCCCGCTCTGGCTCTAAGAACACAATCTTGTACAAATTAGCAGCAACTTCTTCTACCGCACGGTCTTTTTCCCAGGTTTTACCACCGTCGGCACTTCGTAGTAAATTACCGCTACCGCCACCTACCCAAATTTCATCGGGTGTGCGATATGCCAAATCCAGTAAACCCCAACTAGTAGATAACTCTGGATATTTTGCCTCTTGCCATTCTTCAGGTTTAGTTGGGTCACTAAACTGAACTTGACCTCCCCTGGCTAGCAACCACAATTGCCCATTTTCAGCAAAGCCCATATTTTCTACCCGCCGAGAACTAATGCGGTTATGGGGTACCCAAGCATCTTGCCCCGGTTCCCAAGTTGAGTAGAAACTACCCTTAGCGGAAACGGCAACATATTTACCATCAGCAGAACGTTCCAAGTTACGCACTACACCGACTGCTGATTCCACCTGGGCTTTCCAATTTTTGCCGCCGTCTGTGGTCTTATATATGGCTCCTACATCAGTAGCCATTTCAGCTGTGTTGTCTGCTAGTGCCTTAACTGCGATCGGGCTACCTGGTAGCTTTTCGCTCAGGGGAATACGCGACCAAGAAACACCTTCATCGGTAGTGTGCAGCAACAATCCAGGCTCTCCGGCAATCCAGCCTTCTTTACCTGCAAAACTTACTGAGTCAAAGCGATACTTTTGCTCATCCAGTTGCAGTGTGATTGGTTTCCAGCTATTACCACCATCATTGGTTTCCAAGAGGGTGGCATTGCTACCTACTAAGTAGCCATGCTCAGGGTTATTAGTAAAAGCAATATCCAATAGATTCGAGTCTGTTGGCACAGAAATTACTTTCCAAGGGTTGTAGCTAACAGAAGGAACTTTGCTACAACCTATGCACATGATGACTACTATTAACAAGGCAGCTATTCGTTGCCAACTTTTCACAATTGAATGCATTAGTATTTCTTAAGTTGTTTCTAAATTTCTGTAGGTGTTCTCTAAAAGGTTTACCTTATACCAATTTTGGATTTTAGATTTTGGATTTTGGATTAAAAGTCCTTATTAAAAAGCTTTTCAAAAATTCCAGAAAATATTAACCCAATATGGTATTGAGGGTCATGACCGCTCTACGGAACTGGTAAAACGAACGACACATTTATGCGATTTTAATTACACAGTAAACTCCCTGTTTCCGATATAACAGCTGTTATTGCAAGCCGTAGAGACTGATAAAAAACAAGAAGCCAAGAGCCAAAGCACCAAAAATTAGGATATTCTTTTGTGTTGGCGTTAGGTTATTGACACCCAAACCGTAACCGAGATTTTCTTTGAAGCCTGATGCAGTACCCGCAGGGCCGATGTTGGCAAAAGCGGTTTTTTTAGCACTACAAACTGGACAGCGCCAATTTATGGGCAGTTCTGCAAAGGTTGTCCCTGAAGGAATATCATCCTTGTCGTCTCCCTTTTCAGGTTCGTAAACATAACCGCAGGCGCGACACTCGTAGCGGTCTAACACCGTAGTCTCAACAGCTGGTTCGCTCATGGCTAAGGCCTCGCAGAGGAGAAATCTTAAATATACGTTAAAAATTATGACATAATTGTTAGACTTTTCTATCACTAGCAAAAGCGAATTAAATACCTGAAGTGCATCTGTTTCCCAGATTTCAGAAAAACCAAACAGATATAATGTAAAAGAAAGTAAGGTAATTCAAGGGATTGGGCATTGGCTATGGGGAATTGGGGCATTCCTCTCTCCTAAAAAAAGAGAAGCTTTGATGCTTGCTCCCCTTCCCCTTGTAGGGAAGGGGCTGGCGGTTAAGTCTGTATTGAACTCAACACAGAATCGCTATAGTCCCTAATCTTTAGTAGTCAGTACCCAATCTCAGGTCACTACTTAAAATACTCCATAAGCGGTAGATACTCATTGTGTTTGTCCTCAGCGGTTACGAGTACCTTCTAGGCTTCTTCATCATCTGTAGCCTAGTACCTGCCTTAGCGCTCTCAGCATCCAAGCTCCTACGACCCAGTAGTTATAGCCCAGAACGTCGCACCACCTATGAATCTGGTATGGAACCCATCGGGGGAGCCTGGATTCAGTTCAACATCCGCTACTACATGTTTGCTCTAGTCTTCGTCGTCTTTGATGTGGAGACTGTTTTCTTGTATCCTTGGGCGGTAGCTTTCCACCGTTTGGGGCTATTGGCATTTATTGAAGCGCTAGTCTTTATTGCAATTCTTGTAGTCGCTTTAGTTTACGCATGGCGTAAAGGAGCTTTGGAATGGTCTTGAATTCTAACTTAACAACCCAGGGCAAAGAGCGAATCATCAACCCCATTGAACGGACTACAATCACTCAAGACCTTTCAGAAAACGTCATTTTGACGACGGTTGATGACCTCTACGACTGGGCGCGGCTTTCTAGTTTGTGGCCGTTGCTGTTTGGTACTGCTTGCTGCTTTATTGAGTTTGCAGCTTTAATTGGTTCCCGATTTGACTTTGACCGTTTTGGACTAATTCCCCGTTCTAGCCCCCGCCAAGCCGATTTAATTATTACGGCAGGGACTATTACGATGAAGATGGCTCCCCAACTGGTGCGTCTTTATGAACAAATGCCGGAGCCGAAGTATGTAATTGCAATGGGAGCTTGCACAATTACTGGCGGCATGTTCAGCGTTGATTCTCCCACAGCAGTGCGCGGAGTCGATAAACTGATTCCTGTGGATGTGTACTTGCCTGGTTGCCCTCCCCGTCCAGAAGCAATTATCGACGCAATCATTAAGCTGCGAAAGAAAATCGCCAATGAATCGATGCAAGAGCGGGATAAAATTAAGCAAACCCACCGCTACTACAGCACGACTCATAATTTGAAGCCAGTAGAGGAAATCTTAACTGGTAAGTATTTGCAGTCAGCAACTCGCTCTGCACCACCGAAGGAATTGGCGGAAGCGATCGGTATGCCAATACCACCTGCACTGCTGACAGAAAAGGCGCAAAAGGAGGAACAAACCCGTGGCTGAAGAAGAATCTAAACCAGTACCAGCAGCGAAAGAAGAGGCATTGGTACAAGCGGGTAAAGTTTCCCAGTGGTTGACAGAAAATGGCTTTGACCATGAGTTTTTACCACCAGATAAGAATGGTGTAGAGATAATTAAGGTGGCGGCAGATTTCTTGCTTCCTACCGCTACAGCCCTTTATGCTTATGGGTTTAATTATCTCCAGTTTCAAGGTGGCGTTGACCTTGGGCCAGGACAGGAATTGGTAAGTGTGTATCACTTGATTAAAGTCGGTGATAATAGCGATCGCCCCGAAGAAGTTCGAGTTAAGGTGTTCTTACCACGGGAAAACCCCGTAGTCCCTTCTCTGTACTGGATTTGGAAGACCGCAGATTGGCAAGAGCGCGAGTCTTACGATATGTTCGGCATTATCTACGAAGGACACCCAAATCTCAAGCGGATTTTGATGCCGGAAGATTGGGTGGGTTGGCCTTTGCGGAAGGATTACATCTCGCCTGATTTCTACGAGTTGCAAGATGCTTATTAGATATTGCTGAATAGAGACGCAATGAATCGCGTCTGTACAGTATAGTTTCGGCAGTGATTAACCCCTTTCCGGTGGCGGAGAGGGGTTATGTTTTTGATGTTTCATTTCAAGTTGGTTGACAAAATTTGCTGTAATTGGAGGCAATACGGTTCAGTTAAGGTTTTTTGATGAAAACTCTAGATCGCTAAAGATGCGATAATTCATCGCGTCTCTTGTCTATGGAAACGTGGAGGTTCGCAAAGGAGGGAGAGGTGGGATAGAGATATCCAGTGAAATTTCCTAGTAATCGGAATCGCTATCTTTACCGTTGTATCTATAATTTATGGAAAGATTTAATGTAAATATTTAAAGTTAATATGTCAGAAACACCCCAAAACGACGGCATTTGGATTGTAACGTTATCCTGAAAAAGAACGATCGTTTGTTGTCAAATACAGATTTTTCAGAAAATTTTTTATTCGCCAGAACTTTCTAACACTCCTAACAAACTTTTCAACATAAAATAAGCAGAAGTTCCTCCTGGATCTTGATGTCCAATACTCCGTTCCCCCAGGTAGCTAGCCCGTCCCTTTTTCGCCTGCATCGGTATAGTTTCTTGCAACCCCCTTTGGCCTGCTGCTACAGCTTTTTGCATAGCTTCCAGTGTTCCCTTACTTTCTCCTACGGCTTGCCCAAAAGCGTCTACAGCCGGAGATAGCACATCCACCATTGTTTTGTCTCCTAGTTGCGCTTTTCCACGTTGCAGCACACCGTCTAAGCCTGCTTGGAATAGTCCTAAAACATCTTGTTCTGTTAATTCTTGCTTCCCAACTAATGCTGTACTTGCTCGTAAAAACCAAGTACCATAAAGAGGGCCACTGGCACCGCCAATGGAAGAAATCAAGGTCATACTCACAGTTTTAAGAATGTTGCCGATGTCCTTGTCTGCAAGGGTTGGTAACTGAGTACTTACTTTTTTGAAGCCGCGATCCATATTTATACCGTGATCAGCATCTCCGATCGCAGCATCTAATTCTGTCAAATATGCTTTATTCTGCTCTATCTCGGTTGCATAAGCCTGCAACCATTGTAATATCTGCGCTTGAGTCAACATAATTCGTAATTATGAAATTCCCCAGCGCCAACTTGGTGTTTTGACTGGTGCATCCCACAAGCGGATCATCTCGTCATCTAATTTCAGCAGGGTAATGGAGCAACCTTGCATTTCTAGAGATGTAATATAAGGGCCTATTAAGTTTCGCACAATTTGTAATTCTTGCTGTTCGCAGAGTTGGGCGAGTTTGCGGTAAACAATATACAGTTCCGAAACCGGAGTTCCACCCATACTATTGACAAAAGCTAACAAGCGATCGCCTTTGGCAAATGGTAGATTTGTTAGTTCTACATCTACCCATTCTCCTTTGTTTTCATCCCACTCTCGCAGTGTGCGGCTGTATGGTGCATCCTCAAGGAGCGATCGCGTCAAAATTTCGGTAATCTCATCTACTGATTTGATCGCTGTGCGTTCTATTCCTGGCTCACCGTGGATACCGATACCTAATTCAATTTCGCGATCGCTCAATTCAAATGTCGGCGTTCCATTGGCGGGGACTGTACAAGATGTTAGAGCAATTCCCATACTCCGCCCATTCAGATTGACTCGGCGACATAAATTTGCTATTTGTGGCAAATCATACCCTGCCTCAGCCGCCGCGCCACAAATTTTTTCTGCTAGTATTGTTGTTCCCACACCCCGCCGTCCTTGGGTATAAAGGCTATCCTTCACTGCTACATCGTCATCAATCAAAATATTTAGCGATCGAATGCCCTCACTACGGGCTAACTCGGTTGCCATTTCAAAGTTCATCACATCGCCACTGTAATTTTTGACGATATAAAGGATACCTGAGCCTCCATCTACTTGCTTTGCTGCTTCTAGCATTTGGTCAGGAGTAGGTGAAGTGAAAACCTCGCCAGGACAAGCTGCATCCAGCATTCCTCTACCCACGAAGCCAGCGTGCATTGGTTCATGTCCACTGCCACCACCAGAAATAATTGCTACTTTACCCTGTATAGGTGCATCGGCTCGATAGACAAAAGTAGGATCATAATTCAGTTTAATTAAATCGGAATGAGCCGCCGCCATACCTTCTAGACTTTCCCGCACAAAGTCTTCCGGCTTGTTGATCAGCTTTTTCATAATCCGTGCTTGGTTAAAAGGGTGCTAAAACCCAGGTTATAGCGCTTCTGGTTTGTATGCAATACAGTCTGACCTCTCTCTAAATCTCTCTCCTTTTAGGAGAGAGACTTTGAATTTTCCCCCTTCCCGCGACGTGTTGGGGGTTAGGGGGTTAGGTTTTTCATTGGCTTTTTCAGATGACCAAATAATTATGAATTATTCGGTCAATTCAAAGATTCCATCAACTCAATACACTTGTGCATCTGCTGGCGCATGGTTTCCTTATCAGCATGAAACCTTCGTCCATGACCTGGTAGCACCCACTCAAAAGAGTAATTAGCCAAGTTACGCATTGATTTAGTCTGTTCTGACCAAGAATACCAGCAGACACCGTGGAATGCAGCAAGTTGGTGCAAGCTTTCTGACCAAGCGAGATGATCGCCAGTGAACAAAAACTTATTTTTATAAAGTAGGACAGTTTGTCCTTTAGTGTGACCGGGAACTGGGATAATTAATAAATCTGGAGTCAAGCTAAATGGTTCAGAACCAGTTAGCTGTATTTCTACATTGCGAGTATCGGCAGTAATATCATCGGCATAAAGGATGCGATCGCACTGAAAATGCTCGGCAAACTTTTGATGATCTGCCACATCATCTTTATGAGTTAGGTACATATAACGAATTGGCCCCATTTCTTCTAAACGCTTGACTAAAGGCGGCGTAAAGCGGGGAGAATCCACCAATATATTACCTTCTGGAAGTTGAATTAAATAGCTAGCAGCACCGTAAGATTTTTCAGAATGATAGCCACAGTGGTAAATATTTTCCGCTACTAATATTGGAAACTGTTGTTGAGCAACTTTGATATCTTTTGGTTTATCAACTGTGCCAATAGAACTAGTAGGACATGCCAAAAGTGCTTCAAGCGCTGCTAATCTTTCCGCATCATTACTTGGTTGATGATAAACCGCCGACTGTTCATCAACACGAGAAAAAACTTCAGGAGTCATCCAGCGACAGGTATCACAATCAATACAGGTATTATCTACATAAAAATCGCCGTTGACATTTTGGGGACGACGCTGATTTAAATGAGCCATATTAATCCTTTTGCTTCCAGCCGCTTACTGGGGAGCGATAAACCTTATATCACTACGCTAGCAAAAGTTGACTTAAACTGTAGACTCCTGAAGGTTAGATATAGGCTATCTTAAAAAAGACAGCCTATCTGGACTTAAAGTTAAAGATTGCTCGCATCTCTAGCCAACGGCTGGATAATATAGGCACAATCATCTTATTTCAGGAAATAAATTAACTTCGTCTAAATTACTGACAAAATTCAATTGGGTTTACCATAAAAGGAAGTTCTTTTGTATCATCCACTGCCATTTTTCTCACCCAACTCTTAAGTTTAGGAATCCATTTAAAACCTGCCTTTTTTGCAAGTTCCCTATTGTCATAGCTTACAAGAGCTTTAAACCAAGCTTTGGGTCTTAACGCCATTTGAAACATGGCGTTAAGGTTCTCCATCCGATCAAAAAGATATGCGATCAATTGACAGTCTGTTAATGCCCTATGATTTCCAAAAATACCAACATCATGTGCTGCTGCTAATTCAATAAGAGATTGACCAGATCGGATTTGACGAGGCCATTCAAATTCAGTACAGGTACAAACCCAACGAAGTGGTTCATTTTTAGAGTTCAATAAAACAGGTAGCAAACTCTTCCCATTATTTGAAGAACCAAACCACTTCTGATCAAACTCAGCATTGTGTGCCACAATAACTTGCGCCTTCTTTGCCATCTCAGTTATCATCCACACACTTTCAGCCACTTGTTCTTCTGTTATTTCCATTAACGGCGCTGGCTTAATCCGGTTTATATGCTCTGCCGGATTATTTTGTGCTGGGAGAAGAGCTGAATATTGTTTAATGGTGGTTTGATGTTTCACCGAATACAGAATAGCTCCTAGCTCTATAACCTGCCCTGTCTTAACGTCTAAGTCTGTGGTTTCTGTATCAAGGATTAGAACCTGATCGGGTGTAGGAAACTGAGCATTGGATGAAACTAAGGAATTTTGCGTCATAATAGGAGTATGAAATAAATAATTGAAAACATGCCTACCAAGTTGAAAGCTTGGGGGCATTTTTTTGGCTTTTTACAGCCGAATATATACAGATTACTTTGCCAATGTTACTTTGTCAACATTAGCGTTATTACTTTATCTAGCGTTATTACGGAAGCGTGACTAATATCTGCTAGCGTTAGTATATTAGAGACTGCTTGATTAAGTTTTAAGTACTGAATAGAGAATTTATGAGAAAGATTTGCTGTAGGTTAAAGGATTTTATGGAAAAAAAGGATTTATCTCAATACCAACTAGCCAAAATAACTGGTATTAGTGTTAACGCCATTGGAAGGCTTTACAAGGAGGAGTTTGACCGGATTGACTGTAACACGGCTGCGGTTTTGTGCGAGTACTTCCGCTGTGACTTAGGCGATCTGTTTCCACTTGTGGCTGCCTCCTCAGTACGAGTAAAAGAGGATGAAATTCTACAAAAATATCAAGCTGGAGAGAGAGACTTTTCTGGAGTAGACCTGACGGAGGCAAATTTCAGTAGTGTAAACTTAAGCGGCGTAAACCTAACTAGAGCTATTCTTGCTAGAGCCACACTACAAAAGGCTGATTTGAGCAAGGCAAATTTGGATCAAGCAGACTTAGGACAAGCAGATATGGAAGGGGTAAACCTAAATTCTGCGAGCCTAAGAGCAACAAAGCTTATTTCAACTAAACTAGTTTCTGCAAAGCTAATCTATGCTGAACTGACTGAGGCTGATCTCAGCGAGACTGAGCTAGACAAAGCAGATATGAGATGGGCAAACCTCAGTAGAGCAATCTTAAAAGGAGCAAAATTAAATGATACAAATATAGTCAGAGCTAATTTAAGACAAGCAGATTTGACAAATGCCATACTCAGGAAGGCAAATCTGAGTTGGGTCGACTTACGTGAAGTCAAGCTTATCAATGCTGATCTTAGTGATGCGATCCTAGAAGCCAGTAGCCTAGCTGATACTGATCTCAGTAAAGTCAATCTTAATAGAGCCAATCTTAATCAAGCTGATCTTACTAATGCCAACCTCAACAATGCTGACCTTACTAATGCCAATCTAACTAAAGTAAATCTCAGTGGAGCTAATCTCAGTGGAGCTAATCTCAGTGGAGCTAACCTAACTCAAGCCAACTTCAAAGACACCGATGTAAGCAATATAATTTTGACTGGTGCTAATTTAAGCTACACCAATTTGAGCAGTTTTAACCTCAATAGTATTAATTTAAGTGGGGCTAATTTAAGAGGTGCTAATCTCAGTAATGCCTCTCTCAAGAGTACAAACCTTAGTTACGTCAAATTCGACGATACAGATATGAAGTGTGCTGACTTAACTGACGCTGACCTTACTGGAACTGAACTTTATGGTAATGACCAGTATGGTGTGAAACAGGCAAAGGCGGACATAAGGGGAACGATATCACCTTCAGGAGATGTTTACAATGATGACATCAATAATGGTATGGACTATGAGCTTAGTCCTGAAGACAAGTTATCTGAACATTTCTAGTTGTTAGGCTTCAATTGATTTTTACTGAGAGAGTGATTGCAATAATTTTTGATCAAGTTTCGAGAATTAGGTAACTTCACCATCAAGTATAGGTAGACTCTGACCCAAACGCAATCCTAAAATAATCCATCCTTCAAGAGCATCTTGCAAATCTTCCCGGCAAGCTTCTAGTGTTGTAGCGTTTGCCCAAACTCCTGGACATTCTGGAATTTCGCTATAAAAAGTTCCATCCTCAAGTAACTCGTAGGTTGCTTTGTGCATTGCTGTACGAATGTAATTTGTCAACATTTATATTTTTTACAACTTCATTCAGCTTTTTAATCAATTTGGTTATAACTGAAATTTTATTTTTAATCGCAAATCCGCCAAACTCTAATTATTATGTATAATTTTTAATTTCCAAAAATGCGATCGCGCCCCTTTACCAAACGCGATCGCTAAATTTTGCATCCCCTAACCAATAAAATGCAGATGATTAATCACCGCACTAATTAGATTATGGGTAACGGGAAGACTATCAACTACCATCCCCAGACACAACAGCATCATGTAGGAGATGGAAAAGAGAAACAACTCTTTAGCTACAGCGCGATCTTCTGGATTTTGCAACAACCGCCAAGATTTGTGGATAAATAATCCTCCCAGACTTAGGGCGATCGCAGCATAAAGAATTCCACTTGCGCCCAAGGGATAAACCAATAACACGGTTGCAAATACTGTTATCAGCGTGTAATACCAAATCTGGTTTACAGTTGCCGTAGTACCTTCAATCACAGGTAGCATTGGTATCCCAACTTTTGCGTAGTCATCTTTAATCATTAGAGCTAGCGCCCAGAAATGGGGTGGTGTCCATAAAAAGACGATGGCAAAAATTAGCCATGCTGACCAGCTTAATGTCCCCGTGACAGCAGCCCAACCCACTAACGCCGGAATTGCTCCAGCCGCACCACCAACAACGATATTCTGAGGGGTGTGGCGTTTTAGCCAGTGGGTATAGACCAAAATATAAAAGACGATGCCAGAGAAAGCTAGCAGGGCGGCTAACAGGTTGGCAAATACTGCCAAGAGTGTAAAGGAAAGCGTCGCCAGTGCGATCGCAAAAATTAGAGCATCGCGCGGCTGAACCTTACCGGATGGCATCGGACGATGGCGCGTCCGCTCCATGTCATAATCAATATCCCGGTCATAAACACAATTAATCGTCTGGGCGCTTGCAGCAGCCAAAGTGCCACCAGTGAGAGTTACTAGCAACAGCAATGGGTCTACTTCTCCCTTAGCAGCAATCCACATACTCCCAGCCGTAGTAATCAAAAGCAACGGAATAATCCGAGGCTTTGTTAGCTGGTAGTAACTCTGAATTACCTGTAAAAACGTTTGGTGGTGGCGAGAGACATTAGTCTCAATCATTTTGGCTCTGGTTCCTTATTTTTCAACAACTTATATGCAGCCCCCGCTCAAGGTGGCTCTTTCAGGCAAATGAAAACACAGATTTCCTGCACCTGCGTGGGTCGCAATACTCGCCGTTGCGGCCATAGTTTAGTAGAGACGCGATTAATCGCGTCTGTACAGGAGTTTGGAGAGACGCGATTAATCGCGTCTGTACAAGAGTTAGAAATTTTTCCTTCCGCCACTCCCCCTGTTCCTTTACTCCATACTCAGCAGTCATTGCTCAACACTGTGATCTCACGGCTAGTAGCCCAGTCACGCAGTGCGAGAACTGTGAAGACCACCAAAGTACCCAGCAAAGTAGCTCCTATAGCTTGGTGAGAGACGGTAAGAGGCTCAACTTGGAGATGTAATTTGAAAGTAGCGAATCCCAACAAGATTTGTAAGGTTAACAACCCACCAGCCATATTTGCCAGTCGCCGCAAGGCTGGATGTAGTGCTGGTGTACGCCAACAGATCAATACCATTGCCAAGGTTGTCACTGTTGGCGGCACCAAACCAGCAATATGGCTGTACATTACAGTACAAAGTTGAGAACCGCCGAAGCATTGGTGTAGCGCCCAGCGAGAGCCTACCAAAGCACCTAGCAGACTTTGCAGGTAAACCAGAACAGCGGCAGTTAAACCTACCCAAGGCAACTTACCAACGGTTCCAGTCCCCTGATAGGGTGTGAGCGCCGTGCCGATAATCAGGAGGGTGCTAAAAAATAACAGCGCCGTTCCTAAATGAGCGGTAACAATATCAAACCGCAACAGTTCGGTGACGGTGAGTCCGCCCAAGATGCCTTGGAAGACAATTAAAAACAGAGCGAATGTGGATGCCCAAGGCAGCCATCTGGGTAAGAAACGACGATGCCACCAGGACAAGCCGAAAAGTGCGATCGCGCTTACACCAATCAAAGCCGCATCCAATCTGTGAAACCACTCCAGGAACACCTGGAGATTCATTTGCTTGGCTGGCACCAGTTCGCCATAGCATAAGGGCCAGTCTGGGCAAGCAAGTCCAGCATTCATCACGCGGGTGGCGCTGCCTATTGCCATCAAAATTAAGGTGGCTATGCATATTTTCCACACCAAGCGACGAATCATTTCCTTGGGCTTTTGCTGCTGAAGAGCCGCTTCATTTTGTTGTTGTAGGACAAATTCGCTCATTAACGATACCTTCTGCCCGCTCTTGGTGGATCTGTTAAAATTTTCAATTTTCTTTTAGCGTCCTATCTTCACCCTAGCGTATAGGCTAAGGGTTTATAGATTAGCACTCACTTATACTTTGAATCACTCCAGAAAGGTTTTGCCTGAAGCTTTAGGTATTTTTCAAGATGTGAAAAATTGATTAATGACAATTAATTTAAACATTCTAAATTTTTCCTTAAATTTTTCCACTGAATTTTAGGAGAAGGCAGGAGGCAGATAGCGCAGCGTAAAGCCTGCGGCATAGCAACTCTTAGAGAGGCTGCGCCAACGCTTAGAGCGAGTCCGCGAGCGTCGGGCAGGAGGCAGGAGGAAATAATTATGAATGAAAACTTTAGTTTTGGGTATAAAACCCAGTGGTTCAATCCCATACTTTTAAATGCATCTGAGTTACTCCTACCTCCTGCCCCCTGCTAGTCACCTTGTACTCAAAATTAGTAAAATAGTTAAAAAAATTAATAAAAATTTCAGACCTTTGGACTCTATGCCTTCCAGCCTAGACTACCTTAGTAAGTGAACAGCTTTAAGATAACGTAGTAAATTCAATTAAGTAAGCCGTGAAGATTCCAAGTTCAATCTGGACATTACTCATTGGCATCGTGCTAACGCTCGCCAGCCTTTGGTACGGTCAAAATCACGGTCTGTTGCCAGCAGCAGCCACAGATGAAGCCGTATTAGTGGATGGTCTGTTCAACGCGATGATGATCATTTCTACAGGTATATTCCTGCTAGTAGAAGGTATTTTAATTTACTCAGCATTCAAATACCGTCGGCGTGCAGGTGATAATGAAGACGGCCCACCAGTTGAGGGCAATGTACCTCTAGAAATTCTCTGGACGGCGATCCCAGCAATTATCGTTATCGGTATTTCTGTTTACAGCTTTGATGTCTACAACGAAATCGGTGGCTTTGATCCCCATGCTATCCATCAAGCGCCGATGAATCAGGAGTCGATGGCAATGCCTGGAACTGCTATGGCTGCAACTTTAAGCGATACTCCTCCCAGCACCGAACCCAACCTCAATCAAGAAAAATCTGATGAGGCAATGCAAGACCCAGCTACGGCAGAAGTTCGTAATGCTGACCAAATTCCCCAACTGCGGAATGCTCCTGGTGTCGGTAGTGTTGCTCCGACAATTGGGGGAAGTCCTGATAAAGCAGGGCAACCAGCAGAATTACAGGTCAACGTCACAGGTCTACAATATGCCTGGATTTTCACCTATCCTGAAACTGGTATAACTACAGGTGAAATGCACGTCCCCATTGGGCGAGAAGTGCAAATCAATATGACAGCCAACGATGTTATCCACGCCTTCTGGGTGCCAGAGTTCCGCCTGAAACAAGATGCGATCCCCGGTAGGCAAAGCGAGATTCGCTTCACTCCCAAAAAAGCAGGAGATTATGTCCTAATCTGTGCTGAACTTTGTGGCCCCTACCACGGTGCAATGAGAGCAACAGTAGTTGTTGAGCCAGAAGAAGCCTTTGACAAATGGGTGCAAGAACAGCTAGTTGCCAGCAAAGAAACGCTAAATCAAGCCGTTGCTGTTAACCCTGCGGATTTATCCCCAAATGAATTTCTCGCACCTTACACCAAGGACATGGGAATTCAGCCAGAAATCCTCCATCAAGTTCACCATTAGTCAATTATGTTATTTAGTCAAAATTCAATGACTATTAACTAATGACTAATGACTAATGTCTAATGACTATGACCCAAGCTCAAGTGCAAGAAACTGCCAACGCCCCTGCTCTTGTTGACGAGCCAGGGATCAGAAAATGGCAAGACTACTTTGGTTTCAACACCGACCATAAGGTGATTGGGATTCAATACCTAGTCACTACATTCATTTTTTACTGTATTGGTGGGGTGATGGCTGACTTGGTTCGTACAGAACTGCGAACCCCAGAAGTCGATTTTGTTACCCCTGAAGTCTACAACAGCTTATTTACGCTGCACGCCACAATCATGATTTTCTTGTGGATCGTGCCAGCTGGTGCGGGTTTTGCTAACTTCCTGATTCCCTTGATGATTGGGGCAAAGGATATGGCATTTCCGCGCTTGAATGCTGTTGCTTTTTGGATGATTCCCCCTGCGGGTTTATTGTTGATCACCAGTTTAGTGGTAGGCGATGCACCGGATGCGGGTTGGACTTCCTACCCTCCCCTGAGCTTGGTAACAGGTCAAGTAGGTGAGGGAATTTGGATTATGAGCGTTCTTCTACTAGGTACGTCATCGATTCTAGGGGCAATCAATTTCCTCGTCACATTGCTCAAGATGCGTATCCCCGGTATGGGGGTTCACCAAATGCCCTTGTTCTGCTGGGCGATGTTTGCTACCTCGGCACTGACTTTGGTATCTACGCCAGTCTTAGCAGCAGGTCTAATTCTGCTTTCCTTTGACTTAATTGCCGGGACAACATTTTTTAATCCAAGTGGCGGTGGCGACCCAGTTGTGTATCAGCACATGTTCTGGTTTTACTCTCACCCAGCGGTTTACATTATGATTTTGCCCTTTTTTGGGGCAATTTCGGAAATTATCCCCGTGCATTCCCGCAAGCCGATTTTTGGCTATAAAGCGATCGCTTATTCTTCTCTAGCAATTAGCTTTCTGGGGCTAATTGTTTGGGCGCACCACATGTTTACCAGCGGTATCCCTGGCTGGTTGCGGATGTTTTTTATGATCACCACTATGATCATTGCCGTACCCACGGGAATTAAAATTTTCAGCTGGTTAGCAACAATGTGGGGTGGCAAAATCCAACTTAACAGCGCCATGCTATTTGCCATAGGCTTTGTCGGCACCTTTGTAATTGGTGGGATCAGTGGCGTAATGTTGGCAGCAGTGCCTTTTGATATTCACGTTCACGACACCTATTTTGTGGTGGCACACTTGCACTACGTTCTGTTTGGTGGTAGTGTTCTCGGTATTTATGCGGCGATTTACCACTGGTTCCCGAAAATGACGGGACGGATGGTGAACGAATTTTGGGGTAAGGTTCACTTTGCCTTAACAATAGTGGGTCTAAATATGGCCTTCTTACCAATGCACAAGCTGGGATTAATGGGCATGAACCGCCGCATCGCCCAGTATGACCCCAAATTTACCTTTCTCAACGAAATCTGCACTTATGGCGCTTACATATTAGCAGTTTCGACATTCCCCTTCATCATCAATGCGATTTGGAGTTGGTTATACGGCGAAAAAGCTGGTAATAATCCTTGGAGGGCACTTACCTTAGAATGGATGACAACCTCACCGCCAGCGATCGAGAATTTTGATCAAACCCCAGTACTAGCTACAGGCCCTTACGACTACGGCTTGGAAAAAGCTAACGAAGGTGTCCCTTTATCTGATCCCAATCCAGTCTTGTCTGGCGGGCCAAACTCAGTATTAAGAGCAGAACCCGATCCAGCGGTTGCTGCTAATCCCGAAGACCGTAAATAGAGTTATGAGTTAGGAGTGAAGAGTTATGAGTTATGAATGATGAGTTATAACAATTTCTAACTCCTAACTCCCACTCCCCACTCCCCATTCCCCATTCCCCACTTATCAAAATTCATGCAAAGTCAAACTATTGACCCAGCTAAAACCGAACTAAATCATCACCATGCAACGGAAGCGTCCGTCGGTCATCATGAAGAACATCCAGACCATCGCCTGTTTGGGCTAATTGTCTTCCTGATAGCTGAAGGGATGATTTTTATGGGGTTGTTCGGAGCCTACTTGGCTTTCCGTGCTACCTTACCTGCGTGGCCCCCAGCAGGTACCCCAGAGTTAGAACTATTGTTACCTGGAGTCAATACCATCAATCTAATTTCTAGTAGTTTTGTCATGCACAATGCCGACACTGCTATTAAAAAGAACGATACGCGGGGTGCGCGAATCTGGTTAGCAATTACTGCTGCAATGGGTGCTATCTTCTTAGTGGGTCAAGTATATGAATATACCCATTTAGAATTTGGTTTAACTACCAATTTATTTGCTAGTGCGTTTTACGTTTTGACTGGTTTCCACGGATTGCACGTTACGATAGGGGTTTTGGCAATTGTTGCCGTGTTATGGCGATCGCGCGTTCCGGGTCACTACAGTAACGAAAAGCACTTTGGTATTGAAGCAGCCGAAATTTACTGGCACTTCGTTGACGTGATTTGGATTATTTTGTTCGGATTACTGTATCTACTGTGAGAATTGATTATTTAGTTGTTCACTCCACGCGGACAACTTAATAGGCCCCCAGTCGGGGGCTTTTTTAATTAGTAGAATGCTGCCGTTGCAACTAGCTGCCCTGATGTCAATACGGTTCAGTTAAGGCTAAAATCCTTTTGTCAAAGTCAATTTTTTATAACGTAGACGCGTAGCGGCTTGCCGCAGGCTACCACAAAGGTGCAGAGGACACCGAGAGAAGAAAGAAATATTTAACAGAACCGTATTGACCCTGATGTCACATTATTTTATCTATCGGTTGGCAACAAAATCTAAATTAAAACAGTTTCTAGAAGATAAAATATATGGGAAGTTATCTAAAACCTTTTTATTTTCTATAAAACAGTTTTATCCTTTATCTAGCAAGAGTTACAGAAAATTTATTCAAACCAGCTTAAACTTTTTTCACTATGAGTTTTGCTAAATATTAAGTGAGTTATTGCAATTGATATAGGCGCGAGTAAAAAGTGGGAAAAGTGGGAAAAGTTGGATATTTTGGAAAAACTATTGAATAAATCTGAATAATTGATAAGTTACACTTATTTCCCTCAAAAATCATTACTCGATATTTACCTCAAAGTCTTACCTGCTATTACTCTTGCTCTTTTTTATTTTTGTCGTACTTACGTTGATATGGCAACGCGATCGCGGTTAGTGATGACTAAAATCTGGCAACAAAATTGTGGTGGAAACTGTAATAATATTTGTGTCTTTAAATTCCACTATTCGAGGTTTTGCCAGTAATCAGACCCAACAGTTAAAACAAATAAACCTTGTAACTACTGAAAGTTGTCTTCTGCCCACAGTTCTAAATACTGTGGACTAGTGTTAAATTTACTTAAGTGATAAAATTATTGAACTATTCCAGAAATAAACTTTATATTAAGATACCTATAAAAGGTATTAAATGAATCAATCAAGCGGCTAACCATAAAACTGCTCCAAAGCATAGGTCGTCTAAGAAGCGGACTGCCTCAAATACCAACAAATTTAGCGGCAGGTATTCATAACCTCACCTAAGCTCTGAATGGTCAGTAAATTAACCAGTAGTATACGCCACATGAGCCAGAACCCTCTAGTCAGAAAAACACTCCGAAGTCGCTTTGAGACTGTCAAACTGCTGGGAAGCGGAGAATCTGGCAATACTTACTTGTTAAGAGGTGCTATACGTAACAGACATCAATCCTCTCTTGCCAGAAAAACACTTAGGAATCGCTTTGAGATTGTCAAACACTTAGGAAGCGGGGGATCTGGTGATACCTACTTAGCCGTCGACTTAGATTTACCAGGGCGACCCCATTGTGTGGTCAAACATTTCCATCCAAAAGATTCCAATCCGGCTGTTCTACCCATTGCTAAAAAGCTATTTGCTCGGGAAGCGGAAGTTTTATACCAGCTAGGCAACGACCACGATCAAATTCCTAGACTATTCGCCCATTTTGATGAAGATGGAGATTTCTATTTAGTCCAGGAATTTATTGACGGTCATGCTTTGACTCAAGAAATTGTACCAGGTCAACATCTTAGCGAAAATACAGTCTTAAATTTATTAAAAGATATCCTAGAAGTGCTGGCTTTCGTCCACCAAAATAATATTATTCACCGGGATATTAAGCCCCAAAATTTAATGCGGCGATACTCCGATCAAAAAATTGTGCTAATTGACTTTGGGAGTATTAAGAAAATTGGTGCTTTAGGAGCAGGCTTAACAATTGCTGTTGGGACTCCTGGCTATATGCCAAGCGAACAGGCTAAGGGAAAGCCAAAACTTTGCAGCGATATCTATGCAGTAGGGATGATTGGCATTCAAGCTTTGACAGGTTTAATACCTGAGCAACTACAAGAAGATCCCAATACTGGAGAAATTCTTTGGCGCGATCAGGCACAGGTAAGCGACGCTCTGGCAAATATTTTAGATACAATGGTTCGCGATCGCTATAGCCAGCGTTACCAATCTGCCGCAGAAGCTTTACAAGCCCTTAATTCTGATCTGGCGTTGTCACAACCCTCACAAGTTGCTGGCATAAATCAAAACACTGATGATAGCTATTTGCTAACTTATAGAAACTTTCTTTTGCTGCTGGGAATAGGTCTTGGTGCTACCACTAGCTTCATAGTAATAGTTTTAATTTATACATTTATTAATACAGGTACATCGCCTCCAAACCAACCTACTCAATTAAATAATTTTATAGAAAAATTAGTTGAGCCACGGTTCATTAATGTTCATGTGAGTAGCTTAATAGCGAAATCAGCAGCTAAAAGAGGAGTCTGCAAAAGCAATTGCACTATTGCAAAGACTACTAAAGAGCAAATTAAACCTCACTACAATTAGCAAGAGTTAATCATCTACCAGCAATCATAAAACTGGCTATTAACTGACTTACTCTAGATTTGCTTTTAACCTAAATATTTATAGATTCCTGTAGGATAAATAGAATAAACAACATTTAAAAAGATGGACAATACAAATCAAAAAAAAGCTTTAATTAGCGGTGAAATCGCCCTATTTCTTAGAGGATTGATTATTGGGAAAGTGCTGACACTGATGGTTATTGGCGGACTGCTTTGGTGGTTACTGCGGCCGAATTTAGCGTCCCGCACCAGCGTTAATTCCTCTAATCAAAATTTCAACACCCTCTCTAGTAGTGCATCAACTTTTCAGACAGTTGCTGATGTCCCTACTGACTCGTTTAACTACGGAGGCAGTACAGCTTGGGCATCTATCCGGCAATTGGTAGATTCTCAGATTCAGAGCGATCGCCCTGAACTACAATTACGTTACGTAAACCCTGTTAATGGTAGTCCTGGTTCTAGCTCCGGCATTCGGATGTTGCTTGATGGGAAACTCGACTTTGCTCAGTCTTCCCGTGCCCTTACAGATGAAGAACAAGCTATTGCAAGAGAGCGAGGCTTCACTCTTGAGCAACGTCAGGTGGGTATGGATGGGATAGCAGTCGTAGTCAACCCATCACTCAATGTGCCTGGTTTAACTGTTGACCAATTGCAGCAGATTTATTTGGGGAAAATTACTAACTGGAATCAAGTAGGTGGCCCCAACCTGCCCATTACACCTTTATCTCAACGACCAGAGGACGCAGATACACTAATATTCCCTAGCAACAGCGACTTGAAGGGTCAAACATTTGGCTCTAATGTGCAGTATGTCTACTCTACTACAGAGGCAGTGCGCCAACTCAGTAAAGCTCCTGGTGGTGTCTACTACGCTTCTGCCCGTTCAGTATTACCTCAATGTAGTGTGAAGGCTTTGCCATTGGGTAGCACTTCTGATCAGCTAATTTCCCCCTATAGCGAACCGATGGTGTCGCCTGAGCAATGTCTACGTCAGCGTAACCAGCTAAATACTCAGGTTATCAAAAATGGCAGCTATCCGATGATTGCTAATTTGTTTGTGATTATTAAACAGAATAAAGGTCGGGAACAGCAGATTGGCGATGCCTATGCCAAACTTTTATTAACTGACCAAGGGCAAAGGGCAATTGAACAAGCTGGTTTCGTTGGGGTTCGCTAGTACAGCGATGTCTACGACGGGCTACGCCTACGCACTTTCCACTACAGTTTCTTCAGATCCCCGATTTCTTTAATAAGTCGGGGATCTTGGGAAAGCGATCGCACCATATCCCTTTTAATTCAATCAGGTATCGGATCTTTGAAATGTTGATTATTGCGTGGAAAAATAGGCTGTGATAGACCAGTCAAAATCAGCTTAACGTCAAAGCGGAAGTTGCTACAGACTGCGCGGAACACGGAAACGTCAAGGTGGAAGCTGCTACAGGGTGCGCGGAACACGGAAACGTGAAGGCGGAAGCTGCTACAGGGTGCACGGAACACGGAAACGTGAAGGCGGAAGCTGCTACAGGGTGCGCGGAACACGGAAACGTGAAGGCGGAAGCTGCTACAGGGTGCGCGGAACACGGAAACGTGAAGGCAGAAGTTGCTACAGCCAAGACAGAAGTTGCTACAGAGTGGGCGGAACACGCAAACGTGAAGGCAGAAGTTAAGCTAGTTTCTGCGTGAGATTTTCTGACCTTAATTCTCCCGCATCGCCACCGCAAGTTTTTCTAAATTTTCACGAACAGCCACACTACGAATATGATTTACACCCCAAACTCCTTCACAAATATCTAAAGCTTGTAAATAAAGCGGTTCTGCTTCATCATAACGTCCAGTTTCACGATAAATTTCTGCCAGATTATTGAGACTTTCAGCAACATTGGGATGATTTTCTCCCAATAGGTGCTTATCAAGTTCTAAGGCTTTTATACACAAGGGTTCCGCTTCATTGTAACGCCCCTGCTCCCTGTACATATAACCAAGAGCATAGATAGTATCTGCAAAAAGCGGATGCGCTTTTTGCAATAGACGCTGCTTGAGTTCTAATGATTGCAAAAACAAAGATTCCGCTTCACTGTAGCGTCCTTGAGCGCGGTATATTAAACCTAAATTGTGCAAATCTGTTGCAACATCAGGATTCTCTTCTCCCAAAAATCGCTTATCTAGTTCTATTGCTTGTTGCGACAATGGTTCAGCTTCACTGAAACGTCCTTGATGATAATAAAGTAGCGCTAAATTATTCAGTATGAGAGCGAAAGAAGGATGATTTTCACCAAGCAGACGTTTTTCGAGTTCTAATGATTGCAGATACAAAGGTTCGGCTTCGTCATAACGTCCTTGTTCATCATACAGTAGTGCCAAATTGTTCAGACTGGCGACAACATCGGCATGATTTTCTCCTAACAGACGTTTCCTCACTTCTAAAGCTTCTTGATATAGAAGTTCCGCTTTATTATATTGTCCAGTAGATTTGTAGAGTCCTGCCAAATTATTCAGGCTAGTAGCAAAAGAAGGATGGTTGTCTCCTAGCAGGCGTTTCCTCAGTTCTAAAGCTTGTTTATATAAAGGTTCGGCTTCGCTATAGTGTCCCGTTGCCCGATATATTCCTGCTAAATTATTGAGGCTATTAGCTAAGTCTACCTGCAAACCTAATTCATTTTGTAGTTCACTTGCTTGGCGCCAATATTTAATTGCTAATTCCTGTTCTTCTTGATAATTTTGAGATTCACCCCGCTCTAATCTACTGCGGTAAATATCACCTAACCTTGAATATAAGGTAGCCAAGGTAGGATCTTTAGTTCCCTGTTCCTGTTCTACTTTCTCGATTAGCCTTTGTAAATCTTGGATGGGTAAGAAAAAAGGGTTATTTTCATTAGTATCTGTGCTGGCTAATTCTGTGTCTCTAAAAACAAAGCGTATATGTTCTAGTTCTTTACCAGGAATAGCATTTGTCTTTTTAGATTCAAATCGGAATACACCATTGCGCCAACTCCAAAAATCAGGGGCTTTTTTAATCAGGCTGACTAAAATTTGGTTAGTTACCCAAAGCACGATCGCAAACGGAAATTCGCGCAATCCTTCCCTTGTCCACTGTAAGTAACCAAAAAATTTCTCCTGCTCTGATTGCTCATTTCCCAATCTGAGAAAATAAAGTTGTTCAGCACCAGTCACAGTAATCACCGCCGGCTTCTGCTGACGGAGATATTCTTTTTGTTGTACCAGTTGGTTAAGAGCAGCTTTGAGGCTCGGTTCCTGACGTGCTAAAGTTACTCGATATGCACGAAAAGCGGGTTGTAGTTCAGCTTCATATTGAGCAATAATCTCATCACGAAAGCTAGCATCATCGCAAACTGCAATCAGTAAATTTAATCCCCGCTTTTGAGCTTCAATAGAAACAATTAAATCATCATACGCATCTTGATTTTCTCCTTCATCAAATAATTCTTCATTTAACATTAATAGCTCCCTGTCTTTTCAAGCTCTCGATAATAATTGGATGAACATCGTACCAAGTTTCATCAGTGCGATATTCTAGAACATACAGCCCATGTAACAAATCCAAAAACTCTGCTTGTTTGGGGTCATTGGGCATAAATTGTTCATAGACACTCTGCAAAATATCTATATCAACTTTTCCTAAACGTATAGAAAAATCATTGCGGATTTTATTGATTGCTTGAAGGAGAATTTTATCATCAATGATAACTTCGGCTGTGGGATTGCGCCGGATCATTCGCAAACATATACGGCAACATTCCTTAGAAATCCGAATTAGCTCTCGCAATACACCACCACTGTAAATCACAATCTTTTCAGCAGTTTCTGCCGTGATTAATTCACTGGAAATCCGCTTTTGTAAAACTTCACCGAGAATCTTTGTTGCTTCCGGGCGAGGTTGGGCATTAGGGAAGCGATTTTTACCTTTATCAAATATTTTTAAGACAGGCATTGCCACAACTTGATCATTGGTTTCAGTGGCAATTATTGTGCTGATAAATGTTTCTCGAAGGACTGCGATCGGGATAGTGTAAATAATTTGAAAGTTAGGTTGACAAAGAGCTTTAATGTTATCTCTATAAATCTCATTAACTCTGCCTAAGTCAAGTTTATCTAAATCATCAATAATTACTAAAACATTTTGTTTCGTTGCAGCTTGAATTAGAGCAGCAATTTCATTAATTCTGGCAACTAAATCTGATAATTTGCGTTCAAACTCTTGCTTAATCTCATCCCGAACGCTAGCATCAGCTTTTAATTTAGAACTAATCAATTTTAAGAGGTCAAAACCTATACTAGCTTCTGCTTGTAAATTTAATTCTTCAGTGCGAGTTCGGGTAGCAAACCACTTATAAAGAGCCTCTTTAGTAGATTGAGGAATATCAACTCGGCGGGCTTCTGCCTCTGTCATTAAATTAACTGCGATCGCAAACAGTATATTAATATGATTAACAGCCGACATTTCAATTTTGTCAGCAATAGAAAAGAGAACTACAAAATATTTATCTTGAATTTGTCGGCTAAATTCAGCTAACAAAGTAGACTTACCACATCCTCGATGTCCTGTAAAGACAATTTTGCCATCTCCATTAGGACTATCTTCTACTAATTGGTTCAAGTCTGCAATCAAATCATCACCATATTCGACTCTAAATCTTTCCATTTCGTTGCGTTCCATCAACGGAAATAGTTCGAGATTGCTGTATGCTTCTTGAAAGGAGTTTAATAAGCCTTGAGACATTGGATAGTGCCGTAAACGTGCTAACTATTCATATAATGGCTCATGATTTTTGAAGCACAAGTTCAGGCAATGTCTAGGATAGAGTATGCCTACATAACTTCTCAAATTCCGTTAATAAATAACTACTAGGTGAGTGGTATGTTATGTCTTAAAAAGAGATACCCTAATGCCCAAATTTCAACCTATCAATCAGTAACATAGGTCAATAATCAATAAGACTGAATGATAGATTATACATGCGATAATTTAGACTGAATGATAGATTATACAGATAACATCCTAAAAGCTACTTAACACATAAATAAAATAAAATTTTCAGTTATAAAAATAAATTTTTAGTGTGCTTCGTCCCATCCCCCTCTAGCCGATGCGATGGTAGCTGTTGTTACTATTAGTTAGTAGTCTGTCAAGGAATATTTGACAAGTACATTCTTTGTAGAGACGGCGATTTATCGCGTCTCTCTAACGTGTCAGCCTTTTAAACGCGATTTATCGCGTCTCTACAAGTTACATTTAGCCCACCTTTGAAGTAAAGCTTTGTCGCAGATCATTGTCTAAAAATTCCAATTTATCTGATTATCTGATTCACAACAGATGTACTCTGAATACGCCATTTACCTCGTTCTCGAATCAAATCATACCGAACTCGCAAATTATCATTAGAAGAGTTTTTAAACTGACCATTTTCATATAACTGGGTCGCTTCTCTAACCGTAGCTTCCACTGCGGCACGATCTGCAAATAAATCAATTCTCTCTACAGATTCGACCTTCAGGCTATGCTCATACTTGCGGTAGCGATTGTCTAACCTATTCTGTTGAGCAATCAGCCTCCATTGAGATAAAGCTGAACCAGTTAAAATTTGCTCTAAATTATTAATTTCATGATTCGGCCCTAAAGCTGCGGCTTTGGTAGATAACCAAGTCCGAATAACTTCCTCTGCCGTTGCACTTGTTAAAGGGCCTTCTGCTGATTGTGGGTTATTATTTGGATCGGGAATAGGTATTGGTGGTTGATTTATTTGTATAAACAACTCTGAACCACGCACATCTTTTGTAGGAAAAAACAGATTTTTTAACCATCCAAAAGTTGTTGTGGCTAACACCCAGAAAACTAATATACTCACCAAAGAAATAAACACTCTCCACACCAGCCGTGTTTTTCCTTCTATGGTGTTCGCAAAAGTTCGCCGCCGCCGAGGACGACGAGAATGAGGACGATTGTCTGGTAAACGTTCTCGGCTAGCAGATGGAGTAGGTTTTCTCCGCCTACGCTTTTGGTTATGACCGGGTGCAGCACTTTTAGCTGAACCGTTCAAATGCTGATTAGTGCCTCTGCTCATCCGTTCGGCAGTAGGAACCTCTGATTTTACACTCCCAGATGAATTCCACATGGGTAGTGAGAAGTTTGAATATTCGGGTGTTTCTTTTGTTGGTGTTTCTGGTAAATCTGGGTCAGGGGTTCTGCTGTGATTAAATTGCGCTGAAGTTTTAGTTGAATTGTTGTGAAAATGGGGCTTATTTGTTTGGGTCTGGGGAAAATATTGGGGGTTAATTACAGCCCATTCATTAGTTGTTTCTGCATCAGTTGGCAGTGCTTCTAAATAAGCTTGCACCTGTTGATTAGCAAAGTAATCTTTTAGGAAAGCTTGTTGGTTTGCTAAATCTCGAAAATGGGGAAATACTTCGTGTTGCAACCACTGTTCTGCATAGAGACACAACCCCGGTAACAAATCTGGAGAGTCTTGAGATTTTTCCCGAATAAAAGCTAAAGCTTCGTATTCCTGACTAAGTTCTAAAACACGAGTTGCTTCTTCAGTTTGTCCTAAAAGTAACGCACATAGAGACTGTTCTAAATGTACATCTTGGCGTTTGCCCAGACGCATGAGCATTTGTCTTGCTTGACGAATTAAAGCAGGTTGTCGTTGAGCAAATCCCCGCGCTATCAAAGCATAAACAGCTAAATAAGTTGCAACAGCAGAATTGCGTTTGCTTTGGGCTTCAAATAACTTGTGCTGCTCTGCGACTGTTAAGTGGTTGCGTAACTGCTGGATAAACCGCAGAAAGTCATCTATGTTTAAACCAGAGTCATCATTGTTCGTGCCATCAATCCCGCCACGATCTTCTAAGAGGTTTTGTAATAATTCCAAACCTTGCTGTCGTTCGGCAGTTTTTTCTTGAGGTAGTGCCAGCAACTCCAAAATTCGATATGGTCGCAACTTGTAAAGATCAGCCTGAATTTCTGCCTGTACACTAGAAAACAAGCCTTCGCGTACTAGCAGTTCTTGACCAGTTTCTAGGGATATGGCGGCATTTTCATAGTGACCTTGCTGCCACTGTTCCCGACCTAATTCTAGACAAGCAAGGGCAACAGTCAGAACAACATCTGGATGTTCAGCGCTTTCATAAATTTCTTCGTCTGCTAGATTATTGCCCTTTCTTGCACTTGTAGCACTATTTTTATTTACTAGGTACGGACGGCCTAGTTTCAATACAAGTTCGTATTCTCCCAACTCTTGCAAAATCAACAAAGCGCCAACTAATTCGTCTTGGCTAATTTCGATGCCCAGACTCTGGGTGTCAATACCCCTTTTGGTGCTTTCTGGACGATTTTCCAGTGCTACTGCGGCAGCAGCAAGGTTATCTGGGTCATAGGCGTGGGCAAGATAGAGATGATCGTAGGTACTGCGTTGTTTTGGATCTGATAAAACCACGTAAGCTTCTTCTATGAGTTGTTTACGAGAAGAAATTGCTGCCTGAGAATACTCACGTCGGGGCAATTGTACAATGCGATCGCTGTATGCCTGTCGCAATTGTTCATCACTTGCCGCTAACGGTAGTCCTAAAATTCGGTAGTAATCTAGCGGAATTCGCACAGCCTACTTCCCCTGCACCGTGATCAACATAATTCACCTAGAGCTTTCCAGGCCTGTAAAACCGTGCCATAAAAATGCCGTGTAGAATTTACTCTACAAGTGTATATTGCAACAACTTGTTTTGTAACTTCCCGAAATTTTGAGTCACATTCTAGTACTAATTTTTTGCTTTCGCCTAGAAAGCCTCAATTTTTTGTCTTAATTCTTAGTATTTATGTTTAACACAACTATTATCAGCCTTCGATAGCACAAACCACAACTACCGCTTTTAATCACGGCATAATTGTTGTGGTTGCAAGAATCTATTGATGATTGATTTTTTCGGCACTTTCCCACTAGGAGGTTACTAAAATACCACTATTGGGAGTTGACCCTGATAACCGGAGAACGAAATCATATCATAATTAACCTTTAATTACAATTACCTATTTGGGTATATAGATTTTTGCGCCCTTTTTTTTAAATTGTTAATGGATATGCAGAAAGCAGTCTATCTTGATTGCTAGTCTATGAAGGGGAATAGTGAGAGAGAAAACCCAAAGCGACAAGTCTATTGTCGTTAGAGTCAAATCCTCACAGGGCATGGGCTGAAAAGTTAAAAATCAAAAATTAAAAATTCAGCTATTCCCTCAGACCCTTTTTTGGTGCATAAATAAAGTTTGATTGTTGAGTCTTGCAAACGCTAGCCTGTTAAAAGCTGAGGCGTTATCAGACCAACTTATTTAAGACCGTAACTTTAAGTTGTACAACAGGGATACTCAAAAATAATGGTTCAAGAGCGTACTTTACCCACTTTTAATCCTGCTACTACGCACATTACCAAGGAAGAAGGGTTACGGTTGTATGAGGATATGGTGTTAGGGCGCTTGTTTGAAGACAAGTGCGCTGAAATGTACTACAGAGGCAAAATGTTTGGTTTTGTCCATTTGTACAATGGTCAAGAAGCCGTTTGCAGTGGTGTTGTGCAGTCAATGCGACCGGGTGAAGATTACGTTTGTAGTACTTACCGCGACCACGTTCATGCCTTGAGTGCGGGAGTACCAGCAAGAGAGGTAATGGCAGAATTATTTGGCAAAGCCACAGGTTGCAGCAAAGGGCGCGGTGGTTCCATGCACATGTTTTCTGCGGAACATCGCTTGTTGGGTGGCTATGCTTTTGTGGCTGAGGGAATTCCTGTAGCGGCTGGAGCGGCTTTTCAAAGCAAATACCGCCGCGAAGTGTTGGGAGATAAAAATGCTGACCAAGTTACAGCTTGCTTTTTTGGCGACGGTGCAGCTAACAACGGTCAGTTTTTCGAGACGCTAAATATGGCAGCCCTATGGAAACTACCAATTCTTTTTGTAGTCGAAAATAATAAGTGGGCCATTGGTATGTCTCACGAACGAGCCACTTCCCAGCCAGAGATTTATAAAAAAGCCAGTGTATTTAACATGGTGGGCGTGGAAGTAGATGGTATGGATGTACTAGCAGTCCGAGCCGTGGCCCAAGAAGCTGTAGCCCGTGCTCGTGCAGGTGAAGGGCCAACATTAATTGAGGCGCTTACCTACCGCTTCCGGGGTCACTCCTTGGCTGACCCAGATGAAATGCGAAGCAAAGCTGAGAAAGAATTTTGGTTCGCTCGTGACCCAATTAAGAAGTTGGCAGCTTATTTGGTGGAGCAAAATCTGGCGGATGAGGGAGAAATCAAAGCAATTGATCGTAAAATTCAGGATGTAATCGACGAAGCGGTTAAATTCGCCGAAAGCAGCCCTGAACCAGACCCCAGCGAGTTATATCGTTTCGTGTTTGCAGAAGACGAGTAACAAAGTTAGGAGTTAGGAGTTAGGAGTTAGAAGTTAGGAATTGTTAACTTGTAACTTACAACTTCTAACTCCTAACTATCCCTATACCCAGGACTAAAATTTGTGTTTAGCATTGCAGTTCAACAGCAACAGTACAAGACCTATATTCTTTCTGACGAAGGCGCTGGTTCTCAATTGGAAGTGGTACCCGAACGCGGTGGTATCATCACCCGTTGGCGCATTCAAGGGCAAGAAATTTTCTACCTGGATACTGAACGCTTTACTCATCCTGATTTAAGTGTCAGAGGCGGGAATCCAATTTTGTTTCCTATTTGTGGCAATCTACCAGATAATACTTACACTCACAACGGGCAACAATATACTCTCAAGCAACACGGTTTTGCCCGTGAATTGCCGTGGAAAGCAACAGAACAAAAAACTGAAGATAAAGCTAGTCTCACTGTCGTTCTTGATAGCAATGAGCAAACTAAGGCAGTTTATCCTTTTGATTTTCAGCTGGTTTTCACATACGAACTTCAAGGTAATACCCTAGAAGTTCGCCAGCAGTATAAAAACTTGTCATCCACACCAATGCCTTTTTCGGCTGGTTTCCATCCCTACTTTTTGTGTGGTGATAAAACTCAGTTAGAGCTTGAAATTCCCTCTAAGCAGTATCAAGACAATCAAACTAAGGAAATTCACTCTTTTGACGGCAATTTTGACTTTAGCCGTGATGAAATTGATTTTGCCTTTGGACAGTTAACGAGTCAATCGGCCACTGCGACAGATCGCAGCCGTAAGTTACAACTCACTTTGGATTATGATGATTTCTCTACCTGGCTGGTATTTTGGACAGTTAAAGGCAAAGAATTCTACTGTCTAGAACCTTGGAGTGCCACCCGTAACTCTTTGAATACTGGTGATAACCTGACTGTGTTAGCACCAGGAGCTAGCCATACAGCATCTATAAGGTTGACTGCTAATTTTTTCTAAACCCCTTTACAAATCAGGTGTATATGCTATGATGGCAAAGTTGCGAAATGCAACGAAAGGGTCGCTAACTCAACGGTAGAGTACTCGGCTTTTAACCGATTAGTTCCGGGTTCGAATCCCGGGCGACCCATACAGTTAATATAGGTCTTTGATTGAGCATTACTAAGAGATATGCCGAGCAATCCAATTTTGATCGAATATCAATTTGTAAATACGGTTATGGACTTTCAAAGAACCTTGTTGTTTAATAATTAGCCCTGATAATATCAATTCTTTTTCTTCTGGACTATCAACGGAGAGTATTTCTTTTTGGTGTAAAATTTGTCGATAAAGCTCTAGAACTTTGTTAATTTGTAGATGGCTATTGAGAATGCGATCGCGAATAGTTTTTAAATGCTCCGGCTCATCTTGGGATTCCCAATGATTAATGACATTTGTCCGCACCAAATCTTCAATCCATTCGGCTTCAATGTTTGCAGGAATCACAGATGAAGAGTTACGGATGAGCTGACAGAGCTTTTGAGTTAGAAAAGGTTGGCCATTTGTCCAGTATAATACTTCTCTAATTACTTTGCGAACTGCGATCGGTTCGCTAACTTTCTCTTTCAATCCTTCACCTAAAGGATAGACTTCATCTTCTTTAAAACCCTCTAGTTGAATTGACTGACCAATATTAAACGGTGTTCTCTTGTAATCTGAGATTAAATCTGAAGGAGTTGCTACGCCAAAGAAAGCAAAAGTTAAACGCCGATATTCTAGGTTGATGCTACGCTGATTATAACAAAATCGCATCAAAGCAAAAAAATCATTAACAGAAAAATTTAAGCCCAAGATGCTATCAATTTCATCGACAAAAATATAAATTTTTTCACTCTGAAGTTGCTTTAGTAAAATATTCTCAATAAATTGACTCAACCTCTGGGTGGGTGATAAATCTTTGTACTCATTCCACCAAACTGGAAGATTTACCTTATCTAACAAATCAAAATTCTGCCATAATTCCACTGCTAATCCCAAGTACCATTGAGCAGGGGTTATGTTGTCACTACCAATCCTAGTTAAATCAATTGCCGTACAACTAAATCCTTCTTGTTGAAGATAATGCATCATGCGTACCATTAGGCTTGACTTACCCATCTGTCGTGCATTTAGTATGTAACAAAACTCACTATGCCTCAGTGCCTTATAAAGGTGACGGTCTGCGGAACGCACTACATATGTGGGAGCATCCATTGGCAAACTCCCCCCAATTTGATAGTCATAGGTTGAGAGTTGTTCTGAACTCTTAAGTAAATCGTTTTCAAATCTGAGTTTTTCTTGAGTAATTTTGAGTTTTTCTAGTGTTTGTAAAAGTTCTTGATTTCGCTCTTCAACTTTTTGTTCTAAAGTGCGGTTGTAATCTTCTAATTGTTCATATAAACGGGAGTTTTCGATTGAGATAGCAGCTTGAGCAGAAAGAATTTTTAAGACTTCGACTCTATCTGGAGTAAATGCACCTGTGGTCAGGTTATTTTCTAAATATAAAATGCCGCTCAGTTTGCCTTGATTAATCAGGGGAGTACAAAGAATAGATTTGGGTTGAGTACTAATGATGTAAGGGTCACGGGTAAATTGTCCCTCATGGGCGGCATCGTTGAGAACTATATTTTCCTGGGTGTGGGCAACATAGTTGATGATGGAGGCGGAGAGCAGTGGAGTCTGGGTGGACGGATCTACAGAGTCTACTGAAATAGATTGTAGTATGGTAATGTCATCTGAATCCACTGCTGCGATCGCCTCAATAACCCAGTTATCATCCTTTCTCGGTTCTGTTTGAGAATGCAGAAGTAAAAAGCCTTTTTGAGCACCTGCATTCTCAATCATAATTTTCATTAACTTTGCCAGCAACTTGCTTAAAATAATTTCTCCAGCTAGGGCTTGAGATGCTTTAATAACTGTTGTTAAGTCGAGGATTTTTCCATCATTTCCAGTAGTAGAGATACTTGTGGTAAGACTTTTAGTATTTGCTTGGTTAGTAATTCCTATAAAATGTTGTGGATATTCATCTTCTAATTGCTTGACTTTGGCTTTAGCTCCCCAGTGAGTGTAACAATGGTGGGCATTTATCAGATATAATTGACCAATTTCTTGTCTACCAAGTTCGAAATAAAATTCTGCTGCTCGTTCGTAAGCTAGAGCTTCTTCTTGGATAAATTCATATTTTTTAGCTCCTTGAATAGCCAGTTCATAAAAGTATTCTGCTTGCCAATATTTTCTGAAAACTCGTGCTTTTTCAGCTGCGACTAAATGGTATTTGTGTTGAAAATTTTCCGGGCAGTGGTTAGCCCATCTTTTCATATTCTCTTGATTTTTATCTACTTGGTTAATTAATTTTTTTTGCTGCTTTACATCGCAATTATTATAATAAGCAAGATAAGAAAGAGACGAATATAAATTATGCTGGGGAGCTGTTAAAAACGCGCTAGAGGCTTTTATGTATTTCTCTGCATTAATTCCGTTAGCACAAGCATAATTATAATTTTTAAAAAAATAAAAATAGATTGTCTTGGCCAAATAGACAAAGAATATTAACCATTCATTTGAATTGTTTTGAATCCAAGCGTGTAAAGATTCTTCCTCTTCTTCTTTAGAGTTGCCAATTATCAAGCCATAATCATTGTTAAATGTTAAAAAATTAAGTGCTATTTTATGAAATATTTCTATACAATATATACAAAAAAGAATTTTTGTTTTTTTGATAAATCCAGAATATTTTTGATAATCTTTATCAACCTCTTGCAAACTGTGTCCGCATAAAAACTTAATGAAGCAATAATCTATGGCTGCATAAGAGGCACACTCATTCTCTCCTGTATCTATACCTGTCTTAAATCCATGTATTAATTTGTTTTGTACAGCTGTATTTCGGAGATACTCTTTCCAGTGCCAGATAGTTCCGTAATATATCTGTAAAACATGAGCTTCTAATTTGGGAATGTTAAAATTTTCTAGTAGCTTGAGAGCCAGTTTACCAAATTTATTTCCATAGTTAATTTCTCCTTTTATGCTACACAAAAGCATTCCATAAGTACTATATATATAACCTGCTTGAAGCGGATTTCCATATTTTATACAGAGATTAACTTGGGTTAATATAATTTCAACAGCTAAAGGAAAATTTATTGTAAGTGTAGCTGAACTAACTTGCTGTAGTATTAGTGTTACTGCTATTCTAGTCTGGTCACTCATTACAGGTAAGTTAGCTAAATCCTCAATATCTTCAATATTTTTTTCTTGTAAAAATGATTTAATAAAGTCTTGCTGTTGTTCAATTTTCTTTTGGATGTTACTGGTTTTTATAGAAATATTTATATCAAATTCTAGTAAAGTCTTTAGGGCAGTATCTATTGCCTTATGGGGGTTAAGTGTCGTGAAATAGTATACTATCCTTAGTTGGTTAATCTTGGCTTTATCTATGAGATTTTCGGTTTTTTTTAGAAGTGTTGCAGCTAGTTGTTCAAATTGCTCAAATTTAGTGGTTAAGTAAAGTAGCTCTAAGGTTTCTATATGCAATTCCCATGTCAATTTATACTGATAATCCCAGCTATTGGATGCTAAGAGACTTAATCCAGTTTCTAAATATTTGAGAGCATGTTCATAAGCTGTAGATGTCTTGGACTTTTTTGCTGCTTCAAGATTCAATTTAGCTAGCTCATCTATCTCTAATTTTTCAGTTAGTAATTCTGCTCCTTCGTTGAGTTGATTGACAATATTAAAAATATTTTCTTCTAACTCATTGTCGTGAGTGTTTTTCAATAACAGACGACCTATTTGCAGATGAACCGCTTTTCTATCTTCTTCTTGAATTAGAATATAAGCAGCTTGCTGAACTCGGTCATGCAAAAATTTATAGGGAATAGATTCAGGATATTTGGGGACGAAAGCAGAGGAGATTTCAGAAGTATCACTTGACATTTCCTCCTGACTCCATATTAAAGGCACTTTATACTCATTATTTAAGGGAATAATCAATCCTTCGTTAAGTGCTGGTTGTAGTTCTTGAGAGGTAACTGTTTGAGATTTTCTATTGACAACGGAAAGGATTTCTAAATTAAATTTGTTTCCTATACAGGCAGCTAATTTTAAAACATTCTGGGTGGCTTCATCCAGTTTTTCAATCTTCCTGGTCATTAACTCAACCACATTATCAGTTATTCCTAGTTTTTGAATTTGTTCAATATCCCATTGCCAAAACTTCCCTTTACTTTGCTCCTTAGTAAGGGGAAATTCAGGGGTATTAAATACTAGTAGCTTTTCTTTGTATAATGTTTGGAGTAATTGGGTTATAAAAAAAGAATTGCCACCAGTTTTTTGACTCACTAACTCTGCTAGAGGTTTTGAATTTTCTATTGAGCAATTTAGGGTATCAGCAATTAATTGGTTAACATGGTTTATTGCCAAAGGTTGAAGCCTTATTTGACTGACTGTAGCTTCTGCTTTTTTAATTTGCTCTAAGGTGTGAATTAAAGAGTGGGTAGGGCTGACTTCATTATCTCGGTATGTCCCTATTATCAATAAATACTGACTGTCAGGATTGGTGATTAATCGCTCAATTAAATTTAAAGATGATAAATCTGCCCACTGTAAATCATCTAGGAAGATAACTAAAGGATGTTCTTTTTGGGTAAAAATGCTAATAAATCTTTCAAAGAATAAGTTAAACCGATTTTGAGCTTCAGTTGCTGCTAGTTGTTCAACAGGTAACTGTTTACCGATAATCTTTTCCAAATCAGGAATTACATCGATAATGGTTTGACCATTATTTCCCAAAGCTTCTAAAATTGTCTGTTTCCAAGTTTGTAGGGTTATTTCAGATTCACTCAGGAGTTGACGTATTAAATCACCAAAAGCTTGTGTGATTGCTGCGTAAGGAATATCACGCTGCAACTGGTCAAATTTGCCATGAATGAAATATCCTCGTCGGTGTGTAATAGGTTTGTGAATTTCATTGACCAAGGCAGATTTGCCAATGCCTGAATAACCTGAAACTAGTATTATCTCAGTAGTACCTTGGCTAACTCGGTCAAAGGTGGTTAATAGTTGAGTGATTTCCTGTTCACGACCATAAAGTTTTTGGGGAATATGAAACTTATCAGAAATATCTTGGCTTCCTAAAGAAAACTGAGAAATTTGCCCCAGAGTCTTTAATTGTTCAAGACAGGTTTCTAAATCTGCTTTGATTCCCCAAGCACTTTGGTATCGTTCTTCTGGGATTTTATCTAACAGTTTGATGATGATATTAGATACTGTTAAGGGGATAGAGGGGATTAGTTCATGAGGTGGTTTCGGATGTTGAGCGATATGACAATGGACTAATTCCATTGGGTCATTGCTTACAAAGGGAAGTTGATGGGTCAAGACTTCATAGAAGGTGACACCAAGAGAATAAAAATCACTACGGTAATCTATACCTCGGTTCATTCTACCAGTTTGCTCTGGGGCGATGTAAGCTAAGGTTCCTTCTAATTGATTGATGTTGCAAATCGTCTGATTTTCTTGGGATAAACGGGTAGAAATTCCAAAGTCAATAATTTTGACTTGTCCAGTTTCTGGGTTATAGACAATGTTGGCAGGGTTAATGTCTTTGTGAATAATATTAGCGGTGTGAATAGCTGCTAAACTTTCAGTAGTCTTGATGGCAATGGTGATAAATTCTTCTAATTTAAATTTATACTTGGATATTAACAGGTTTAAAGATTGACCTCCAAAGTCTTCCAGCAGCATTACTAAACTATTCTTATATCGCTGTAATTCGTGGGCTTTGATAATGCCATCTCCGTTTAAAGAAAGAGTGATTTCATATTCTTGTTTATATCGGGTTAGTTCTGAAGAAGATGGGTAATTCTCTTTGAGAATTTTCAGAATAATCGGTTGGTTATTTGACCGAAAAAAACCTCGATAAACTAACGAATTAGCACTTTCATATATTTTTTCAGAAATTTGGTATTTTATTATATTTGCTGCGTTAGACATAAAAAGTATTTATAGTTATTTACCGAGAGCATCCTATATCTGTACAAGATTGTAATTTTAGTTAGGATGCTCTAATTTTTCTAACAGGTACTAAGCGGTAGATAGGGATAGGGAGGCGAAAAATATTGTACATCTACTAAATACTTTCCGTCTTGTTTATAATAAAATGGAAGTTCTCCACCTTCATCTTCAGCCTCAGCCCATTTTTTAATGTCCTCACAAGGTAGATTTCGTTCAGAAGGTATTGGAGGATAGGGAACAATAGCTTTACTAGAAACAGAATACTTTCCTGGAACTACTTGGAGTTCTTTTATATCACCTTTAAACCTATTCCAATCTACTTCCAGTTCATATCTCAAAGTTATATCACCTGTACTCAAAATGGGTTGAGAAATTTGGTGATAGTATGTTTGATTCTCTTTGTTAACCTGATAATATGCCTGTCCTGCCATCAAGAGGCTTAAACTAATTCCTTGCCAACCCTTACTATTAGGCAAAATCAAAAACCTTGCTTTTTTACTCGGTTTCGTATTACTATGTAGTGGATTATACATTTTCAAATTATCTGATTCAATATGCTCAGGAAAAGATATCTGATCAAAAAAGAAAATTTCTCTGGCTATGAGACCGTCTAATATATCAGAGTCAATATCATGCCATTGGCCATTAACAAAGTTATTCCAGGGGTGATTTTTTTCCTTTGCTTGTAAATACATGTACCAAGTTTTAGCAATTAGCTGGGATATTTTGCGGGTTTGCAATAGAGTTTGGATTGGGCCATAAAAATTATTGAGTTCAATGGAGGGATGTGGAGATCCTGGTTGAAGTAAAACATCTTTAAAACCTGGTGCTAAAACCGCTCCAGGTGAGGGTAAATATGAGCCTATATTATTAGCCGATTCAGAAGGGTTATGTCGGGGATACGCTTTTAGCTTATCTTGGCTTTTGTGGTCAATTAGATATTTTTTAAACTCTTCTCTTTTTTTCGCTACTATTGTTGCTTTTATATATTGCCCTTCAATTTTGTCGGGAGGAGGAGTAACTAATAAAATCTGATAATAGGTGTCGTCGTCATACCACTGTTCTGATTCTAGTGGGTCCATAAAGCTTAGTTTTTTTTGATTGTTCATAATGATATGTCCTCTTATTCAGTGTTAAGAAAGTTAGTAAGTTGTCAAGCCAAACTATAAAAATTGTTAGGATTATCCCAAACAATCTTTTGCACTATTTCTTGAGATAACTGTGGCTCAAGCTCTAGAACTGTTTTCACAATGTTCGGCTGATGATCCATGTGGGGGTAATCAGAGCCGAAGATTAAGTTATCAGCACCAATGTATTCGATAATTTGAGGTAAGTAAGGTTCAGTAGGTGCGATCGCAATAAAGCACTGACGGCGAAAATACTCTGAGGGCTTCATTTTGACATTATCTTTAACCTCCCAATATAAGTTTTCGTACTCTTCATCTAGTCGCCATAGCCAGTAAGGTAACCAACCACAACCAGACTCTAGAAAACCTACTTTCAAACGGGGATGACGCTCTAAAACACCCCCTTCAATCAGGGCTAAAAGTGCCATCATCTGTTCCATCGGATGAGAGCAGGCGTGGAGAGCAAAACGAGTATTAAAACGCTCTGCTCCTGTGGTTGCTAACCGACTATGAGTTCCTTCATGAATTCCCACCGCTATTCCCATCTCTTCGCATTCTGTCCAAAATGGCTCATAAGCGGGGTCACTCAGTATTCTTCCTTTAACTGGGTTGGGGCGTAATAACACAGCCTTCCAGCCAAACTCAGCTATGTGATGTAATTCTCTCACCATCTCTTCAGGTGCATGAATATTAATAGCTCCTACGCCTTTTAACTTATCTGGAGCATAGCTGCAAAATTCTTCATATAACCAGGTGTTGTAAGCACGAGTAAAAGCTCCCATTACTTCTGGTGTCATATCGTCAATAGCCCAAAGCCATAACCCATAGGTTGGATAAATGAATGCGATATCAACCCCCATCTGTATCATTGCTTGGACATGAGACTCAGCATCGTACCCCTTGAAATAAGCATTGGGGTGAGCTTGCATCATTTGCTTATTTCCTTGGTGGCGAACTTGCTCTGAAATCTTCTCAACAATGTCTTCTCCTTTAATTTTCATATCTGCGGAAGGAGCAAAGTGCTTAAATTTTGGTTCTAAAAACTTAGCCCACAAAGATCGAGGCTCAATAACATGGGAATCAGCATCAATAATTTGATATCCATTTAACATAATTCGTAATTCGTAATTTAAAAACAGCCATTCACGAGAAAATATTACAACCAATAACTATTGTATGAATAATGTTTTTGTCTCATGCATTCGCCTTTAGATGTTCACTTATAGTAGACGAATAATTATAATGACAAAGTAATATACCTTGCTCCCTATTTGGAAGCTAAAATTTTCATAACTAAAACATTCACATCCACATGGGAAAAGGATTAATTTGATTTTCTGTTAATGGCTCTTTCAACCATCCCATTTTCACAGGAACATCATATAATCTTCCTGAACCTAAACGCTTCCACATGTGGCGCATTCCTGGAACTATCACTTTAGCTACTCTAAGTCCAACATCGGGACGAGTCTGATCTAAAACGAGCATTTCTAGACCGTTTTTCTCAACAAGTTGTTGACAGAGTTTGATATCTTCTAGCAAATCATCGCGGGCAATTTGGGGATAATCTGCATAGACTTTGGCAGGAATTTTGTCATCGGGAATCAGATAAGCTTGATTGACTAAAGTTGCAGTTTTCCACCAATCTATTGCTAGGCGATCGCCAGATGCAGGATATTGAGTACTACCATCATCTTTTGCGTATAAAAGGTTAGGCAGAATTTGGTTAACTTCAGTCAAAGCTCTACTCAGAGCAATTTTGGCATCAAAATGAGTTCCATAGCCTAATATAATATCTTCTACTTCCCGATTCATTCTGCGAGTAATGGCGGCAAATGTGGGAATATTAAAATCACTGGTCAGATCCAACACCCATAGTTCTCGCTCAACACTCTGGTAATACTGTTTTAGTCTTATAAAATAGGGTTCATTAAAACTGTCTAAATCCACCTGGGGTTTCTGGAGGCGATTATACCACCACAAAGCCACACAATCCCGTTCTACTAATTCCATAAATCCTTGGAGAATAGCTTCTTCAAGGGTATTACCTGCTGCACAACCATTGGAGTCTGCCCAACAATCAGGTTGCTGAGATGAAGGATAGCCATAATAACAATAAGCAGTTGGCAGATATTTAAATTCTTCGTGAGTTAACGACCAAACTGGTGTCCAGTCAATTTCTCTTTCCACATCAAAAGGTTCTGGAACTTTTTGAAACCAACCTTTACATTGAGTATTCCATTGTTCTCGCATCTGGTATTGTTGTTGGCTAAAATTCATACAAACATTGGGATGAATCGCTTTGTCTTTCAGTTGGTAATAACTGGCATTTTTTTTGATTTCATCTCCCTGAAAAACTCCAGAATATCGCTCAATGGCTTCACAAAAGCCACTTGCTTTAGCCTGGTTATCAGTTCTACCTTTTCCTGAACTTCTACCTCCAATATTTTGGCGGAGGCTAGTTAAATCATCAAAAATACTCAGAAAGTGGTGCTTGGCAACATAAGTATGGGTTAATTGATTTTCTGGTATCTTGCTCAGTTCTCGAACAATACCCGTAATCGGACTAATAAGATGTTGATATTTTCTCAGCGTTTCTTGGGGTGAACAAGAACGGTGTCCACCATCTGCGGTAAATGTTTTTTTGCAGTGTTCTAAAACAACGGGTAAGGGTTTGCTTATCAAACCATTGGATATTTCCCCACAGCTAGGACATTGAGGACGCTTAACTACTTTATGGTCTTGAGTTTGTAAAGTGAGGGTATCATAGGTCAATAAAGTCTCTTCTAGACGTTTATTTTCTCCTTGAACAATCCACTTGAATAACTCTGTGGCTGCTATTCCTAAAGCGGTTTGCACTGTAGATGCTAGGAAGCCTAAAGGTGGGGATAAAGGAGTAGAAATGTTTTTATGTCTTTGAATAAATGCTTGAACTGGTTTATTATCTCGTAAGCGGCGGGCTAGACATTCCCAACAAGCGGTTTTGTTACCTTGAAATAGAGGGCCTATCCAAACGATTGTTCCCAAGGGATTGACTAACATCCAGGGAGATTGGGACTGTAACGCTTGTTGATTGAATTCATCTAGATTTGGGTGGAGATAATCATCAGTTAAAACTACTGTGAAATCTCCTTCATCGGCTACTTGAATTTGAAGTGATTTGAGAATGGCAATAAAATCTTCAGCGTGAAGGGAACCGCAGGTTTTTACTGCTACTTTATTTGATTGTAATCTTCGATGAGCTTCGCTAGGTTTGATATTAAGATGATTGCAGAAGATAGCTAAGTGCGATCGCACTTCCTCATCTTGTTCCAAAATATAGCCCTGTCTTTCCATTTCAAATAGAGCATGTTGGGCTTTTATACTGGTATCAAGAATATTTTGAAAAAAGGAATTATGGTCTGGAAATAATTTTTCGTCTGGCAGTAGTTCTAATTGAATTATGTCGATAATTTCGTCAATATTGTGATGACCATCGATTAAAGATGCTAAACAATAAAAGATGCGATCGCTAAACCAAACTGCATCTCTTTCAGATAATAAAAATACCCAATCTGGTTGGATCGTTTCAAGGGAGTAACAATGTTTGAAAACTGGTATATTCAGCATCTTATTTACTATTGCATTGAATCCATTTCAATAAATATAACTAAAACAATCAGAGTTTATTTTTAACTAAAAACTTTACTTTAAAAACGAGTGATTGCAGCCATTTTTCTAAATTTTAAATTCATTGTTTTTAGACATATTATTTCTTGAAAAAATTATCTTGAAACTAGACAGAATAATCTCAATAGAAATCAAATCCGAAACAGAATAAATTACCTGAAATATTAGTTCACCCTCACTATCTGCCTTTTTTCATCTAAGGATGCTGGTTGAAAGTATTGCCGATATAGTTGAGAACTAGGTATTGCTTTATTGTTATCTAACTTAATCAGTCCCATACTGTTTAACTTGTAAGCAATAATGGGTTCTAATGGCACAGGTTCACTAGCATTCATCACATTGTAAAGAGCGATCGCTAATTTTGGCTGTTCTTGCAACATTGTCAAATGACGCTGCAAATGATGAGCATAAATTCCAGTGGATGTAGGAGCAGTTTCCAGTAGTTGCGCTAAAGTTATCTTCTTACAACTGAGGTAATAGATCGCTATGTGTATTAGTCCTGGATGTCCCCCAACTAATGCCATCAATTGCTTTGCTTCCTCGCCATCAGACCACTTCAGATCGTAACGTTGAGCTAATTGCTGCACCTGCTCTAAATTAAAGTCAGGTAACTGAATTGGTAACCCAATATTGAAAGGTGACTGCTGAAGTTGTAAAGGAACATAAATTTCCGTTGAATGCACCACCACTAAGCGTAGCTTTTGCCAGATTTTGCATCTTTTAGCTTCTTCAAACCACGAACGCAACAGGGGAAAAAAATCTTTTGCTACTTCCGGATGCTCAAAAATATAGTTCACCTCATCTAATGCTAAAACCAGAGGAGTATCAATTTGCTTTAGTACATAGTTTCGTAAATAGAAAGTACAACTCAGTTTGCTACCGAAATCTTTATTCCAAAATTCGTCTAGTTTTTGCTCCATCTGAAGCTGTTGAGTGATATTGGCACATAGCCAACGCAAAAATAGATTTGGATCGCTTAAAATTGTCTGGTCAACTTGCTCAAGGTTCAAGCTAACTGTACGGTAGCCCATACGCTCCGCATAATCTAAAATCCTCACCATTAAAGAACTTTTTCCCATTTCCCTCGGAGCTTTAATCCGCACTAATGCTCCTTGTTTTGTAATTTCTGCATAAACAGATTTCTGAATATTAGGATGTTCAATATAAAAGGGTGAGTTAAGAGAGACTGAAGCACTGGGGTAACAAGGAGATGTATTTTGTTCAATACCTAGATTGAAATCTCCAAAGTTTAATTTCAGCGACTTGACATCTGATGTAGCTTGTACTGCTGTATAAGATTCCAGCACCACTCGACAATTTTTTTTTGTAACGCGCTTGCCGAAAACCAAAGAGAGTTTTTGGTACAATCGCGGAGCAACAACATTGGTAATGTAGCCGCAGCTATATTTTTCTTCTTGAGCTATTTCCTCATAGGTTTTGTCCTGCCAGATCCCCTGTAAAACTAGAATTTCCGTAGAATGGAGCGGATTATCTGGGACTTCCACCAACTTGCGATTAATAATATCAAGGATCAAATCTATTGTCATAAAAGCTTCAAGATAACTTTCTTTTTTGAAAAGCAGGCAGAATTGGAGATTAGGAAATGGAAAAGAGAGATTTTCGAGTATATCTCAATTTTGTCGGTATAGGGTAATCTACAAACTTAAGTTGTTGCTTTTCGGATTTTTTCCTAGATATTTTTATCAAGTTGAGATACTCCCGATTTTCATGCTCTCTTTGTGGGCAATTGCCCGTGAATATCTATTTTAAAAAGAAAAAAAAGCTTACCCACAAACGATAATTTGAGCGTTGACGATAAGTTCTCAAGCTAATAAACACTGTTATTTTGTAATAATTCAGAACTCAGGAGTCAGAATTTGTAAGGAGTTTTGTATGGTTACTATATTTATTTATCATAGGTTCTCCTAATTCTTTAACTATTCTGGCTTCTAAATTTTATGCGCGTTTTTTTACAGGCTACTTCTTAGTAGCTCTGAGTTCATAAAAATGGGTGATGAAAAAACCAGAGTTTGCAAAACCATCAAAATGAGCTTTTTCCCATAAATATCGTGAATTTTGCGAAATTAATAATAGATTACAGTTTTTTTAGCACTCATAATTTTTAAAATATTTAAATTAACGAATAACTTAGAATTTTTTAATAATTTTTTTGATAAAAAAATGCGTAAGCTTTAGTTGCAAAGACTTTGAACCATTTCTTAGGAATAAGGTTGATTACCAATATCAGTTATAAATCTTGACATAACCAGGCTTTTAAAATTCAGGGTTATTTTATCTATGGTATAAAAACCTATAAGTACTTGGATATCTAAGGATAGACGGCTATTAGTTTATGCTGATCATGTCTGTTTTTTTTAGAAACAGTCTACAGAGGGCGATCGCTCAAAATGATGTATTCAGAAATGTATGAATAAGGGCGAGTGGAAAAATTCAATATGAGGTTTAGCAAAAATATATGAAATCTATATGAGATTTATAGGTTTCATTTTCTGAAATGAACGACTAAATTAAAAAAAGTTAACCCTAAAGAGTATCTATTAAATAAATCTTTGGATCTGACTGGATTCTAACTAGAATTCAAACTTGCCAATATTCAAGAGAATCTATCTTTAACAAAGATTATAGAATACAAGCTGAATTTAACCTATGATAAATCGTTCTAACAGCCTCCAACTTAATGATGCAGGCTTAGATATGCCTGATGCATCGATTAACCATAGCATTGCTTCCACAAATATTTTGCATAATGTATTGGAAGAGACAATTCAATTGAGACAAACGGCTCAATGCGATGTCTACGAGGGACTACGCCTACGCACAGACTTTTGGCTGTTATGGCAGCAATATCGAGATTATCATTACAGTCGCTGCCTCCAGTGGATGGGTGGCGATCGCAATGATGCCGAAGACTCTCTTAGTTTAGCAATGCTGAAAGCTTGGAAGAAATGGCCAGACTATGCCGGGAAAATGACCAATCCTAAAGCTTGGTTGACCCGACTTATTCATAATCTGTGCATGGATATACATCGAAAACGCAAGCGAAGCGAGCAAAGCATTGAAAACATTGAAGACATTAAATTTGCAGATGGTGTAGAAGTCACTTCCAGCATCGAATCACCTGAATTAGACATTTCCCGTCGTGAGATGAGGGCATACCTCTACCAAACCATAGAGGCCTTGCCTCCCAGACTACGCGATCCTTTTATCCTACGCTACTGCAAAGATAAGCCTTACAAAGATATTGCTAACCAACTAGTCCTCTCCGAAGAGAACGTTTACAAACGAGTTCAACAGGCACGAACCATTCTGCGAAAGCAGTTGAACAAGTATCTAGCGGGCGAAGATGACACTTCTTTGGATTATCGACAACCCCGCAAATGGGTGATTTCGCCGGTAGAAGAGTCTAAACGCGATGAAACAATCATATCTGAATGGGAAGCGGCGATCGCAACCCAAAGCATTGTGGAGCAAATCAATTACAAACTAACTGCTATATGTCTAACAACCTTGCCACATTCTTGGTACAGTTCTCCCAACCCTCTGGCGTGGAGATGAATGTTCACCTAGTTTTAGATGAAAAGCCGACTAGACAAGACCAGAAATTAAAAACTTTAACTAAGTACGTGCAGAAGTATCCCCAAGGATGGAAGAAACGGTTGGAATTGGCTCAACTACTATACGAAATGGGAAATTGGCAGCAGGCGGTTGAGGAATATCGCCAACTGATCGAGCGACAGCCTCAATTGATTGATGTGCGCCTACAGCTAGGGAAAATCTTGCAGATGATGGGACGAGAGGCAGAAGCAATAGAGGTTTATGAGAATGCCTTGCCCTTGTCGCGCAATGAAGCGACTCGGCAGCATATAAATGGATTGATTGAAGTTTGTAAAAGTCACACTGAGGCAGCAATAAAGGCTTTCGAGATCGCAACTTCCTTAGAACCCGATAAAGTAGTTCACTGGCTGGCTTTGGGACAGGTGCAGATGGCGAGAGAGAATAGTATTGCAGCTTTGCAAGCTTTTGATGTGGTCTTGTCACTCGACCCAGACGATCTTGTTGCCTTGATTCACAGCTATGACGCACTGATAGCGGTAGGGGACTTTCAGGCAGCTAGACAGAAATTGAGCAGAGTTATAGAGTTAGCACCTGATGATTTGCGGGTACTCCAGCGACAGTTGGATGAGCGTTATCGGATGAGATTGGTATTAGGTGAGTCCGGCAAAGAAACTAAAAAAATTATTGGCTCTGCTCTGCAACAGGCTCCAAATGCGTCTGAATTCAACAAATTGCTGGCATATTATCACATTTTCCGAGGAGATTGGGCGCAAGGGGTAGGAGTGTTGGCAGAGTTTACTGAGAAACACCCCAATAATCCTAGTGGTTGGTATTACTATGGACGATGCTTGTTTGACACAGCCCAAAATCAAGCAGCAGCTGAGGCAATTCTCAAAGCTTATTATCTTTATCCAAATGATTGTGAAATCTATCGGGCATTGTGTGAGATTTTGCCTGCTGCGGGGAAATTGGAGGAGTTAAAACCGATATTGGAAGAGATGCTTGAGCGTTTTCCTGAACATTGGAGTGTTTGGGTAACGGCGGGCCGGGTACTAGTGGAAAATTTTAACGAGATTGAGCGGGGGTGTAGTGTTTCTATGCAGGCGACACAACTTCAGCCCCACTTACCCGATCCTTGGTTTCGTCACGGGCGAGTGTTGGCATTGGCTCTTAAACACATAGAGGCGCTAGAGGCGTTAGTGCAAGGATGGCAGTTCTTTCTAGAAAAAGGGGGTTATCTGCAATCTTTGCCTGGGTTGGTTTGGCTGGGAGAGAGTTATCAAGTGCTAGGAAACGATCAGACTAGTCGGCGGTATTGGCAAGAAGCTTGTTTGCAAGCTCAAGAATTGATGGAGTTCGACCCCGCTAGTGCTTATTACTGGCAAGGGAGAGCATTAGAGGGATTGGAGGATGAGTTGGGTGCTATCAAGGCTTATCAACATGCTTTGAGTCAGCAATTGCTTTACCCTAGCCACGGGGAGGTTAAAAAGGCGCTCAAACGGTTACAAACCATGTTGCGAAATGGTTCTCTTACTTGAGGCTTGAATCTAGTTAGGAAAAAAGTCTCTAACTCGAAAAATTCCGAAATTGACTTTGGCGATCGTCTTAAAAGTGTAGAGAGTTAAAAAGGATTCTCCCTAATAGCTCTCTGCAAATTGACGATATTACGATTTTGCAACGATTCCTTATTTTTTTGGAGGATAAAACTATGGTTAGGCTAGCCAATATAACATTTCACAATTCCACGAGTGGCAATGCAAATATTTCCTATAAATTAGCAGGACAGTTCGCTGGAAATGTTATTACCGTGACCCCCAACACAAGCAGTCCCGCAATCAGCGGGACATTGTTGACTATCGATATCGATACTTTAGACAGTCGCTATAACCCCGTCACAAAAAGCTACGATTTCACACAATACCTCCCAAATGGACTATGGGTGGAACATGAAAGTCCCTACACCCTAAAAATAGTGATCGGCAATGATTCTACTACCTTACTGCTCCGTATCACAGACAAAGATGATACTAAAGTAGTCGAGAAAGCCCCATTTGTGAATAAAGGCTTTGCAGTGAGCATGACTAAACAAGAATTATTTAACCAATTAAAAGCTGGCATTAGTAATCAGCAGTCGAGTGGTTATTCCATCAATACTCTTAAAGAAATCTTGTCAGACCTCCAACCAGTTAATTACAAATGGTTGACGTACAATTTTGCCGATGGACAGTTTTGGAACGCTGAAATTAAGGGAAATTCCTGGGGTAGTTATCTAGATACTATCGAGTTAGGTATAGCATACCCGACAATAGTTGAGAAGTTATCGCAAGCCATTCAGGCGGCAGAAGGAGCTAACTTACTGGTCAATCCGTACACTCCACAAGCTGTGGAAGGATTGATATTACGAGTATCAGAGGCAATAGCGGCAGCAGCAAAAATTCCCTATATGCTCAAGGATTTAACTTTAACTTCTGGAGCAAGCTCACCAACCAAAGATTTTAGTAATGGCGATATCACTATCAATCTTTCCAATAAAGATGCAGGAGATCAGTATATTTTGGTTTTCCAAAAACCAACTAATCTGAACGAAATGTATGACACACTATTTCCCACAGCTTGGAAAATAGTGCCGTTAGGGAATGCCGGAAGTGACTCCATTACTTACCCTGTAAGTCTTCAGATTCAGGTTAAAGAAAGTGCAGAAGTTTACGATTCAAAGCAGCGAGGTACAATCAAATCAACTCCAGTTGGACAATTATGGCAATTCTATACCCAAGGAAACTTCCAAAGGTTAGAGCAAGTGTCTGGTCAGACCGTAGATGGATTGGTAGGGTGCGTTAACAATGCTTCTCAGAAGATTGATATAGGACTAGCAAAAGATGGAACTTCACTCGTTATCAAACGTGGAGTATCTAAAGGCGATCAGGCAAATTTCAAACTAACTCCAAAGCTATATTTTGCCTATGCTACTGATTTACAAGAAGGAGACTTGATCAAATCTGATGTATCTGCATCAAAACTGTATGAGCTGGATCTGACAAATCTTAAATCAATTGATATTGAGCTTTCCTTAAAAGACTCAACCAGTGGTGAGAAGCAGTGGAAAGCTACGAATCGGGTAGTAGCTAGTTAGGTTAGTCAAGAAAGAGGTCATACTTATCATTATGTGATTTTTAGTTGTTTCTAATATCTCCAAAAAAACATAATAGACCTCTGAAAAAAAATTATCCTACAACTGACGTTGCTACTATAAGACAATATGCTTGGATTGTAGCTTGCTTACCCATAGGGGTACGAAGTGAAACTCAACAAATGCTCGAAAATGTTGGGTTTCATTCCTCAAGCCAAATATGTTGTTTCCGGCTTTGATTCATCGTTCTTTGATTGTATATTTACCCACACTATAGGGGTTTAGCATTGCTTAAACCTCTATGAAAAACATGTTTTTCCAGTCACCCATATTTGGTATTTGCTGTCAAGGCATAACTCCTATATTCTTTAAAATTTGAACAGGTGAAAATTCACAATGCCCAAGAGAAAAGCTCTTATTGTTGGAATTAATACTTACAAAACATCGGTAAATAATTTACCTAGTTGCGTTAATGATTCTAACCATTTTTCTAATCTTTTGATAGATAGTTATGGTTTTAGTGATATTCGTAAGCTCCAGGATACAGACGCAACTCTTAATCATCTATTGGCAGATTTGAAATGGTTATTTCAAGACCCAAATCCGGACGATCATCTAGTATTTTATTATTCTGGACATGGGTATCAAACTCTAAAAGATGGTGTGCTAAAAGAATGTCTAGTTACATCAGATGAACAATTCTTTTTTGGCGATGGATTGAGTCAATTAACACAATCATTGCCTTCAGGTATTTTAAGCATAGTGCTGGATAGCTGTTTCTCTGGAGGAATGGATAAAGCCTTTTTTATCTCTCAGCCTGGAGAGGAACCTGCCAAGATAAAAAGCTGGTTTCCACCAGCTAATGAATTGAGCAAGTCTCTAGCAGCAGAACTAGATAGTAATGTAGATTATCAGCCATTTGGTCAGCCTGTCATTCAAACACTATTATCTTTTCGAGATTTAGTAGAATCTGGCACTCTCAAATCTTTAACACTTGCAAAAAATGATCAGCAAGTGAATGGTCTGCTGATGAGTGCGTGCAAAGCAGATGAGAAGGCGGCAGCCAGCACTTCACAAACTCTAGGATTGTCAGCGTTTACTTTTGGCTTACTCCAATCAATATCCAGTATCACCACGAAAATATCCAACAATAATTTACTGAATGCTACTAAGCAGAAGGTGCAAGATATTGGCTTGACACAGACTCCTTTGCTCATAGAGCCTGTTAAACCTCAAGGTCTTGGCACTCTATCGTTTATTACCTTTGAACCTGCTGATAAAAGTTTTGTAGTCTTTAGTCAACCAATCACTTCTGCGACTCAATCTTTCGCAGTCAGCTTAGACAAACAAGACGTTTACCATAAATTAACAGAAGGTATTGGTTATCCAAAGGCAATTGGCTACTCAATAAAGACTCTTAAAGAGCTTTTGTCAGACTTACAAGCGGTTAATTATCAATGGTTGACATATAATTCTGGGGAGATAGGCTCTTGGAGTGCTGATATTAACGGGCAACAATGGGGTACTACACTTTGTGTTATACAACCAGGTGCCGATCAAGCATATCCTACAATCATAGAGGAATTATCTAAAGCTATTCAAGTAGCTCAACAGGTAGATATTTTAATCAACCCATACACATCAGAGGCAGTGGAAAAACTAACCTTAAGACTGTCAGAAGCTTTGAGTGTATCTATGAAAATATTCTCTATGTTGACAGATATATGAACACCACCAACTTGCGATTAAAATCAACAAACAGATAGCAGCTAATCATTCAAAATTCCAAATTCTTGCATTAAAGACATTTTCAGATTTGTGCAGCATAGCGATCGCTTTTTTAGCTAATAACACAAAGGCTATGCCTATGCATTTCTTGATTAATTGCGGTCATGGCGATCGCAAAACAGATACAATAAATTTCCGCAATGGTCAAGCAAGGCTGGATGTGGAGGATTATATTGAAGGCGCACCAGAGTTAATTGTCGAAATGGCCGCTAGTAGTGTCGCCATCGACCTCCATGCCAAAAAACAAGCCTATCGTTGCAATGGAGTCAAAGAATATATCGTCTGGCAAGTACTCAATCAGAAATTGAGTTGGTTATATTTGGAACAGGGTGAGTATTTAGAGTTGGCTACTGATAGTAACGGAATTCTCCGTAGTCAAATTTTTCCAGGGTTGTGGTTAGCGGTTGCAGAGTTATTAGGGGGGAATATGCAGTCCGTGTTAAGTGTTTTACAAAGAGGCTTGCAATCACCTGAACACGTAGCATTTGTCCAGAAATTAGCAGATTTAGGCTGAGGCGATCGCTTCTTGATCTGGGAAAATATTCAGGAGTGCGATCGCTTTCAAATGACCATTTTGGATAGTGGGCTACCAGAGCTACGAACTGTAGGGTAACTAAATGTACAGCAACACAGAGCAAGCATGGGGCATAGTACAGCAGTAGAGAGCAAGTATAGAACATATTTATAGTAACTATGGCGTAAACTTTTTCAACATAGGCACACGACACTAGTTATAATTTCCTATAAGTTGAAAAAACTCTTAAGATTTAGCGTAATAATTACGCTTCTCTCAGACCGACTAGCTGACAACCACATTAGGAGGACTATCTATGGCGCTTGTACCACTGCGGCTACTGTTGGATCACGCAGCTGAAAACGGTTATGGCATCCCAGCTTTCAACGTTAACAATTTGGAGCAGATTCAGGCGATCCTGAAGGCTGCCGTCGAGACAGATAGCCCCGTAATTTTACAAGCTTCACGCGGCGCTCGTAATTATGCAGGAGAAAACTTCCTCCGCCACCTGATTTTGGCAGCGGTAGAAACCTATCCTCACATTCCCATTGTCATGCACCAAGATCATGGTAATGCGCCTGCTACCTGCTACTCAGCAATCAAGAACAACTTCACCAGCGTGATGATGGATGGTTCTTTAGAAGCTGATGCGAAGACCCCCGCGAGCTTCGAGTACAACGTTAATGTTACCCGCGAAGTTGTAAATGTCGCTCATGCTTTGGGTGTCAGCGTTGAAGGTGAACTCGGTTGTTTGGGTTCTCTAGAAACTGGTGCTGGTGAAGCTGAAGATGGTCACGGCTTTGAAGGTACACTCGACCACTCACAACTGCTAACCGATCCCGATGAAGCTGTTGAGTTCGTAGAAGCAACCCAAGTAGATGCTTTGGCTGTTGCCATTGGCACAAGCCACGGTGCTTACAAGTTTACCCGCAAACCGACTGGGGAAATTTTGGCAATCAGCCGCATTGAAGAAATTCACCGCCGTTTGCCTAACACCCACTTGGTAATGCATGGTTCATCTTCTGTACCAGAAGATTTACTGGCGCTAATTAACCAGTATGGTGGTGCAATTCCTGAAACCTACGGTGTACCTGTAGAAGAAATCCAAAAAGGTATTAAGAGTGGTGTACGTAAAGTAAATATCGACACCGACAACCGTTTGGCTATTACTGCTGCTGTACGTGAAGCTTTGGCTAAAAAACCAGAGGAGTTTGACCCCCGTCACTTCCTCAAGCCTTCCATTACATATATGCAGAAGGTTTGTGCTGAACGCTATCAGCAATTTGGCACAGCTGGCAATGCAAGCAAGATCAAGCAAATTTCTTTGGAAGATTTTGCTGCTAAGTATGCTAAAGGTGAACTCAACGTTGTTACCAAAGCAGCTGCTAAAGTTTAATTCTCACAACAAATAAATAGGGGCATAGCAGGACTATGCTCTTAAAAAACTGAGGATTTGAATGTTGTCAGAAACCGGGTGTTTACCCGGTTTTTTGTTTTATTTATAAGAACTGGACATTGAAAAGAGGGGGAGGGTACGGGGAGAAGAAGGGAAAACTCTTCCCCCTTGCTCCCTGCTCCCTTGCTTCTTAACCAGTGCCTAGAACACCCGATGTTGTAAAGAGGGCATTTGACGGCGGACTTGTTCGAGCCGAGTGGGCTTGATTTCTGCGATCGCAATTCCTGGTTTTTCGCCAGCATCGGCTAAAATTACGCCCCAAGGGTCAATAATAACGGCGTGCCCGTGAGTTAGACGACGACCGTAGTTATTGCCTGTTTGGGCAGGAGCAATGACGTAAGCTGTATTTTCGATGGCTCTGGCTTGTAGTAGTACTTGCCAGTGGTCTTTGCCAGTAAAGGCGGTAAAGGCGGCGGGAATAAAGATAATATCAGCTCCCTTATCTGCTAGATGACGGTACAGTTCAGGGAAGCGGACATCATAACAAATAGAAAGTCCTAAGTTACCGAGTTTTTCTGAGAAATACACGGGGGGTAGTTGTGTACCAGCCACAACCGTGCTGGATTCACGATAGGTGTTGCCGTCGGGAACGTTAACATCAAATAAATGTACTTTGTAGTAACGGGCAAGCTCTTGACCGCTGGGATCGATAAGTAGAGTGGTGTTATAAACTTTGCCTGTATTGTCTACCGGAACTGGAAAGCTGCCGCCCAAGATCGTAATTTGAAAGCGTTGAGCCATTTTTTTGAGAAATTTTTCACTTTCAAGAGCGATCGCATCGCCTTGCGCAAGTTTGTCATTTTCTTCTCCCATATAGGAAAAGTTTTCTGGCAAACCTACCAATTCAGCACCTTGACGCACGGCAAGCTCTATTAATTCTTCTGCCTGTGCCAAATTTTTGTGTAGATCGGGCACACTGGTCAATTGAATAGCGGCGGCTAAATAAGACTTCATAGATTCAACAACGAACAGTTGATTTATGGAAGATAGATTATCAAAATATATCGCTACTTCAACATCTGTGGAACTTAATTAGAAATGCGTCAGCGTTGCTTTGCTTTAACAGACTTGTTTTATTGCTGATCTTAATCTTCCTCTGGGTTATAGCAAACTGAGCAAGACAAGGATTAGGTTGTGATCAAACCCTGATAAAAGCTGTTTGCTGTGGATATTTCTATTCTTATTCAAACATTTATCGCTGTGTTTGTCTTGGCGGATGCTGTGGGCAATATACCGATTGTTTTAGTTTTGACTAAGGGCATGATGCCAGACCAAAGAAACAAAGTCATAGATAAAGCAATTATCGTTGCGATCGCAGTTCTTTTGCTATTTGCCTTTGCAGGGCAAGTAATTTTAAATTATTTGGAAATCAGTATCGGCTCTTTGCGAGTAGCAGGAGGACTATTGTTGCTGTTAATTGCTTTGCAAATGCTGCAAGGAAAATTAGATCAGCCAATTATTGAGGAAGGACGCGACGTTGCAATTACTCCACTAGCTTTACCACTGCTAGCGGGGCCAGGAACTTTGACGACGGTAATGTTACTGATGTCGAAATCACAGAGTCCGCATATTGCTGTCGTGGTGGGTATATTAGGGGCGATGTTTATCACTTGGTTAATTTTGCGTTTGGCAAATCTAATTGACCAGTGGATTGGTGCTGAAGGTGGAGTGATTGTGACTCAGCTTTTGGGTTTTCTGTTGGCGGCCCTAGCGGTGGAAATTGGTAGTGCAGGAATAAGGGAATTGTTTTTGAGGTAGAAAACTCCTAAAAATATTCGGAAACTGTATACAAATGTAAACAAGTTTGAGAGACGAGAAATTCGCGCCTCTCAAACTTGTTTATAAAAATTAACCTAAAGTTAGAACAAGATGGATAACTCAAGAGGAGTTTATTGCCGATTGAGTTTCAAAGATACTTTTCGAGAGTGGAAGCTAATGTAGTTTTAGGCACAGCGCCGACTACCATATCCACTTTTTGTCCATCCTTAAAAATCATTAATGTGGGAATGCTACGGATACCGTACTGACTGGCAACATTAGGATTTTCATCCGTGTTGACTTTGACGACCTTAATTTGACCTTTGTACTGTTCGGAGATTTCATCGACAACAGGAGCTACCATACGGCATGGTCCGCACCAGGGTGCCCAAAAGTCAACTAAAACGGGTACATCGCTGTCGAGTACTTCTTGCTTGAAACTAGAATCGGTAACTTGTGCGGCTGTTGACATGCCTAAAACCTTCGCCAATAATATCTGAACTTGGTGAAAATTCTACCATAGCAAAAACCTCAGCTTGGAAGTGCGAGGATGTACATTTGCAAAGAAGCTCTAGAATTTATTTATAAACATAAGGAACCGCCCGAACAGTAGTCCGGGCGGAGTGTGGTGTGAGGAGTGAACGGAAACATTTGTCTCCGCTATCTCTATTGTAGGCGACATATCCAATTTTTCCAGCAATTGTTTAGGGGGCTGGAAAAATTTATTGAAGAATTGGGGAGTGGGGAGTTGGGAGTGGGGGATGAGGAAGCAGGGGGAGACAAGGGGGAATTATTTAACAAGTTTCTTCTTTGTCTCCCCGCTCTTTCTTGTCTCTTACCCATGCCCGATGCGCCATGCCCCATACCTCAATTCTATTTCCCCATACCTAATTGTTGAGCTTTTTGGTAAACCTTACCCTCGGTTAATAAAGAAGGCGCAATCACAACTTCTACTTGTTGCATTTCTTTAATATTTTTGGCTCCTAAGGTGCCCATACTCGTCTTTAAGGCTCCTAAAAGATTGTGAGTGCCATCATCTAGCCCTGCTGGCCCAACGAGTATTTGCTCTAGGCTACCGGTGGTAGCAACGCGAATGCGGGTGCCACGAGGCAACACTGGGCTGGGAGTAGCCATACCCCAATGATAACCTCGTCCTGGGGCTTCTGCGGCTCTGGCAAAGGGGGAACCAATCATCACACCATCAGCACCACAGGCGATGCATTTACAAATGTCGCCACCAGTGATTAAACCGCCATCAGCAATGATGGGGATATAGTTACCAGTTTCCTTGTAGTAATCATCTCGTGCAGCTGCACAATCTGCGATCGCAGTAGCTTGTGGTACACCCACGCCTAACACACCACGGGATGTACAAGCGGCACCAGGCCCAATTCCCACTAGTACTCCAGCCGCCCCAGCTTTCAACAAATTCAATGTAACTTCGTAAGTCACGCAATTCCCTAACACTACGGGGATGGGCATGGAACGGCAAAATTCTGCTAAATCGAGTGGTACTATAGACTCTGGTGACAGATGTGCAGTAGAAACTACCGTAGCCTGCACAAAAAATAAATCGGCCCCAGCTTTTGCCACCGCCTCGCCATATTTACTTGCACCGGCTGGAGTTGCACTTACCGCCGCAATCCCACCTTGTTGTTTAATTTCCTGAATACGTTGTTCAATTAATTCCGGCTTTATAGGTTCGGCATAGAGTTCTTGCATCAGGGCAACAAATTCATCTTTCCCCACAGAGGCAATCCGATCTAATATTGGCTCTGGGTCTGCATAGCGAGTGTGAATACCCTCTAAATTGAGAACACCTAATGCTCCTAACTGTGACAAACGTACAGCCATGCGAACATCTACTACGCCATCCATTGCACTGGCAATTATCGGGATTTCTCGCTCAATATTGCCAATACGCCACTTAGTATCTGCCAAACTGGGGTCTAGTGTTCTGTTACCAGGGACTAGAGCAATTTCATCTATTCCGTAAGCTCTGCGAGCTGTTTTTCCCCGCCCAAGTTGAATTTCCACGCTTTAATTTTTCTTAAATCTGTTTAAGCTAGGGTATCAAATTGTGAGATAGGTTGGGGCGTTTTTTTCCTGAACTACAGAGATAAATTCAAGTTACCCAAGCCGTCGTTCGAAACTTTGATGGACGCAAAGTATTGACCAAGCAACCAAATGAGTAAAAATTGTTAATTGGTTTTTATATTGTGTTGTTTGAGGGTTGGTGTTGCGCTAGTTTTTGGAGAATTGTAGTTTCATGTGTCTGTTATTACTTAGTTAATATCACGATTATTGGCATTAATTGTCTTAATTTGCCTGTATTGAGTTAAGTCAAAATCATGCAAATTCCCACTAATGATTTACTGTTTATTTTTAGCTGCATCCACACCGGTGTAACCAGTTGCTATCCAAAGTATCGCTCTAGCTCCATCGCGAATAGATTTTTCGATAGATTCAGGGGGTTTTTCTGAAGGAACTGGTACTGGTTTTAAATAAATACCTCGACTCCCCAAAATAATTTCGCCGATGACACAAGCCCGACGCATATGAAAATCTGAAGTAATCAAATAAACGCTCTTGATGCCGCGAGCTTGCAAATCATCTACTAACGTAGTAAAATTAGTAACCGTATCTACGGCCTCATAGTCCAAGTGTAAACGTTTGGGATCAACACCAGCTTTGGTAAACACTCGTTGGGTGAATCTAGGTGGGCTACCCCCAGTAATCCAAATTGGTATATTTGGATGCTGGCGAACGAATTCGGCCGTAAACTTCTCTCGCTCTAAACGTCTGGTTGAACCACCCAAAACTACAACTGCTTGCGGCTGTACAAATTGGTTTTGTACTTCTTTGTATCCCCACCACGTGATTAGCGGTAGGACAAAAGCCATAAAACGAAAAGATTTACCTGTAAAGAGTAGCTTATTCAAGGCTCGATAACTTTTTTACTGATTCAAAAATTTCCTCTGGCTAGAAGAAAAACAACGATTGATAGTAGAAGAGTAGCAAACTCCTACAAAATCTGCCCAAATTTATATTTGGGTGATTTTTCTGTTACAGCGCGATTAACCGTGCTTGAAGTTTTCCTCTAATTGATGGATTATCCTAACCGATATCGGACAATCCATCAAAGGGTTCTAGCACCTTGCCGGATAAGACCATTTAGAAGATAAAAATATAATTGGCATTTATCCTACTCAGTAGTTGCTGCTTCCAGCCAGACTTCCACATCATCTGCTAGCAACTTCTGTGCTGCATCCAGCATTGATGTTGCTATGTCTTTGAGGTCTTCACGGTTATTCAAGTAAGTTTTCAAGGCTTCCATTGGGTCGATGCTGCTACTTGCACTCAATTCAGGAATCCGGGGGCGAGCTAATTGACTCACTAATTCTGCTTGAATGGTGTAGGTATGAGCGGGACTTAAAGCAGTATGCAGAGAGGAACTGTCAATTAAATCCATCTGTTCGGAGCGGAGTTTGTAAATTAGCCGCACTACAGCATCTTGAATATCATACTTAGCGATCGCTTTGATTAACAACGCTTGGGGATCATCTGCTTTCGAGATATCCACCTCAATGGTGCGGAAAGTCCGAACTGTTAGGGGGCAAAATTCCCATTCAGCCTTCCCCCGCTCCAGTTCTAGCATCACATAGCCTTTGTCTTCTTTTTCTTCACTAAAATCTACGCGCTCAATGCTTCCTGGATAAATCACAGGCGGGTTGTTGGATTTATTGAGGTTCTGGTGGCGGTGGACGTGTCCCAATGCTACATAATCAAAACAAGGTCGCGTCAGCAAAGATAAGGGCAGAGTAAAGCCTTTACCCACCGCCAAAAAGCGTTCTGCGCCCAAGGTCGCATTGTCAGACATCAAGTGAGCCAAAAGGACAGTTGGCACATCGGGGTCAAGACGGCGAATTTCCCCTTCTAGAACTACTCGCAGGCGTTCCGTTAACAGTTGGTTGACTTCCGCTAAAGACGAACCTTCAGTCTCTTGGCGAGTCATCAGGGTAGAACGAGTCAACCAAGGGAGGGTAATTACCTGCACTTTGCCATTGCGGGTTTCGATGCAGTGAGTAGTTAATGTATCACCGACAACAAACCCTGGCACTCCCAAGGTGCGGTAAATATTTAAACTCGCTCCTCCCTGTCCTTGGGAGTGTTGGTCATGATTGCCTACCAACAGCACTGTTGGAATATTAGCATCCATGAGACGGCGAAATTGGCTGGCAAAAGCTTGTTGTACGTATGGCGGTGGTGTAGCATCCGGGAAAGCATCGCCACCAAATATCACCATATCAACAGCATCTGTCAGCGCTCGGTCGATACATATAGACAAGGTATTGACAAAATCCTCCAATCGTGTATTTAATCCAGTTGCCGGATTAATTCGTCCGTGGGAGAAGCCGCTTCCCATGTGGATGTCGGAGAGATGGAGGATTTTAATCATAATCTGTCATTAATATTTAGTCATTTGTCTAAATATTAATGACAAATGAGCAATAACTAATAACTAAATATGAATTCCACATTCTGTTTTATCACTTCCCCGCCAGCGTCCGGCGCGTTCGTCTTCGCCTTCACCTACTTTGGTGGTGATAGGTTGGTCGCCTATGCTGGGATAACCTTGGTCGTGGAGAGGGTTGTAGATGACTCCATGTTCAGCCACATAAACCCAGCTATCTTGACGTGTCCAGGTAGCGATAGGATTTACTTTCAGCCGACCTTTACCGTCGAATTCAAATATGGGCATATTTGCACGGGTTACTGCTTGGTCGCGGCGGCGGCCAGTTATCCAAGCGACGCTGTTGAGTTCGTCTAGACCCCGTAGCAGTGGTTCAATTTTTGTAATGTGGTGGAATTTGGCAATATCCTTGTCCCAGAGTTTGTCGCCGTGTTTGGCTTCAAAGGCTTCGCGGGTGTCGACATCTGGAGTTTTAAAAGTTTGCAGATCCAGATTATAGATTTGTTTGGCTTTGGCAACTAATTCTAGGCTTTCAGGAAAGTGGTGCAAGGTATCCAGAAAGATCACAGGAACGGGATGCTTCAGTTCACTGTAAAGAATATGGGTAATTATCATGTCATCCACGTTAAAGGCACTTGTTTGCACCAGTCCCGTTGGGATATTCTCTATAGACCATGCCAGTATTTCTTTGGGAGTGGCAGTTTCAAATTGCTGATTTAATTTTTCTAAGTCAAAAGCGATCGCTTGGTTTATAGATGCCGTGGAGACTGTCATGATAATCTTCTGTTCAAATATTTTTACCTTGATTAAGATTTATTTTACTCCATCAAGGCGCGTATTCCGCTCGGAGTTCAGGTATTTATTCTGTTCGGGAATTACTAAATTTTGGGGAGTGGCGAGTAGGGAATTGGGAGATCAGGAGAATAACCCATTCAAAGTAAAAATTAATACTTTAATAAAAAATTAACTGTTTACTAAGAAATTTTACGGTAATTTAAGTTTTACAATGCTTTTATAGATATTTATACTGATTTTGATATGGTTAAGAAACAATTAATAAAAAGGATTTTACTTAAATGAACACTTCAAAATCCCCTAATCGCTTAAATGAATCTATAATTATGGGCGCTTTAATGATGTTGACCAGCGTTAGCATAATTACAATAATGAACTTTTTCTAAGATAAAGATTTCTAATTTTAGCAACAAGACTTCACATAGTCCTGCTCAAAACTGAGTGGGACTTTTACTTTTATTATCCAGATAAAACCGTGTATATTCAGTTTCTTCTATGACTTTCGGCAGAAAATCATTTGGGAACCGTATTTTTACGTAGTTTTGCAATTAGAGAATTTAAAATTAAGATGCGATCGCATCATCCACGCCGACCAAGCTATTCTCCAAGCAACCTTAGAATTGCTTGCAGAGGTAGGATATAGGATATGAAAGCATGATTATAGAAGCGATCGCTTCCCGTGCTGGAATTGGCAAAACGATCATCTATCGGCCTTACACTTCCAAAGAAGAACTAGTTGCAGACACTATGAGAAAGTCTGAGAGATGATTTAGCGATCCCCGATACTGGCAGTTTTTGGGGAGACATAGATATTTTGATCAATAAATGCCGCCAAAAATAATAAACTGATGCGTGTCTAAAGTATGTAAATACTCTTGATGGTCGTTAACCGTCATCAGTCATCAGTCATCAGGTAAATCTACAAATTAAATGCGTAACAGCAACTTGTTACCAAAATAACTTTTCACGAACGGTTGTAAATGAGATGATGGATTAATTAGAGAAAAAGGTGAACAATTGTTATTTTTCTCCTTCCGCTTCTGGTTGCAGGATGGCATTACAGTATTGAATGAGAGTGGTCAAGCGATCGCTAATCGTCTGAAGTCTCGTTTGTGCAGTAGATGCTTGCCGCGCTCCTTGCAAAAACATCACATCTATTGCCAACAAGCGCAATTGCTTGCTCATTTCCGTTTGATAAGACTGCACTCGCCAGTTTTCATCAGCCAAAGGCACAATCTGCTGCCCGAAAAATTGCTGCAACGAGGCTACACGCTGTCGCAGTTCGGGCGCAACGATTGGGATAGTTGTGGCATCGGAGCGTAATTGCTCTAGTAAGGTTACGAGTGCCAAATATTTCTCACGGTTTAAAGACATCCAGTGCTAGTTAAGATAGTATTAATGTCAAGTAATTTTTCTTCTACAATAAACTTTCTTAAGCGCTTATCAGCACTAAAAGCCTCAAATCCTGATTTGAGGCTTTGTTTGCCATCAATGGATTTTCAAGCTTATGATCCTTGAAACTCACACTGGATGACTACCGCCGGCAATTGGAGAATCATCCTTACACTGTTTTTTCTACCCGTCTCTGGGCAACAGCATCTTCTTAGGTTGATGCTGCCAGTTTTATTTATCATTCACTTATCTACCGATCCTATCCAAACCCAATTGTATGAGCAGTCTAGCTATAAATTCATCAGTTGATCTGACCATTCCGGAATGGTTAAAGAAATGTTTGAAGGAATCATCGACAAGTAACGGTGAAGCGGAAGATCACCGAAGGCATAATGATGCAGTCTTAATTGGTCGCGCATTTGAATTTGCTTACCAACTCCATCAAGGTCAATACCGCAAATCGGGAGAACCATATATCGCTCATCCCATCGCTGTAGCCGACTTGCTGCATGACTTGGGAGGCAGTGCTGCCATGATAGCAGCTGGATTTCTTCATGATGTCGTTGAAGATACAGAAGTTACAAGTCAAGAAATAGAAGAACGCTTTGGCGCAGAAGTACGCCAATTGGTTGAAGGAGTCACCAAGCTTTCTAAAATCAATTTCACTAGCAAAACCGAAAGCCAAGCCGAAAATTTCCGGCGGATGTTTTTGGCAATGGCGCAAGATATTCGGGTAATTGTGGTGAAATTGGCAGATCGTTTGCATAATATGCGAACTTTACAATACATGTCAGAGGCCAGCCGCCGCCGCAGTGCCCAGGAAACGCGAGATATATTCGCGCCTTTAGCTAATCGCTTGGGGATTTGGCGAATTAAATGGGAACTGGAAGATTTGGCTTTTAAGTATTTGGAACCGGAAGCTTACCGCCAAATGCAGGAGCATGTTTCCGAAAAAAGGACGGCGCGAGAAGAGAAATTGGCTAGAGCTACGAACATGTTGCAAGAGCGTTTGCAGCAAGCCGGAATCCACTTTCAGGAAATCAGCGGTCGTCCCAAGCACCTTTATAGCATTTACCAAAAAATGCACCGCCAGCAAAAGGAATTTCATGAAATTTACGATTTGGCGGCGCTGCGGATTATTGTTCAAACCAATGAGGAATGCTATCGGGCGTTGGCGGTGGTTCATGATGCTTTTCGCCCAATTCCTGGGAGATTTAAGGACTACATTGGACTGCCAAAGCCTAACCGTTACCAGTCCTTGCATACTGGGGTAATTGGACTAACAGGCCGTCCTTTAGAGGTGCAAATTCGGACAATCGAAATGCATCATATTGCCGAGTATGGGATTGCCGCCCATTGGAAGTACAAAGAAACTGGAGGTTCTAGTATTAGCCATTTGACAGCGACAGATGACAAGTTTACTTGGCTGCGGCAGCTGCTAGAATGGCAAACTGATCTCAAGGACGCACAAGAATATCTTGATAGCGTCAAAGATAATCTATTTGAAGATGATGTCTATGTCTTCACCCCTAAGGGGGATGTTGTTCCTTTAAGCCCCGGTTCTACCACTGTAGATTTTGCTTATCGGATTCATACGGAAGTGGGAAACCATTGTTCAGGGGCGCGAGTGAATGGGCGAATGGTATCTCTGTCAACGCGGCTACACAATGGCGATATAGTAGAGGTTCTCACCCAAAAGAACTGCCATCCGAGTTTGGATTGGTTGAACTTTGTGAGAAGTTCGGCGGCGAAATATCGAATAAAACAATGGTACAAGCGATCGCGCCGAGAAGAAAATGTTGCCCGTGGACGGGAATTGTTAGAAAAGGAACTTGGTAAAACTGGTTTTGATAGTTTGCTGAAGTCAGATGCGATGCAGATTGTCGCCGAAAAGTGTAACTACCACAGTGTGGAAGATTTACTTGCCGGTTTGGGTTACGGAGAAATTACGTTGAACCTAGTGCTAAATCGTTGGCGAGAAGTGGCGAAGGGACAACAACCAGTTTCCACAGTGCCGCCATTTATCCCCAAAGAACCAACTACATCAAAAGCTTTGCGAGATGCACCTCCAACTACTTCCCGCTCTAGTGATTCGCCAATTGTTGGGGTAGAGGGGTTGGTGTATTATTTAGCTGGGTGTTGTACCCCGATTCCTGGCGAACCGATTATTGGTGTGGTGACGCGAGGTAGGGGGATTTCGATTCATCGCCAAGGCTGCCATAATCTAGAGACTGTGGAGTATGAGCGCTTAGTACCAGTTAGGTGGAACCCAGCCGCCGAAAATAGTGGTCGTCCGCATACTTACCCTGTAGATGTTCAAATTGAATCTCTTGACCGCGTAGGGGTGCTAAAGGATATTTTGTCACGCTTGAGTGACCAAGGGATCAATGTCCGCCATGCCCAGGTGAAAACCTCTGTTGGTCAACCTGCATTGATCGACCTAGGAATAGATATACGCGATCGCTCTCAACTAGAGCAAGTCTTCGTTCAAATTAAGAAAATGAGCGATATTTTGAATATCCGCCGTGTTGGTCAAATTGACGAATAGTAGGAGTACAAAAATACTGTGCCCCGATAACAGCTAGGGTGCGTTAACCCAATCTAACGCACCAGTTTAAGTTGCGATTTTACTCTCAAGTTTTAAATTTTGAGTTGTAACAAAGCGACATTCATACGTAAGCAATCGCTTCTAATGGCAAAATTACTGTAAATGTAGACCCTTTTCCTAGCTGTGAATCTACTTTAATTTCACCATCCATTAACTGAACCAATCGTGAGACTATTGCTAAACCTAATCCTGTACCATCAGAACTTTGCACTTGGGGAGCAGTTACTTCCCGAAAATAGGGATTGAAGATTTGTGCTTGAGCATCTGGAGAAATACCAATACCACTATCAGTAACAGAGATAGCCCACTGCTGTTGAGATACCGTCCAGCACTCCAAATGAATTGAACCAGATTCTGTGTAGCGAATTGCGTTACTCAGTAGATTTGTCAGAATTTGCTGAAGCCGAAGAGGATCTGTGCTAACTTGACTTGGGGCGCGTTCGCGTTTGGCGTTGGCGAAGCCATCGCATTCAAAAACCAAGGATAATTCTTTAGCACGCGCTAATGGTTCAATCATCTCTAAAACAAAGTTGATTAAACTACGCACATCGGTTAAAGTAGGCTGCAATTTCATCTGTCCGGCATCATAGCGCGAAATTTCCAGAGTATCGTTAATTAACCGGACAAGAAGTCTACCGCTCTTGAGAACTCGCTCGATACTTTCAAGATTTGCATAGGTGTCTTTGAGTTCTGGTTGTTGACGCTGCTGGCGCAGAAATAAGTCTGCGTAACCGATGATTGAAGTGAGGGGCGTTTTCAGTTCATGAGCCAAATGAGACAGATTATCCTTATTAGCGCGAACCAAACGAGTTAGCTCTTGGTTAGTCAGCCGCAACTGACTTTGGAGTTGTTTAAGCTCTTGTAATCGTCCTTGAGTATAACTGTTAAAGCAACGAGCGATCGCTTCATCAATTACTGTATCAATCAGGCGAACAGCCCTTAGCACATCTTGTGCAGATCCTTGTAATAAATCTTCTTCTAAAAAGGAAAAAATCACAAACCGGAGTAAACGATACTCTCGCGCAATTTCTGCTGGTTCAAATCCCTGTTCAGCCCGAAGTGTACCGTGTTCTAAACTTGCATCTACTACTGTCTGCAAATCGCTCGTTTCAGATTCAGAAAGTACTGTTGCTAATGCTTTCAAAACACGGGGTAAGCTATCCCGTACAGCTTTGAAAGTAAGTTCATTAGTAGCTTCAATTTGTTGATCTTGGTAAACCGCTTCTACCCATTGATCAAGAATGGCATCACTTTTTGCAATTAGAGTCTGACTAAAATCCATCTTTTGCCTAGCCAAATACAGCGAAGCCTGTTCCACTAGAGGTAGATTAGTACGTTTAATGTCAGGTTCGCACCTAACAGAAGATAGAGGTTAGTGAAAAGACAACTTCTTGCTGAACTAAATACTTTAGCTTATTTCACCATAAATGCAAGAGCGATGTTTAACCAAGTAGATTGTGGTTAAAGACATAGTAGGACAACTCAACACTATTAAAGTTGTCAGTATATTTTTATAGATATCTTTTGCAGAGACGCGATTAATCACGTCTCTTAGTTTTTACAGACATCCCAAAATAACTTTAATATTTACTCGTTATATATTCTGAGGTGGCTAAATGGAAATAGATTTATTACAACGAGTCTGCACCGTCAGCGTGGAGACAATGCAGATTATTCGTCAAATTCAGGCTGCTCAGAATTAAGCTTAATTCCCAAGATTGATAGACTGCAACATTTTTTCTCGCTTCTTGCGGGCAATTTCTTGCAAGTCAACAGTTCTATCAGTTTCATCTACAATTTCACCAGTTATCACCTCAAGCACATCTTCCAAAGTGATAACACCAGCAATGCTTCTATATTCGTCTACTACTACTGCAAGTTGTTCACGAGCTTCTATGAAGTTTTTCAACAGTTTATCTGCCCGAATTATCTCAGGGACAAAGTTGACTTTTCGAGTCAGAATAGCGATTTTTTGATCATTACTTCCTTAACAAAGCGTTGAACCTAAAAGAACAACAAACACAATGATTAAAAGCTGTAGCATATAGTTTCCCAAATATGGGAAGGAAAAGTTGAGGTTAGCTGATAGCCAAAGGAGTTGCTATCTTGATTATCTTCTGAGTTTACTGCTTTCCTATTTTAAGCCCATCGTGCAGGAAGGCTTTGTTCCCATAGCACTAGTTTTTCAGCGATCAATGATTAATATTAGTTAGTGTGTCTATTTGTTCCAATCACTATGCAACAGCTATTTCCCGGAGAGGTATTTGCTAACACTGCTGATTTTGATACGAGTTGAACTGCTAATGAGTAAGTTTTCTGGTTAATTCAACGACGATCGCCACCAAAACTTCTGGATCGATGGGTTTGGCGAGGTGATGTTGAAATCCGGCGGCGATCGCCAGGTTTCGATCGAGTTCTCCGGCATAAGCTGTTAAGGCAATAGCAGGAATTTGTCCGCCTTGTTCAAGCCCAAGAGTACGAATTTGGCGCATTAGCATATAGCCATCCATCTGGGGCATCCCAATGTCACTGATGATGATGTTGGGAATGGATTGAGCGATCGCTTGCAGCGCCTCAGTTCCAGATGCAACAGCCGTGACGATCGCCTCATCTTGTTCTAAAACAAAAGCGATGAAGTCCCGCGAGTCCATTTCATCATCGACGACTAAAATGTGAATGCCGTTCAAATCACTATCCTGAACGGGCGATCGCTCCAAGGTTGGTGCTTGAGTTAACCCAGGTGCAAGTGGAATTTTAACTGTGAATGTCGCTCCTCGTCCAACACCAGGACTGTCTACTGTGACTGTTCCGCCATGCATTTCCACAATTTGGCGCACGATCGCTAATCCCAAGCCAAGTCCGCCAAATTTGCGGGTGGTTGCGCTATCTTCTTGGCGGAAATGCTCAAACACGTAGGGCAGAAAGTCGCCACTAATTCCTTTTCCAGTATCGGTGATTTGAATTTGGGCATGACTTTCAGTTTGAGCGAGGGCAATTGTGACTTGCCCACCATTATGTGTAAACTTAACGGCATTCGACAGCAGATTCCACACCACTTGCTGCAATCGCCCTGCATCCCCGATTACCAGGCCTAGAATGGGCGAGACGATCGTCTGAATTTGGATTGACTTGGCTTCTGCGGCTAGCCGAACTGTTTCCAGCGCGGCCCAAATCACTACATTGAGGTCAATGGATGAGGCTGATAAGCTCATTTTGCCGCTCAGAATCCGGGAAATGTCCAGCAAGTCATCAATGAGTTGCACCTGAAGCTGGGCGTTGCGCTCAATTGTAGCGATCGCAGCATTCGTTTTTTGGGCATCCAGCTTTCCTTGCTGCAACAGTTTTGACCATCCCAGAATTGGATTCATGGGCGTTCTCAGTTCATGGGAAAGAACCGCCAAGAACTCATCTTTAATGCGATTACTTCGATCTAAAGCTTCGGCTCGTGCCTGTAACTCTGCAATTAAGCACGATCGCTCTAAGGCAGCAGCTACTTGATTGGCTACTGTTTGCATGAGTTCGAGTTCGTCGGGCGTAAAGCGATCACGTTGACGAGTTCCCAGCCCTAGTGTACCCAAGATGCGATTGCCTACGATTAACGGATGACTAGCATAAGCTCTGATACCGATTGATTGAACTGGAAGGGCGAGTGGATCGGTGGTTGAGAGGGCATTTTCAACGATAGCTGGCTGGCGATGTTGTACCGCATAACCACATACACCCTGCCCTAACTCCAAAAATTTAGCGGATAAAGCAATGTCTTCCGAGATACCGCCATAGGTATTAAGTTTAAGGTGCTGCTGGTCTTCTTGAAACAAGTAATTAAAGAAAACTTCCAGTCCCAAATAAGTCGAAATTTTTTCAAACAAACTGGCTAAAAATACCTTGGGATCTTCGTTGAGCAACAGATCGTTGGCAACTTCTGAAAGCAGCTTCAGCCGTTCATTGCTTGCTTTCAAAGTCGCTTCAATTTGCTTGCGATCGGTGATATCGTTAAACAATATCGCTACTTTTCGGCTCTGTGGCTGCCCAATGGGAAACGCATACACGTCAAACCAACGGTACAGCGCTTCGGCGCGATTCTCAAAGCGATGGGGTTGTCCTGTTAGGACAATTTTACCGTAAATTTCAAACCAATACTCTTCATGATTTGGAGCTAACTCGCGCATCCTTTTGCCTTGTGCGTCGTTGAGTCCCGTTTGTTTCTCGAACGCCGGATTTATTTCCAAAAAGCGATAATCGATGGGCTTACTGTTTGCATCAAATAGCACTTCAATTACACAAAAGCCTTCGTCAATGGACTCAAACAAAGTTCGATAGCGTTCCTCAGATTGGCGCAAAGCGTCTTCGGTTTGTTTGTGTTCGGTGATGTCTGCTAATGCTCCAGGAAAAGCAATCGGTCTGCCATCAGCAGCATATTCAACTCGGCCGCGTGCGGCAAGCCAGCGCTCCTCGCCTCTTGCCGTATAAACGCGGTACTCACTAACATATTCTTCCCCAGTTGCAATCGCCTGATTAATTGCAGCGACCGTTCGTGGGCGGTCTTCTTCGTGCATTGCTTGTACAAACAGTTCAATCGGCAACCCTGTTGTTGCTTCCACAGGGTCAACGCCAAACAAGTGAGCAAATGCTGCATTCACGATTACTAGATTCTCAGGAATCTTCCACCGCCATGTGTAAATGGCTCCTGCTGCTAAAGCGGACTCCAATTGCACGTGGGTTTCCCGTAAGTCAGCTTCGGCTTGTTTGCGGATATCTATCAGTTTTAAAGTTGACTCAACACGAGCCAGTAGTTCGCGAGCCGAAAACGGTTTGATTAAATAATCATCGGCTCCCGCTGCCAGTCCTTCTACACGAGCCTCTTCGCCCGCCCGCGCTGATAGCAAAATTACGGGCAATTCTCTGGTTTGGGGGTCAGCCCGCAGTTGATGCAGCAACTCATACCCATCCAGCCCCGGCATCATTACATCACTGAGAATCAAATCCGGTTGCTGTACCTGGATTGCAGCCAGAGCCGCCATTCCATCAGCGACTGTCTCAACCTCATACCGTTGACTCAACAATCGCCGCACATAATCGCGCATGTCGGCGTTGTCATCTGCCAGAAGGATACGGGCAGAAGCAACAGAGGGGACAAACACTCTATCAAAACTACCTTCTTTCTCTGTATCTCCTCTGCCCCCCTGCCCCCCTGCCCCCCTGCTCCTCTGCCCCCCTACTTCTTCCAAAAGCCAGCGCGAAACTTCTTCAATGTATGGCGTGGCGCTGAGTGTGTTTGATGCCACAGTCCCAGGGGCATTTAACCGTTCTTGTGGTAAATGCGCGCACCCAGTTGGAATAGAAACTGTAAATCGGCTACCCTCTCCTAAAACGCTGGTAACGCTGATGGTACCGCCATGCAACTTTACCAGCTCTTGCACGAGCGATAAGCCAATTCCAGAGCCTTCAAAACTTCGTCCCTGTAACCCTTTGACTTGATAAAACCTTTCAAACAGGTGCGAAATTTCAGCTTCTGGAATGCCACTTCCAGTATCTTCAACGATTAAATTAACAGTATTGCGATCGCGCTGCAACCGAACAGTGATGGTTCCCGTCAACGTAAACTTAAAGGCATTCGATAATAAATTAAATACAATTTTCTCCCACATTTGGCGATCAATATAGATTGCCTCTGGCAAGGTCGGACAGTCGATCGCGAACTCCAGACCAGCCCGTTCGGTCAGCGAGCAAAACATACTAGCTAGCTCTGTTGTCAATGCGGCTAAGTCAATCAGTTCATAGGATGCTTGCATTCGCCCTGCTTCCAGCCGCGAAAAATCAAGCAGCGTGTTGACTAATTTCAGCAACCGGAGTCCGTTGCGCTGCACGAGTTCAAGGCTATCGCGCTGTTGGGGCGCTAATGGGGCTTGAGTGTCGAGTAACAAGTCTTCGAGCGGACTCAACATCAGTGTTAAAGGCGTGCGAAACTCATGGGAAATATTGGTGAAAAAAACAGTTTTGGCGCGATCAAGCTCTGACAATGCCTCATTCGCCGCTTGCAGTTTTTCGTTGACCTCTCGTAACTCCTGCGATCTAGCATAAATTTCCATCTCCATTTGGTCGGTGCGAGTCTGGAGTGATTGATTCAACTGACGCTGTTCATTTCGCTGCTGCTGCACCCGCACAAACTCAGTGACATCTTCGGCTCGATGAATAATGTGTGTCATCTCACCGTTTTCATCAAAGACTGGCGAGTTGGTTGGTGTCCAATACCGCTCCTCAAAACCACCGCCTTCTGATTCCGGGCGGCGAATGTCATACTTTTGCACTACCATTGTGTGAGGCTGGCGATGCTTGAGTACGCTTTCTAGCGAGGCACGCAAATTCCGAACTCCATTAGCATTTGGATCGTCAGGATTGTCTGGAAAAACCTCGAACAAATGGCGACCAACGACCTCTTCTCGTTTGGTTTTGGTCGCCCGAAAGTAAGCATCACTTCCCCCAACAATCACAAAGTCCAGTGAGTAGACGATATACAATCCCGGTATTGATTCAAATAAGGTTTGAAAATTCAGCATCTGTTCTAGGGTGTTGATTTTGTTGGAGAAACTTAAGAGTTTCTTCATGCAGTTTCTGTGTCGCCAGTTGAGGGAGAAAACAAAATTCTCCTTTTTGAGAGCATAGATTTGCCAAAAACAAGAGCCGCCCAGTCTTCAACATCTAAAAAACGGACTGTCTCTAATGCTTCTTTCACAAGATTAGTTGTCAAATTCATGGTTGATAAACAAATACTCAAAAATATTTGACCGATTTGTTTAAGAGGGCAACGAGAAGAAAACTGTTTGTATTTACCAAATAGTGATTCTAAGACATCAGAAGTAGCTAATAATGTTTGACCTGATTTAATTTGAGAGATTTCCTGTGTTAAATAGCCGATAATTTTTTGTCTAAACCCTTTTGAAGAATCCATTCCTATTGTTAAATATTGTTGCATAATATTGAAGGTTTCTTGATTCAATCCATCTAGCTTAATTTGAGTTTTTACTCTGCGGGCCATGTAAACCATTTGTTTCCAATCGTTCAGTGAGCCTTGATAAGATGCTAACCACCCCAACTTCTGTTTCAATTTAGTCTTAAGAACTTCTGGCTCAATATTTGGTACTAAATTGGTTAAAATATCTAGCGGTGAATTCAGCAACTTTTCAGCCCAATCTAAAAGTTTTTCTACGTTAAAGTAACGACACTGCGAGCGTTGTGAGGGAGGAGCTAGGAAAGATAGTTCGGTTTGTTGTAGTTGTCTCCGACATTGACCACACTGCTGTATAAAAGACTGATATTTTTCGGAACCAGTTAATTCATGCTTGAGTAACAAAGCCATTGCATGAGTTACATCATAAGTATAAATTACATCAAGATGATTCTGTTTATACAGTTTAATTCCTCTTTGAATATCACTTCCACGGTCAGCAATGATTTGTTTAGGATGACCAAATTTTAGAGCAATTTCCGTCAGTTTCTGCTCTATGAGTTCCCCTTTCGTTGAACCCATTATTTCCAGTGCCAGAATTTGGACATCTTGATGTTGTAATCCTCGTCTTGAGGGAAAAACTTCTTCTTCAAGCCGTTGTTCTGCAATCCCCAAGATTACTAGACCTTTTTCTTTTCCTAGTTCTACCCTTAAATCAACAATAAAAATCCAATCATCTCGATATTCTTTTTCTCTATTGAGTTCATACAACCCAATTCTTCCGAGCCATTTTCTAATGCTACTAAAGCTTGGAGTATCCTGTGAAAGTATTTCTTTGTACAACTCAAAAGTCTTCTCAATTCCTCTGTAACTACTGCCGCACTTTATGACCTGTTCTACTGAAATTTGTATGATTTCGACTGAATAATGATGCCCTTTAGCAACTAATTCTCCTTTTGAGTCAATCTCTTTTTTTTTCCAAGTCTGTTTCTATGTTCTCTTTGTGTAGTTTTTATTCAGCAATTTTGGCTCGATTTTTCCAATAATCTCTTGACGTGGATAAATCTCTCACTTTTATTTCTAATGCTCTGAGTTTTTTCTGTTTTTCCAAGGATCTCTGCTTCCAATTGTCTCGACCCTTGTGAAATAGCCTTGCCAACCGACTGCTTGGGCTTTTAAACTCTTGCATTGACTTCTATCACGCTACACAGTTCGTGTATGAGAAACTACCATCCTCAACCTCTCAAAGTCAACACCCTATTTTGATACTGGTATTCGCCAACTGTTACCCAGATACGATGAGATGTTAGAGGTAATTACCCGTTGTCTTCCTTCCACAAGTCGGCGTGTTTTAGAATTAGGTTGTGGTACAAGCGAACTTAGTCTCAAAATACTTAACCGCTTTCCAGATGCCCAAGTAATTGCCTTAGATTACTCACCTTGAATGTTGAAATTTGCCCAAGAAAAAATTACAGCAGCTGGATATCAAAAACGGTGGGTTGGTACACAAGCAGACTTTGGTAACTGGGCAGATAATCCAGAAAAGTTAGATATTGGTAGCGAATTTGATACCTGTGTCTCATCCTTGGGAATCCACCATCTTGAGGATGAGATGAAATTGAAGTTATTTGAGCGCATTGCTGCTAGCCTCACTCAAGACGGCTGTTTTTGGAATGCAGACCCCATTTTACCGAAATCGCCAGTCTTAGCAGAAGTTTATAAGGCGGCACGAGAAGAATGGTCAGTTCAACAGGGAACTAATTTAACAGATATTCGCGCGAAGCTTGGTGCAACCAGCACCCAAGGTTACTCCAGTCAAGACCAGCTAGCTACCTTGGATGCTCATTTACAAATGTTGAGCAAAGCTGGATTTAAGACAGTTGCAGTACCTTGGAAATATTATGGTCTGGCGGTGTTTGGTGGCTGGCTTTGACACTCCCCGCTCTAAAGAGACGGGGATTCTTGGTTCTCTGACTCGCCGTTAGGCAGCAGGCTTGCGCCAACGGCCCAAGAGGGCAAATCTCCCCAAGCGTAGCTTCCGGTGTGCCCCACCGTA
>NZ_JACJTD010000022.1 GCF_014698505.1 Nostoc foliaceum FACHB-393 | reverse complement strand
AGTAGATGAGTTGAAGTCAATACTTGATAAGCTATTGAATCAGGGTGAGTTAGTCATTAAGTGGCATCGAAATATAAAAAACAAAGGAAATAATGGTTATATTGCAATTTAAATGCTGATTAGCTTAGTATCGTATTTTGGGGTGCAAATGAAACTATTAGAAGCAAACCCGTACCGTGATTGTGATTTTGATGACAAACGTCTGACGAACAGAGCAGTGTTAATTGCGGAGGCTTTAAAAGTAAAATATGGTGAGCCTCTATCACAAATATTTCCAAGCGCTAGTGACCTAAAACGTAGTTACGAATTCTTTTCTAACCCCAAAACAACTTTTGAGAAATTGACCCAACCATATTTTAAACAGACGGCACAAGAGATTTATGGCATACCAATAGTATTAGCGGTAGGAGATACTACTTATCTGGATTATAAAAAAATCTTACAAAAAAGAGATGATTATGGGCCTACAGGCAATGGTGGGAACGGACTAATTTTACATACTTCTTTAGCACTAGACCCAGACTTTGGTCAGCCACTAGGACTATTATGGGAGAAATTGTGGCATCGACAGCATAAAGCCTCTCCACCACCAGATGAAACATCTACGGCAAAAAAAAAGCGATTAAAAAAAGAACGTTTAATCGCGAAGAATAGAGCTTTTAAAGAGAAAGAATCTTATCGATGGGTTGAAGCTTTTCAGAAAGTAAACAAATTATTTAAAAATTTAGAAATGCCTGATGGTGGGCTACTCACAAGAGTAATTCATGTCTTTGACCGTGAAGGAGATATTGCAGAAGTATTTGCACTTCAACGTAAAAATAAAAATACAGGTGTAGTTGTCAGAGCCGCTCACAATCGTTGTTTATCAGGAGAAAACTCTTATTTCTGGGAGTATGTAACATCTCAAAAAGTGCAGTTTGTAAAAGAGGTTAAATTACCTGAAACTAAAAAGCGAAAAGAAAGAACCGCAACTTTAGAAATCAGATATTGTCCAGTATCAATAAATCCTCCTTCTCGATTAAAAAAGTCCGGTAATTTTAACGTTTACGCGCTCTTTGCGACAGAGATTAATGTGCCAGACGGATGCGAACCAGTTACGTGGATGCTACTGACAAGCGAGTTAGTAACAACACAGGCAGAAGCATCTCAAATCCTTCGCTGGTATACGTATCGCTGGCGGATAGAAGAGTATCACAAAATACTAAAATCTGGCTGTAAAGCGGAAAGTTACCGCTTGGCAGGGGAGAGTATGTCAACAATGTTAGGTTTTTTAACAGTGATTGCCGCACAATTACTGCGAATGACTTATTTACATCGAAATTCACCGCATAGTTCGGCAGAATTAGTGTTAACAAAAATACAAATGGATGTGCTACTTGCTAGTACTCCACCCAAACAAAAAAAGGACGTAGAGCTTACAGTTGATTGGGCAATTAGAGCAATTGCACGGCTAGGGGGATACTTAGAACATAGGAAGAATAGCCCTATTGGGATACAAGTTTTGTGGCGAGGCTGGTTGGAATTAGAAACCTTATGTCTTGGTTGGTTGCTGCATGAAAATCTAAAATCAATATATTGATTTTAGTTACTTGAGTTTCTAACAGAGGAATATGGTTCGCGACAAAGCATCGCGAATTGCATTGGTTAATTTTATGTCGAAAGACCGAAAAACCATAGCTCAAGAGGATTTACACAAACGTATAGATCAAGTTGTCAACATCTTGGAGCGGCTTGAACAAGAAGTAGCTAGTATACACGACTCGAATCAGGTTGCACCACCTGGTTGCAGGATAGCTCGTTACTTAGCAAAAGGGCGAAAAGCTTTTTACTGGTACTATAAACTACAAGCCACAACTGCGATATTTCCGACTCAGATTGATGGCAAACTTTCCAAGTACAAGCATTTAGGTAAGGCAGGTAGTCTTGCCTACATAAATGCCATTGAACAAATTACTGCAAGGACTAAAATTGAAGCTTTAGATCGTTCAATTGAGGTTCTCAAACAGGGTTTAAAAGATTTTGTCGAAGAAACTTCCAAATATAATAAAGAATAGTGAGTGGTTCGCGATAGAACATCGCGAACCACTTTTTCTTTTCCACATCCCGTGAAAAGTCAGCCACTCAACCGACCTGTTTGATAAAACTCACGCAGGCTAGGGAAAGCTTTTTCTAAAAGCCAGTTGCACCCAACTTCTGATTCAGGAATATTTGAAGCAGCCATGTAATAACCACTTCTGTAAGCAGCTACACCCAAACAAGCTTGTAAGCTGGATATGGCGCGCGAAGAAGCTGGAATAGCTATCAAATCTTGCAGATGACTGGGATGATAATTTTGCCCTACTAGCAAAAAATAAACCAAAGTATGAACCAACCGTGATAAAACAACTGTTCGGTCTTGCCAACGTTCTAAATGAGACTCGATACAGAAGTAATCAGGTAAATCAGCCACCTGAGATTTATCATCAAGGAATAAATCGCTCTGGCTTTCGATAAAACTGGAATCCAGACCTATAAACTGTTTTAGAAAAACAAGCGTTTTCCCCCAACGTTCGTGTCCCTCAGTTTCAGGAGAAAACGCACCTTCGGAATACTGCAAACCATACTTCTGTTGGAGTTGGGCAACAGCCTCTTGATTGATATCACCCTGCCAATCAGATTCAATAAAAAACTCTTTTAAAATCTCTTGTAAATAGATGGGTGAAAATTCATTAAGGTCTGGAGATTCATCATCAAAATCGTCTTCATAAGTATCAATAATAAATTTATCTAACTCGATTTCTAGCTCTTGCTTTCTATTAACTGGCAGTAATGATTTAGCGTCTTCTAACGATAGAGGAAAATCTAAATAAGGATGACCTTTGGCTAAGTAAGAATCACCCAAATCTGCTAAAATTTCAAGCGCGATAGTCCGGGCAAAATACTCATCTTGTGAATGCACGCATACTTGGTCTAGTTCCTTATCTACTAGCATCATGGTAATTGCCAGTAGAGCAAACCATGACGCATCGTGCAAACAAGTCGGTAAATCAGCAATTATATCTACTAATTTCAGTTCTAGGATTTCTCCCCAAACGCCTATCCTAGTTGTATTGGAAACATCGCAAAAATGCTCTACATCTTCTCCAACAGATGTTTCTCCTAACCAGGTAAGATTTTCTACCCGCAAAGAAGATGAATAGTCAGAAGTCAGCTGGTTTTGGCTATCCTCATCCGACTGTATCCACATCAAAGCCAAAAGCATCAGCTTACAAATACTTACTCGCTTCAGGAGAAGATATTCAAGCATAAGTCATTACTTGTAATTTTTAGATACAGACCATATTAATTGCGATACCACCATAGCACAGAGTAACTTGTCGTTCCCTAGTAAAAACCACAATTTTAGGATAAACAAGGACAAAGAATAACTCATAGGTATGAATAAAAAAGAATGTGGTTTAAATAAAACAACTCGTCAAAATAATAAATTCTGAAAGAACTAATGCTGACGCAGCAATAAGAGAAATATATAAATCCTTGCGTTATGAACTATATCAACAAAGTCATGCTGGTTGGCAGATGCGGACAAGAACCAGAACTCAAATATTTCGAGTCTGGCGCAGTTAAGGCTTCAATGTCTATTGCAGTAAGACCACCCTACAGAAGTGAACAAGCCCTTTGGTTTGATTTAGTCGCCTGGGGAAATCAAGCAGAAGTGATTGGAAATTACGTTCGTAAAGGAACCCAGATTGCAATTACTGGCGAGTTTGGATTTGATCGTTGGGCAGATAAAAATTCTGGCACTATGCGGCAAAAACCCGTAATTACAATCAACGCCATTGAATTGTTAGGTTCACCCCGTAAGGAAGAATCTACATCCACTTCTGCACCAAACGAAACACAGACTGTAGCTAACGCAAATTTCTAGGAAATTACAAATCGCCTATGCACTATAAATCGTAGGCGATAAACCATCTAATCAATCTACAAACAAAACGAACATGATTCATAATACTGCAACTATAAATCTTAAGTCAGTGAACACTACCCACGACAAAGAAGGTTCCTTGATTGCCTTTGGGATCGCCGAATTCTACTACCGTTCCAAGGAAGGAGTAGTTGCTGACGAGATGCCATTCCGTTCCAAGGGCGCACCCGCCGTCGTTATTAACGAACAGGGGGAAGGCGTACACGGCACAGCAGAAGGATATCTCGATTTGCTAGTTGATAACAGGGGTGATTACAAAGAAAAGATTGCCACATTCGTAATCAGAAACTTTATGTCAGCACAACCCATCAACGAACTCACCCAGGTTAGTAAAACCCCTCACTCGCCAGAAACTCCCGATTTTGCCAAAGAACTACTCGAAGATAACGTTACTTCGACAGATGAAGACCTAGATCAAGAACCTCCGTTCTAGACCCAATTAACTAAATAATGCTAGTACATACAGGGTTACTTGTTAGTACTGGCATTATTTTTTTATAGAAATCCAGAATAAAAATCTACTGTTTGGTAAAATCGCTGACATCAACTCATCTTATATAGTACATAAATACTGAAATACTTACACAAGAGCTAAATTTAAAGCTTTTTTAACATAATTACCCCACGAGTTGGGAATTACCGTTGCCAACTTCATCTGACGGTTATAATTCAAAATCGAGAATGAATGTTTCGCCATCAGGCTCTTCTAGTTTTTGGTCTGTAGATGGCTGGGGAATTGGCTGCTGGAGTCTGTTTTCGTTAGTAGTAAGCGGCGTGAAAGCTACTTGTTGTGTGGCTAATCCAGCCTTTATGAAAACAAAATAGCAATCAATAATAAAATAAAGCGTCTCCAGATAACTTTTACCTAGTTGTTGGGATTCTGCAAATATGCGTTCTCGGTAGTTTTCTTTGAGCCGAATTTTTACCGGAGCTAAGTCTTGTTTATTTGTCATTGTTTGTTATAACTTCACTTTCCAGATGTGTTTGGTTAATTCTTGCTCGTAATGGTTTTTGCCATTTCTAGAAGCCCAAAGACGTTAGCTTCTACCGGGTTGTCCAGTATTTTGAACCCGTTTTTCTCTAATAGTTTCTTGAATCCAGGTAAGAGGCAGCCTCCACCTATCGCCCAGATTTCATCCCCTTGGTGCTTGGCATCAAGTGTCAGATTCACCACTTTTTTTAAGTATTTTTCATACCAATCTTTCAAACAAGTGCTGTATATATCTTTGATATCAATGTCACGGCTGTACTTGGTATGCCCCATTTCCAGACAAAATCGAATCTTGGATGCATCCCCGATTTTTCCCCCATTTAGATGTTTCATTTTTTGGGAAATATCATCAATGAGAACTTCTACGCCTGTGGGGTAGGCGGTGTGAACTTCTCGTTTTCCCTGGTTATAACGAGAATACAAGGTCGTACCATTGCCAAAGTCTAATATCGTTAGCTTTTTGGGTAATGGATGCCCAAACAATGCACCCATCCCCTCTAGTACTATTTTCAGCACTTCTACTTTCACCTCTGATTGTTTGCCAGCAAGTATTGGCTGATATTCTCCACTGAGTACTTTTTGCAATTCGTCAGCCAGACCAACATCATGTAAGCTGACGACTAATTTTAAGTGCCAAGCCTTACGGTGTGGCAGATGTGCCAATGCACCGAATAATGTCAGCAATGCATTATTGACTTTGTTTTCATTGTTATCCGTGTTCCGGTCAAAATAATTTCCTGTACGGAAAGCTGATTCCCCGACAGTGTAAGCAGTACCGTTAAAAACTACTCGTCCGGGTACATCTTCCATGTCGGCTGTGGAAATATAGCTTGGTACACGAACTACTTCAAAACCATCGACTAAAAGTTTTAGGCTTCCATAACCGTTATCAAAGCCAGCAGGAAAAATTTTTTGCAAGGCGTGAATGTTTGACATAGGGATCAAGTCAATACGTTTTGATTTGTGAAAGTTATCTGTTCAGATTATTTAGGGGAGCAGGAAAGCAGGGGAGAGAAGAATAACTTGCTATGAGTCTTTCCCCAGAACTCTGTCCCTTCCCTCTCTAACCTCAAGAGCTTATCATACCCCTTGGGGGCTAAGTGGGGTATATTTAGCTATTTGATATTTTGTACCCCACTTAGCCCCCAAGAAGCCCCCATGTAGGTGTCAAATTCTCGTCAAAGTCCTAATCTATTTTTGGGGTACACATAGCCCCCATACAGCCCCCATCAGAATTTTTGAAATCTTTTCTATGAACGTAGTAGAAATTAACTTACAAAAAAATAGAGAAGAAGGAATAGGAAACTTTAGTTGTGGTCTAAAGCCCACTTAAAAAAATATTTATTTCGAGACGCATAGCGCGAAATACAAAGCGCAGAGGCGGAATGTCTCCGCCTCCGCTCCTTGCTTAAATCCCACGTTTCAAAACATGGGTTCCCTACACCCTCTGAAATGGTTGACTGTTTGATTTATACTCTACTGTCAATATCTTTGTTTAAATTAGCTTCCCACCACGCAAGATGTCTAGCCAAGCTTTGATACAGTTGGAATTTACCTACGAAAAATTGGTCGCTTTCCGAGGCTATTGCCAGAGTAAAAGATTGTCTACACAAGACTTGTAAGGTCAATGCAAAACTTGATAAGCAAAACGATTCTCAAGTGCAACGACTAGAGCGTTCCCCAACTAGGGCTGAACTAGCTACCGACGTAAATAAAACAGAAGCACAGTTAACCCAAATCCAAAAGCTTGGTCAACTGGTCAGATTTGGAGAATTTGTCAGCTGACTTGAAGCCAAATCAACGTCCAAGTCTTAACGTTACAGTTTGGACTGGAGGGACAGGGCAAGCTAACTGTAAAACAGATTGCACAAAAATTCAATTTTAGTCATTCCAAGGTACGCTCTGCTCATGGACAAGGAATGAAAGCTTTACGACGTGAGCAAGACCAGATTAAAAATTATTTGGTTTGTTGAAAATTATTTATATCCAAGGAGAAGGAATCACTATTGTAGAAAGCACTTCTTCCGTACTCACTCTAATAGCAGTTTGCTCAGAGTTGGGGTATTGAACTTTAACTTGGATGATTGAAGACCATCCATTATATTCTCCAACTACAGGCTCACCCGTAAACTCACAAAGTATCCTCTCTTGGCAGTGTTAGCACTCAAATATAATTCGGTTCACTGCTTTGTCACAGTCTAGAAATCTCACATGCTGAAACCGTTCGGCTGATAATTCTGGTTTGACTCTGCGGGATTCAGGCGAAAGCCGTTTGGGTAGTTTAGATGGGCACTCGATAGATTTCATGGACATCTCCGATTCAGTGAACTAAGTCGGACGAGATAGTATTAGTCCAACTTTTTCCGAATCTCTTTTGCCTTAGCTTCTAATACAGCCAATAAATCTCTCAGTTGCTCTTGCTGGATATCTTCGACCTTAGTTGCTGAGACATCTCGAATTAGAGAACTGATTTGGTGACTTGGTTTAGGTTTTGTTTCAGGAGCATGTTCAGCAATAGTTTGGGCAACTAGAAAACGAGTTTGAGCGACTGTTAGCCTTTCTTGCAAAACTTGTGATGTAGCATCCTGTCGGATTTTAAGAGCTTTAGTTTCTTCAACTTTTAAATTTTTAGAATTTAGTTTTTGGAGTGACCGGGCATGGTTTGCACCAAGTCCTGATTGTCTAATCGCAATTTTTAAGTCTTCTGAAAGCCGTAAGCAAGGAAAGATATTTGCATCTACTGATGCTGGATTTTGTTGAAAACGTAGTAATAACAGAAGAATACTTTGTTCTATTTCGTCTAAATTAAATGCTTTAATGCCTTCTGACTGCTCTTTTCTAGTTAAAATAACCAATTCAGTTAATTGGGGCAACAGTTTTTTTGCGTTTAATCTAGCTATTGCTCTCCTAAGTGCTCTAACTACTTCTTCCTGTTCAAATTCCAAAGCTAACTTAGCCTGTTGAATCAAACCTTCGGCTAAATCTAGCTCATTCAAGCTTTCTCGGTGAAGACTAGTTAATAAAGTGCGTGCATGTAATTCCTCTTCAGAAAGTTCTTTCTGAAGCATCACTGCATCCAGTGTTTCAATTTCTGGCTGTAACTCTTCTGCAACTGATCTCCATCTCCGTTCTCCATCAAAAATGAGATTTCCCGGTAGTAAGATAATCGGCTGTTGTTGCCCTTCCTCTCTAATTGAAACAGCCATACTCCGAATACTATCCGAAGTAAATGTTTGCCTTGCTTGTTTGGGATTGGGTCTTACTTCACTATAGTGAATTTTAAAAATCCCAGATGCTTTCAAATGTTCTCGTAGGTCTTCAATAGTTTGATTGAGGAGTGTACGTTCTTCTTCAGCAAGCTTTCCCTGTGCTTGTTCATCTTTTAATCTTGTAATCTCTGCCTGTAAATCTTCTACTCGTTCTTCAAGCTCAAATATCTGTTGTGAATCAGCAGCAGAAGCAAACATTCCAAGTACACTCGGTTTGTTTAATTTTGTCATCGATTAACCTCTTATTAGCTTAAGTTCGTTAACTAGTGCATCAACAATTGGCAGAAAATCTCCTCTTGCCTCTTTACCCGGTCTGTAAATCCCTAGAGGTAGCCCTCTACCAGAAGCATTAAGAATATCCGCTGATTCTCGAATTGGGCTAAAATACTGAATTCCCAAATTCTTACAGACTAGGGGAAGTTCCTCAACAATACTTCTATGCGCTCCCCAATCACTTTTCCAACGAGTAGGAACTATACCTAATATTTTCGGAGTCGGTTTCAATCTCAGCCGCTTGCAGTTGAAATAGTACCACTCAATCATCGCCGCAGCACTTTGAGAAGCCTTGTATTCAGGTTGAATGGGAATTAACACGTGGCTAGAAGCTGCAAGAGCAGTCAGTGGTAAAGGCTCCAATGTTGCAGGACAATCGATAATTACAAAATCGTGAGATAAGGGGTAATCACTCAACCGATCTGCAAGAGTATAAGCTCCACGCAGATCCTTTGAAACTTCCCGAATTGTTTCGTGTAATTCCTTTCCGCCTTTACAAACTTGAATTTTGTCAATCTTACCTTGCCAAGCTGTAACTAAAGGCCAGTTCCCATTGAAGTCTGGATGGTAAACATTAGCCATTGTTCCCTGTGTTTTAAATTCTCCTAATCCACAAAATAATGTCAATGATTCGTTAGGATCGATGTCTAATAGTGCCACTGAATAGCCACGAACACCCAATTCATACGCAAGATTGTATGAAATAGTACTTTTCGCCACACCTCCAGCGTTTGTCTCAATCGAAAGGGTCAAATTGGCAGGCATAATTTTTTCTCTTTCTTGATTACTATATTTACGACTCCCAGTCATGAGATAACGTTATATCAGTTTGGGTGAATAATTTTGAGATAATGTTATATCATTTTTCTGATTTCTCTAACAAGGATTGCTATCAACACAGATGATTACTTACAGGAAACATCGACCTAGCTACACAGATTGCCTAGCGTAGAATTGTACACAAAAAGAAATATACACCGTCAAAGAGATATTCACTCAGCACTTGCTCAATCAAACAGTTCCGTAAAAAAGCATTATTGCCTTTGTGCAAGCAGGTTATTAAGTATAAAAACTAACAACATAATTTTAGTGTCATTTCAACCTTTTAAGCTGTGTCAAGAAGTAGCTATTAATGCGACTTTTTTTAGCTTATTGAGAAGAAAAATCTTCTATTGACGTAATATGACCACCCTGCCAAGAAGATTCTACGCGGAACAACAGTCTTTGTTCAAAGTTTACTCGATTGAAGCGGGATAACAATATTCTCTATCTATCTAACGTCATTACAGAAAGGGGCGCTGCCAACAAGGAAGTATTTTCAATCCCCTAAAACTAGCTATTCTCACCTAACCACGAGTAATCGGCTCATTCTTGCAGTGGTTATTGAGAAGTTACGTAAAAAGCATCCCAGAAGTATAGTTACAAGGACTGCAACTACACTACTTTTTCTGAGCTAATCAAACATTCTCGTTCACAGCAATAAAGGTACTAGGTCGCTCACAAGGCGTAAAATTATACTTACGTTTAACTTCTTCATCTGGATTATCTGTACTACCTTCAGCGGATTTAGTTAGCAGTACAACCTCAGAGCGGGTATAACCAGTCAACTCATCAAACTGAATAATCATATACTGGTAGAGCGCCCAGACATCCGCCATCCGATTGCCAATACCGGAAGATATCTCATCAGGTATAAAAATGTTACCGTGCCAGGATACCTTAATTCCCTCTTTCTGGAAGTAAGCGTCTATTTCTGGACGAATATAATCCGCAGTCCCTCCGCAAAACACCAGTTCTTCAATATCCTCATCCATCTTCGAGCGCAACCACCTGACGATCGCACGCCAATATTCATCTCTAGCAAGCAATAAAGCCTTGGACATCGACTCGCCATCAAGTTGAATTTCATCACCTTTGCGCTTGCGTGAGAGTTTCTGCATCACCTGGGAGTCACAACTAACTCCAGCTTCTACCAACACCTCGATAATATTGGGATTATCAGGGCTTAGTCCCGATGTTTTGGAAGTAAAATTATTCACCAGCCAAGACATACCAAAATTGCTGGTTATTCCCGCACCAATTGAACCACTGCGAAAGGTGAAAATACTTGCGTTGCGATAACCAAGCATTACATACATAGAAGCAGGCATATTATTGCCAAGCGTTCGTCTACGGTGAAAAAATATCCCACTACCCTCAGAAGCTGCATCATAACGAAGCATTTTCACCCGCATCTTACCTGCTGGTGTATCAAATCCTCGAAACGCATCCTTCAACCGAACTTGTAACTGTTCTTTGTCTTGCACTTCACCGGGCGGTAGCAGAATGCTCAAGTAAGCTGCAACATCATTACCCAGGTTCAACTTCTCCTTAGCCAGCCAAAATGCACCACAAATTTTAGGGACTGCTAGTTCGTACTTTAGCTCCTTCAGCTGCGATATACCCCCAAACCGACGACGGGCAAGCTCTCCCAAGGCGCAATACTCATCGCCTATTCCTACCCAAGTACGAGATTCAGGACTACCTTCTTGTTGAACGCTCTCAATCGAAGCTTTAGCAATATCTGCTACTTCTGAGTCGAAAAGTAAAACAACAGGCTTTCCCTCTGGATACTCTTGAACGATCGCCTTGGTTTTACTTGCACCCATGTCAATCGTAATTACTACCTTTTTTACGTCTGTTTTCTCCTTAGTTTTGGGCATATCTTTATCTTTTATTACCTTTTACTATCGTTCCCAATTTAACCGAAATGGGAAAAATACTGTGGTGTAAAACACTTTCTTTACAGGGTTTAACAGCTTTTTTACATACAAAGTGCGTAGAAAAAAAACCATTACGGCGATGTTCTTCGATGGCGATATAGCATTCATACTCAACTCCATTGAGTAGAAAGTCCACTGCAAACTGCCGGCAACTACAGCAAATTGCCAGAGGGCTAACTGAAGTACCTCCATAACACTAATACCAAATTAAAACCGTAAACTCTAAGTACATTAGAGTACTAAAGATTACTTTAATACCTTATGATCAAAACACCTCCTAAATTATGACTAAATTACCCCAATCACACCCAAATTCTGTATCAACGAAAAGTTGAATTATTAAATAAAATTACCTTTTTAGCTGTAGTTCAAACAATGCGATTGTTATGATCACACCCCGTATTACCTCAACCATCCCCGCAATTACCCCAGTAAAAAGTATCGTAATTGTGCAGTCTTGGTCAATAACAAGGTATGTCAAATGGGGTTAATTACACATTTGCTTTGCTGTCAAATTTTTGATTGTAGCTTTTACAGATGAGATATATAAAGTGATTATTCCAGGCGATCGCACCTCTAAAACTAGAATGCGATCGCCTTTCCAGTTCGGTCAAATACTGTTGATGCACTCGACCAAAGGGTTTGACCAAATGTATGGCTGAAATGGTTTCATAGAAACTTTGAGGAATGCAGTGCAGGTGCTTGAGGAAAAACTCCTTCTAAATGCGCCCAATGGAGAGGTGAAAAGCATCTCCTAACAACAGCGCCAGGCGATCGCACTTCAGGAGATATTGCCTACAACGACAAACAAACAGGACAAGCACAGGACTTACACAAGTATCACAAGCAAAGGCAGAGAGTACGCTTTTCTTCAACACCTAACCACCCATATCCTCATAATTCCCTCACTCCAGACGAAATCCTGCATCAACTTCTATTTCTGCCTTAGAAATTGGATCATCCTCGTCATCATTAAAGAACCCATCATCTTCGGAATCTTCTTCCAAAACATTTGATCCGACTGGTTCTGTCGCAACAGGTAACGACACAGGACTTGGCCCAGTGGAATCAAAAAAAGAAACTGAAGGGGGAACCGAATTAGCTGAAATAGGAGTTATTTCCATACCATTAGTTCCAACTGTTGGTTGTAACCCAGTTGCACCTTGCGAGAAAACTCCACTATGAGGATTAACAAGAACTATCTGGGGCAACCTCTCCATCCCAAACGTCCGTTTCATCTTAATGATCTGAACTTCAAGTTGCGCGATCGCATCATGGAGGGCTGACTGCAATTCAACACCAGATACCCCAGCAGCAGATAGCGCAAATGGTAGGTAATACGCCCGCAGCGCCTCACATACTAACTCAGTTTGCCCTCGCTTCTTCGACTGGAGATAACTAATTACTATACCGTCCTCCATATCTTTATTCCGCATGATACGCGCCAACTCAACCGAATCAGCTGGCTTACTCGCTCTTGCCATAACTTCTCTTCTATATAACGTGCAAATCAAGCTTCTCAGTAAGCTATTTGTCAATACTCTTACTTTAACCATACGGTGGGAGAACTCACCCCCGTATTTACTCCGAACTACCCCAATTGACACACTAATTACCCCAATTAAGTGAAATTGGGTTTGATTTTTGTCAATCAAAATAAATAATTAACTGAAAAATAAACTCTAACAATCCCATAATTGAGGTATTCTGAGGGCAAATTAACCCAATTATTTCAGCATTATGTCGAAGTTAATCAACTTAGGATATAACCCCACAACCCACTCTGCACAAGCATTTACTTCAGTCGCATTCCACAACAGACTATTGCTGTCGCCGTACAGTCCTGTAACTAAAACAAGGTATGTTTAGTAGGGTCATTTTATCACTAAAGTTATTATCAATAAACTAGATTAATTGACAGTCCTTTAATACCAATCGTCTTATCTTGTAGTACAAAATACTACTTTTGTCCTATATTTACTGTTTGATAAATAAACAGATTAAAAAATAATACCTATAAATAATTGTAATTACGTATAATTGAATCCACGATGATGGATAGTACCCGCTACGCGAACGCTATCGCGTAGCGTCTGCTCCAGAAGCGCCTACCTGTCGGTTCGCACGCTGGCGACATAGCCATATAATCCATACAATCACTACATCCCAGCAATTGCAGAATTAACAATAAGGTTTAGGGCTTCAGTGTCAATTACAAAATGAACCACAAGATATTAACCTCATGGTATTAATATCACAATAGTTACAGTACTCTCACTGTCGGCATCTAAATGCAATATAGTTTATACCAAAAATAGCAGCGATATTGCCCGCAATTGAAACCACACACTGTTGTCAGATTTCCGGTTATCCCCAAGTCCCTCAGTGCAGTCTCTAACTATGCCACTCAGTCCCGCAGTGAAAGAAGGTATGGTAAGTAACTCCATAAAGCGAACCAAATCTATCAAGGTATACCTCTTTGAGCAAGAGAAAACTACCATTGAGGAAAAAGCGATCGCCACAGGGGTAACTACATCTGAGTATTTACGTTCCTGTGGGTTAAGGCGGGTACTAACGGCAAAACCATCTGCCGACTTGATAACTATCCGTGCGACTGCTGGAAACCTCAAAAGCGAACTGATGATGTTATCTCACTTAGCAAAGGAAACAAACAACCAGCAAATTTTGGATACTGTCAATAATGCGATCGCACTCGTAGATCAGACCATAGCTGCTGCATTTAACCTAGACGTTCCAGACAAATCACCCTCAAGCCAAGATAAATAAGGCATTACAGGTTCTATATATCCACTTTAAACTCCCTCAATTTGATTCCCGTCATTTATAAAAAACCGAATTTTCTCGACACGCTCAAGTATGTCTTGGGGAAAGATGATGCTGGGATTGTCGATACTAATATGATGGGAACAAACCCCGATGAATTCAACCAGCAGTTTCTCAACATCAAGTACACCAAAAAAGCAGTTAAACGGCAGTGTGCCCACCTCATTATCTCAATAGCACACCGCCCTAACTACCACGAGCATTTGTCGGACAGTCAGTACAGCTATGTAGCAAGGGAATATCTCAAAGATATGGGATACTTGCCCAAGGAAGAATCATCTGTAGCAGCTACGAGTCAGTTCGTTGCAGTACGCCACCGCGATCGCGGCCATGAACACCTGCACATAATTACCTCCCGAATTCGGTTAGATGGCAGTTTAGTTAATGATTCCTATGATTATTTCAACTCCCAAGTCTCAACTAGACGCATCGCGGCGGAACTAGGATTAGAGGTGACACCGACAACGAATGAAGCCGTCGCCTCTAAGTTACAGCAAGAGTATGGCATAACTGCACTCACCAGCCCCAACCGCTCGAAAAGTATTAGAGCAGTCAACAGTAATCACAAAACCCCAACAAGTAAGGAAATTATTCGCCAAGCAATAGGGGAAGCCATCAAGGATAGTCCCACTGTCTCCACGTTCATCCAACGCTTGGAGGAAAACAACATTGGGGTATTGCCTAAGATGCGGGGGGAGGAACTACTAGGCTTTACCTACATCCATAATGATGTGAAAATCGCTGGTTATCAAGTATACAAACCCTATAGTTGGAACAAACTGCTGTCTGAATACGGAATAACATACGACCAAGAGAAAGATAAAGAAGTAATTCAACAAGCTAAAGCCAGAGCAATTAACCGCATAAATATTAATACTATAAGTAATAATGAGTATTTGTATGCTGATAAACCTACTAGCAGCAGTAGAAGTGATGGTAATGGCGATACCGATAGTAACTCCAAAATACTTGAGAGTACAAAAGTAATAAATAGTAATTATCCAGATCAAATTTCGACAATACAACCAAAATTAGAAGATAAACCCACGTCGGAAGCAAATAAGGTTAAGAAAAAAGTACAGCCGCATCTGAAGGAACAGCACCCACAACAGGATATTTCAGAAGAAAACCGTCTATCCACTGCTCAACAAATCCTGCAAGAGCAATCTTCCCCTACTCCCCCTTTTCCTAACCTTCTCCCTTCTAACCTCAAACATCTGCCTTCTACAATCACTGACTATATGCTTGTTACCAATAATTTCCGTATCAAGGGACAGGAATTGAGTGCCAGCTTGGATGCCAATATTCTGACTGTTTACCGTCATGGGGATAATACTTCTGTGATGCAAACCTGCTACAGTCAGGGAAACTGGTACGAAGAGATACCAACTCGACTAACAACAAACGAAATCGAGCAGATTGAAAGCCTGCGTTTCTTTACCCAACAAGCATTAATCAATCAACAGCGATCGCAAAGAGGTATTGAGCAATAGTAAATCTGTAGATAGAGAGAGTTTAATCTACTCAAAATTAGGGGTAGGACTGGCAAAGACACTGTTGGCGAAGTTGTCACCAAGTGCAAACTAAACAGTTTAGGTTTTAAAAATTTCGTTTAGCAATCCGGGTTCTTTGTCTAGCTGGATGTGAAGGGGGCAGCTATTTGTGGATTTGTGGGGCATAAAAAATTGTTTTGTCTATTGGTGTCTAAGCATCAAAAGTACAATTTTTTGCGCTCGTATTTGTTAGAGATGAATTAAACCGTAAAATGCAGAAATTCGCTAACTTCAAGCCAGGTGCGTTCAACAGACAAGCTATCTGGGTTGATTCCGTGAAAGTCTAGATTCTTTTTCTCATAAGTTTTTAGCCTACCTATTGTGCTTTCGGCTAATTCCTTGGTTTTAAATAAGCAAGCTTCTTCTATTTCAAAAGTCCATTCAGTATTTGATACGTAATAGTAATTTAAATCTAGAAAGTGACCAAATACTACCCAGACATTTTTTTTAGGCATAACTTTTATTTTATATTTTATGAAGAAGAATCAGCCCCAGCATTAATAACATAAGCATCTATCTCGCAGTATTTATCGCCACTAAGTATTATTCTAGGCTGCTCACAATAGAAAACTTCTGCATAAATATGTCTTGCTAATTCAGCAAAATTATCAGCTTCAAATGTTGCACCTTTAGGCGAAAAAATATCTTCTTGCCGTAGCGACGAATAAATTCTTTTAGTTGCATAATTGAAAACTTATATTTCGTCATTTTTAATCAAATCTTTTCGTCAATGAACAACGCCTCTACCATAGCAGCAGTCACAAGCTCGAAGAATTTCTTTTCCTTCATATTCATCTATTATTTCAACTCCTTCAGTTCTACCACAAGCCGGGCATTTAATTTCATCAAACTGATTTTTATCTATTTTCGATTTTATTTTTTTCATAATCGTAAGTAAATTCAGGTATTTTACTAGAGGATTCAATAAAATAAGTTAAATAACTTTTAACAATTTTAATATCTTCTTCTAGTCGATTTTTAGTAGATTTTATTCGGGATAATGCAATGTACAAATAAGTATCGATTGAATCTTTATCAGTTCCTTCTGCAAATTCTTCTTTTAAATCTTCTAAATTTTCAATTGAAAAATCTAAGTGGCTAATATGACTGCCAAAATCATCTAAATAGCAAGAGACTCTAGCTACAGCTTCTTTAATATCAGATACTATCGTTTCATCTATGCACATAATCAAAAGTTAGATTTTGTTTCACAATTAGTTAGCTAATTCTATAATTTTACTTTCTTGTGACATAACTCTTGTTTTGTCACAAGAAAGTAATATAACAATTTTACATTGTTTTGCATTTTTGCAGTTCTGCAATATCTGCTAAAATATAATTTTAACAACATAACTCTCACAATAAAGACAGTTGCCCAGGCGATACATTACCCTTACGTCGCGTATGAAGACTGAGGTGAAAAACTGTACACAATACACATAAGTTTGTCCGATAATTATCTTATGACACAAAATTTTAGAAATTACATGGATCTACTCGATGAGCTTTATATTTGAACTTTGGACAAAAAGAAGTTTGTTCGCGAGTCACACTCGCGAACAAAAAAACTAGTCATCAGAAATTACCCCAGTTATTTTACAAACTGAGTCTAACTGAGTTAAACGGCTAAAGCCTAAGAAAATTTACGCGGCTTTTTGTTTATCAGGTGTTGATTTTGACTGCTTTTTGAACACAGGGTGCTTAGTGCGTTGCGTTTGAGTCTGACCTTGAACTCGACCGATTGAATTTCCTCGGTTTTTGGGAGAACGAGCGGGTGTACCAATCTCAGAAATAATTCTCGGAAAATTGCGTTGCACAGTACTGGGAGTCATGATTGTATCACTTTGAGGTTTTAAATAACGCTCCCAGGGTCTAGGTAAGTGTGTTGCTAAATCCTTTGCCGCCCAAAGTTGTGCGTAAGCAAGCATTACTAAACGTATCCAATTTTCCTCGTGTTCAACATCTGGAGTTTGAAACTTCGTCATCAACAAACGCTGCTTGCTAAATCGCAGCATATGTTCAATATCAAACCTTTGTCTATAGCAATGGTTTGCAACTGTAGGTGAGATTTCTCCACGTTGCTCACCTATGACAATTAACCACATGGGTTTCCAGAGAGAATTGTCAGTATCATCATTTACATGAATCCTAATCAGAGTGAAGGGATGACGGTACATTTTTTGGTGCTTGGTTCCCCTCATCAACATTTGATGCCAAGCGAGTATGGTAATGTTTAAAAGACGACCTTTACGGGTTGTCTGCTGAATTTGTGTTGTTTCGTCGGGAGAGTGCCAAGTTTCAACATCAGCTAAATTAAACCTTGCGGGGGGACAAAATGGTTTAGAATGCTTATATTGCAAAGAGTGTAGCAATTTGTGGTAAAAGAAAAAGAGCCTTTATTCGCAACAAGCTCTATTTAATGATAATGTTACCAGAATTCTACGAGACAAACCTCAAGCGAGAATTGGGACGTGCAGAATATTTATTACTAAAAATTCTGATAAATTTATTACAATCAATAAAAACTGTAAGCCTTGAAGCATTGGCTACTGGTTTACCTATACCAATATTATTTGAAAGTAGAAGAAAGAAAATCCAACGATTCTTATCTTTAAATTATATAAATGTTGAAGAAATATGGTTCCCAATTATTAAAAGTTGGCTAGAAATATATTTTCCTTTAAATCAAGTTGTTTATTTAGTAATAGATAGGACTAATTGGGGATGTATTAATTTATTAATGATCAGCATAGTTTGGGATAAGAGGTCTATCCCAATATATTTTGAGTTGTTAGACAAGTTAGGTTCGAGTAATTTTGATGAACAAGAAACAGTATTTAAGAAAGTATTACCGATTTTCAATAATTATAAATCTGTAGTGTTAGGAGACCGGGAATTTTGTTCGATAAAGCTTGCTAACTGGCTCACAGAGCAGAAAGTATACTTTTGTTTACGCATAAAAAAAGATGCTTTTATAGAAATAGAACCAGAAATCTGGCTCCAATTAAAAAATTCAGGTCTATCGCCTGGAGTCTCATTTTTTTATCAAGGTATTAAATATACAAAAGCTACAGGATTTATTAGCTTTAATCTTGCGGCTAAATGGAAACGGAAACGCTTTGGAGTTGCGCCGGAGGAGGGCTGGTTTATCCTAACTAATTTAGATAATTTAGATTCAGCGATTATTGCTTATAAACAACGTTTTGATATTGAAGAGATGTTCCGCGATTTTAAGAGTGGAGGCTATAATTTGGAAGAAACTAATGTATCAGGGCAACGGTTAATTTCTTTAATATTGTTAATATCACTTGCCTATACGGCTGCAACTATATCTGGTCAAAAAATTAAACATAAAGGTGTCCAAAAATATGTCGGTCGAATTAAAGAATCTGGGCGGATTGTTCGACGACATAGTAGTTTTTATATTGGTCTTTATGGCCACAATTGGGTCAATTTCATGGAAAATTCTTATGAGTTAGTCACCAAATTATTGAGATTAAGTCCTAATAAGCGTAAGTATTATCAGCAAGGAGAAAGAGCTATGAGGCTTATTCTATCTGCATCATAGCCCAAGTTGTAGCCCCGCAAGCGTAATATCTTGCTCAGGTGCAAAAATCCTAACATCGTTTATCTCGCCCATAACCCCATAGGAAATAACTCTACTTAGTTCTAGCTATATTAAATTATAAAAGTAACTAGAACTAAAAAATGTAACCTATGCCCAAGAAAAAATGCGGACTTGGATTTGACTGTGCCAGTATGATGCAATACCCAAGCATAGACTCTGGCGACTGCTTAAATTACAAAACCTGTGGGAGTGCGGTTCAACTAAGCCCCGATGAAGAACTCGAACTTGTTCGTATTCGGGAAGAACAAATGCGCCAGTATCAAGAACAAATTCGCCTGACCCGTCGTTCTGCCGCTATCATGATGCTGATGAGGCGCGGTTGCCCGCAATCACCAGAATCGTTAAGTGTTATCCCGGCCATTGAGGCGATCGCCACCACATTAGATAATATTCGTACTGGACTTACCAACTTCGACGGACAGTACATCGCGCCACCTGGTTGCGAACTCCACATCTACAATGTCAAACGGCCGAGTGGTACGTACTCGTACTATAAATTAACCGCCGAAAACGCAATGTTTGCACCTTCAGAGAAAGAACAAGAAGTACGGGTAATTCACCTCAGCCATCATGATGATGCACGGTATATAGAGGCACAACTTGGTATCGAACGGCGGAACAAGTTAACCCAAATGCGAACACTGCTTCACAACGCAAGCACATTGCTTGAGGAAGCAACACGCCTACTCGAACAAACCACAGATATGAACAGTCCAAATGCTACAGTTGAAGTTTTCAACAGTGATGAAATTATACCCATCGACTCATAAAACCAGCAAAAAGGGAAAATTTACTTTATTACTGCCACAAAATATAGATACTGAAATACAGGATTATCTTATCTGTAAAGCTGCTTTATCTACCAGTACGCTGTGACGGTTACGATCGAATTGCTCTGATAGGTATGCCAACAGGCTAAAAACCGACTAGGGAGAAATGAAAAATGACCATAAGTTTTAGAGAATGGCTCAAACAATTTAAAAATCAAGATGCACCCTTTGGTGATTTATGGAGTGATGCCACATCGACTAAAAGAGGAAGATTTCAAGATAAGATTTCAGACTCTTGGCAGGGTGACACTATAGAAAGCTTGATAGAGTTTATGGTTAAAAACGAAGCATCATATCAATCTCATAGTGTTCTTAATGAAGCTAATGAGGCGTATCATAATTATTTAGGTTTAGAACCTATAAAATCATCTAAATTGGAAGAGTTAGAGAACCAACTTAAAGCTAAATATTACGCAGAACGTCTACAACACTATACAAAATTATGTATTTTATATAGGAATCCTACTTGAATCTTGCTCAGTATACTGAGAAGTCAAGCTTTGTATCTCAAGCCCCTTTGTTCTAGTTACTTTAAATAAAAATAATAGCTAGAACAAAGTACAGCTCCAAATTGAAAAACTACAGAAGGGTAAAAAATTAGGCAGACATAAAATTATCAACCTGTTGCCACACTAATTTAGCTTTCTCTCTCAAACTACAAACATCGGCACAATGGCAAACATTAAGAATGTTACTACTGATTTAGCATTAAGCAAGAAGTAATTGAGAAGTTTGTATATTTTTTTCATACTTAAATTTTGAGATCACGCCGAATAGGTCTTCAGGAGACTGGATCTACGTAATAGCTACATTAATCAGTATTAATAATTACATTTATTTTGCAAATAGAAATTAGAAAATTGTTTAATAAATTACCGATATAGAGAAAGTAAAATCAAGCTCTAAGGGTATTTTAGTGCCAAAAAGTAAAAATTTATATTTAAATTTATAAGTTTAATTGTTTATATATGACAATTCAAGCTAAACATTTTGACACTAGGTTAAATCAGTGGATTCATACAGATGGTAATACGGATAATCCAGGTTCACTGTTAAAAGAAGAACTTAATAATACCCTAATAGAACATTTCTTTCCTGGGGTTAACTTTTCGTTCGGGCATATGGACGAAAAGTCTACTGTGAAACAATTAATTAATCATCCTGAAGGTCACAAATTATTATTATCATCAAAAACACGGTTGCTATATGGGCCGGAAGAATGTCTAGATAGAATTAAACAATTATGCCCTGACAACAAAGATAGAGGTGCTTATGGATCTATTTTTCTCGGTTCGTGTAAAAATAGCGTCAATAAAGAGTTAAATATTCTAATTGTTGATGACAGTAATGGTGAAAATGGTGGCGTTATTAGTAACGATCAGGCGTATCGGCTAACAGGAGACTGTTACGGGCAAATATCCACAGACTTATATCACGAATTAACCAAGCATCAAAAAGGTGATAAATATCGAGTAATTCAGCACCGTTTCGGCTGGACTGACCAAGACGGAGATGATAACAAATACCGCTTTGGCAAAGGTACACTACGCCCTGCAAACCTTGACCAAATCCTCAATTATTCAGATCCCAACAACTCAACTAAAATTGACTTAATTCTTCCCTTATCTGCATTCAAGGGAACTGATAAAGACAACCCTAATGGGCCAAGCAAGCCCCAAATTCAACCTGGACTGTACAGGCAAAATATCTGGCTAGGTGAAAAATCACAATCTGAACTCGGTAAAACAGCTATCTCGCAGTTACTCGCTTCATTCCTTAACGGGCTGAAAGACTTTACCGAACAGCTAGAACTTGAAGCCAAAAAGCTGAATGTTGTACAGGACGACCCCCGGCAACTTGCACAACTTTACTGCGAAAAGTATGAGAAGCGGAAAGCCTTTTTAGAAGAGCAAGCAAACTCACTAGAAGAAGCAGCAGAAGATCCAACAGTAGCAGAAGAATTAGAAACTTTGCGCGATGGCGCAGGAGCGCCCGCCGTAGGCGATCGCATTGCTACTGATTCATTTATTTACAAACTCATCAAAGCTGACCTGCAAGGAGAAGGTCAACTTCTCGAAACTGAGAAAGTACAGCGCGAACTGGCCCGGTTCGTCCAAAACGAGTGGAAAGAAATTGCTATCGGCAAAACACTGACGTTTGAACGGGCAATGGTCATTCCCTGCAAAGACCTACAAAATGGGGAAATCTGCATCCCGCATTATCAAAGCGGGGAAGAAGTTCTCAACTTCCGCTCCCCTTTCCTCAACTCAAATGGTCTGTGCGTCTCAACTAACAAAGTTGTAGAAGATATCCTTGGGCCTGATGGTCAACCTCTCGCGGGTGCGATCGCTGTCTCAGACGAAACAAGCGATCGCATTTATAACCGTCTAAACGAGCAAATTAAATCTGTCCTACCCGAAGCCCAAAGTAAAAATCTCCAATTAGAAGGTATTGAAAATTACTTAGATAAAAATATCGACAAGCTCGAAACTAAAGACAAAATCGAGTTTACCAACAAATTTAATGAGTATATTTTAGAACTAAAGTCAGCTGGTTACGAACTAGAAATTCTTCCTCAAGAGTCCGAACAAGAGCGTCAGGCACGCGACTACGATGGTGATTGTATTGGCTTTGAGCGGGCAAGTAGGTATCCAAACCTCACTGCCGAGGCAAGGGAGCGCAACCTGCCTGAAAACGCTTACGATCCAACTGTTAAACTCAAAAAACAATCTTTTTACCAGGAAGATGGCAGTCAGCCAGAATTTGAAGAAATCGCCATCCACATGAGCGATGGCATTAGTGTCGGTGTTATCAACAATCACCTGACCTCAATCGAGGCGTTAGAGTCAGAAATTACTATCCTGAAAAACTTTGGTAGCGAGAGAGAGCAAATCGAGTACGTACAGCAGGTAGCCAAACACTACGAAGATTTATTTAAAACAGAAGCCTGGGCAAAATCCAAGGGTATTGAAGGGAAAGAGCTTCCTGTCAAGTATCGCGGTTACATGGAAGAGTTTATCAAAACTGTTCGGCAAGAACCCCTAAACCAGGTCAATGCACTGGTGGCAATGAATACTAACATCGAAATATACCGCGAAATGATTGCCGAGGCAGCATTTCAAAACCAAATTGCAGTTGACCTCTTCAAAAGTGCCAAAAAACCCGAAATGCAAATTATCCGCAACAACAGTCGGATTCTCCACCGGGAAGTTAACTATATTAAGGATAAGAAGAAAGATGTCTATATTGACAATACAATTCAACCGACGGGATACTCGCCTGTTGAATTACTAATTGCTCAAACCAACCAGTATTTTGAAAAAGCTCGTCTCGAATCGCGTGAAATCGCTCAATTTGAAGCTTTATTTAAAGGTGTCGAGTTTTCTAACGAACAGCGATTAAGAGCTACTCTTGTAAAAAAAGAATTCGACAAATCCTTTAACCAAGCGAGTCAGCTATCTAGACAAAGAGAAACTGAAAAAGGGCCGTCTGCAAATATTACCCTTGCTAATGGCAATCAAGTAAGTGTAACTAACCTTTTACAGTATGACAACGAATTTATCTGGAAAGCTAATAAAATTACAATCAAGCTATCAGAAATATTTGAAGACAAGCGCAACAGTAACCGCCCACATAAATATGTAGTTTATGCCCAAATTAACGATGAAACTGAGAACAACAAACCCAAGTTTAGGGCATTAGGAACACTTGCTAAGGAGCAAGAAAATAAAGCTGAAGAGATAGGAATTGCACTTGGACAGGAAGTAACGTCTAACAAAATAGCCTTCCAAACTGAACTTAGCGAAGGTCAAATTAAACTTCTTTACCAAAAAGCCTACCAGATAGCAGAAGAATTTTACAATTCAATTCCAGAAGGACAAAAGCTAGCAATGGCAGCTGCTACCTGGGCAGTATCAACTACTCGTGAGAGTAGTAATGATAAAGGTAGCGATTACCAAAAGAAAGTTTCTAATTTCGCCTTTGCGTCGTTCCCTCAAGAGATTATCAGTCAGTTAGACACACTCAAATTTAACGAGTTTAGTATCACTGGCTTCGACAGAAGTAGTGAATTGTTTCATGAAAATAAACCTCAAAATATTCGATTTAATCTAGCTGAAGATGGGAAAAGTGTCATTGAAATCCAGAATCAGGAAGGTAATTACGAAACATTTGGAAATATAGAACAAAGTAACGCCCGATTACCAATTGGTAGTGTTGCTATTGCCAGCATTGAAAAAGGTGAAGTTTATACCACCTCTGTTACAACCAAAGTACCCGGACTACCAGAACTTACCTTCAAAGTAGGTGAAGTTAATAAGTTTGGAAATTCCCAGAGGTTCAATAATGAACCTGTAATGTTAACAATTGAAAAGGTTGATCTTATTCGTGAAGACTATAGTATTTATCTTCAAAATGGTAATAAACCTGAGAAACTAGGCAACATTGATAATGAATCAATCAAGGAGGGTATTGCTCAAGGTTGGCTAGCAGAAAAACCTGGTAATGGGCAACAGTTACAGCTTAAAATTCAAACCATCATCACCGGACAAAATGCCTATGCAATAGCAGAGACATCTAAGGGAAATTTTTTACGAATTAATATTACTAATCCAAAATACAAAAAACAGGAGATTAGCAACCAAGCATTTAAAGAAAGTTTAGTTAGAGCATTTGATAAAAAGCACATTTATATTGCTAAAATTGGTGATCAATCACTCGGTATTATTGGTCAGCATACTGAACGCCTCGAAGCCGAGTTAAATAGAGAGAATGTACAAAGACAGTGGCAAAGGAAAGAAAGTAGCACTGTACAAAAACTAATTGATACAGGTATTATTCGCTTAAACCAACAACGAACTACTATCCCTGTAGAAATTACCAGTAATGAAAGTACCTGTAAAATAACTATTAATCCAGAAACAGTAGAGTATCCCGATAAATGGGTTAAGCGCAGTCAGCTTATCAGTAATGAGCAGCCTGTGAGAAATGAACAGCAAGAAAAACGTAACCAAATAATCGGTAAAATTAACGAACGTCCTGCAATCATGTTCCAAGATAAAGAACAAAAATTAGTAGGGCTTTTAGGATTAGCAGTTGATGAAAATATAGCCGAAAAAACCAAAAAGTATCTCGAAAAAGTAGGAGTATCATACGAACAGCTTGCCATATCACAAGCTCGATTAGAAGCCAAAAAAGGTATGACTGTATTCGTACTTGATGAAAGTACTATTAGTGACGAACTAAAACAAACCTTTATTGACCGTGCTGGTGGTAATATCAAGAGTGCAGATACATCATCACAACCCACTCCATTCGTTCCAGAACAAACTGTATATTTTTATAACCCAAACCAACAATATAGTTCTCCAGATGGATCGCAGGTAGAAACTAAAGAAGCTCTCGGATTAGTTGTTCCCGCACAAGACGCGATCGCTGTAGCTACTTGGCTAGAATCAAAATCTACTGAAAATCATTATTTTATTGAGAGTAACACAGCTACATTTATTTTTAATAAAAATGAAATTCTCGAAGAAATAAACAAAGAATTAAATAGTTTACTTGGAGAACCGATTAATATCGGTGAAGTTGATGGATTTGACCGTTACGAACAACTTAGTGCAGAGTTAAATCAAAAAGTTGCGGCTGAAGGTAGTCGTTTAGAATTAAACCAAATTCTAGAAAATAGTGAGTACAAAAAAGCTCTACAAGCACTACCTAACCGTCCAAGAGAGCTTAATCAAGAAGATTCTCCAGTACCAATTATTCCTGCAAAAGCTGTACCAGAAAATAATATAACTAACATTCAATCAAATACTAACGCTACAGTTGCAGGTATTTCACAAGTTTACAAAAACGCAGTTGATATACAAGTATCAACAAACACAAAATTAGAAGCTGATAACCAAGCAATATTACTACCAAACTCGCGCCAAGCCGATCAAACCAAAGCTATCGAAATATTGGGTAAGGTAAGCGAGGAAAAAGTAGAACAGCTGCGATCGCACCTTGAAACCCACCTCAAACCTATACTTCAAAACGATAAATCCAACTATGCACTACTAAGACAAGTCGCATGGGTCGGTGCAAAATGGGATTTGAAGGATAAAGACTTCAAGCCAGGGGTACAGGACGACAAGTTAATGGAACTTGTCAAGCAAGTATATCCTGATGCTGATATTGTGCTGGTCACTTACTCCGAGAACCCCGGCGCTGGCATCAACTACCACCGCGATGACTCCTATGCCGCAACGGAAGCCCGCAGCATTAATATCGGAAATTGTGATTGGGGGTATCGCGCTGCTAAGGAACGAATGGCATGGACTAGGGAGGAAAATCAGGACGCACAATACCAAGAGTTTAAACTTGAGTCGGGTACTGTAACCCGCTTTAACTGCAAGAACGAACACGCTGCACTCAATACTGAGGCTGGCAGATGGTCTATCAACATCTGGTCAATTAAAAATGACCTGGGCAGAGAAAACAGCGATCACCAGAAATTTGAAAACTTCCTCGCCTCAAACCAACCTCCTCGTGCAATAGTCCAAAGCAACAGCGACCTTACCATCAAAACTAACGAGTGGACACCTGGGGGAGAAATTAAAGTAGAACGTAGCTATACAAGCCTCAGAGAAGTCACCCGAAACATACCTTCACACCCTTCAAACCAACCAACTGTAGAAGAAATTATCGCCATTGGGAATTCCACTGCGGCACGCGCTGCTAACCCTCAGATTCCAGGCAACCCGACTATATCTGGAAAACCAGTACCAATGGTTTATTCGCTGCATCTGCACGGCGAATCTTCCAAAGTACCAGCTGATACAACTATCGATGCCATGCGCGGACACGGTAGAATACACACCACCAGAGGTGTAGATTACCAAAAAACTTATGGTGTCAAAGAGGGAGATATTGCGATCGCCCAAGGTAAAAACGGCGAGCAAGTTGCTTTCCGAGTGGGTAAGCAGTACAAAATTACCCCCGAAATGATTCAAGATCCAAGTTACCAGCAAGCCTGGGCGAAATGGGAAAAACATTCATCTAAAGAACTTACCCAAACCCAGGCGAGTAAGAGTCAGGTATATGGCTTATTCATGGAGCCTCTAGGGGATTATGTCAATGGCAAAATTGTTCCGTTCCCAACCATTCAAAAACAACCTGCAACTCCAGTAAATATCAGCCCCGACTCCAAAGATGGTCTTGGAGTAGCACTCAGCCTTGCCACTGCACTCGCAAAAGAACAAGGCAAGCTGCAAAACGATTACCAAGTTTCAGTCAATAATAATCCAGAAGCCCCCGCCGGACGATATGGAGTAGAGAACCACAGCCAAAAACCTGAAGGAGTAGCATACGCATCTGCCGAACACGCATTTAACCACCAAAAGCAGTTGCATCCATCAGCTGATGAATACAAGTTAATGGTAGAAGTGCTTCAGGCTAAACTCGAACAACACCCCCGGCTAACAGAGGCGATCGCCAAACGCGGAGGAACTGAGTGGCTGGAAAACTGTACCGCAGCTGCTACAACGGGGGGAACCCCAACGGACAGTTCGCTCAAGTCGGGAAACCCGCTCACGCGACTGTCCTCCGCAACGCACCGCCTCACCAATATAACTAACGCCCAGGATAAACAGTGGGAAGGTAAGGGTAAAGAATCCGCATTTATTCAAGCCCTCAGCGAAGCATACACCAATGTAGTTGAAAAGTCACAACAAACTACAGCAAAAACTCAGCAGGAAAAATCCGAACAGACTGATCGTCCGCTAACAAATCCACTGTCCCAACTCGAACCCATAAACGCCGCCGTCGCTGAACACATGAAAAAAGATATTGCGATGGCACAAATAGCCACCCAGTTTATCGGTAAATCAGCTGCGCCCCCCGAAACACCTTCAAGCACCCGTAATTACGAGCAAGCATGGGGAGAACGCGCCAACACAGGAAATTACTCAAAAGACGACATCATTATGGTATCCGGGTCTGGCCCGTGGCGCGGAGTAAGAAGCGAGGGAATTACCCAAACATTTGAAAATCACTACAAACCGTTACTTAATAAGGCAATAGAAGCGAAAAGCTCTTTCATAGTCGGAAACGCACAAGGAACTGATCAATTAGTTCAAAATTATCTTCAAGAAAAAGGGTACAAGCTAGAACAAACTTCCCAAGGATACGCTGTATTTAATCCTGTAGAAAATACCAAAATTAGTACCAACACTATTTCTTCCAATACACAAGTATCACATAACCCATTTCTTGCTAAAGACAAGAGCATTTTCCCTCCACAACAAAGTCAACAACCAAATATTGACCAAGCACTCGCATCACCTTCTCAACCCAGAATACAGCAGGTTGGAGCGATGGATAACATTATCGAGCGGATGAAAGCTAATACAGTGCAAAATCTTCAAGACTGGTATATAGCATCTGAAAAACTCGGTAAATCAGAAACATATCTCAATAGAATTCATGAGATAACTGATTTATACATAAAAGAAAATATCAGTCTTGAGAACGCTTTTAAGGCAATGGAGCGAGATATTAAGGAGCTAGAAAAAATTAATGAAATCACCAGTCTTGCCCAAAGTTTAGTTAAAATCATTGGACAGGAAGATATCAATGGCATTATGTCAGTACAAACAGAAAAATACCAAATTGCTACAAAAGCCCAAGACAAAATTTACTTAGTTAAAGATAAAAATGACAATATATTATTATATGTTAAAGAAGGAAAAACCCAAGTAAGTAACATCAGTGATGAAACATTACAAGATTTTAAACTCATGAATTTACGCATAAATAATGCGCTCAAAGATGTCAAAAAAGATTTAGTGGAGAGGTAATTTTAGTATGAAACAACTAATCGAACTTCCAGTAGAAGGTTTAACCCCAGCGATGCAAGCCAGTCTCCTAAGAGAATTGATAAAACAGCTTAACATCCCTGATGATAAATTTGAAGAATCTGCAAAAAAACCTCCAACGGCTGAGGAACTAAAAGAGGCTGTGCTACGGTTTAATTCGGAAATTAACAGAATCAGTGAAGTAGTGCAAGATGAAGTAAAAGTAAACTCTACAGAAATTAAACCTATCACTTTTGTTAATCAAGTTAATCAAGAGTTATCTTCACAAGCCGAAGCAAGCCAGTTCACAGGAATGACAATTGAACCAGATGTTCTAAAAAACCCCACAAATAAAAATGACGACAATAATGGCAACCCAGTAGAAGAGAGTCTAGAAGATAGAGTACAATCTCTTACCGCCGATTTCCAAATTAGACAGTTTGTTATTCCTGTAATTTTAGACCGCTTAGATATATTTGGAAAATCAGATAAAGAGACACAAGGTATCATTTATAAAAGTGAAGAATATACTGCAAGTCTAAAATTAGAAGAAGATTCGCAAACTCTTAGCCTTGATAAAAATTTGCCTGATTACGAAGAAAGTCGAGAGGCACTCTTGGCATCTCGTGACAATAACTCAGAAGAGTACTCTATCATCATTAATAATCTCACCAAAGAGGAATTTGAACGTTTCAAGACTCTGTTCAATGAGCAACAAGCACGCCGCGAACAGAGTCAAAAACAATTCAAAAACCAGGATTCTGGTAAAGAGCTAGATTAAATCAACCCAAACCACACACCATACATAAAAGCTATAAACCCAAAAATTAGCTTTTTATTAAAACTCAGGGGAGTCTTAGGACAAATAACAACTGCAACAGCAAAATAGTAAAAGGACGTAGTAAAGTCAAAAAAGCTCGTCGGGTTAACAGGCAATCTGCCTAACCCGACTAAACATAACATCCCCATCAAAGACCAAACAACAATATTTTCTATCCATCCTAAAACTTTATCGCCTTTCATAAAAAATTATCTATTCCTCCATCAATTCGCTGATAACTATTAATTAAAACCAGTACTGATAAATAAAATCATCTAGTCAATATATTGCTTAATGAAAACTACACAAACCACCCCATTACTTTGTAAAGTTTTTACAAATAATAATAAAGATTTTAAATAAGCTAATTATTTTATAGTAATTGTAAAGATTAAAAATTCTAAAAAAGGTAAGTGCTATAAGTATTATTATCAGGGAAAATACCAAACCAAAAAAGCATATAATATGAAACCTATTAATGTTGTCATCATTGAAAATGAGAACATATCTAGGATTGGCGCGGCAACAATATTATCTGAAACTGGTGCAATCCAAGTCTGTGGCGTTGCCAAATACGGAAAACAAGGAATAGAAATTGTTGACAAAGAAAAGCCAGATATCGTAATTATAAATATTGATTTACCGGATATCGATGGCATTGATGTAATAAGTGCAATTAAATCCAAACACGCATCAATTAAAATTGTGGTTATGACTGCAAATAGCAGCCGAGATACCATTAACGCAGCAATTAGTAATGGCGCAGACTGCTACTACTGTAAAAATAGCCTTAGAGAAGAAGTCGGAGAAAGATTCGTTGAAGCAGTAATGGCTGCGTACAATAATGAATCATGGATTGACCCAACTATTAATCGTATTCTGATTGATAGTCTCAGGTCAAATGACATACCCGATAGAAATACACTAGATTTGTTAAGTGATTTCTCTACTAAAGAAATCACTGTTCTTAAATTAGCTGCCGGAGGCATGAAAAATAATGAAATTGCCAATGTAATGTATGTTTCAGAAGGTACAGTAAGGTCATATCTACATAATTCATTTATCAAGCTAGGAGTTAAAGATAGGTTAAACGCTATCCGCGAAGCAATCCGTCTGGGAATCCTTAGCTTTACAGACATGAAAATTGAAGAAGAAGTTACTCAAGAAATCCGCACAAGAGTCAAAACCAACCACAAAAGTCAAAAAGATACAGCTAAAACGAGTAATAAGGGATACAAAAGCTGGGTTGCCTAGAAAATTAATCAACTGCAATTATGCAGCCACCTGAATACTTTTTATGCTGGCGGCAAGTTTTAATGATGGCGGCGTTTCTAACATAAATACTACGTGCTATCTTACCTTCATTGGATTTAGCCCAATCCAGAAGCTTTTTATCTTCGGGTTGTAAGATGGCAGATCCAGAAGCCGCCTGCTGAAAAGTTACACTTCCAGCAATGGTCTTATATGTAAAAACACCAATTGCAGTCCCTAAGGCCAGTACAAAACCCAATATCCCCGCCACTTGTGCCAATCGCCAATTACTTACATCCAAGTGAGGCAAAGCCCCGCCAGCTTGCTTAGTCATCTTAACCAGATCCTTCGCCGCTTCTGCGATCGCACTCTTTTGTTGCTGTATTGCCACTTTAGAAGCACTATTAAGCTTATCGTCTACCATGTCAGTCCAACCCACCACAAGGGAGTCAAGCCTACCTGGTAGTTGCTGCAACGCAAACTGAGTTGTACCTAGTTCGGCGTATAGGTTAAACAAGGGGTCATCAGGCCGAATACCCAATTTAAGTATCCAATCAGTAACCTCTGCTTTTTTTTCTTCAGAATATTCTGCAACAACTTTTTCAACAACTTTTGCAATATTGGTCATAGGTTGTTTAAATAGTCAATTTGAAATCTCACTGTTAATTTGGTAAAGCAAATAATTACCATTTCTCAGATTCAACATCTTCAGTTACATCAAGATTGGAAGGACTTTGTTTATTTGCACTTACAGAAGCTAATTCTGCACAGTTCGTACTCAACCCTAGATAATTAGAAGCTATTCCATTAGAAACAATAGATTTATGAAAATTCTCCATCCAGTTGAATACTATCGAACGCTGAATAGTATTAAGAGGAGAGTTAGTTTCAATAAGTTGAGTATAAGGTAAACTAGCATCCTCAAGCAACTGGTAAAAGTCATTATGCAATCCACCTAAAACTAGTTCCAAGCCGTTTAATTTTTTAATATCAGCCTGGAATTGACTCCCCTCATAGTGTCTAAATTGCTTGCCAAAGTAATGATTTTGGATAACAACATAATCAACCTGGCTACCAAAATGCTGAGATAAATCCTGAAGATAATCTTCAACACAGTCTTTACGGTGTGATATCGGGTGCAAGAAAGTAACACGATATCCCAGACAATTAAGATTTTCTATCAGTGAAACATCCCTCTCAAAAAACTTGAATTCTCGGAGGTTTTGACCTGGCATATCAGTCAAAATAACTTCAATTTTTGGAAACATTTCTAAGTCGAGTAATAACCTATCAGAATCACCCCTAGAGAATCCCAAATGGTTTATCTCAAAGCGTTGTGTTTGATACATCGATAGCTTATTGCGATGCCCGTGGTAGAAAACACGCACATTGAGTTTATTTTTCAAGTACAACTCTAGCAAGAGCCTAGAAGCTGTAGACTTACCTACACGAGCATCACCCGATGTAATCACAAAACGCTTTATAAACATAATAAACTAAGCAAACTACTAAATTAAGCAGCTATATTTTCAGATTGTAAATTTGAATCTTGATTTTTAGCTTTTTCTTCATTTTCTCTAAGCTCTTTAGACTTTTCAACAACTGCGGGATAGTAACAATCATCTGGTTGTATATCAAAGCCAAATAAATTAAATGCTGGCTTAATTTGGGCTTCAAACTCAGCAAGCCAAGATTTAATTCTCGATTTAATCACAATATTTGTTCCTTTATGAGTCTGACCTTCATTAAATGTCAGAGCATGGCGGTCAATAAAGTCGTAGGATTTGTAGAATAAATCTGGCATCACAAGTTCTACCAAACCTTCTGCAAGCATATTTTGACGCAGAAAAGCGTCATTATATCGCTCAAATTTTTCTTCTTCACCATGAAATAAGTTCTTGACAACAACATAATCTACTTGATTTTTACAAAGTTCACGCAGTTTTTCTAGAACATTTATGGAATCAAGAACCCTACTAATCACTGAAACCATCGTAACTTGACAATTAATATCGGTTTTAAGCACTTCAAAAAATGAAAGCTCTTTGACATAACTCTCAAAGAAACCTCCAGATTGTGCTGGTAAGTCTAATAGGGTAATAGGACAATCACTCTCATCTAAATTAATTAATAAGTCGTCAGCACCACCTCTATGGAAAATATCAATGTAACGTATTATCGGTCGGTAGTCTTTTTTGAAATATCTTTCTAACTGAGGATTTCTTAAGTCAGCTTCATAAGTAACACAAGGTAAGTTTTTATTAATGTACAGTTGAAATAGCGCTCGTGCAAAGGTGCTTTTTCCCACACCACCTTTATCACCTGTGACAATTATTAGCCGCTTTTGAGGTTTACTATTATTACTATTGGTTGTATGATCATCCGACATGACTTTTTTACCCTTCTTGGTTCTATTTTGAGACATAAAAATCCTCTACAAAGCAAATACACTTTGTTGATATAAACCGAAATTTTTAAACCTTATTTTTCATAAAAAATCATTTGTAATAGTTGAAACACGTTTAGTATAAGCAAGCTTTAACGATGAAACTAATTGGTTATATAGGTTATCTGCAAACCACATAAAATGGCTACATCATTCTATGAATACTTCCAGAATAAATAATCATAAATGTACTTATGCAAAAAAATTAATATCTGTATCAATTCTAAAATGCTCATATACTTGCCCTGATAATTAGCTATATAAGGAGGCAAATAAATACTCATTATTCAATGAAATCTGACTACTCTGTTTTACATAGATTGGTTCTATTATATAAGCTATATCTCAAAAAGAAAATCAACAAAAATTCAATATTTAACGAACATTCGTTGATATATAAATTAGTAATAAATTTCATACAGTTTGCTTTAAATACGGATGGCTACATATTTATTAATAAATTCAATAACTTCATAAAAACTAATGTTCAATATTTTCAAAGTTTGGGTAAACCCTTATTCTAAGAAAGTTTAACTATACCTGAGACACGCGATTTAATTAAGGGTATTAAAGCTAAGTATTTAACATCAGAACAATCTGAATCGAAAGAAGTAAAAGTAATTATTCAAAAAATCAGTAGTGGATTATCTGAGATAACTTTAGCTAATGCTAGTCGTGAACAACTTCAATCTTTACAAGAAATCTTGGAGCAGAAATTAAATGAAATTCGTAAGTTAATCGGATAAAACTTTTTTTATTTGGACTGTACTGACTCAACAGCCTGCTCCAACTCAATCAGCTAATGGTGCAAAAACTTAAACTCAAAGCCAAAAAAATTAAAATTTAAGTATGCTGTCCCTTTCAATGTACTAGCTTGCTAAACCAGGCAAACCCCGCATCTGACGTAGAGCATTTAAGCAGGGTGGGCAATCGCAGCCGAATAAAGCTATGGAAGTTTCACTCTCTTCATCAGTGAATTCTAACTCAGGAAGCTCTTGGATAGAGGCATAGGCTAACTCTACAGCCCTACCCTGCTCTAGTTGGGCTTCGGGAGCGGTAAACTCTATAACTCTATCCTCATTTGGTTGACCTTGGGCTGGTTTCACCCCTGGTGTAGATGCAGAAGCAATAGTATTGCTAACCCGTATGCAGACCATTTTCTTCGTTGCTGAGTGGGGGGATTGTATACAAGAAAGACGGTTGCCTGCTGCATCCACTGTCTGATTTGCTTGAGATGGTTGAGTCATCATGACCATAGAGATCACAGATGCAAACAGTGCAGGGCTAGAAAATAAAGTGAGAAAAAATTTGTTCATTTATTCAAAAAAGTTTGTGACTGCTCACACCTTTAAATTATTACTGAGTAATTTCTATATAAATATAGTTGATATCTCAGTAGATAAAAATAGTAATGGGAATTTTACCAGAGTTTGTTTATGTTTATAACGTCTAGAGAGCGTAGAGCTAGCGAGGCTTTACAGGGGCGCACGACTCACGCTCATGCACTGATGCTACTAATTTGTCCTTGAAAGTGGTTTTCGCCAAGACTGTATTAGCAATCCAATTGCCATACCAATGCCGACAATAGCAGTAAAGTAGAATAAACCAATGAACCGGATATAAATCGGTGGTGCGATTCCTTCAACTTCAACTGACTGCGCCACTTTCACCGATGGAAATTGACGGTTAGATCCAGGTTTGGGAGTTGCTTCTACCTCGACTTTGTGGGGTGAGCCATCAAAAAATTGCTCCTGCCATATTAACTTGCCCTGTTGGTCGGGAATACCTTTGTAGGCAAAGACTGTTAAATTATCTTCAAGAGCGATCGCCTTCACTTGTAAAACTACATCCGTCAGAGGCTGTCCTGTTGCAGTATCCTTGACCTGCAACGCTAAATCCGCAAGTTTTCCTACAGTCGCGTTTTTATCGCCTTCAATGCGGACTTCCACCCCCTGCGATTTTTGCGTTGATGGTGCAATGGCTTCAGTACTGCTATTGTGTTTGCTGCCGTGAGCCTCTGCGACTTCTGCACTAATGTTAATAAACAATAGGGTGACTATAGCTACCACTGTCAACGCACTTAACAATAGACGGACTGACTGCGGCGCAATTTCTCCTTGTCGCAGTTGTTCTTGTCCGCCAATAACCCAACCGCCTAATAATCCTACTGACAGTAAAATAGCTGCAATAACAGCAGTATATTTATATTTGACTGGATTTTCCCGGACATTCAGATTCAAGGTTTGCTCATAAGGAGCGAAAGCATTTGCTACTAAGGGTGAGACATTCACGCGCAGTTGGTAATTGCCACGGATGGGTAATATCTGCTGAATTTCTAGCTTTCCATCAGGTGCGCCGGCATCCATTTCCAGCAATTTTGTTCCCTCGATAAAGGGAAAATCTGTTGCCAACCAAGGAGTTGGCGGCGGTGTCAGAATTTGTAAGCTAATTTTGGCATTTTCTAACGGTTTACCCACAGCATCAACAGCTTGTAGTGTCAGGGTAACGGGAGATTGTGGTTTTTCTGTTCCTGCTTCAAAAGGATGAATACGTTCTAGTGGTGGATTGGTGGAGAGTAGCACTCTGGGTGGAGGAGTTTGGGAAAATCCTACAAAGGAGTAAAGAATTGACAACGCGATGCAAACAGCGCCAATCATCCCAAACAGTCGATATTTTTTCATAAAACTCAACTCTAAGTGTAGAAACCTGTATCTTTGGTGACTGGTACTTTGATAGCGGTAGGTGAAACTTACCTTACTTGATTCAGCGTCTATTTATCAGCAGTGGAGGAATTCCAGTCAAAAATTTAGTAATTAATTAGACATGAGATGAAATTAAAGTTAAGCGATGTAGAGATTGAAAAGAAAATATCTCTACATCGCCTAAAATTCTTTTCCAGCAAAGGCATTAGTGCGAAAAGAGCGGCATTACTTTCTCAAGTGTCAAAGCATTACCGAATTCACCTAAAACATCTGGGAATTCTGACAATTTTAGTGACACGCAACACCTAAAGTGTGGTGACGCGCTGAGTGTGCTGTGTTATGAGCCGCCGGATAAGTAGAGAACAACACAGTCCAGATAATCAAAGAAGATAACAGCATATAAAGCGTTACCTGCACAGGCTTGGATAGGGTAACACCTGCGGTCTTTTGTAACACTGAAGTAGAAGAAAAAACAGTCATTTTGAACCTGCTATGAATAATTGGGATAATTTATCAATCAAAGGAGATTTTGCCACTTGATTGCAAAAAGATATACCATAAACTTTGTATTTGACAAGTGTGTATAAAATGTGTTTTATCCCAGATTAGCCACTTGTTTTTTTAACTATTTTCATCATCAGTTTATACACTATCTTCTAGGATGGTGAATATCAACAGAGTAAAGGTGAGAGTGGGGTATCAATTTGTGTTGATGAGGATAAGTATATCGCACCTGCATAATCATTTTCACCAATCACTAGAGGAATTGTAGCTTGGTAAGTCGGCGTGAAGAAGGCATTGAAGACGTTAAGAGCAAATATTAGAATATACACTTGCCAAACCTGCGTCACAAAAGGTAACAGACTGACAAGAGCCATCCGTACACAATGCGTTACCACCAGTATCTGCGGTCAACACGGTCAGCTAAAACTCCTGCCAAGCGAGACAGCAAGACAAACGCAGTAATCCGCAACGTCAACACAAAGGCAAGTACAACCGCGCTATTATCTCCAGCTAACTCGAAAGCAAACAGAGCCAAACCTACCCAAGTAAGCGCGTACAGTTGGGCCTTTTATACGCACACTTTATGCAGATGCCAGGGAAATTGTCATTACCTCTTGATTGCCACATCTTGGTACAAAATCAAGTAATTAGCTACAAAATCAAATTAGCTTTCATTGAGATTCCCTCTGTTGTCTTTGCTATGCTGGCAACTCTTTTGATTCGCCCTCAGCGAAAGTCTTTCTGGCTCACCTTAGTTGGATTAGTTTGCATGATTCTGATGTGGCTTATCTGGGCATTATTTATTCAACCGATTAATCAGCAAATTGATACTTGGATTCCAGTTAATGCTCCAAGTAACTGGGCTGAACTTCGTTATCAGTGGCATTTTTACCATTTGGTTCATCTCGGAATTGCATAGCTGGGGATGCTGGCACTAACCTTATCATTGTTAGTTGCAAAAAGAGTGAAATGAGAAGTAGAGTAGAAAGTTACATTAAGAACTTAATGACCCAGGTTTAATATTTTGATCACCCTAATTGAATCGTCTGAAATTTAGGAGTCTCAGACCCTTGCTGTGTTGTATCAAATCACTGCACCAAATAGGGTTTAGACTATGGACTGTCTGCAACTCACAATTTTGTACATCGAAAGTGGCAGTGGTACTAAACAGTTTTTTCGGGGTATAAACCATATCATAACTACTGCTATTTGAAAAAATATTTAAGATTTTATTTTAAATTTCATCTTGTTTTCATAGTCAGCATTCAACATAGAAATATAAGTTCTACTCAACTATGAATAGAACTTATATTTTTTGTAATAGGCTTGAATAAATGACTCTATTAGACATGAATTCCTCCCTAAGAGTGATATTTTGTCATTCTGACACACCATTTGCTACAGCACAAAAGCCAATTTACAAATAACTGCGGTGGCTGATGTAATTAGACATTGCAATAGAGCTATACACAACATCCTCTTCATTTGCAATCTCACTAAAATTAGGCTGTAAATATAATAGAAAATAGGCCTTATTGAGTGAGCGAGTTCATGAAGCAGTACTTACGGTAATTTTGCAAAATTACTCATTCTTTTAGTAGATGTTAAATATGAATTATCTCACCCAATCTTCATCGTTCAAGAACTTTTCTAGCTCTGAATGTAACAATCATAATAGATACAAAAAGATTGGCTCTGTAGATGTTACCCAAGCACTGGGAAATGTACCGATTGTACGGCTTGGAAACATCTCCCGTGTATGTCTTGAATCAGAATGTTTATTGAAGCTTGAGAGCTGCAATCCTGGAGGATCAATTAAGGAGAAAAATGCGGTTTACCTCGTTACGCGTGCGGAGGAGGAGGGACTTCTTACACCTGGAGGTACAATTATCGAGTCAAGTTCAGGCAATTTTGGCGTTGGGCTGGCAATGGTGGGAGCGGCACGAGGGTATCGAGTCATTATTGTAGTTGATGCAAAAACTGCTCCACCATTTCGACGAATGCTTCAAGCATACGGTGCAGAACTTGTGGATGTACCTCTTCACGAAGCAGACGAATCGGGATCTATGCAGAAGGCACGAATGAAAAAAGCAAAGGAGCTGGCTGCAACTATTCCTCATGCTTGGTATCCGTGTCAGCACTTAAATCCTCTGAATCATGAGGCACATTTGTACTACACGGCGCGTGAGATTGAAGCCCACTTTTCTTCTGACCTTGATGCCGTGGTGGTTGGTGTTAGCACTGCGGGGCAGATAATGGGAATTGCCCGCTATCTTCTACCCCGGTTTCCTGGACTGCACGTTGTTGGTGTCGATGTTGAGGGGTCAGTGATTATGGGAACACCAGCAAAACCATACAAGATGACAGGTATTGGGTTATCATTTTTTCCACCTAATCTCGATCTCTCGCTCCTAAGTCGTGCTTATGTAGTGCCTGAAGCGATCGCCTACTCGGTGTGCCATGCACTTGCACGTCGTGAGGGATTACTTCTGGGTGCGTCAACTGGGGCAATTGTGGCTGGTGGTTTGCATCTGGCGCGTGACCTTGGCCCCGATGCACGTATTCTCATGATCAACCCCGATAGAGGCGATCGCTATCTTGAAACTGTGTACGATGCCAATTGGCTTTCTCATAACGGGTTTGCACTGATGGAGGGGGAGCATCTTGATGATGCGATCGCCTCACTGAGTCCCGTGTATTTTTAGTACCTCATCGGATAGCATTAAAAAATTTCATGAATACCCCACCCCAGCTTGAGGAAGGTAAGAACGCACTTCAAAAGCGATCGCTCCTGACGCTACTCACCCAATTTATCCCTCTTTCTCTGTCCGATGTAGCCATGACCCTTGGTGATCCGCTTCAGACAGCAGCACTCAGTCGCCTTGCATTCCCTCAAGAAACCTTAGCAGGAGTAGGTGTCGTCAAGGCAGTTGCTGTATTTCTGGAAAGCCCCATCATTATGATCCTTCATGCCTCAACCGCACTGGGGAACCATAGCGCGTCTCGGCGTGCGCTTTGGCAGTTTACAATGATTGCAGGACTCTCCCTCAGTGGGATCTTTCTGGTACTCACCTGGGAGCCTTTATATAACTGGCTTCTTCTTGATGTATTTGGAGTCAGTTCTTTCATCGCCACACGAGGCAGAACTCCCTTTCTTTTGATGTTCCTGTGGCCGTTCGTCATTGCTTGGCGACGATTCTTTCAAGGGCTTCTGATCCGCGCTCGAAAAAGTGTTCCTGTAGGATGGGCAAGTGTTGCACGATTTACTTGGGTAATTGTAGCCCTGGCGATAGGAGTGAATCTTAAAAGTGATGGGGCAGTGCTTGCGGGTATTACTATGATGGGAGCAATACTTATTGAAGCAATGCTAGTCACATGGTTCTGTTCGCGTCTTAGTATTACCTCTATTCTTGACCAGCAGACACACCAGGATATTAAGAAGCTTCCTAAAACCTTTCAAGGTGTCACATTTTACTATCTTCCCCTTGCCTCAACAATGCTGGTAATCTGGGGTGCGAGGGCAATACTCTTGAGTTTCGTTGCTCGCTCATTCGATGGTAGTCTTGCTCTTGCCGTATGGCCTGCTGCCTGGGGACTGGTTCTTTCTATTGCCAACGGTACACGAATGGTTCAGCAAGTAGTAATTTCCTCTTATGAAGAGACTTCAAAGCAGACACTTGCTACTTTCGTAGTTCTTGTCGGTTTGGGTTTTACCTCGATACCGTTTTTTCTGGGGTTTACCAGCCAAGGATTCTCGCTGCTTCACCAGTTTTTTGGTGATAATCCATCTCTTGTAGAAGCAGCAATTCCAGTCATACAAGTGCTTTCGTGTTTACCCCTCCTCCTTGCACTCCAAAATACATTTCAAGGGCTTCTGATTCACCGCGCAAAGAACTGGTTCATTAATCTGGCAACATTAATTGCGGCTGCTCTCACCTTGATAGTATGTGGAAGTCTCATTTTCACCGGACATAGTGGAGCTACTTCAGCAGCCTATGGAATGATTGCAGGAATTGTGAGTGAAATTCTGGTACTTATTTTCGCACTGCAACGTCAATAATTCAGTGCAAAAATGGCGTTGCCGAATTGAATGATGAAATTCCAAATACAGGAGCGATCGCACTAGACAAACTACTATGGTGTATGGGTTATAGATGTTTGCATGGGTGCGATCGCTCCCTATTTCTAATTTACAGTTTTCCACTCGCTTCAAGGTTATACCAATTCTTTGTAAGGCTGCGCCAAACCTTTTTTACTTCTTCTTTCTTTGCGTCCTTGACGTCCTTCTCTACGAGACGTTAAGCGTTGGCGGAAGCCGACGCACCAGAAGGCGGTTCGTTTTTATTTCTTGCACTTCAGTCCTAATATGGTTTAGCGCATCTTCATACAGACTTGGTATTATACATGGCTACAAATTTTGGATTCATCTGCCGTATTAATTGCCATACAAGCGTTTTAGAGTAGATAGCACATTTGTATGATGTAAGTTCATCTGAAAGCTGCAATATTTTCCTGATTTACCCTCACAACACTTTCACAGTTATGTTCTTAATTTCATCCTAATTTCATATCTGTGTGAAAAACTATTAAGTTAAGTGGTTAAGTTGGCTTCGTGAACAAATTCCAAGAGCAAAACCGCTTGCTTGCCAAAAGCGGTTCTCGAAATCCCGCTTAAAAAGTCAACCAACGTCTAAGCACAAATCCAGACCATAGTAACTCAAGGACACAAAATAGCGATGGGAATCTCTAACAGTCTCCAACCACCTACAGTAATTCGTTGTGTTTCCGGCACAGTTCTGAGCCTTTTATTACTGACAACTCCCACGGCTGTGTTAGCTGGTGCTGGACACGATCATACTGGTGGAAGTTCATTTCAGGGTAGTGGAAGCGAAGCAAGTGGTTCTGTCGAAGTTGATGCCGAAACCGCCCAGAGGCTAGGAATTAAAGTCGAGCCAGTGAAACGGCAACGGCTAGCTTTGGGTATTAAAAGCACTGGACAGATTGAAACCTTACCTAGCCAAAAAGTGGAAGTGAATACCCCAATTACAGGGGCAAAAGTGGTTGAATTGTTGGTGGAACCCGGTGCTGTAGTCAAAAAAGGTCAACCCCTTGCCGTTGTCACCAGTCCTGACTTAGTGGAGTTACGGGTTAGTTCCCAAGAAAAACGAGCGGAAGCTATAGCTTCTTTGCAGCAAGCGCAAGCCGATTCCAAATTAGCTCAACAAAATTATCAAAGATATTTACAAATATCTAACGCCGACATTGCCCAAGCCCAAAGCCAGGTAGCATTTGCTGAAGAAAAATATAATAAAGATTTACAGTTAGCTAATGAAGGCGCTTTACCACGTCGCAACGCGCTCGAATCTCAAACACAATTAGCGGAAGCAAAAGCCAAACTCACCTCAGCCGACAGCAGACGAGATATCATTGAAAGCGAAGCCCAAATGAAACGCGCCCAGTCTGCTGTTCAAGTAGCACAAGAGCGTTTACGTCTTAGTGATTCTGCTTATAATACTAGACTGCAACAAATAGGCAACCGTCCTAACGCCAAGGGATTGGTGACAGTGACTGCTCCCATCTCCGGTAAAGTTGCCGATCGCCAAGTTACCCTTGGTCAAACTTTTAATGATGCAGGTGGCACACTCATGACTATTGTCAATGATAGTCGGGTTTTTGCCACAGCCAATATTTATGAAAAAGATTTAGACAAAGTAAAAGTAGGTCAAAGAGTAAGTCTAAAAGTTGCTAGCTTACCAGACCGTACCTTTTCTGGAAAGATTACACAGATTGGTGCGGTAGTACAAGGGGAAACACGGGTTGTCTCAGTACAAGCTGAAGTAAATAACCCAGGTGGACAACTCAAACCTGGAATGTTTGCGGAATTGGAGGTACTAACAAACCAATCATCCGCACCTATCTTGGCGGTTCCTAGCTCGGCTGTAGTAGATGCGAATGGGAAAAAAATGGTCTACGTCCAAAATGGGAATGCTTTCCAATCTGCGGAAGTGACCTTGGGTCAAACCTCTGGGGACATGGTTGAGGTGAAGACGGGTTTGTTTGAGGGAGATGCGATCGTCACCCAACGTGCGCCCCAACTTTACGCTCAATCATTGCGGGGTGATAGTAAACCAAAAGAAGAAGAACCCAACGAAGAAAGTGGTTCTCACGCAGAAGAAACTGAAGTTCAAACTAACAGTTTCCCAGTACCTTTGTGGTTAACAGCAGGTGGAGGAGTAGCACTTGCGGTAGCTGCTTTCATGGGAGGTGCTTTTTGGTCTAATCGTCGTACCCGTTTAGTACCAGCAGGTAATTTAGAGTACGACGGGTTCAATTATGAAACAGAGGTTTATCTCGACAACCACAAGCAACCAACCATATCTACTTCTGATAAAAATGTTGAGGAGCATGATCGTCCTCGACATTCAGATGGTGGTTAGTGATTAGCAAAGTTGCAGATAATAAATACCTGAAGTTTGGTTCTGCTAGATTTTCTAACATCAAGCCAACCTACAACAAGACTATTTAGATTGTGAACAAAACAGTTTATAAATCTCACGCTACAGACGCAAAGAGTATAAGAATGTAGTTTGTTCATATCCTATGTAGAAATGCTGTAAATTTATAAAAACTATCAACTCCCTGTGTACTTATGAGTGAGACAGTAGTTCGCCAACAGTATGACCAAATGGCGCATTTCTATGACCAGCGGTGGAATACTTATATCACCAAGACACTTGCTTTTCTCAAAACTTGGGCGCATATTTCGCCACAAGCCACAATTCTTGATGTCGCCTGTGGAACAGGGGAATTTGAGCATTTACTACTCAATGACAATCCAACACAACAGATTATGGGAGTAGATATTTCTGAAAATATGCTGCTGGTTGCTAAACATAAATGTCGTAATTACCTTAATGTCTCGTTTTCCATTGCATCTGCATCGGCATTACCTTTTAGTAGTAGCAGTTTTGATGTAGTTGTATCTGCTAATTCGTTTCACTATTTTGATGACCCCGATGCTGCATTGGCGGAAATGAAAAGGGTTCTCAAGCCTGATGGTAAATTAGTAATTTTGGATTGGTGCAGAGATTATATTTTGTGTAAAATATGCGACTTTTTATTGAAAGTATTTGATTCAGGACACAAGCAGTGTTACTCCCAAGCTGAATTTCATCAACTGCTTACTTCCTCAAACTTTGAAATCTGTAGGGCAACTAAAGTTCGCTTTGGGTTGATTTGGGGCTTAATGCTAGCAACAGCCACACCTAATATTTAAATTTTTTCACTCGTTTATCACAAAGAAACAAAACCTTCGCCATTTCTTAACCAAAAACCAAATGATTAGTACAGTTGCTAGATGGGTAATTTATCGACGCTGGCTCGTAGTAATTGCTGCGCTCATTTCCACATTAGTCATCATCTTTAATACCATCCCCAAAATGCCGCTGGATGTTTTTCCAGCCTTTGCACCTCCCCAAGTTGAAATTGAGACAGCAGCCCCTGGACTAGCGCCAGAAGAAATCGAATCTTTGGTGACATTACCAATTGAAAGTACCATTAATGGGACTCCAGGCTTAACTACGGTTCGTTCCTCTTCTTCAGCAGGACTTTCTGTAGTCAGAGTTGTTTTTGGCTGGGGAACAGATATCTTTCAAGCCCGCCAGTTGATACAAGAACGACTGCAACAAGCCATAAGTAAGCTACCAGAAGGAGTCGAAACCCCACGAATTGCCCCCACAAGCTCCCCCATCGGTACTGTATTAAAGTACGCCTTGACTGTGGAAGGGGAAGGCAATAACCAATCTGCTACTAAAATCGACCTCATGGAAGTCCGCAGAATTGTTGATTGGCAAGTAACGAATCGCCTCTTAGCAGTTCCCGGTGTCAGTCAGGTACTTGTGTATGGCGGCGATGTGCGTCAGTATCAAGTGTTAGTAGACCTCAATAAACTACAAGCTTTTAATGTATCTTTACAACAGGTAAGTGAAGCCGTACAAGCGGCAAATGTCAATGCTCCTGGTGGCTTTTTGACTACTCCTGACAAACAAACTTTAATTCGGGGAATTGGGCGGATTGAATCCCTTGATGATCTTCAACAATCTGTCATTGTCGCCCGTCAAGGAACGCCCGTCCGGTTGGGAGATGTCGCCGAAGTGCAAATTGGTGGTGCTGTGAAAATCGGCGATGGTAGTTTAAATGGGAAAGATGCTGTTGTGGTGATGGTGAATAAACAACCGCTAGCTGATACTCCCACCGTCACCCGTGCTATTGAAGCCGCAATATCTGAGCTAAAAGCAGGTTTACCGAAAGGAATTAAAGTAAATCAAACCTTCCGCCAAGCAGATTATATCGATGCTTCGGTGGAAAATGTCAGGTCAGCCTTGGTGGAAGGTAGTATCATTGCAGCAGTTATCCTCATCCCTTTTTTAATGAATTGGCGGACTCTGGGAGTTGTGCTGTTGAATTTTGCCCTGACTTTTATATTTTCATTGCAAGTATTATCTTTTTTAGGCTTGGGGCTGAATACAATGACTTTGGGAGGATTAGCGATCGCCATTGGTACAGCGATCGATGATGCCATTGTCTATGCAGAAAATGTTTTTCGTTTGTTGCGACAAAATAAATACTCTCCCAACCCTAATCCAGTACTGGAAATTGTTTTTGAAGGAGTACAGGAAGTCCAAGAATCTCTGATTGGGGCAACTTTAATTACTATTGTCGTCTTTTCTCCAATATTTGCCCTCGCTGGTGTGGAAGGTCGGATTTTTGGCCCGATGGGTCTTAGTTATCTGGTGGTAGTTATAGTTTCTAGCTTAGAAGCGCTGCTTGTAAGTCCGGCTTTGTGTGCAATTTTATTACCTCACGATAAAATGTCAGCAAGGGAACCCTTTATACCGAGAATTTGCAAAAGGATTTATTACCTTTTTCTCGATTTTGCTATCAGCAATTCGGTAGTTGTTATTATTGTGGCTGCGGCGGGAATGATAGCAGCAATTATAATTTTCCCAACTTTAGGACGGGCATTTCTACCTGAATTTCAGGAATCAACTTTAGTAAATACCTTAGCACTTTACCCAGGTACATCTTTAGAAGCTACCAATAGTGCTGCTTTTGCTTTGGAAGATAAACTCAAAGACGACCCTAGATTAAAGTATATTCAATTACGCGCCGGACGCGCCCCCAATGATCCGGATGCTGCACCCGTGAATTTGGCTCACCTTGATATTGGGTTAAGTGACAAAGGAATGAAAACTCGCGCAGCTACTGTGGAATGGTTGCGGGAAGAGTTTAACAAAATACCAGGCGCTGCATCCAATATTGGTGGATTTATTTCTCACCGGATTGATGAAATTTTGTCTGGAGTGAGGAGTCAAATCGCAGTCAAAATTTTTGGTTCCGACTTGGAAGAACTCCGCAAGCTTGGAAAGCAAGTTGAAGACGCAATGAAATCTGTTTCGGGAATGGTAGATTTACAACTCGAACCACAAATTCCTATTGAACAAATTCAAATTAAGTTTGACCGGGTTGCTGCATCTCGTTATGGTTTAACTATTGGACAATTATCTAATATTATTGAAACTGCGCTTAATGGAAGAACAGTCTCTCAAGTTTTAGAGAAGCAACAAAGCTTTGATTTGGTTGTGTGGTTGCAACCACAGTATCGCAAAAATCTACAAACAATTGAGAATTTGTTAGTTGATACCCCTGATGGGAATAAAATTCCCTTAGCTAAAGTTGCTACGGTTGCCTATGGCACTGGGCCTAATACTATCAATCGGGAAAATGTTTCGCGTTTAATTGTGGTGTCTGCTAATGCTAAAGGCAGAGATTTGCGCTCTGTAGTGACAGATATTCAAAATAAAGTTAAGGCACAAGTTCAACTTCCTTCAGGTTATTTTATCCAATATGGAGGTCAATTTGAAGCAGAAGAACGAGCCTCACAAAATATTCTGGTTTTCAGTGCTATTTCCTTTGTTGTAATCACAGTACTAATGTATCTTTCTGTGAAATCAATCGCTTCAACAGCAATGATTATGATTAACCTGCCCATTGCATTAGTGGGTGGTGTAATTGCGGTAGCTTTTACAGGTGGAATTGTTTCTGTAGCCTCATTGGTGGGGTTTGTAACTTTGTTTGGTGTGGCTACTCGAAACGGATTATTATTAGTAGATAATTACACCTCAAAAATTGCGTTAGGGATGTCTTTAAAAGAAGTATTAATTTCTGGGTCAATGGAACGACTAAACGCTATTTTGATGACATCTTTAACTTCAGCTTTGGGTTTAGTTCCGTTGATAATTTCAGTGGGGCCAGGGAAGGAAATTTTGCAACCTCTTTCGATTGTAGTGTTAGGTGGGTTGTTTACTTCTACGGCGTTAACTTTGTTGGTTTTACCTGCTTTATATTCTAAGTTTGGTAGGTTTTTGTTACCTAAGCGAAGTGCGACTGTTGTGGAAAATGGAAAGGTAGCTGGGGTGGTGGTGGAGAATTAATTAGCATCACTAAGTTAACCGCACATGGGACAGCAATTTTGATAAATATAGCCAGTGAATTCCTTTGCTGGCTCATAATATAAGCAGTAATTTATAGGTACACATAAACTTCCGATAGGGTGTGTCGCTGATCAAATGAAATACTCTATACAATATTACTTCTATGAGATTTTCTGAAAAAACTATAGGGAAAAAATATTTCAAGTTTTTCTGTCGCCTGCGATGGATTTTGCTAGGTTTAGTAATTAGTGTGTTAGCAAAACCTTTAATAGCAACTGCTTATATAGGTTTAATGACGAATGGCTCCCGCTACGTTCAACCAGAATTAGTCCCAAAAGAACAGGTTGCAATAGTATTCGGTGCAGGAATTCTTCCGAATGGTAATCCCACACCGATGTTGTCAGACCGTGTAGAAGCTGCTGTCAAACTTTATAAAATGGGAAAGATTAGTAAACTCTTGATGACAGGAGATAACAGCACAGTTTTTTATAATGAAGTCAGGTCTATGCAGAAATATGCTCATGATTTGGGTGTACCGATGAAAAACATTAGCTTAGACTATGCAGGTTTCAGCACTTATGAGAGTTGTTATCGCGCTCATAAGGTTTTTGGTGTACATAAGGCTGTTGTTATCACCCAAAATTATCATCTTCCCCGCACTGTTTATACCTGTAGCCAATTAGGGGTGAAGACAGTTGGTTTAGGAACTCCAGATATAGAAATTTATGGACTACGGGGAATGATTCCCGATTTAGTGCGGGAAATGTTAGCGAATGTCAAGGCTTTGTGGGAAGTTTACATTACCCTTCCCCGACCTACTTTTTTAGGACGTTTTGAGCCTATTAATTGAGTATTTTACAAATTTCACTCAGTAGTTAGACGCAGAATTAATCACAAAACTAGCACTAATAACAAAACCCAAAGCTGCAATAAATAAAATAATCCAAATCTTTGGATTCGCTCTCAAGTTTTCATTAGTAAATTCTGGTAATTTCCCAAAATCTAGTTTTATTAAAAGTGAAAATTTATTATCTCGATTAATTTGTGTTTATTGATGATTATGTAAACATTTGAATTTATTCAATGGAGGATAACCTATTCATGTCTAATTCAGCATCCCAAGTAACTAAACTTAAGAGCAAGAATAACGAATTTTCATCTACAGCAGATATAGTGCGTATCTATCTTCGTCAAATTGGACGTATACCTCTGTTAACCCATGAAGAAGAAATTTTTTTTGCTAAACAAGTTCAGCAAATGATGGCAATTATTACTGTGAAGGAAGAACTATCTGAAAAATTACAGCGTGAACCCACTCTGCAAGAATGGGCTGACAAGATGCAGTTGAAAGAAGATGTGCTGCTGCAACAACTAAGTCAAGGACAAATTGCCAAGCAGAAGATGATTCAGGCTAATCTGCGGCTGGTGGTGTCTATTGCTAAAAAATACCAGAAACGCAATATTGAGTTTCTAGATTTAATTCAAGAAGGTACATTGGGGCTAGAACGAGGGGTAGAGAAATTTGATCCAACTCTTGGATACAAGTTTTCTACTTATGCTTATTGGTGGATTCGTCAGGGAATTACACGAGCGATCGCACAACAATCCCGCACCATTCGTTTACCCATTCACATGGCTGATAAGCTGAACAAAATTAAGCGTGTTCAACGAGAGTTATCTCAAAAGCTTGGTCACACCGCCGACGTGACTGAAATCGCCCAAGCGCTTAATCTGGAACCCAGTCAGATTCGAGAATGTTTGCAGTTTGCTCGTCAACCTGTTTCCTTAGATATGGGAATTGGGCCTGAGCAGGATACTCAATTGCAGGATATGCTGGAGGATGATGGAATATCTCCCGAACGCTACGCGGAGCGGGAATTACTCTATCAAGACGTTCACAATCTATTAGCAAAGCTGACTCCCCAGCAAAAGGAAGTATTAATCTTGCGCTTTGGTTTAGCAGGTGGACACGAACTTACTCTGGTACAGATTAGTCAACGTATGGGCATTTGTCGGGAACGAGTGCGACAAGTGGAACAACAAGCTCTCACACTTCTACGAAGATATGGGGTTAACTCACGCAGCTATCTAGCTGGCTGATGCTCCCTAGTTTTGAAAGCTTGTAGTAGTTATTTGACTTTCACCCTTTGCTTCATCCACCAAAAGGTTCCCAAACCTGCAATCATGACACCGAGCGCCATAGCTCCAGTAAACCATTGATTTCCAGAGTTGGTTGACTGACTGGATGATAATTCTTGCTCAGTTTTTTGAGAACTTGTAACTGGTGCTGGTGTCGATGCTGCTACACCACTAGCCACTATTACCTCATACTGCATCTGGAAGGGTTTAAAATTACTTTCGACTTTGGGAGTGCAACCTAACTCTAACTGATAAGCTCCTGTCTTAGGAAAAACAACATCTGCACCAGGAATACCCTGATATCTCTCAACTGAAATCGCTTGCACCGTAGGCTGTAGTACAGGCGAATCTTTCTGTTTACGAGGTTGAGAGTAGACAGCCATTTGGCAATTCGCCTCCGACACTGGCAAGATTTTCCCTCCCTTGCGGGTAAGTGCAATCCAGACTCTCGCTGTTTCTCCTGCTTTGGGACTGTGATTTGGTTCAACGTGCCAAGTACCAGCCACATCCCCCGATAGTTTAATGTTATGTGCTAACACTGGGGTGACAAGCAGTGACAGAAATACCGCTCCCATCAAGCTTATATTAATCTTTGATTGGTGTGACATTGTGGTGTATGGCAGCTGGTAGTCGAATTCTTAACTATGGCGATCGCTTCTGTCAAGAGACAAGGTGTCAGACTGAACCGAACGTCATAGCTTGCAAGTAAGTTAAAACTGCCTCAAAAACTGTAAATTTGTACTTCATGCAAACGAAAACTGCTGTATCTTTAATTATGGCGTTCGCGTAGCGGCTGCTTTGCAGCATCGCCCGCTAATATTAATCCTCAAAAAACTTGCTTCTAAACAGCCGCATTCCATTCGCGGTCACTAGTAAGGAAGTTCCTGTGTCTGCTAAGACGGCTACAGCTAACCCAACAAATCCAAAGGTTCCCAACAGCAGAAATAAACCTTTTGTGACTAAAGAAAAGACAACATTCTGTTGAATTACAGATACAGTGCGACGGCTTAGTTCTACTGCATAAGCAAGTCGTCTGAGGTCGCTTCCCACGATCACGACATCTGCTGTCTCCAGAGCAATATCTATTCCACCAACCGCAAAACTGATATCCGCAGCAGCAAGCGCAGGGGCATCGTTAATACCATCCCCAACCATACCTACTACTCCTTTTTGACGCAGGAGTTGAATTTCTTCAAGTTTATCTTCGGGTAGTAGTTCTGCTCGGTACTCTGTAATTCCAACTTGCTGGGCAATCTGTTTAGCAACAGCAGTACGATCGCCCGTCAACATCACCAACCGCTTTAATCCAACCCGCCTCAACTGTCGCAGGGCTTCTGTCGCTTCCAAGCGGATGCCATCGGAAAGTGCGATCGCTCCTAATAACCCTTCGTTTGTTCCTATCAGCACGGGAATTTGACCAAGTTGTTCAATTTCAGCTAACAAAGATTCAGCTTCACCAGATAAGCGAATACCTTGGTCTAAAAACAACCTTTGATTGCCTATGAAGTACAACTGCTCCCTCAAGTTCGCCTGAATCCCTTTCCCAGGTAGTGCTGTAAATTTAATAGGTGCTTCTAACTCCATGCCTTGCTCATGAGCCTTGGCTACAATTGCCTTGGAGAGAGGATGCTCAGACTGCTGCTCAACTGAAGCTGCAATCTGTAACACCATGTTTGCGCTTACCTTGCCAAGGTCATAAACCTTTTGTACAACGGGTAGCCCTTGCGTAATTGTACCAGTCTTATCAAAAGCAAAAGTAGTCAAACGTCCGGCGGTTTCCAGCGCATTACCTCCTTTGAACAAAACGCCCTTACGAGTTGCTGCACCAATGGCGCTGACAATTGAAACAGGAGTAGAAATTACTAAAGCACAGGGGCAAGCTATTACTAACATCACTAGCGCCCGATAAACCCAGACGTTAAAAGGTTGAGCAAAAGCCAAAGGCGGAATTAGGGCAATGGCGATCGCAATCAAAATTACAATTGGGGTGTATATCTCTGCAAACCGATCTACCCACTGCTGAGAAGGAGCGCGACTTCCTTGAGCTGATTCTACCAAATGAATAATTTTAGAAACAGTTGTATCACTAACAGTGTGAGTTACTTTTACTTCTAAAAAGCCTGATTGATTCAATGTTCCAGCAAAGACAGTATCGCCTTTTTCTTTATCTTCTGGAATTGACTCTCCTGTAATTGGCGATTGATCAATGGCACTGCTACCAGAAATAACTATGCCATCCAACGCCACGCGCCCTCCGGGTCGAAGCGTCAAAATTTCACCAACTTGAATACTTTCAACGGGAACTGTAACTTCTTTATTCCCCCGCTTGACAGTAGCAGTAGGTGGAGTTAAATCCATGAGAGCGCTAATAGCATTGCGCGTGCGACCAAAGGTGAAAACTTGCAGTGTTGTACCCAAAGAAAACAAAAACAGGACTAGCGTTGCCTCAAACCAGTCCCCCAAAATTACTGCCCCAATAACTGATATGGTCATCAGCAGATTCATATCGGCACGGCGCAAGCGCAACTCAAACAAACCTGCCCGTGCAATAGGATAGCCTGCAATTACTATGCCAATTCCATAAAAAGCCCTTGCTATCCAGATCGGTAATGCCAAATGTTGAGTCAGCAAACCCAGGACTAACCCCAATCCCGCTAAAATTACGCTCTGTCCTCGGCGGTTGTTAATCCAGAATTTCCAGCTTGCTGGGTCGCGTTTTTGAATTGGTTTCGAGACTGAATTATCGTGGTCACGACTGTGGGTATGTTGATGAGAGCTTGCTTCACCAATCTGTTCAAATGTATAACCCAGAGTCCGAACTCGATCTGAAATTGTCTGTTCACTAACCTGTTGCGGATCGTAAGATACTTGCATTCTTTCAGTCGCAAAGCTAACCGATACCTCTATAATTCCGGCGATTTGCTGCAAGCCAACTTCAACGGTTTTACCACAGTTGCCACAATCCATCCCACCGATTTTTGCTTGTAGTTTTTGAGGAGAAGCTACTTCCAAATACTCATGGTCGCTGTCACGGGAGTGGGTGTTATGGTGGTCATGGTTGCCATTACAGTCAGAGGTGTGATTATGGGGCTTTACTTCATGACTCTGTTCAACTGTATAACCTAAAGCTTTAACTCGGTCGTAAATTGTTTTTTCACTAACCTGTTGCCGGTCATAGGATACCTGCATTCTTTCAGTCGCAAAGCTAACCGATGCCTCTAAAACTCCAGCGATTTGCTGCAAGCTAACTTCAACAGTTTTGGCACAGTTGCCACAATCCATCCCACCGACCTTTGCTTGCAACTTTTGATTAACGTCCGCTTTAACGTGGTCGTGATTATGGTCGTATTCACCTTCACAAGAATCGCTGTGATTATGAGACTTTAGTTCACCACTCTGCTCAACTGTATAACCCAAGACAGTTATACGATTTATAATTTCAGCTTCTCTCAGGATCTCCGGGTTATATAAAACTTTGGCTTTTGCAGTTGCAAAGCTCACTGAAGCTTCCATCACACCGGGTAGCTGTTGCAAACTGGCTTCAATCGTCTTAGCACAGCTTCCGCAGTCCATACCATCAACTTGCAAAAACTGGGTTTTGAGGTCAGGGGTTTGAGTCATAGCAGCTTTACATAAAAAACTACAAAGTTAACTGCCAATATCTTACTACAACAATTGAATAATTATTCAATTGTACAATGGTTATCATTTTAGATACTATAAAATTGATAACCATTACTTACGCACAACACCATGAACAAGAACAAGGCAAAGCAAGACTTCGACAATCGACAAAACTCTGATGTGCCAAGCTGTGACACTCATTTAGTGCATTTAGATAATGTACGTTCAACTCAAACGCAAATATTAGCAACTTCTAAAGCACAGCAAATAGCAGAAATTTTTTCAATCCTAGCAGATCCGAATCGCCTACGCCTCCTCTCAGCTTTGGCTTTCCAAGAGTTGTGTGTTTGCGATTTAGCTGCATTAACAAAAATGACCGAATCAGCTGTTTGTCATCAACTGCGATTATTTAAAGCGATGCGTTTGGTCAACTATCGTCGAGAAGGTAAGAATGTCTATTACAGTTTGGCTGATAGTCACATCATTAATCTATACCGTTCTGTAGAGGAACACCTAGATGAATCAAATCTTTAGTTGCTGATTGGTCATTTTTTTACCTCTCATAATTAATCTAGGTAATTCATCAATCAAAAAGCATTGTGCAACTTGATTGCAAAAAAATTCTTTACGAACTTCAAATTTTATTAGATTTTTGTTCTATCAAAAGTATAAAAAATACAAGAATTATTGGTGAAAGACAAGATTTCATAAGTAAAAATCTTGAGAAGATTAATATTCATGCCAGATATTCCCAAATAATGAGAAGAATATGAAAAGATAAATTATGAAAATAATATGAAAATATTAAACGGCAAAGTAAATGACTCCCCCAGAAAACAGACCTAGCTTACCAGAGGTTCACCGCAGTATAAAAGTCCCTAACAGCAACAGCTTTTGGCGCAAGATGCTAGCTTATGCAGGGCCAGGGTATTTGGTTTCAGTCGGATACATAGACCCTGGAAACTGGGCAACAGATATCGCTGGGGGGTCAAAGTTTGGTTATACTCTGTTAACAGTGATCCTGCTGTCGAACCTGATAGCAATATTGCTGCAATCTTTGTGTGTACGTTTGGGAGTTGCTACGGGGCGAGATTTGGCGCAGGCCTGTCGGGATTATTTTGGACGAAGGGTAAGCTTTTGTTTGTGGATACTGTGTGAGATTGCGATCGCAGCTTGTGACTTGGCAGAATTACTGGGAAGTGCGATCGCCCTGCAACTTTTATTTGGTATTCCCTTGATATGGGGTGTGTGCATCACTGCGCTGGATGTCCTAATATTGCTATTCCTGCAACATAAAGGCTTTCGCTATACAGAAGCCTTGGTAATAATGCTGGTAGCAACCGTAGGCTTCTGTTTCACAGCAGAAATTCTCTTCTCCCGACCTGATATGGGAGGGATTTTATTGGGATACCTGCCTAAGAAAGAAATTTTACAAAACCCAGAAATGCTCTACATTGCCATTGGCATTTTAGGCGCAACAGTGATGCCTCATAACTTATATTTACACTCCTCTATTGTGCAAACCCGTGATTGGCAACCTAGTACTGAAAAAAGATGGGAAGCAATTAAGTTTGGCACGATTGATTCAACTTTTGCTTTGTCGTTGGCACTATTTATTAACTCAGCTATTTTAATTGTGTCTGCGGCTACATTTCATTTTTCTGGTAATCAGAATGTGGCAGAAATTCAAGAAGCTTATAAACTGCTTTCACCATTGTTAGGTGTTAGTGCTGCTAGTGCCATCTTTGGGATTGCCTTACTTGCTTCTGGGCAAAGTTCGACACTAACTGCAACTCTAGCTGGGCAGATTGTAATGGAAGGCTTTTTACAATTTCGCCTTCCATCGTGGTTACGGCGTTTAGTTACCCGTCTGCTTGCTATCATTCCAGCGTTGATTACAATTATTATCTTTGGGGAACATAGCACAAGCAGCCTCATAGTTCTTAGTCAAGTTATCCTTAGTTTGCAGTTACCGTTCGCAGTAATTCCATTGGTGATGTTTACGAGTAACCGTCGCTTAATGGGAGAATTTGTGAATCCTTTGTGGCTCAAATCTCTAGCTTGGCTGGTTGCTATTATTATCGTCGGGTTAAATGTTTGGTTGCTATTACAAAGTATTTTGGTTTGGTTGGGTTTCAATCTCTAAATCTGTTTAAACCGCTTAGGATGGATCTAGTCGAGGATAATCCCGCGCATCTGTCTTGATATATCTATCAAGGAGAAAGTCAAGCTATGAACTATATTCGCAAAGCTGCTACCATCTTAGGAATAACAACTAGCGTACTGAGTGGAATACCTGTTGCTGTCCATGCTGCACAGGAAGCACCAACGCGCATCCAACAGATGAATTTTCAGGAATACTATAATCAGGGAGTGCAAAAGCTTGAGCAAGGTAACTTCAACGGCGCAATAGAAGATTTTAGTCGGGTAGTACAGTTAAATCCCCGATACTATGAAGGTTTTTGCCTTAGAGGTTTAGCAAAGTCTCAATTAAAAGACTTTAAAGCAGCCGTTAGCGACTTTGATCAAGCACTGCGACTCAACCCCAACCATACAGATGCTTACAACGGTCGAGGAACTGCTCATGCGGAACTAGGAAGCATTGAAGCAGCTATTACCGACTTTAACCAGGTACTTAGAATTGATCCGAAGTCTGTAGATGCTTACTACAATAGGGGCTTTTTGAATTATAAACAGGGAAATCATAAACTGGCGATCGCAGATTTTAACCAAGCCCTACAAATCAACCCCAATTTAGCTGATGCCTACGGCAACCGAGGACTTGCTGAATACGCTTTAGGCGATCGCAAAAGCGCCATTAATGATTTAGAGCAAGCTGCAAGTCTGTTTCAACGGCAAGGAGATACCCCAAGGTATCAGCAAACACAAGCTCTCCTTCAGCAGATTCAGATGTAACTAATTCAAATGATTATCAAACCCAACTTTTCAAAAAACCTTACGAAATAGTTGGGTTATTCAATTTTGTTATCGAATTGTTGAGGAAACTATGGGCTGCTTTAGCTCAATTTTTTCCAGTTATTACCGCCATTTTGTGATTGAAAGACATTATTGATAGTCTGCTGATTTAGCTCATACGCGCCAAAGTGTAACACCCGCTTGTGTTGTCACTTTCTCTATTATTTTTCCCCTGGCGATTGAATTGTCTGACAAATGAGACTTGGGTATGATAACCGAGTTCGACTTTAATAAAAATGAACTTAATTCTTGATAAAATTTAGTTTTTGTGAATAGCGTTCCCTTGGCTATACAATTAACTCTAGATTGGGTACTTATTTCGGCTAGAATATAAACACTTAAGTCTGTTTGATTGCTAGATAAATTACCGTTGCTTTAGCCCGGTGAGGATGTCAAGACAGGAAGTTTTGAAAGAAGTTCCTAAACGATAACATTTGCGGATCATATCTAAGGCAAAGTATGGTACGCGCAATCGAAGTGGGTAAAACACGGGGAGATATAGGCAGTAATAAGCCTTTTTCAGGTCATTCCACTTTGAGCAGGCTTCTGGATGCAGAAAATCTGAGATGTCTACAACTAATCCTTTGCCTTGGTGCATCATGACATTACGACCGTGGACATCATGAGGGTGGAGTCCACGACTTTGAGCATAGTCAAGAGCTTTATCGATGTCCTGTATTACTTGTTTGGGAATAGGTAAACCCAAGTACATACAATCATAGAGCGTTGTTCCATAAAGCCGTTTCAAGACTAAAAAGGCATCTTTGGCATAGAAACATTCAGAGAATGCCGGATGAGAACCTAGACGATGGTAAACTTCTACTTCCTCTTCATAGCCTGGCCGTCCTGGGGCATAAATCTTGACTACAGACTCAGGGTGGTTAGGGTGATAGACTACTGCGGCATAATTTCCTTTACCAAGCAGCCGCCAGGGTTTTGGAAGATAGCTAACCTTGATTGGATTCCGGGGATTGACGCTTTCAATTTGTAAGCTAGGCAGTAGTTGCTGATAAATACTTTCAAGCAGCTGCTTTGGAGGCGATTTGTCCATATTGGATAAGTATCTTACACCCAAGAAGAAATTAAACTACTTTATGTCAACTATTACGGTAACAATTGGAATCATGTAAAATCATCAAGGCTGACGTTTGCTATCCTACTGTTGATGGTTTAATCACAATGCTCAAAAATTCATCCCACGCTTCCTTTTGGGTGAGATGTGGGGCAACTTTAAGTTTAAGCTAAAAATTTCATCTCAATTTCATCTTCATTTGGGAGAGTAGGTAAAGTACTTAATCTTTAAACTTACCTTAGCTGCACAGCAAGCAGACATCCCTTAAAACGTTTAAAAATGCTTAATTCTATTGTTAAATGGTCGATCGCTCAACGCTGGATAGTAGTTATTGCTTCCGTCCTCATATCAGTTTGGGGCTTTCTCGTCCTTACGCAAATGCCACTGGATGTATTTCCCAACTTTGCTCCACCGCAAGTGGAAATTATGACCGAAGCCCCAGGACTTGCACCAGAGGAGGTTGAATCCCTAGTTACTCGACCGATAGAAAGTGTGATTAACGGCACTCCCGGACTAGAAACATTGCGTTCTGCCTCAGCTGTCGGTCTTTCATCTGTGAGAGCGACTTTTAGCTTGGATACAGAAATTTATCGCGCCCGCCAATTGGTAACGGAACGGTTGCAACAAGCACGCAGTCAACTACCGCAAGGTGTGGAAAACCCAGAGGTTCTGCCTGTTAGTTCACCTTTGGGATGGACTGTCAAATATGCCTTTACTTCTGAAACCACTCCGATGATGGAGGTCTGGCGGATTGTCAATTGGCAAGTGAAAAACCGCCTGCTTGCTGTCCCTGGCGTAAGTAATGTCGTCATATTTGGTGGGGATGAGCGTCAGTATCAAGTGTTGGTAAACCCAGATAAACTAAAAGCGTTTAATGTTTCCCTTGATGATGTCACCAAAGCAGCACAAGCAGCCAACGCTAATGCACCAGGGGGATTTTTAATTACTCCTGACCAAGAGACATTGGTGCGAGGGGTTGGACGGATTGAATCTATTGAACAGCTAAAGAAATCAGTAATTAAAGCCAAAAATGGCACGCCAATCCTGTTGGAACAAGTGGCGGATGTCCAAATTGGTGCAGCGCTCAAACGCGGCGATGGCAGTTTTGCGGGTAAAAAAGCGGTAATTTTGACAGTCAACAAACAGCCAGCAGCAGATACGCCAAAAGTAACGAAGGCAGTTGAGACAGCAATCGAGGAAATTCAAGTCGGTCTGCCCAAAGATGTGAAAATTACAACTACTTTCCGTCAGGAAGATTTTATCGAAGCCTCACTCAAAAACGTTGAAGAAGCTTTGCGTGATGGCACAATCATCGTTTGTGTGATCTTGATTTTATTTCTGATGAACTGGCGCACAGTGATTATTAGTTTGAGCGCGATTCCTGTATCTTTGTTGTTGGGAATGATGATCCTGAATTGGACAGGACAAGGCATCAATACAATGACTTTGGGCGGACTTGTTGTTGCGATTGGTTCAGTGGTGGATGATGCAATTGTCGATATGGAGAACGTCTACCGCCGTTTGCGAGAAAATCAGATAGCAGGCAATCCTGTACCACCACTGCAAGTTGTTTTTAATGGCTCAGTGGAGGTGCGGGTAAGCGTACTGTTCTCGACAATCATTATTGCAGTCGTCTTTGCACCAATTTTTGCTCTTTCTGGTGTAGAAGGTCGGATTTTTACACCGATGGCTGTAGCTTATCTGCTGTCAATTGGCGCTTCTACCTTAGTAGCACTGACATTGACTCCAGCACTGTGCGCCCTTTTGCTAGTAAATCGGCGTTTACCAAGTACAGAAACTTGGGTTGAACGATTTTCCCATCGCCTGTATCGTCCACTTTTGAAATTTTCTATTCGTCGCCCCAAGATTATTTTGACAGGTGCGATCGCTGCCTTTGTGGCTTCAACGATGATTCTACTCTCGTTAGGGCAAGTTTTTTTACCAGAATTCCAAGACCGCTCTTTGGTAATCGCCGCAGTTTTAATGCCTGGTCAATCTCTGAATGCGACTAATCAAGTAGGGTTAGCGATCGAAGAAGCCCTGAAAAAAAATCCTGGGGTTGAAACGGCTCAATTGCGCTCTGGGCGGGCTGTAGGGGATACTGAGGTAGCTGGTGTAAATGGGGCGGAAATAGATATCCAACTCAGCGAGGAGGGGGCAAAAGATCGAGAAAAAACAATTGAAATGATTCGTAAAGAATTTGATAAAATTCCCGGAGTCGTTCCCAATATCGGCGGGTTTATTTCGCACCGGATGGATGAGGTACTCTCAGGTGTACGGAGTGCGATCGCTGTGAAAATTTTTGGCCCCGATTTGGAAGAACTCCGTACCCTTGGTGAACAAGTACAATCAGCTATGGGCCAGGTTTCGGGTCTAGTAGATTTGCAACTAGAACCGCAAGTACCAATTAAGCAGGTACAAATTCAATTCGACCGCGATGCAGCAGCCCGCTATGGTTTAACTATTGGCGAATTGTCAGAGGTAGTAGAAACTGCACTGAATGGGCGAGTCGTTTCCCAAGTATTGGAGCAACAACAAACCTTTGATATGGTGGTTTGGTTGCAAGAAAAATACCGTAACAATATTGAAATTATCGGTAATTTGTTAGTTGATACACCCAACGGACAAAAAATTCCTTTAGCCCAAGTCGCAAAAATCAACTATGGTACAGGCCCCAATACCATCAACCGCGAAAACGTCTCCCGCTATATTGTCGTATCCAGCAACGTGGGTGGACGAGATTTAGGTTCTGTAATTAAGGATATTCGGGACAGAGTTAAGCAACAGGTGCAATTACCCGCTGGATATTTTATTGAATACGGTGGTCAATTTGAAGCCCAAGAAGGAGCGACGAAAACTTTACTTTCGGCTGGGGGATTAGCATTTGTTGCGATCGCAGTCCTGATTTACTTTGCTGTCAAGTCGATTCCTGCCACCATCATGATCTTGATAAACTTGCCCTTGGCGTTAGTGGGTGGAGTCATTTCCATCGCCTTGACTGGCGGTATTCTCTCTGTAGCTTCAATGGTAGGATTTATTACCTTATTCGGCGTTGCTACACGCAATGGACTATTACTGGTTGAGAACTACAATTCTAGGATGGCAGAAGGACAGCCTCTACGACAGGCTTTGATGGAAGGGTCGGTAGAAAGGTTGGCTGCTATCTTAATGACGGCGCTATCATCAGCTCTGGGTATGGCACCCTTGGTAATTGGTAGCGGAGCCGGAAAAGAAATCCTTCAGCCACTAGCCGTTGTGGTTTTAGGTGGATTGTTTACCTCGACTGCTTTAACTCTTTTGGTACTTCCGGCTTTGTATGTACAGTTTGGTAGATTTTTAGTTCCAAGAAAGGCTGAACCAATTATTCAGCCAGAAATTGCAGGAGAAGCCAGAGCCTAGTACCGCAAGGCGGAATTTGAAATGGGCTACGCCTCACTACGCTAACGGAATTAGGAATTCCTAATTCCTATACTCCAAGGGTTTCATGGTTACTGAGCTTGCCGAAGTATTGATTTGAAATGGGTGGTTTACTTACAACGTGCTGCATTAGTTTTTAATTCACAAAACATCAAGGAGTTTGAATTCATGAAATTTCTGAAGACCAGTTTAGTAATTGTTAGCAGTATAGGATTAATTTTTTTGGGTGCTTGTGGTAGTGGGAATCAAGCTGCTAACTCGGAAAGTGCTACCAAGACAGCAACTACAGAAACAGCTGCCAAAACTGAACCCGTTGCTAAAACTGGGGAAGCGCATAATGAAAACGACGGTCATGGCCATGATCAAAAAGGTGGTCATTCCAATAGTGGAGAGAAGCGTAGCAGTCAAGTTGTAAATTCGGGCAAATATCATTTAGAGTTCACACCAGATATAGAAAAAGATTCTACTCATTTAGATATAAGCGTACACGGAGAGCAGGATCAAGCAATTACTGATGCCAAGCTCACGGCTCAAGTTCAGCTACCAGATGGCAGTAACAAAACCCTACAAGTTCCTTATAATACCGAGGAAAAGCAATATACAGTAAATCTGCCTGTAACTGCAACGGGAGAGTATAAAGTTGTTATTCAAACGGATGTAAAAGGTGAAAAATTTAATGGCCGCTTTGCCTTTAAACGATAATCCGAGCAATTGAAGAAGAATTCAGGAGTCAGAATCAAGACGCTCGCAGACTCGCTACCGCTACGCTATCAGTCGCAGGTCTGAATCCCCGACTGATAGCGTAGCGTTAGCGAGTCATCGAGCGTCTTGAAGACCACCAAATCTACGATTTGGTGGGGGTATTAAACCCGGTTATTCATGCGCCAGTCGTACAAAATTCATTCTGTTAGCGGATAGCTAAGGTTTAGCCCATTCTGACTCCTGACTCCTGAATTCTGTTTGATAAATAATTAGCGATAATAGCGATACCAGTATAGGAAAAGCTATATGACAACATGGAAACAATTAACAATTTATGTTAGCGAGTTGGATTGTTGGGAGCATCAACCCCTTCATCAAATTCTGCTCGGAATGGCTCGCAGACAAGGATTAACAGGGGTAACGGTAGTGCGGGCAATTTCTGGATATGGCAAACATGGCGTTTTTCGTACTCTAAATAAGCTAGACCCATCTATTGAGTCATCTGCACTACCGCTTCTCGTTACAGTTATTGATAGTGAAACTGCAATAACCGAATTTTGTTCCTTGGTCAAACATATGCTTAAAGACAAGTTTGTTACTTGTCAAACCATAGAAGTTCTCTCCACCGAAGTGTGAAAAACAGTCATGTCTCATAATCATAGTCATGGACACGACCACGGTGGCAGTAATTACAACCGTGCTTTTCTGATCAGTGTCGCTCTCAACACTGGTTTTGTCGTCATCGAAGCAACCTATGGCATTGTTGCTAACTCCCTTGCCTTGATTGCCGATGCGGGTCACAATTTGAGTGATGTTTTGGGTTTACTACTTGCTTGGGGAGCAAGCATCCTCGTCCGTCGTCGCCCGACATCACGTCGCACTTATGGGCTGCGTCGTTCTTCAATTTTGGCTGCGCTTTTAAACGCCGCCTTTCTCCTAGTTGTTTCTGGCGGTATTGGCTGGGAAGCAATTCAACGGTTTCGTGAACCTGCTCCGGTAGCAGGAGGAATAGTAATTACAGTAGCAGCTATAGGAGTTTTCATTAACACAGTGAGTGCCTTGATGTTCTTGTCGGGGCGTAAAAGTGACTTGAACATCAGAGGCGCATTCTTACATTTAGTTGCAGATGCTGCGGTATCTGTAGGGGTTGTACTAGCTGGTATTGCAATTATTGCTACAGGTTGGCTGTGGTTTGATCCAGCGGTGAGTTTGATTGTTACTGTGGTGATTGTAGCTGGCACTTGGGGACTTTTGCAGGAATCCTTGAATTTAATTACAGATGCTGTACCAGCAGGAATAGAACCTTTGGCTGTCCGTACTTATCTAACCGAACTCCCTGGCGTGGCTCAAGTTCACGACCTACATATTTGGGCAATGAGTACCACAGAAACAGCACTCACTGCTCACCTTGTCATTCCAGCAGGTTATCCTGGTGATACTTTTTTAGCACGGGTAGTCCGTGAGCTTCACGACAATTTCAGCATTGAACACCCAACTATTCAAGTGGAGACAGGCGATCCTAGTTACCAATGTCCTTTCGCTCCTGATAACCTAGTTTAAGTCAATTGTTAGGTATTTAGTAATGGCTATACACTTAGCTACATCTAGTAGTAATTCGTCTTTCTCAATAAAGCTCGCCCATTCGCATCAGAACTACCAAGTATTATTCCCACATTTGATGGGTCTTCCAGGGAAAAACCTGTGTTCATAATGCTACGACTCTTTATAATGTTAAGCTATTCGCTTTAAACGTCAAGCTGAATATGCAATTGTAACGCCAATTTAGCTATTTCTCCATCTGAGAATACCGCCCTTTACGACGCAGAAAGAGCAACAACTGGGAGACTAGCACCATGACAGGCAGTTCGATAAGTGGTTCAATAGCCAAAACAAGGGTAATCAAAGGACGATCAGGAAAAACAGATGTAGCGATCGCTAATGCAAGGGGTGAATTGCGTGCAAGTGTTGTACAACTGAAACAAGCAAAATCCTCGTAACTAAAGTTGCCGAATCGTGAGATTACTTGAGTCAGCAAAAAGGTAATTACATAGAAAATAAGAATAGGCGGTAACATTTTTAGCAGTACATCTGGACGCTGAATTAGGGTTTGCCCCTGCGAGGCAAATACCGCTGTAATTGCCAAACACAGAAATAGCGTTTGCCCTGCTGCTATTTTCAGTGGAATTTCACGCCAAAACCCGTTTACCTTTGGTATTAACCACTTAGCGATAAACGCTAAAAGCATAGGAACAACTAAAACCAGTGCAATGCTTTCGAGAAAAATCGCTGTATCAATCTGCACCAATTTTCCAACAAAAACTAACAGATAGACGGGTAGGAGAACCACTTGCAAGATCATATTCCAAGGAAGGAAGGCTGTAGCTAAAGCAACATTTCCTTTGGCAATCCCTGTAAAAATGAGATACCAGTCAGTACAAGGTGTGACCATCAGCATAATTAGCCCAACCCAAAGATCGGGAGAGTCCCGTAGGAAAATAGCTCCCAATCCCCAAACAAAAACAGGTGTCCAAATAAAGTTAATTCCCAAAATAAGTCCGGTCATCTTGTAGTTTTGAAATGCCTGACCTAAACGATTAAGTGGAATATTTAGAAACACCCCATAGAGCATGACCATCAAGGATGGAACAATCAAAGATACAGCATTTTCCTCAACCCATTTGATTTGTCCCAGTATCAGCCCAATTAAGATGGCAATAATAACAAATACAGATTGAAGTTTTTCAGTCAAACTCATCTTGGGATGTCTCCATTAAGTCTTTGAAGAGAACAATAAATAGAGTTGTCGGGAAATAAAAGATGAGTTAAGCATTTGTGAGGAAGATGGAGATTGTCATATTGCTTCTGCGCTTTCCTCTACGTCCCTCTGCGTTTAAAAACATTGATCCTGTACCTCACTCAACTGGGAATTGCTATATATGTATCAAGTATTTTTTGACGGAAATCGAGGGAATATGCTTTTATTTTTACCTTAATAAGATGCACAGGTTTATTTAATTAAGTGTACTTCATTAGACCGGGAAACGCTATAAATAGGTACTGTATGAACAAAAGTTTGATTTTTTATTATTGAATATTTAGTATTATATGATTTATTTCATCCTAATTTCATCCTGATTATATATAGTAACTTTTAGGAGCTTATGCCTTGGCTTTTCTCCACACTATTCTCAGGCTTTTTAGTTCAGCTACAACGGTAATGCTAATAGCCTGACTTTATCGAACAAATGAGAATGAAACCTAATCCAAAATCTCAAAAACTTAGCTTTGTTCCTCGGTCGATACTACAAACTGTGGGAAAGCTAAAACAAGCACTAGAGCCAAATGCAGAGCATAAGGTTGTTGAAGAGTTTCGCGCTTCTCGTCAGAGAACAATTAGTTCTCTCCGTTATTTGTTAATTCTATTTATTGTTCCATTATTAGTGAATAATCTGTTTAAAACATTTGTAATCCAACCTTTGATTTATAAATACTGGAGCCAAGAAACATCAAAAATTTTCTTAAATTCTTATCAAGAAGAAAAAGCCTTAACCGAATTGAAAAAATTTGAGCGAAAAATTCAATTTGAAGTACTCCTGGGAAAAGCTCCAGAACTTTCTTCAAATATTGTAGAACAGAAGGTCAAAGATAAGGCTATTGCGTTATCCCAAAAATACAAAACTGAAAGTATTGATGCAGTTGCTAATATCTTTGCTGATATACTTTCATTATTGTCATTTATTATATTATGTGTCTTTGGTAAGCAGCAGCTTACCACTATTCAATTTTTTAGTGCCGACTTAATTTATGGCTTAAGCGACTCCGCGAAAGCTTTTTTCATTATTCTCGCTACTGATATCTTTGTCGGCTATCACTCTACCTATGGTTGGGAAATAATTTTAGAAAACACCTCAAAGCATTTTGGTCTTCCAGAAAACAAAAGTCTGATTTCACTATTCATTGCTATTGTCCCAGTTGTCATGGATACAATTTTAAAATATTGGATTTTTCGCTACGTCAACCGCAGTTCTCCTTCAGCCGTAGCTACCTACCATAGCATGAATGAATAATTTTCCCAAACCAGCCAAAATTTCATCTTGATTTCATCGTGACCTGTCAAACTCATAATGTAAAGGTTCGTTCAATAAGCAAAAATATGTAGCTTATTTTACATAAAATTTACTTAAAAATTCCAGATGAAGAAAACATTGATTTACACAGGTACAGTGTTTGCTCTTGCCACTACAGCTTTCATTTCTTTTAGTCATGCAAGTGCTAAAGAGACTAATATTGAGAATAATTTGCAATATCCAACTAATAGTTGGCGGCTTGTCAAACATACTTTTCGATTAAACATCCCCCAAAACAACAACGCTCTTTCTCAACTTATTATTGAAACTCCATCTACTGTAGCAGTGAGTAATGACATTGATGTCTTCGATGCAAATGATCAGAAAATTAATACTAATATTTCCGTCAATAACAAACAAATTATTATAGATTTTCCTGAAAAGGTTATTTCTAACACTAAACTCTTAGTTAATTTTAATCAAGTTCAACAACCAGTGACAGGCCCAGCTTCTGTATACCACTTTTCAGCGAAGGTTGTTGGTAGTGAGGTAGAGATTCCCGTTGGTGTAGCTCAATTCCCTACATTTTAATCCTTAAGTTTTGAAATTCATCAAAAATTTCATCTTGATTTCATTCCGACCTGTCAAACTGATCAATAAAGGTAGTATACCTTTTGAACTTCAAACGGTAAACAAGTTAACGGTAATATTTCTAACTTCCTTTAATTAACGTGTAAGCGTAGACTGACTTTTCATGGAAATTTTTGAAAATGTTGGTATTACGAGGTGTAAGAGTGTAACAAATTCAAACCTTTACACATAATCTTTTTTTCACATTGTGAAAAGTAAGAAACGTAGAAGGTAGTTAATTTTAGTTTTACCAGATTGTTCCGTATTGATTTATCACAGGTTCATTTTGATTTGTTGACATTAGTGATTAAGTGAGGAGAAAACATGAAGAAAGTGCTAGTTTACGTTGCTATATCTACTCTAGCTGCTGCACTTTTAATTCCTACCAACTATGCAAGTGCTAATGAAGAAGATGGTAACGTTCCTCATGTTGATGGTAACTCTCAATTTCCTCAGACTCGCTGGATGCCTGTTAGACATACTTTGCGAGTACACGTTCCCAAAAACAGCAAGAGTGTTTCGCAGTTAAAAATTCAAGTTCCAAATACTGTCAGATGGAGTTATGATACTAAGAATGTTGTTATAAACGAAGAGAATGGTCGCAAAATTAATACTAATGTTTCTGTAAATGGCAAAACTATACTGCTAGCTTTTGCCGAACCAATTGTTCCTAATACTAAACTAAAGATTGACATCAAGAATGTAAAACAACCATTTCTTGGTAATGGCCCTGTCTACCATTTATCTGCTAATATTGTTGGCATTAATGCAGAAATACCTATAGGTGTAGCTAGATTTCGTGTAAATCCTTAAACTTAGCGCTATTCAATAAATAAAGTTCATGACATTTAACTTATAAATAAGTTAAATGTCATGAACTTTTTTGATTTTTTAAACCTATATTTCAAATATTATTAATCATCAATAGTTTTAATTGTTGCATTTAATAACTATATTTTAAATTTTACTTAACATAAAAATATTTCATCTCTATTTCATCAATACCTTTCACAATTATAGATATAGAGGTAATTAACCGATTAACAAAACAAGGAGAATATTGATGAAAAAGCTGATTTACACATTTGTTTTTACTTTAGTTTTCGCATCTTCAGTTCCTACTGCTTGGGCGAAAAATCCAAATGATGCTAAATTTTCCCATCTCGGAAATAGTGCTGCTGTTCCTAATAATGCCCGTACCCTAGATGCTACTCATAAGTTTGATGTTCATGTCCAAGGTAAAGCACTTTCAGAATTGGCGATTGATTTACCAGAGGGGGTAAGTATTGATAAAGGAATTGAAGTCCAAAATAAATTAGGTCAAAAAATTCCGACAACGGTTTCCATTAACAACAGAAAAGCTACAGTAGCTTTTTCGGAACCAGTAGCCCCTGGTACAAGCATATCAATTCGTATGAAAGGAGTTAATACTCCAGGTTATGAAGAAACTTGGCATTATCCAGTATCTGTCAAAAAGGTTGATATGAAAGAAGAAATTCCACTTGGTTTAGCCCGTATTCAGACTTACGGTGGCTAGGCTAAGTAACTGCTGTTAATTTTAGCTGTGGCTGTTAACTAAATTAATCGGTCGCTATAGGGTGGGATGGTGGATCTTCCTTACCCTACATTATCTTGCCGGAGTTAGTTATGAAAAAGTTAATTTATGCGGGTGCAGCATTTTTTCTAATAGTAACTTCTTCATTTCCATCTGCTTGGGGAAGCGAAAACAAGGACAATTCCAAAGTCTCCTATATTGGTAATGGCGTAGCATTTCCTAGCACTGTTGGGTTTCCAGGTGCTACCCATGAGTTTCAGGTTCATGTTCAAGGACAATCTCTATCAGAACTGGCTATTGATTTACCTGATGGTGTAAGCATTAACAAGGGAATTGAGATTCAAAATCAATCTGGTAAGAAAATTGATGCTCAAATTTCTGTAAATAAACAAACAGCTACAGTGATTTTCTCCCAAGCTGTGGAACCCCAGACAACGCTATTAGTTAAGCTGCAAGGTGTTAATACAGCATTTCGTAACCACGTTTGGCTGTACCGAGTATACGGCAAAATGCCTAATCTAACAGCACAAATTCCTCTTGGTACAGCTCGAATTCAAACTTCCGGTCGTTAAGTACTCAAACTTGGCTTACCAAGATTATTTCATCCAATTAGTAGCATAAATTGCTTATTGTTTGAGGATTTTAGCTATGAAGATACTTGTCATCCGAACTGCATCTATTTTGGCAATTCCCTTGGGAATAGCTTTACTTCACGTATCGTTGGGTTCTGCTGCTTATGGAAATGCAGATACCTCAAAAACAGGAGTTTGTCAAAATATTCCCCCAGCAAGACCCACTGGCGGAGCTAGTTTAGCAAGACTACAAGCTTTACAAAAATGTTATAAAGGGCTTCCACAAGGTACAGTACAACAATCCAGTAAAACAGGAGCCTGTGCAAATATCCCACCAGCAGAACCTACTGGCGGAGCAACTTCAGCAAGACTCCAAGCCTTGCAACGATGCTATAAATAAATTTCGCCGCAAACCACCACTCTATCTAAATAAATACTGTGAGTCTGTGAATTTATTCCCTCGGCATGTCTTGCTGGAGGACATAACTATGAGCAGGCTCCTAGTTTGGGTCTGCTTTTCTTTAATAGCAGTAAATGAACAACAGCCCTAGCGATCGCCGCCGTTCATGCGCTGGCATTCGCTTCAATACACAATTAGCTTTACAGCTCAATCCTTTATCTAATTCCCATGTACTTGCTGCTACCTCTCTAACCACAGTTTTAAAGCTAATGCCGATCTACGTTGCTCCAATACGCGATTTTTTTATACCCACTGGCTGAGTCCACTAGAGTTAGCCATTTCTCTATAATTTAGTGTTTTGATGTTTGTTTAGATTGAACTGAGAAACAAGTTTCTCAAGTGGTTTTTACTCGTTGAATTTATTTGATTAAGTAATTTGTAATTTCATCCTAATTTCATCATACTATGCTTTAACTTTTCTGGGATATTGACTTGACAACTATCTAATAAAATGCTCAATTTACTCGCCAAGTTTGTTTTATTCAAAATTTTAAATTTCATCTTAATTTCATCCTCCTCTGAGAATCTAGTTATAGGGGTATACCCCATAACACTTATTACTTTGGTGTGAAGAGCAAACAGTCATGTCTAAGTTATTTTGGAAATGCCTACTAATTAGTCCTGGAGTTTTATTAGCCAACTTAGCTTTTTCAGGAGCAACAATAGCGGCTGAAACTCCTGTTTCAACTGAAGTTAAACAAGAAGCAACCTCTCTTCCAAAAGATTCTTCTTTAAGCCAAATTCAACAGTACAGTGGTGAGACTGGCCAAGTCACATCCGTTTCGCAGTTTTCTGACGTGCAACCCACAGACTGGGCATTCCAAGCATTGCAATCCCTAGTTGAACGTTACGGTTGTATTGCTGGTTATCCCAATGCGACTTACCGAGGTAATCGTGCTTTAACTCGTTATGAATTTGCTGCTGGTTTGAATGCTTGTTTAGATAGAGTTAATGAACTGATTGCTACAGCAACTGCTGACTTAGTAACAAAACAGGATTTGGCTACCCTACAGCGTCTGCAAGAAGAATTTTCTGCGGAACTAGCTACTTTGCGTGGTCGTGTAGATGCTTTAGAAGTACGCACTGCTGAGTTGGAAGCTAATCAGTTCTCAACTACCACCAAGTTAATTGGGGAAGCAATTTTTAATGTATCTAATGTTTTTGGTAGCGATCAGAGGGCAGTTCCTTCTGGTATAGATCCAAGTACTGCTCCCGACCTAGATTCTAATACTATTCTAACTGACCGAGTTCGTCTGAGATTGGAATCAAGTTTTGTTGGTACAGACCTGTTGCAAATCCGTTTGCAATCCCGGAACATCACTCCCTATGACACAAATGTGACGGGTACTAACATGACCCGCTTCGGTTTTGACGGAAATCAGAACAATGAGACTGTCATCGATAAAATTAACTATGCTTTCAACCTGAGTAACGCAGTGCGGGTCAAAATTGATGCGGCAGGCGGTAACATATACGACAACATCAATAACTTTAACCCTGATCTTGCCAGTGATGGTAGGGGCGCTTTGTCTCGCTATGGTCGATTTAGCCCTATCTATCGCACTGGTTTCGGTGGTGCAGGTGCAACCATAATTTTCAATCCTACAGGAGCTTTCACTGCATCTGCGGCTTACATAGCTCGCACAGCTAGCAATCCTGGTTCAAATGGAGGTCTGACAAATGGTGCCTATACAGCCCTTGGTCAGGTAGCTTTCAGTCCTAGTGATGCATTTAATATTGGTCTTACCTACGCTCACAGCTATCAAAATAGTTTATCCAGTGTAAACATGTTTGAGGGTACAGGCAGTGTTTACGCAGGTAATCCGTTCAATGGAGTTGCTACTACTGCCAACCACTACGGTATAGAAGCTACCTTCAAACCCAGTTCCAAGTTGACTATTGGTGGTTGGTACGGTTACAGCAACGCTGAAGCCAAGGGAAGTGGTACGGGTGTAAATCAAGGTGATGAAGCATCAATGAATTACTGGGCTGCAACCCTAGCCTTCAAAGACTTTGGTAAAGAAGGCAATTTGCTTGGTCTGATCTTTGGTCAACCACCCAAAGTCAGTGATAATGATGCATTCGCTTCCGCCGCAAGAACTACTAGGCGTGAAGATAACAACACCTCTTACCACCTAGAGGCTCTGTACCGCCTACAGATCAACAATAATATTTCCATCACTCCTGGTTTATTGGTCATCTTCAATCCAGAGCATAATAATAACAACGACACCATCTACGTTGGTACACTACGTACCACTTTTGCTTTTTAAAACGCCTAACAGATAATGGTTAATAGCTATTAGCTATTAGCTATTCTCATTTGGATAAATTTTAGCTCGCCTGCGGGCGGGCTTTTATATGGAAAAATTAGCAATGTCTTGAGATTTTTAATTGATATAAATAAGGGTTGTTTTGTTTAGGGTGATATATCAAAACTAATGCTTATTTGCTAATACATGAACGAAGTCAAAACCCTAGCTTTTGATTTGTGTATTGTAGTTAGGTTTAAGTGCAGTTAGAGATTTCCTCATCTGACTTAATATTTCATCTTGATTTCATCTTTACCTGTCAGAATAAAAAATAACTCAGTAGACCTATTGCAATTAGTTAGATTTGTTAACTTCTCTAACTGAGTATCACTCACACCAATTGAGCAATGGGATATACTGAGTTTTTCTTATAGGTTATCTACTGCTAAGGCGTAGCATCTGTTTATGATCTTAGATGGCTTGCTTGTATACATGATTTAATAACTCAGAATTTCATCTTAATTTCATAAACTTCTGTCAATCTATTTCTAAGGGATAACCCTGTTATTAACTATGCTGATTTCACAAAACTGCCACGAACCTCTAACTTTTCAATTTGATATGCGTGTGTTGCTAGTCGAAGATGAGTCAGATTTGGGCGCTGCTATTAAGCGAACGCTGAAGCAGCAAAAGTATTTAGTTGACTGGGTAATGGATGGTAATGAAGCATGGGCATATTTAGAAAATAGTTCGGCACAATATACAGTGGCGATTTTAGATTGGATGCTCCCAGGATTTACTGGTTTGGAATTGTGTAAAAGGCTGCGTTTAAAAGGAAATTCTTTGCCTGTCTTGATGCTCACAGCTAGAGATAGCATGGAAGATAAAGTTGCTGGTTTAGATGCGGGTGCTGATGATTACTTGGTGAAGCCTTTTGGAATGGCAGAATTACTGGCAAGGTTGCGGGCATTGCAGCGGCGTTATCCCCACTTACAACCTCAACAACTAACCGTTGGTAACTTTACTTTAGATTACAGCAATAGTACAGTTGTCGGTCAAAATACGACGGGCGAAAAACAGGAAATTTCTTTAACTAATAAAGAATTCCAACTGGTGGAATATTTTATGAAGCACCCCAATCAAATTGTTACCACCGAACAGATTCGCAATCAGCTTTGGGAAGTAAGTGCAGAACCTGCTAGCAATGTGGTAGCAGCGCAAGTACGTTTGTTGCGTCGCAAACTAGCCTGCTTCGACTGCACCAACCCGATTGAAACTTTGCACGGTATGGGATATCGTCTGAATGTGACTAATGAATCAAAATAAACTGTTTCGAGGAACTCGTGTTCGTTTAGCTCTGTGGTATGCCCTCGTCATGGGTTCAATTTTAAGCGTTTGTGCTTTTGGTGTCTATAGAGCTGTTTTCCATGCCCATGTGGTAGCCTTAGACAGTGAAATTGAGTCTGTAGCCGGAACACTGCATGACACTATTGAGTTTAAGCTCAGGCAACCTGGGAGTTTGGAACCTGTTGTACAGCAGCTATTCCCAAATATAAATATATGTAGAGTTGGAGCCGGCTGTACTCAACAGCAGTCAGATACTAAACGCCATTTTCTAGGTGTAGTTAATAAAGATCACTACTATGTGCGTTTTTTTGATATTTCAGGACGCTTGATTGCTACTACCGGCAATTATCCAGAAGGACTGTCTACTGTCTTCAGCAATGAAAAATGGTTATTTCTCAAAGACAGCAAAGGCAATGATTATCACCAAAATTCTTTAATGCTACACACCCAAGATCATCGGGATTGGGGCTATATGCAGGTGGGGCGAAGTCTTGAAGAATTTAATCGTTATCTGGATAGTGTGAAATTAAGTTTAGGTTTGGGATTGCCGATCGCAATGGGTATGGTTGCAGTTGCTAGTTGGTGGTTGGCTGGTTTAGCTATGCAACCAATTTATCAATCTTATCGACAAATTCAACAGTTTACAGCAGATGTTGCACACGAATTGCGAACGCCTTTGGCTGCAACAGGCGCAACGGTGGAATCAGCGCTTTTAATGTCGCATCTGGATGAAGAAGAAACGCGGGACATTCTGCGAACTATCCACCGTCAGAATCAGCGACTTATTACTTTGGTTGTAGATTTATTATTATTAGCTCGTTTAGATAGGCAACACTTGCTAGTACAACTAGAAGAATGTTGTCTAAATGATATTGTCAGCGATTTAGTCGAGGAATTTGAAGCGATGGCAATTGCGGCAGGTGTAATGCTGCAATCTAGGATCAAGATAAATGAGCCAGTAAATATTGTCGGTGATAGTGACCAGCTTTACCGTTTGGTTTCTAATTTAATTGTCAATGCAATTCAGTATACACCCAAAGGAGGGGAGGTTACGGTTTGCCTGGGTTGCAGTGACCATCATGCTGTGATTCGAGTTCATGATACGGGTATTGGTATCCCAGAGAAGGAACTGACTCGAATTTACGATCGTTTTTATCGGGTGAATAGCGATCGCTCTCGTAGCACTGGCGGTTCTGGATTAGGATTGGCGATCGCCTCTGCAATTGTTCTGGTACACCACGGTAGTTTGAATGTGCAAAGCGAATTAGGTAAAGGTAGTACTTTTACCATCGAACTACCGTTTAATGTTATCCACCTAAATAGCGATCGCTCTTTTTCGCCATTTAAATGGCTGTTTCGCCGCTTACGCCAATCTAAATAGAAGATTTCGTATTTAACCTATAGGTTTTCTATCTTTTGTTACTACCCCTGCTTTTAGAGTGTAGTCATTTTTTGCTGTGTGGTGTGAATTACAGGAGTTTAAATAATATATGTCAAAGTATCGTTATCTAGTAATTGCGGGTATTAGTTATGTATTTACCTTAAGTGATTTTGCTGGTAGTTCAGTTCAACCTGTACGTGCTTTGACTCAGCTTCAGAGTAGTCAAACAGAAAAAGTTGCTTCTCAAGCAGACTCATTACTAACTGCTCAGTCTGCATCTCCCACTCCGACTTTACTCGATAAACTCAACCCTAATCCAAATTCTCTCCAGTTTCCTACCAAACCAGAAGATGTCAAAATTCAGATAACTCAGCCAATCACTCTGCAACAAGCTTTGGAACTGGCACAGCGGAATAATCGGGAGCTACAAGTATCAATACTGACTTCAGAACGAAGTCGTGCAGTTCTACGTGAAACACAAGCTGCTTTGTATCCCAATGTTAGTTTAAACACTGACATTTCTCGCCAACAATCTGCTGGCAGTCAGCTTTCTGCTGAACTGCGTTCTCGAAGTGGGATACCTTCTACAGAACAAGCTCCAAGTACAAACTTTTCTGGAGCGGCACAACTGAGTTATAACATTTACACCTCTGGCTCCAGATCGGCTCGCATCAGAGCAGCTGAGGAACAATTACGTTTTGATGAGTTGGATGTAGAGCGTTTGTCACAGGAAATTCGGCTGAATGTTGCTACTGAATATTACAATTTACAACAAACAGATGAACAAGTACGAATTAATCGTGCTGCTGTAGAAAATGCCCAACGAAGTTTAAAGGATGCTCAAGCATTAGAAAGGGCTGGAGTTGGTACGAGATTTGATGTTCTTCGTTCTCAGGTAAACTTAGCAAATGCTCAACAAGCGCTAACTAATGCTATTAGTCAACAGCAAATTGCTGCAAGGCGGTTGGCGACGCGGTTGAATTTACCACAATCTGTAAACATCAGTGCAGCAGACTCGGTGAAATTGGCGGGTTTGTGGAATAAGACACAGGAAGAAAGTATTGTGCTTGCTTTTCAAAATCGTGCAGAACTTCAACAACAGTTAGTACAACGCAATATTAGTGAACAACAGCGACGTTTGGCGCTTTCTGAGGTTCGTCCCCAAGTTAGTTTGGTTGCTAGTTACAACTTGTTGGACGCTTTTAATGATAGTGTTGGCATTACAGATGGCTATTCACTGGGAGTTAGAGCCAACTGGAATTTATTTGATGGTGGAGCAGCTAAGGCTAGGGCTGCTCAACAGAAAGCCAACATTGCTATTGCCGAAACTCGTTTTGCAGAGCAACGCAATCAGATTCGCTTTCAGGTGGAACAGGCTTATACTAGTTTGCAATCTAATTTAAGTAATGTTCAGACTGCTACCGTTGCTCTAGAACAGGCTCAAGAGGCTTTACGTATAGCAAGGCTGAGGTTTCAAGCTGGTGTAGGTACTCAAACAGATGTTATTGTTTCTGAAACTGAGCTTACAAGGGCTGAAGGTAATCGCGTTACGGCTATTTTGGATTACAATCGTGCTTTAGCTAATTTGCAACGTGCTGTTAGTGCTAGTTTTTCTACAGCTACATCACAACCGTAAGGTCTTACGTAGACGACAGACAGTTAATTTAACTCTTTCCAGCTATTGCCTTGATTCTGCGATTGAAAGACAGTATTGTTCTCATTCACTGCATAAAGCATTTGGGGATTGTTGGGAGCGATCGCTAGTTTCACAACGACTCCATTAGTTTCAGTCCAAAGTTTCTCCCACGTCTTACCACCATCACTGCTGCGATAAACACCCGGCGCTGACTTGAGAAAACGATAGCCATACATTACAGTGCTGTTACCCTCTTTTTGCAGAGCTAGACTGGCAACAGGAGCTTCCCGCGTATTAGGTACTAGCATCCAGTCATTACCACTGTTAGTGCTTTTGTACATTCCCGAACGGGTAGTTGCAAACAAATGCTCAGGGTTACGGGGTTCAACCACAAAGTCAAAAGGAGTATCGCCTAATCCATTCATGCGGGGTTTAGTCCAAGTTTTGCCACCATCAGTAGAAGTATGCAGCCCTTGCGCCCCAGAAGCAGGCCATCCATAAAAAACGCAAAAGCAAGTGCGATTTGAGCTTCTGGATAAAAGGAACGAGTTCAATAGTCATAATGGTTTAGCTTAAGTTCCTTAGCCAAACCATAAAATGGCTTCCTTAGCAATGAGTTCATTAGCCTTTTTCGGCGAGATTTTTCTAAGGACTCCTAGTTTTTCTGACATTTTCAAAATGTGCTTCCCGCCGAGGGATTTATCAAGCTCTATTTTGATGGACTATCTTGGTTGTTCATCATTCCCGGCATATTGTTCATCATTCCTGGCATCTTATTCATCATTCCTTGGCAACACTTACATCCCGTTTGGTTTGGCTGCTGTGGCGTTTGATTCGTTGGCGCTGTTCTTTGACTGGTCAGCACTTGAATTAGTTTTGCTTCGTTTATAGCCCTGGCGGATTGATTCGGTGTCACAGTTACCTTGGGGGTGTTGGCAAAGGAAGCAGTAGTGGTTAACGTAAGCAATGCAAAACTAGCTACGGCTCCGCTCAATAGTGTCTTAACGCCTGTACTAATGTTAATGTTCATTTTGTACTCTCCATTATTCTGTTAATTTAGTAGTTTCTGAGAAACTAAGGCCATTCTAAAGTCTCTATTCGGGTATAGAGTCAAGTAATAAATTTACTAGTCTCGGAAATTGTGAGGAGGTATATCAGAGCAAGCAACTTCCTCAATCAAGCTACAAAGCTCTTTATTACAGGGATTATCCAAAGGTCGGTTTTCCCAACGTTGTTGATATGCCTCTAGCTCATCCTTCAGTTGCTTCATGCGATAAATCTGCTCCTCAAGATGAGCAATTTTCTGTTTGAGTAAATCCCGAACTAGTGGACAAGCAGGGTCGCCTTGGGAACGAATGCCTAGTACTTGTTGAATTTCAGATAGGGAAAACTGTAAGGATTGGGCTTTTTTGATGAATTGCAGCCTGTTGATTGCCTCGCAGTCGTAATAACGGTAGCCACTTTCACTTCTTTCAACTGGTTTTATCAAGCCCAAGCCTTCGTAATACCGAATTGTTCCCACTGCCACATCAGTTTGCTTCGCCAGCTCACCAATTTTCAGCAGCTTTTTTGGGGATGATACTTCACAGCAAACTTGTTTCACGACAGCAATCATAGTTATTTACTACTATGTGTTGTTATAACTTTAAAGTCTATAGTCAGCTAGAGAGTCAAGTGATAATTGTCAATTTTTGTGTAAAGTTTAATTACAATACTTGTAGGCAAAAATATTAGCTTAAAACTTGACAATGCAGGCTTGCAAATTTTAGGGAATGATATGTCCAATAAATTTTAATAAAGGTTATTTGAAAAATAATATTTACCTATGGGGTTGACTCTATAGCCGACTAGAGGATTCAGAATGAATGAGTAGAAAAAATTTTTGGTAGACATCATGACAAAACGTCAAATTGAGATTTTTACAGCTGACTGTCCTCTTTGTGATGAGACAGTGCAAATGGTGCAAGAACTGACTTGTCCTGACTGTGAAGTATCGGTTTATAACTTGCGACAAGAACAGGAGAAAGCCCAGCAGTATGGAGTAAATGCAGTACCAGCGATCGCAATCAATGGAAGACTTGTCTTAACTGGTAAACCGAATTTAGAGCAGCTGCGAGCAGCTGGTGTAGGTCAACCCCTAAATTAGAGGCAGTAAGAAGGAGGAATTTACTACCCATTTGGGTGGTAAATTCGCATAGGGTACTGTGTACATATAAAGTTAAAAACACAAGAGTTTTGCACTTCTCGTTTTACTGATAAAATATCAGCTAAATTAAACAACATTTATCCAAAAATCAGCTGTGACGATTTTGCCATTGCGATTAAACTGACCCCAGAGTTTATACTTTCCTGGTTGAGGAAAGCTAGTCATAAAATGAACCTGTCCAGCAGGGGTATCTTTTAGCGCGTGAGCATGAATGTAATCTGCTGCTGTTAATGAGGTTGACTGTCGCAGAATAACTAAATGTCCTTTTTCTCCTAAGTATGGCTGCAAGTCTGTAAGCGGTTGATTGTTAGAAGCTTCTTGTAATTTAAACATTAAAGTGACTTCTTTACCCGCTTTCACAGTAGGTTCATAAACAGCAAGATTAACTTTAGTATCATTGAACGTTTTACTGCGATTTAGGTTAATTTCTGGGGCTGCAATACTGTTCCCAGAAACTTGTGTTTTCAATACTGAGACTTGTTCTGTTTGACCAGCAGGTTTGTAGTCACTAAAAAATGTGTAATTGCCTGCTTGCGGAAAACGGGCTGTAACTTCAAACTGCCCATTTTCCTTATATGTGGGATGAAGATGACTGAAAAACTGAAGATCATCGCTGACAAGAATGAGGTGCATTAGCTTTTCTTGGAAAGTGTTAAATTTGGCGATCGCTTTCCCATCCAAATCTTGAACATCAATCAATATAGGAATACTTTTATTGGGGGTAATGATGCTTAGAACTTTGAGTTTTGCCTGAGTCAATGCTTTCTTCTCATCACCCGCGCCACTTGTTGAATGTTCTCTGTGATTTATCTCACCCATCGAATGCTCCTCATGCTGATGTGTGGCAGCAGATATTGGTTTCCCTTCGTCTCTAACTAATAAGGAGCAACTTTGAGCCAGTATCAAAGTAGTAGTTATAGCAATTGCATTCAGAAATCGATTCATTGATTTTGCTCCATTTTTTAATAATTGAAGTTATTCAAAAGTCTGAATTCGTCTGGGGAGTTAATATGGCAAGCATTAGAACCACAACTTTTAGTTGCCAAGGTGCTAATATTAAACTGACAATTAGGCAAGCAACTGTAGATAAACTTGTTAATTCTGCCATGTCGTCACTAGAATTTTTAAACAAATAACTAACTGCTAAACCAATCGTCAGTGGAATCAGAAAAAGTAAACTCATATAAGTCACCTCTCTTCTAAAAGCAGAAGGACTTTTCTGAAATGAATATTTGACTATCAGCAGTTCATTCAATGCTGACTACTGATAGTAGAATAAACTCAAAAACCTAAACAGATGGATAGCCTCTGGCAGCTATTACTTCTTTAATTTTAGTTTCAGGTGCTTGAGTTTCTATACTGACAATTTTTGTTTTTGTATCAGCTTGCACTGTTGCTGTAGAATCAATTGATTGAATTGCTTTGGTGATAGTATTCGCGCAAGCAGAACAAGCTAGTTTGGGAACCGTTAGTTGCAGCGTCATAGGATTAAATTCCTTAGTGAAGATAACTACTTTTCTGAAAATTGTTGAGTAAATATACGATTAATCTACTCAACTAAAATTAGTTTAATTTCTCCAGCTTACGGGAGAGTCAAGAGGTAAAATTAAAAAAAATAAGTGATTTATTTATAAATGATTAATTGAATTAATAAAGAATCAGCACATCAACTTAACTTAATACGTCGATGTGCTGATAAAAAATTAAATGAACAGCCTAATTGTTTAATTTCTTTCAATAATAGGACAAATTGTTTGTTCAGGATTTTCAGGTATTGTTTCCCAACCAGAAACTAGTCCTGATAATTCTTGCCTGAGAATGAGTAATTGCTGAATTTGCTCATCAATGGCTGTTATCTTATCTTGCAGTTTAGCTTTTATATGTACGCAGGGTAATTCACCTCCGTCGTGAACATTTAAAAAATCTTTAATTTCTGATAAGGTCAATCCCAAACTTTGGGCACGTTTGATAAAGTTCAAGCGAGCCAAAACATCAGAGTTAAATAATCTAAATCCACCCTCGGTTCTCCCTAATGACCTAAGTAGACCTAGCTCCTCATAATAGCGAATAGTTTTAATTGGTACACCGCTAGACTTAGCAACATTACCAATGAGTTTTGGCGCTTCTTGGACTAACATAATTAGCTGCTCTCATGCTAGATAAGTTTATTTACCTTATCTTAAACTCTCTAGTTAACTGGAGAGTCAAGTGAGAACAGGATCATCTTGCTAATTATTTGCTACTGGATTATGTGGCAGGCTTTACTTCCACAACACCACGATACATTTTCATACCGCAGGTGAACTCATATTCACCAGGATACTTAGGAGTAAATTCTACTGAAGTGGTTTGGTTAGGAGCAAGGTCAACGGCTAAGTCAAAGTCTGGTATTAGTAATTTATCAAAGCACTTGCTTAGATTATGACGTTGGAAGTCCAATCTCACTGATTGTCCCACCTCCACAATTACTCTTTCCGGTTTGTAACCCTTTTCAACCGTAACAGTCGCTTCTTGAGTGCCTTCTGGTGTTTTTACTGCTTTTGTTGCTGACTCTGTAGGCAAAGAAAGCTCTGGTTGGATCTGTTGAGTAGATTGAGAAGTAGTTACTGAGCTTGCTTTTGCAGTGGAGTCAGTAGGTTGAACTTCTATAACTCCTCGGAACATATTCATACCGCAGTTGAAAGTATGAGTACCAGCTTTGTCGGGTGTGAACTCAACGGATGTGACTTCGTTAAGTGGTAGGTTTTTGGCAATATGGAAATCAGGTAGCCGTATTTCTTCAAGGCAACTACTAGGGTCACGGCGTAGGAAATTAAGGCGGACTCTTTGACCGGCATTGACTAGAATTCGACTAGGTTCATAGCCTCCATCTACAGTAATGCCAACTTCTTGAATACCATCATGGGCTTCGGCTTTTTGGGACTTTGGTTTACTTAGGAGAAACCACCAGATTTCTAGTCCGATTAACCCCAGACCGACTGTTGTAACTGCACCTTTTACCGAGAATGGTTGCTCAATGCGGCGGAACTGAGTTGTCTTTGCTCGCTCCGTAGTTGGCATTTCATGATTCATCTGTGCAATTACTTTATCTGAGACAACACTGAATGCCAATCCCAAGCTTGCTATACTGCCAAGAATTACTTTACTCAACATTTGCTACCTCCTTATGCTACTGGTTTAGCTTGAAATTTACGCAGACGTAGGGCATTCGTAACCACTGAAACCGAACTAAATGCCATTGCTGCACCTGCAATAATGGGGTTAAGCAACCAACCGAAGATGGGGAAGAGAATACCAGCGGCGATTGGAATGCCGGCAACGTTGTAGATGAAGGCGAAGAATAAGTTTTGACGAATATTGCGAATCGTAGCGCGGCTAAGTTGAATGGCAGTGACAATGCTTCGCAAGTCACCGGATATCAGCGTGATGTCACTAGCTGCGATCGCTACATCTGTCCCAGTGCCAATTGCCATTCCTACATCGGCTTGGGCTAATGCTGGTGCATCATTGATACCATCACCAACCATAGCCACAATCTTTCCTTCTGATTGGAGTTTCTTTACTGTAGCGGCTTTTTGGTCGGGGCGGACTTCTGCCAAAACACGCTCGATACCAACTTCACGGGCAATGGTTTCTGCGGTGCGGCGATTATCTCCCGTGAGCATCACCACTTCTAAACCCAGTTTTTGCAAAGCGCGAATTGCCTGTATGGAGGTGGGTTTGATGGCATCAGAAATCCCCATTAATCCCTGAATTTGTCCGTCAACCGCGATCCAAATCGCGGTTTTGCCCAGATACTCCAAACGCTCTTTATCTTGTTGTAAGACTTGGGCATCAATGCCTAATTCTGACATCCATCGTTGCGTACCAATTTGCACAAGATGACCAGACACTATACCTTGTACACCACTGCCTGTAATTGCTTCAAATTCCTTGACATTTGCTAACGCCACTTCTTGAAATTGGGCGTATCTCACAACAGCTTCTGCTAATGGATGTTCAGAATTGCGTTCCACAGATGCCGTAAGTTGCACCAACCTCATCTCATTGCCATTAGCAGTACCATTGACGGTGACAAAATCGGTAACTGTTGGTTTACCTTGAGTGATAGTTCCAGTTTTATCTAGCACGATTGTTTGAATTTTGTGTGCCAGTTCTAGGCTTTCGGCACCTTTAATCAAAATGCCATTTTCTGCACCTTTACCCGTTCCTACCATCACAGATGTTGGTGTGGCTAAACCCAGCGCACAAGGACAGGCGATAATTAGTACCCCAACTGTGGTGATCAGCGCCAAAGTCATGTTGCCTGTAAAATTAAACCAAATGATGAAAGTGAGCAGTGCGATCGCAATTACCGCAGGTACAAACCATCCAGTTACTTGGTCTGCTAATCTCTGAATTGGAGCTTTAGAACCCTGTGCTTGCTGTACTAATTGGACAATCTGCGCCAGCACTGTATCACTTCCGACTCGTGTCGCCCGAAACTTGAAACTCCCAGTTTTGTTGATGGTAGCTCCAATCACCTCATCGCCTGGTTGCTTTTTGACGGGTAAACTTTCCCCTGTCACCATCCCTTCATCAATTGTGGATGCTCCCTCAATAACTTCCCCGTCAACAGGAATTTTCTCACCAGGGCGAACCAGTATCACATCTCCAATAATTACTTCTTCTATTGGGACATCTACTTCTTGTCCATTGCGAATCAAACGCGCTGTTTTAGCTTGTAACCCAATTAGCTTACGGATAGCTTCTGAGGTTTGTCCTTTAGCGCGATTTTCAAATAATTTTCCTAGCAAAATCAGGGTAATGACAACAGCAGCAGTTTCATAATATACATCTGGCGTTAAACCCTGATTGATGAAAAAGCTGGGAAATAATGTAGGAAACAGCGAATAAAAATACGCCGCACTTGTACCCAAAGAAATTAGGGTATCCATTGTGGCAGCGTGACGTTTTAAAGCTTTCCAACCATTGATGTAGAAAGAGTAACCACACCAAAACTGTACAGGGGTAGTGAGTATCAACTGTACCCAAGGATTGTGCAACCATGCTGGGATAAAGGGTAAGTGCAACCCTGTCATCATGGGCAGTGAACCTATGACCAACACAGTGCTAATGATGCCCCCTGCCATCACTTTTCGCATTAAATCACGGGATTCTCTTAAGCGATATCTTTTTTCAGCATCATCTTCTCCCGCCATTAGGTTTTGTTCTTGGAGTGGGTAGGCGGAATAACCTGCTACATCTACCGCCTCTTGAATAGCTTTTAAATCAGTTCGTCTAGGGTCATATTTAACTGTTGCCTGTTGTGCTCCAAAATTCACGATACATTCATTGACACCTGGGACAGAATTAATCGCGTCTTCAATGCTGCTAGCACAAGAGGCACAACTCATGCCGCGCAGTTTGAGTGTGGTATTCTCCATCTGACTACTCCAATAACTAAATGGCGCTAACTAACATCTAACTGATTTCATCTTGAATGCTCCAGTACACTGGAGAGTCAAGGGTCGTGCTGAAAAATTTTTCAGCCACATATTAGATACAGCGCTCTAAATGCTTACACTTAGAGATATAGATGGTGAATATGTGGCTCAAATTGCTATCAATACCAGCAGCGAAATAAAGGCAAATACTAATGGAACCAGATGACTGCCGCATTTCCAAGTCACTTTGAGTTCTTGTATAGCCATTTCTTCACCTTCTTGAAATTTTTTGAGTTTACTAGAGGACTTATTGTCTCTAGACTCACCTTAAAGATTTGCGGGTGCGTTCGCGGAGCGTCTCGTAGAGAAGGTATCGCGTCATACCAATGAGGTAATAAATATTTCTAGCTACTGAGGTATCAGGATTTCATGCAGATTTTATATTTACATGCATTCATATATTATCTGTACGATTAGCACCAAACTTTGATTTCATCCTGATTTCATTTTTGGCTGTCAAACTATGTAGTAAGTGCCGCAGTCGCTTTGTGAATAACTAGCTATCTAAGCAAAAGATAGATCACCTAAATGATTGACTCTCCAGCTAACTAGAGATTTTAGACTGTAATCAGGAAATATTTAGATCATCCCTATGCAATTCCTTACTCTGAAAAACAGCTTTTTGACATTTGCTTTGGTAGCGATCGCCTCTTTTTCCAGCAGCGTGTTAACAGCCTGTTCTACACCCACTTCCCAAAGCCAAAGTCAAGCACCAAACCCCACTAACACCGCCACTGATACTAGCGACAAACAACCGATGAATCACGACGGTGGCATGATGAACCACAGCATGGCAATGGATTTAGGCCCAGCCGATGCTAACTATGATTTGCGCTTTATCGATGCGATGATTCCGCATCATCAGGGAGCAACGGTAATGGCCAAGGAAGCACAGCAGAAATCGAAACGTCCTGAGATCAAAAAGCTAGCAGACGAAATTATCAAAGCACAAAACCAAGAAATTACGCAGATGAAACAGTGGCGTACAACCTGGTATCCCAAAGCGGGAGATAAACCAATGGCTTATGATACCAAAATGGGTCACATGATGGAGATGTCACCTGATCAAATGCAAGCCATGATGATGAACATGGACTTGGGTGCAGCTGATACAGAATTTGACCTGCGTTTTATTAACGCGATGATTCCTCACCATGAATCAGCTGTAGTTATGGCGAAAGATGCCTTGCAAAAGTCTCAGCGTCCTGAAATCAAAAACTTGGCTCAAGAAATTATCAAAGCCCAAGAATTAGAGATTAATCAAATGAAACAGTGGCGCAAAGCTTGGTATAACAAGTAGTTTCAAGTTTCAATGTATATTGAGAAACGGGTGCAAAGTTTACCGATGCAATTGAGAATTCTGGATGTCAAAGAAAGCTAGTTTCTCAGTTTTAAATGGCAAAGTACCAAAAGCAGTTTTTGAGCAATGATGGTTGCTACAGGAACATCACAGCTATAACTAAAAAACACTACACTCCTTCGAGAAAACAGCAGAGTGGTGAAAATGGTCTTGGCAACGCAATTTTCTGGCTTTGAGAAATATGCCCCCTCCCCCCATTTCTGTTAAAATCTTGATATAAAAGACTTGTGTAACTATGCCCTCTGATAAATGAATACCTTGACATTTTTCCGCAGCTTGAGAAATCCGGTATTTGCAAGGCTGTACACTGCTCAGACCAGTAGTTTATTGGGCGATGCACTCACTTGGGTGGGTTTAGCCCTTCTGGCCTTTGAGTTAGCTGGAAAAAATGCTGCGGTTGTGCTTTCAGTCGCTTTGACTCTGCGTGTCACTGCTTTTGTATTGCTGTCTCCCCTTGCAGGTGCGATCGCAGACCGCCTAGATCGTAAGAAAATCATGGTTGTTACCCATATATTCAGAATGTTAATTGTGGGTATGTTGCCTTTTGTGACGCAGATTTGGCAAGTTTACGTATTAATCTTTGCACTTAACGTCTTTAATGCTTTCTTCACCCCAACTTACCAAGCCACAATTCCATTAGTCACAGGTGAGAATGACTATGCAGGCGCGATCGCTCTTTCAGCCGCTACTTTTCAATTACTTGGTGTACTTGGCCCAGGTATCGCTGGGAGTGTCGCCGCCTTCATTGGTGCGAGACAAGTTTTCTATTTGGATGCTCTCAGCTTTGCGATCGCGGCAGTCTTAATCTTCACCCTACCAGGTCAGCTCGTCGTTACACAAAATCAACAGTATTCCAGAACAACACGCCGAACATGGGGAGACATTAAAGACGGTACAACTCGCCTACTTACAGACACACCTATTCGTTACGCGCTCTTCATGCAGCTAGTCGCATCAATTGCCGGAGCACAAATCTTAGTAAATACTGTTGGCTACGTCCAAGGTACACTCAAATTGGGAGAAGTGCAGTACGGCTGGGTGATGGCAGCTTTTGGGATTGGTGCAACCCTGTGTGCAGTGATTTTTGGTACGTTCAATAGAAGTTTGCCACGTACAACGTTTGTTTTGATTGGTGCAACTTTGATAACATTGGCTTTGTTGCCTGCTAACTACGCAAATTTAGCACCACTGATGCTTTTATGGTTGGTGGCGGGTGCAGGGCAAAGTTTAGTGAACTTACCCACCCAGACATTAATTGCAGACCGCATCCCAGCTGGTGTACAAGGGCGGGTTTATGGCGCACACTTTGCCTGGAGTCATCTTTGGTGGGCAATCTCATACCCTCTTGCCGGTTGGTTGGGAAGTAACTTTGCTGAACGTGAGTTTCTTTACGGTAGTTTGATTGGCTTGATGCTGCTAGTAGTAGTACAAATTACCCTCTCACATCAGGAGCATGAACACAAACATCTCCACTATCCTAGTGTGCATGAACATAAACACATCCACGATGAACACCATCAGCATGACCACAATGAGGGGATGGCTGTAGGCGAATCTCACAACCATCTTCACGAACATACGATGATTATCTATCACAACCATCCTCACAAGAGAGATATTCACCATCGCCATAGTCACTAAATTGCTGTTACTACAACTGCACGAATTCGTATTAAAAGAAATGAGTACATATCGAAGAATGTCAAAAGGACTGGGAGAAACTACTCAGACTTAATAAATTAGTTGTAATAGAATTAAATGGCGGATATTTCTGTTTTCAAAATACTGTTAATACAGAATACATTCCATTGCGGCAAACTGTTTTCAATCCCATGTACCCGTATAGGCATCCAAATCACTCTCACCTGTGAAATTCAGCCATCACGTCTCACCTTCTTGAAACGCTAACTCCAACGAAAACGGTAGGCACCCAGGATTAGCAGCTGCCCACTCGTTGGCTTGTGCAATTAGAGTTTTGTTACCCGAATCGAGATAAAATTGCATTTTGGCACTCTGCTCCAGTCTTTCGCGTTCCCTGCCTCCAATTAGGCGTCGCCCAATTAGGCAATACTCTCTAGCTACACGCTTGGCGTGAGATGCTGCTTGGAGTCGCAACTTAGTCAGATTCTTCAATTCTGATAAAGCGAGAGTTGCTGCTGAATCACCTGAAGATATACTTTGCTCGCTAACTTCGGCTTTTTGTGACGCTTCAGGCAGCACAATTGCAGGTGTAGATGCAGTAGGTGGAATACTGACAGAATTGATTAATAAGTTTTTATTATTGTAATTTTCAACCGTGCTGGGATTAGAAAGGTATTTAAAATTCTTATCTGAAGTACTTTCATTAAGATTTTCAGCTAATTCTATAATATTTGAAGAGACTAATGAATTATCAGAATTATTGACATCTGAAGTTAAAGACAGATCCTTTGGTTGCAATAAATTCAATTCTTCGGAATTAATCTTAATTTCCTCAGATTGATCTTGTACCTGTAGTACAAATAATTCTCCTTCAGACTCAGCAACTTCTTCAAAACTTGCTACTGCCGACTGCCCTGTAGGGGCATCGGCAGCCAAAGATAAACAGTTACAAAAAACCTTCATATAGTAAAAATGACCGTCATTTCGCTTTTGGTAAGGGTTTTCAACACTCTGTTTTGCAAATGAGTTTTCAAAACTATCAAATTGCCCGTCATTACTTGATTGATAAGGGTTTGAGCTATTTTCTGCCCACGGATCTAAGATGTAGCGCGTGGGATGCCACAAATGCAAGTGCTTTTGTAGTGTCTCTTGTGAGATAGTTTTGTGAAAGCGGCGCTTGTACTCAGCACGTATCACTTTACCCCGTTCAGTAGCCCCTACTGGCAACCCTCTATCCCACTCTATTGCCCTTACTACTATCTGGATGCGTTTTTGGGCTTGTTGGCTGCGTTCCCAGTTCTGTTGCTTACGACGGTCAAATGGGATTACGTTGTCTTTGGGTTTATCAATGCTGCTAATGCCTGCTATGGCTTCTGCAAATGTGTTGGCGAATGTACCCAATAGCCGTTCGGGATAACTAATGTAGGCGCTGTACCATTTGTTGCGAATTGTGGATTCTACCCAATGCCGCACTCTCGCTTCGATTTCGTGTTGGTGTCGGCAATATTGGCTGTAGCCGGGGGCGTTAATTGCGGTAGTAAGGCAAAATTCTACTAATTTCTCACTCTCTAAGTCTAAAAAGACGATTCCGTAGCCTACAAAGATTTGTAGGAGGGTGTTTGTTTGTCCTTTTCCTGTCCAGCCTGTGGTGATGATTTCTTCCCAGTTTGCACGCCACTGGGCAACGTCAGCAGATTCTTGCTTGCGATATCTCTCCCGTGAAATTTGTTTTTTGGCTTTGTTCGCTACCCGTTTGAGTTTGGTTAAATCTTGCCGACTTGCCGCGCGATCGCAATAATCGAGGAAGATAGAAACTGAGTCGCTAATTGGTTGTAGGTCATCATTAAGTAAAAATGACCCGCTACCCGGTTGCATGGGGCAACGGATGGCTTTGTAGTTGGTTATTTGTTTGGCACTATATGGTTTGGTATTGGGGAAGATTTCTAGGTGTCCTTGGCGCAGGATAAAGCCCGCGTTTCTCAAGGTAATCTCTAGGGCGCAGGCTAGGGGAAAGGTGGGCAGGGAGGAAGCAAAGGTTAGGATTAGGTGATAGCCGGCACTAAAGCTGGACTGGAGGATGATGATATCGACTATGCCGATGTCCTCTAGCACTGCTTTGATGCGATTTATAGATTCAATGTTATGGTAGTCGCCTTCTAGGTCTAAATCGATTGTGGCGTAACGAGTTGTGTCGTTAAAGCGCAGACCTACTAGTTTCGACTTGTCTTGGTGCAGGTTCCACAGTTGGGAGGGTTGGAGGTAATAATCGATGGTACGCCATGCTGGTTTTACACCTTGTGCTTGATTTGGGGCAACTATCGCCCCAAATGGATGCCAAAAGCGCTCTACGTAGCGTTTGCCCACGGATTCTGCGGGCAGGTGGGGTTTGATTTTCTTTTTTGAAGGCTGTGAAAGGCTTAATTGGGGCTTGTTATCAAAATCTGCCCCGAAATTTTCTTGGTACATGAGTGACTGTCCTGATGATTTTTGTGCATCAGGTAGTCTCGCTGTTGGTCAAAATGTGTTAGCCTAAATTTGAAATTTTTATGTTTAAGCGGTTGGTTATCCGCTTGTTGGAGGCGACTGGTAATCGTCTCATGGTTGAAAGCAAACAAAGGTTTATACTTGTTTAGGCTTAGACATACGTAGGCTTAGGCTAAGATTTAGTCCAACACGCTTCACCAACAACAATGCGACTACCCAACTTTTTTTTAGTAATTATTTAAATGAGGCAGTTCTAGCGAAGTTGTCACTAAATCGACAAAAGAGTTTTGGGATAACAATGCAAAGCTAGTAACACCCACAAGTGTCACCTTACATTGGCTCTCGTTAGTACAACTGGTGAAGATGAAATTACTCATACTCCACCACCGAATTAAAAAACAAAAAACGGTCAAATATCTTGATACGAGTTCAGCACCCAAAAAAGTGAACTCGTACTGTAATCAGTATTGAGATGCTAATCTAGTAAGTAATGTTAAATTGTGGGATAAATTCTCTACTAAATTAGCAGCCCACAGCTACCTATGCAGCACAAATCTTATCCTTTTTTCTATTTGTAGAAACTTCCATTGCTTTCATTTGGGTCTTATAATCTTCCCAAGTTTTTTCAAATACGTCAGACTCATACATCCGCAATAAAACCTCCTCTTTATCAGTTAAATTTGGGAGTTTTAACAACTCCGCTAAAGATACCTGAACTGGGAAAACATCACTAAACTTTTGCATTAAGTGAAATATTCTTTTCCTCTGTGATGCAGATGGTTCATCCTGCAATTCTGCATCAATTTGTCGCGGACGTAGATTCACAATTTCTAGGCTCATATTCACTAAATTCCTCAATCCAAACACAACAAACTCATTAGTTATACCAATAACCCGTCCCACAATTTCCAACTCCGGCCGCAGTCTCTTTTTGAATTGATATACTTGGTCAAGCTGGAAACGTCGAAACGGATTGCGTTCGCCATTCAGCATCCAAGCAATACCATCGCCTATACTACCTATCTCCGAAGCCTCCAGAAGGTCTATCACCTGGTAACACATATCTTGATTGCAAACAAACTTGTACGCTGCATCAATACTCCGGTTAAACTCCATCTCCAGTGCAACAACTGCCTTAAATTTTTCCATTTCTCGTAATTGAGAAATTAATTCAAAAACTTTCTTACCCTTGTGATAACTACCAACACTTATATTTAAATTCTCCGATACCTCCTGAATCACGGGTTTACCCTTCTTTAATTGAGACTTACTCTCATTTATCGAATAATTCAAATTTGAATACTTCGATTCATTCAAACGACGAGCGCTCTCCCTTTGTCTTTCTTTCGCTTGGGGACGAAGTACGCTCTCCCAGTACTGCCCCTCGTGAAATTTCTGGTAATGAGTCTTCCCACCTTCCCGGTGGAGATTAAAGTCAAGCACTAGTTTCAAATCTTCTTCAGGCGAACCAGACTCGACAAATTCCACTTTCACAGTGGAAATTCCTAACTGGCGAGCTATCTGCAAACGACACTTACCTGCCAAGACTACATTGACACCAGTACGTGCAGATACCTTTAAAGATTCAAGAATCCCTTTTTCCGAGATACTTTTTTCTAAAGCCGGACGTTCCTCATTCTCACCATATATTTCTATCAGCTTCGGATGAACAACCAACTCCGCAGGCGAAATATATACGATTGCCGGATTCTGCACAAGAGACATATTTATACTCCGGTTCACAAATTGTCAGTCAAAAGATAATTTCAAGAAGTGAAAATCCCAAAAATCAAGCAGGAAAAGCCTATACAGCAACATTTGCAGCGCTTCTATCCCTTGGGAAAATTGATTATTTTAAAAAATAATTAATTCTTGTAAATACCAAAAATTACCTACCAGAAGATTCTCTTTGAGAGATTTTCTCCCGCAGTAACTATTATTCTCAACCCATTGACAACTAATACAACTGAAGAGATATTTAAAGCACTGATATTGGCACAAAAAGCATCTATCCGAAGAAAGATTTGTAAAACTGTGTAAACTCATGATATGATGGCTCTAGATAACTAAATTGACAAAACGAAATTCCGTCCTGTTTTAGTAACAGGTGGGTTTGTTTTTTTCTCAAAGCCCTGTTTGCACCAGGGCTTTGAGTGAATTTTTAGGAAAAATGGACTCTACAAAAAAAGTATATCAGGCTTCATTCCATTTGGCAAAATTGTACAGTAAAGAGGGGTAAATTTTTAGATGCCTCGTCTTCAAATACTAAATTCTATTGAAAAGCAAGCACTAGAGCACATAGCAGCGACCAGCAGCGATGAAGTTAGCAAAAGAGCGAAAATTCTGCTAGGACTAAACGAAGGCAAAAAATATGTAGCCTTAGCCCAAGAGATTGGCGTAACCGAAAACTCAATAGCAAAGTGGAAAAAAAGATGGACATCAAGTACCATCTTGTCAGAAACCCAGGAGGGGGCGATCGCAAAAGCTAACGAGGTATTAGGTGTCAACGTCGGTAGACCTAAGAAGTGCAAAAGTACAGAGGCGAGCAAAATCGTCGAAATCAGCGAATGGAGCAAGAACCGAAAACCCAGTCGTTCAAAGCACCATTACCATACCCAGGTAGCTGAGGAAGCTACTCGGAGGGGATTACCGACATTATCGCCAAGAAGTATAGGACGCATCTTAGAAGCCCAAACTTAATAGAAGGACTTATCAAGCAAGTACCATCCTATATCAAGAAAGTAGTTTTGAAATCCCAGTTTTTACCGAGGCTTTTCATTAAACTCTAAGCAAGCATTTCCACAAACTCGACTACTTGAGCAGAAGTCACTTGTTGTGTGATCAGAAAGTCAACCAGTCCATCGAGTTTTTTACGGTTGTAAACGCTAGAATAGCCTTGAATCTGACGTTCTTTGCAGAACTGTCGCAGCTTCCTCGCACCTAAATCCAAAAGCTTCTTCCTTTCTTCCGTAACCTCTATTAGCACAAGTTGTATGGCTTCATCTGCAATCCTAGTTTCAACAGATGGCGGCGCAGTTTCAATAATCGAAGATTCTGGTTCAGAAAATTCTTTTTCATCATAAACAGCACCAACCACAGTCAAATACCCCTGGGTTTCCAAAACTAGCGACTCTTCAGAAATCACCCCAGCGCTATTACTAACTTGAAGTGATGCTGATTGAGCAGGGACAAAAATCACGTACAAGATTGGGAAGATAGTCAAAAACAACTCGATTGGAAACAAAACATCGTTAACAGATTGCACAAAAGGTGATGTTGCAAAAGCAGACATAATGTGATTCCTCCATAAATTACTGATGAGCGGCGTTATAGCGACTTGCCACCCAGTAGCGGGGGAAACCCCCGTACTGAGTGAAAGCCTTTATACGTATCCCATCTACCAGTAGGAGGAAGGAGGGTAAATTGCCTTTAAGCAATTAGACGAACCAAGTTTTCCAAAATTTGCAGTTGTTGAATTTTAGAAATTACCAATCCAAGATACAGAAATTACAAAAATGCGATTTTTCCGACTTGCACCCGCAGCTTTTAGAAACTTCCTTATTCATCCCAGCACTCCAGATTTTTTACTCTTAAGATAGTTGACGTAACTAACCAAGTTGTAGTTATATCTGAGTTCTTGGGGAACAAAAGTTGAGTAAGGATGCAGCGCTACACCATCACGGCGAAAGCAGTGACAAGGCGCATATATATCAAAAAAGATAGATATCTCATCACCATCAACCTCGATTTGGGCTATGCCCTTAAGTTCCTTCGTAAACTCCGAAACTCGCCCTGATGCTACGTAGTCAAAGACCACTACATTTCGAGTGCGGAAATACTGGATGTAGGAAAGAAGTCTCGCTTCCGTACCAAGCTCAAGCAGTCTATCAGAATGTTTCAGCAAGATACCGGAATAAGAAAAAGAAAACCTACGATTAGCGTATTCATCCCACAAAATAAGGTCGCCGTAAAACTTGCAAATATTCGCCTGATTGGACGATATTTCTCTATTTAAGCTTTCGACAACAGCATCATCTTCAAATGGAAACAACGCCTTACGTTCATCCCATTGCTTATCTGGACAGCAACCATCTTCAAACCATCCGTATGGATGAATGCCACAAACAATATTATTGGCACCATGCAGTAACTTACACCCAGTACACACTTGCAAATAGCAAGAAGTAAATTCTTCGCTATTAACTGCATTAACATAGCGTCGGTGTATATCTAAATGTTCCTCTAAAGCTTCACAAAGTAAAGGCTTATATGAGGAAAAAGTTTGTCCAATTAATCTGTCTGGATCAATTTCATCACAGATTACTGCCAAGTCGTCAATGTGGTGAGAACGTAATTTCTCGTAAAGTACTAATTTACGACACGGTTCTTCCTCAAATCTGCAAACAACCAAGCCCTTAAAATCAGAATGCCCCTCAAAATTCATCACTGTATAGGTGTAAATAAAAGGCACGCCATTAGATTTTTCAAAGCTCTCAGGTTTTGTAAATACAAGCGGTTTTATGTCAGTTATTTTTGCAGGTTCTATACCCGAATTAGTTTCCTCCAATTCTTCAACAACACTTAAGAAAGCACCGCCCAAGGAAGCAAAAATAATTCCGGTAAAGCCTAATACAATAGCACCAATGCCGGTAGAGGCAATTTGTTCAGAGCGTTCTTTCTCAACAATTGGGAATCCGCCCCTAGCTAAGTACAATAAACCCAAACCAGAAAAAGTTGCTATAGCGCCCAAACCAATAGCAGTCAAAGACACCATTCCAAAAGCAGCATTAAAGTTCCTCAAGCAATTAAACGCAAACTTCTTCAACATAATTCATCCCTCCAAAATGCAGGTTACAAGGTTTTTAATTACTCTTGCCCCGGCATAAATTGGGATTTGCTGAGAACTACACTACTAACCTACCCCTTACTCTATTAACAATTCCAAAACTATTAATAGATCCGTACTCGTTAATTTTCAGTATCGGCAGTAGTTTCATTCCCAATGGTGATAGCAAGAGTCGAACTTACTTTATTGCTTAAAACAACACTCCACCCGGAGTAAAATATCACCAAAAAGGATATTTACAAACAATATATCTACCGTCCAAAAGTCCAAGTATTAGTTTCGTTCAATTCCAATTTTTCAAAATAGTTAGCAAAATCTGGAAAATGGAAATATTCTAGCGGCATACGAGATATTAACAGTAAAGAAAAATTTTCTAGTTGAGCTAAATGTTGTAATCGGAATAAGTCGTGACTAAAAGTATTGCTAACAAAATGCAATCTATCAAAACTATCTATCACCAGCAGCCTATTATAACCATCAGATAATTCGCTTATGATATTTTGCCAATCCTGCTGGTAGTAAAAACTGAAGCTAATAGGAATAACGTTGAATAGATGATCCACACTAAAAGGATATTCAAGATTGAGGTAAACAGACTCTAAGTTAATATCCTTGAGTAAACAGTTTTTAACAGTAAGAGTCTTACCAATATTTTGCTTGCCCCATAGGTTAATATTTTTACCTGCATTTACCTGATCGATTAACTGACAGTAGTCTTTATAACGTAACATTATGGTCATCCTTTAAATCCAATATATCTAAAAATTAAGTTAACAGTAAATATGTAATTTTTTGACTATGCTTTTCTAAGCTGTTTCGGGAAAATTGGTTAGACACAATAAAATTATCTAACAGGAAATCAGGTGATTGTGAAAGTCTCAACAGTACACCATCATCACCACTACTGCGATGATAATAATGAACTACAGGTGATTGGATAACTATCAAGTTATCGTTACGGATTGCTTGTCCTGTAACCAGACCATCCATGATAAATTTGGCGGCAGCAGCTACGTTATCGCTATCTCGTCCAAAATTTTTGACATACCAATGAAATTCAATCCAAACTGCACCATCTAAACAAAATCCACATTCTCTAACAAATTCACCAATTAAGTTTGTCCAGTACTTCTTAAGTCCAGCGCTGGCTTGCCAACCTGACCGTGCCTGGTTAATAATTTCGTTCATACTAGGAGGTAAAGGCATCGTTAATTCAAATATCATCTTCCTCACCCCGCTTCAAGCTATTTAAAAATTCCTCAACAACATTTCTAAATTTCTTGTACGACCTACCATCTTGACGGGATAAATTGAATACCGCTTTGACAATTTCATCAAGTTGATAGCCCTTTTGGTACAAATTAAAAATTGAGTTTCTTGCTTCCTCGTCAAGCTGTACCTTAAAGTTAAAACTGCCCTCAAAATCAGTTTTATGCTGTTTAGTTTTAATAACAGCAGTAGCTTTAGATTTACCTATGTCCTTACTATTGCGCTCGCCGTACAAACTAGCGACAAATTCATCAAAGTCTAACCCAGACTGCCAAGCTGTGTAGGGGTCGTTTTGATTTTTAGCTTCTAGGAGTAATTGCTGGAAGTATTCAGGGTCTTCATCGTCAGCTACATAAAGCGCCTGAAGTCGCACCACCTCAGTTGTTTTATACAAGAAATCCCCGTATCCCAGTAAGTAAACCGCACGTTTGTCTTTATCGTCCCCAAGGATAATACAACTGTCTTCAGGGCGAGTCGTAACAAAGGCTGTCTTTGCCGGAAAGTTTGAGCGAATCAACGGATCAATCACGTTTTTATCAGGCCGTTGCGTGTACAACAGTACATGAATCCCTGCACCACCAGCTTTTGCAAGCAACTTCATCAGCGCAGTCTCAATGCGATCGCAGTAGTTATCATCAGAAAGTAGATCAAAACACTCGTCAATTAGACAAATCACTCGCGGCATGACAAAATTAGGTGCAAACCGTAGGTTGTACTGTGCGATCGTTTCAATACTGCTGTGGCGCTCAAATTCCTGGTACCGCAATTCCATCTCTTCAACCAAGTAATCAAGCAAGTTAGCAGTCGCCTCCGCGTCACGCGCAACTGGGGCAACAAGATGGGGTAGCCCATCAAATTTACCAAAGGTCACGCGTTTGACATCCGAAAGTGCCAACCGAACAACAGAAGGTGGATACCGCCGCACTAAATATAAGATTGCTGCTTTCTCAAATTGCGACTTCCCACCCCGCGTCCGCCCACCACCCAGGATATGAGTCACGTTGTCGCTATAAAGTGGAATTTCTACATAGGTGCCATCTACATCAACACCACCGGGGATCGATACCGAATAAATATCAGGTTCGCCGTCAAAAGTAAAATAATCGCGGAAATAAGCAAATTGTCTATCTAATCGGGGTATGTCAAATACAACTCCTCCAGGCACTACACTCACCATTGGTGCAAATTTTAAGCCTAACTCTTCACCAAGCTGCTGCACTAAGTCATTACCGATGTCTTCTACTTTCTTGTAACTAACACCCCGTCCCAGTTTTACCCTAATACGGTTAAAAGTAGGGCCATTTTTGGCATCAACATACTTAGCATTAATATTAAAATCTTCTAACGTTTCAACTAATAACTTCCCTGCCTGTAAAATAGTTAATTTTTGTGAAGTAGCAATCTCATTTGCACCAGTATTTCTATCTAAATATTTAGGCTCTTTTAAAATAATTGAGCCATCACCTGTCAGTTTTAAATCTAATGGCTTACCTGTGGCACGCGCAACAAGCACTGCCGTTCGGTAACAATAGTTTTTAATGCATTTATCTCTAGATTTATTAGCTAAATCAGTAAAATAACTAGTTTCTTTATTTCTTAAAAATAAATTATAAAGATTCTCTTGAACTACTTTATATCCAATCTGCTTAAGATGAATATTTTTGATTGATTCAATGTATTCAAATAAAGATTCAATTGGTGATATGTTAACTATCTCAATCATCTTATGATATACGTTATTTTGCTCCCAGTGTGATGGCATTCGATTGAGGTGAATATACTCAAGAGCATAACGTACAAATTCATATTGGTTTAAAGTACAGTGTTCTGCACATATTGATAATATTTCTTCATCACTTGTACCTGCAATTAATGATTCGTATATTGACTGAAATAAAAATTCTAAATTAAATTCTATAACCTGACGTGATAATTTTGCTCTAAAATCTATTTGTTGTAGAACAGTTTCAGCATAAGAGACCATTGGGGAAGGTAAAGTCTCCCGTACATTATCTATAATCTCTTCATTGCCCAAACCATCTTGTTTTGCCTGCACAATTGCAGTCAAAATCTGTTGTTTTTGAGATTCTATCTTATCGTTGTGGGGTACTAACATTAGTAAATATTCACCTCTTAGAAATTTCAAATTTTTGTAATTGCTGCTGATAGTAAATTCTCAACTGCGCTAAAGATTTTGGGTTTTGATTGTACGAGTTGCAAATAAGACTGGCCCATACCCTACCTACTTTACATACAGCAGCATCAAAGTTTCCTGCTTCAACATCACTTAAGGCATTATTACGACGAATATATTCAATTGCCATCTTGTCCTGAGAAGCTGGACTAAAATCCTTCAAGTTTAACTTTGGCTGAATATCATACCAACTTATATCTAACATTTGATAAGCACCAGCCGCAGTTGAACAAACATTTTTACCATTAATAGGAGCGCACTGTTTCTTTAACGGGTGTGTAGAAAAATCATTAAAAGTTCCGTTAAATACTAACTTGCGATAACTTTCTGTCTCACTAGTTCCTGTTTCTGCCCAACGAATTGTCGCTAAAAAAGCACTTAACCGTGGTGAATCAGGATGTGGTGAGTAAGAACTTGTACTAACTCTTCCTCTTAAAGTATTTAATGATGCTGAAGAAACACCAGTACTTTGAGAAATTGAAAAATAAATGCCCAAAGTAATTAAGGAAGCAGTTGACAGATGAATGGGTTGAAAACGGGATATAAATTGATGGCGAGGACTCAAAATCAACCCAGCCAAACCACCAACAATAAACCCAAATTTCCAACTATCAAGTGCTTTACCAAAACTACGCACCTGACAAACAGTATCCGCACCCTTTGATACCAATCCACATGGCAGTGAAGCTACTCCGTAAGAAAATGCAACAGAGCAGGCTGCACCAACTACACCTGATATAAAAATCGGTACAATTTGCATCTCTCTTGCCAATAGCTAAATAACCTTCAACGGTTAGCTAAATACTTATGTAAATAAGAACGGGGGTTCTGTGTTACACCATTAACGTGAACTTCAAAATGCAAATGCGGCCCCGTCGAAAAGCCCGTACTACCTACTGCCGCAATCATCTGTCCACGCACAACTTGTTGTCCCTGCTGTACATACAGCTGACTGGCATGACCGTACAGAGTAGATAAACCTCCCTGATGCTGAATAACAGCCGCTTTGCCATAACCACCCTTGTCGCCCGCAAAAACCACTCGACCAGCATCAACCGCATAAATTGGTGTCCCCTTTGCTGCACCAAAATCAATCCCAGTATGAAACTTGTGTTTGCCCGTAATGGGGTGTGTCCGCCAACCAAATTCACTAGTTACAGGAGTACCAGCCGCAGTAGGAAAGACAATTCGACGATTATTTAAAACCTGATTACTAACAACAGTTCTACGTAGTATTAGACCCTGGAGAGATTTAACTAACAGTTGAGATTCAATCCACCCAGAAACCTGGGGAATGACCATAGCTGCAATTAAAACTGAGGTTGCGATCGCATATCTCCAATTTGCACTCGAACTAGTATCGACCGTCTCATTCAAACTAGTTACAGTCGAATTACTAACCTCCTTGTCACCGTCAGTTTCAAAGATTATTCGCATTCCCTCAACGCCTTTTCGCATTAGCAGGAGAAACCTGCCAACAACCAATCCTTGCAGTACTCAATACTTCCTCAAAATCATTCCTAGCCACATGGCAATCAGGAGAATTTAGGCCATCCCCAGATGTTGCAGGTTCCCTTACTTGAGGAGAGTAACGTATAGGAACAGAAGTAGAAGATATATTCACGCCAGGTGCAGCAGTGGGTACAACAGCCGGCGATGAAAACTGAAGCTTTTGTACCAATGCCACAGCATTACGCCAGTTATAAAACTGCAAATATCCCGGTTGCAAAATATCTGCAATCCATACCAGCAGTACGAACCAAAAAATTGCCTTTACCGTCATTATTCCAATTGCTTAACCACAGGCAGGGCAAAAGAGGGAACTTCCTTGGGTACAACTTCAATCTTCTTCCCAGACGCATACCCCGGCCCGGTATAACTGCCATTTAGGAAAAAATTCAACAGCATTATTAACAACCACACTCCCACACCAGCCACACCCACAGGAGATTTAATTACATCCGATAAAAAATATACTGGATACCAGCCGAATCTCCAGGGGTTTTGTGGGTGCAGCCGATGTGCTTTCCAAGTCTCAATATAAGGAATCTCTATCTGAGGAACCCTCGGCTTATAAGCAGTAGGTGCATTGATATACCTAACCTCTACTGGCTGAGTCTCATAAGTAGTCATGGGAGAAACGTTAGGTTGCTGATTTACTATTCCTCCTTGTTGCTGTACCTGCTGCAACATGTTTTGCAAGCGGTTTGCAGGCACAATTGCTCCACCTTCAGAATAATCAACATCAAAGTTGCGGCGCTGATTTCTGCTCATAATATGACCTCAAATTAAGTAACTAGCTGGCGGGTTTATCATTTACCTGGGAGTTAGTATCTTCCCAGAAATCTTCATCCTGAAGTTGGGCGTAAAACTCCTCTGGAGATAACATTCCAGATTGGTTTTGCACTCCATCTTTAACAAATTGGCTACTATGTACTCGCCCTAATCCAGAAACACTAGAACGAGGAGAAAATTGGACTACATTCTTGGCAGAGAATTCGCTATTTAATCTCATCCCAGAAGAAGGTGATACTGGGGGCATTAAAGAAGGCTGAATATCAGTATCAGAAGCACCAACATGAAGTTGTGGATTGCCAGGATTAGCCAAGTTATCAGACAGTTCGTCTCTCTCTTCAATTGCATTGTTATAGTCAGAAATTCCCCAGCCCAAAAAACAAGCAAATCCAGCCAGAAATATAACTGCACTCATCCAATGCACTCCTGAATTGGGAGATGGCATCATCTCGACCGTCGTGCGAGTTGAACCTTCAAGGGTAGTACGAATAGGGGTACGTTTGACTGCCGCTACAACATTGAGCGAACATAAAGCTATGCAAATTATCGCAGCAGCAAACTTGACATACATGACATCACCCCCTCGATTTATTAACAGGCTTTCTATTAGGAACTGGCTGAGGTAATTGCTTCTTCATTTGTTGGATATACATCCGCCTTTCCTCCTCCCGTTGGCGTATTCTCTCGCGGATGTCTGCCACCTGTGCCATCTGCTCTACTGGGTCTAAATACCCCCGCGCTCGTAACAGCTGTGCCTGTGCAAGAGAATATGGTTCTTGAGCATTCTTAATCTGAATTAGCATTTGATTCAGATCAACCGATGGTTGAGATTCTAAGTTTTGAGCGTAATCAATTGCCTCTAATTTACCCAAAATCAAAACAGCAGCCGCCCCAGTTGGTATCTTCTCCTCAACTTTCGTACCATCGGTTTTGCGGTACCCCCAGTAAAAACTATTATTTCCAGAAGCCGCTTCTAGTAAAACATCCAGCGAGTTGAATTTAACTATCTCCAGTGCCGGCATATAGTGAAGGCGGTAAAACCCAGATTTATCATTAGCCTGCATTCTGGATATTTCACTTCGCAATTGCTGTCCCCACAATGCCGCCGCCAACTGTCGCCAGCCCGTAAGAGTAGGCACACCCTCTACTGAGGAGTAACTGGAAAGATGGTCTATATTGTAGTCAGTACGAGAAAGCTTTTCTAAGTACACTTCCCGAATTTGGGAAACTTGCGCCTTTACCTGTTGTACCTCCGATATTTGATTACCTGGAACCTGTTGCTTCCATCCAACCATCAATGCAACCGCCCCAATAACAGACAGCGCACTAACAGTTGAACAAACCGTCCACAGGGTAACATTTACCTTTTTCTTTCTGCGACTTGGCTGTTTATTTCGCACAGGTGTAGGAGTAAACATAATTTACCCCTCATGTATTATCAACAACCAACTGCAACTGAGGGCGCTTGTTTAACTCGCGTGCGATCGCAATTCCCGCACCACCGACAACTATTCCAGTAAGTAGCAACAGAGGATGCAAGGCAAGGGTCGCCCCGACTCCCAATAATTGTCCCACCATCCCAGAAACACCCAGGTTCATCAACAAACCACCTGCCGTGTTAACCAAAAAGTCAAATGCTGCACTCATAACTGCTCCCTGGCAATAATGCGACTAAAATGAGTAATTCCCTTGATGAGAGAAAAGTTGATTAGGTTTTTTGTTCGTCCCTGGTAAACCAAATTATTACTAGTGCCAGAATCAAACCAACTAATTCACCTATACCCACACCAATCAAAATTGGCTGAATACTCGGAATTTCCTGTCTTTCTTGAGTTGGGGGGACTGCTACCCACGTCCCAATCACAGTCCCAGCTACTACTGAAAGTAAATTTATACCAACTGCCTGGGTAGATGTCTTTCTCAAGTTGAGTAAACTCTCATCCCGTATTTGATAGCAGATGGGTAGCATTTGAGCTACTATTTCTTCGGAGATTGCCCGGTTTTCGGCTGCGAGGACTTCAACTGTCTCGGCTGCGGTGTCGATGTACCGACTAACAGTGGATGAGTCTCTTCCCCCCAGTTCACTTTGCCGAAAAAATCGTTATCGATGCGCGAGTTAATTCGCTCTTGCGCTTCATCGTAACCAGGTGGAACGGAAGTATTACCTTCACCAAGTAAACTGCTGCCATGAAAAACAAATTCTTCTAGAGCAAGTGTCGAAGATTCAAGCACCACTTTATGGCGTAATTCCCCTAACTGAATACCCCTATCTGCATCTCGGTAAAGTATTCCTACAAAGCTGTCAGGCAAAGCTTGTTCTGGGTCTACGCCAAATCGCTGTTTTATGTACTCCCGCTTGTCGAACTTATGTTCGCCTACTTCTGATTTGCGATCGCGCATTGCAATCAAATGCTGGGCTGCTTCTTCAAGAGACATACCTTCACGAGAGGCTATCTCTTTAAGTTGAACTAGCTGCTGCTCAACAGTTTCGTCAAGCGTATCATTTGGCTGCAAAGCTAAATCCAACAACCGACAGCAGGTACGTACTACATCAGGCGACACCTGCAAAGTCTCTGCCACTTTGTTGATATGCTTCATTTCGCTCAATTCTCCTAATTACTGCTTGCACAATTGGGTTATTTTTTTCTTCATCAGATATATGCTTAGTCAAAAAGTCATAAAGGCTTACGTCATTGACTTTTTGCAAATAAGCATCTAAGCCACCAGCAGGAATCACCTGCTGTAAATATTCCTCACAAGTCAACCGCCGAATCTTGATAGCAACGTAAAAAACATCCGCAATCTCGACTGTTGTTGCATCAAAATATCCTCCCCGCTTTCGGGGTTTAACTATACCGGCATAGGGATACCACCGTTGTAAAGCAGCGATTGAAATCCCGTATCTTTCGGCAAGTGTTTTCTGGGTGTAGATAACGTTCTCACATATCATTAAACTCTATTCCAACTGAAAGACTTCATCAATTGAAAGCGAATTAAACTAGCACCTTGCAAAACTGTTTGTAGATTAAAAAATAATTTACAAATCATGTCAGTTTAGTACAGGTATAGCTCAACTCAAATAAAACTCAATTTCAGTTCATGTCCTAATAAACTGCACAATAGCCAAGTTACATACTGCCTGTTGAGAATGCAAGCACGTTTGTATATATGAGTTAAAAAAATAGAAAAATAACTCTTTTGGTAAGAAACTGCTCTAACAGAAATATATAACGCGATGTGCTACTTAATAGTCTGTAACAAGTTCATTGAACTTTTACCCATTTATCTTGCCATATCGTGTTATGAAAATACTTGCCTTCACAATCTGATAACTACAAAGCTTATTATTGTTGAGAAATAGCCTGCTGCTGTTTCTTTACCGCGCGCGCTATCAAAGGAGCTTTTTTTTCTAATCCTTGTAAAGTCAAATCCCCATCCAAATAAAGTTGATACCATTGTTGACGCTGGCGCAAGACTCTTTCATCATCCCGTAACCGCAACCGTTCCAAAGTAAATTCTGCCTTTTGACGTTGTTGTGGAGGAACTTTATCGGTTAATACTAATTGTAGGGAAGGGAGTAAAATTTCAAACCAATCTTCTCCCAAATCCAAAGGGTCAAGTACCTGGTCATCAAGCGTACCTTTACTACTGTTTATCCAGGCAGAAGCAAAGCGTAAATTGCTCCATTCGTAAGCTAAATTGCGATAATTTTCACGGCTGCGATAATGATCTACTGTACCAACTGGTTCATACATAACGCTATAGCCACACAGATTATTAAATCCATCAGCTAAATCACTTTTGAAAGGCGACCAATAATCTCTGGTTCCTTTTTTAGGATTTGGATTTTTTGCCAACCAAGCATTTCCTGTTTGTCGCACTTTTTTATCAAAATCAGGTGGTTCTGGAGGAGGATTAAATGGCATCATCTGTGTTATACCCCTGATAACCCAGAATTTCTTTTCTCCGTTGTAACTATCCAACGGGGCCAAAATGGGTCATGTCCTGGTAAAACTCTTTGAAGTTCCTGATGAATTTGTGTTGGTATTCTCAGATTTTCTGGAAACGCATTCATATCATCAGCACGCATCCAAGCCTCTGCTGCTTCAATTGCGATTTCTGCTTCTTTGGAACGGGCTTGTTTGAGTCCAAAAATGTCTGAGGTTAACCATCCAACTATGTCCCCTTGTTTTGACCAAGGTACTTCGTCAAGGCTAACCTCTCTATCTTGTAATTTAAATAAAAATAGTTGATCTTCTTGCTCATTAAAATTTGGCTCTAAAGAAGCAAGAACAAGTGGAGAATGAGTAGTTACTAAAGCCTGTATCTTCATCCTGGGTTGTAATTCTGTTACCACAGATAAAATAGCTGGTAAAATCACCCTCTGCCAACGAGGATGCAAATGAGATTCAATTTCATCAATTAGTAAAACTATCTGATTTACTGGCTTTTGTTGTCGCAGTTCTGAAGCTTTTTTGTGTTCGTACCAAGTCCACACTAGTAAATAAGCTAGTCCCAAAATACGCTTCATTCCGGCTGATGTTTGAGTAACAGGAACATTCCCATAAGGCAGATTAACTGTAGGAATATCACGCACATCTTCAATAGAAACTCGCGTTGGTTCTCCCACTTCTATCCATTCAGAAGGGTGAGGTGCAAGTTTTTTAATGACATTAGAAAAGAGTTCAAATGGATATTTATTGGGTTGATTCTGCCATGTAACCCAATCTTGAATTAGACCATTACAAATAACTTTACCTTTTGACTTTAATCCATTCCAAAGTGTATTTGGATTAAAATTATAAGCAATATCGCGTTGGCGAGCAGGGTCAAAAACAGAAAAACTACCATCAACTCGCACATAAATAACTACTTCTTTTAATAAAGGCGGCATTTGTAAATTACGCCATTGCTGTTCAGAAAAATCAAACTGGCTCTGATACTCTCTTATATTTTTTTTATTGCTAACTACGGCAGTAATTTGTGGATTTTCACCTCTGACTCGCTGTGGGTACGCTGGTTGCTCTGCCCAATTTGTAGTCATCACCCACCATGCAATATCGAGTAAAAAACTTTTACCTAAACCATTATCACCTGTAAATATATTGAGCCTATCGGCAAATGCAACATCAAAATGGGCAGCTGGACCAACTTGTTGGAGGTGAAGTTCTTTTAACATTTGGCTCTCATACATAAATTTATATTGATCAACTTACTTCTTATAAATTAAAATTGGATAGCTCAATAGCAGTTAATCATTTTTGATGAATCCCTACAATATCCTTAATCAGACTGAACTTCAGCGTGTTAGTGATGGCATGACCCGACCCCTACTAGAAAATTGCGAGACTGCCTCACATATCCTGATTTTAGTCTGGCCACAACTTGGGGATTTTGATAGCCTTGAATATGCATGGTGGTTACAGGGCAAAGCTAAAAAATTGCCTCCTGAAAAAGTCGCTATTCGTGCAGTGGGAATTGGCTCACGCACCTCTGGAACAAGATTCTGTCAATATACAGGATTTTCACCGGAAAATTTATTTGTTGAACCCAATGCAGAATTACATCACCAACTTAAACTTTATTCAGGTCTGAATCTGACTCTACCTGGACTTTCTGTGTCTCATCAAGCTTGGCTAAATCTAATGTTAATGTGTGCAGGGTTTGGAAGTCCAGGAACGCTAAGAGAAGTTTTTCGGGGATACAGGGGAGATCGTCAAGCCCCTCAACTAATTCTTGATGATGAAATTATTCAAGGTACTCCTCTACCTGCTTTTAAAGGCTCGTTTTTCCGATTAGCTGGCGGAAATGGTTTTCAACGTCCCTTTGAATTAGCAACTCTACGGCTACGTAATATGGTGGAAGTTCTGAGCAATTGGCACACTTATGTACCAAATTCTGCCTACTTAACTCAGCGTGGTGGAACTTTTTTGTTTGATAGTAAAGGCCAGTTACTTTACTCTCATCGAGATCCAGGAATTCTGGGCTTTGCTGCTAATATGAGTCAGCCTTTATCATTTTTATCCTTTATCGAAGCAAATAGCTTTACGATGGGTGATGCGTAAAGGCCCCGAATGCGCTTTGCTAAATTCGGGGGATATAAGCGAACTTTCCTGAATTTATTCATCAGTGTTCAATTGTTTGGCGTGATTAACTAATCTATGGAATGATCTTGTTGATTGCTACTTGGGACTAAATTCAATTAATTTTAATAATCCGTGAGCCTGCTAGTCGTGAAGAAATAGACGAAATGGTGAAAACTTGGGATGTATTCATTAAAATAGCAGTAGACATCGAACGCAAAATTCTTGCAGGTTGTGGCGTTCGCCATTACGAATGTGAACAAGAGTTACTCAAAGACGGTAGCAGACAACGAGATATTTGGGGTGTGGATTGGTCTGTTTTCACTCAAGAAATCGTGTTTGAGTCAATCATCAACATTCGCCCAAGCCAGAATAACCGTAGTATGATAATACAGTCTAGCCAAATTCGAGAACAAGTTAGCCAAATCACCAAGCAATTGCTAGGAGGATTGTAATGCCTAACTGGAGTGCAATTGAAGCGAGTTTTTTACGTCAATCCCACGCGCAACAATTAGGAGAATTGGCAGCTAGTTTGGCACGCCTTAACTCTTGGTCACAAAAGAGTGCAATTCGTGAATTAGTTCCAATATTGTTGTCAGAAAGTTTGTTGTACGTGTCTTTAATACAACAAAAAAGTGAAATAAATAATGTTGAATTAAATCAACTCCAAGACTTATTACAAAACTGGATCAATGTTTGGGACAAATCAATGGAAATTACAGATATTGCATCTGTTGCGTCTACTTGGTCACAGCGAGTATTGGAGATGTCGGGTTTGCTAGCTTCTGAATCTGTGAGTGCATAGTCTCAAGTAATGCACTTGACCACTGCGATCAGCTACGCTGGGCGGTTACGCCATCGCTCCTCAGTAAATACTGCTGTATCAAAAGTCGGCAGTCGCCTCATCATCAGTGGTAGAGTATTTAGAGATATAGCAATAAAATAATTATTTTTGCTTGGTAATTAATTAGATTTTGCTACGGAATTATGAGAATATTACACAGCAATTTCCTCCCAACTAGAATTCTCCTCAAGAATATCTATTTCATCTTGAGATAGTATTTTAGGTTGCATTTGTTGCAGGTCGTGCAGTACCATTTTGGTATCCTCAGCATTAAACTTAAAATACTCAGTTAAACTTCCGATGGGATAATTAAAGCCCTGATAGCGGTGTTTGAAATACAGTTCAACATTACCTCTATGCTCCCAAGTTCCTAATACTCTAATAGCAACACTCGAATAATGAGCAAGTAAATCAATTTTTATTTCTGCTACTCGCTTGACAACGGGTCTTTGGGTTACTCCTATCTTGTACAAAATGCCAATATTCGTTTCAATCTCTAAAAAATATAGGCTATAGGATAGAATACGTTGGAGTTGAGCGCGATACAGCTTCAAATCAGTAAATCGATATGCTAAATCTGGAGCATTTTTGTACTCAGCGTGTTTCAAAGCTAGCTCAAGTTTCAGCAGTTTTTTAAGTAATAGTGGCTCCTGTACATCATTGAACCGCGCAAACTCTAGCGCTCCAACAGGAATTTTACCCAAATCACTAAATTCATACTCAGGTGGGGTTAAGTATAGGTTTTTTCTTAACACTCCTGCTTTGAGTAAACCAGAAGTAATTAAGTAGGAACTAATAGGGTAATTTTTGGCTCCGTACTCCTGCCAAAGCAGCTTTAACTGTGCCAAATCCTTGCCAGATAATTGAACGTTGAAATTGTCATAGAGTGGCAGAGTAGGGAATTATCGGTTAGCTATGGGGCGGCAGGTTTGGTCATTATGAGCAAAATGATGCTCTTTCACCTTGCCTTTTTTAGCAGTTAAATTACTATGGCAGTAAGGACACTTAAGTGAAGTCTTCCCCCTGTTGATATCTTCAATACATATCAAGATACCTTCTTCATTTACACCATATTTCAGCCACATTGCCACACCATTACTGAATAGTTAAAGTTGCTCTTACAAGTGTGCTTTAACTTTTCCAATATGTCTCTATCTTCTGGAGTAATATAATGTTTATTTTAAGAACTAATGCACCAACTAAAACCCCTCCAAGGTTGGAGAGGTAAAGTAGCTTTTCAAAAGTTGTACTGAAACTATGCTTTATTCAAAGTTGCCAATACCCATCATGTGATAAGCAATAACAGCAGTATCAAAAGGTTGCAGGTAATTGATATTTATGGGATTACTGGGTAAAGTAATTGATGTTTCACTCTTGTTAGAAGTAGCTGTTTGATTGTTAGCGATTCTAGGTAGTAAAATAGAACCAACAAGATTTGCCAAATTGAGCGGGTTAGCGAGTTTCATAGGTGATTCTGTGTTGGTTATTGAATATATATATATATTTAACTGAAATAATCTAACAACTTATGCATCACAGTTAATCATTTGTAGGTGCGATCGCCTGACTACAAAACTAAAAAGATGGGGGCGACACCGAATAGCCCGCCGCAGGCATCGCTCTTTTTTCCTCTCTACGAGACGCTGAACGCGAGCGCTTGAATGAAGGGCGATAAGCAAGAGCGACATGGCTGGCGCTTACCACAATTCCTGTTATTCAATTTTTTATTCCTGAACCACCAACTCTTGCAGTAAGGCATCATTTATCCTTTGTGCCTCTTTCCCAGTACTTGGCATCACCGTGCCAAAAAAGGTTTTTTGTACGCTAAGGAAAATTCTGAGCCAATGCCACGCAGAGTTGTTGCGCGGTACTGGCTTTGAGATGCAAAGTAAGAAACGTAATTATCAACGTTTCTTAAACCAAACTTCTAGTTGCTTCTCTATCTAATGAAATATTACCTCAGAAAGGTAGGGCGGAAACTATTGCTGTACAAGGATTACAGCCTTAGCATACAATTTTACCCTTTTGGCGCGGTGATGCCAGAATCTTCAGGACAGGAATAGCCATAGCTATGCTTAACGAGATAGCTGCTTCTCTACGCCCGTTATACGTAGTCGATACTTGTACAACTCCTTACTAACACCAAAATAATCGGCCGCAGCTTCAATATCCATCTTCTGACGATGACTGGCAGCGATAGCAGGTCTAGGGAGTAAGAGACAAGCACCCAACCAATCGGCTTCGGCCTCCTGGCGCTTATCAAATGTACGAAAGCCTATGCCAGTGCTATCAGATACGATGATCTGGGATGATTCATGGTTAAGAATGATGTGAGCCTGCTCGTGCATCAGATCATTGGATTGGCGGGCAACTGAATGGGACGGATTGAGTACGATAATGTCTTTTGTTCCTGAGCGGACGGTAACAGCAGACCATTCATCGCCCTCCGTTGATTGAAGGTAACGAAGCGTTTCACGGGGTAAGCCTGGCACATTGGCGAGTTCCCAGATAAATACATTTAAATACTTTGCAAGTTCGCGTGCAGGCAACGGGTCTGTATCTTTCAGACCTAAATGTGACCTGACCTGAATCGCAGTGTTCTCGCATCGTGATTTGAAACCCCGGACGAACAGTGCTTCATCATTTTTTGATATTGGGCCGATCATTCGTCATCCTCTGCCACGGCAGCTTGATGAATAGCAAGAATTAATGCACCCAAATGTTGCGCGGTCTTTGGACTCATTGTCTTGCCTGCCTTAAAGTGAGCAAGCATGACCGTTTGGTTGGGCTTGGATGCAGTTTCTGTTTCTCCCTGCTCCTTGTAACCCAGAACCTCGCCAGGATCGACTCCAAGCCAGGCACAAATTTTTGTAAAGGAGTCTAGATCAGGCTGTTTTCCTGCCTCTACTCGTGATAGGGTTGCCGCACTGATATTCATTTCTGCCGCAACTTGTCTCAGTCCTCTGCTACCCCTTCGTTTCTTGATGAGGGGGCCAAGTTGCTCAAGTGTAAGCCTAGCCATAAAAAATCCTTTCGTTTTTGTTTCACTATTGCAACGCTGTTGCAGAGGTGATATAACAGATTTGAATCACTGAAGCAACGTTGTTGCAGAGATGGAATAGTTTCACTCTATCACGATTAGCATCAGGGGTTTGTATTGTATTAGCTATTTTGGTGTGAGGATTTAATGATGAACGAAAAAGAACACAAGCATGATGTAGGGCATAGTAAAGTCCGTGTCCATATAGATCGTAAGCAGTACGAGTCGCCGAATCCAACAACAGGTTCAGCGCTTTATGTACTTGGGCACGTTCCTCATGGATTCGAGCTGTTTCAGGAGGTAGAAGGAAAGCAGGAAGATAAAGTCATCCCGAATGATGGAAATGAGATTCATCTCAAAGAAGACGAGCATTTTTATAGCACTAAAGAATTCAAGATCATCGTGAACGGTCGTCCCAAAGAGGTTACTTCAAAGGAATTATCGTTTACCGAGATTGTCTCTTTGGCATTTAGTAATCCTCCGACAGGCGAAAACATCCTTTTTACAGTTACATACGAGAAGGGCAAAGGCAGCAGGCCTGAAGGAACTCTAGTCGAAGGACAATCGGTACATATTAAAAATGGGATGATCTTCAATGTCACAGCAACTGATAAGTCGTAGCATTGACTTAAAGCGTCTACAAGATGAAGGCTTTGATCTGGAGATCAACTCAGGCTATCTACTGGTCAAAAATATTCCGTATTTAAACTCCAACCGAGAAATCAAATACGGGATGCTTGTTTCAGAATTGACTCTTGCTGGCGATGTAACCACTAAACCTAGTACACACGTTATTGAGTTTGGCGGTGATCATCCTTGCCATAAAGACGGGACAGAAATAACTCAGATCAAACATGCGAGTACAAGAAAGCAACTCACTCAGGGAGTTGAAGTTCAACATACGTTTTCAAGCAAACCTCCTCAAGGCTATTCAAACTATTATGAAAAGCTGACTACGTATATCGCTATTATTTCTAGTCCTGCACAAGCAATTGATCCGGCTGTCACAGCAAAGAATTTCTCAGTTATCCAATCGGAGGAAGGAGAATCGCCATTCTGTTATCGTGATACCGCATCAAGTAGGGCGGGTATCAATCTAATTTCTCAGAAATTAGCACTGGAAGATGTTGCTATTATTGGCTTAGGTGGAACGGGAACATACGTGTTGGATCTAGTAGCCAAAACTCCTGTCAAAAGAGTTCATCTATTTGATGGAGATAAATTATTTCAACATAACGCATTTAGGTCTCCAGGTGCGCCATCAATTGATGAACTGAGGGAAATTCCTTATAAGGTAATTTACTTCAAGGAACTGTACTCCAAAATGCATCAAGGTATTGTTCCTCATGCTTTCTATATTGAGGATGAAATAAGCGTTAATTATTTAAAGAAGATGAAGTTTGTATTCCTTTGCCTTGATAGAGGTACAGCAAAAAAACTAATTATTGAAAAATTAGAAGAATTTGGCATTCCTTTCATTGATGTCGGAATTGGTGTGAATTTAGTTGATGAATCGTTAGGGGGGATACTAAGAGTCACGACTAGCACTATAGAACAGCGTGAGCATATAAATAAAAGAGTTTCTTTTTCAGACAATAACGGTAACAACGACTATGCTCAAAATATTCAGATTGCTGATCTGAATGCTCTTAATGCAGCCTTAGCTGTAATAAAGTGGAAAAAAATATTTGGATTCTATCGAGACTTCAACGGGGAACATAATACTACATATACCATAGATGGCAATACACTAATTAACGAAGACCAGTTAGAAGGCTGAAACAGTGCTTAGACACGAATTTGTTGAATATATTCCTGATAACCTCAATGACAACACTATCTATGTGTCTATAAAGTTTGGAACCGTAGCTCATAAATGTTGCTGCGGATGTGGAAATGAGGTTTTTACTCCACTAAGCCCAACCGATTGGAAGTTAATCTTTAACGGTAAATCAATTTCGCTTGAGCCTTCAATTGGTAACTGGAGTTTTGAGTGTAAGTCTCATTATTGGATCAGACATAATGATGTTATATGGGCTGTCCAATGGTCACAAGAAGAGATTGACGCTGCCAGAATATATGATCGTTCTGCAAAAGAGAAATACTTTGAAGATGCTTCTAGTAACGTGATGACAGAGAAACCAAAGAGCGATAAACAAAAGCAAAGTTCTTGGATGAAATTGAAACAGTGGTGGTTGCAGTATTGGAAGTGACTGTAATAATATACCGCCCAAGAATGAGGTAGGGAGACTTTTAGTACATGAATATATCCGAAGATACCTTTGTTTCTTGGTCGAGGGGGCCTAGCCAAACAGAGTCTGATAAATGTGAGAACGCAGAGAGAATTGTTCGCAAAGCGATCAAAGCTGATGTTAAACTATCAAGCCTAGACATTTCCGTTTTTGCTCAAGGCTCTTACCGTGCCCGCACAAATGTTAGACAGAACAGTGATGTAGATATATGTGTCCGCTATAACTCAGCATTCTTTCCAGACTATCCCAGTGGTACTACACGAAACACGTTTGGTAATGTGGGTAGTGCTATATCCTTTGCTGAATTCAAGAATATGGTTGAGCAGGCGTTAGTCAATTACTTTGGTAGAAATGGGGTTACACGAGGTAATAAAGCTTTTGATGTTCATGCAAACACTTACAGAATTGATGCAGATGTAGTGCCTACTTTCGAGCATCGACACTACACAGGAAGATGGAACACAGATGGCACTCCTCACTACATTTCAGGTGTTGCCTTCAAGCCGGATAACGGTAGTTTGATACAGAATTGGCCTCAGCAGACTTACGATAATGGGGTAAATAGAAATAATAGTACAGGCCGGAAATATAAACGGGTTATTCGCATTTTGAAACGTCTCCGAGACAAAATGCAGAGCGAGAACGTATCAGGAGCCAAAAACATTTCGTCGTTTCTTATCGAATGCCTGGTTTGGAATGCTGCATTGGAAGCATTCTCAAAAGAGTCATACACAGAAATTCTTCGATATATCATTGTAGACATCTGGAGTCGCACACGTAAAGATGAAGATTGTTCTGAATGGGGTGAAGTAAATGAATTGAAGTATCTCTTCCGCAATTCTCAACCGTGGACTCGCCAGGAGGCGAATAATTTTCTCCAAGCAGTCTGGAATTATATTGGATATACATGAAGAATCTGAAAGCCAAATCATTTGCATATTTTCTTTTTGCACTGTTTGCGATTTGTTTTATCAATGTCGCACTTGTCACAGGTGCAGAGATTACAGACATCTGGAGTGCATTGAAGATTGCCTATAAAACAATTCCAATTCTGGTGATTTTATGGGTAGGGTTTGTCACCTATGCTTGGAAATGGCGAATTTTTCAGAAGTGGCTTGTTCCCTTCCCTTATATTGAAGGGACTTGGCAAGGAAGCATACAAACGACCTGGAAGAATCCGCAGACTGGGGAGACTCCCGGCCCCATACCCACAATTCTCACAATTAAACAGTCCTTCACTCATATTAGTTGTGTTATGCGTACAGCAGAGATGACAAGTCGAAGTTACTTCGCCGACTTCTGGCTGGATAGTGATGAGCAATTACGAAAGCTTGGATATTGCTACACGAGTTCTCCCTCTATATCAGTTGCAGAACGTAGCCAGCCCCACGATGGCACAATTGCTTTAGAGATAATCGGTAATCCTGTAGAAAAACTTCATGGTATTTACTGGACTACGAGAAAAACAACAGGTGAAGTTACCTTAAGATTTCGTTGCCGTGAAAAACTTGACGAATATCCATCTGATCTAGGCGATCATCCGATGAAAGGTAGGGCGGAAACTATTGCTGTACAAGGATTACAGCCTTAGCGTACAATTTTACCCTTTTGGCGCGGTGATGCCAAATATTCAATACACATTAACTTGAAGCGTCTAGAATGCCCTGCGTAATAATACGCAATAAAATCAATGTGAATTATTGTTATTTTTAGGACTTACGCATCGTACATAAGTACTACACGCAATTTGGCTATTTCAGCCGTGTTTAGCACTCAGCGATGTCTACGACGGGCTACGCCTACGCAAATATGGGAATAAATCGGGGTTATGCAAAGCGCCTGAAACGACCAAAAATCGTAACCCATACTATGGCCAATCTGTACAGTGTGTAAGTACTAATTTTGTTAACTGCAAGTAGAATTATTTACAAAAATTTTGCAGATATATTTAAATCCTCTGCTATGTAAAAGATATAGCTTCTGGTGATGGAGTGCTGATTTGAAAATCTAAATCGTAAGGCGGGAATTTATGCGAGCCTCTCAAAGGGAGGAGCTTCGCTAACACAGATTCGTTGATTAGCTCGATTCAAATGAGTATTCTATCGTTTAAAAAATAACAACATTCCATGTGGATTATCTAAAAATACATCTTTATTACTATTGTGATTTTGCGATTCATCCCCTTGTAAATCTTGACTTGAAAGTGAGTACACATCAGTTGCAACTAGCTGATATCCTTGAGTATTGAAATAACCAACTAGTTTATCAGGCATGACATGAGATGCACCGTAAATTGGTAACAAATTATGTTCAATTTTATCCTGGTCTAAAATATTTAATTGCACAACACCTGTACGACAAAATATATCAAAATCAATCGGCTCGACTAAGCCACTTGTAGTAATTTCTATTGAATCTAATTCCATCGCCAGTTGCTCTATACTCGCAAAATTACACGACCACGGGTTGCCCATTAAAAATAACCGTATCGATATTGCCTCTGGCTGCACCTTCACAATATCAAGTAATGTTCTCGTAACGGCATCTGGTTGCAAGTAATCTAATACTCCATGAACCGAAACTAGCCGCAGGCTATTTGGAGTGTAAAGTTTTGTCAGTTCTAATTCTGCTAGATTGCGATCGCAAAAATAATTTAACTGTAGGTTTGGGTATTGGCTGCGTAAAGCTAAAAACTTTTCTGGCGGATTAATAGCAATGTCGTAACAGTCGATTGTCGGAAGTTGGTAGCGCGTCAAGTCAACTCCCTCAAAACCAAAAAAAACTTCACGTTCGGCAAAACCTGCACCCAAGATAGCTGCACTGTCACCATTACCTGAAAGAATCGCTTCCCAAGTGAGGGGATAAACATTGGGGGTAAGCTCTAAAAGTCTAGCTCGACTAATCTCTAGAATATTGCCACTGCCCTTATTTTCTAGGAATCTTACTGCCATAAAACCTCGCTATATTATGAAATAACCTTGGGACGACTGATTAGGGTGATATCTTTACCTTCGCCCAAACGGTACACTTCTGTGCGATCGCCAACATCAATTTCAAAAAACCGATAGCTTGTAGTAAACCGCGCCCACGGTGCCAAAGGATTAATTTTTGGGAGATTGGTTGTTGCTTGGTAAGTAATTTCAAACCCCACTCCCCCATCTTGCTTGAACATCCGCAAAAAACATTCGTAGTCTCTAGCGTGCCAAAAATCAGTCGTTCGACGACGCACCACATCTTGTGAGTCAGAACTCATCGCCCGTGCTGCTGATGCGGACACGATTAATTGCAAATTGTCAGACATTCGCGTTAAAGCAAGTTTCTTGTCTGGGTTTGAGAATATTTCATCAACAATTGGTCTAAGCTCAGGGTGCAAACAAGTTTCAGCAATGTAAAACCCTGAATACTTGCTGATAACATTCTTAAATTCCCGATCAACTAGTCTTTCGCAGTCACAACTAACCGACTTTCGTAGGCTTGCAAAAATCAAGTCTTCGTATAACTTCTGCTGCGATGCTGGCGCTGCTGCAAGAATTTTGAATGCAGACCCACGCATCCCCTGAGTTCCTATCAAAGCACAGGTACAATCGAGGGATGCCGCCCACATTGCTAGAAATTTCCGATAGTTGGTATAAAGCATTAATGCTTCCTGGTAGTCAGGAGCTTTAATTTTGAGTAGATGCTTTACTGGATTAGGTTTAATTTCCCATCCAGGCTTGCATAGTAAAGTCCACAACGTTGAGGAATCTTCAATGGCATCCATGCATTTATCCCCTCAGCAAATTAATGACAATTATTTGTCTGTCCGTTCTTGTCAAACCTCATGCGGGATATTAAATCCTTAAGATGGGCTGGGTCTACACCAAACCTATGAGCAATGTCATACTCCTCATCTTCAGTTGGCGGTGCATTTAGTGTAAGTAAATGCTCCAAAAAAGGTTGCGACCCCCCTAAAGGCAAACCATCATCCGTAAAAGGTAATCTATGTTCGTGCATTGACTGCTCAAACACCGCAGGGCGGGTATTTTGTAGCCACGCTACAACCTCACCAGGTTTTGGCGGCTCTATCCCCAGTCGATCGCATTCTTCTAATAACTCGTTTGATAATTGTGATTCTACTGCGGAGATGCTGTGCGATGCTCCTTGAGGAGCCGCCAAGGGCAATTCTCCTGCGGAGACACTGCGCGATCGCACCTCCAAATCCTGCAACCATTCCTGTAGTTTTCCTGTCTCTGGTAACTGCAAATCCAGCGCCCGACAAGCAGCTAAAAATTCTTGTCCAATAGCAGCATTAGCATATAACTGCCCCAACCAAGTAGCAAATTCCTCATTTTGAGGTAATTCTATCCCTTGTTCAAGGCTAAAAGTTTGCAGTTTCTTTCCTAAACGAATTCTTTCTAAAAGCTTTGTACCAGTATCTTCTTCATCATTAATAATTTGAGGGTCATTTGACCCAAAAGCCATTTTGTCTAAAAGCCAAATAGCTATTTGTCCTGATTTTGGAGCTGACAAATTTAGAGTTTCACAAGCAATCAGCAGCTCAGTTCCCAAAGACGTATAACTTGCAAGCCACTCCTCTAAATTACCTGACCGAGGAGCAGTAAATCCCTTTTGAGATAAACCAACAAGCTCTAAACCCAAATTCACCAAGTTCCTAACTACCATTGACAAGCTTTTACCCATATCAGGTATTAGCTTCTCAATTTGACCTCGCATATCAACACTAATATGGACTGTCACGCGGTCTTTCTCTGCATCTACAGGACGACCACGCTTCGGAGGTAGCTTCGGGTTTTGTTCGGGCTGTTGTTTACTCATGTTACTTCAGTCTATCGGAACCACAAAGCATATTTGAAGCCTTTGTATGCTGAATCGTTAATAAACGTAACTATTTGGCAGTGCAATTTGTTTTTTACACTGCTAAAAAATTACAAAATGTAAATAAAACACATACATAATTAGTTGATTTGGTATTCTTCAATCAAAAGCACAAAAAAGTTGAGATGGCAGAAAAACACCTGTTTCAATCAAAATTTCTGCACGAGTCCAATATGAAATACTGCGAAATCTTCAAAAACTTACCCAAAGAAGGCTTAGAACCCAGACAATTTCTACGCCACTGTTTTGATATCGCTGAACTCACTCCCAGAGAACTGCTCGAAGAAGAAACCGACTCACAATACCGCAAAAAATGTATCACTGTACTGTGTGCAGTCTTAGGTGTACAAAGACCAACAGTTCGCAAGTGGGGAAGTGACCTCAACTTTGACGGGATGCCCAACTACTGCAAAGTTTCACTTGCTTACATTCATGCCGCCGAAATCGTGCCAAAGCAGCTAAAGAGCATCTTGAGAGGAGAATATAGCGCACCGGAAGTAGATGCTCAAACGTTTCTAGAAAAAATACTCCTTCAAGGGTTAACTGAACAACAAGTACTACAAACCGTGTCTCACGCCAATTTTCGCGCAACTTGTGTCAAAACTCTCACGCAAGTATTACATATTGGCACCAAGTCAGTCCAAGATTGGGGTCAGGATATGTCGTTTCACAAAATGCCCAAAATTCATAAACACACCTTGGGCTATGCCTTGGCTGCTATCTCCAAATCATCATCAGAAAATTGGGAAAAAGCGGCCTGACTTATTTAACTAGTCGAATTAGGAAACTTAGTCTTAGATATTAAGACCGCGCATACAATATCATGACTACAACAACTTTTGCAAATAAATTATACGTCGAGCAGCATCAGGTAGACTCCAATCCTACCACCCACATAGAGCAAAGTACCCTAGAGTACCTCCATACGGCTTTCCTACTCTATGAGTACAAGCAGACTTACACCAAAAAAGAATATCGCGCACTGTTAAAAGAGTATGGCTGGGATAAGGGCAGTACTGAGGAAAGGCGATCGCTCCGAATTGCCGAGAATTTTCAAGCATTTATCAGTTGCCCGGAACACTTGGCAGTTTTACCAATAATGAACTCAACAGCAGCAAACAAAAAAATAGCTGTTAGCCTATTCTCCGGGGTGGGTGGATTTGATTTGGGATTTAAAGCAGCAGGATTTGAAATAGCGATCGCCATTGATAATAATCCCATCGCCCTAGCAACATACCAACATAATTTCCCGCACACCACAGTCTTGTGCAAAGACATTCGGGAGGTGACAGGAGAAGAAATACGCGCCTGTATTCAGACGAAGTATGTAGATTGGGACGGGGAAATTCATGCCGTTTTTGGTGGCCCACCATGCCAAGGATTTAGCGTTGCCGGACTGCAAAATGTTGAAGATGAGAGAAACTCGTTGGTAGGGGAGTTTGTTCGGCTGGTGTTGGAACTCAATCCCCTTGGGGCAATTATGGAGAATGTGCCGGGGATTGAAAATCAGAAGTTTGGCTGCATTACTGCGAACTTCCAAGCAGTGCTAGAAGAACATTATTTTCTCTCAAAGTGGAACCTGAACGCTTCAGATTATGGAGTTCCGCAAGCTAGAAAAAGGGTGTTTTTTGTTGCATCTAAGTTTGGAGAAATTATACCGCCAAAGCATCAACCTCAACATACAGTTAGAGATGCGATCGCGGACTTGTTGCCAGTCCCCCTACTCCCCAAGCAAAACACTCAAGAATGGCATCCAGATTGGGTGAAGGGAGAATATGCTAAGTATCTTGAAAAAATATTCCCAAATATTGGTATAGTAACTAACATTGAGACGGGATTCGCAGCGACAATACATGCACCACAAGTAATTCAGCAATTCATCAACACTCCCCCAGGTGCGAGAGAAGCTAAATCCAAATCAAAAAAGCTGCAATGGGATGGATTCTGCGTGACGTTAAGAGCGGGGAGTGGCAACCGCACCGCATTACGTCCCCTCCATCCAGAACAGCCACGGGTTATATCTGTAAGAGAAGCTGCTCGCTTACACAGTTATCCTGATTGGTTTAATTTTAGTGAGGCAATACTCAACGCCCAAAGAGAAATCGGAAATTCGGTACCCCCATTGCTTGCATATGCTGTGGGAATGCAGGTTAGAGAACATCTAGAATGCAATACCACTTATCAAATTAAGTGCCAAAATTGGCAAAACTGCCTATTTTTACCAAATTATTGCAATTTTAAGAATATAGTCGTTTTTGTCAATGAAATACTGTCTTTAAGCGGGTTAAGCAAAATCAGCAAAGAGCGATCGCCTCCACATCTGGAAGTAGAAGTGTAACAGTATCTACGGACATATAATCTCGCAACCACTCAAGCAGCCTATTAAATGTTGTAGTCAGCCTAGTTTTTGTACCATTTTGTTCACTAGCTACAACCGCATTCCAACCCCTGTAAGGCATTGGTTGTCCAGTGTCATCTCCCCAAAACACCATTGCTCAACTCCATTAACTATAAATACTGCCGTTGCTGTGATTTTGAGTACTCAGCTTTGCACTTTAGGGCGTGTCAAGCAAACACTAGGTTAGTTATTAGCATTTTCCCGTATCTTTTTTTACATTTTATCAGCCGTAACCTAAAAATTTAAATTTGGCTGAGAAATCTGTAAGAAGTTTCTAAGGTAAATATCAGTTTTTGAGATATCAATCCTTATCTATTCATAATCTTTAGATAAATTATTTAAGCAATAATCAGTTTAAAGTTCAAGCCAAGAGCTATATTGCTGATTGATGCAGAACCTGCACCGAACGGATTAGATGTTATGCCCGGTATAGCATCTAATTTTATGCACGATCGCATTCAGGAAGGTTCAGTAATTGCAGCGAAACCACCAAACGGTAAATTTGTTTTGGATGTACAGAAATCTATCCCCGCAGTGTTGATTAGCAATGGTGTAGGAATTACGCCAATGATTAGTATGGCGAAAGCTTGTGCCCTTCTTAATCCTACTCGTCCTATTTGGTTTTTACATGGTGCTAGAGATGGTAAATTCCATGCTTTTAGGGATGAAATGAGGGAAATTTCTCGACAAAATCATAATCTGAATGTGCATTTTCGCTATAGTCGTCCTACACCTGAAAATAGAGGTAAATACCACAGTGTTGGTTATGTTGATGCTGCTCTGATTCAAGAGTTAGTACGACAAGAAGCTGAGTATTTTTTGTGTGGTTCTCCATCTTTTATGCAGTCCATAATGCAAGGATTGAAGGAATCGGGAGTACCTGACAGTAGAGTATTCTTTGAATCTTTTGGTAAACCGATGAAAAGTCAGTCTGATAAACAAACTGCGATCGCAACTGGAGATGAAAGATTTGCAGAGATTGTCTTTGCAAAATCTGGCAAAACTTTGACATGGCAACCTAGTGATGGCACTATCCTAGAATTTGCCGAAGCCAATGATATTAATCCACCTTTTAGTTGTCGTGTAGGTGTTTGCGGTACTTGTATGTGTAAAATCCGCGAAGGTGTAGTTGCTTACCAAGAAGAACCAACTGCAACAACTGATAAGGGTTTGGTGTTAATTTGTATTTCTCAACCTGGAACGGCAAAATTGGTGTTAGATATTTAATAAATTCCTCTAATAATCAAGTAATATCAAGCATATTATCTATCAGGCTTAATATCGGTACAAAATTTTATTAGAGGAGATATGAAATTGTGCAAGTTATCTCAGTCAACGTAGGACTTCCCCGTGAAGTACTTTGGAAGGGCAAAACAGTTACAACTGGGATTTTTAAAGAACCAGTTGAGGGACAAGTGATGATGCGAGCGCTCAACTTAGACGGTGATAGACAAGCTGATTTGAGTGTCCACGGAGGGAAAGACAAAGCAGTTTATGCTTATCCATTCGAGCATTACGACTATTGGCGGCGCAAGTTACCTGACATGGATTTGCCCTGGGGAATGTTTGGTGAAAACTTTACCACAGTTGGGCTGTTAGAGGATGAGATTAATATTGGCGTTCACGAAGTGTGCGCGATAGCGCTCTCGCTTCCGAATCGGTAGCGCAGAGGTAATGGTGACTCAACCTCGAATGCCTTGTTATAAACTGGGAGTCAAGTTTGGACGTGCTGATATAGTTAAACAGTTTTTAGATAGCCGCCTAACGGGGTTCTACTTTGCGGTGCTGCAAGAGGGTCAAGTCGGAAATGGTAATAATTTGGAGTTAATCAGTCGAGACTCAAACAATGTCACTGTTGCTGATATTACCCGACTTTATGCACGAGAAACACACGACTTAGAACTGTTACACCGCGCCGTACAAGTTGAGGCTTTACCTACAGGTTGGCGAGACTACTTTCAGCAGCAAATCGAGAAGTTTAAAAGATGAATTTTATTAATGTTAGAAAATAAAGCTGTAACCCATTCTCTGTATAAATTATTTTATTTTGCCAGAGTTATGCAGGAGATTAATCTGTCACAGCGATCGCACTTCTATAGTTTCTAGTTTAATGATTCTACGCGAGAAGCAGTGTTTAAACTTAAAGTTTTTTAGTGTTGCTGAATTTCAAAGGCTGCTTTCCAAAATTGGAGCATTTCAGGGAAGGCAATATCTAAATTTATTACACACGCATAAGAAGATTTCATTTTAGCTTCATCTAGATTTGCGATATCCAGATGTTCTAGTAATTCATATTCAGACTTATCAATGGGCAAGGACATTCTTGCTTCAAAGTGATCCGTATTAAAGAAAAATTCAACGGATGATGGATTTTTCTTTATTTCGTTTCTTATTTTTCTAATGTGAAATATATAATTAATATTTGTTTTTAAGAAGGAAATAATTTCCAGATTAAGATGATCGATGTCCCCACACATTAGACGTTTGGCAAACGGCAGAAAGTCTTTCGGGGTTTGATTCCCTGATGAAGCTGTTTGCTGACTTATTCGACCCAGCAGTAGGTCAAGCAATTCTCGACTGTTCAAATAAATATCTCTAAAGGCGGAGAGTAGATTGATCTCATTTCCAAAACCTTTCAGAAACAATGCTGTGTGTTCGTCAATTTTGTGTAGATATGGCTCTTTCAGCTGTTCAGCAGAGAATTTAAATTGAGCGATTGCCCTGTTGATTAAGGCCAATCGAACATCGTCTTTTTCTAGAAATTGGTGATGTTGACCGAAGCGCATAATGAAGTTTTAATTATTTATTAAGTGGTATGGTGCGTTAGCGTGCAGCATAACACACCCTATTATTTGTTAAACTGTGCTTTTGGAATATTTATGTATCATATTTGCGATGATTCTGTTTTATCTGATTTTGAAATTTTTATTAACTCTATACCTTGACATTTACTCGCCACTTCGTTGTATAAAGGTACAAAGGCTTTAATCTCACTAAGTACACCATGTTTGGGTGATTTTACAAGAGTTACATTTATGATGGCTACTGGTTCACCATTTTGCATATAAAAATCAACTACTGTGCCATCAACACTCATTAAGCTCCATACATCAGGATGCCCACTGTCCCTTGTCCAACCGTAAACATCCAACGACAGAAGGTACAAGATTTGCTCTAGGCAACTTTTCATACACTTTAAGAAAGATAATATATCTACGTAAATCCAGTAGTCTTCTGGTCTAATTACAGCGATTTTATCTATATGTGAATCAATCTTATCTCTTACAATACGCAAATTACTTTTATTATCTGTAGGTACTTCTACTATAAATTTTTTTTTCCTACTGATGATCTCTTTGTGTTGAGTAGATCCTATCAGTGTGTAGTCTTTGGCATTACTTTCTAATTCGTTAAACATATCCAGAATGCCAGATCCCAAAGCAAAAAGCGGGGATGCAAGTTGCTTTACTAGTCGCTTCTCGGAAGTAGGATCATTAAGTTTAGCTAGACCTTCCATGCTTTTTGAAAGATCCCGCATCGCTTCGAGGCATCGGAGTAATTTAAAAGATATGTCATTTGAGCCACGCCAAACTGTAGTGGCTTGTGATAAAGCTGGGTCATTAATTTCTGGTTCACTCCGATCAGCATATAAAGGAATACCTCTTTTTGGCTCTTCTCCACTTTTTTTTTCCGTCTTTTTTTCCGACATATTATACTTCGATCTGTGTTAGATTTATAGTCTAATATAGCAACTGAAAAACGATTTGATTGGGCTACTTATAATTTAAGCTTGATTAGCAATTAAGATTCTAGTTGAAACAAATTCAAAAATTGATCTTTCATCAACTCTTAATACCACTCTCAGCACATTATAGGATTCATAACTGATAATCCAAATATCGATCGCCAGAAAGAGTGTTGACTTATGTGTATTGAATTTGGACAGTAAATCTGATTTATTTTGATAATAAAAATTAATATAAATTTTTCCTGAGTTTATCCGAGATTTTTATTTATCAATTCACCTAGCAAATTTTAATCAAAATATCAGCCCAATCTTTGATAAAAACGTGATACTCAATATATCAAATTAATTAAAATAAAGTGCAGATATGCACGGGGTGAGATGATGACAACTCCAACCCAAGAAGAAATCAGATTAGCAGAAGCCCAAAATCAGATATCCCATTGGCGCAGATGGGGGCCTTATTTAAGCGATCGCCAATGGGGAACAGTACGCGAAGACAACAGCCCCAACGGTACAGCTTGGGACTATTTCACCCACGATCAGGCTCGTTCTCGCGCCTACCGTTGGGGTGAAGATGGAATTTTTGGTATTTCTGATAATCATCAGCGACTTTGTTTTGCGTAGGCGTAGCCCGTCGTAGACATCGCTCTATAGCTGAATAAACTCGGTTCTTCTTCTATTAAATAAAGGAGTTCACAACCTCATGTCAATTCATAACTTTACTCTCTCCCGTCAGTTATTACGCAACTTGTCCATCATTTCGCTGACTTTTTTACTCCTATACGGTGCGTCTCGTGTGATGCTTTCTGCTCCCGCCACTGATATCTCGAATGCTGCACCGCAGGGAAAGCAAGTAGCGGTTTTCGCTGGTGGGTGCTACTGGGGAATGGAAGCAGTTTTTGAGCATCTATTAGGTGTTTCTGATGTCGTTTCTGGCTTTTCTGGAGGCGATGCAAGAACCGCAGACTACACACTTGTCAGTGCTGGATTAACTAATCATGCTGAATCCGTAAAAATCACTTACGATCCATCAAAAATATCATATAACCAGCTTCTGAAGGTCTACTTTTTGGTAGCGCATAACCCAACAGAGTTAAATCGACAAGGCCCAGACTCAGGTAAGCAATATCGTTCGGCGATCTTTTTTGCTAACGATGAGCAGAAACAAGCTGCACAAGAATATATCGCTCAACTCAACAAATCGCAAATCTTCGACAAGCCGATTGTGACGGAATTAGATCCTTTGAAAAGTTTTTATCAGGCTGCGGCATACCATCAGAATTATATAGTGCATCATCCGAGCGATCGCTATGTTGTAATGAATGACTTGCCGAAGCTGGCTAAACTTCAAGCAAAGTTCCCTCATATGTATAGCAAGTAAGGGGATTTGTAGCATTCGGCTTTTAACATCCCCCTGAACCAGTGAAAGATTAGCCTATCCTGTAAGATGCTCGTCCATGCTTCTCCAGATATTGCTGATGATACTCTTCCGCTCTATAGAATTGCGGTGCAGCTACAATCTCCGTCACAATTGGATTTTTGCGATAACGAGAACTATTTTCAAGCTGCTCCTTGGAGGCTCTTGCTAATAATTCCTGCTCTGGAGTGTGGAAAAATATCACTGACCGATATTGATAACCAACATCTGGTTCCTCGTGGTTTGATGCTGTGGGATTGTGCTTATTCCAAAACACATTTAGCAGTTGATCGTAAGATACTATTGCTGGATTGTATTCCACTTCCACTGCTTCAGCATGTCCAGTTTTGCCTCTACAGACATCTTCGTAGGTTGGATTTTCAAAGTGTCCGCCACTGTAACCAACTGCTGTAGAAGTTACTCCTTTTACTTGACGAAATGCTGCTTCAACTCCCCAGAAACAGCCTGCTCCAAATGTCGCTTTTTGTAGATTAGCGTTTTGCATGTCTTTGACAACTATTTTGTGATAATTCTAAATAAAAATCATCAAATCAGATAGATACTTGAGAAGGAAATATTTTCTCAAAGCTGCCTGATTTATTTTAATTATTAGAATTACAGATTATCCTGATACGAGTATGGTATAAAGCTGAATATTATCTAAGAATTGGAAAAAATAGTTAAATCTAAAATTACTACTACAGCACGGCGTAAATAAAATACCCATTCCAAATCAATGGAAGGCTTGCAGTATCTAAATTACGAATTACGAATTATGAATTACGAATTACGCATAACGGTACTAGCTTTTGCTAACTGTAGGAATATTTCGTAGAATACTCACTATTTCAATTGGGTCTAACCGTTTAGTATAATCTGCATCAACAAAAGCATAAACGATTTTTCCGTCTCGATCAACTACAAATGTAGCTGGAATAGGTAGTTCAAAAGACTCATCTCCATTGTATCTAGGTAACACATGACCCTTTGACTCTAATATAGGTCTTAGATACTCCGGGATTTGAAACACAATTCCAAATTGACGAGCAATCATATTGCTGCGATCGCTTAATACTTCATAAGTTAGTTCATGTTTTTCTACAGTTGATATGGTATGACGAGTAGTTTGAGGTGAAATAGCAATTAGTGATGCTCCTAATGTTTTAATTGCAGGTAATGCTTGCTGGAGTCCTGCTAGTTCTAAGTTACAGAAAGGACACCAAGAACCTCGAAAAAAGGAAATAACTACAGGCCCACTAACTAGTAATTTTTGTAATTCTACTGCTTGACCGAAAGCATTAAGTAGAATGAAATTAGGAATAATATCTCCTACCTTTAAAGTTTGGTCAATTATACCTGAATAAATTAGCTCATTTTTGATAGACTCTGTAAAATTCATCGTAATTTTCCTGAAAGTTAACTTATACTTTTATGTACCTTTCTAGAGAAATACTGTTGCAGTGAATTTACTGAAATGAGAAAAGTAGACCCTTGGATTTGCATTACTGAGATAATTGCTTTAGGTTCCAAGGCATGATTATCATCTACTATTCTTGTTGTTTTTATACACGTTAAGCTATCCGTTCAATGAGCCGGGAATAATCCGTTCAGCACAAGTGGCGCAAGTGTTTTCGCCGCTTAGTAGTTCGTACAATAACGGCTTGAAACTGAAGCGATCGCGCTGTTCAATTAAAATAATCGGATGGGAATAATTTTGCTGGCTTAAGTGTAAAGCTGTAAACAGTCCAGCGAAGCCACCACCCAGGATGACTGTGGGATGAGACTGAGACGCTCGAGAAGAATAATTGAGAATGTATCGCTAAGATGCAGAAACCACCCATGCCGAAAAACTGGATTATTAAAGTAGACAACTATTTCCATGCAAACCCCAATTGCATTATCGCCACCGCCCATGTGGACAGGTTTCCCACAAACCTACCCCTAGAACCCAACATCCGGGAACCAAACCGCAAAAGTGCGACATACCGACAAATCTTTGACTCTGTGACGACTCAACCAGAAAAATTCTTCTCTCGTCACAGTGGAATCGTTCTGTCAGCCAATAAAGTTAAACCTAGCAAAAACAAAACCGAACTGGAGTTAGAAGTCTTAGAAGCTAGCGAGGGGGGTAGCGATGGCATTATCAACGGAGGTCACACAGTTTTAGCATTTGAGCAAGCTAAAAATTACAAATATGACCTAACCCAAGCCAGAGTCAAAGTTACCATCCACATCGGACTCCAGGAAGAGGAGGCTAAAGATATCGCTCTCGCCTCAAATACCACATCGCCAGTGGATTCTCGCTCCAAAGTCAACGCCAGGGGAGATTACAAATTTATCAAGCAGTATTTAGCCCAGTTAGAAAGAGCAGAAGATAGAAAATTTAGAATAGCCTATTACCAAAACCAAAGCGGCGCTCCTAGAAATGCACAGTGTAATGTTAACCACTTGTTCAAGCTGATCAACTGCCTCGACAGAAATAGATACAATCCCGACGGCAATAAACGAAGCAAGCACCCTACAGGTACGAATACCCCAAGCCAAATCACAGACACTGAGAGAGAAAGATTAACTCTTCTACTGCCTCTACTTCCCAAAGCTCTGTGGATAGAGCAAAGACTGTACGAAATCATCCAAGAACATATCAGCAACCCCAGAAGAAAGGGTGTCAACGATTTAGCATCAATCGATACACGCAAAAGTACCTTGCTTCCCGATAGCAAGTACTCGTTTGGGTTTGGTGCGCCAACTGACCTGGCACTACCCATAATTGCATCCTATCGGGTATTCCTAGACCAAGACTATAACTACCTGGTGCTTGAAAGCATGGCAGAAAGGCGCAGGCGAATTTATTCTCTACGAGACGCTGCGCGTTAAGCGTAGCTATGCCGCAGGCTTTACGCCGTCCCCATTCTTCAATTCCCATGCTTAAGTTAACGGTAGTTCAGCACCGGAGTCTTCTCCAAAAAGCCAATCGCCATCACTGTTTGAATTTACCTCGCCATCCACTTGAAGATTTAAAGAAGGCACCAGCTGTTCAATTTGGCTTTCAAGTCGGGAGAGCGCCAACGTCAAAGAAGCAAGTTGCTCCCTATCCTTCTTAATTTCATTTGAAATTCCCACCCGCAATTGATTTACCCTTTCCTGGAGGGTATGCACTTCCGTTTTGGTCGCAGAAGGAATACTCACTTTCTCTGACAGGGCGGCGATTTGAGCTTTCAAAGCTTCAATTTCGGCAGCAGTTGCACTATCTGCACTATCGGGACTCTCTTCTACAAGTGCATTTCTAATACAATCCAGCACAAACTCTTTAAAAGTTAAGCGCAAATCCTCAGCACGCTGCTTGGCCTGCTTCACCAACTCCCGGTCTTCTTCTGACAGAAGTTTTATATTTATCTGCGGATATTCCACCAGTCCCTCGCGCTTTTGTTGTGGAGAAGTGATTTCTAACCAGTTCTTTAACCATTTGCTTTGAGTTCTAATATTTACTCACTCCCCCTACCTCTCTATCTCCCCCTACTATCATCGCATACGGGATATCCGCGTATATACGATATAGATGATTCTAGATGGGCAATTGGATCGTGTCTGGGAAACAACTATCATAAAGATACCGGGAATTATAGTTCTCGGCATCATAATTATCAGTGGGGGTTGGGGATTTATCTTATGGAAAATTTACCTGTATTAAGCGTGGAATCACTTGCAGTGGAGATGGTAACTCTGCCGCTTGATCAAGCCCGGGTTGCGCTTGTGGATTATTATTTTCCCAACCGCCAGAGAATTAATTCGACGGAGCAGCTAATTGAGCTATGGGTGCATTCTGTCACTATTAAAAGCGACCAAACTCGACGGGCATATCGGCAAATTGGTTATGAGCTTGCTGATTATATGCAGTCGCGGTTTGGGATATCTGATTTGAGGATGGTAACGTTATTCCATCTACACGCTTATCTTGCTTGGCTGAAAGATGAAAAGCCAGTACGGGGACAGAAAAATACTTATGGAATTAGTAAAAATACGGCAGCTAAATACACTGCGGCGATTAAAAGTTTGTGGGAGTGGGGTACTAGAGCTTCTATTGGTTATTTTGCTATCGACTTGGGCAAGGACTTAAGTATCCAATGGGACGATAAGCTCGCAGAGCGCATTCTGTCGGAACGCGAGATTGCTAAGTTGGAAAAAGCGGCGATTGAAGTAGATTTGCAACACAACACTAATAAGATGCATTGGCTGCTGTTGACTCTCGTCTTTTACAGTGGAGTGAGGGCGGGAGAAATTGCGCGGCAAACTTCTGATTATGGTAAGCGTATAGTTACGCCGGGGTTATTTTGGCGGCAGTTTCGGGAGGATGGAGATTGTCTATTGTTAACTGTGACGGGGAAACGAAATAAAACCAGAACCATTAGTCTCGATCCGGAGACGAGTGCAGTGCTACTGGATTACCGTGGCGATGCCAGCAATGATCAGCCGGTGTTTCCTAGTCCCAGCCGGCGGGATAGGGGTAAACCTCTAAGCGATCGCGGATTGCGGTTGATGATGGCGGAAATTTCTGCTAGTGCGGGAATTAAGTTCAGTGCCCACTTTCTGCGCCACACTCATGCGACGCTGGCTAAGAAAAATGGAGCTTCTGATTTCGACTTGCAAGCAGATTTGGGCCATGCTTCGCCTGCGACAACTGCAAAGTACATTCACCATGTCGGGCGTGTTGGGACTTCTCACGCACTGCGTAAAAAAAGCAAACATCGGTAAAAAAGCAATCGCCACCGGTTCATGGCGGGTACGCCATCGCGCTCATGCGCTCCAAAATGATACTGTCAAGGTAGTTATCAAGATGGATGACGCGCTTATTCGGTCGTGTCCAGTCCCGGTTAACCTAGATAGTACCTAGACATGAGCCAAACAGGGAAAAACAAGAAACTGGCATCTTTTAACTGTGACCAAAAGATGTGGGAGCAGTTTATCGCCCGTTGCCGGGAGAAAGGCACGACGGCAACAGCCACGCTGACCCAATTTATCGAACTCTACCTAGATGATATAGATAACCTTGATGCAATTGGTGGCGATAATTTAGATAAACGCTTGGACTCTAAGATTAAGGCAAGTGTTGAGGAGTACTTAGTTAATGGTAATAATAGTAACGGCAGTCCTACGAATGAAACGATATTAGCTATTTGCTCACGACTTGATAAGCTGGAGTCACAGTTTTCAAGTGAATCTAATAGCAACGAAACCACAGCAATCCCTAATCTCACCAATTTATCAGAAAAAGTGGAGGGGATAACAGCCCGAATGACACAGTTTACTGAGGCGATTATTAAAATTCAAAATCATCTCAACAACCAACCGAGGCGGGGCAATAAATCGTACAATAATTCATCCTTCCAAGGGCATACTCCCCGAATCCAACCGTTGACGGAAGAAGGTTTAGCTTCAAGACTTGGTGTAAGTCAAGAAACTGTACGCGAACAGCGAATGAAGCTGCACCCACCGCTTTTTGTGGCATGGTGCAAGGGCAAGGATAAATCGGGTATGGGATGGGAATTTAACGAAAATACGGGATCATATCATTCGGTAAGTTAGTATTTTTATTATTTTCAAGAATTTCTGAATTTACACTGATTCGCTCGCCGAATAGAGCGATCGCAGATAAGAAAAGGAGCGCAATCATTATTTTTGCAGCAAGGTAAAATATATTGGAAACGCTCTTTTATCCGAAATGACGCCAACCATAAATAAATTTATGCGACTCCAATTCGTTCTATCAATTGCTACGTAAATTATTTTCTCATCCATAGTTAAAGTATTCTGATTATTCTGTAACTGAAAACTAAAATTTTAATCATGTAGGGTAGGAGTACATCTGACGAAGTAATGCAGGGAAATGACCGAACTATATAAGGCTGGAATCATTGAGATAACAGAAGCAGAAGATGAAGATGAAGATGAAGATGAAGATGAAGATTTATTTGACGTTGCGGTGCATTTTGACGGCGATATTTTTCTTCCCAACGTCGTTTTTGAAGGCAAAGACCACGCATTGCGGCAAGCTAAAAAGCTCTATGATTGGCTAGAAGCTAATCCAAAAGAAATCAAGGGAGAGCAACTGCGTTGGCAATCATACACAGTTAATCGTGAATCTCTAAGAGAGTATCCAGCCTGCTATTTACCTTACTACTATTCAACATATGAGCAAAGTTTAGAAGTTTCAATTATTGAGCGAGACCAAGAAGCCATTGCTTATGGTTGGTTGAGCGCTGAACCTTTACCTTACTATATGGATAAAGAAGATAGTTTGGTAGTTCTTGGAGACATTTCAGATGATGCTGTGCTTGCTGGTTGGGATAAAGCTATTGATATACGCATTCACATTTACTCTTTTATCTACCAGTCAAATAGCAGTCACAAGCTTTAATAATCAGTTGAAAATTAGGAGCTTTAGGTGCAGCGAAAAATCGAATTAAAAAGGGGTGTTGATAATACATCTGTTGAAGCCTATTTGGGAGATTTAGTCCAAAGACATGTTGATGATTATGTCAATTATTGGGTAGAAAGCTTAAGGTTATTTAGTCAATCAGATAAATACTGGGATTGGATATTCAAATTAAGATATATTGCCAATCAAGAAAATCTTGAAGGTTACGCAATTGAGTGCGAAAACAAAACTCAAGGATTAATGATAATAGAAACGCAAATGCACGGTTCCCGGTTAAATATTGGTAAGAGGCTAGTTTATGTTGATGGTATTGCCACTGCCCCCACTAACCGAATCGAGATTCAACGCCCGCCTCAATTCAAAGGTGTTGGTCAAGCACTATTAAATTTCGCAAGAATTAGAAGTGTTGAGCTTGGGTATGAAGGTAGAATTGGGTTGCATTCCTTACCAAGGTCTGAAGGATTTTATGAAAAACAAAACATGTTGAACTGCGGTTCGGAAGAAGAATATGATAATTTAGTCTACTTTGAGTATGGTGTATTGAGACGAAGATAAGGGCTGATCCGGGTAAAAATTTATGAACCATCAACAGCAAAAGGATAATTTTGAGGCAAACGAGTCAATAACAACCCAAGAAGCTATAGATTTACTTTTTGGTGAAGGATGGCTCGAAGAGGCTGTTTGCATCGAAGATGAAGCAAATTGCACGATTGGCGCTGGTTTGGATTGGGGTAATGCATTACCACCTTTAATGCTCAACCTTCCTTTATTTGGTCGCCTATCAACGCTGCGTGTATCTCTCAACCGCGAGGTCAGGCTAATAATTGAAACATGGGATTTAGGTATAGGTACAACTTCTGCAACAGAGACTGCAAGGACACGCATTAAAGAGCGGTTGCTATCTCCTACGCCTGAGTTAATACCTCACTTGGAAGCTACTTTGTTGCAAGATGATTTATACGGTGAGGAGTTTATATCTAACCGCGAAGCCCTCAAATCGCTACTTGCAGTAGTTCTTACTGATGCTGATAGAGAAGAAATTGCAGAGAAGGCTGCTAATTCAATACGCACACAAGTTATGTCACAGGTGAATTTTTCCGGAAAACTTTCTGCGTAAATATAATCACAATAATATCGCGTCAAATTAAATCGAAATTAGTTTTCTGCAACCCAAAAGGAACTGATTAATGACTGGTAAAAACCGCAGTCGCTATTCTTCAAACTGGGATAATATCGCACTTGAGGTCAAATCCAAATCAGACTGGAAATGCACGCGCTGCGGTATGCAATGCTTACGTCCAACTGATAAAAGAGATGGGTTAAATCGTAGAGAACGCAGCATTAAAACATTAGTGGTTCACCACCGAAATTATACGCCCGAGGACAATCGAGCAGAAAATCTCGCGGCTTTATGCAGTGGCTGTCATATGCTGTTTCATACACGCAGACGGGGAAATGTATCGCCAGGACAACTATCTTTGTGGTAGAAAAACTAGTAGTTTAAGACAAATCAATAGTAGATAGTTATGATAAAGGGAAAAGATAAATATTATCTTTCTAATTCAAGATAACAACATTTGCTGACGCAACAACTTCGTTGAAGCAATTGAAGTTGTATAGACATGAAAACTACTACGAGTTCTAACCTAAAAACTAACAAAGAATTAGTAAAATCTGCACAGCAAATTCAAAAAAGAAGCACCTTCATAAGCGAAGCAGATTACTACGACTACGAAGCAGAATTAGCACAAGAAAAATCAGACTACTATCACTTGCAGTACGGATACTAAATTCAATCTCCCTTCAAGCATCAACTCTTCTTAGTCAACAACTAGTAGCAACTAACTGCTAGTTGTTTTTTATATCAAAAGTAAATTATGACTCAAGCAATTGAACGCAAAATCAACCAACTCACTCTCAAAGAATTAAGCCTAGATGCTGCTAAACTTTGGTCACAGATAGAAGAAGCAAGCGAGTTAGGCGAACAGGGTAATGTAGAACAACTCTTACAAGAAGTTATGGGTGTTCAAGATGGTATCGAAACCAAAATCGATGCGATCGCCTGGGTAGTTGACCAGTTAAATCTTGACTTTGAAACCTGGGAGGAAAGAAAAGCGCGAGTAGCCGAACTCCACGACCGGGTAATTTCACGTCGCAAAACTCAACTTGAACAAATCAAGCGCACCCTCATCCATCTGCACGAGATTGGATTAATTAGTGACAAAAACATCGGTAAAGAAAGGATAATTGAAATCAGGGATAACCCACCAAAGGTCGCTAAATTACTAGTAGAAGTAGATGATGAAGATTTTCCTGATGAATTTAGAGTTATTAAGTACCAAGCTAATAATAAGGCAATTCTTGAAGCTTATAAATCTGGTAAAGATATTAGCAATCTTGCCGAGGTAAGTATCGGGAAGCAGGTGCGGTTTAAGGTGCAATCAGGTAGTAAGTCTCGCAACAAGAAAAACCACAACTAATGGCATACGCCCCAACCATGTGAATCAAACATAGGTATATCCCATCATTTTACAAAAATATCATCAAATGGTTAAGGGTCAAATCTTAATCATTTTTATTTTTTTTAACCTATAGCACCATTTTAAACTTCTTCAAAAAATCATCAAAACTTTGCCTGAATTTAAACTCCGTGAAGATATAATCGATGAAATTGTAGATATCAATGACAGCAACAGTAACTATGTCGGATTAGGTACAAACATCGTTACGATAGGTTGGTATATTTAACCTTATTTAGTGTGGCTAAATAGGTAATTGCAATTGATTAGGTAGTTTCTATTTTCAACTATCAATATGATAATTCAAACTACTGCTAAGTTTAAGTTTAATCTGAAGGGATGCAATCACCCTAAATAAAAACTTAAATATTAGTTATCGGGAGCAAGCTTAAAATGTCATATCACAAAAACCGAAGTATAGTTATCCATAACGCTATTATCGACAGTTTTTTTATCCTCTGGTGTTTAGTTTGGCGTACTGGTTTGGGGCTAACCTTTTTTATCATCTATGCTTCCCTTGGCTACATATATAGCTGGCCATTCTATCTTCCAATTTCGATTATTTTGGGATTTGCCCCTTGGGGTTGGAAGGTACAAGAAGAAAGAAGGGATAGAGAAGAAGAACGAAAAATGAGGAAGTTGGAAAATAAAATTGGGGATGGTTTTATCTATGCCAGAGCTGAATCAAATATCGAGATAAATTACAGGGGAGTTATCTTCCTCAACTCAGTATTTGGTCTATTTATTAGCGGCTTTTGGGGTATAATACTTGGCTGGAAAGCTATTTTGGGTATGATAGTACAGTTAGTAGATAATATCAGAACAGTTATTAAGTACATATAGATAAACAGGTTCATCTAACCAAACCAAACTCAAAAGTTATCTTATCACTATTCCTGCATCAGTTTGATACAGAAAGTATCAAAACTTGAGTTGATACTGAACCTTTGCTTAACAGGAAAGTTATCATATCAATACTCCCGAAACTCCCGACACCAACCAAAACTAAATAATTAAAATTCATTTACCCATATTAAATATTTCTGGTTTTGGGATAACATCAAAGCCGATATAGTAGTATTGTAAAAGTTATTTTTAATATCACACAAGCTAACGCTTAATATAAATGGCAACCTGGCATATCGCTTCATAAATAGCCAGTTACTAGTTATATCAACAGGAGTTAAAACAATGGAATTAGCACAGTATATCCTAACAGGACTTCTCTACGTTATTATTTACGGATTTTCTACTCTCTTTATTTTCCAATTCTTGCTAGATATATCTATCGCTTTTGAAAAACACTGTAACTGCACTACACCTACAAAACATAGCGTAATTAAAACCGAGACCTTAACTGGAAAATCCAAAATTAATATATCTAACAAAAACAAAAATAAACTATCTACAACCAAAAAGATGACTGTTCAACACTTAAGAAAAAGATGCTCACAAGCTGGAATAAAATGGAGTTATGCTATCCAAGAATCCAAAACAGGTAAGAAACGACATCTCAACCGAGAAGAAATGTTAATAGCTTTAACCAAGATTAAACAGTCAGCATAATAAAACTATAAACTGATAGTAATTTATTCTACTATCAGTTTATATAAACCTGTGATCTGGGCGATCGCTCATCTTGGAGGCTAGCTATAACATCGAAGCAAAACACCAATTGGCATCCAGGTTTTGTGGCGAGGCTGGTTAAAATTGAACGACCTCTGCGTTCACGTAGCGTCTGTCTGCGACACGCTGCGCGAACGTAGAGAGGGTTGGCAGCGATCTTGAGAGACTTAACGGGAAAAGTCAGCTAAATTTTTACGTACTGCACGCTTCAGGAATACCAACTGATGAGCAAGGCGATCGCCCCCACCGAAATAGAAGTGATCGCCTTTGCTTTCAGGCAATAAAATATAAGAAAACTGATTGGGGGCAGAAATGACAAAACTAAAAATTCAAGAATATATAGCGAAACACAAGGGTGAATTTCCAGATGGGAAAATTCACCATGAATTGCCTATGCCTACAGATGCAATATCTGTAGTTTCTGATCCACAAAACTGGCATTGCTATCCAGATAATGTGGTTAGAATTTTTCTTTCTTCTTACAAGGAAGATGGAGAGGAACAATATTTAGTAGGGGTTGGGGATTACAAGCACCCAACTATCTGCACAAATGTTTATAGTTCCCTAGATGATGTTTGCAGTTTTATTGCTAATCGCCCAGAGCAGATTTCTAAAGAGTATCTGGAAATCTGTGGATTTTATTTTCTAGAAATCCCTATATCAAGGGCTTATCGCATCTAATTGCACATCCATTCTAAACTTGCTGATCATTTCATGGATCTACAAAAAATCTGTTAACAAGATTAAACAAATGAGTTTAAGTGAGGCATACATCATCCTTGGAACTTTGTTCACGTATTTAGAAAATCATGGTTATAAGGAGCATCAAGACTTTGGTATTAATCATGAAGAACCGCAAAGCTGGTATTTAACTAGCAGACCAATGGAGTTTCTCAATTCCGGCTTCAAAGTCACATGGTATACGGTCTGCGAGTCGGATCATTTTTACGTTGAAACCCAACCTAATGGCTGGTGTCTAATAAACTTGCAGGCTTTTGATGATTATATTGTGAAGTCAGAGGAGATTTAAAAATGGCGGTCTCCAAAATAACTGACCTAATAATCGCTTATAAAACAGAAATTTCCTACCTAGAAGGAGATTTCATCTACTTAATAGAAGGGCGAGTTTGGGAATTAGATCAAAATCTCGAATTAACCACTGAAGATATTTTTGATGCTGTGTGTCAAGAATATCACCTAAATGCTGAGTTGATAGAAAAAGAACTAAATTGTAAATGTCCATTTGCATTAACTGGCTTTTTAAGGGAGTTAGAACCGACAGAAGTTTATGATTCTTCAACACTTGATTAATTAATCTATTACCTCTTTCATCGAGTCAAATCAACAATAAGCTTTTGACCACCAACACAAAACTCTAATTTCCTGCCTTATTGATAATCGTCGAGAAAACTTATATGCCTTATGCACAGCTTGTCACCTGAGTTTTCATACTCGACGCAGGGGAAATGTATCGCCAGGACAACTATCTTTATTTGGAGTCAGCTAGGGATTGAACTAAGGTACTTCCCTAAAATAAATTGCTCAAGCACAATGTGGTTTTTTCAAGGATTATTATTTTTGTGTATTACTGACTTGACTTTTGATATTCTTGATTAACCTAGTATCGTTGGTTTTAATAACTTTACAACCACAATTTGAGTTTTATAGGTGCTCAGGTAGCAGAGAATTAAATTATGTTGATCGAGTTCAATCCACTAGCAACAAGACTGGAAGATTACGCCGCGATTGCAAGGAATGCAAAAATTCGCATCAAAGCCAGAAAGCGAATCGGTACGCGCGATGATGATGGTACAGCAATTATCGAAGAATGGTGGGCTACCACTGATTTACTTGCATATCTCCCTGCATGGGATTATGAAGATAGGCAAAAGGGGCGTGATTATGCCGTAATTGCTCCACAAAGTGAATTCTATCCATCGTGGTGGTATAAGTCTTGGGAATGGCGCAAAAACCAAACACAAGAGTTAACGCGAGCTAGAAGCAGCTTTGACATTCATCCTGACGATTATGCTCAACTTCTAAGCTGTTGCGCTCGCCTATTGGATAAACTTAGTAAGCCTTTCTTAATTAGTCGTAGTGGCATTTTTTGGAACTGGCAAGACTTTAAAATTTAAGAACTATCTAAAAACTCCATCGTTCAAAAAGTGCTAATTTTGACGATGAATATTCAGCACTAAAAGCGATTGAAGATTACATAGATGTTATTCTGGAAGCTGCGAGTTCATAAGATAAAAAGGGAATTTTGATTATGGCGGATGACGTAATGCGCTCTAAAGCAGCAGAAGCAATTCAAGAAATTTCCGAACAGACCTTGTTCAAAAAAGCAACAGAGCTATGGAAACAAAAATGGCTTGCATGGGATATCCATAGACACTTATTAAGTCTGGGAGTGAGCAATGCCGTAGCCGATAAAATCACGCTTCAGGTCACAGAAGTAGATTTCTCTGGCACTAATACTTGGTCATTTTAATAATTATGACAAGGAATGCTAAATAATAAGGATAAACGCGAACACGATATAGTTTATCTGTACTATTTTGGTCAAAATTTAGAACCCATTTAACTATTGTTTATTGCAATAACTCAGTAAGTGCTTGGTGAACAACTTAGATGAAACTGGGTAAAACACTGGCTCATAGTCAGCGTTCAAAAAGAAATGCCAGCGATACTTGGTGTCAAAATCAGATGCCCATTCTTCAAAGCTGTAGTCGTAACGTTGCCCATTTCGCCATTGCTTTGCATGAGCAACTATTGTGTCAGCTTTCACCCCAAATCTTTCAGCCATTTCATAAGCAGTAAGAAAAGGTAGCTGGGTAAATTCTTCTTCTAGCTCAAATTCTTGCTCCACATTAGGTGAATCATTGGCTATTCCATCCTGTAAAGAATTTACAATTTTTTGGGATTTTTGGGTATCAGTTAAAAAAGCTGATACAAAGATGAGACCTAGCCCACTTAAGGCAACTATTTCAGTAAATGTAGTTAAAATTTCTTGAATCATGATTGGTTTGTTGGATTCTTGGGTAGATGCAATCGATATATATTCCAAAATGATGCTTTAGTAGGTGTCTAGGGTGTTGACTCTTATGTTGAAGGATTCGGAGTGAGAAAAATTAATAAGCTGCAAACTACAACATTGTACGTTTGATTTACTGATACACGTTAACGAGCGCAGTTTTTAATAACCCAAAGTAATGGAATTGGATCGAGCCATTCAATAAACCTCTACCTGTTTTAGAATCAGGAAATGCCAATAGTGAATCCAAAGCTTGAAGTTTTAAAACTTGAATTCTGAGAATTTTGCACAACTATTTATAAAAATTATCTCCCATCGTCATGTTAGAAAATGTTACTGCATGGGAACCCTAAAATGCAAAGCCATGAGGCTATTGATGGGATGTGGGTGCAATGAATTTTACTAGCAATTCTAGGGTTATAGGGCGGCTTTTACAGGAACTATCGTGGGTTGGTAGTACGATTAAAGAATATCGAGATGGTGGACGAGGATTTGAAAACGTTCTCACTGCTGAAGTATTTCTTGCATTAGACTTTCTTCCTCGTCAAT
>NZ_JACJTD010000021.1 GCF_014698505.1 Nostoc foliaceum FACHB-393 | reverse complement strand
TTGTTTTGTTCTATGAGGATACTTTTGAATATAATCAAAAACCATAACTAATTGCGAAAAATAGTAGACACTTAGTTCACCATTTTATCATTTTTCTTTTCCTCAGTTAATATTTCGGACAAGTCTAGTTCTAGGTTTTGGGCTGGGTGAGTTTCCACCAAGTAACGCATCAAAGCACCCTTGGCTGTCCACGGGCAGCGGACTGTATAAGTTTTGTGAATTACGCGGGGCAATTCCGATCGCGCAGCAGCAAGCGATCGCTCCTGTATAGTCAACATCTCAATTATCTTCGCTATACAGAACATGGAATCAAACCCCGGATGCAGTTGCGGGAAAATAAAACCAGTCTCTCCACTACCTCCCAATACTACATTCGGGTTTTTCTGACAAGCTTCCATTAAAGCTGTAGGATTGGCTTTGGTGCGAATCACTCTACCATCGTGGCGGCGGGCGACTTGTTCAATAGCACTGGAAGCATGAACTGGCACTACTACCGTTCCTCTGGGGTTAGCCGTCAGAATCATGTCTACCATCAGTGCTGTTAAAGTTTCTCCACGAATTGGGTAGCCTGATTCATCAACTAAAATTAACTGTTCTCCATTAGCCGAGACTTGCACGCCAAAGTTAGCTTTCAATGCCTCCACTACATGACCTAACTGAGTCAGCAGTCCTTCGCGGTCAGTAATTGACATCGCCGTTTTATTGACACTGGCATTCAACACCACTGCATCAGCGCCAAATTTATCCAACATTTGGGGTAAAACTGCCCCCGATACCGCATAAACATAGTCAATCACCACTTTTGCGCGGCTGTTGCGCAGTGTATGAACATGCAACAATTTCTCAAAAGCAGTGCAGTAGCGCTCCATGACTTGGCTAGGATAAGATACATCGCCAATTTCATGAATTAGCGCCCGCCGCATATCCTCCTTAAAGTAAGCCCCTTCAATTTTCTTTTCCAAGGCTTTGGTGATATTAATGCCCTTAGCATCCATGAATTCAATCAAAATGTAGTCAGGGCGATCGGGGTGTACCCGCACATGGATGCCACCAACTACTGACATTGTAGGTATAACCGTGCGGGCGATGGGGATAGCTGTAGCATCGAGGTTTTGAATATCAATACCTACTGACATCAAACCAGCAATAAGCGATCGCGTCACCATACGAGAGATATTACGCTGGTCACGGGAAACCGTTACCTTAGAACCAGGTTTCAAGGTTGAACCATAAGCAGCTCCCAATTTCACCGCGAATTCTGGGGTGATGTCGATATTTGCTAATCCTTGCACACCACGTTGCCCAAATAAATTTCGTTGGGCGGTGTTCCCCCAAATCAAGTTAATGTTTAAAACTGCCCCAGACTCAATCTTTTTACTGGGCCAAACGCGCACGCCAGGGCTAATTTGGGCTTCTTCTCCCACCGTGGAAAGCGAACCCACAACAGCAGCTTCTAATACATGGGCGCGGCGATCTACACGAGCGCCACGGGAAATTACACAGGCGGAAAGATGTGCTTCATCGCCAATGAATGCCCCATTCCACACTATGGGACGTTTGAGATTCGCATCAGCGCCAATGGTGACATTATCGCCAATTACAGTTCCGGCCTCAATTTGTACTCTTGCCCCAATGCGGCAATTGTCACCAATTACTGCTGGCGTTTCAATCACAGCCGTCTGGTCGATGTAAGTATTTTGACCCACCCATAACTCATGAGAAACCTCTTTGTAGGCACAATCGAGATTTACCTTGCGATCTAAGGCATCATACTGAGCTTCCCGGTAGGCATCTAAGTGACCAACATCGCACCAGTAACCTTGAGCAATGTAACCATACATTGGCTCATCTTTTGCTAGTAGTAAGGGAAATAAATCTTTGGAAAAGTCACATTCAATGTTTGCTGGCAGATATTCTAAAACCTCTGGTTCGAGAATGTAAGTGCCAGTGTTGACGGTATCGGAAAAAATTTCACTACTAGAGGGTTTTTCTAAAAATCGCCGAATTCGTCCTTCCTCATCGGTAATCACCACCCCAAATTCAATCGGGTTGGGAACCCTAGTCAAAATCAAAGTAGCTTTTGACTTATTTTGTTTGTGAAATGCGATCGCTGCCGTGAGGTCAAAATCTGTTATGCTATCACCGCTAATGACTAAAAAAGTTTCATCAAGAAGTTCAGCAATGTTTTTCACACAGCCAGCTGTACCTAGAGGCTGATCTTCTTCGACGGCATAGGTCATCTGGACACCAAAATCGCTGCCATCTTGAAAATAGTCTCGCAAGACATCAGGTAAATAATGCAATGTTGCAATAACTTCTGTAATTTGATGTCGTTTGAGGAGATTGATAATATGTTCGGCAATTGGTCGATTTAGGATCGGCACCATCGGTTTGGGCAGATCGCAAGTTAACGGGCGAAGCCGCGTTCCCGAACCCCCTGCCATCAGTACTGCACGCATAAATCCTCCTTAACTAGTTACAGCCTTCGATGCTTGAAAACGTGTCAGATATTTTTTTTCTTCTTTCTCTAGTCTCCTATGGATATCGATATTTGAGGAACTTCCACAAGATGCATATAGATTGGGGATTGGGGATTGGGCATTGGAAAAAGACAAGGAAGACAAGGAAGAGGGGGGAGACAAGAAAGAAACTTGTTCAATAATTCTCCCTTGTCCCCCTTGTCCCCTTGTCTCCCCCACTCCCCAGTCCCCAGCTTATTGGCAATGATAAAGTTCATATTCGTAGCCGTCTACGCTTGGCAAAGATTGACTCTCAGACATAACGCATGTTTTAACGGCTTCTGCTACAGGTGCGTGAAAGTTTACCAGCCACAAGTCAAAAGGTCGTGGTAATTTCTTTAAAGTATTTTCCAGAGTAATGCTGGAAGTATTCGGGTCTTGGTCTTGATGGGCAAGGAGAAACAGAGGTTTTTGGGGTGAATTTGCAAGTTTAAACTCCCTAGCTACTCCGATCATTTCCCCAGTGTGTACATAAGTTTTGTGAGTATTGGCAATCAGTACTGGTATTGGGGATGTTTGTTGAATTAGTTGCACAAACAGGTCAGGACGATAATATTTTTGATAGCCGAGATTGCAGATTACTGTAACTGCACTGACAAATCCCATTAACCAAATTAACATCACGGCTTTTTTACCGTTTATTCCCCATTTACCTATACTTTTTATCCTATTTTTCCCTTGCTGTGTTTCTATCCATTCCTTAGGAGGATGCCAACAAACTGCGAGGCTTGCCCCTAATAAAACAACGATCGCGGGAAAGTAAACAAAGTTATATCTAGCACCTCTTGTCAGATCAATACCAAAAAAGTACGTAAAGATAAAGAATAAAGCGATCGCACTGATCACGACTCCAGCAAACACCTGAATCATCATCCGGCTTTCTGGCTGCTGTAGTTGAATCTTGATCCCACGCAGCAAAATTGGTACTGCCCAAATAAAGAAAATCAGCATCACCACTCCAGAAGGAATCACAACCAATAGCTGCGAAGATTCAACTGGTAACAGGGAAATCATTGCAATCAATGTTCCTAAAGCTTGAAAAATTGGGCTTAACCAATCTAGTCCGACGCGCGAACCTCGAATCCACTCTGTCAAATTACTACGATTTTTATTCTCTAAAAAGATTGGTAGCCAAATTAAACCCGCCACACAAGTACCTACAGCAACGGCATAGATCCGCCGCCAGGGAGGAGAGAAGAGGAGAGAAAATTTGGTGCTAGTCTGCAATTGAAGCCAAGCAAGAAAAATTAAAACTACAGCTTCTGTGCAGAGGGTGAGGCTGAAGAAATAATGAGTAGCTAGGCCTAAAGCATTAATTTCCACCCAGGAAACCGCTATCCAGATGGGTAAAGGTGTGCGGTTTTGAATATGACGTGTGGCAATTACTAAACAGGTGAGGGAAGCAGTTACCCATAAGGCTGCCAAACTGTAATGGCGTGCTTCTTGTGCTAAAAAGATGCCGTAGGGTGATACTGCCATCATGGCAGCAGCCAAGTGTCCTACTAATGGCGAACGAAACGCTACCCTACCCAATAGGTAAACACATGGTATTGAGGCAGCACCAATTATAGCTGGTAGCGATCGCGCCGCAAATATCGATACTAATCCTCCGTCGCTGGGAAATAATTTCATCCACAGGTAAGCCAGCACAAAATACAGTGGTGGGTGTGTATCTTGTGTAACTAAGTTATGAATTACATCACCAATACTAGCCGCTGGGTTTGGTTGTAGTGGTGATAGGAGAACATCAGGTGCGATCGCTTGATCTAGGGGTACTGATAAAAAAGTATTCCCCAAGCTAAACACTAAGGTGGAAAACTCATCAGTCCAAGGAGGCTTTGCAGTCAAGTTGGCTAGGCGCAAGCTAATGCCGATGAGCAACCACATCAAGTTCAGCAAGGGGTGAACCCAGGAAGGAGGGAGGCGATGCCAACTATGCCAATGCTTGTGTTGTGAGGCAGAGTTTGTATCTGCCAGAGATAGGAAATGGATAGCAGATGCAGGTAGCAACGAGATAATTTTTCTGGAAAAATAAAATGCACCTTGGAAAAAAACTCTCATTGCCGGGCCTCACACAAATGGATTTGTAGATTTGACGTTTTAGATTTCAGTTCGTTCTAAAGTCTAAGAACAAAAATCAAAATCTCAAATCCCTCGTTGTGATTATTTCACATCAGTGACGCGCCAGCTAAGTTTCAAATTAATCCAGAAATTCCAGATGGTAGCAACTGCGATCGCAATAAAGTTGGCAATATAGCGGTTAGGAATCAAGAAATTGAATACCAGATTTAATATCAGTACATTCAATACGAGTCCAGCAAGGCAAATGGCGTTGAATTTCACAAACCGCTTCAAGCGTTGATGCCATTCTTGCTGTCTAGCACTGACATCAGCAAATGTCCAAGCATCATTCCACAAGAAATTATTTAAAATCGCAATTTCACCAGCAATAATTTTGCTGCGCGTCAGTGGCAAAGCCAAGGTAGTCGGATCACTGAGCAAGTAAAGTACTGCCATATCCACAAATACCCCACTAAAGCCAACCGCCCCAAAGCGAAGAAATCGGCCAACGGGGAAATTGACTTTTCTACTCAATCGTCCTACTCGTCCTGTGGAAAGCCGCAAGCGTACTAAGTGGTGGATGTAATCTATATATTGCTTCCATGTGACCTTACTCTCACCCTCTTTGCGTTCACAGAACACATACCCAACTTCGGCAACTTGGTCTACTTTCCCGCGCCCGATTACTTCTAGGAGAATTTTGTATCCAACTGGATTGAGTGTTGCATTTGCGATCGCACTCCGGCGCACCATAAAATAACCACTCATTGGGTCAGAAACTCTGCCCAGTACCCCCGGCAAAATCACCAAGCCTAACAACTGAGCACCACGAGACAAGAAACGCCTGACAACACTCCAGCTACTGACACCACCTCCTTCAACATGACGGCTGGCTACTGCCAAATCTGCTCCCTGCTCAACGCTACGCAACAGTTGCATCAGCACTTCTGGTGGATGCTGCAAATCTCCATCAATCACCCCCAACACATTCCCCGTAGCTGCTTGCCACCCACGAATCACCGCTGAGGATAACCCCCGTTCTTGTTGGCGTCGCATCACCCGTAACTGCGGGTATTCTGTCGTCAAGGATTGTGCTATTTCCCAAGTTCGGTCTGGGCTATCATCGTCTACCACAATCAATTCATAGTTTCCTGGAATAGATTCATCCAGTAACTGACTCAATATGCTGACCACATTTTTGATGTTGTCACGCTCTTTATAAGTAGGAATTACTAGGGAAAGATGGATAGATTCACCACTTGTAGCCACACGGTTAGGTGGCAACTCGGAAATCTTTAGTGGGCCAGTTGGTACTGTTAACAGTGAGTTGGATGAGTTTGTCTTCATAATTTCACATTACAGAACGAGGATATGTAAAGACCGAGGGAAATAAAGCCGAACATCTGCTATCTTTATTGACTAACTAGGTTAAGTCAAAATTTGATGACTACTTTTGTTACAGGTAACTGTTCTGAAAAGTTTAGTAATTGCCGCACCTCAATTCAAAATATTTTCCTAAACTTCATCTAAATTTTAAATTTGACTAATTGTTTTTATGGTATGTATCAAAGCTTGCTCAATTTTTTATACAAATAATTAATTTATACTGTATCATTAAGTTATAAAATATACAGTATTGTCAAGACTATGTGAAGACCTTTTAGTATTAGTAGGGTTAATGTACCAATCCGAAATCATTCGTAAGAAAATAGTATTTCTAGGGGTTTTACGGCTTTTTTCAGGCACCATCTGGGATTTTAGGTGCATTTTATTTTAATTATTTGCACCTACTTACTAATTACTGGTTCATCAAATCTTCAAATTGGTGGTCAACAAAAAAGTGGTGAGTACGGATCAAGAGCTAATTATATTCTGAATCTTGAACTCTGACTTTATAATTCTTTTTGAATCTAGATAAATATCAAAACTATTTAGTTATACAGCTATTCTCAGGTAAATAGACTCGATCTTTTGGGGGCACAGCAATACTGTTTCCATACGACATATGTGGATAAAATAAATGAAAACTTCTGTAAATCGTGATAGCTATCTCTCAACGTCAGAGCAGCAAAGCAATTCAAAATTCAAAATGTTCGCGTAGCGTTTCGTAGAAAAGAAACGCAATTCTAGCCAGCCTTTTGGTGATTGATAATATGTAACTCGGAAGCATGTTAACTTACTAAAGTCAAGTTTTTTCCACTTTCCCAAGAGTTTATCAAAATTTAGCGACATACTATAAAAATAAAATTAACAAAATTTAATAATTTCATAAAATAAGTATACTATTTATCAGTCATTGGATTGGAAATCTCTCAAAAGTAACAGGATAAAATCCCCCAAGAGGGCATTGCAAAAAAGGTGAAAATTCTGTTTGTTATTAATTTAATGCCTTTCTTTTATTGCTTGTAGTGAGTAAATAAACATCTAAAATACAGGGTAGATCATGCATATTCCTGATGGATTTGTTTCTGTACCGGTGGCAGGGGCTACTGGTTTAGCCAGCGTGGCAGCACTCTTTATTGCCTTTGAGCGATCGCAACAGGCTTTTGGTATCCGCCGTGCGCCCATACTGGGACTAACCACAGCTTTCATTTTTGCCGCCCAGATGATCAACTTCCCGGTAGCAGGGGGTACTAGTGGTCACTTGTTGGGGGGAACCTTAGCTGCGATCGTTTTGGGTAGTCCTTGGGCAGGGACGTTGTGTATCGCCACAGTTTTAATTATTCAAGCTGTGCTGTTTGCTGATGGTGGCATTACAGCCTTGGGAGCAAATATTTTGAATATGGCAGTAGTTGGTGTTTGGGTTGGCTGGGTTTTAACCCAAACCTTGCAGCGGCTGTTTGGGGGGTCTAAAGGGCGCTTACCTTTGGCTGCTGGTATAGCTGCTGGCGTAAGTGTAGTGGTAGCTGCTATTGCTTGTGCCATTGAGTTAGCCCTTTCAGGAACTGCACCCGTAGCTATAGTTTTACCAGCTATGGCTGGTGTCCATATTCTGATTGGCATTGGCGAAGGGATAATTACGGGAGGTGTGCTGACTTATTTAGCCACAGCCCGACCAGATTTATTACCAGGGGAACAGCAGGAGTTTCGCGGTTGGTCTGTACCCATTGTCACCATTTTCTTAATTGCGGGAGTGCTATCACTCTTTGCTTCAGCTTGGCCTGATGGTTTGGAGAAAGTCGCCGAAAATACGGGCTTCATCGACTTAGCCGATAAAGTGCGGGTAATTGTGCCGACTCCGTTGGCTGACTATGGGATTGAGGGTTTGGGGCCAATTGGCACAAGTATCGCTGGACTTGTGGGAGCTACGGTTTGTTTTGCTGTTGCCTTTGGGATTGCCAAGGTGGTGAAACCTAAGAATGCTTAAACTTCCCTTGCCATTACGTTTGCAACTGTCTCTAGTGGTTGTGGTGGGAGCAGCTTTATTAAAGCATCATGCTTGGTATTGCTTAGGTGTATATGGTGCGATCGCACTTTTGTGGGCTTGCTTCTTGCGTGTACCAATTCGCAGCTTGGGAGGATTACTCGGTACAGAATTGATTTTTTTGTCATTGCTGGCATTGCCCTTGGGATGGGAACGAGCCAGTTTTTTGCTAGTTCGTTCTCTGGTTTGTCTGGTTACCATGAATAGTTTTTTGTTAACCTTACCGCCCCACAGTTTTGGCATAGCCCTTAAAGGCTTACCTGTACCTGCACCTTTAAAGGAAAACTTGTTGTTAGCTGGGCAATATATGGAAATTTTGCTCTCAGAAGTGACGCGGATGCAACGTAGCGCTCAGTTACGCGGTCTGACAGGAACTGCGGGATGGCTGCGCTACGCCAGTGTTGCCATGATTGGAGCCTTGTATCTCCGTAGTCTGGATAGGGCAGAGCGTGTCTATGCAGCAATGATCGCTCGCGGATACAACGGGCAATTGCCCATAGATTCTACCCTCAGACCAAAAGAGCGTTTTGCCCTGTTAGCAGCTTGGGCGATCGCTGCTTGTGTAACTGTAACTTCTTACAGAATTTAGCGCAGTTGTGAATATTGAGTTTGTGAATCTTGAAATCTTTAAGTTCTAATCCCCAACCATCAACCCATAACCCCCACGCAGCCGTGGTCGAGGTTGAGAACCTAGTGTATGCCTATTCTCGCCAGGAGCCAGTATTACAAGAAATTTCTTTTATCTTAAATCCAGGCGATCGCGTGGCGTTGATGGGAGCAACTGGTTCTGGAAAAAGCACCTTGCTGGAGAACCTGATCGGCTTAAAACAACCGCAAACTGGCAAAATTACGATTAATGGCATCCCAGTAGAACCTAAAACTCTACCCCAAGTACGTCGCAAAATCGGCTTTAGCTTCCAAGATGCCAACGACCAACTATTTATGCCGACCATCTTGGAAGATATCACCTTTGGGCCACGCAACTATGGAATGTCACCAGCCCAGGCAAGCGATCGCGCCCGGCAATTATTAGCTGATTTCGGTCTTGAAGCTTACGCCAATCGTTCCGCCCACGAACTTTCTGGTGGACAAAGACGGTTGGCCGCCCTAGCCTCAATTTTAGCCCTAGACCCGACAATTCTAATTTTGGATGAGCCGACTAACGGTCTTGATCCAGCATGGCGGCGACATTTAGCGCAAGTGTTGTTAAAGTTACCCGTGCAGGTGATATTAATTGCTTCCCATGACTTGCATTGGCTAGGCAGAGTTACACAACGTGCCTTGGTACTGTCTGGTGGTCGCATTCAAATAGACAGCGATATTCAGCCACTTTTACAAGATGGTGCTACTTTAGACCAGTTGGGTTTGCCGATAGATTGGTGATATGAGGGGGAGAAGAGAAGCAGGAAGCAGGGGGAAATTCCTCTCCTCTGCCTCTTCTCCATGTCCCATGCCCCCTACCTGATTTATCTTTTTTACTCGTAATATTGGGTACTATATTCTGGGTTTTATTGCTGGTGGGGTGTTAATGTCTGTTTTACCTAAATATACCGTTATGGCTCCTGTTAGCCTGAGCATTGCCTTATTCATTACTAGTTGTAGCGAAAATAAAGTCTCCCAGTGCCAGCGACTGATTCGAGTTGTGAATGCCGGAACTTCTCTGATTGATAAAAATAAAGGAACGCAAGTGATTACCAGCATACAGCTATCCAAAGATTTAGAATTTGTGACTAAATCGATTAGGGAACTGAATTTAACAGATCCTAAGCTGAAAGAATTTCAAAGCGGTTTTGTCAAAATTTTTCAGAATCTCAGTCAAGCGATCGCCATTGCCGGTAGAGCACTAGGCGCAACCAAGACAGCAGAAGCCTCGGCACCTGGTAGGGAAAAAATCCAAAAGGCGAGAACCGAAATTGACTCGGCACTGACAACAGCTACAACAGTTGGCAAGCAGTCGGATACGTTAGTCAATCAGATGAATAAGTATTGTAGCCAGCCAGAATAACTATCTGGGATATTCATTGGGCACAAGAGGCAGAGGGGCAGGGAAAAAAGTGCAGAGGAGAGGAGTTTTCCCCATGCTCCCTGCTTCTCTCCCTCATAAGCTGTTAAGCATTTAATTTGCACATTGAGATCGCAGGGGGGCAGGGGGCAGGGAGCAGGGGGAAAGAGAGTTTTAACATTTTTGCATAGATGCCCTGAATAATAACTAATTAAGCGGACATGATATCAAGCTAAGTTTTGCGGACAATAGCCCAATCCCCGGATATAATTTTGTCGGAATACTTCAATCTCATCAGGCTGCGGTCTACCATGAGAAACTACCGCTACCTTATAGCGTTTCATAACATTAATTGTTGATTGTCCAGCTTCCAAACTGCTCAGAACCTTACTAATCAACTCGGATGGTGAGTAAATAATTCCCAATTCACTTAAGAAAGCTCTAATATCTTTATCCTTTTGTGCAGAAACAAAAGATTTAATTTTGACGTTGATTATCCAACCATCAAATTGATTAATTACAGTCACAAATTCAACAGAAAAATCATTTTTACTACAATATTCAACAACCCGCAGTGTCAGACTAGCATTGGACAAATAGTATAGGTATTGCATAATTTATAGAGCATAATTGAGACTTTCAAAAAATAATCTCTAAATCTAAAGATTTAATGAGGATTCTAGGTTTTACAGAAAAAATTATTAAATAAATTTCTCACAATCAAAGTAAAGGAATATTTTCCTTTATTTATGAAGATTTGCAAAAAAGCATATCAGAGTGCAAAATTTTAATTAACTTGTTGTAAAGTTTGTAACAATATATTAAAATCATGCAGGAGTTTGACCACGCAGATAGTGTGCGCTGCGATCGCAAAGATGTCATAAGCATCTTTTTTAGATTCAACTTATGAAAATTTTGTTGGTAGAGGATGACGTATTACTGAGTACAGCACTCTTCGAGTTGTTGAGTGCAAATCGTTATACTATCGACATAGCAAGCAATGGACAAGCTGGATTAGAACTAGCAATATCGGTTGAATATGAGTTGATTTTGCTGGACTGGTTAATTCCGAAACTGGATGGTATTAGCTTGTGTCGGCAACTGCGATCGCAAGGCTACCGTAAACCCATTCTGTTGTTAACAGGGAAAAATTCTAATGCAGATATTGTCGCAGGCTTAGATGCCGGAGCAGATGATTATGTCATCAAGCCATTCAACCCAGAAGCATTACTAGCAAGAATTCGCTCTTTATTACGACGCAATGAGGCAATCTCATCATCCACATTAACCTGGGGAAATCTCTGTTTAGATCCAAGTGCCGGCAGAGTAACTTGTAATGAGCAGGAAATTCCCCTCACCGCCACAGAATACAAACTGCTGGAATTGTTTTTGCAAAACCCAGATCGGATCTTTAGTCGTGCAGTCATTCTAGATCGGCTCTGGGGATTTGGAGATGCACCGACTGAAAGTGCAGTTACGACTCATATTAAAGACTTGCGAAAGAAACTGAAAACAGTAGGGCTAGCAGAAGAATTTCTAGAAACGGTATATGGTATGGGCTATCGCATCAAGCCTGCACCTAATCACTCCATCTCTGTTATGGAAACAAATCCAGATGGAAAGAAAAAAACCGACCCCAAAGATATGACTTCTGTAAATCGGGTGCTGGAGCGATTTCGTAATTCCTTTGCCGGACAGGTTGTAGTGCTAGATCGGGCAAAAACTGCACTTTTAGCCGGGAATTTTAATGAAGATTTACATCAGCAGGCATTGCATGAAGCCCATAAGCTAGCAGGTTCGATGGGGTCATTTGGTTATCCAGAGGGTTCCCGGCTAGCACGGAAAATAGAGGATTTATTGCTTCAATATTCCTCGCTATCTCCAGATAAAATCTCTGATTTCTCGCAACTGGTAACAGCATTACAGCAAGAGTTAACCAAGCCTGCTGTTACTTCCACTGCTCAAAGCGTCCCGATGAACCAAACTTATCGTCTGTTAGTCATCGATGATGATGCGATGCTGACGGAGCAGTTGCAGGCAGAAGCCGACTTATGGGGAATCAGAATGAAGGTTGCACCAAATTTAGCAACAGCCCGATCGCTTTTTTCCTTAAAAACTCCTGACGCTGTTTTACTGGATTTGAGTTTTCCTGGAACGGAGGAAGATGGATTAGTATTGTTGAGCGAGATAGTACAGCGATCGCCAAATATCCCAGTAATTGTTTTTACAGGGAGAGATACCTTGGTAGATCGACTGAAAGTATCCCGTTTAGGAGCGAGACAATTTTTGCATAAACCGGCGACAACCGAGCAGATTTTTCAGGCGATCGCTCGTGTCTTACCTCAACCTAAAACTTCCGAAGCCAAAGTTTTAATCGTAGATGATGACCCTGTAATACTGGCTGGATTATCAGCCTTACTAACTCCTTGGGGGCTGGAAGTAACAACTCTTTCTCAATCACAACAATTTTGGAAGGTGCTGATTGCAACATCTCCAGATTTGATAGTACTAGATTTAGAAATGCCAATAGTTAATGGCTTAGAGTTGTGCCAGGTCGTGCGCCAGGATGCCCAGTGGGGAGATTTACCTATTTTAGTAGTTACAGCCCATACTGAAGCAGAATTTCTTCAGCAAGCTTTTGCAGCCGGAGCCGATGATTTTATCAGCAAGCCAGTGCTAGGGCCAGAACTTGTGACACGGGTACTGAGCCGCATTCAAAGAACGCGTTGGCGCTCTCAGGCAGGAAGAAGTAAAGCATGATCAGAAATTATCCGCGATTATTAAACTACGGTGTTGCTATTGGCTCAACTGCGATCGCACTGCTTTTGTCACTCTGGCTAGAACCGCTGATTTCTCGAACCATTGGTGCTTTTTTCTATATAGCTATTATCGTCAGTACTTGGTATGGTGGCTTTCGACCAGGGATCGTTACACTTGTCCTTTCCACACTGGCAATTGATTATTTCTTGATTCCCCCTCGATATCAACCGGGGATTAATCAACCAGAAGATGTATTGCGGCTGGGACTTTTCCTACTGGTTGCCTTGATAATTAACTTGGTAACTGGCAATCTTCAGTACAGCAGACAGAAAATTCAACAACTCAACCAACAATTGTCTCAGGAAAATGCCGAGCAATTGCGGATGACTCTTGACGATCGCAAACAAGCACAAGAAACGTTGCAACAGCAATTTGAGCAACAGCGTTTAGTGATGGAAATGACTCAGCGTATCCGGCGATCGCTGAATTTACAAGATATCTTGCAAACCACTGTCGATGAAGTGCGGCATTTTCTAGAGTGCGATCGCGTCACTATCTTCCAATTTTATCCAGGTTGGGGTGGAACGATTGTTATTGAGTCTGTTGCACCAGAATGGATGGCTCTTTTACCACTCCAGATTCATGATCCTTGCATTGGTGAAGAGAACGTCGAACCCTTTAAACAAGGCTTAGTCACTGCGAAAACTGATATTTATACTGCCGGAATTAGTCCCTGTCACGTTCAATTTTTGGAAAGTCTCCAGGTGAGGGCAAATCTCGTCGTTCCCATTTCTTTGGGAGATGAATTGTGGGGATTAATGGCAGCTCATCAATGTGCGGCTCCTCGTGAGTGGCAATCTTCAGAAATTTCTCTGTTGCGGCAGTTAGGAGCGCAAGTAAGCATTGCTATCCAGCAAGCTGCTTTGTTTAAACAGTTACAGATAGAACTAACGGAGCGCAAACAAGCAGAAATTGACCTACAACAACTAAATGCCGAACTTGAACAACGGGTGCAAGAACGCACTGCACAACTGACAGAGACGAACGATCGCCTGCAAAAAACAGTGATAGAGCAGCAACAAACCCAACTCACACTTTTAGAACAGGCGCAAATGCTGGAGCTTCAGGCTGTAATCACCCGAAATATGGGGGAAGGCATTTGCTTAGTGAGAATTGATAATGCAATCATTATCTATGCCAATCCGAAATTTGAGCAGATGTTTGGCTATGACTCTAATGAACTCAACGGTCAGCACGTTTCGATTGTGAGCGGTGTCACCAAATCTGTAAATACTGAAGATGTAAATCAAGCCACTTTGTCAGCCGTCTTACAAAATACTGAAGCCAACTACGAAGTCCAGAATTTTAAAAAAGATGGTACACCATTTTGGTGTAGTGTGACGACTTCTGTATTCAGACATCCCGACTACGGCGACGTTCTGGTTGCGGTTCACCAAGATATCACTGAGCGCAAAGGCATTCAAGAAGCTTTACGCGAGAGCGAAGAAAAGTTTCGTCAGCTGGCAGAAAACATCCAAGCAGTATTTTGGATGACCGATAATCAAAGTCAACAAGTTCTATATGTGAGCAACGCATACCAAACCATCTGGCAAAGAAATTGTGAGGACTTGTATCACAACTATTCAAATTGGTTAGATGCAATTCACCCAGAAGATCGCCAGCGCGTCGAAACTGAAGTCATTGAACAGCTTCAACCAGGGCAATACGATAAAAAATATCGGATTATCCGCCCTGATGGTTCAATCCGTTGGATTCGCGATCGCGCATTTGGGATCAAAAATGAATTAGGCGAGGTAGTTCGGATTGCTGGTATTGCCGAAGATATTACTGAACTAGAGCAGATTAACCTGATGAAGAGTGAGTTTATTGGCATTGTTAGTCATGAACTCCGCACTCCCTTAACTGCAATTCGGGCAGCGCTGGGCTTACTCCAAACTGGTATCTACGACAAAAAACCAGACAAATTCAAGCGGATGATTGAGATTGCAGCCATTGATAGCGATCGCTTAGTGCGTCTAGTTAACGATATTCTCGATTTGGAACGCTTAGAATCTGATCGGGCTGTCCTAGAAAAAGCCACCTGCAATGCCGCTGATTTAATTCAACAAGCAGTAGCGGGTGTGCAGGCGATCGCTAATCAACAAAATATTATCTTTAAGATCCACCCTACCAATGCTCAAGTTTGGGCTGCTGCTGATGCTATTGTGCAAACACTCACCAATTTGTTAGGTAATGCGATTAAATTCTCGCCTGCTGATTCTACTATTACCCTGAGTGTCCAACAGCAAACAGACCGCGTACTCTTCCAGATCGCGGATCAAGGACGAGGTATCCCCGCAGACAAATTAGAGGCAATCTTTGGAAGATTTCAGCAAGTAGATGCATCTGATTCTCGCACCAAAGGCGGCACAGGTTTGGGATTGGCAATCTGTCGTAGTATTATTGATCGGCACGGTGGGCAAATCTGGGCTGAAAGTACTCTTAGTGTTGGCAGCACGTTTTTCTTCACTCTGCCATTGCCACCAGAGGAGATCACATGACTAACAGACAAGTATTAATTGTGGATGATGAAGAACGAATCCGCGAATTAGTACAAGCTTGTTTAGAAGACTTGGGAGGATGGAACACTCTGACAGCTGCATCAGGGGTAGAAGGACTAAAAATCGCTCAAACAGAACCCATTGATGCCATTCTCCTTGATGTGTCTATGCCTGACATTGACGGCTTTGCAGTATACGAAAAACTTCAGGCAAATTCTGCAACCCAAGGGATTCCAGTGATTCTGTTAACAGCGAAAGTCCAAGGTAGCGATCGCGCTCGTTTTGCTCAGATGGGAATTGCTGGGATTATTACCAAACCTTTTGAACCCACCTCTATTTGCAACGAAGTTACTGAGATTCTGGGGTGGGACGATTGATTTTTAAGATTTGTAACATAATCTATATCTTTATTAGTTTTTTATTTTTGTAATTTATCTTTCTTAGTTATAAATAAAAATCTTTTATATAACCGGAAAGGTATATGAAATGAAATGAACATGCTACAGGAGGTAAATATAAGCGGCAAAATGATATTGCTCATTGATGATGAACTGAATGTACGTGAGATAGTAAAATTTTGCCTCCAAGATTTAGCTGGTTGGGATGTGGTGACAGCAGATTCTCCATTAGAAGGATTGCAGAATGCAGTACGCCACAGTCCTGATGCGATTGTATTAGATATCTCAATCCGTGACATCGCGAGTTTTGAGTTTATGAATAAACTAAGAAATAATCCAGAAACTCAAGCTATTCCTGTAGTGCTGCTCAGTGCTAAAGCGCGATGGCTGGATTCGCAAATTTTGCGACAGTATCAAGTCGCAGGTGTAATCCCCAAACCCTTTAATCCAGTTACCCTCCCTGCTCAAGTTGCTCAACTGCTGGGTTGGGATTTTACCTCATTAATGGATTAAACAATAAGTTTACCAAGATATCCGAGCCGAGACAGCCCCTGCTTTTAAGCATAGAGGTAAGGGCGCTGACAAATTTATTCGCAGTCCAAATATCTGAAATTATTTAATAAATTCTTAATTTTATAGATTGTCTCAGGAAGACCGTAATCGCTAATCAAGTGCTTGCTGATATTTTTTAAAATTTGTTAACTACTTTCATTTCTTTATTAGTTTTTTATTTTCTGTTTATAAATTCAAGTTGTTGGTAGTGAAGCCAAGAGCCAACTATCTACTTGTGTTTAACTTTTTTAAAAAATATCAATTTTATGACAAATTGTCCCTGCTGTTCCAACCAAATGCTTCGTCACATTCGCTTACAACAAACCTACTGGTTCTGCCGCCACTGCTGGCAAGAGATGCCTAACCTGAATTCAGAAAAAAACAGCAATATTTTAAATTTGACTATAAAAAGCACATCATCAGTTAAAAAGCCAATTTCAGTAAACCACAAACTTTTGCAAACGAACGTAAAAACCGTAAAAACAGGGATTTCAGCCATAGTGAATCAGGAAGCAAGCACCATTGCTAATAGAGCGATTGCTTTCAGGTCAGTTAGCTAGAGATATCGCCTGAAATGCTAACTAATAGGTTGAAAAGTGATACCAATTCTATGTGAGGCTGCATAGAATAGTCCCTTTATCTAGCAAGCATTTCAGGCAGAACATTCTCTGCATCTTTATACAAAATTGTTTAGGACTTACGTATTGAAAAGCTGAAACCTCGATCCCCCCTAATTTAAACAAGGAGGGGATCTTTAAGATCCAATTTTTTAAATTAGGGGAGATATCTTCTGCATAAGTCCTGTTGGTATCAGCTTTTTCTACTTACAAAAATTTTTGGACAACCCATACATTCCATTCCAATCTCTCTGCAAGGAACAGCGGAACTTTGCCTAAGCACTGCATGAAGGATAATCGCCCCATCTCTCCACTGTTCAATAGCTTTAAAAGTTGTAGTGCTTATTTTGTATAGCTTGTAGCTTTTTTTAGTGCCATTAGGATCATAGCCATAGTAACTTTTATCACTTTTTTTTCAAAAAATTTCCTGATATACACCAACTTTGTCTGTCAAAAGAAATATTGGTGCAAGTCAAATGGAATACCATGAGTGATATTAGTCTACTGATGGCGGGTGTGCTAGCAACAGCGCCAATCTCTGCGCTTAATTTACCAGAACAGCCCGTAATTCTGCCAGATAATCCGGTGCAGGAGTCAACACAGGAAAATTTATCTCAAGTTGTATCAGCTGCTGAAATTACACCGCCTGAATTTGTGCAGCCAGATATAATCACATCATCAGCTATAAACAATAAGTACGAAAATATACTTAAAAAAAGCAGAGAAAAAATTCAATTTATAAATTCTCCTAACTTACCTGAATTAAAAGATACTCAACCTGTAACAGAAGTTGCCCAGAACCAGGAAAATACAGAAGAATTCTCTTTATCTCCTCAGTCTCCAGACTCAGACAACCCAATGTCTCAAGTCACCTCAGTATCGCAACTTAAAGATGTGCAACCCTCCGACTGGGCTTTTGGTGCTTTGCAGTCTTTGATAGAACGCTATGGCTGCATTGCTGGATACCCTGATGGGACTTATCTGGGGAATAGTAGTATCAGCCGTTATGAATTTGCGGCTGGTTTAGACGCTTGTTTAGAGAAGATTAACGAAGCGATGCCTGCGGCGGACTACGCCTACGCTAATAATAAAATTAATAGTGTTAATAATGAAGATTTAATCCTACTGCAAAGGTTGCAGGGTGAATTCAAAGCAGAGTTGCAGCAATTACAGCAGCGTGTCGAGGCTGTGGAAAACCGGACTAGTGAATTACAAGGTAATCGGTTTTCCACAACTACCAGATTATTTGGTCAAGCCATTTTTAGCGTTCAGGGAACCAATAGCCCCGATGTAGATTTGTTTCCTAGAGATGGAGTACCTGAACGCCAGGGAAAAACCAATCTAACTTTCACAAGTAGCGCCCAACTAACCTTAGCAACTTCATTTACAGGGCGAGATTTGCTGTTAACAGGTCTATCTGCGGGTAATTTGGGTTCTACTGCATCGTTGCTATCTACCAATATGGGGCGGTTGGGTTTCGAGTCAAATACAGACAACAATCTAGTTATTAGTGACTTATCTTATCGATTTCTGGCCTCGGATAACTTGGGAATTGTCGTAGGTACGGCGGGAGTCAACCCCATCAACACCTTTCGCGGAATTAGTCCTTTAGAAGGTTCTAGCGACGGCGCGATTTCTCTATTTGGCCAGCGTAACCCAATTTTAAGTATTGGCAACGGCACAGGCGGTATAGGCTTTGACTGGCAGATTAGCGATCGCATCAGTTTACAAGGCGTTTATAGTGCAGAAATCCCCAGCTTTCCTGGCAATATCAACCAAGGCGGACTATTTGGCGGTAGATTTACTGCTGGCGCACAGTTAAGTTTAGCACCCACCAATAACGTCGATATCGGCGTACATTATCTTTATTCCCACTCCCCAGATGGTTTGCTGGGAAGTGGTGTCGGCGATTCTCAACTGATTTCGCCTTTTGCAGATCCTACAGCTTTCGATACCCAAGCCATTGGCGCTACCGTTGCTTGGCGAATTAACCCTAACTTGCAGTTGGGCGGTTGGGGTGGCTTTACTTCCTCTAAACCATTTAACCTTTCTGGAAGTGTGGAAACCACCAACTGGATGGTGTTCGCGGCTTTTCCCAATTTGCTGCGTCCTGGGAATTTAGGGGGCGTTCTCGTAGGACAACCGCCCAAAATTACTTCTAGCACTTTACCCGAAGGCTTCAACTTTCCCAACTTTTCTGATGAGGGGACAGCAGGCGGACGTAGTGACACATCAATTCACGTAGAAATTTTTTACCGCGCCCAGTTGAGCGACAATATTGCCTTGACACCGGGCTTATTCGTTATTTTCAATCCCGATCACAATGCTGCTAACGATGCATTAATTGTTGGGGCATTAAGAGCTACTTTCCGGTTTTAGTTTTGTACTGATGTAAATGTAATTAAAGACGCTTTTTCCATACTGTGTTATTCAGTATGAAATGCTTGCATTACCCAATGGCAGGAAGGAAAAGCCAAGCATATTTTTTTCATAGGTGATTAAAGGAGCAAATTTTTCATGAAATTACATTCATCAACTAAGTTGGGTTGTGCAGTTGTTGGCAGCAGTAGTTTAGCCGCAATCATCATTGCTTTAGCTGGAACAAGTGCTTTCGCTCAAATCACAATTCAAAGTACTGGCACATTATCAGGCACTATCCAACTTCCCAGTATTAATCCCAATTTCAATCAAAGTACTACTCGTGTTGATACAGATGACACGGGGACTTACTCCCGGAACTTAGGAACTAAGAACAATCCTAATTACGTTCCTGTATACAAGTCAGACTATGTACAAGTAAGAACACGTAATGATGGAAGCCTACATTACTACGTTGACTTTAAAGGGATTCCGATTGTCTCCTTCAACGGGGTTCTAACTTCGCCGATTCTCTCTGACGGTGAGTTGACACCTTATAAATACCAGGGAAGATTGGCAGGAACTACATTTCAGGGAGTAGTTCAAGATGAATTTAATCTCACAAAAGCCTTATACACTGGTATTGTCACCGATCCAAACACTGGAAACCAGTATCAGGGCACGTTTGAAGTAAGTGGATATGGAGTGCGATATAGCGATCGCAATGGTGGTGCAACTCCCACAGTCTTTGATTTCAAATCCGATCTTCCAGGTTCGCCAAAGGTAACATCTTTGGAAATGACTAACTCTCCCTTGGCGAGGATAACAATTAAAGTACCTGCAACTGCAACTCTCATCACTCCCACGCCAGTCGTTGATGGCGGTAGCACACCCACTCCCACACCAATAGTTGATAGCGGTAGCACACCCACTCCTGCACCAATAGTTGGTGGTGGTAGCACACCCACTCTCACAACGATAGTTGATGGCGGTAGCACATTGACTGTTACGCCAATAGTTGATGGTGGTAACACATTCACTGTTGCGCCAATAGTTGATGGCGGTAACACATTCACTGTTGCGCCAATAGTTGATGGTGGTAACACACTGACTGTTGCACCAATAGTTGATGGTGGTAGTGCGATCGGTTCCTCGACACCTACAACGTACACATCTGGGTCTAATCCATCACTTTCTACTACACCTAATATGGAGTTGAGTAACGGTAATTCCCTGGAGATCAATCAAGTAGTTGTCAACCCTGCAACCCTTCCTCAGGCTGCTTGTTCACAGGATTCTGCCAATAGCTGCACAATACCTGCTTCACCCAAACAAGCGATCGGCCCCCGTAGTCGAGTGCTAGTACGTTAGTTATTTAATATCGTTACTTCTCAAGGGATTGCACGATTATTTTAGGCATCTTGGCAAAAGTTATAGGGTGCTTCTGGAACTCTAGCAGGGCAGAATTAAATCTATATAATAGCCAGGACAGGGGAAACATTCCAATAAAAAAGTCCACAGGAAGTTTTTTAGCGGCATTTTTGCCGCTCAGACTTTCTTTCTATGGTAGATTTTACCCTGATGATTTTCTGGCTATACTAGTGATTTCAGCTGATTGATTGATAAATTTCATCCCCCAGTATGAAAGACATAAAAACTCTAAATATCAGACATATATCAGTGTGCATTTCTTTTGAAGCCACACAAAAGCCTTGTCTAGTCTGGGAGTAAAAAATTTCTTTGGGGGTACAAAAATTTTATCAGTCAATCACTGAGGTTAACACTAACACTACAGAGTGAATCTAGATCAATCAAACGTCTTCTGAGTTAGCACCTATGAAAGAAGAATTGATAGCCAGAGTTGTGCAGGTCTTGCGAATTAATATGAGTTGGATGACTTGGAATTTATTTCTGGCTTTTATACCTTTAGCTTTGAGTGTGTGGCTATTTCGCTTTAGGCGTGGTGGCTCTTGGCTTTGGTGGCTAGGATTCTTAGTTTTCTATGCTTTCTTACCAAATGCACCATATTTGTTGACTGATGTAATTCACCTAATAGATGATATCCGCACGATTCAATCGGTGTGGATGATTACTTTGATACTCATTCCTGTGTATTTGTTAGTAATTCTCGGTGGATTTGAAGCTTATGTAATATCGTTAATTAATTGGGGTTACTACTTACATCGCATAGGCAAGAGCGAATGGATTTGGCGGGTTGAGTTGATTACACATTTTCTTTGCGCTATTGGTATTTATTGGGGACGATTTTTGCGTTTCAACAGTTGGGATTTGATTACTCAACCTGATGCTTTACTTACCAAAGGGGTAGAAGAAATTCTTGGGAAACAGCCCCTGGTGATTATTGCTATCACCTTTGTGGTACTTGCAGGTTTGTACTGGATTATGAAACGAGTAACTTTAGGTCTTAGCCAACCAAATAGTAGAATAGGGATAAATTCAGGACGCGCTAACTCTAACACACCAAACATTTGACGAACGTGACGATTTTGGCTTTTAAATTTGAGGTTTTAATTAGTAATTCCTCTGATTAATATTGCCTGTCAAAAGAAAGATGTAACTAAACCCTCCTTGAGATGAAATAGATTCAGAAGCAAACGGTTGAACTTCAACCGCCACTATCTGAAACTAACGCCCTATCAGATCATTGAATCTCGATGGTCTGGTCTAATTTATCTGGTCACGTTGATAGGAGGGATATAAGATGCAATTAATCTCTAGAGAGGAAATAAAGATATTAATAGAACAGCCAAAAGGAAATTGTGTTTCAATTTATATGCCAACGCACCCAGCTGGGCCAGAAGTGCGACAAGACCCGATTCGCTTTAAAAATTTGGTCAAGGAAGCGGAGACTCGTTTAATCGATGCGGGTTTGGAACAGAAAGAAGCGATCGCATTGTTGGAAAAATCCCATGAAATTGATACCCAAGAGTTTTGGGAGCAAATGGGAGAGCAAGGGCTAGCGATTTTTATTTCTGAAAATATTTTTCGTTATTACACCCTGCCAATTGAGTTTCAAGAGTTGGTCGTGGTTACAGACCGATTTCATGTCAAGCCACTGCTGCCAATTTTAAATGGCAATGGTCGTTTCTATATGCTGGCTTTGAGCCAAAAAGATGTCAGGTTTTTTGAAGGAACACGCTACACCGTCAATGAGGTGGAAGTAGAAAATCTTCCTAAAAGTCTAGATGAAGCTTTGCAAAAAGACGAGACTGCTAAAGAAGGTCAGTTCCGACTTGCAACATCAAAAGGAGGAACTGCCAATCCTTTTTCGCAACCAGGCACGTTTCACGGACAGGGAAGCCCTGACAGGGATAAACACCAAGAAGACATTTTACAATTCTTTCAAATTGTTGATCGCACATTACACGAGAAACTGCGAGAGCAAAAAGCGCCTTTGGTGCTGGCTGGGGTAGAGTATCTCTTGCCTTTATATAGACAGGCGAATACTTACCAGCATTTAATGGATGAAGCTATCACGGGTAATCCAGAAATTCTCAGCGCCCAAGAGTTACATGACGAAGCTTGGCCGATTGTCGAGGCTGATTTTCAGAAGTCGCAGCAAGAGGTTTTAGAGCAATTTCACGAATTGTTTGGTGGTGATACTGGTAAGGCATCTAACGATCTCAAAGAAATTGTCTCAGCGGCTTATTACCAACGAGTGGATTCATTACTAGTTGCAGTTGGTCAGCAACAGTGGGGTTTATTCGATCCAACCTCAGAAACGGTTTATTTGCACCCAGAAAAAGAAGCTGGTGATGAGGATTTGTTGGATTTTGTTGCTGCTCATACTTTATTAAATGGTGGCACGGTTTACGCCGTTCCATTTGAACAGATTCCATATAGTACAGCCGTTGCGGCGATTTACCGATATTAACAATTTTGGTTTTGCACGCGATCGCTACCCCACCCTATGAGTATATTGAGGTGGGGTCTTTTATCGTTAAAAATTGACACTCCTGAAAGCTTCAGCATGGCGGTTTATTGTATTGCTGAAGCCTTGCTTCATTGCCGCCATTTGTAACGCGGAACCCATTGAAGGACTTCTTTTGCAAGTTGGGTGTTAATCAAAGCTTTAAAAAATACTTAAAATATCAGTAGAAAAGATTAGGGCTAAAATAAAAGCTAATGCTGGGAAAGAAAAGCTTATCCTTTTCAGGACTTACGCATAAGCAACGAAAAATAGAACCACAGAGGAGGCAGAGGCAGAGAACACCGAGGAATAAGAGTTTGAGAGGTTTTTTGTGTAAGTCGTAGTTTTCATAAAAGTTAAGAGTTAAGAGTTATTTAGAAGCTTATTCTTGTAAAGTCGTTTTTGATACAATCCTAGTTTTCTTGAGGTCTGCTTCCGAAAGTTCTTCCCCAGCTTGCAGGCGAGTGGCGGAAGTTTGCAACACTGTGGCTGCACCTTTATCTCCTATTTGTAAAGCGGTTTTAGCTGCTGTTTGTAACATCGTGGCTGCACCAGTGCGATCGCCTTGTTGCAATTTCGCCTCGGCTAACTGGGTTTGGCGATACTTTGCTAATGCCAAAATAGACTGCTGTACCTGGGGATTAGAATCTGGTTGATACGCCCGCACTACATCTGCATACACCGGCATCAAGGGCGAAAGTAAACCTTCTTCGTTAACCAACGGGTCATCATAACGAATTTGCAGATTAGCGATCGCTTGTTTCCCCTCTGGCAATTGTCCCAGATAAATGTTCGCCAAAACTACCCTTTCTACATCCTGCATCAAATCTCCCAAACGCACAGCAAAGCTACCATCAGCTTCGGATTCGACTGGTAACTCGATTGTGTCTGGGGCAACTTGGGCAATGGGTTTAAGTTCTGCTAATCGCACATTGGGCACTAGAGATAACAGCAAGTAGGCATTAGTTAGCCCAATCGACTGAATCCGGCCAAACAGTCGGCTAAATTGCTCCACAGCTTGTTCAGGGCGTTCAATATGGGCTAAAGTCCCACCACCGACATCGGCAATTTTTTCCAGCAAATCCTGATTCCAGCTATTACCAAATCCGAAAGTGTTGATAGTTAGGTTCAGCTTGGCAGCCTTTTGCGCCAGTTTCAGACAGCGCTTGTTGTCATCTCGCCCAATATCCCACTTCCAAATTCGCAAAGCGCTTTCACCATGCCCATCCGTCAGCAGAAACGCCTGAGAAACAGCACCTCTTGTCCCCTTCATCAGTTCTGTAATTCCCAGTTCCAAACCATCAGCGATCGCAGTGCCACCGCTAGCAGTCAGTTTGCTTTTTATTTGAGATTTGATGCTTTCGGGGTCTAGGATGACTTGGTTGGGGATAATGACTTCCGCAGTACCGGAAAAAGCCACAACTGAGATGCGATCGCCTACTTTTAACCGATCAATTAATCCTTCCACTGCCTGGATCACCGTTTTAATTGGTTGTCCATGCATGGAACCACTTCTATCCAGAATCAAGCAGAGATTAAGGGGCAGATTTGGGTCAGACTCACCAGCGATGGCAAAAATCGTCATTGCTAGTTGACGTTGGCTACTTGTTTGAGCCACATCAACATTATTGTCATTTAACGCCGATAGCAATTTAACTTTCATTGAGGAGGAGTATCTTGCAAAACTGTTTTGGAGACAATTCTGGTTTTCTTGCGATCGCTTTCAGATAAATCTCCACCAGATTGTAGCTGGGTGGCAGAAGTTTGCAACACCGTCGCTGCACCAGTGTCTCCCATTTGCAAGGCAGTTTTAGCAGCCGTTTGTAGCATTGTCGCTGCACCACTGCGATCGCCCTGCTGTAATTTCGTTTCGGCTAGCTGGGTTTGGCGATACTTAGCTAATGCCAAAATAGACTGTTGCACCTGCGGATTTGGGTCTGCTTGGTAATTTTTCACTACATGGGCATAAACTGGGACATTTGGTGTAACTAAACCTACCTTGTTGGCGGCTGGGTCATCGTAGCGGACTTGCACATTAGCGATCGCTTGTTCACCTGTTGGCAATTGTCCCAAATAAATATTAGCTAAGATTACCCGTTCTGCATCTTTCATTAAATCTCCCAACCGCACAGCGAAACGTCCATCAGCTTCTTGTTGCAGTGGTAACTCAATTGTGTCTGGAGAAACTTGGGCAACGGGTTTAAGTTCTGCTAATCTGACATGGGGCATCAGGGACAATAACAGATAAGCATTAGTCAATCCCACTGTTTGAATGCGGCTAAACAGGCGATTAAACTCATCCACTGCCTGTTCGGGTTTTTGAATATAAGATAAAGTACCTAAGCCAGCATCAGCAATTTTTTCTAAAATATCTTGGTTCCAATTGTCACCAAATCCCAAAGTATTCAAAGTCAAATTATAGCTAGCAGCCAATTGGGCGAATTTTAAACAGCGATTGTTATCACCGTGTTCATTTTCCCCGTCAGTTAATAGGAAGGCTTGGGAAACAGTATCTTTTTTGCCCTTTGCCAACTCTTCAATCCCCAATCGCAATCCTTCATCAATCGCAGTTCCACCATCGGCGGCTAGGCGATTAATTTGCTGTTTGATTTTTTCTGGATCTTCGACACTTTGATTGGGTACTAAGACTTTGGCACGGTGATCGAAAACTACCACACTGAGGCGATCGCCAGGATTAAGTCTATCCACCAGACGATTCGCTGCTTTTTTGACCGTTTCTAGCGATCGCCCATTCATGGAACCACTATGATCGAGAATTAAACATAAATTCAGTGGCACATGGCGATCTTGAGTCTCTGCGATCGCCGAAATCGAAATTCCCAACTGACGTTGACTATTCAGTTGATTCGCGTCCAAATTACCATCATTCAAGGCAGGCTGCAAGCTAACCTTCATAACTCAAAGTCCTTATTCAGGATATACATATTAATAAATAACTTCAAAGCACCACTTTAGCTCTACGGAAAACCTATCCAACACAAATACATTAATATAATCAGAATATCTTAGAAGCCAAACATTGGCAGATGCGAAGCCGCCTGAAGCATTAGGGAGAAATCCGCACCTTGAGGGAAGCTTGCATCGCGCTAGGATGTATTACAGTTAACGGCATAGTTTCAGGCGATCAGTTGCTATGGACATTTCCCCAATCAAAGCTGTTCAAGCCCCATATTACGGCGATAGCTCTTACCGGACACCACCGCCAGATTTACCTTCCCTCTTATTGAAGGAGCGAATTGTCTATATTGGGATGCCACTGGTGCCTGCTGTCACGGAATTAATTGTGGCCGAATTGCTGTTTTTGCAGTCCGACGACCCCGAAAAACCCATTAAAATCTATATCAACTCCACCGGCACTTCCGGTTACAGTGGCGAACCCATTGGCTTTGAAACCGAAGCCTTCGCCATCTACGACACCATGAAATATATCAAGCCTCCTATCCATACCATCTGCGTCGGTTCCGCGATGGGTATGTCAGCCATGCTTCTCAGTGCTGGGACAAAAGGTTGCCGCGCTAGTTTGCCTCACTCCTCGATTATCCTGCATCAGCCCAAGAGCTACGCCCAAGGTCAAGCAACGGATATTCAAATTCGGGCAAGGGAAGTTTTGGTAAATAAAGGGGCCTTAGTTGATATCTTACATCAGACCACCGGGCAACCACGAGAAAAAATTACTAAAGACATGGATAGGCTGTTATATCTAACACCTTATGAAGCGAAGGAATACGGGCTAATTGACCGAGTTTTTGAGAAAGAAGAACTCGCAAATCCCCCACTTCCAGCCAGTGTCCTTTAGTGAATGCTGAGTGCTGAGTGCTGAGTAGAGACGCGATTAATCGCGTCTGTACAGGAGTTATGAGTTATTCCTAACTCTCCTACCATCCGCAAATTATTAATTAAAAACGGAGTAAATTATGCCTATAGGCGTTCCTAAAGTTCCTTACCGGATGCCCGGAGGACAATATACAGATTGGATTAGCATCTACGATCGCCTTTACCGGGAACGAATTATATTCTTGGGACGAGACATTGATGATGAAATTGCCAATCAAATAATTGCTGTAATGCTGTATCTGGACTCAGATGATCCAGGTAAAGATATTTATTTATACATCAATTCCCCAGGTGGGATGGTCACCTCTGGCATGGCTATTTTTGACACCATGCAACATATTAAATCAGATGTCGTGACTATTTGTGTAGGTTTAGCTGCCTCAATGGGGTCTTTCCTGCTGGCAGCTGGCACCAAAGGCAAACGGCTAGCATTGCCTCACTCACGGATTATGATTCACCAGCCTTCAGGTGGCACCCGTGGGCAAGCAACCGATATCGAAATTGAAGCTAGAGAGATTCTGCGGATTCGTCACCAGCTGAATGGCATTTATGCCGATAAAACTGGTCAGACCATACAAAAGATTGAAAAAGATATGGATCGTGACTTTTTCATGTCTGCCGAAGAAGCAAAACAATACGGTTTAATTGACCGTGTGATTGAAGAACGAACCTCTATAGTAGCAGGGGAGTAGGGATTAGGAGAAGTAGGGGAGCAGGGAGCAGGGGGCAGGGAGCAAGGGGGAGAATATAAAATTACCTCTTCCTCCTCTGCTCCCTGCTCCATACCCCTCTGCCTCTTCTCCACTCCCCTTCTTTAAACAAACTGTCAACATTGAACTTTAAAATAGCAAATTTGCCCTTATTATTAATAGTTCAGGCTTAAAGCTCATAGCTGATAGCCCCTAGCTGGATATTCGATAGCTCATAGCTCAAGATGGATCTTGGAGATTGCTACCGTTTATTGGGTTTAAGGTCGGGAGCTTCTTTTGCTGACATCAAATCGTCTTACCGACGATTAGCGCAGCAATATCATCCCGATATCAACCCAGATGACAACAAAGCCAAAGATAAATTTATTGCGTTGACAGAGGCGTACAAACTCCTGCTGACAGTGGTACTGCCAGACGAAACCGCTGCATATTCAAATCAAGTGCCAACATCTGGTGGGCGTGATGGCCCTAAGGCAACGCATAGGCAAAAAACACCAGTAGCAACGGCGACAAGCCAAGAACCAGGAAAACCAAAGCCGCCTAATCTGTTGGAAATAGAAGAACGGCTGAAGTGGAAGACTTATGAGCAATTGCAGCGGTTTTTGCAAGAAAGGCGATTTCCGCAAGCGATCGCCCTGGCGGAAGCTCTAGCAGATCGTTTGTCAACAGATGCAGAAGTTCGCCAATGGCTAGCGATCGCTTATCAAATTTGGGGACGGGCGCTAATCTCCGAAAATCAACTCCTCAAAGCCAGAATTTATCTCAAAAAAGCTCTGAAAACAGATCCACATAATAAAAGTCTATGGTATGAAGTCCAGCGCGATTTCCAGCGCTTAGAACAAATTTTTTAAAGATTTACAAAATTTCTTGAAAATCAAAATCTCGTTTCCCGGTCAAAGAAGGAAATGGTATTCATTGTCTTGCGCCACTGAGATGGGAGGCTCCCGCCTCCCAAAGAGCATTCCCAGTCTCAGACTGGGAACGATGTACCAATTACGAATTAGGAATTACGAATTACGAATTACCGCAATCCGTGCAACACTGCTCCTAATGTAGCGATTCCCTCAACAATCTTCTGTGTTGGCTGAAAGCTGAAAGCTAATCTGATGGCATCATCGCCCTGTCCATTGGCGTAGCAACGAGTCCCTGGCAGAAAACTGATGCCGTGTTCGCTAGCAGCCATTAGGAGTGCTTTGGCGCTGATATCTGACGGCAATTTACACCAAACGAAGAAGCCGCCATCGGGACGCAAAGCAACTATATCACTTGGAAACTCGTGAGCGATCGCCTCTAACAACAAATTACACTTATGCTTGTAGCAGGCAATTAGCTCCTGAATGTGATTCTCTAATTTGCCTGTGGCACAATAGCGGGCGACCACATGACTGACAAATGGCCCCACAGGTCCCTCACTTTTAAACATTGCCAGCCGCTCAATAATCGCTGGATCGCCACAAGCCCATCCCAACCTTATACCAGGCGCAATAATTTTCGAGAAGGTACTTACATATAATACCCACCCCTCTTGGTCTAGGGTTGCGAGGGGGGGCACAGTTTCTCCTTGGAAGCGCAAATCGCTATAAGCATCGTCTTCTACTACCAGCACGCCATACTCAGCCGCTAATGCTACCAGTTTTTGGCGGCGAAATAAGGGCATAGTAGCGCCTGTGGGATTGTGAAAGGTCGGGATGGTGTAAATAAACCGGGGTCGAATACCCTGTTTTTTCAAGTCGCTCAATGTTTCTTCTAGGGCATCTACATCCATCCCCAACTCATCCACAGGAATGGTAATTACGCGTGCGCCAGCGTGGACAAATCTAACAACTACTCCCAGGAAGGTTGGACCTTCTACAATTACCACATCACCAGCTTCGATAAACACATCTGGTAGCAAGCCCAAAATCTGACCAGAACCGTAGCCAATGATCAGGCGATCGCGATCTGTAGCGATTCCTTTAGCCTGCAAGCGGAGGATAATTTGCTCATAAAGTTGATCTGAAGGTGGGCCGTAATTGAGGGCGATCGGAGCCTCTTCTGCCAGCACGGCAGCGCTTGCAGCCGCCAAGTCAGCATGAGGAAAGAGAATTGGGTCAGCTAGACCGTAGGCAAAACTGACAGTGGCGATTTTGGTTAACTCTGTACCGTAGGTTGGTGGTGCGAGGTTTTTTGCTCGTTCGGCGAACAAATCAGTAATTCGGTAAGCAGGGGTTGTAGAAACCATAAGTAGTTCAAAATTGGAAGTCAGAATACAGAACACACAAGAAGGCAATTGGCAAAAAGTCAGATCGGAAACTTCCTGTGATCTCGACTTTTCAAGAGAGTGGCGGTCTTAAAATTTCGTTAATCGCCTAGAATTCATGATGGATTGTGGCTGCTGACGTATGTATTCTTTCTTATAACATCATGACAAGTATCGTGAATCTTGACTTTGCAAGCTAAAAGAGTTGATGCCGCAATTAGTGGAATCACGATTACCGCCGAACGACCTTATTTTAAAGCCGGACTAGCGATGTCTATGACGGGCTACGCCTACGCTGTCCGCGAAGACAACCAAAATATTAAAGACTTCAATAGTCTTAAAGGTACAAAAATTGCCGTACAAATTGGTTCCACTGGGGCAGATTCTGCCAAAACCATCTCCAACGCCAAAATTAGTACTTTTAATTCTGGGCTAGAATTTTTCCAAGATTTGCTCAATGGCAATTTTGATGCTGTAGTTAGCGATGCTTTCCCTACTTTTGCTCCTCATCTTCTTCATGCGCCATTTATAAGGAATTGGCTGCCAATATATTAAATATTGATCTAATATGCGTCACAATTAATACTGCCACCAAAATTCATTGATCAACTACAATCTTTTCTAGGTCTACTGTAGTCAGGGACAGCCAATTGCGGCACCTTGGATCTTAGTGGCTAGAAGCACCTTGGAACGGGAATAAAGGAACTTCCACTATGCTGATTTGCCCTCAGTGTAAATTTGAAAACCCCAATAGCAACAAATTCTGCCAAAGCTGTGGCACGTCCCTGACTCACAAGGTTTGTCCTGAATGCAGTACTGATGATGTACCTGTGAATGCACTACGTTGTCATAACTGTGGCACGGAATGTGGAACAGTGTTTTGGGCAATTATTGCTAAGGAAACGACTGGAGAAGCTTTGGGAATAGACAAAAATGAGGGAGATGAAGGAGCAATATCCTCCTCATCTCCTCTATCCCCTAGTTCTCAGATTGCATTAGGCTCCTATTTAGACTCCCAAGAGCGGTATCAATTGTTAGATCCGCTACCTGCCAAAACTGAAACTGCAATCATTACTGATGTAGGTGTGAGAGTTCTAGACTCTCAGCCGTATCAAATATCACCCATTGAGGCAGTGCTAGCAAGTCAGCAACCAGATTTGCTAACGCCATCAGTGGAAGCAAATGGAATTCCTCACCTTGCGAAGGTTTATATTGCCTTACAATCCCAAGGTCAGCGGAGGATACCGCCGATTCACGATGCATGGCAGCATGGGGATGTGGAGGTAGTCATAATTGAAGACCGCTCACATTGGCAGCCTTTACTCGACTTGTGGCAAGAAGAAACAACGAGTTCGTTAAAAATTTTACACTGGTGTTATCAAATGACCCAACTTTGGGCATTATTGGAACCAGTAAATTGTCGTCAAAGCCTTTTAGATTTGTCTAATTTGCGATTGGATGAAGACCAAACGCTAGCGCTACAAAGGTTGTATGTGGAATCATCGAATTCTGTGCCCGCCACCGAGTCACCAGAAGATGCCCAAGTTCAAACATCTGCGATTCCAGATCAACCGTTAACTATTCAAGCTTTGGGGCGGGTTTGGCAAGCGCTATTTAGGCAGTCTCAACGCACTCAATTTGGTTCTGTAGTTCAGATGTTGGGGGATTTAGATGTAGGTAAGATTCAGACGATCGCACAATTGCGATCGCGTTTGGAAGAAATCTCTGTTGAACTGGAAGCACTAGGAACCGCAACTTTGCCCCCAATAAAGGAGAAAAATACTGCTGTGCCCACTATCCCGCAATCAGATGAGCCAGAAGATATCATTAGCAAAACTGATGATATGCCAACTGTTGTGCTGGCGATGCAGTTAAGTAGCTTGGAAGATGCAGGACGCACAGATGTGGGGCGTCAACGTCATCATAACGAAGACTACTTTGGCATTGAAACCAAAATTCAAAAGCTGGAGTTCCCCAAAAGTCGAGTCTTGCAAGGGCATGGTTTGTATATTCTCTGTGATGGTATGGGTGGACACGCTGGCGGCGAGATAGCCAGTGAGTTAGCAGTCAACACCCTACGGCAATACTTTCAAGAACACTGGACTGCCAACCAGCTGCCAACAGAAGATAGCATTCGTGAGGCAGTGTATTTAGCTAATGAGGCGATTTACAAGCTTAATCAACAAGATGCCCGTTCTGGAGTGGGGCGCATGGGTACAACTCTGGTAATGCTTTTAATTCAAGATACTCAAGCAGCAGTTGCTCATGTGGGAGATAGCCGTCTCTATAGCTTGACGCGTAAGCGAGGGCTAGAACAAGTCACAGTAGATCACGAAGTTGGACAACGGGAAATTAACCGAGGAGTGGAAGCAAGCATAGCTTACGCCCGCCCAGATGCCTACCAACTTACCCAAGCCTTGGGACCTCGTGATGAAAACTCGATTAGTCCCGATGTAGGCTTTTTCGAGATCAATGAAGATACACTTCTGCTGTTGGCATCGGACGGTCTATCAGATAATGATTTACTAGAAACCCATTGGCAGACTCACTTAGAACCGTTACTTAGTTCTGGCGTTAACTTAGAACGGGGTGTTACAGAGTTAATTGATTTAGCGAACCAACACAATGGTCATGACAACATTACTGGTATACTAATTCGGGCAAAAGTACGCCCAAATCTAGAAAGTTAGAAATAAATTGGCATAGGGAATGGGGCATGAGGCATGGGTAATAAGAAGAAAGAACAATCACCAATTCCCAATACACATATCAGCGTATTAACCTCAAAACCTTATAAATTAAGGGTTAAAACCTAATTTACGGATAAGTTTAATGCCTAATGCCCAATGCTTAATGCCCAATGCCCAATCCCTGATCCTTTTACCTTGTAGGTTGTATTGTGGTTAGTCTGACTCTGTTAGAACCGCAACAGAAAACGCCCCTCCAGCAGTGGTGCTTTGAGAACTCTTCCATAATTCGGATTGGTCGAGCGGCAGATAATCACGTTGTTTTAACTGATAGTTTAGTTTCGCGGCATCATTTAGAACTGAGACAAGTCGATTCTGCCGGCAATGGCGGTAATTGGCGGCTGATTAGTCAGGGTACTAATGGGACTTTCCTCAACGGTGTCCTTGTGATTCAGAGTCCGTTACCAGATAATTCCCTTTTGCAACTGGCACAGGGAGGCCCAATACTGCAATTCCAAATTCAGGAGGTAACAGTACTAGAAACTGGTGTGCGATCGCAACAACAAATACAAGAGACAGAAGAAAACGCCGCTGCAACTCTCTACTCAGCCCAAGGTAGATACACTTGCACACACGAAGGCAACTCCCCAAACAATCTGTTTTGCATCCACTGCGGTCAACCTCTCTCAGTGCAACAAAAAATTCGCCATTATCAGGTGTTGCGAACTCTCGGACAAGGAGGTATGGGTACTACTTATCTCGCTTGGGATGGTACTGGTCAGATTGGGAGTATCCCACAACTGCTGGTGTTGAAGCAAATGAATGCTGATATGGTAAGAATTGCCAAAGCTCAAGAATTATTTGAGCGTGAGGCGTATACTCTCAAATCCCTTAACCATCCTGGAATTCCCAAGTATTACGACTTCTTTGTAGAAGACGGAAAAAAATACTTAGCAATGGAATTAATCCACGGACAAGATTTAGAGAAACGTGTCTATACCACTGGGCCAGTTACGCCAAGCCAAGCGATCGCTTGGATGATCCAAACCTGCGATATTTTAGAATATCTTCATAGCCAAGAGCCTCCACTGATTCACCGCGACATTAAACCCGCCAACTTGATGGTGCGGAGTTCAGGAAATCGCATAGTAGTGCTAGATTTTGGCGCAGTTAAGGAAATTGGCACAGCGCCCGGTACTCGGATTGGTGCAGAAGGTTACTGCGCTCCTGAACAAGAACGAGGACAACCTTTGACTCAATCTGATTTGTATGCAATTGGGCCAACGCTGATTTTTTTGCTCACAGGCGAAAACCCTTTCAAGTATTACCGCCAACGGGGGCGAAACTTCAGGTTTGATGTGGCAAAAGTTCCCACCATTAGTTCCCAATTAAGAGATGTGATTGATCGCGTTACAGAACCATTGCCACGCGATCGCTATCAAACTGCAAAGGAATTAGCTGCGGCGTTAGCTGCTTGCAAAGTATAGGAGAGACGCGATTAATCGCGCCTGCACTGGGGAGAAGGGAATATTGAAAATCCCTATTCCCTATTCCTCATCCCAAGTTTCTACAGCTAGCAATTCACTAACTGGGTCTTGCATACTAAAGCCAAAGTCTAGCAGTTCTTGTTTCCAGTGCTGCCATTCATTACCGTAGAGCAAAGCGATTTTCCAGATGCTATCGCTTGGCTTGATAATATTCGATTCTATGAGTGATTGCACGTTGCGCTGCAATTTCACCATTGGGTGAATCACTTGCTGAGTCATAACCTCGATTGAATTCAGATTTGGTTGGTAAATACTTAATTAAAACTGCTTCCCATTCTGCAATTGTTGCCGGGCCGTAGAGTGGTGTAATTTTGGTAAAGCTAGTCTTAACTTTTTAACTATACCATAACAAACTCTACTAAATTACTGGTAAATTCACTTTTGTACGGTAATTACCACCACAAAACTCCAATTTTACCAAGCACTCCTTAAACTTTTTGCAGAAGTCAGGCAAAGGTTCAGGGCAAAGGCTTAAGGGATGAAGGGGTAAGGGATGTTTCTGTTTCCCCTTTTCTCTTTAACCTTTCGCCGTCTTCTTTTTCATCTTAACCTTTAACCTTTTTACACAAGAGTGCAACAGTACCTTTTGTAAGATATCTGTTGTGAACGCAGAGCAAAATAATTAGTCATCTGGGAAGTTGCACTAAGTAGTGTGACTGAGGACGACTGGGAAAATTCTATTTGTTTTAATCACAAAAAATATGTGTGGTTGTTGAAGAACCCATAGGACACGGGCTAGTTTGAAAGTTTTTGACTGACAGGTAAATTTGAAATTGAGTAGAAATATCTACTGTTTCTATTTATTTAAACGTTATTTAGAATATCGCAAACATCTGGCATTAGGTAGAATCATCGCAAATCTTTATATAATTTTAATGTTCCACTCACTGAATAAGACCTGGAAAGTTGCCCTGTTTAGGTGCAGGAGAGGGTTTTGTTGTGAAGCATGCGGGCGGGGGCGATCGCATGGCGAAATTGTCGGTACAGTATGGGTCTACCATAAAGTTGCCTCGTCTTCAGAGTCAGGATTTGAAGTTTGTGTAAAAAATTTTTAGCCAGAATGTTAGTTTTTCTTGGGCAGATGGGCATCCTCAAAACGAGAGGGTTGCTGGTATTTAATTATTAACCGCGTAGTAACTATTGAGACACAATTGCTTTGGTAGAGACTTTATCAAACCTAAATTTAGATACATTTACTTTATTTTTAATATGAACTCTGAGCGTGCTGTTGATGATATATATTTGCAATATATTCAAAAATTACTGCCAGCTATTAATGCTGATATGTTATCAAAAGTTACTGGAATTCTGTCACAGACTTCTTGGGATACTCCTAATTCTTCAGATGATTGGAATAACGTGGCAGTGGTAGCTTTAAGCGAGGCAGAAGAGTGTGTTGATAATCTAGTTCTGCGCTCAGTCTATCTGGAAATGGCTTTTGAAGCATTGAATAATGGTTTAAATATAGATGGACATCCACTGTGTGCTGCTCATCTTGCTTTAATTTATAGCATGATTGGAGAAAAACAAAAAGCAATAGAGATAGCACTTAATGCCTTGATAAATAATCTCCAGGCAGCTTATACAACTTCCAACAGTTATTCTCATTGTTTAATATATATATTTACAGATAATAAAAATATCTCTGATAATGATCGCAAATGCTTTGAACAAATTTTATTAGCTGAAAATAGCTACGAGAAAGCAGTTTTTTTGCTAATTGAAATAATATGTCATTCACAGTTAGTTTTTTACACTGCTGTGAGTCGCCGTTTCTTACATCTAGCTTCTCAACTTTTCCCAAATTCAGTTGATGTTGGGCTAAAGCTAGGAATATCTAGTTTAATGACTGGAGAGCTAGAAGGAATTTTATATTTACATCAAGCTAGAAAATTAGCACCAAATTATGCACCTATTCTTCAAGCACTGCACTTAGCTTACCGAGATTTAAACCAGATAGAAGTCTCAGATTATTGGCAGGAAATATCTCGTAAATTTTATCAGTCAAATTCTCCATCTTCAGATTGGCACTGGACACAATTAGCAAGCAATAGCCTATTTACTTATGTGCCTTTTGAAGGTGATTTAATAATGGCAGTTGAGCCAAGCTTGCGTAGTATTGCCACTAGTGTATTAATTGCCGAACAAGACTGGTTTGAGAAAGAAATGGAGTTTTGGCGCAATAGTATTAAACCCGGTATGACGGTAATTGATGTCGGTGCTAACGTTGGAGTCTATACTTTCAGCGCTGCTTTAAAAGTTGGTTCTGAGGGAAGAGTGTTAGCAGTTGAGCCTTTCTCAGGTTGTATACGTTGTTTGCAAGAAACCTGTAGAATTAATCAATTATCATGGGTTAATGTTTGTGAAGGGGCAGCTAGCGATCGCAATGGCACTGTAAAATTACTACTACATTCTGCTAACGAACTTAACCAGATAATTTCTAGTGATGCGGCAGAAAATATGTCTTCAGAGTCTTTTGAGGAAGCCACCTGTTTTACTTTAGATAGTCTGATTGAGCAAGAAAACATCGAGAGGGTGGATTTTCTCAAAATAGATGCAGAAGGCCATGAAATGGCGGTTCTTATTGGTAGTCAGAAGTTACTGACTGAGTTTTTGCCAATCATTTTATATGAAAATATTGCGGGTAGCCAAGGCAGTAATATTGAGGTTGCACAGTATTTAGCTGATAAAGGATATGAACTATTTCACTATCAACCTTATACACAAAAACTGATAGAAGTAGATTCAGTTAAAGATTTTCAAGAACAGCTAAATCTCATTGCTTTTCCGCCCCATAAAGCAACAGGACTAAAGTCCTGACTACCAACAAAAAGTTCGTAGTAAGCACTTCAGTGCTTAAACAAATTTATGTATGAATATCATAAACTCACGCCAGAAAAAAAAGCTGAATTAGTTAAACAACGCTTAAGTCGTGGCTATCCACCCCACTCGCCACCACATCTAATACGGGATAGACAATTTTATCTGTTAACGGCAGCTTGTTATGAGCATAAGTGTTACATGCAATCTGAATCGCGCCGTCAGCAATTATTAAATATGATATTTGATAAGTTTAGCATTAGTGAAAATGATAATGAAAGCGCTGAAGCGCTTACTACAAACTTAACAATCTGTGCTTGGATTATTTTGCCTAACCACTATCTATTTACTAGTTCAGGTTGTAAATTTTGATGTTTTGAGTGACTTGTTCCGCAGAATACATGGTGCGCTTTCGCGACAGTGGAATATAGAAGACAATATCACTAAGCGTAAAATCTGGTATTCTTGGAGCGATCGCGCTATCCGCTCTGAACGACATTACTATACAACTCTTAACTATATTCATTACAACCCAGTCAAGCATAGTTTAGTTCAATCGCCTTATGATTGGCTTGAAAGTAGTGTTCACTGGTATTTAGAAACTTGTGGAAAGCAATGGCTGCGTGATTCTTGGACTAAATATCCACTGCAAGATTATGGCAAAGACTGGGATAATTTGTAACCTTCCTAACGTTCCTAAAGTTCGTAGTAAGGGCTTCAGCCCTTATTAAAGTCTAATTTTAGGGCTAAAGCCCTTACTACAAGCTATTTACCCTCAATATAGCTTTGCCACATCTGCTCGTAAGCCTTTTCCATATCACGGGTAAACTGCTTACCATTCCACAGGGGTGCTGTTTGTCGAGATGCTTTCAACTTCAAAACCACCTGCTGGCGTAAAGCCTCATCTTTCCCCAAACGCACACCCCACTCTACATATTCTTCATCAGTCCAAGCAATACCTTCTGTGATACCCGCATTCATCATCATGGTGTAACTATTACGAGCTGCAAATTGCTGTCCGACTCTAGTTACTAACGGGATACCCATCCAGAGGGTTTCTAGGGTTGTAGTAGCGCCGTTATAGGGATATGTGTCTAATACAACATCAGCAATTGTTAAATTCGCTCTGTGGATAGCTTCAGAGGGATCTTGAGGCAAAAATCGCAGTCTGGAACACTCCACACCCTCTTCTTCAGCTATTTTGTAGAAAAAATGTTTAATCGCTTCTTCTTCAGCATCACCTTTAATCAAGAAATAACTATTTGGGACTTCTTTGATTATTTTCATTTGCCATTTTGTCGTTTCAGGGTGACGTTTATATCCACGTTGAGCGCTGAGATAGATTACAGCATCATTAGGAATATTTAACTCATCTCGACGTAGAGTAGGGACACCCACTTCAAAACCATCAACGGCAATATAACTATGGGGTAATCGCCAAATTTTTTCTGTATAATAATCCTGGGCTGAATTTGGTAATACATAAGGGTCGGCGATAAAGTAATCAATTGCAGGTATACCAGAAGCATCCCAACCGAGCCAAGTAACTTGAATTGGTGCTGGCTTGAGTGCCATCACTTCACTGCTAATATCTAGGGTTATACTATCTAAGTCTACTAAAATATCTATTTCATCTTCATATATTTGTTCCGTAATTTCAAAGGCATTAATTCCTAATTTTCGAGCCTTAGATGATTTATTTACATACCATTCTTGCAAAAAATCATCTACTAGTTTATAGCTAACTGAATAGTTATAAATTTCAAATTTTTCTCGATTATGATGCTGTATTAGCCAGCGAGCTAGCCAGCCTACAGAATGCCTTCTTAAGGCATAAGATATATATCCAATTTTTAATGGTTTGGTGGAAATTCCTGAACTTTGATTATTTATAATCCGCCGTGAGTAACGCGCTGTTTCCTCATGAGCTATGGCTTGAATATTATTCTGGAATATTTGCGCTACTTGATTATGAATTTTTCTAAAATCTGCTGGACTGTCTTTAATATGTGGTAATGCAAAGGATGGTGTAAGTAAACGTAGAGTCCTGACTTCATCTACTGCAAGTGGCTGCGCTTTGATAAATTCTTGTAGCACACATTCTAATTCTTGGCTGGTTGAGCATATTTCTTGCCAATATCCGCCAGCAGACATTAATCCACGTAGAACTAAATGAAGGGCAAATATTTTATCAGGTAATTTTTGTGATAGAGAATAACACAATTTAGCTTTTTCTATTCCCAGTGTATAGTTGTGAGAATCTTGATAAAAAATAGCTAAATGTCGTAAAGTTTCTAGTTCTTGTGGGTCTAGGCGCAAGTAGAACTCTAAAATCTGCGCTGCTAGTTTAGGCTGCTTGAATGTATGACCAATTTTAATTGCCGCAGGTAAAAGTATGCAGAAACCTTGATGTGGATTTGCAAAGTAAGGTAAACAAGCTTCTACTAAGTCTAGATATGATAGATGTAAAGGTTGAGTGTCAAGAACTTGTTGTAATACTTTATTTAATAGTTCTAAATTTAAATCTCCAATTTTTTGGGAATTTAATAATTGGATAATACCCACATCATTTAACTGTGCGCCATCAAAATTATTTAATTGGATGGACAATTGAATAATATTTAATAGGTTATTGATATCAGAAGGGCTAATTTCTCGGATGTGCTGACGGATTAGCCAGGATATAGAAAATTCTTCGAGATGTTCTCGTCGTTCTGCTTCTATTTTTAAAACTTTAATTAATTCCGTTGTGTGAAATTGGATTTTTTTTTCTTCAACTTCTGCTATTGCTAGCATCCAAGTCATTTGTGCTTCTGCTTCTTGCCCTTGTAATAGTAGGCTTAGTCCTAGATGCCAGTAATTGGAGATTACTTCAGGTTCATCAGTGATTGCTTGTTCATATAGATATGCTGCTTGAACATATTCACCTGCAAGAAAATTTTGATAGCCTTCTGTCTGAAAATTCGTGATATTAGTAATCATCAGTAATTAAGTAAGTATATGTAGTTATTAGGTGTAGGGAGCTTTGATGCCCTAAGATGAGGTTTTTTAAGGACTGAAGTCCTTACTACAAACAGGAAATACTCCCTGTCTCAATTAATAATACCCATTTAGAAAGCAAAGTAAGAAGATGGGTAATCTTTTGGAGGTCAGGGAGTATTTGATAATTATCTAAATAAATAACAGTGGATAGAATTCTCTAACCACTGATGTACAGTACCTAACTCAACTGAAGAACTTGATTGAAGTATTGAGTCGTTACTTTATGAATATCTAAATTATTTACTTAGCTAAGGAGTCGTACTTATCAGGACAACTTGTGGCACCTCCGGCAGCAGGAATATTAGCGTCAACAAATGTTTCTGTACCATCTGCTGCGTCAGTAACGTTACCAGGTAGTTTAGATTCACACAATAGAGCTACAGTAGTTGCTTCACTTGTGTCAGAAACAACAGCAACACCTACTCCACCAACATAAACTTTAAGAGGAGCACCCGCAGTTTTGAGTTGGGCTTGATTGGTTACAAGTTTTTCACCACCGACAATTCCATACTTGTAATTTTCAGTTTGTGTTTTCACACCTAGACCTAAACTACCAAAAGCCGCAGCACTGTCGTCATCAGTGCCAAAGACAAACTTACCGTTTTCAAGATAGTAGGCTTGCTGCGCTCGGTTCATTGAACCAGTTATTGTTTTTGCTTCAGACTGTTTAGCTTTATTAGCTTGGTTCAAGAAAGAAGGCAATGCAATAGCTGACAAAATACCGATAATGATGATTACTACGAGTAGTTCAATAAGTGTGAAACCCTCATTTTCCTTCTTTTTGTTGAGGATGTGTTGGATAAATTTGGCTTTCAATTCGGTTTTCATAAGTGTTTTCCCTGTGGTAGGAAGTGGTTGTGTGTTCTAGATGTAACTTACCCACTCCCGTTTTGTTTCATATCACCCCACCAAAAAAAGTTTTGACCAAATCATAGCGGTTATAGTTTGGATGCTATTAGTGCTTTGGTGGCAAAGCTGTGCTACCGTTCGAACAACCTGATATTGCATACAATTGAAAAAAAACAGATGTAAGTAGGTAGGCATAATTAGAAGTAAAATAAAATCTTAGTTCGTAGTGAGCGATTCATCGCTTCTTCAGGATTATCAGGACTAAAGTCCTTACTACAAACTTTAATTTATTTACGCCTAGCTACTTATCAATGAGTAACATCCTCATCTGATTGGCGTTCCAGCATTATGTAACCAAGACTCTCCAAACTCAGCAGCAGCTGTTGCACTATATAAAAGGCTTGTTTCTCATCTGTAGGCTTTAAAGTGACAGGATCTATCGGTCTGAATTGCTTCCAGTGCTGCACTAGAGATATCATCGACTGGGGTTGCTCTAACAAAGGTATCAAGCAAAGTGCTATTGAGCTATCTATACCAACAAATTCCTCACTTGGCGATAAATATTGACTAATGGGAAACGCTCTAATCTCTGTAATACAGGCTACGAGGTCTTCTCGGAAATTAGGAGTTTTTAACTGAGGATATAGATGCACCTTCGCTACTCGCCAATCAGAGTCAGTCCATTCTGAAACTGGTACGAAAGTTTGTGCTTGGTTGGGATGACCACACCAAAAGTCAATTAACCGATGAATAGGATGTATAAGTTCAAAAAGCTGTAGTTGCTGTTCTACAGAAATCTCTGGTAAGCTCATCCCCAGAAAGGCAGGTAAATTATCTGGCTCTTTAAACAGATTCATCAAGTCCCACTTTCGCCAGTTAACCATGCTGATAAAATCTAGATCAGCTGCTCTCAAAGCTGTGAACAAATCAGAGATAGTATAACCTTTATCACCATGAAACAAATAATTCATTAAGATTCGCTCTTTCCCGTCTTCTCCTTCATAATTAGAATTCCACGTTGTAGCTTTGAGTTGAACATTATCCTTCAAAGCTTTCATTGTTTCTACTACAATTCCCATTTCTAGGTCTTCTGGATTTTCGTCCATCAAACCCATCATTGTGAAGACTTTCTGAGCGCGGAAATAATTAAACCTCTGGATTGAACTATGCAAATTGCTGCGAATAATACCATCAGGTTTTAAAACTGATTTCATTGCTTGTAATGCAACAGTTAAATCAGGAAAAAGATACAGAAGCTCATCGCAATTAATATAGTCAAATTGGTAATCTAGCTCTGGTAATTCCTCAATTGGCAATACATGAAACTCTGCGTTGTCAAATCCATGATGTTCTAAACGTTGCCGTGCTAATTTAATCGATTCTTCTGATATATCAATTCCAACAATTTTCGCGCCTGGATTAGCTTCTGCTAAGATTAATGATTTATAGCCAGTGCCGCATCCAGCATCTAAAATTACTTTGCCTTTAGGATCGATAACTTTTTGATTCCTCAAATAGTAAGGTGTTACTAAGTTATGAATATAGAGTGAATTAGTATCATTTTTAGGAGATTTATCAAGAGGAATTCTTGGATAAGGAGAAGCGTCAAATTGCTGACGAATTTTATCCAGTAAATCAGATGATGGACTAATCATTGAAATTGCTCCTGTTACTAACTTTGTTCTGGTGCATTCCACAGCTACATAAACTCATTTTTGAGTTTTGACACACACGCGAATATTTCCCATGCTGCTCAAGCAGCGGGGTACACCCAACCTTGAGTATTCCCAACTTCTGAGGCTTTCTATCACAACATTAGGATTTATGCACTGAAAGCCTGAAACCTTTTCAATAACCGTAGGGTAAGCACTGCCCAACCTACTAGTCCATCAAGCTAAAGCTTGGTATGTTTTAAGCACTTCAGTGCTTAAAACAAGGACTAAAGTCCTTACTACAAACTTATAGTTCCCAACCTAGTAGCAAGTCTGGTAATGTCAGTGTGTGTCCATTTTGCAACACCACTGGAGCTTGGTTTAATCGGTAAACCATTACTATTAATTTGATTACAACAGCCGAATCGCAATTTCCAACCCTTCACATACACCGCTAAGAAAATCTAAATCCAAAGTAGCGATCGCATCACTAGGTTTGTGATAATGGGGATTTCGCAAGAATGCCGTATCTGTCACCATCATTGCTGGATAACCCAAATCCCAGAAAGGTGCATGATCACTAAGTCTGGTTTGGGAAACTATTAAACCTCGATTCGGCACGGGTAGCCATTGACTAGATACGCCAGCTTTGCGAATATTACGGCTCATGCCAATTAAGTCAGGCAATGTCCGCAAATTCCCAATTAAAGCAATAAAATCACCTCTGTCTGGATAGAAGCGTTCCAGAGGAGGGGGATAATTTTGGGAACCAGGCGTAGAATCCTTATAGCCCAGCATTTCTAGGGAGATCATTAAGCGTAGCTGTTGCTTTTGTTGGTGCAACAGGGCTGCATAGTCAGCACTACCCAGTAAACCATATTCTTCCATATCGAAAGCAACTAGCCTTAAGGGATATCTCACAGGTTCAGCAGCAAACTTTCTGGCTAATTCCAGCAACACCGCCACACCTGTAGCATTATCATCAGCCCCTGGTGTTCCGGGAACGCCATCATAATGAGCGCCAATTAAAATCGGTGACAAATCCTTTTTTTGCCATCTAGCTTGGGAAGGTAAATTTAATATCAAGTTTTTACAAGCTTTACCCCTGACTTCAAAGGTGTGGATTTCCACACTCCCCCATTGGGAAAATTGCTGGCGAATGTATTCTTGGACAAAAAAATGTCCAGCGGTTGCCATGTAAGGATCACGTTCTCGCGCGATCGCACTCAGGGAAGTTTGTAATCGCTCTGTTAAATTCAAATGTTTAAAATACTAGTAATATTAAGGTTTTCAGGCACTCAAAGAACCAGAGCAAGTATTATTAAGGTGCATTTACCAATTTGCAGATACAGTGCATAGAAGTAGTTAGATAACAAGAATTGAGGCTGCTTGGACACACCAATCATCGTCAATGCTATCCTAGTCTTGCAACTATCTCCTCTAGCTGCACTTCTTAGCTTACTGCCTTAATGAAGACTATTATACCATTGAGGTGTTTTCATCCAATAGCACAAAGCTAGAGGTAGTTCCGCCCAATCATAATAAATATATAAGACACTTTAGGAGAAGAGTAACGCATGGGCAAGGTAGTCGGCATCGACTTGGGTACAACCAACTCAGTAGTCGCCGTTATGGAGGGTGGCAAGCCGGTGGTGATTGCCAATGCAGAAGGAATGCGAACAACCCCCTCCGTAGTTGGCTTCAGCAAAGATGGCGAAAGAGTGGTAGGGCAAATGGCACGGCGACAAACCGTTCTCAATCCACAAAATACCTTTTTCGCAGTCAAACGCTTTATTGGGCGGAAATATGGCGAACTTAATCCTGATTCCAAGCGTGTACCCTACACCATTCGTAAGGATGAAGTAGGTAATATTAAAGTTGCCTGTCCCCGTCTCAATAAAGATTTCGCCCCAGAAGAAATTTCGGCAATGGTGCTGAAGAAGTTGGCAGACGATGCTAGTCGCTATTTGGGTGAACCAGTGACAGGGGCAGTAATCACAGTACCCGCTTATTTTAACGATTCTCAACGGCAAGCAACCCGCGATGCTGGCAGAATTGCCGGTTTAGAAGTGCTGCGGATTCTTAATGAACCGACTGCTGCATCTTTGGCTTATGGATTAGATCGGGGTGACACGGAAACTATCTTAGTCTTTGACTTGGGTGGTGGCACCTTTGACGTATCAATTTTAGAAGTAGGCGATGGAATATTTGAAGTCAAAGCTACCAGTGGAGATACGCAACTTGGTGGTAACGACTTTGACAAAATAATAGTAGATTGGTTAGCAGAGCAATTTCTGGAAACAGAAGAGGTAGACTTAAGACGCGATCGCCAAGCTTTACAACGTCTGATGGAAGCGGCGGAAAAAGCCAAAATTGAGCTTTCTGCTGTCAGCGTCACTGATATTAACTTACCCTTCATCACCGCCACGGAAGATGGCCCCAAACATCTGGAAACTCGTCTAACTCGTTCCCAGTTTGAAGGTTTGTGTGGTGATTTGGTAGGGCGATTGCGAACACCAGTGAAACGCGCCCTCAAAGATGCCGGACTTTCACCTAGAGATATTGAAGAAGTGGTGTTAGTTGGCGGTTCTACACGGATGCCAATGGTGAAACAGCTAGTGCGGGACTTGATTGGCACAGAACCTAATGAAAACGTCAACCCGGATGAAGTAGTGGGAGTGGGTGCAGCAATTCAAGCAGGCATTCTCGCAGGTGAACTCAAAGATGTGCTGCTTTTAGATGTCACACCGTTATCTTTAGGATTGGAAACCATCGGCGGCGTGATGAAAAAACTTATTCCCCGCAACACTACCATCCCAGTCCGGCGTTCTGACATTTTTTCCACGTCTGAAAATAACCAAAATACTGTGGAAATCCACGTAGTTCAGGGTGAACGAGAAATGGCAGCAAACAACAAGTCTTTAGGACGGTTCAAGCTCTATGGCATTCCACCAGCACCACGAGGAATTCCCCAAGTTCAGGTGTCATTTGATATTGATGCTAACGGTATTTTACAGGTAACAGCCCTAGATAGAACCACTGGGCGAGAACAGAGTATCACTGTTCAAGGCGCTTCTACCTTGAACGAATCGGAAGTGAATCGGATGATTCAAGATGCACAAAAATACGCCGATGTCGATCGCGAACGTAAAGAACGGGTAGAAAAGCGGACTCGTTCTGAGGCGTTGATTTTCCAAGCAGAACGACAGCTTAGAGAAGTAGCACTCGAATTTGGTATGCAGTTTGCCCGCAGCCGCCGCCAAAGAATTGATAATATTTGCCGAGACCTAAAAGAGAGTCTCAAGGAAAATAGCGATCGCGGTATTGACCAAGCCTACGCCGATTTACAAGATGCTCTCTATGAGCTAAATCGGGAAGTCCGCCAGACTTATGCTGAAGATGAAGATGACGACTTGTTTGGTACAATCCGTGACATCTTTACTGGTGATAAAGATAAAGAACGCGAATCCCCCAGAGATACATATCGGGAACGCGATTCCTATGGTAACGACTATGGCAGAGATTACGGTAAAGACTATGGCAGAGACTATAGCCGAGACAGTCGTTCTTCCTCCTATGACAGCCGTCCTCCACGCAAATCCCGTCCCAGCTACCAAGATAACTGGGATGATGAAGAAGATAATGATTGGTTGTAATACTCCTAATAAACGTTAGAAGTTAGGAGTGAGAAGTTAGAAGTGAGGAGTAATAAATTAAAAATTAAATCTTTCAACTCGTAATTTTCAACTCATAACTCCTAACCCTTAACTCCTAATTAATCCAAAATCGTTCGACCGAGCGCTCACGCCGAAGACTAAAATCTAAAATTTAAATAACTGACTATGCAAAATTTGCCGAATTTCCGCGATTACTACGAGATTTTGGGAGTATCTAAAGATGCCTCTAGCGAGGAAATTAAAAAGGTTTATCGGCGGTTAGCGAGACAATATCACCCCGATCTTAATCCGGGTAATAAAGCATCTGAGGATAAATTTAAGGATATCGGCGAGGCTTATGAAGTCCTTTCAGACACAGCCAAGCGATCGCAGTACGACCAGTTTAGCCGCTACTGGAAGCAAAAAGGCTTTGCGGGCAACAAACAGACACCAAAGGCTAAAACTTGGCAAAGTGCTCCTAGCGATCGCAACGGGAATCAGGACGTAGATCCAAGCCAATTCTCTGACTTTGAAAGCTTTATTAATCAAGTTATCGGCGTCAAAAATAAGAGTGCAGCAAGTAACTCCAATAATGGCAATACTAGCGATCCGTTTCGTTCCCCCAGAACAAAAGTTGCCTACACCGTTAACACTCCACCTCGCACTACCCGTCGAGATATAGAAGCCAGATTAACGCTCCCATTAGAAAAAGCTTATCAAGGTGGTAATGAACGCATTCGTTTGGAAGATGGGCGATCGCTAGAAGTTAATATGCCACCAGGGATGGTAACAGGTCAAACCATCCGTTTGCGGAACCAAGGCGTTGGTGGTGGTGATTTATACTTAAAAATTACCGTTGAACCTCATCCATTATTCAAGCTAGAAGGTTTAAATATCGTCTGCCAAGTACCGGTTACTCCCAGCGAGGCAGTTTTAGGAGGACAAGTAGAAGCACCTACTCTTGATGGGCCTGTAAAAATGACTACCCCTCCCGGAGTTAGGTCTGGTCAAAAATTTCGATTAGGCAATAAAGGCTATCCCAGTGAAGACGGTAAACGTGGCGATCAGTTAGTAGAAATTCAAATAGTTACACCGAAAAATATTAGTCAAGAAGAACGAGAACTTTACGAAAAGTTACGGCAAATTGAAACCTTTAAACCTCGTGCTGATTTAATCCGTTAGGGATGAGATAGCATATCCAGCTATTGACCAAAATAATTTGTAATTAATGCTATAAATCCCTGAATTTATTAATGGATAAAAAATGTAATCAATATTTCAAGCCCTGTCATCTATTCGTGGGGACTTAACTATGAATTACGAATTATTTTGACCATTAGCAGCGTTCAAATTATTTGGCGCTGCATATTTCCAGATATTTTCAATATCTTGCGCTGCTTGGGTAGAAATCCAAAATCGACTCATACAGAATCGCTGTCAGCCAATTTTTCCTGCTCTCGTGCTTTAATATTTGCAAAAAAAGCCGAAAGTGACTCGTCATTATATTCAGTATACTGGCCGCTTTCAAGTTGCTTAATCCCAATGTCGATCTGACTCCGTAACGCTTCTAGCTTAAGTTTTTGCAGTTCTTCCTCAAGGCGAGCGAGTTTATCTATCATCTGCTGAAACGCTTGCGCTTCATGTACCACAACCTCCGCTTTCCCGTTTACAGTTAGTACAAGCGGGGATTTTGTGGTCTTGATCCGCTCTAGGTAGTCTTTAGCATTGCGCTTGAAGTCGGTGAGAGTTTGAATATTGTCAAGATTAATTTTGATATCCATCGCATCTAATTAAATGCTTTATAAAATATTTTATCAGATACTTGAGATGCTGTGTCTTCTTCTGTCTTCGCCAATCACAAAGGATTTAGAATATAAAAAATATCTTTGAGCAAGGTGACTCAAACAGCCGTGAATCACAACGGGGCAATGCCACAAAGCAGTAAACCAACTTATTACTCCCTGCTAGGACTGCATCCCTCGGCATCGGTAATCGACATTCGTCGTGCTTATCGGCAACTGAGCAAACGCTATCATCCTGATACTACAGACTTGCCTACTGCGATCGCCACTCTCAAATTTCAGCAAATCAACGAAGCCTACGCTACCCTAAGCCATCCAGAACGGCGGTTAAGCTATGATTCAAAAATTGGCTATTCTCGCTTTGCGGTGATTCAACCACCTCCAGACTTGAACCGTCCCGTCTCGCGTCATGACTGGTCAAAATCAGCTTACCTCGATGCGAGCGATCGCCCTCTCTCATCTGGCGAAATTTTTGCTTTATTTATGCTGGTGTTAACATTTGTAGGTTGTCTTCTACTAGCAATTACCATTGGCTTAACTCGTGGTGATGCTGCGATCCATTCGCATTTGCTACAGCCAACTCCATCTGTACAACAGCAGATTACTCATGTATCGCAACTAATTACCCTTATGGTAATTAAAAATTAAAAGATTTCCTAATCCAAAATCGCAAATTCCTATGCCTCTTCTTCCCTCTGATACCCCGTTATATAATCATCCCCTGCCACAAATTGAACAGTGGCTAAAAGATCAAGGCTGTCAACAAGACGACACACAGAGACATTGCTGGCATGTGCAGCGGCCTAGTTGGAAAGCTGAACTATGGCTCGATGTTGAGCAAATCGTAGTGCGATATGTCCAATCTGGGGAAAATGGACAAGATATCCAACGTTCATTCAAGTATTCTCTTAGTCGGGATGATGTAGAACAAGCGGTGTTTTCTGGGCCATAAGGAAGAGTACAGTTCACCGTAATAAGTGCGTAATTTACCGCCGTAGGCATCGCCAATTTTATAAAGTAGGTAAACCAAAAAGTTTTTCCCTCTCAAATTAACTTTATTTGCATCGATGCTATTTAGATCGCAGAGTGATTGCACCCTGAAACCACTCAACAACGCCATCTGCCAAGACTCGCGCTAATTTTTTTTGTTCATCGGCATTGGTTATCCATTCAAATTCTTCGGGGTTGGTCATAAAACCCAGTTCTATTACCACTGATGGTGCTGTAGAGGGACGAGTTAGCGCCAAGTTATTCCAAAATACCCCCATTGATGAACGTCCTAGCTGGTTAACTAGATAATTGTGGAGAAAAACGGCTAGGCTATGGGCTTGGGAATGATACCAAAAAGTTCTAATGCCCTTGGTATTCTCTGCATCTCCATCGTCAGGTACTGCCGTGTAATGTATAGTTAGAGCGATCGCTGGTTGTTGTTGATCAATCATGGCTTGGCGATCAGACAAAGCTAGTTCTCTGTCATCTTCTCGCGTCATCACTACTAACGCGCCTCTTAAGACCAGTTCATCACGCAGCAACTTAGATACTGTCAGGCTGACATCTTTAGCTAAATATCCTGTTGGCCCAGCCGCGCCAGTTTCTTGCCCTCCGTGCCCTGGGTTAACTAAAATCTTAATCCCAGATAAGGGTTGTAATTGTAACTGTGCAAAAGCTGGTGAAGAAATGAATATGGAACTGATCGCTAAACCTAAAATTCGTTTCACTTCTTAATATAGACTCCTATGTAACCATTCTTCGACCTAAAGGTACGGAGCTTTGTCCCCCTCCCAACACTACTAACAATTGCTTGTTCACTTATGTTGTTTGCGGAACTTACAGGCGCGGTTACGTTTGACCAGAGGATGTACTCACCCCCACACCCCACGACTCAATTTGCGTGGATACGCGCTATCTCACTCGGTTACTACTTAAGCTTTGGAAACGAGTCAATTTCCTGCATTTAGTAATTTCACCGTATATTGATTTTATAGTAAAGCTGTCCTCCAAAGACGGGGTTTCTACCCAAATTTCTGATGAGGAAGATGAGGGAGATGAGGAGAATAAACCAATGCCCCATGCCCCATGCCCAATGCCCAATGCCCCTCCCTTAAACTTTCCCAAATCGCCGTTCCCGTTGCTGGTAGGCACACAAAGCGCGATGAAACTCAGCCCGATCAAAATCTGGCCAGAGAGCATCGGTAATATAAATTTCTCCATAAGCCATTTGCCAGAGAAGAAAATTTGAGAGGCGCATTTCTCCACTGGTACGAATTAACAAATCTGGGTCACTAATTCCTGCTGTGTACAAGTGGCTTTCAAACACCTGTTCATTAATTTCATTGGGTTGTAGCAGACCTTGCTGAACTTGTTTGGCGATCGCTTGACAAGCTTGTAAAATCTCCTGCCGTCCGCCATAATTAGTAGCTACCGAAAACCGGATACCCCGATTATCCTTAGTTTCTTCCATTGAACGGGATATTTCTTGTTGGAGCGATCGCGGCAAGTCCTGCAAATTTCCCACAAACTTAATTTGAACATTCTCTTCGACCATTTCCCGTAATTCTTGGCGCAAAACTCTTTGAAACAGAGTCATCAAAAAATCCACCTCTTCCTGTGGTCTTTTCCAGTTCTCTGTCGAGAAAGCATAAGCTGTAAGTGCCTGAATCCCCCAATCTTGACAACAGCGAAGTAAATCTTTGAGAGCATCTACCCCTCGCTTATGACCCATAATCCGAGGTAGACCCTGACGTTTAGCCCATCGACCATTGCCATCCATGATCACGGCAACGTGCTGCGGCAATAGTTCTCGTTTTAAGTCAGTAGGCAAATCTTGCAGTTTAGTTTGTTGTGCTGTCATTTTTTATCTCGAGAAGCGGTCGATGGTAATCCGAGTAAACGTGAAACCAGTGCTAGTGTCTTCCCACCTATCTGACGAACAAAACTCAACAGACCAGGAGCAACAGCTTCCCTATCGACGGTTGGGGATAAAAGAGCCTCTAATGACTCTTTCAGTTTCCTAATCGTCAGCGGTCTATTTAGGGTTCCCCTTTCCGCTAAGGAAATGGAACCTGTTTCTTCAGATACGACGACACAAATGCAATTTTCGACCCGCTCAGTAATTCCCATTGCCGCCCGGTGGCGTGTTCCCAACTGGCGCGAGGCTGTGCGTCCCGAAAGTGGTAAAATTATACCCGATGAAACGATCCGTGAGCCACGAATTAATGTTGCTCCATCGTGTAACAAAGTTTTTGGCTGAAAAATTGTCTGGATTAGTTCTTTAGAAACTTCCGCATTTAGCTTTACTCCTGGCACAGAAAAATCTCGCTCATCAATTGGCCCTGTGGTTTCCACAATTAGTAAAGCTCCAATGCGGTTTTTTGACAATTCTTTAACAGCCTCAACAATTTCATCAATTACACTATCAGATTTGGGGATTGCCAGCCGATCGGGTTGAAACAACTGGCGGAATTCGCCACGCCCCAATTGCTCCAAAAATCGTCGAAACTCTGACTGTAGAGCAACTGCCATCGCCACAGCACAACCAATCACCAACTTTTCCAGTACAAAACTTAGCAGAGGTAGTCCTAATCTGCCACTTAGTGCTGAGGCTAGCATTAAGATAATGAATCCCCTCACCATCCATAGTGTTCGGCGCTCACTAATGATAACTAGTATCATGTAAGTCAGCGCCAGCACTAACACAATATCCAGAGTCCCAAGTAGCAAGGACTGTGACCATCCTAGGTTTATCAGCCATTGCTTCCACCAATCTCTCATGACATCTGGATTACACTTTTGCCTCTAATTACATTTATTCATTAGTCATTAGTCATTAGTCATTGGTCATTAGTTCCTGGCTAATGACTAATGACCAAGGACTAATGACTACATTTTCAGTCTTTCTGGTAGGCGATCTTGTCGAATTAAATCTTGATAAGTTTCACGTTGCAAAATTAAATTTGCTTCGCCATTCGCCACAACAACTGCTGCCGGTCGGGGCAAGCGGTTATAGTTAGATGCCATACTGTAATTGTACGCACCAGTTCCCATAACTACGAGAATATCTCCTGGTTCAGTCTTTGGGAGTAGTGCATTGTGAATCAGAATATCTCCTGATTCACAATGTTTACCAGCAATTGTGACTGTTTGGGTTAAAGGAGAAGACATTTTATTGGCAACTACTGCCCGATAAACTGATTGGTAAGTAATTGGGCGGGGATTATCGGACATTCCCCCATCGATCGCTACGTAGGTACGAATTTCTGGGATAACTTTGGATGAACCAATAGTATAGGCAGTGACGCAAGCTGTGGCAATTAGCGATCGCCCCGGTTCACACAGTAATTTTGGCAAAGGTAAATTTTCGGCTACACAAGCTTCTTGAATTACCTCACAAATCGGTTTCACCCACTCTTCAATGCTGGGGGGATCGTCTGATTCTATATACTTAATACCTAAACCACCACCGACATTTAACTCTGTAAAATTTAACCCATACTTCGCTGCATCACGTAACCACTGTACCATCAGAGCCGCTAAATCTCGATGCGGTTGGCGCTCAAAAATTTGGGAACCGATATGAGCATGTAACCCTAAGCAGTTAAGGAAAGACTGTTTGCTGACAAAAGTAAATAATTCCTCTAACTCATTTGGATCAAAGCCAAATTTACTATCTAGTTGCCCCGTGCGGATATATTCATGTGTGTGACATTCAATACCTGGGGTCAAGCGCAACAAGAATCGAGGCTGTACGGAGGGGGAATTTGCTGTCTCAACAATTTCTACCAAAGTGCGTAACTCATGCCAGTTATCCACCACAATAGTGCAACCGACTTCTGTGGCAAAAATCAGTTCTTCACGAGATTTATTGTTGCTATGAAGATAGATTTTCTCAGGATTGACGCCTGCTTGCAGCGCAGTGTAAAGTTCACCGCCTGATGCGACATCAATTCCTAAACCTTCTGATGCGGCGATCGCACAAACTGCTAAACAATTCCAAGCTTTTGAGGCATACAATACTTGAGATTCGCCCTTGTAGTACTGCTTGAAAGCATCTCGGTATTGCTGACAAGCCGAACGCAGGGTTTCTTCATCTAAAATATATAAAGGTGAACCAAACTGCTCAACTAGGGTTGTGACATCACACCCACCAATTTCCAGGGAGTCATGATTATGAACTCTGGCAGTTAAGGGTAAAAGTTCTTGATTAGGCGATGGATTTGCCTTGGTGTCGTGCCTGTGAGGTAAATATTGACTTCCAGAATGTTGAACCCCAGTGGGGTGAGTCGATACCATAACTATAAAAATTGTCCTTGTTCAAATTAGGGGCTTTGAGTTAGTCTCCCGATTCCCAGTTTACAAAGGGTTTGTAATCTTATTCAATAAATGTGATCTCATTAGATTTAGAAATTAAATTACTGACACTAGAAAATCTCAGTGCTATTCTGGAACTCGATCAAGCCTGTTTTGGTGGACTTTGGACTCGGGACGGCTACAAACGAGAATTGGATAGTCCCAACAGCGATTTACTCGGTTTATTTTCCCCATCCTCCAGCACAAGTTTGCTAGGAATGGGTTGCTTTTGGTCAATTTTAGAGGAAGCCCACATTACAATTTTGGCGGTTCATCCCCAATATCACCGTCAAGGAATGGGTGCAGCTTTACTATATTCACTCATTAAGACAGCTTGCGATCGCAAAATGGAGCGAGCTACCCTCGAAGTCCGAGCCTCTAACTTGGCGGCAATATCTTTATATCAAAAATTTGGCTTCAAAACAGCAGGGCGGCGGCGGCGTTACTACCAAGATAACGGTGAGGATGCATTAATCCTTTGGATGTCAGACCTGCAACACCCGCATTTTCAAAAGACTTTGGACAATTGGCATACCCTAGTTAGCGATCGCTTGAGCAAATCCTCTTGGCACTTGCTTTTTAAGTAGTTGAGGATTATTAATTTTGAATTATCCGGGTTTATGATCAGCTTCAGCAAAAAAATGCAACTTTGCTGCGTTTATCTATATTTAAATATTTTATAAAAAAATAAAAGACTATAACAAAATTTTATATAAATTGGTTTTGGTTGATATTTAAAAACAAATATGTTATTAGTAGTTGTTTGGGATTGAGTGAATCAACTCTCAATGTAAGCAGTGAACTGTTTGTAATAAATCCCAAAAAGGCTGGTGAACTAAACCTCCTCAGTACACTAGCCAGATAAAAGTAGTCAATAGTTAATCAATTAGCCCATCAACTCAAGTCATAGCTTCAGGATGTCTATAATCTGTTATACAGGCATCCAAAAGCTTTGCCTGTGCTAAAATCAGCATACCGGCACGACCGCAGGTGATGGGAAAAATGCCATGTTTGAACGCTTCACAGAAAAAGCCATTAAGGTAATCATGCTGGCCCAAGAAGAGGCCCGCCGTTTAGGTCACAACTTTGTTGGAACCGAGCAGATCCTCCTGGGTCTGATTGGCGAAGGCACTGGAGTGGCTGCCAAGGTGCTGAAATCAATGGGCGTCAATCTCAAAGATGCCCGAATTGAAGTTGAAAAAATTATAGGACGGGGATCAGGCTTTGTTGCCGTGGAAATTCCGTTTACGCCACGGGCAAAGCGAGTTTTAGAACTCTCCTTGGAAGAAGCACGCCAACTGGGGCATAACTACATTGGCACCGAGCATCTGCTGTTGGGCCTAATCCGCGAAGGGGAAGGTGTAGCAGCCAGGGTGCTAGAAAACCTCGGTGTGGATCTATCTAAGGTAAGAACCCAAGTCATCCGCATGTTGGGAGAAACTGCCGAAGTTTCACCAGGCGGTTCATCCGGGCGCACAAAAACCCCGACTCTGGATGAATTTGGCTCAAACCTAACCCAGATGGCGATAGACAATAAGCTCGATCCAGTGGTGGGACGCGCCAAGGAAATTGAGCGTGTAATCCAGATATTGGGTCGCCGAACTAAAAATAACCCAGTGCTGATTGGGGAACCAGGGGTTGGTAAAACAGCGATCGCTGAAGGTTTAGCTTCACGCATTGCCACCAAAGATGTCCCTGACATCCTCGAAGATAAACGCGTAGTCACCTTGGATATTGGTTTGCTCGTAGCAGGAACCAAGTACCGGGGTGAATTTGAAGAACGCTTGAAAAAAATCATGGATGAAATCCGCTCTGCGGGTAATGTCATTCTCGTGATTGATGAGGTACACACCTTAATTGGTGCGGGTGCAGCAGAAGGTGCCATTGACGCAGCGAATATCCTCAAGCCAGCTTTGGCAAGAGGTGAGTTGCAGTGCATCGGTGCTACAACCCTAGATGAATACCGGAAGCACATCGAGCGAGATGCAGCTCTAGAGCGGCGTTTCCAGCCAGTAATGGTTGGTGAACCTACAGTTGATGAAACAATTGAAATTTTATATGGTCTGCGCGAACGCTACGAGCAACACCATAAACTGAAAATCTCCGACGAAGCATTGGTAGCGGCGGCGAAGTTATCAGATCGTTACATTAGCGATCGCTATCTCCCAGATAAAGCCATCGACTTAGTTGATGAAGCTGGTTCTAGGGTGCGCTTGATTAACTCCCAACTGCCACCCGCAGCCAAAGAGTTAGACAAAGAACTGCGTCAGATATTAAAAGAAAAAGATGACGCGGTGCGCTCTCAAGACTTTGACAAAGCTGGGGAATTGCGCGATCGCGAAATGGAAATCAAAGCCGAAATCCGAGCGATCGCTCAAAGCAAGACCAATGCAACAGGCACAGAAGGTGAAGAACCTGTAGTTACAGAAGAAGACATTGCCCATATTGTCGCTTCTTGGACTGGGGTACCGGTGAACAAACTCACCGAATCTGAATCTGAAAAGCTGCTGCACATGGAAGACACCTTGCATCAGCGTTTAATCGGTCAAGATGAAGCTGTGAAGGCAGTTTCACGGGCAATTCGTCGCGCTCGTGTCGGTTTGAAGAATCCCAATCGACCCATAGCTAGCTTTGTCTTCTCTGGACCTACTGGTGTAGGTAAAACCGAGTTGGCGAAGTCCCTAGCTGCTTACTTCTTCGGTTCCGAAGAAGCAATGATCCGCTTAGATATGTCCGAATACATGGAGCGTCACACCGTCAGCAAGCTGATTGGTTCCCCTCCAGGTTATGTTGGCTATAACGAAGGTGGTCAGCTGACCGAAGCCGTGCGGCGGCGTCCTTACACCGTGGTGTTGTTCGACGAAATCGAAAAAGCGCACCCCGATGTATTCAACATGCTGCTGCAAATTTTGGAAGACGGTCGGTTAACTGATGCCAAAGGTCGCACGGTGGACTTTAAAAACACCTTGCTGATTTTAACTTCCAATATTGGTTCTAAGGTAATTGAAAAAGGCGGTAGCGGTATCGGCTTTGAATTCTCCGAAGATGCCAGCGAGTCAACTTACAACCGGATTCGCTCTTTGGTTAACGAAGAACTCAAGCAGTACTTCCGTCCAGAGTTCCTCAACCGACTTGATGAAATTATCGTCTTCCGTCAGTTGAACAAGCCGGAAGTGACCCAAATCGCCGAAATTATGCTCAAGGAAGTATTTGGTCGTCTGACGGAAAAGGGTATCACCTTAGAAGTCACAGACCGCTTCAAGGATCGGTTGATTCAAGAAGGTTACAGTCCCAGCTACGGCGCAAGGCCATTACGTCGGGCAATTATGCGCCTGTTAGAAGATAGCCTAGCAGAAGAAATTCTGTCTGGTCGTATCAAGGATGGCGATACAGCCCTTGTTGATGTGGATGAAAATGGCGTTGTGCAAGTTAGTTCTCAACAGCGCCGGGAATTGTTACCCCAAGGTGTTGAGTAAGATTTAGGGTTTGGGATTTGAATCTCAAATAGAAAATTAGAAAACGGTAGAGCAATAAGCACTCTACCGTTTTTTATTGTCAATATATACAAATCAAGGCTGATAAGCTGTTTCACATTTAACTTGCATAATTAAAGCGGATAAGATGCCCATGCTACAAGACTTCATAAAATCTGACTATAGCAAATTAGATAAGTTTTAGCAGACCATAACACTAATGCTGGACATTTAACGATACTGATTGGTATGCTATATTTGATACAAAATTTACAAGTCTTGCTAAGTATAGGCTAGGTGTAATAACTTCTTATGAAAAAAGTAAGAAAAATATCTACTTTTCCACTAATATTACTACTATTTGTATTGCAAACAGCTTGTAGTCGTCTTTCTTCACAGCAATTAGATAGTGGTATACAAAAATCACCTGACCATAGAAATCAGTCTCATGATCCCACAACACAGATTAGTAGTGAGCCTAGTGAATCAAGGCAGAATTCACAGCAAGAATATAGTTATGATTCTGAAGAAGTAAATGAAGCATCCAATATTTCGGAGCTACCAGGAAATTGGACACTATTAGCAAATAATGATACAGAGCAGGCTGGATTTTGGGTTGAAGTTGATTCAATTAAACGAAGTGGAAGTACAGTAATAGTGAAGACTTTGTTTAAAAATCCTCAACAAGGATATACGCAACTTTTAAGATTTGACTGTGAGTTTTATATAGTTCGGTTGCTTGCGACAAATGGAGAGCAACCCGATCCATATCATCAGCCTGAAGCATATGCATCGATTGGAGAGAAAATTCAGCCTGGAACTTTTGTTGACAAGCTTTATCAATCTGTTTGTCGAAAGTAGATTTACAGTAGAAGGTCTACTAGTGGATATGGATGTTAGTTTGCCGACGCAAAAATTCTTAGAGGGTATAGATTAATAAGTATGCGGCTAATAAACGTTTACTTGAAGCTAGTATAGTATAAATTTTTAGTTTTTATTAGGAAAATTATCAAAATGTACAAAATGGAAATAAAGACTTTAGAACTTTTCAATTACAAAGCATATGAATTAGGCCAATCGAGTTTCAATACTTTTTTGCTAAACTCAGAACCTAAGATAACTATAGGTTCTGGAAGGTTGAATCAAGAAAACTTTCCGAGTAAAGACTCTATCAACGCTTGTGTTTTAACTATTCGGCTTTTTATGCAGGATAACGAGCGTATTTCTCTGAGAAAAGTTAAGCGCATATATGAAGATTTACCAATAAATACTGAGAAAAAAGCACGTTTTGATAACCTACGAAATAAATTTAATGATTTTTTAGATAGGAAATCTCTCTGTCAAAGAAATATCATTATTATTATTGGTGAGGCTGCAACTAACACGCCAACCAATAGAGATATTTTAGAAGCTTTTATATATGGTGAGTATGCACATTTTACTCAAAGAGAAAAATACGAAATGCTCACGAAACAACCATTCGATGAACTTTTTACAGGGATGGAGTTTATTATGATTTTGAGGAAAATGATACAAACAATTTTGGATGTCTCTGATGTCAACCAAGAAGTTATCTCTGATTTTAAAAAAACAGTCACACTCACTCAATAATATTGATTTTTCTCTTAGTCAACCTTAATAGCGTACTTTAAAGCAACACGTAACGCACATAATTTTTACCTTGAGATAGAATCAACATAAGTCAGCAATTAGTGTTAATTTATAGAAGTTCTACTCTCTCTTGTAACAAGAATTGCGTCATGTTGATCAGTAGGTATTGATGTAGGGCTAACTAATTCGAGATTAGCTGAACGCCACTTATCATACTCAGTTCTAATTTCAGTGAGATATTTTTTACTCTCAACATCTCTGTCTTTCGTGCGGTGATTTTCCTTTTGTTCAAGATTAGAGCCGTGAACTAAAGGGTTCCTAAAGCGATATAATCAGTAGATAAATTAAGTAAAGTCGATATGAAGCCCACAAACGAACAAACTCAGGGACTCTACAGGCTTTGTTATCGACTTACTAATGTCATTTACCCTGGATGGCCATACACAAACATCGAACTTGTTAGGGTAGATGAACGTACTGGAAACTTATACGTACTTGCTGGCGAAAATCTGGACTTTGAGATTAAACCAACCGGAGGGTATGAACCATGACAGTAGCTAAGTATAAAGCAATGAATCTCAATGAACTACGTCGCTATGTTCTCACTCACCGAGAAGATGTTGCAGCTTTCCATGTGTATATTGATCGCTCAAAGTCTGAAGGGCAAATGATCAGCATAGACTTGAATGATGAGAATTGGGAAGACAAAGTTAAAGAAGCAATTAAATATAGTTCCAATGCTATTCGTTGGCACTGTAAGAATACACCAAAATATACTAAAGAAGCTCAGATAATTTCTGAATGGTGGAATCATTTAGATAATAAATTTGTTACCAAGCATCATCTTACTGGAATAGAAATTGATCAAACTGGAATCTGGGAACCAATTCAAATTAACCCGCCAGTGCAAATACGCATCAGCGAACCAAGTTTAGAAATTGGTCAATCTACTACGTTGCTCAAATATAGAGGTCAAGATAACTCTATAAATCAAATAGAAGCCGATGCTATTGACTTGGATATTGCAAAGCAAAACCTTTTTGTTTGGCCGACTCAAGCAGCAGAGGTTTTTATTTTCTCAACAGACGCTACTTAAAACTTTGCTGTACTCAGTTCTAATCTTGCTGAGATATTTCTTACTCTCAACGTCTATGTATTTTGTGCGGTGATTCTCCTTTTGTTCGAGATTAGAACCGTGAACTAAAGGGTTCCTATCGCTTTTGGGCATAGCTCTAATTTATCTTGAAGATAAAGTGCGATCGCTTTAGCAAGAATAGGTGGTACAGCATTACCTACCTGATTGTACTGGCAAAGAAACTTCTCATCAAATCTCTCTTCTCGATGTAATAACTTGTGAGATACAACAGTCTTCTTCCCTATAAAGCGATAAGTGTCAGGAAAAGATTGGATACGTGCCCCTTCACGGGCTGTCAAATTGCGATGCTGGAAAGGATGAAGAAAATTGGCGTAAAACGAAGCGGCTATTGTATGTGATGGTTTATATGGATTTAAACGTCGGTTATTCTGGTCATAACTTATCTCAGATAACTCACCATTTCCGCTACGCCGTCTAGCCCCATGTTCTTTTGGTGCGTCTGAACTTGATTCACCCCATTTAATATGTTTGAAACGTTCTACAAGCCTCTGGGAATGATCCATTGCAACATGATTGTAAAGTGTTTTACTGCCATTCCTGATCCAGCTTTGATAGTTATTGAGAGGTTTTGAAATGTAAGGTTGTTCCTCTTCACCCTCACGTGCATTCAGTGGTGGTAAATCTGATATGGCATCCCACAAGCTAAGGGCAGGAAGTAAACCCATACAGGTAAATATTGATAATTGAGAGCTATTTATATGTAATAAATCTAAAGAGTGTGTTTTTGGAGGAATACCTAATTCTTTTCCTGTTTTATTTCCAACAATAAAAATACGCTCCCTAATTTGTGGTACACCATATTCAGCAGCATTTAATGACCATATTTCTACAAAATATCCTAGATTTTCAAAAGTTTCTTTAATGATATCTGTTACTTTTCTGCCTTCATTATTTTTGCGCGAAAACAAACCTTTAACATTCTCCATTACAAAAGCTTGAGGTTCGAGAAAACATATCCACTGAGCAAAGTTAATGAATAAACTATTTCTAGGATCTTTAGGATCTTTTTGTGCTGGCCCGGCAATGCTAAAGCCTTGACACGGAGGCCCACCAATAACAATATCCGGCTTGAAATGACAGATATCCTTAATGCTACTTGCAGAGTTTAAATCACGAATATCCTGTTGAATAACTGTCATATTAGGGCGGTTATGGCGCAGTGTATCACAAGCCCAGGCATCAATCTCAACGGATAAAGGAACAGAGAAACCTGCCATCTCGAAACCTAGACCAAAGCCGCCAGCCCCAGCAAACAAATCAATAGTGATAGGTTGTGCTGTTAGCATAGACTCTTAATGTGGTTACTCATGTGATTTACATTCTAAACACTCTAGGATGATACCCTTGTAGCTCTTTGTCAACCTGCTACACGGTTATTCTGGTCAAGGTATCTGGCTATAAGTAATTTTTAATATTCTTAAGGACAAACTGTCTTTATCTTCAATCAATCAACTTCTTTTAAATAAGACCTGAAGTGCCTTTAAAATGGGAGAATATAAAGAATCATTGGGAGAAATCAATCGTCATGACTGTGATAGTTGCTGAGTGGACGATTGACGAATATCACCGCATGATTGACGCTGGCATTTTGAGCGATCGCAAAGTGGAACTACTTTAGGGAGAAACCGTATTAATTCCACTCCTAGCACAAATGCTGTTTCAAAAATACCAAGGTGCGATCATTTACCCGTTCTGCGGCTTCGGATTTTCCATTCCTTTTCCCCATCAAGTTTTAACCCAGTTGAAGAGGCTGAACAGATTTTAGCAATGCCTCCCCCTCTCCTTGTTCTCTTTTGGTCAACATGAGCTAGCGTATCTCACAAGTTTCTCAAATTGTTCTCCTATCATCATAACTGTGAGACTCGCAACATCCTGAAGAGACGAGAGGCTCAAACGATGAATTCAGAATCTGCTGTTAAGAGGAACAACACGACAAAAACACCCTCCCTAACTCGTGGTGATAAGCGCTTTAAAATGCTGGAAGCAACTATAAAACGCTACCAGTATCAACAGGATGCACTCATTGAGATATTGCATAAAGCGCAGGAACTGTTTGGTTATTTAGAAAACGATGTATTAATTTACGTTGCTCATAATCTCAAGTTGCCACCTAGTCGAGTTTATGGTGTTGCCACTTTCTACCATTTATTTTCACTTGCCCCTAGCGGCGTACATACCTGCGTGGTGTGTACGGGTACAGCTTGTTACGTTAAAGGCGCTGAAGCTATCCTGGCAAATTTAGAAAAGTCTATTCACATCCACGCTGGTGAAACCTCAGCAGATAGACAAATTTCACTGCTAACAGCAAGGTGCCTGGGTGCTTGTGGAATTGCACCTGCTGTAGTATTTGATGGTACCGTTTTAGGCAATCAAACTGCTGAATCAGTCCTTGATCGCATCAAAGGATGGTTACAAGATGGATCTACCTGAGTTAATTGAAATTGCCCAACAAGAAAGTGCTTCAGAGAAACCTGTGCAAATTCGCTGTTGTGTTGCGGCTGGTTGTCTGTCTGCCAATTCACAAGCCGTCAAACAGCGTTTGGAAGAAGCTGTCACAGCAGAAAATTTGGCGGAAAAAGTAGAAGTTCGTGGCGTTGGCTGTATGCGTTTGTGCTGTCAAGGGCCATTAGTACAGATTGAGAGAAACACCGAATCAGAAAGTCTAGATACACTTTACGAGAAAGTCACACCTGATGATGCACCCTCAATTATTGCCGCTCTGAATGGGGGAGAGACAACAGTCCAACAAGGTGATTTAACTCATCCATTTTTTACATACCAGATGCCGATTGTTTTAGAAAACAGTGGCAAAATCGATCCAGAACGCATTCAATCTTATATTGCCGCCAAAGGTTATCAAGCCCTTTACCATGTCTTGCGGGAAATGACTCCTAGCGAAGTAGTAGATGCTATTACCCGCAGTGGTTTACGGGGACGTGGTGGTGCTGGTTATCCTACAGGTTTGAAATGGGCAACAGTTGCTAAAGCAAAAGGCGATGCCTACGGCGAGCGAAGCGATCGCAAATTTGTAATCTGCAATGCCGATGAAGGCGATCCGGGGGCGTTTATGGATCGCAGCGTCTTAGAAAGCGATCCCCATCGCGTTTTGGAAGGAATGGCGATCGCAGCCTATGCTGTCGGCGCAAACCAAGGCTACATCTACATCCGAGCAGAATATCCTATCGCCATCAATCGTTTGCAAACTGCAATTCGTCAAGCACAACGCCTTGGCATCTTAGGCAGTCAAATTTTCGATTCTAGCTTTGATTTCAAAATTGATATTCGTATTGGTGCTGGTGCTTATGTATGTGGTGAAGAAACTGCTTTAATGGCTTCTATTGAAGGTAAACGCGGTACTCCTCATCCCCGTCCGCCTTATCCTGCTGAGTCTGGTTTATGGGGCTATCCAACCTTAATTAATAACGTTGAAACTTACGCCAATATTGCACCTATTATCCACAAAGGTGCTGACTGGTTCGCTAATATTGGCACTCAAAAGAGCAAAGGCACAAAGGTTTTCGCTCTAGCTGGCAAAATCCGTAACACAGGTTTAATAGAAGTACCGATGGGAACTTCACTAAAGCAAATTGTGGAAGCAATGGGCGGTGGCGTACCAGATGGCGGTGTGGTAAAAGCAGTCCAAACTGGCGGCCCTTCTGGGGGATGTATTCCAGCAGCAGCTTTTGATAGTCCGGTGGATTATGAATCACTCACTCAACTTGGTTCAATGATGGGTTCCGGCGGCATGATTGTCATGGATCAAACTACCAACATGGTGGATGTCGCCCGCTTTTTCATGGAATTTTGCATGGATGAATCTTGTGGTAAGTGCATTCCCTGTCGGGTGGGGACGGTGCAGTTATATAAATTGTTGACAAAAATTAGTGAAGGTAAGGCATCCTTTGCTGACTTGGAACTGCTAGAAGAACTATGCGACATGGTAAAACATACCAGCTTGTGCGGTCTTGGTCAGTCTGCACCTAATCCGGTATTTAGTACCTTGCGTTATTTCCGTGATGAATATTTGGCTTTGATTAAAGAAACCGCCATATCTAAATAGGTGGGTCAAATGTTTACCAAAATTTTCTTCGGCATTGGTGCATTGCTGGCGATCGCATTCATAGTTTTAGTCATCATTCAGATAAAGAACGAAAAAGAAGTGAGTAAGATTTGGCGATCGCTAGAATCGTCACCAACAAGCGATCGTGTCACTGAACACAATTCAGAGTTCTTTCAAGCAAATATTGAGCGGGCTGAGTTTTGTTGAGTATAGCAGGAGGCAGGAGGTTAAACATTACTGTTCCTAACATTTACACTCTCAAAATGTCCTAATCTATATGCTCTTTACCGGAACTCAAAACAATCACTCTTGTGTTGATGAATGACTAAAAAAGTGAGGTAAAAATGGCAGTCAAAACTTTAACAATCAATGAGCAATTAATCAGCGCCCGTGAGGAAGAAACTATTCTCCAAGCAGCGCAGGATGCAGGGATTCACATTCCGACTTTGTGTGACCTAGAAGGAGTTGGAGATGTTGGGGCTTGTCGGCTTTGTTTAGTAGAAATTGCTGGCAGTAATAAACTTCAACCTGCTTGTGTGACGAAAGTTACTGAGGGTATGGAAGTTGAGACAAATAGCGATCGCTTACAAAAATATCGTCGCACAATTATCGAAATGTTATTTGCTGAAGGTAATCACATTTGCTCGGTTTGCGTAGCTAATGGTAATTGCGAATTGCAAGACTTGGCAATTGAGATGGGTATGGATCATGTGCGTTTGGATTACCATTTCCCCGATCGCAAAGTCGATGTTTCTCACGATCGCTTTGGTGTTGATCATAACCGTTGTGTTCTTTGCACTCGTTGCATCCGTGTTTGTGACGAAATTGAAGGAGCGCACACTTGGGATATGGCGGGTAGAGGCACAAATTCCCATGTAATCACTGATTTAAATCAGCCTTGGGGAACCTCAGATACTTGTACTTCCTGTGGCAAATGCGTTAATGCTTGCCCTACAGGTGCGCTTTTTAACAAAGGATCAAGCGTCGGAGAAATGAAACGCGATCGCGCCAAGCTTGATTTCTTAGTCACAGCACGGGAAAAACAACAATGGCTTATTTAGTCACTAATCATGAATTAGCACAATGAGGTAAATCTAATGTTACGCCGCATCTTAAAAACCTTTTGGTGGCTCCTATTGCTGGGAATATTAACAATATATATATACCTGGGTTTAGCAACTTTCACATCTCAACAGGTGATTGCTGCTGTTATTCAATTAGAAGAAGCGCCAGGAGAAATAGTATATCGCTCACAGCAAAAATTAAATGATGAATTAGGAAATTATTGGCAGGTTGTCTTGTTTAAGCGAGTTAATTCTAACGGCAATAAAATATCTTCAATAAATCTCCGGTTGGTGGGATTTCCCGGTTCTCAGGAACTGGGCCATCCCTTACCCCTGAAGATTACTACTGATACAGGTAAAGTATTGACTGCTCCTGATATTTTCCTCGATGAAGCACCAGCACCAACTATTGGTCAGTATGACTTCAAGGATGTTTTACCTCAATTGCCAACGGAAGATTTGTTGATTGGTATACCTGTAGGTAAACAACACTTCATCAATCTATCAATACCTCAATACATCGTGCAGGAATGGCAAGAAATTGCACTAAAGTCCTGAATGCTAAGGTCAAAATTCATTTGCTCCTTAAAAAAAGAAAATGGCTCGTTTAAAATTAGCGACGGTTTGGCTAGGCGGCTGTTCTGGCTGTCATATGTCTTTTCTCGATTTGGATGAATGGCTGATTGATTTAGCACAACAAGTAGATTTAGTTTTTAGTCCCTTTGCTGATGCCAAAGAATATCCTCAAGGGGTGGATGTGGTGTTAGTTGAGGGTGCAGTTGCCAATGAAGATCATCTGCAAATGATTCAGATAGTAAGAGAGCGATCGCACATTCTTGTTTCCTTTGGTGATTGTGCTGTTACTGGTAATGTTACTGCTTTACGCAATCCTTTAGGTAGTGCTGAACCGGTTCTTCAACGTTGTTACATCGAAGCAGCAGATATTCACGGCACAATTCCTCATGAACCTGGTATTGTACCAACCTTGCTAGATCGTGTGATACCAGTACATACAGTAGTACCAGTTGATATTTATTTGCCAGGATGTCCACCTTCAGCAACTCGGATTAGAGCAGTGTTAGAGCCGCTGTTAAGGGGAGAAAAACCACAGCTAGAAGGACGTGAATTTATCAAGTTTGGTTAACTTCACAAGTTACTCAGATTATTTATCTAAGTTGGAGTGAGGCAATTACCAAGTATCTTAGAAGCAATTTATACCCATATTGCATCAGCAACATTAGAAATTTGCTTGACCTGAAATAGTTATGAAAAAAGTAATCATTGACCCAGTTACCCGAATTGAAGGACACGCCAAAATCACTATTTATCTAGATGATACGGGACAAGTAAGCGATGCTCGTTTTCATGTCACAGAGTTTCGTGGTTTTGAAAAGTTTTGTGAGGGCCGTCCGCTTTGGGAAATGCCAGGAATTACAGCGCGAATTTGTGGGATTTGTCCGGTGAGTCATTTATTAGCATCAGCAAAGGCAGGCGATCGCATTCTTGCGGTTACAATTCCTAAAGCTGCTGAAAAACTTCGCCGTTTGATGAACTTGGGACAAATTATCCAATCCCACGCCTTGAGTTTCTTCCACCTCAGCGCCCCAGATTTATTATTAGGAATGGATAGCGACCCCGAAAAACGCAATGTATTTGGCTTAATTGCAGCAGAACCAGAACTGGCGCGTGGAGGAATCCGCTTGCGTCAATTTGGACAAGAGATTATTGAACAATTGGGAGGGCGCAAGATACATCCATCATGGGCGGTTCCTGGTGGTGTCCGCGAACCTTTATCAATAGAAGGACGCACCCATATTCAGAACCGCATCCCGGAAGCACGCACCACAATATTAGATGCACTGGGTAGATTTAAAGGCTTACTCAATGATTATCAAAGAGAAGTGCAAACCTTCGGGAATTTTCCTAGCTTATTTATGGGTTTAGTCACTCCTGATGGTTTGTGGGAGAACTACGACGGACATATTCGCTTTGTAGATAGCGCCGGGAATATTATTGCTGATAAACTCGATCCAACTAATTATCAAGAATTTATCGGTGAAGCAGTTCAACCGGATTCCTATTTAAAATCTCCCTATTATCGTCCTTTAGGTTATCCTGACCAGAGCGACCATTGTAGTCTCGATAGTGGTATTTACCGAGTAGGGCCTTTAGCGCGTTTGAATATTTGCAGTCATATTGGTACACCTTTAGCTGATGCGGAATTGAGAGAATTTAGAGATAGAGGTAAAGGCACAGTTACCTCATCATTTTTCTATCACTATGCCCGGTTAATTGAAATTCTGGCATCAATTGAGCGAATTGAAATTTTACTAGATGACCCAGATTTACTATCAAATCGACTGCGTGCTGATGCTGGCATTAATCAATTAGAAGGAGTGGGCGTAAGTGAAGCACCACGTGGGACATTATTTCACCATTATCAAGTTGATGAAAATGGCTTACTTCAGAAAGTAAATTTAGTAATTGCCACAGGTCAGAACAATTTAGCAATGAATCGCACAGTAGCGCAAATCGCGCGGCATTTTATTCACGGTTCAAAAATTCCTGAAGGTATGTTAAACCGTGTTGAGGCGGGAATTCGAGCTTTTGACCCTTGTTTGAGTTGTTCAACTCATGCGGCGGGGCAAATGCCTTTGCATATTCAATTAGTTGGGACGGATGGAAGTGTTGTTAATGAAGCTTGGCGAGATTAATCTATTCTGAATTCTTGCTTAAAAATAACGCAACTACAAAAGTTATCTCGTAACATTCAACATTCATTCTTTTGTAATTTGTATTTCAAAACGCAAATCTACCGGGCGCGATAATGCCTAATGGTACGATAGCAGAAGCATGAAAGCGTGAATACAAAACTCCTCATTTCTCCTCAAGAAGTCACGTCCCTGTTAGCAGAAAAGTCATCACAGGCTGTCATTATCGATACGCGAACTCCCGAAAATTATGCTATTTCTCATATTCCTCAATCCATAAATATTAGAGATTTTTTCACCTATCTTTTAGAGAATTCCTCTCCAGAAGTATTAAAGGTATTGCAAGAGTATTTTGCAGAAATTATGAGCAAACTGGGAATATCGGGTGCAGAACGGATAATTGTGTATGAAGATGCTTTAAATAGAGGTTATGGTCAATCTTGTCGAGCAGCTTTCTTACTGAAGTATTTGGGTTGCACTCAGGTATCTATCTTACACGGAGGATATAGAGCATGGCTCAGAGAGGGATTACCTACTACCGATGAAGTACCATTACGTGAAAGCAGCATATTTAGATTGCATCCCAACGCTGACATGATGGTGACTACCGCCGAGATGTTGCAAGCAATTGACAATCCAGCAATTATTAAATTAGATGTGCGCGATCGCAACGAATGGCTTGGGCTAAGTTCTTCTCCCTACAATCCTGATTTTTGTCCTCGCAAAGGTAGAATCCCTAACGCTGTATGGTTAGAATGGCATCATCTAATGAATTCTGAATCGGAAATCCCCACGTTCCGATCGCCAGATGAAATCCGAGAAATTTGTCAGTCAGTAGGTATTACTTCAGAGTCCATTGTGTATATTTACTGCTTTAAGGGTTCAAGGGCTGCTAATACATTTGTAGCCCTAGAACAAGCAGGAATTTCTGCTAAAAATTATTTTGGCTCTTGGAATGAATGGTCTCGTGATTTTTCACTACCCATCGATAGCACAGTCATGTAAGCTTCAGATAGTTAGCCAACCGATTGTAGCTGCATTTTCTCTGCGCGTAGGCGTAGTATGCCGTAGACATCGCAGACTCCGTTTCTTACTATTTCATGCTTTCCATAGGCTTGTAGCATTTAGAATTGGAAGGGAGCGCCCAAGCATGGTTACAGGTATTGTATCGGTCATCGAAAACAGTACCCGGTCTACAGTCAAAGTCGAACTTTGTTAACGATCTACCATCGCCAAAATCTACGCAACGGAAGAATTTGGTGCAGTCCTCTGGATCGGGGAAAAATCCCTCAGATGTACATTAGCCGGCCAGTGCAGTGCTGTTGCTATCCGTAGCAGGTGCAGGACTATTGCTATCAGCAGCGAGTGCAGGGCTAATGGCGACCCACATTGCTAAAATCATTGCACAACAGCACAACAGTATTTTTTTCATGGGTTCTTTTTACTTGTAAATTACAAGTTGGTGTATCAATTTGAATATATTCTCAGCATAAAAGTGAGAATGCAAGGACAGATAAGACAGTTAAAGAAAAAACCAGAAAATTTGTCGATTGAGCAGTTCTTCACAAGTTCTTCAAGTTTTTTGCATAACTTGAAAGTAGTGTTAGACAGCCAAAAACTATGAATTGCAATGCGATGGGCTACGCGCCGCCGGAGGCGATCGCCATTGGTTACGGTAATGAATTGCGTAGTGATGATGGCATTGGGCAACGAGTAGCTAAGGCGTTGCATCTATCAAACGTGAAATCTCTTGCTGTCCACCAACTCACCCCTGAACTGGCTGAAGCTTTAGCAAATGCTGATTTGGCAGTCTTTATCGATGCTTGTTTCACCTCTGAAAGTTCTCAGGTACAAGTACAATCGCTTTCACCTGAATCTTTCAAGATTATTGCAGGGCATATAGGCGATCCGCGATCGCTCTTAGCTCTGACTCAAGCTGTATACGGTCGTTGTCCGCCAGCTTGGTGGATAAAAGTACCAGGAGTAAACTTTGAATTAGGTTGCTACTTATCACCATTTGCTGAAATTGGAGTAGCGATCGCCCTAAAAAAAATTACCCAAATTATAGACGAAAATTTCAGCTTACTTCTTTAAAATTTTCTTGAACGGTTACTTTCCACCACAGGTAACAGCGAATCATGCAAAAGCCTATCCAGTCATCCGTTGATCGCGCCTATGATATTTTGCGAACCGAGAAAGCTAATCCCCTTGATGCTATCTTTGCCGCAAAAAGTGTTGCTGTAATTGGTGCTAGCGAAAAAGCTGATAGTGTTGGACGCACTCTACTATGGAACTTGATTAGCAATCCTTTTGGTGGAACTGTTTTCCCTGTCAATCCCAAGCGGCATAGCATATTGGGAATCAAAGCATACCCGACTATCTTTGATGTCCCAGAACTAGTGGATTTAGCAGTTATTGCCACCCCAGCACCAACAGTCCCAAGCATTATTAATGAGTGTGTGGATGCAGGTGTCAAAGGTGCAATTATTCTTAGTGCTGGTTTTAAAGAAGCTGGTGCAGAGGGTGTAGCTTTAGAACAGCAAATACTTGAGCAAGCACATCGTGGCAAAATGCGGATTATTGGCCCGAACTGCTTAGGTGTGATGAGTCCACGAACAGGTTTAAATGCAACTTTTGCCAGTACAATGGCACGTCCTGGAAATGTCGGCTTTATTAGTCAAAGTGGAGCGCTTTGCACTGCTATCCTTGATTGGAGTTTTCGGGAAAACGTCGGATTTAGTGCCTTTATTTCCCTTGGTTCAATGCTGGATGTGGGTTGGGGAGATTTGATTTACTATTTGGGTGATGACCCGCAGACCAAAAGTATTGTCATTTACATGGAATCAATTGGGAATGCGCGATCGTTTCTCTCAGCAGCGCGGGAAGTTGCTCTAACCAAACCAATTATTGTGATTAAAGCAGGCCGTACTGAAGCCGCAGCTAAGGCAGCAGCTTCTCATACTGGTGCACTAACAGGAAGTGATGAGGTTCTTCATGCAGCTTTCCGATGTTGTGGAGTGTTGCGCGTCAACAGCATCTCCGACTTGTTCGATATGGCGGAGGTGCTGGCAAAACAACCCCGTCCCAAAGGGCCACGCCTGACAATTTTAACTAACGCAGGTGGCCCTGGAGTACTTGCCACCGATGCTCTGATTGCTGCTGGTGGAGAAGTTGCACCAATTTCTCAAGAAACTAGCGCATCCCTTAACCAACTATTACCAGCACATTGGAGTCACGGCAACCCGATTGATATTCTGGGCGACGCTGACCCACAAAGATATACCAAAGCGTTAGAAATAGCTGCTCAAGATCCAAATAGTGACGGCTTATTGGTGATTCTCACTCCTCAAGCAATGACAGACCCTACCCAAACAGCCGAACAATTGAAACCCTACGCACATATGGCTGGTAAACCCATCCTTGCCAGTTGGATGGGAGGAGCAGATGTAGCAGCAGGTGAGATGATTCTCAATCGTAACCATATCCCCACATATCCTTATCCTGACACTGCTGCTCGGATATTTAGTTATATGTGGCAATCTAGTTATAACCTGCGTGGTATCTACGAAACTCCTGTAATGCCTGCACTTGATTCCTCATTAGAGATACCAGACCGTAACTGCGTTGAAAAAATCATTCAAACAGCACGTCAAGCACAGCGAACTATTCTCACAGAGTTGGAATCAAAGCAGATTTTGGCAGCTTATGGTATTCCGGTGGTTGTAACTTGCGTTGCTAAGACCGAGGATGAAGCAGTTCAATGTGCTGAAACAATTGGCTATCCAGTGGTTTTAAAGCTCTTTTCCCAGACAATTACTCATAAAACCGATGTTGGCGGTGTGCAGTTAAATCTGAAAGATGCTGAAACTGTACGACACGCTTACAAAGCTATTGCAGAATCAGTGAGTGAGAAAGTAGGTGTTGAGCATTTTTTAGGTGTAACCGTGCAGCCTATGGTAAAAATGGCCGGTTATGAACTGATTATCGGCAGTAGTCTCGATCCACAGTTTGGCCCGGTATTGCTTTTTGGCACAGGGGGACAACTAGTCGAGATTTTTCACGATCGCGCGATCGCACTTCCACCCCTGAATACAACTTTAGCGCGCCGCATGATGGAGCAAACACAGATTTACAAAGCGCTGAAAGGTTTTCGGGGACGCAAAAGTGTTGATATAGCCGCCCTTGAACAATTAATGGTGGTATTTAGTCAATTAGTTGTCGAACAGCGTTGGATTAAGGAAATCGATATTAACCCATTGCTGGCTTCATCTGAACAATTGATTGCTCTCGATGCGCGGATTATCCTTTATGAACCAAATGTTAAAGAAGAGCAACTACCAAAGTTAGCGATTCGACCCTATCCCACACAATATAGTGGCAAGTGGATGATGAGAGATGGCACTCCTGTTACCATCCGTCCTATCCGTCCAGAAGATGAGCCGTTGATGGTGCAATTTCACAAGACACTCTCAGAACAAAGCGTTTATTTTCGTTATTTCCACTTAATTAAACTCCAGTCGAGAGTAGCCCATGAACGATTAACACGCATCTGCTTTATTGATTACGATCGCGAAATAGCCCTAGTTGTGGAATATCAAAATCTTGAAACCCAGACACGGGAAATTTTAGCAGTCGGTCGGTTAAGTAAAATACATGGTACAAATGAAGCAGAATTTGCTATTGTGGTGTGCGATCGCTCTCAATGCCAGGGGATAGGAACCGAATTACTACAAAGATTATTGCAAGTTAGTCGAGATGAGCAACTGAAAAGAATCACTGCTGATATCTTGGTTGACAATTATGCTATGCAAAAAGTTTGTGAAAAACTTGGTTTTCGGATCGAGGAGACAGATGATCCAACTGTAGTCAAAGCCCAAATCGATATCAAAAAAGTTCATCCCGGAAAATAACGTGAGCTTCTAACGAACACCATTCTTTATGCCTTAAAATAACCCCACAATGCTTGGACATGAGAAATAGAACTACGTCCGTGGGTAGAGAACTTCTAGCCTATGCATCAGGTACATGAACAAACTTTCGCTACTATTAATATTTACAGCGAAAGTAGGGTTGAAGCAGAATGTGTGGACAGCAGGCTCAAGCCTGCCGAGTCGTTTTTCCTGCCAGGGCTAAAAGCCACTGGGTTTCCAAACTCCCGTGAGGTTTTTGATGAAAATTGATTTTGGTGCAACTGCTACTGATTATGCAAAACACCGCGCTGGCTTTCCCAGTTCATTATTTAACAAACTGTCTGAATATGGTATAGGTTTACCAGGGCAGAATATTGTTGACCTCGGTACAGGAACAGGAACACTAGCGCGGGGCTTTGCTGATAGAGGTGCTTATGTGATTGGCATAGATCCATCAGTATCACTTTTAGAACAAGCGAGACTGTTAAGCGAATCTGTCCAACTCAAAGTAGATTATCGAGTCGCAACTGCCGAGAATACCGAGTTACCAGATGCAAGTGCAGATGTGATCACTGCTGGACAGTGTTGGCATTGGTTTGACCGTCCGCGGGCCGTCCAAGAAATTACTCGCATATTGAAAAGAAATGGCTCGCTGGCGATCGCTCATTTTGATTGGATACCCTTAAAAGGTAATGTAGTTGAAGCAACAGAACAACTGATCAAGGCTCATAATCCAGCGTGGAATCTGGGCGGCGGTAATGGATTGTATCCCCTGTGGTTACAAGACATTGGCGAAGGAGGATTCCGAGAAATCCGCACATTTTCTTATGATGTGTTTGTGTCTTATACACACGAAGCTTGGCGGGGACGAATTCGTGCTAGTGCTGGCGTGGGAGCCAGTTTGACACCAGAAAAGGTAGAAGTATTTGACCAGGAATTGGCGACATTACTCGAAGCAAAATATCCTACGCCAATTCTTCAGGTTCACCACAGAGTTTGGGCAGCGATCGCAAAATCACCACGATGAAAAAGTATAATGGTCGCTGCCAAGGTGATGCAGCACAAATTCCTTAGGCAAAGTTAGCTCCTCACACCCTGATCTGCAATATTGGTTGACCAATTGTGAACAATTCGCTTCTGGGCAAAAGGCGCTATTAATTGGCTGTGGCTTAGGAAATAATGCCGCAGCTTTACCGTTAAATGTGCGTTCTTCATCCTATGGGGAAAATTGTAAAGTTTTACCACCGCCAAACAAAGACTAGAATTTTCAATCACTCTATATACTGACTCAGTTTTTGCAGAAGTCAGTAATAGAGCGATTGGCAGTAATAATAGTAACAGTATATATTATAAAGATAAAAACTTTCCCAGATAATTTATGCTTTTTTCTTTTACTTTATCAAGGTGAAATTGACTTATATCCTATATCTAACAATAGTTTTATACTCCAAACAGGAAGAATTATGACATATTTTTTCACCCGTAATGACAACAGTAAAAACACTATATTACTTGTACTTATAGCTACATTTTTTTTCAGTGGAATCGCGCTTAGTGGAGTAATGGTGTATCGGATGATGGCGAGGAGTGAAGCAGTCAAACCTCAGCCAGTGGTTGAAACACCAGTGGTGCAAGCGGTAACGGCTTTGGGGCGTGTGGAACCAGAAGGAGAAGTGCTTCAAGTGTTTCCGCCTTCTTCAACGGAATCAGCCCGCATCCAACAGCTACGGGTGAAGCAAGGGGATTGGGTGAAGGCGGGGCAAGTGCTTGCGGTGTTAGATAATTATACTCGTCGTCTAGCGACTGTGAAGACGGCGCTAGAAGAGGTGGGAGTAGCCCAAGCACGATTAATGCAGGTACGAGCGGGGGCGAAACAGGGAGATTTACAGGCTCAACAAGCAGCGATCGCTCGTCTGGAAGCAGAATTGAAGAATGCTCAGGTGGAGGAGTCACGGTATCGCAGTTTGTACCATGAGGGGGCGGTTTCGGCTTCCCAGTACGATAGCAAACGCTTGGGGATGGAAGCTGCACAACGACAGGTGAATCAAGCCCGTGCCTCTTTGAATAGTTTGGCAGAAGTGCGCCCAGTAGATGTGCAGTTGTCCCAGGCAGAGGTGAAACAGGCACAGGCAAAGGTGGTGCAGGCTCAGGCGGAACTGGACTTAAGTGTGGTGCGATCGCCCCGATCTGGACAAATCCTCAAGGTGCAAACGTTTCCTGGTGAAATGGTGGGGACGAAAGGCATCGTGAGTTTAGGTAATACGATGCAAATGGTGGTAGTAGCAGAGGTTTATGAAACAGATATCCCCAAAATACATCTAGACCAAACAGCAACGATTACCAGTCCCAGCCTCACTAAACCGCTTTTTGGAAAAGTATCCGAAGTGGGTTTAGAAATTGGTAAACCCGATGTTTTAGATACAGATTCTGCAACAGATGTCGATGCTCATGTAGTAGAAGTGAAAATTCGCCTGGATCGGGAAACTAGCCGTGTTGTAGCAGGAATGACGAATCTCAAAGTTGATGTATCAATAGGACTTGAAGAATGATCAGACGTTTTGTAATTGAACTTCAAAAAATTCCTATTGCTTGGTTGCAATTGAGATATCAACGTAATCAAACTATTGCAGGAATTGTAGGAATTTTTTGCATTACATTTCTCATTTTTATGCAGCTTGGATTGAGAAATGCGTTTTTAGAAGGGGCGTTGCAATTACCTTTGAATTTTAATGCAGATATTGTTTTAGTTAGCTCTCTCTCTTCAACTGTACTGCAACCAGTAACTTTTTCCTCTAGACCTTTATATCAAGCACTAGCGTTAAAGAGCGTTGAATCTGTCGCACCACTTTACATTACTTCAACCCAATGGTACGACAGAAATCAGTCTCTTTATCGCATTAGAGTGAATGTCATAGGCATTCCTTCTAATATACAAACACTAAATCTCCCCGGACTTAAAGAGAATATTGAAAAACTAAACAAGCAAAAATTTGCTTTATTTGACCGGAATGCCAGAAATGAATTTAATCCCATCATTGCTGAATTCAACGAAAGAAGAGAATCATCAGCAGAAGTGTTAGCAGGAGCTACCGGCTCATTACGAGAACTTAGAGTTGTTGGACTTTTTGAATTAGGAGTTAATAATGCTTATGATGCTAGTTTTGTCATCAATCCAACGACTTTTAGTCAATTATTTGGACGGAGCTTAACAAAAATCGATGTTGGCTTAATTAAATTAAAGTCAAATACTAATTCCAAGGACAATATAGAGCGAACTGTTGAGCAACTGAGAAGTTATCTTCCTAGAAACATTAAAGTATTTTCAAAATCAGAACTAATCACAAGAGAAAAAATATTCCATGAAAACAATTCACCTATGGGCTTCATATTCCGGTTTATTTTGATCATTGCTGTAATTATCAGTATTTTTATTTTATATCAAATACTTTATGTAAAGGTTACGCATAATCTTGCCAGTTATGCAACCTTAAAAGCTCTTGGGTTTAGTCAAAAATCTCTGGTTTCTATAGTTTTTCAAGAGGCAATATTTTTAGTTATTGCCGGATATATTCCAGGTGGAATAATATCATGTCTGGCTTATGATTACTTAGTGAAAATTACAAAGATATTTATCCAAATGACTGTAGAATCAGCATTTTTTGTTCTAGGATTAGTCTGCATTATTTGCCTAATATCAGCAGGGCTTTCCTTACTAAAGGTTAAAGATGCAGATCCAGTCGATGTTTTTAAGTAAATTTAATTCATTAATTTTATAGATTTATGAGTCAGGTAATAGCCATCAAAAAGCTAAATCATTATTATCAAGAAGGCAAAAATCAAAAACAAATTTTATTTGGAATTGATCTGGATATTTACCCAAAAGAAGTTGTTATTTTAACTGGAGCATCTGGTTCTGGAAAAACAACGCTACTATCTCTAATTGGCTGTATGCGTTCTGTTCAAGAGGGTAGTCTCCAAGTGCTGGATCATGAATTGAAGGGAGCCAACGAAATCCAGCGAATGCAAATACGGCGAGGTATCGGCTATGTTTTTCAGCATTTTAACTTACTGGATTTTATGACTGTCCAGCAGAATGTGATGGTTTCTCTGGAACTACAGGATAATTTCACGCCTCAAGAAGCAAGAAGCCAAAGTACGGAAATCCTGAAAGCGGTAGGGTTAGGGCAGCATCTGAGCGCTTATCCAAGGGATCTCTCTGGCGGACAAAAACAACGTGTTGCGATCGCCCGCGCCCTCGTTCACCGCCCTCGATTACTTCTGGCGGACGAGCCTACATCCGCTTTAGATCGGCAAACAGGACAAGAAGTCACCGAATTGATGACGACACTAGCGAAAGAACAAGGAAGTGCAGTTTTGATTGTTACCCATGACAGTCGTATCTTTGGGGCTAGCGATCGCATCGTGCGTATGGAAGATGGCAAACTTGATGTGGACTATGAGGGTCAGCTATCTGTTGCTTTACCAACTTTAACGGATAAGCAATTAATTCAATTGATTCCCAAGTTAAAAATGTTGACCTTCCAGCCCGGTGAAATTGTTATTCGCCAGGGTGAGGTGGCTGATAAATTCTATATCTTGATTGAAGGGGAGGTAGAAATCATTCAAGAGTTTTCAGGTTCGGAATCAAAATTATTACAAACATTGGGGCCTAATAACTATTTTGGTGAAATAGGATTACTGCACGAAACCACGCGCAAAGCAACTGTACGTGCGGCACATGACGCAGCGATCAAAGTTATTGCCATTGATCGTTCCGATTTTCATGAAATGGTCGTCAGTTCAAAAATGACTCATGCACTTTTGGACTACCAAGCAATAAAATTGTTTTATCAAGACGAGCTACAGGGGCATGATGAATTGAAGCTCTATGTTTCATCCAGAGAAAGCCATCACTAGCGGCACATAGCCAGTCGCTAGTGATGGCTTATAATACAAAGCTAGTCGTGCTTGATAGGTTTGATTCTAGCGATCGCTTGTATTAACATTTTTGGCAGCCAAAAAAGATAACAATATAGTTGTTTTACCTGACTATAAAGCGAGAATAACTTTCCTTCACTCAATAAAGTATATGGTCGAACTGCTCTGAGAATTTCTGCAAATTTATCTTCCGCCGCAGTTTGAACTGAACCACTTACAGAATAACCTTGTAAATGTGGAGGTAGGGGCCAGTTAATTTTAGGATCTGGCTGATGTATTACAGGCTCAACATTTCCCCGCCACGCAACTCCCATAATTTGCATAGTTTGATAGACCATTGTGTTCCACCCTTTCTCTTTTAAGTAGTCCAAGCCTTGTCCTACGTCGGGAGAAGCCAAATCATGAAATAAAATTAAAGCATCTGCTTCTGCAAGTTGTTCGCAAATAATTGTATCATTCAGCGGAGCCGGTGCTTCGTGATTACCATCTATAAATATCAATGACCATTTCCGTTGAAATTTATTTGCTATCTCTTCTACTTTTTGAGGGCTATATCCTGGTATTAGATTCACGGATTCTTTAACGCCTGCCGACTTTAACGAATCTGTGACGCTTTCATTAAATAATTGTTCGGATAGCATAGGATCGATGACATCTAGCTGCACTCCTCCTAGAGCTAAATGACAAGCTGACCAACCCATCCAGCAACCTATTTCTAAAGCTTTTTTACCCTGAAATTTTAAAGCTGTATTGTATATAATATGAGCTTCATCTCTGCTGACAAATCCTACATTTTGCCGTCGCTTATCAACGTACCAATTATGAGTAATATCCCTTCGCAAGTAAAGCCAAAAAGAATCATATTTATTTCCTAAAATTATATTGGGAAAATATAAATCTGGCTGGATAGTAGCAAATCCTGAGGAAACATAATCTCCTTTTGGCAATAAGTTTCCTTCAATCAGTTTTACTGTTTTTTCAATCATAAGTTACTCTCTAAATTATTTGAAATTCTCGGTTTTTGGTTACAATTTAACTTCACCAAATTTTCTAAAAGCACCATGTCTCTACAGATGAGCTTCGGACTACACCTCCATCGATAACTAAAGCAAGCTAAGTTACACCCAACATAAATAACCTTTTAGCGCTCTACAGCAAGCGGCCGATAAATGCTTAATCAGGGATAAAATAGATGTTAACCACATAGCCTGAAATTATCGATCTGAGATTCATCTTCAAACCAGGATTCCCAGGCACAACCTGAAAATGTCATCCAGAAACTAAAAAGTTAATTTTTTTTAAGCATCTCATCTTTTTTTGTAATGCAAAATAATCAGTAATAGTCCAGCAAAATATTCCAGTATGGGGCTTTAGCTCCATTCCTGACAGCGATTTTCCATCTTACCTCTAGGACAAGACTTTTGGGTATAAAGTGCTAAAATGCTTACTGTGTATGCATTTTAGCAGTTTTTCCCCTTTCTTTCAGATTTTGCGAGAAATCCGAAAGAGCTGTCCGCACCATTCACTTAAAAAACAATCGCACAATTTTAGGAAAAATAACCATGATTGATCTTTATTATTGGACAACCCCAAACGGTCATAAAATTACGATTTTCTTGGAAGAAGTCGGCTTGCAATATACCATAATTCCTGTGAATATTGGGGCTGGGGATCAATTTAAACCGGAATTTTTAAAGATTTCTCCTAACAATCGCATCCCCGCGATTGTTGACCACGAACCAGCAGATGGAGGTGCGCCAATTTCGGTATTTGAGTCTGGTGCAATCTTGCTGTATTTAGCAGAAAAAACCGGGAAATTAATCCCACAAGATTTACGTAATCGCACTCAAGTTTTAGAATGGTTGTTCTGGCAAATTGCAGGATTGGGGCCAATGGCGGGACAAAATCATCACTTTAGCGCCTACGCTCCCGAAAAAATAGAGTATGCCATTAATCGCTATGTGAATGAGACGGGACGCTTATATGCAGTGCTGAATAAGCAACTAGCAGATAAAGAATTTGTGGCTGGCGATTATTCCATCGCCGATATTGCTGCTTATCCCTGGATTGTGGGCTATGAACGCCAAAGTCAGAATCTAGAGAATTTTCCTCATCTGAAGCGCTGGTTTGAGGCAATTAAGACCCGTCCAGCAACAATTCGCGCCTACGAGAAAGCAGAAGCACTGAAAACTCAAGCGCTTGATCCAGATAAGTCACGAGATTTGTTATTTAACCAGTCGGCGAAAACTATTCAACCTTGAGCGTTTTGAATTGTTTTGTCACTGTGGCGATCGCTAAGTAAGCTCTAAAGGAGCAATTATGAGCAACGAGTTCTCACTATCTTCCTTTCCTGAATTAGAAACAGAAAGGCTCCTTCTTCGTGAGACAACTTTGCAGGATGCTGAGGCTATCTTTGCTATATTCTCCAATCCAGCCGTGACTCAGTTTCACGATCTTGATACTTTCACTTCTATTGAAGAAGCGATCGCTGTGATTGAACGTAGAGCCAAGCGGTTTGAGCAAGGAGAAGGAATTCGCTGGGGAATTGCCCGTAAGCAAGACAACGTTTTGATTGGTTCTTGTGGCTTTAGGTGGAACCCACAAGAACATTCTGCTGAGGTCGGTTATGAGCTTGTCAGTACTTTTTGGAGACAAGGCATAATGACTGAGGCAGTGCATACCATCTTGCAATTTGGGTTTGAGAAAATGGGTTTGTGTTTCGTTGTTGCCCAAGTCATGCTGGACAACATAGCTTCTAAAAAGTTGCTAGAAAAGTTAGGTTTTCAAAGTCAGGGTGTACTGAAACAGCATGGCTTCTTCAAAGGGCAGTATCACGATCTGGAGCAATTCGTGATTAACAAATAGGAGAACTGAGTGGGCAGGTTAGCAACAGATATAGCAGGCAAAACACCTGTCTCATTAGGACTGTTGGGCGCTGCGGCCTTCATGGTGATTGCTGATGCACGGGTGATTGATCCCCTACTGCATATTATTGCCGACGAGTTCAAAGTCGGCGTTGGCACTGCTGCGGTGATTATCTCGGCATATACGATTCCCTACGGGCTATTTCAGTTAGCCTATGGCCCACTAGGCGATAGCATCGGCAAACTTAAGGTAATTACAGTAGCTCTGGCGGCATTTGCTGTAGGTACTGCCGTTTGTGCCTTTGTCTCAAATATAGTCTTACTTACCTTGCTACGGTTTCTCACAGGGATAGCTGCTGCTGGGATTATCCCCGTCACCCTAGCTTATATTGGTGACAACTTTCCTTATGAAAAACGCCAAGCTGCAATCGGTAAGTATCTAAGTGCCCTGATGCTAGGTCAAATAATGGGTGGTAGTTTGGGCGGCATATTTGGGGAATATATCAGCTGGCGTGATATCTTTCTCCTATTTGGCATCGTCTCCCTTGGCATTGCTGGACTTCTATGGCGTAAGACGCGCCATCTGGGTAATGGTCAACGTTCCCAAGGTCGTGTAGGTAGGATAACATTTCGGCCTTATTCCCAACTGTTGACCCAACCGATCGCCCAGACTGTGATTGTGGGGGTGTTTGTGGAAGGCTTTTGCGTCTTTGGGGCATTTGCTTACATCGGCGCATTTCTGCGCGATCGCTATAGTCTAAGTTATGTAGCGATCGGGTTTATGCTCAGTGGTTTTGGATTGGGTGGACTGATTTATAGTCGCTCAGTTAAATGGTTAGTCAGGCGACTGGGTGAAATTGGTTTGATGGGAGTGGGAGGAGGCTTGATGTGTATCAGCTTCTTAGCGATCGCATTGTTCCAGAACTGGATGCTGTTTATCCCCTTGAGTATTTTAATGGGATTGGGCTTTTATATGATGCACAGCACCCTCCAAACCCAAGCCACTGAGCTTTCCCCCCAAGCACGAGGCACTGCTGTTTCGCTGTTCGCCTTCAGCTTGTTTGTCGGACAGGGAATCGGCGCAGCAGTATTTGGTAGGATTGTCGATAACTTCGGCTACATTTATTGCTTTATTCTAGTTGGTGTAGCGATCGCTCTGCTCTCTGTTTGGTTAGTCAAGCAGAAGCAAAACAGCGATAAAAGCTAAGGTATACACAGAGCCTCTAGAGGAGAGCAAGGGATTAGAATGCATCAATGTCAAAAAAGCAGCATCTGTTAAATAAAAAACCCGGTTGGTCTTTGGATGAGCGAGATCCAAAATTCATAGAATCTCTGATGCCCCTGTTGGGCTTTTTCTATCACTACTATTTTCGAGTTCAAACTAGTGGTTGGGATAATATTCCACCCCAAGAAAAAGTCCTATTTGTCGGTTCACACAATGGGGGACTCGCAGCTCCCGATATGACAATGGTGATGTACGACTGGTTCCGACGATTTGGTGTTGAGCAACCCGTTTATGGTTTGATGCATCCCAAAGCTTGGCAGGTTAGCCCGCCAATAGCCCAACTGGCTGCCAAAGCTGGAGCAATCATGGCTCATCCAAAAATGGCTTACACTGCCTTGCGCTCTGGAGCTAGTGTGCTAGTTTATCCAGGTGGAGCCGAAGATGTCTTCCGACCGCATTATTTACGTAATAAAATCTACTTTGCAGGGCGGCAAGGATTTATCAAGTTAGCGTTACGGGAAAATGTGCCGATTGTACCTGTGATTTCCTGGGGTGCTCACGATACGCTGATTGTACTGGCTGACTGCTACAAAGTTGTGCAGCAACTCCACGAATGGGGAATGCCTTGGCTTTTGGGGATTGATCCGGAAGTTTTTCCTATCTATCTCGGACTACCTTGGGGATTAGCAATTGGCCCGTTGCCCAACATTCCATTACCAGTGCCCATGTATACGCAGGTTTGTCCACCAATTGTATTTGAACGTTACGGTCGAGAAGCAGCTAGCGATCGCCACTATGTCAATGAATGTTATGAATTAGTTGTTAGTCAGATGCAGCAAGAGTTAGATCAATTGGTGAAGCGAACTGCTAAAGCCAATTCTCTGTAATGCATATAATTAGTCTGCGTACTGCAAAGCAGAAGCCCTTCAAGCAGCGTCCCTTCAGGTAAATAGACCATGCTAGTAGGGGCATAGCTTTGCTGTGTCCGTAAATGTGAATCAAGATGGTAGGTTCTTGCTGATATTGGGCAATCTAAAAGTAGGCGATCGCTTTTTGTTACCAATTAAAGCCTGGAGTGAGGATCTGGTAAACCAGTTATGAGCCTATTTTTTAAATATCTTTCACAGGTAATTTTCCTGCCGAGAGGCTGCGCGAACCTCAAATCTCTCAGACACCGAAGAAGATGGCTTGGTAGGCTGGCTCTAATACTGTGTACTTGGGGTTACTGGATACAACCAGTTCAAGCAGAAGGCAGTAGGAATTTGTATCCTAGCGGTACTACTGGTGCTAGAGCCAACCTTGAATGGCGGGCGACAGACAAGTATGGCCCTACAACCCCTGCGGATCATTCTCTTCTGCGGCGCACATTGCTACAGGTGTATGCTAAAGCTGGAGAATACATCCTCTTGGGTTCTAGTTCTGTGGGAGTAGATAGTGGTGATATTTTGATCTATGGCACCAAAACAGGTCGAATAGGTAATGAAACCCTCTCTAATCTTAAGTTCCAATGCTCCACCCAAAGAACTCAGACTCTAAACACAAATCAGGGTAAAATATCTAGCCGTAACCAAGAATTAGCAGGCCCAGACACAATTACAAACCCAGCAACTGCAACAACGGGTGGGGCGATCGCTAACGGCTACGTACCCTGTTACTATCAAGTTCCAGTCGGCGGTGATGGGATTTATTATGTAGCTTTCTATGGAGGTCAAGGAGGTAATAGTAACTTTGATGGAACTCCTACATCAGCAATTGACTTCGACACCAACTTTAAAGATCCATCAGGAACCAGTATAGCTGCGTGGGATGTGACAGTACGCAGCAGCTTGACTTCCACAACAGATATTAACGGGCGACTCTTTGCCGACTACTTAGCACTATTTACTGGAGGCAATGGCAGACCGATCGAATCTTCATTCTACATTGTCACTAAAGATGGTTATCAATATAAAACTGCCCTCAATGGCTTAGACCCCAATGGTTTTGTCATTTATGGCAATGATGTAGGCTACTATGACAGCGATGGAAAAACACCACTCTACCATGATGTTCTGAGTGCAGTTAATAATGCTCTGATGCCACAACTTCAAGGTGGAACAAATTTCGCCTTACCCAACCACGTCATTTTCTTCAATAATCCTCAAACTAGCGCCGGAACAAATGACTCTCTCTTTGCCCGTGGTATCCCTACTGTAGCGACACTTCCAAGCATCAGTAATTCTAGCTTTACTGGTACAGCTGGGGCTAATAACTCTAACCAAAACACAGGTGGAGTTTTTAAATTCGACAGCAATGTAGCAGGCAACTATGAAATAGTCATCAGCAGAGATGGTAATGATGATGATCCTGCTAATCTACAAAACCGAGTACTGCGGGGAACTATGACGGCATCTGGAAGTCAAACCGTTACCTGGGATGGTAAAGATAATAATGGTAATTTTTTCCCCGTTGGCACAGACTACCCTGTTAACATCACAACTCATGCTGGCGAATACCACTTTCCTCTTATAGATGCTGAAAACAGTACCAAGGGAGGGCCAAGCTTTACTCTCCTCAACGTCACCAATCGTTTGGGAAATAATACAGGGTTTTACGACGATCGCGGCTATCGTACCTTGTCTGGGACAAATGTGGGAACACCAGGTAGTCTATTGTGTGGAAATTCCCCACCATCTATATCTCACAGTAACCTGGTAACAGGATTTAATACTACTAGTACTCAGCGTGCCTTTGGTACAGCCACTGGTGGTAACACTAATGAAGTTTGTACAGGCTCCTTCGGTGATGTCAAAGGATTAGATATATGGACTTATGTTCCTAGTAATGCAGTTCTAACTTATTTAAATATTATCCCAACAACTTCTTATCAAGTTTCACCATTGGCGGGTCAAGTTATTATCAACGAGGTGCTTTATAACGAAACTGGTACTACTACTGATACCAATGATGAGTTTATTGAACTCTACAATGCTTCTACATCCCCGGTAGATTTGAGTGGTGTGAGGTTGACAGATGGCAACCTTATCGTCGGTAGTAGTGATGCTGCTGGCGGCTTTCATTATACTTTCCCCAGTGGCACTACTTTACAACCAGGGAAATATGCTGTCATTTGGATTGGTAATAATAATGCCAACCATCAAGCAACAGGAGCAGCTTTTCAAGCTTGGTTAGGACAAACTCCCAAGCTCAACAATTCCGGTGATGATGTTTGGTTATATGATAACCAAAATAAGATTATTGATTATATCGCCTATGGTGCGGGTAATGAGGTTAATACACCTCCCCAAAGTTCTCTAAATTTGTGGGACAACACCTATCAGTCTTCTCTGGCTGGGGCTAACTCGGGCAAGTCTATCAGCTTGACCCCCAATGGTAAAGATACTAATATCAGTGCTTGCTGGGAAGCAACCACCAGTGGAAACGCTAGCACACGGTGTCCAAACTTCCTACAAACTAGAGATACTGATACTACAGGTAGTCGTGTTACCAGCGTTGGAGAAAGTAATAACGGTGCGACTACGGTTAATGCAAAGCTTTTGTTAGTGAAACGCATCACCCGCATCAATAACCAAGATTTAACTGATATTGTGGATGGTCGCAGTGACGTTGCTATTACTGCTGCTAATTATGTCCCAGAACCCTATGCCTCTGATGATAACGATCTTGCATGGTCTGCTGGCTACCTGCGGGGATTGATTAATGCTGGGACTGTTAAACCAGGAGATGAGTTGGAATATACTATCTACTTCCTCTCAAAAGGCCCAAATGATGCTACTAATGTTAAATTCTGTGACTTAGTTCCTGCCAGTACTACTTTTATTCCCACTGCATTTAATGGTAAGACTCCTCGTGATGGTGGCTTAGGAGGAGCAGATCAAGGTATTGCCCTTGCTGTTAGTTCTAGCAGTCCCACAGTTTACCTCAGCAATATAGAGGATGCAAGCGATCGCGGACGCTTTTATGCTGCTAACGATCAAACCCCATCATACTGCGGTGCTAACACCAATGGAGCAGTGGTGGTGAATGTCACACGAAGTCCAGATTTACCCAATTTAGCCAAAGATTTTTACGGCTTTTTTCGCTTCCGAGCCAGGGTGAAATAATCGCAAGTGAGGAATGAGTAGTTATAAGTTAGAAGTTTTGAATTTTTAACTCATCACTCCTAACTGTTGTGCTAACCGCCGCTGACTGGTGGAATCAGTACGACTTCATCCCCATCTTGTAGTAGGGTATCTGGTTCGACAAATATTAAATTAATCCCAAACCGGGTGATGTCACGCCATTGGGAGAGTTCGGGGTGTTCAGCTATGAGGCGATCGCATACTGCTTGGACTGGTATACTATTGGGAAATTCCAGCACCAGTTCCGAAACCCTAAAGGCTTCTTGATAAGCAGCGAACAATTTGACGGTAACGGTGATTGCAGATTTAGACATACAATATGCTTTTGCAGTACCAGCAAGTGGTTTTATACTTGACAAGCACCCTGAACTCTTGGAGTTAATTATACATTACTAACTACATGATTTCATGTCATATTCGGTTAATTTAGTTATGATTCCCACAATCATTGCGCAGCTTCTTGCAAGCTCTTTAGGCTTCTTGGTCTCTCTGCGTTTCAAAACGTAATTTTTTGAAACACAGAGGGAAGCAAATTTTTGCCAAATTTAATATATAGAGTGGCATTCTTTGTGAGTTCAGCTTTCCAGCTAAACTAATCGCAGCCAACATGGCAGGGTGTCACCAAAGCCAATTCTAAAGGTTGCGATCGCATCGGAATTGTAATCATAAACTCTGTTCCCTGCCCAGGTGCTGAAAAACACTTTATTTGGCCACCATGTTTAGAGACAACAATTTCCTGGCTAATTGACAAGCCTAAACCCGTGCCTCTACCTACGGGTTTTGTGGTAAAGAAGGGGTCAAAAAGGCGATCGCGTACTTCCTCTGTCATACCGGGGCCAGTATCGCCAATCCAAATAGTCACAAACTCATTGTCAGTTACTTCGGTGCGAATTCGAATCGTGCTGCGGCAAAAGTAAATCTCCTGGGGCGATCGCTCTTTGTCATACTCTTCTAAAGCATCAATTGCATTTGCCAGTAAATTCATAAACACTTGGTTAAGTTGTCCCGCATAACACTCCACAAGGGGTAGATCGCCATACTCTTTAACGAGTTGAATCCCTAACTGGTTGGAACTGGCTTTAAATCGGTTGTGCAAAATTAGCAGCGTACTATCTAACCCAGCATGAATATCCACTGGCTTCATTTGGACTTCATCCACGCGGGAAAAAATCCGTAACGACTGAATAATCTCGCGGATGCGGTCAGCCCCAACCTTCATCGAACTCAGCAATTTGGGCAGGTCTTCACTGAGAAATTCTAAATCTATCGCCTCAGTCAGTTTCTGAATTTCAGCTAGCGGTGAGGGAGTGTACTTGGCATAGAGGTTCAACAGGTTGAGCAAGTCTTGGGTATATTGATAGGCGTGAGTCAGATTTCCATAGATGAAGTTGACGGGATTATTAATTTCATGGGCAACACCCGCCACCAATTGTCCCAAACTTGACATTTTTTCACTATGAACCAGTTGGCTTTGAGTTTCTTGAAGTTGGCGAAAGGCAAGTTCTAACTTATTGGCTTGTTCTCGATAGCGTGCTTCTGATTCTTGCAGTGCTTGCTCTGTATTAATACGTTCTTGGATTTCCTGTTGCAGCAGCTGATTAGATTGCCCCAGTGCAGATGTCCTTTCTTCCACCCGTTCTTCTAACTCAGATGTCAGTTTTAAAAGGGCGTTCTCTGCCTTAGTTCGATCATGAATCTCCTGCTCTAGACGCACATTTTGCTCTTGTAGTCTTTTGGTTAGGTTTCGTATGCTTAAATGGATTTTGACACGGGCTAAAACCTCTTCATGCTGAAGCGGTTTAGTGATGTAATCGACCGCCCCAAGATTCAACCCTCTGATCTTATCCACCGGATCAGAAAGCGCCGTCATAAAAATTACGGGGATGTCTTTAGTTGACTCTTTAGCTTTCAAGTGCTGGCAAGTTTCAAACCCGTCCATTCCGGGCATGAGTATATCTAACAAAATCAGATCGGGAAGAGCATATTCGACCTGCTCAATTGCATCCTCGCCATCCTGGGCTACCAACACTTGGAAACCAGAATCAGCCAAGAAATCGAATAACACTCCTAAATTTGTAGGGTTGTCATCAACGATTAAGATAATACCGTTTTCAATATTTGAAATACTCATTAATTTACCCCTACGTTTTTTAAAATTTCACGAATTTTTTTAACTTGAAAACCTTTAGCTAATTGACGAAATTCTAAAGAAAAAGGTGCAAAAGTAATATCTAATTCTTCCAAGTAATTAACTCGCTCCACAATCCCTTTGAGATCGCCTTTCATTGCTAAATTCAATAGAACGGCAATTTCCTCTGCCGAGGGAAATACTAATGATTGCTGAGGATTTTCTTGTTTGTTGTCTTTAAATATTTGAGTTTCATCCTCTTCATAAATCCATTCCAGTTCTAAGTGAGTTCGTAACTTTTCTAAAAGCTCTGTTATCCGAATTGGCTTAGGTAAAAAATCATTGCAACCTGCCTCTTTACTTTTGTTTAGATCAAAATCAAAAACACTGGCAGAAGTACCAATTATTATTACATTCTTTAGTTCAGGCGATCGCCTGATCCTACGAGTAGTTTCAAAGCCATTCATTTGAGGCATCATCAAGTCCATCAAGATACAATCTGGCTTTAATTCAGATGCCTTATTGAGACAATCTTGACCATCTATTGCTTCGGCAATTTCAAATCCTAAAGGTGACAGCATCTTGACCAAAATTGAGCGATTTCTTGGTCTATCATCTGCGATGATAAGTTTTCGTTTATAGCCTTTAAAACCTTGGATATTTCGTTGTTCTTCTTTGATAAAATCAGCGTAGTGAGAAACTTCAGGCAAATCTAAATCAAAGAAGAAAATACTCCCTTTCCCTAAGGTACTCTTCACTTGGATTTCGCCACCCATCATCTGAACTAATTGGCGGGTAATTGCCAGCCCTAGTCCAGTTCCTTCGGCTTTGCGATTGTGATCTCCTACCTGCTGAAACGGCAAAAATATCTCTTCTAATTGCTCTGGTGCCATGCCAACTCCTGTATCTTCCACCTGAAACCGAATTTTACCTTCGTGATAGCCGACTTTGAAAGCCACGCCTCCAGTTTCAGTAAACTTAACGGCATTTCCCAGTAAGTTAATTAAAGCTTGGCGTAACCGTTTTTCATCAGCCTTGACACCTGTAGGAAGTTGAGTAATCTGTTCAAAAATTAAACAAATACCTTTTTGTTCGGCGCGGATGCGACAGATTTCAGCAATGCCTTCTAAAAATTCTGGAAAATGAAAATCCGTTTGTTGGAGTTCCATTTTTCTCGCTTCAATTTTAGAAAGGTCTAAAATGTCATTGATCAGATTTAAGAGGTGGTCGCCACACTGATAAATAATACCCACATTATCTTTTTGCGAGTTAGTTAAAGTTTTGTCTCGTTTAAGAATTTGGGCGTAACCTAAAATGCCATTGAGTGGTGTTCTCAATTCATGGCTCATGTTAGCAAGGAAATCACTCTTAGCCCGGTTGGCAGATTGTGCAGTTTCTTCTGCTTTTTGCAGATGCACATTTTTTTCCTGTAACTCTAAAGTTCGTTCTTGTACTTTGGCTTCTAAGCCAGTGTTTGCTAATTTTAAGTCTTTATAAAGACGAGCATTATCAATGGAAATCGCTGCTTGAGATGATAACAGTTGTAATACTTCTAAGCGATCTGATGTAAACGCGCCACTGGTGAGATTATTTTCTAAATAAAGGATGCCGCTAAGTTTTCCTTGATGGATGAGTGGTGTACATAAGACGGATTTGGGTTGATGAGTAAGTATGTATGGATCTGTGGTAAATCTTCCTTCACAAGTCGCATCGTTTAGTACAACATTTTCTTTGGTTCGGGCTACATAGTTAATCAAAGAAATGGGTAGTTCTTGACTAGTTGATCCTGGAATTTTTTGTAGCACAGTTACATCAGTTTTGTCTACTAATCCTGATGCTTCTATTAGCAACTGCCCTGACTTTTCTAAAATTAGGTATCCTGTTTGAGCGCCAGCATTTTCTAACACAATTGTCATTAATTTAGCTAGTAACTTGCCCAAAACTATTTCTCCAGAAAGGGCTTGAGATGCTTTCATAACTGTGGCTAAATCCATCAAGTCTGAAGCACTTTCACCCGTGTAGCTTATCATCCGAGTTGCATCAGTACTGACGGTTTCTCGCTTTGATATCCGAAATAGTTGAGGATATCTTTTTTCCAAGTCTTTGACTTTTGCATTCGCTCCCCAACGGCTATAGCCATAGTAGGCATCGTTGAGATACGTATTAGCAACTTTATCTCTACCACGAGCAAAATAGAACTCTGCTGCCAACTCCGAGGCTAGCGCTTCTTCTTGAATATATCCCTGTTCTCTGGCTCCATTTATTGCTCGATCATAAAACGCGATCGCTTTGATATCTTGTTCCAGTACTCGTGCTTTTTCTGCCTCCACTAGCTCGTACTTATGCTGATAGTTGGCAGGAGAATGCAATGCCCATTGCTTCATTTTTTTCTGATGCGCTGCCACTTGGGTGAGATATTGTTGGCGTAGCTTGCCGCCGTAGGCATCGCTTGTTGATGCGGTGCGATATAAAGCCAGGAGAGTCAGAGAGTGATAAAACTTATGTTCTGCTTTATACATCAGTGCTCGTCCGCCTTGTTCGTATTTTTCTGCCAGCAAGGCATCTTCAGCAGCGCGATCGTAATTTTTAAATAAATAACCCAGAATCAGTTTAGAAACATAAATAGGATAAATAGCCATATAGTTATTGCTATTTATCAGAATTGGCAACATTTTATTTTCATCAAAACTTTCACCAATTAATCGATATGGTTCAGGCGTTTTTTTAATTAAATTTAAACCTGTTTGTCTAACTATGTTCGCATAAATAATTTGAAATTCTTGTTTAGTTCTTTGCATCAAAGCAATATAGTGTGCCTGCTTTTTGAGAACTATTTCTAGATTTTCACCGATAAAAAACAAATGCGTACAATAAAAACAGGCTGAATAAGAAGCATATTCTAAATCTCCTGTTTCCAAACCTCTTTGGACACCCTCTATTAAGGGTTCTATAGTATTAATAGCTGGCTCTTTCCAATGCCTGATAAAATAATTAAATGTTTCATAGATTTTCGCCGTCATTTCTTTAGCATTGAATTGATTCAATAGCTTTAAGCCTAGCTGACCGAATTGATAACCAGAATCCATGTCTTCAAAAGCGCCACATAGGAACATTCCATAAAGTACATACGCATAAGCTGACAGAGGAGAGTTCCCGTCTTTGAGGCAGAGATTGGTCATTTTAAAAACGACCTGTGGATAAAGTTCGGGAGCTGCAATATAAACCGGAGGAATCAGATTTATCAAAACTCGCAGTGCTGCTAATTTATAAGCATCAGTCATTTCTGGCAATTCTATTAAATCCTCAATCCGTTTCCCTCCTAAATTCAATCTAGTCAGTCTTGTTGGGGGTTTGGCTGCTAAAGGTAACCCTAGCATTTTCAGCACTTGCAGTCCGGTATTTAACGCGGCTTGCATTTGGTTTTTAGCAATATAAAACTGCATTTGTGTCTCATACACCTGGACTCTATCAAGCAGAGTTTTTGCTTGTGACAAAACTACATCAGAAAGCATTTCTGCTCGCTCGAAGTTGGTGTTAAGAAATTCTACTGCTGCTGTTTCTACATAGAGATTCAGTGTTAGGTCATACTGACACTGCCAACTATCTGCTGTAAGGAGTTCCAAACCTACATTTAAATATTTAACAGATGATTCATAAGCTGTTGCTGCTTTTGCTTTCTGTCCAGCGATAAGATTGAGTTGAGCCAGTCTATCTTTTTGAGGCTGCTGGGTGATGAATTCAGCACCAACATTTAGTTGGTTGACAATTTCAAAAATGTTTTCTTCAATGTCTGTTTCTGGGGTATGTATTAGTAGCAATTCACCGATTTTTAGGTGAGTCTGTTTTTTCTCGTCATCGGGAATGAGTGAGTAAGACGCTTGCTGCACCCGGTCATGTAAGAATTTATAGGTGATGGGTGATGAGTGCTGAATAATGGGCGATCGCCTTTTCTCAGTCTCCATTTGTTCGGAGTCAAAAACCAGCGGTGTTTTGTATGAATTGTTTAAGGGTAGAACCAAACCTGATTGCAAAGCTTCCCACAAATCTGCTGCTGTTTCTGACTGAGATTTTTTATTAATAATCGCCAATATATCTAAAGCAAATTTGTCTCCAATACAGGCGGCAAATTTTAACACGTTCTGCGTTGTATCTGACAGCTTTTGAATTTGGGTGACCATCAAATCAACGACATTATCAGTTATATTAACTCTATCAATAAATTCAAGATTCCATCTCCAAAAACTGCGATCAAAGTCAAAAACTAATAAGTTATCTTGACAAAGAGATTTGAGTAAATGAGTTAGAAAAAACGGGTTTCCTTGGGTTTTACTAAAAAGTAATTCAGACAGTGGCTTTGCCTTGAAAATTTCAGTGCGAAGAGTTTCGGCGATTAACTGGTTGACATGAGCGATATCCAAAAGCTGGAGGATAATATTATTGACGATCGCACCAGTCTTTTGAATCTCATCCAAGGTCTGAATCAAGGGATGAATGGCACTTACTTCGTTATCTCGATACGCCCCAATTAGCAATAAATATTGGCTATCTGGGTCAGTCATAATTAACTGAATCAGCTTGAGTGAAGCTGAATCTGCCCACTGTAAATCATCCAAAAACAAAACTAGCGGGTGTTCGGGTTGACAAAATACATGAATGAATTGTTGAAATACCCGATTAAATCGGTTTTGCGATTCTGATGACCCTAATTGAGGAACTGCTGGCTGCGGGCCAATAATCCGTTCTACTTCGGGAAGAACGTCTATAACTACTTGACCATTGGAACCAAGGGCATCTATTAGTTTTGATTTCCAAACAGCTATTTGGTCATCAGTTTCTGTAAGCAACTGCCGCATCAAATCTTGGAATGCTTGAATTAATGAAGCAAAAGGAATATTCCGCTTGAACTGGTCAAATTTACCAGATATAAAATAACCACGCTGCCTCACAATTGGTTTGTGAACTTCGTGAACTAAACACGATTTACCAATACCTGAGTAACCAGAAACTAGCATCATTTCCGTAGTACCAGAACTGATGCGATCAAATGCTTCTAATAAAGTAGCAACTTCTATTTCCCGTCCGTAGAGTTTCTGCGGAATGGAAAATTGGCTGTATGAATCTAGCTGACCGACAATAAAGTGGGAAATTTCACCATCCGTTTGCAACTGAGTGAGACAAGTTTCTAAATCGGCTTTTAGTCCTAGAGAGCTTTGATATCTATCTTCAGCAGTTTTAGCTAACAATTTCATTACAATGTCAGAAACCACTGGGGGAATTTTGTGATTTAACTCGTGAGGCGATATTGGTGTTTTTGCAATATGGCAATGAACAAATTCTAGAGGGTCAACGGCATTAAAGGGCAGCAATCCTGTCAGCACTTGATAAAAGGTAACGCCTAAAGAATAGAAGTCAGTCCGGTAGTCAATTGAACGATTCATGCGTCCAGTTTGCTCCGGTGACATATAGGCGAGAGTGCCTTCTAATAAATTGGGATTGCTGATGCTTTGATTTTCTTTTTCTAAACGCGATGCAATACTGAAGTCAATAATTTTAACTTGCCCGGTTTCTGGGTTAATAACGATATTGTCAGGTTTAATATCTTTATGAATAATCTTGGCTTGATGCAATTGAGTGAGAGTGGATGCTAACTGAATGGCTATTGTGAGAAATTCGGTTAATGATAATTGGCGATCGCTAATATAATTTTTTAGAGATTCTGCACCAAAGTCTGCCAAAATTAAGGCTAGACCGTTATGATGATTCTCTAAAGCTAGGGACTTGACAATTCCTTCTATATCTACTAGCGTCTGTGAGATTTTATATTCATGTCTGAGTCGGGTTAGTTCTTCGAGGCTGGGATACTCCGCTTTCAGAGCTTTAACGATCGCAAGGGTTTGATCTAACTGCTTGGAAGCGCGATAAATAACTGTGTTGACACCTTCATGCAGAGCTTCAATAAAGTTGTAACCGGGAAGGACAGGTATCATTTTTCTAGGACTGAGTGGTAATGGGCAATATCCACCACTGTCAAATAAAAGGACAATGAGGTGCTTTCTTTAGCATTCCCAGCCAGCCACAAAATTCTATAAGGCTAAATAAACCTCAACATTTAGAAATATAAGTTTGCTGCTATGTCCTGAAATTTTAATAAAAGTGCCACATCTGATGATTTTGGCAGATTCCTAGTTTTAAGTATTTATTTATATAGCAGCATCACTAATAATATTAACGTGAGTTCCATAAACCTCTCCCTGCCTTGAACTAATGTTCAAGCCTGTCCCTCTCCGACTCGGAGAGGGACGGTTTTGCGTAGTAAAACCAGGGAGAGGTCTTTTTTTAGGGCTAATTAGATGGACACTATATTACTCGTCGAACTCACGTTAATATTAAGGCTGATGTGGCAATTGTTCTGGGAGCAGCAGTTTGGGGAGAAGAACTGTCTCCTGTCTTCAAAGAACGAATTAACCACGTTATAAATTTGTATAAATATGTGGATGTCAGTCCAATAATTTTTACTGGCAAAGTTGTATTATTAGTAGATGATAATATTTCTTAATCCAACATTTCTGGGTCAATCCCTAAAGCGTTAAGTTGTTCAGCAGAGAGCGATCGCAACTTTTCTACAATTATCTCACGCTTTTGTCGCTCAACTTCAGTGCGTTCATAACCCGTTAGCAGTAAATTTCCTTGTGCATCCCACCAGCGCAACCAAGGTAACTCTGCATTCTGATAAAATCCTTGCCAGATTCCTAACTCTACACCCATAGGAGCAATTGGGTAATGTCCTCGTTCATTGGGTTGCATCAGTTGATAAGTATTATCCACTAGATGGTAAACTTCAACTTGCGCTTTTGCTACTTCATAAATTCCATAATAAGGCACTCGAATAGCTTGCTCATAAACCCAAAATTTACCAACATTTCCACTTTCCCCTTGAGATGGTGGTGTGTTATCTCGTTCTTCTGAACCATCTCCAGAGACAAATTCCAACACAATCAAGGGTGCAATATACTCCTTCCATAGAACGTATGAACGCCGCGTTTTACCTTCAAGGGTCGGTGGTACATTGGATACATAAAACCAGTCTGGTGCTTCAGCGCCCTTCTCAGGAGGATCTGTCAATCTCCAGTAGATACCTAAATCTTGCCCAATACAATATTCACTATCAGGATGAAGTTTCTCTAAGACAGGTGTAATCGAGTCAGTGAGTAAGATACTTTGGGGATGCTCTTGCCAGTTTTTCACAAAAGTACCATCTGAGTCTGGTAACTGGGTGTGGTCAGGTAAAGTTAATGCCGATAGCGAAGTCATAGGCTTTAACAAAGGTTTGTCTGATTCTTATTGTAGATTGCTATTTTGCTATTTTTGAATAGACGCGCTACTTAGTTAGATGCCATTCACATCACAAAATTCAATCTTTCTATTATTCTGTTTCGATGCTTTTTAGAGGGCGGGCTGGCCCACCCCACAATAATTACAAACCAGATACCACTCGCCCAGATGCCAAATTCCGCAACAATAGATGCATATAGCGGTTCTTGTTTACGTGAGGTACACCCGTAGGGGCACGGCATTGCCGTGCCCCTACACTTGGCTAATCGTCAGCAACTCTTATTAACTTTTATCCACTAAATAATGTGATTCTCATGAAATACCAGGGTCATCAGCAGTTTTTATCTCTCGCAAAATTCGTTCTACTTGGTTAACTTTTTCACCTCTATTCTGTTCTTTGAAAATATTTAAAGCTTTTTCTAAAGAAGATAACGCCTCATCTTTTTTATTTGTTTGCCACAATGCTAGTGCAAAATTAGTTAGCCCCTCACCATAATTAGGATTAATTTCTAGAGCTTTTTTATATTCAGTAATGGCTTCATCCCAGCGACTTTGGCTAGCGTAAACCATACCGATCGCATTGTGAGCTAGAGCGTATTTTGGCTGGAGGCGAATGGCTTCTTGATAAGAGCTAATTGCTTCTTCTGGTTTCTTTTGCCGAAAAAGCACGTTTCCTAGTTGAAAGTGTCCGAAGGAATCATCAGGGAATTGTTTAATTAATTTGCGTAAATTTTCTTCTGCACCTGTCAAGTCTCCCTGATTAAATAAAGCATTGGCTTGTTGCAGCATCTGCGATCGCTCTGATGGCCCTGTGTCTGAAAACTGTGCTAGTTTTTGCGGTTGTCTCTCAACAGAATGTTCAGACGGATGCAAAGAAACTTTTGCAGAAACCGCTAACGCTAATGGTGATAGACCAATTACACTGATAATACTCAGCGTTATGCCGCTAAAAGATTGAACAAATGCTGATTTCAGTTTGCGCTTCACCTTCATCGCCCTGAATGCCTCAATAATGTTCTAATCTTTATGATAAATTGAGGTGCGTTATCGCGTAATGCATCACGAGACAGACGGTAAAGGCGCACATATATGCGCCCCTACTAAGCTCATTTGGAATTATTTACGTACCTTCCCGCAATTTATCCAATACGCTTCTATCTTCCAATGTCGAAGTATCCCCAGATACTTCTTGACCTGCGGCTAGATTCCGCAGTAAGCGCCGCATAATTTTACCCGATCGCGTTTTGGGCAAAGCGTCTGTAAAGCGAATTTCTCCCGGACGTGCGATCGCACCAATTTCTTTGACGACGTGCTGCTTTAGTTCTTTACTCAGTTCCTCGCTTCCCTGATAAGTGCCTTCTAAAGTTACAAAAGCAACTACTTCTTCACCCTTAAGTTCATCTGGTTTACCCACTACCGCCGCTTCTGCAACCGCTGGATGAGAAACCAATGCTGACTCTACTTCCATTGTACCGAGTCGGTGTCCTGATACATTCAGTACATCATCCACACGACCCATTACCCAAAAGTAGCCGTCTTCATCTTGTCTTGCGCCATCGCCAGCAAAGTAAATATAGTTACCATCTTTGGGTGGAATGTGTTCCCAGTAGGTGCGGCGGAAGCGTTCTGGATCGCCGTAGACTGTCCGCATCATTCCTGGCCACGGATGGCGTACCGCTAGATAACCGCCTTCGTTATTGGGTACGGTGTTTCCTTCCAAATCCACGACATCTGCGATAATTCCGGGGAAGGGAAGAGTTGCGGAACCGGGTTTGGTGGGAATTGCTCCTGGTAGCGGTGTAATCATGATACCGCCAGTTTCCGTTTGCCACCAAGTATCAACAATTGGACAGCGATCGCCACCAATTACTTTGTGATACCACATCCAAGCTTCTGGGTTAATCGGTTCACCGACGGTTCCCAACAAACGCAACGAAGACAAGTTTCGCGCGTTGGGATGCTGTTCACCCATCTTAATAAATGCCCGAATTGCCGTAGGTGCAGTATAAAAAATATTAACGCCGTATTTTTCAATTACATCCCAGAAACAGCCAGGATTAGAAGCACGGGGCGCACCTTCATACATCACAGTGGTTGCACCGTTGGAAAGCGGGCCGTAGACAATGTAGCTGTGTCCCGTAATCCAACCTACATCAGCAGTACACCAATATACATCTGTGTCTTGCAGGTCAAATATCCACTTGGTGGTCATGTGGGTATACAAATTATAACCAGCAGTTGTATGCACTACGCCCTTCGGTTTACCGGTGCTGCCGGAAGTGTAGAGGACAAACAGCATATCTTCGCTGTCCATTGGTTCGGCGGGACAATCTGCTGATACTCCTTTTTGCAAATCATGCCACCAATGATCGCGTCCCCCCAACTGCATATAAGTTTCCTGTCCGGTGCGTTTGACAACGAGGACATTTTTAACGCTGGGAACAGCACCATCAGCCAAGGCTTTATCTACCTGTTCCTTGAGAGGAACGATCGCATCTTTGCGCCAACCACCATCAGCCGTGATTACTAGTTTAGCTGTGGCATCAACTAAACGATCACGCAAAGCTTCGGCACTAAAACCACCAAATACCACACTGTGGGGTGCGCCAATTCTGGCACAGGCTAACATAGCGATCGCAGCTTCGGGAATCATTGGCATATATATACCAACACGATCGCCTTTTTCTACACCCAGTTGCTTCAATACATTGGCAAACTGGCAAACTTCCCGGTGCAGTTGGGCATAGGTGAGGGTACGCGAATCACCTGGTTCCCCTTCCCAAATCAATGCTGCTTTATTTTTGCGCCAAGTAGTGAGATGTCTGTCAAGGCAGTTGTAAGAAATATTCATCTTTCCGCCAACGAACCACTTAGCAAAAGGTGGTTGCCAATCTAGCACAGTATCCCATTTTTGGAACCATTCTAATTCTGTTCCAGCCAAATCTGCCCAAAATTGCTGCGGATCAGCTTTTGCTTGGTCATAGAGGCGCTGATAGTCTTCCAGGCTTTTGATATGGGCGTTTTTTGAGAATTCCGAGCCAGGATGGAAGAGGCGATTCTCTTGTAGGATTGATTCTATAGTTGGTTGAGACATGATTATAAGTGCGATCGCTATTGTTACTAAAAACTATTCTTAGCTCAGTTGTGCTAGACCGTGTTTAGATTTTCGTTAAGCTAGATAGGAATTGCCGAGTTATTTAGTTTACATTGATTTTCATCTAGCAAAAGCAAGCGATCAAGAAAGTTAAAGAGGTTACATTGCAACCTATCTACCGCCAATGTTGCAAAATACAAGTAGTCTTGACAAACAAAGCCTGAAACTATGCCTCTCACCGTCGAAGCTAGCAGCTTATCTCTCAACGATGTTCATCGCTTTCTCAAATTAGAAGAACTTTCCAATGGTTCATTCACAGACTTCTTAAGTCTAGAACCACTCTCTGAGTTTGAACAGCAGGATTTATTGCGAATCAGAAATGACTTCCGTCGCTATTTAAGCGCAGGTAAAATCTCTGAAGGTTTGGTTAAATTTCTAACGATCGCACCATTAATGCGGCTCTCAGGATTTTACGATGTGCCGATTCGGTTGACAATGGAAGATAGCATTGCGATCGCAGTCGAAGATGAAGACAAAAGAATTACCGGACGGATGGATATTTTAGCAATCAACAGTCCTCAAAGTAATATTGCGCCGCTACTTTGGGTTTTAGTGATTGAAACAAAAAATAGTTCGGTCAATGTGATTGAGGGTTTACCTCAATTATTAACTTATGCTTTTAAGAGTTTAGAGCAACAACCATCAGTTTGGGGTTTGGTAACTAATGGACAGCTTTATCAATTTGTTTATCTAAGACATGACAACCAGTCAACTTATGAGTTAATGCCATTATTAAATTTGAGTCAATCTCCAGATGCAATAGAGTTATTACAAGTTTTCAAAGCCATCTGCAAGTTACTAAATTTTCAGTAAAATGAACGTGTAATCGCGGGGCGATCGCTGATGTTTGAACCTGCTGCTGTAAAATTGATCTTAGATGATATTTTAGAAGACGAAGTAATTTTTCCTTCTGGTGATATACTTGGTGACGAACCAGCCTTGGAAAGTGACCTACACCACGATCAAATCGAAGACTTTTTTGTAGTTTTGGGAACTCAGAAAAAAGACCGTAAGAGTTCGGTAGTTTGGCAAGAAAACGGCAAATATCTCAACCTGATCGTGGAAATTTTGTCAAGTTTAGCGACAGCAGTTGATAACAGGTTTAAAAAATGTTTATCAGCATACCTTCCGTACACCAGATTATTTCTGGTTCGACCCTGGAACAATGAAACTTCAGGGATTTCATGGTGTTGAAGGTAAGTATCAATAAATTTAATTAACCACTGATGGACGTTTGTGGAGTCAGCAGTTAGAACTTTATTTGGGAGTTTATGAAGGTAAATTAAGATTCTTCACTACTGAAAATCAATTAATACTATCATCAGAAGGATTGGCTGAACAAAAACGTTTACATGCTCAATCGGCAAAAGAACGCACCGGGCAGAGCAAGAAATTGCTCGACTGCGGGAGGTTTTACGTACACGGGGCATCGACCTAGAGAATATTTAATGACATCAAAAAATTAACTAGAGACCTTTTCAAGTTAAGATTTAGTTATTAGTGTGTAAAAAAAGCGTAATCTTCTGAAAGTAGGGCATCGTTTGCAAGCAAAAGAGATTAAGGATAAGCTAAAGTCCCTTATCGAGCAAGCCTCCTCGATAGATCCTAATTTAGCGAGAAGATTAGATGAAATCAATCGTTGGGTAAAGAATATTAAGCCAGGTTCCCTGACTGCAAAACCATTTGTCCTTGCATTTCTCCTAGAGGTGATTACGGATTCTACAATTTGGCTGATAATCAAATCCTTACCTTCGGAAGAAGAACAAAAAGCAAAGTTCGCTCAAATGACACCGATTGAGAGATATTGGTATGGTTATCTCTTTCCTAGATGGATTAATGCAAGTGACTCCAAATTTTATATTTGGAAGCAAAAATTGATGGCAGGCGAATTTAATCAGGTTGATGATGATATCATTAAATCAATAGCCCAAGATATTGTTCAGAGAGAAGGTAGTTTTTGGCAGCGTTATATTGCCGACCTTTCTATGGCAACCGACCTAATTGTTAGTCGTAACAATCAACCACTGTGCATTCAAATTACCAGTGTTAGTGAAGAACTTAATCAACAAAAGTACCAAGCTTGGCAAAATACACTGCGATCGTGGGAAATAGAGAGAGGACTGTTCTTAAGTTACAATCCCAAGGATGCTAATTTTGTTAACCAGTTAGTCAACGTGGCCCTGTATAACAGTGATTACCTGTCTGGTGGCAAATATTTAAAATTTTCGTGAACTTTCAGAAATTTGATATTTCAGATTTGTGTTCTAGCCTACATACTTACCTGCTAATTACAGCTTTTATGGCTAACAAAAGAGAAACTCACAGCTGCAACAATCAAGTAGATACATTTGCTGAAGCTTTAGCAACGGCGCGACAAATGCAGCAGAACTGGCTAACTTACGGGGTTGATTTTGTCAATTTTTACGTTGAAGATGTGGATGGAGACTGGCTAGAAACGTGGGGACATGACGAAATTTTAGGCAATTCTCAATTAGATGCTATCAAAGAATTTTTGGTAAGTAATGATAGTGTAGCTGTGAAGGTAAGGCAGAATTTAGGAGAGCGATCGCTCTTTGATTTTGCCGTAAACTTAGAAGAATCTTGGAGAATTACTGAGACTAATGACAGGTTATCTGCTGTAATAAATCTGTTAGCTGGTGAAGAAAATAGTATTGATACAGATGACGACATCAGGTTATTGGATTTAGCAAATACTCTAGTGGTAAAGTTGGCAGATATTTTGTAAAATTTTTAGTTTAGTAGTGGTAAATTCAATTGCCCTTCAACTATCGAATTTGCAACGATGATGTTGAGCTACTAAAAGATAATGGTAGCTAGCGATCGCATAATTTTATTTTATTAATTTTTACTATAAGACAGCATTTAGGAGAGCGATCGCTGTTTGATTTTACGGAATAATTGACGATTCCATTCTTTGTAGAGACGGCGATTTATCGCGTCTTCTTAACGTGTCAGTTTTTTAGACGCGATAAATCGCGTCTCTACATGAGGGGTTTCTGGCTTATCCCAAGGGTATTGGGATAAAACTGGTGACTTGTGTGTACACTGTAGCGTTACTAAGGAGAGGGACAAATTTTACATAGTCAAATCAAGGTGAGGTATCTTAATTGCACACACCCTAAGTATTTGTTGCAAAAATTCAATTGTTTATTGCCAATATTCAAACAATTGTTACTCACGTTAAAGCATTTATAAGAAAGGCTTAAGCATTTCTTACAAAGATTAAATATTTTCTTATGAATGTTGAAGCCGTTGTTACTCACGTTAAAGCATTTATAAGAAAGGTTTAAGTATTTCTTGCAAAGATTAAATATTTTCTTATGAATGTTGAAGCAATTGTTACTCACGTTAAAGCATTTATAAGAAAGGTTTAAGCATTTCTTACAAAGATTAAATATTTACTTATCAATGCTGAAGCAATTGTTATTCAGGTTGAAACTGTTCCCTTAAAAAGTACACCCGACTTTAAGCAGAGAAACGGGATTAGCCTTTAACTCTCTGGAATGTAAACATCTGTTATTGTATCCATCAGTGAGGATGTCGCCAGATAAGGTAGGATACTTTGGAACCGATAACAGCTAGTGCGATCGCAACTCTCGCTTTTACTAAAGCATTTGAGAAAACCATTGAGAAATTTACTGAAGCAGCTCTTGGCAAAATGGATGAGCTGCGAAAAAAGATTTGGGGTAAATTACGGGGAAATCCGAAAGCAGAAACAGCCCTCGTTGCTGCTGAAAAAGGCTCGAAACCCGATGTAGACAGGGTTGCTGCTTACTTGCAGATAATTTTACACGAAGAACCGGAGTTTGCTGAAGAAGTAAAAACACTGGCTCGTGAAATTGAGGCTGGTAAGATAGTAGACAAAAGCAATATCACCCAAATCAACCAAGACAACGCCAAGGGATGGCAAACTAAGGTTGAGGGTGGAACAGTTTATCAAGGTGAGATTAACATTCATCATGCACCCCCCAATTCTTGAAGTGAGCCATCATGAACCAAAGCAACCAGGATAATGCCAAGGGCTGGCAAAATAAGGTTGAGGGTGGAATAGTTTATCAAGGGGATATTAGTATCTACAATTCCCCTACTGGGCAGTTACACTCATCTCCTCCAAATAATATTCCCTCTCGCGGTGTCGCCAACTTCGTCGGGCGGGATGAAAAACTTGCAGAGGTGCATAAAAAGTTGCTGCAAAATGACAACGTGGCAATTTTGGCTGTAACTGCTATGGGAGGAATGGGTAAAACTGAACTGGCGACAAAATACGCACAGCGCTACAAAGTCAAATATCCTGGTGGGCTTTGCTGGTTAAATGCCAGAAAACCAGATTTAGCAGCAGAGATTGTGGAATTTGCTAAGTCTTACATGGAACTGGAACTACCGCCAACCTTATTGACTTCCCAGGAACAAGCAAAATGGTGCTGGCGTAATTGGCAACCACAAGCAGGACTAGTCTTGGTAGTATTGGACAATATTGACGATGTGATTAACTGGGAAAATTCTCGCGAAGTACTGCCAACAGATAACCGCTTCTGTATATTGATGACAACTCGGTTGCGAAATCTCGGTTTAACAGTTCAACACATAACTTTGGATGAACTTTCACCAAACGATGCTTTGAATTTGTTGATAGCTTTGTTGGGTGAGAATGATAGGCGGGTGCAAGGTGAACCACAAACGGCAGCAAATTTATGTAAATGGCTGGGATATCTACCTTTAGGTTTGCAATTAGTTGGCGCGTATTTAGCAGAAGATCCAAGTTTGTCTTTGGCAGAGATTTTACAGCAATTACCAGCCCAGCAAAAATCTCAATTGGAAGCCGTATTTGAATTAAGCTGGCAAAAACTCAACTCTATGACACAGCGTGTTGCTAAGTTGTTGAGTTTATTTGCCCCAGATATCATTCCTTGGCAATTGGTTGAATCTGTCAGTCAGTTACTACATTGGACGAAGGCAGATGTTGACGAGGCGAGAAAGCAACTTTTTAAGCACCATTTAATTGAAGTAGCAGAAGGAGAAAGTTGCTATAAAATTCATCCTTTAATTAGAGAGTTTTTGCAAGAGAAATTGGCAGGATTAAACACAGCCGATGACCTCAAAAAAGCCTTTGCCGCAGCATTAGTAGAAATCGCTGATAAAATACCTGAATCTCCTACCCTTGAGGATATCAAGTCAGTGCAACTGGCAATTCCCCATTTAACTGAGGTGGCACAAAATCTAATTGATGTTGTGGAGGATGAAAATTTAACTTGGGTTTTTACTGGTTTGGGCAGATTTTATCAAGGACAAGGTTTGTATACCTTAGCAGCACCTTGGTATGAGCAAGGATTATCAACAGTGCAGACCCGATTGGGAGAAGAACATCCCGATTTTGCCACCAGCCTGAACAACCTGGCAAATCTCTACGATTCTCAAGGACGCTACGACCAAGCCAAACCCCTGTATCTGCAAGCTTTAGACCTGAGAAAACGCCTGCTGGGAGAAGAACATCCTTCAGTTGCCAACAGCCTGAACAACCTGGCAAATTTCTACAATTCTCAAGGACGCTACGACCAAGCCGAACCCCTGTTTCTGCAAGCTTTAGAACTTTATAAACGCCTGCTGGGAGAAGAACATCCCGATTTTGCCACCAGCCTGAACAACCTGGCAAATCTCTACAATTCTCAAGGACGCTACGACCAAGCCAAACCCCTGTATCTGCAAGCTTTAGAAATTTGTCAGCAGGTGTTTGGGGTAAATCATCCCAATACGATTACTGTTCGGCAAAATCTAGAAAATCTTCGGGAGAAAAAGAGTAATAGCCGTAAAGTTAAGAATAATGCTAACAATTCCTTGTGGGAGAACTTTTTATGGTTATTTCATTGAAGCGAAAGTTCTAATCGCCAGAATATCTTCAGATTTTAAATCGTCATAATCTTTGAATATTTCTTCATTACTCATGCCAGAACTGAGCAGTTTCAAAATAAACTCAACTGGATAACGAAGTCCTCGAATGCAGGGTTTACCGTGGCAGATATTTGGATTATGAGTGATGCGTTGTAGAAGTGTGTTATCCATAAACTCTTACCATATTTCTGTTGTCATCTTCTAATTGCTAGATACGAACTGACAGCAGTCCATTGCGATCGCACTAAGCTAGATGTTAAAACTTTGGATGTATTGACTTATACGCAAATTACCCCACTCGCACTACGATCGCATACATTCAACCCTCTTCAAAATGCACCACAACCACGTTAAGCTGAATTAGAGTGACAATTTATTGCGCTTTTTAATATATAAATCTCTGTTCTTGTCAAATTTTAATTTTTTCTGCTTGAGAAACCCGGAATGCTAGACCGAATTTTTGATTACCTCGACTTTCATTTCAGCCTTGAAGCCCTTATAGTTCTGCTGATCCTGGTGCTTTTAGAGGCGCTGTTATCTGCCGACAATGCGATCGCTCTGGCTGCGATCGCTCGCGGGCTGGAAGACAAAGAACTTGAGCGTAGAGCTTTGAACTTTGGTTTAGTCGTTGCCTATGTGCTGCGAATCTCCCTGATTCTTACTGCCACTTGGGTGCAACAATTCTGGCAATTTGAATTATTGGGCGCTGCTTATCTGCTGTGGTTGGTATTCCAACACTTTACCTCGGAAGAATCCAAGGACGAACACCATCACGGGCCGCGGTTTAATTCGTTGTTGCAAGCCATACCCGTGATTGCATTTACAGATTTGGCATTTTCTTTGGATAGCGTGACAACTGCGATCGCAGTTTCTCAAGAAAAATGGCTAGTGCTGACGGGTGCAACAATTGGTATTATCACGCTGCGATTCATGGCGGGATTGTTTATCCGTTGGTTAGACGAATATGAAAACCTAGAGGACGCAGGCTATGTAACTGTAGCTTTTGTGGGCTTGCGTCTGTTGTTGAAAGTGGTGAACGATAATTTAGTTCCACCAGAATGGATCATGATTACTGCGATCTTCCTGATTTTAGGCTGGGGATTTTCCAAGCGTGTTGGCACTGAATTACCCCAAGTAGAACCAGAGAAGAGTGAAGTCTCGAAGTAAGTGAGGGGGATGAGGGGGACAAGGGGGACAAGGGGGACAAGTTTCTTCCTTGTCTCCCCCCTCTTCCTTGTCTCTTCTCCATGCCCCATTCCCCACTCCCTACTGTCTTACTCGCGCAACCAAGGCGTTAAGTGTGGTTGCCAATTGACTAATTCTTCATCCTTAAACCATAGGGCTATTTCCCGTTGCGCGGTTTCTTGAGCATCAGAACCGTGGATTAAGTTGCGACCAATATTCAGGCCAAAATCGCCCCGAATCGTTCCCGGCTCTGCTGTTAAGGGGTTTGTTGCACCAATAATCTTTCTGGCAGATGCAACAACGCCATCACCTTCCCATACCATCGCTACCACTGGGCTAGAAGTGATAAATTCGACTAAACCACCAAAAAAGGGACGTTCTCGGTGAACATCATAATGTTGTTCAGCCAATTCCCGACTGACTTTCAGAAACTTTAAACCAACTAGGGTAAAACCTTTCGTTTCAAAGCGACGGATAATTTCCCCCACTAATCCCCGTTGTACTCCATCTGGCTTAATTGCTAAGAATGTGCGTTCCAAAGCTATCTCCAAAAACTTAATGAATTTTTTATCTGGTCAATTGTCCCCGTTGGCGTAGCGTCTCCTTTAGGAGAAGTTCTGTTTGCCTGTCATTTGTTCAAGGATTTGCCACTTAATGACTAATAACCAATAACTAATGACTCTTGACACATTACTCTTGACCAATCAGAGTTTATCTCAGAAATTATCATTGGGTGCATATACGTTCCCAAATGAATGCGTTAAATTGTTAATTCGTGGGTGAAAAACAGAGGTTAGGAAGAAATGGGTGTTGATTCAACTGCTACATCTGACGAGGTGGTACAAGTACCGTCCAATGGACACAAAGAAGTGAAAAATCATAAGCAAAAAAAGCTGTTACCACCTAGTCCTACCGCAGGAGATTTACCTCGCTCCTGGAAAATTGAGGATAGTGAAGCCTTATACCGAATTGAGGGTTGGGGACAACCTTATTTTTCCATTAGCGCTGCTGGTCACGTGACCGTGGCACCCAAGGGCGATCGCGGGGGTTCTCTAGACTTGTTTGAATTGGTCAATGCCATGAAACAGCGCAACTTGGGACTTCCCATGTTGATTCGCTTTTCTGATATTTTGGAAGACCGGATTGAGCGGTTGAATGCTTGTTTTGCCAAAGCGATCGCCCGCTACAACTACCCTGGTGTCTACCGTGGTGTGTTTCCCGTCAAGTGCAATCAAGAGAGGCATTTGATTGAGGATTTAGTGAAATTTGGCAAACCCCATCAATTTGGTTTAGAAGCCGGTTCCAAGCCAGAATTAATGATTGCTCTGGCTGTCCTGGATACACCAGGAGCATTGTTAGTTTGCAACGGCTACAAAGACCGAGAATATATCGAAACGGCAATGTTAGCCCAAAGACTAGGGCAAACACCAATCATCGTCTTAGAACAGATTGAAGAGGTTGATTTGGTGATTGATGCCAATCGCCAGTTAGGTATTAAGCCAATATTAGGTGTTCGTGCTAAACTCAGTACCCAAGGCATGGGACGTTGGGGAGCCTCTAGTGGCGATCGCGCTAAATTTGGTTTGACAATGCCTGAGGTAATCGAGGCTGTTGATAAGTTACGGGAAGCTAACCTGCTTGATTCTTTGCAGTTGATGCACTTCCACATCGGCTCACAAATCTCTGCCATTAATGTAATTAAAGATGCTATCCAAGAAGCCAGCCGCATTTATGTGGAATTGGCAATGCTGGGGGCAGATATGAAATATCTTGATGTTGGCGGTGGCTTGGGCGTAGATTACGATGGCTCCCAAACCAACTTTTATGCATCAAAAAATTACAACATGCAGAACTATGCCAACGACATCGTGGCAGAGTTAAAAGATACCTGTGCAGAGCGGCAGATTCCCGTACCAACACTGATTAGCGAAAGTGGACGAGCGATCGCTTCTCATCAGTCGGTGCTGATTTTCGACGTTCTTAGTACTAGCGATGTCCCCCTAGATTCACCAGAACCTCCACAAGAGGGAGAATCCCCGATTATCAATTACCTGTGGGAAACTTACCAATCGATCAACAAAGAAAACTATCAAGAGTTCTACCATGATGCGGCACAATTCAAAGAAGAAGCTATCAGTCGCTTCAACTTAGGAATTTTACGTCTCAGAGAACGAGCCAAAGCCGAACGCCTCTACTGGGCTTGTTGTCAGAAAATTCTAGACATCACTAGACAGCAAGAATACGTACCCGATGAATTGGAAGACCTAGAGAAAATTATGGCTTCCATCTACTACGTCAACATGTCAGTATTTCAATCAGCACCAGATTGCTGGGCGATTGATCAGCTATTCCCAATCATGCCAATCCACCGCTTGGATGAAGAACCAACGCGGCGGGGAATTTTGGCAGACCTCACCTGCGACAGTGATGGTAAAATCGACCGCTTTATAGACCTGCGCGATGTCAAGTCGGTTTTAGAACTACACACCTACAAGCCCGGAGAACCCTATTATTTGGGAATGTTCTTGAATGGAGCTTACCAGGAAATCATGGGCAATTTGCACAACCTATTTGGGGATACTAACGCCGTTCACATCCAATTGACGCCCAAAGGCTACCAGATTGAACACGTCGTCAAAGGTGACACCATGAGCGAAGTGGTAAGCTATGTCCAGTATGACTCCGAAGATATGGTGGAAAACATTCGCCAGCGCTGCGAGAAAGCATTAGAAGAAAAGCGCATCACCCTAGCGGAATCTCAGCGATTGCTGCAAACCTACGAGCAGAGTCTCAGAAGATATACGTATCTAAATAGTTAGGAGTTAGGAGTGAAGAGTTAGGAATAAAGTTAAGAGTTAGAAGTGAAGAGGAAAACACAAAATAATAACTCCAAACTTCTAACTCCAAACTTCTAACTTCTAACTTTAACTTGCGTTTGTCCCCAACAATTCCTCTATTGCTTGTCGTTCAACAGGGGTATGGGATGGTGGTGTCTGACGGGCATCGGTAATCAGCCAGTCTAAAGCAGCGGCTTGAACATCGATTGCAGCGCCAGTTTTATCTACGCAATAACGTCCAAACACCAGCTTATCGACTAACCGGACTCCGGGGCCTAGCCGCGACCATTCAAAAATCACGCTGTTTTCGACTGTTGCGCCACTACATATCCAACAATTGGGGCCAATCATCGCTGGACCGACAATTTTAGCTCCGTCTTCTATTCTCGTCATACCGCCAATGTAAACTGGGCCCGTGATATCAACTTTGTCCCAATTTACGGCGACATTTAAGCCAGTGTAAATGCCAGGGGCGACTTCATGACCGGGAATTTGCACATTTTTGATTTCACCCAGCAGCACACCACGAATCGCCCGCCAATAGTCTGGGACTTTACCAATATCTACCCATTCAAAGTCCATAGGGATGGCATAGAAGGGTGCTTTGATTTCTACCAATTTGGGAAATAATTGGCTACCAATGTCATATTCCACATCAGAGGGGATGTAGTTAAAAACCTCTGGCTCAAATATGTAAATACCTGTGTTGATATTAGTGCTGAGGGCTTCTTCAGTTGAAGGTTTTTCTTGGAAAGCTTTGACACGACCATCCTCGTCAGTGACAACCACACCGTAGCTAGAAACTTCTTCCTTGGGGACAGATTTCGTAATAATAGTAGCGATCGACCCTTTAGCTCTATGCCATTTAACCGCCGCAGTTAAATCCAAGTCAATCAAAGCATCACCGCACAACACCACAAAGGTATCATCAAAAAACGGTGAGAAGTCTTGGATGCGCCGCATCCCTCCAGCTGAACCTATTGCTTCTCCCTCCAGTTTACCTTCATCATCAATTTTCCCTTCAAAGGAATAGGCAATCTGCACCCCAAACCGCTGACCATCACGGAAATAGTTTTCTATTTCCTCAGCCAAATGACTAACGTTGACCATAATCTGGTCAAATCCATGTTGGCGTAACAGTTCCAGCAAGAACTCCATCACTGGCTTTTGCAGGATGGGAATCATTGGTTTAGGAATTGTATAGGTAATCGGACGCACGCGAGTACCCTTGCCAGCCGCGAGAATCATCGCTTTCATAAAAATTTATTCCTCAACCACAAGCCAGTTTACTTTCATCGAGTGATACTTAATCATCAGTTTTTATTTCTGCTCTAAGTCATCCTCAAAACAGGGATAACAGGAATTTAGTGGTTATTGCAACCATAGGTATACTTAGATGACAAGCGATCGCTTATCTTTTCAATTTACTCGGATTTTGGGACTGAATCAAAAATCTGTAAATTATCTGTAGGGCTATTTTGCGCTTTTTTAGTTCATTGACTGCTCAAAAGGTTTGTCAGTGTTAGCTGAATCTGTAAGTAGGCGAATTTTAATCTCATGGTAAAACTCCTCTTGAAATAGCTCTACTTTCGATTGAGCCGAGAGTAATAGTAGGGCCCAAAAAACGCTAACTAAATGGCTGTGTTTAGACTCATGTCCAGACCCATTTTGGTATGGTTGCTTTGTCTGAGTCCATAACTCTACAAGTTGTTCTAAATTCAACCAATTTTGTTCTGAATTTAGCTCCCTTGCCGATATATTCAACACCTGCTCCAGTTCCCCAGCTACTTCCGTCAGATTTTCCTGGTGAGCTAACTCCAGCGCCTCCCGCATACTTTGGACGCTAGGCAGACGTCTGGGACGGATAGGTTTGCTGACTTTTTCTACTAGTTTTAGCTGGTTCGCCATAATCTGCAATTGCTTGATTAACTCTTGCAGAGTCACTCGGCGCTTTGGTGGCGGCATTGCCGCTGGACGACGACGCAATTGCCGTTCTAATGGTAGACGATGACCGTGATGTGATATTCCGTCTTCATCTTCCAGTAGGGCATCATCTACTACACCATCTTGGATATCTCCTACTGTTGACAACTGCATCAACGTATTTGCTTTGAACAATACCAGCATTGATGCTGACAAAAATGCCTGTCCAGATTGGGACAAGTCAGCTTCATAACCTCTTCCTATTGCCTCTGGTGCCATCAGTTCTAAGTAACGGTCAATCACCTCAATCACTTGGACATCCCAAGGGTCAATTTCTCCCTGTTCCGCTTGGTAAATCAGGAGTGTGATTGTTTCTAATAGCTCGGAAGCTTCCATCAACAGGTTCTAAGTTAATTAATGAGAATTAAAAGACCATAAATTCAACAGTAAACTCATTGACTATTGGCAAAGCGTGTACTTTATGAATTCCCTTGCGCTTCTTTTATTTAGGAATTGCCTGCTGGCGGTATCCCCTGAAATTTGTAATCAATCACCATTGTGAATTGTGAGATCAGATTGTGCAACTTTTGACCTTGGGCATTGGGCATTGGGTATTGGTATTGGGAAAAGACAAGGAAGACAAGGAAGAGGGGGGAGACAAGGAAGAAAGAAACTTGTTCAATAATTCTCCCTTGTCCCCCTTGTCCCCCTTGTCCCCCTCATCTCCCCCTGCTTCCCCTGCCCCCTGCCCCCTGCCCTCTTAATCAGGGGGCGAGTCATGAGTCATAATGACAGTTGATACAAAATCACTCGGCTTGCCGCTCTTGATCGCATCAAAAGTGCCTTTAATAGTACCAGCAATGGGAACAGCAACAAGCGTCCCCAATAATCCAGCAATCTCAAATCCCATCAAAATAGCAACAAAAATCCAGATAGGATTCAATCCAATAAAGTTGCCGAGTAACCTGGGAGCTAACAGGTTATCTTTAAGCTGCTGCATAAGAATCGCCGCTATGGCAACTTGAACTGCTAACCACCAATTTTGCAGCAGTACTAAAATCGTCACCAGACCAATGCCAAGAGATGCCCCAATAAAGGGAATGAGTTCTGAGATACCGATTAATATGGCAAACAACAGGGCAAAGGGCACCTTCATCACTAAGAAAATTGGTGTCAGGGCTAGCACCATGAAAAGTCCTAGCAACAACTGGCTGAGGAAGAAGTTCTGGAAGTTTAGGCGTAAGGATGCGGTAAGGGGGTCTCCAATATTAGAGGGTAAAAGATTGACCAGACCATACCAGACGCGATCGCCATATAAAAGCATATAGAATGCAAGCACAATGACTAACACTATGTCAAGTAAACCTGATAGCAGTGTCCCAGCAAATCCCACTGCACCAGAAGCTAGCTGTTGCACCAGATTCTGAATGTTGGCATTGATTTGACTGCTTACAACTCTCAAATCAATTGGCAAACGTCGTTGTTTTGCCAGCATCTCAAATTGCTCTAGGTTTGCTTGACTGGCACCTAACCAATCAGGGATCTTATTTAAGAGTTGGATTGTTTGGTCAATGATCAACGGCACTAGGGTCACGCCCAGAATCCCAAATAGGGTTAATGTTGCAAGTAAAACTATGATCACCGCCTGAGTGCGCGTGATCCGAGCACGTTCAAAGAACTTAACCGGGTAATTTAGTAGAAAAGCCAGAATCGCCGCAATGCTCAAGACCGTAATTGGATGCTGGAAGTAGCGAAAAAGCACCGACAGTAGCCAGACATTAAGAGCGATAATTGGACCGCTCAGACCATAAATTAACAGGCTTTGGAGGGAGGTCGAACGGCGCATCTTATGCAACCTAGTTTAGATATTCCTGAGACAATTTGTAAAATTCCTGATGGCACTGATAATTATCATAGATTTTTTTAACAACGGTATATATAGAAAAGCATAAGTGTATCTGATCGCAGGAAGTAAATCAAAATGGACAAAACCGTAGCTGACCTTCGCAAAGACTACACCTTGGAAGGTTTGAGCGAACTCGAAGTAGACCTCAATCCTTTTATCCAATTTAGAAAATGGTTCGATCAGGCTCTAGCAGCACAACTCCCTGAACCCAATGCCATGACCATTGCTACCGTTACACCAGACGGTAAGCCCTCAGCCAGAATGGTGCTGTTGAAAGATTTTGATGAACGGGGCTTTGCTTTCTTCACCAACTACAACAGCCGCAAAGGACAAGAACTGGCAGAAAATCCTCTAGCGGCTTTAGTCTTCTGGTGGGCGGAACTGGAACGTCAAGTTCGGATTTGTGGGTATGTAGAGAAAGTTTCCGAAACTGAGTCCGACCAGTATTTTGATACTCGCCCTGCCAACAGTCGCCTGGGTGCGTGGGTATCTAATCAAAGTGAGGTGATAGAAAGCCGAGAAGTCCTAGAGCGACGTTTACAGGAGTTCTACAGCAAATATGAAAATCAGGAAATTCCCCGACCGCCTCATTGGGGAGGCTTACGAGTGATCCCCACAGAAATTGAGTTTTGGCAAGGCCGCCCCAGCCGTCTGCACGATCGCTTACTTTATAGGCGTTTAGATAATGACACTTGGAAAATTGAGCGGTTGTCACCTTGAAAGAATGAGGGAGCAAGGGGAAATGTAGCTTGAGCTTCCCGCAGGCTGGGGGACAAGGGAGAATTATTGAACAAGTTTCTTTCTTCCTTGCCTCCATCCTCTCCTTGTCTTCCTTGTCTCTTTCCTATGCCCAATGCCCCACATCAGAGCATCTGTAAAATTCAATACATTACCACTGGGTGATCAAATCTTGAATTGCTGCCCGTGCTTCTGATAAAGATTGGGTACGGGCATCACCTTCATTCAGGCTATTAGCGTTAATAAATTGAATGTCTGTAATCCCAATAAAGGCAAAAATCGTCCGTAGGTAGGGTTCTTGGAAGTCGTAAGCAGCGAAAGGAGATGTGGGACTAAAGTCACCGCCGCGAGCTGTAATGATCAGCGCCTTTTTACCCTCAACTAACCCTTTGAAACCGCCTTGAGCATCTATAGCAAAAGTCCGGTTAGCGCGAACGATTTGGTCGATGTAAGCCTTAAAAGTGGAAGGGATATTCAGGTTATACATTGGTACTCCAAAGACGTAGCGATCGGCCGCCAATAACTCATCAATCAGTTCATCAGAAATCCTGATTGCCTCAGTTAATTCTGGAGTATGGGTTTCTGGTAGTGAAAATGCAGCTGCAATCCAAGCTTCATCAACGTGAGGAACTGGGTGACGACCTAAATCTCGATAGGCGATCGCGTCTTCAGGGTGCGCCGCTTTCCAACTACTGACGAATTCCTTAGATAGTTCTCTTGAGTGCGATCGTTCAGCACGGGGGCTGGAATCAATATGTAGAATATTTACCACCAAATATCTCCTGATTAGCTAAGTATTTTTAGGGTTGTTGTTCAAAGATATTGTAACTGCGGTCTTCAAGATAATTGAATCCATGCCGAGAGTTCTTCAATGTTAAGAAGTTTTTAAATACCAGCTTTATCGAGGCTGCTGTCTTATGTATTTCCGCGCCAGATTACGCAAATTACAAAGGTACGAAACATAAACAATCTCTTTACCTAATTCGCTATGACTCATTTTTAGGACTTACGCATTGACAAGAAATACCAAATATGGGGCAAGGTTAAAAAACATATCTTTCGTAAGGGCACAGCATGGTCTATTTACGATCGCAGGATAATAAAGAAAAGCCTGAAACAACCTATTTTAGATAATCCACATCACGATGTATTTGTACAGTGCGTAAGTCCTAAGTTTTATAAAAAGCTGGGCGAAATGTAAAAAAGCCGATGGAGAATGCATCGGCTTAACTGACAATATTCAACAGGTGAATAGTCTACTATTCCTGAATAGCTGCTGCTTTGGGAGGAAACTGAATTCTCGGATCTGGCATGAAATTGTATCTCAAGTACAATCCACCCGAGACAAACAGGATAATCAATAAAGCACCAATACCAAGGGGACTAGGAAGCCAGAAAATAGCTTCTATATGGTTTAGCTCACCAGGCTGGAGTTTCCACACCAGTTGATTGCCATTCTTTTCTGGGGTAATGGCAGTTTCAGTTTGTTGAATATTTTTGGCTCCCCAAGGAGTCTTCAGGCTAAAGTCCAAGTCGAGAATTGAACCAGCATTAGCCAGAACGTTACCTTTGCTGGCAATTAGAGACAGCGATCGCAAATCCAAATCATAAATCAACCGATTTCGGACTAAAAGTAAAAAATTGCTTTGTTCCAAGAGGACGTTTGATTCAATTTTCGGTAGTTCTGAGTCAGATTTGCTCTGCACAGACTCAGAGGGCTGATTAGCACGGGAGTTAAAAAATTCGTTGAACTTCTCTTGCAATTCCCTACCACTACTAAAAGGAATTGTGACGATGATTTCTTCTTGGGAAACTCGCTGTGTTTTACCCTCAAGTTTACGGGTGCGGCGCTCTATGCTATTTAACCATTCATATACATAATCGCCACTAAAACTAGTTAGCCGCTCTCCTAGCTTAATATGCTGTACTATTTCGCCACTATTTGAATTATCAAAGTTAAGCCCCACATCGTACTTAACACAGCCAGATAGTAGCAGGGATGTTAACAGCACTAGCCACAGAATAGGATTCCGCATGGGAAAGACACGGTTACTTCGATTTCGACCAATTAATGGTGAGAGAAATTCCATTTTTGCCAACACAAAACTAAATGGTCTGATTAACCACAAGAAAATTTTTCCTAAAGTTGAAGAATTCATAACTAGAAATCTCTCCAAAAGTCAAACTTTTTAACTTATCTTGACTTTTGTGGCAGTCATGTCTTCTTCCTTAGTTAGCGTAGCGTCTTGTAGAGAAGGGGAACCACTAAGGGCGATAGTGCAGCCTACGCCAGTTCTAGAATGGGGGAACCTTCCTCCGAGTGATAGCTCCTACGTCGCGATCACCACTCACTTTTACCACTGAACTTACCGCAATAAACTGGCTCCCCTGGAGAAACAAACTGCCGAAAGGGTTTGTCTGACACTTGAAGGGCGGAAAGTTGGATCTATTACGCCTTGACAGACAACTTTATTTTACTTAACATGACTTCAGAAAATTGCCAAGAAAGTCCAATCATTAACAATACCTGTGCCAAATTGACATTTCAGTAATTACCGATTGTGATACTACTGAGTGCGGAATGTGGCTTACATTCCATTCCTGCTTTAGCCACTCTATGATCTCTAGAGTTCTATTAAGCTTCATATAAAATTGGTATCAACAGTAAATTTTCTGTCAAAAGTTTATTGAATGACTACCAATTTGCAAAAACATTGTGGTACAGTCTTCCAAGAGTAATTACTTAACGATAAAAAATATTTTTCGGTATAGCACAAGAGTTACATATACTTTCTGTGTCATTTTGGGAGTAAAGAATTTTAATGATAGCTATAACTTAAATAAAAAAAGTTGAACTAACTGGCGTGACAGAAAATAGTCCAGTTAGTTGCTCTTAGCTGAGAATATCAAAGCTACATCGTGTAGGTTCTTTAATCGGTAAACTATGTAATGGAACCACCTAAAAATTCATCAAGTTTGCGACAAAAAGCTGTTATAGGGGTATTGTGGTCTGCTCTAGATAGTTGGGGTAGACAAGTTATCTCCCTTGGTGTTTTCTTCGCACTTGCACGCTTACTCGGTCCAGAAACTTTTGGTCTGGTTGCTCTTTCTAGTGTGTTTTTGGGTTTTTTGCAAGTTTTTCTTGACCAAGGTTTTTCTCAAGCAATTGTGCAACGACAAGATGTAGAAAGAGAACATTTAGATACTGCCTTTTGGACTAATTTGGTAGTCAGTTTGCTGGTAGCAATACTAAGTATTGCTGGCGCTGGATTTATTGCTGAATTATTCAAAGAACCAGAGATTACGCCAATTATCCGCTTTCTATCTCTCGGCTTTATAATCAGTGCTTTTAGTAGCGTTCAGGAAGCAATTTTCCAACGTAAACTAGCTTTTAAATCTCTTGCCATACGCTCATTGGTAGCAGTAGTTATTGGCGGCATAGTAGGTATAGCTATGGCGTTTACGGGATTTGGAGTTTGGAGTCTTGTTGGTCAGCAATTAACCAATAGTTTTGTACAAGTTTTAGTACTTTGGTGGGTAAGTGATTGGCGTCCAGGATTTAGATTTTCTCAAAGACACTTCAAAGAACTATTTGCCTTTGGGGTGAATGTAATGGGGATGAATTTCTTTAATTTCTTAAATCGCCGCTCTGACGATTTTTTAATAGGTTATTTTCTGGGTTCTACTGCATTAGGATATTACAGCGTTGCATATCGTTTGCTGCAAACTTTAACGCAATTACTAACTAGCATTATTGTAAAAGTTTCTCTTCCTACTTTTTCCAGGTTACAGCAAGAACCTGAGAGATTACGTAATGCACTTTACCAAGCAATCCAATTTACTAGTTTAATTACTTTCCCAGGGTTCCTGGCCACAGTAATATTAGCACCTGAAATAGTGACGGTTATATTTGGAGAAAAGTGGTCACCAAGTATTCCAGTAATGCAAGTTTTGAATCTTGTAGGTATTCTTTATGCTTATTTTTATTTCAACGCTTCTGTAATGATGGCTATGGGCAAACCTTCTTGGAAATTAGCTTTAGATTTTGTACAAGCCGTTAGTAATGTTATTGCCTTCGCTATAGCAGTTCAATGGGGAATTGTTGCTGTTGCAGCAGCATACGTCATCAGAAGTTATTTGATGGCACCTCTTAATATTTGGGTGGTTTGGAAGTTAATTCATATTGATGTGAGGACTTATATCCGCCAGGGTGCTGTTTCTCTAGCAGGAACATTAATTATGCTAGCGGTTATATTTGCTATAAAATATTTTTTGAGTAATGTAATTAGTTCTTCTGCGGTACTAGCTATTGCTGTATTGGGAGGTATCATAGTATACGTATTGTCAATTTTCGTGATTGCGCCAAAACTATTTTGGCAGGTAGTCAATATTGCCCGTTAAGCTAGTAAATAAAAGAAAATTGGATGACACAGAATCAACAAATTGAAAATAATAGCGTACCTTCTGAGGTAACTAAGTTATTAGAAACCGTAATTGATGGTGGTTATTGTATTGGTTGTGGCGCTTGTGCTTCAATAAGTGGCTCTCCTCTAAAAATGCAACTAGATGAATATGGCAAGTTTAAAGCGACTATTGATCCATTAGTAGATCAGTCATTTTTGAGAAATTCAGTGCAATCTGTATGTCCTTTTTCAAAGGAAAGTTTAAATGAAGACGAGATTAGCCAACCATTATTCAGTAATGATTGCCAATATCATGATAGAATCGGCTACAATTTAGCTACTTATGCAGGCTATGTATTAGAGGGTAATTATCGCGATCGCGGTAGTTCAGGAGGTATGGGAACCTGGCTTGTGAGTAGTCTTCTCAGTGAAGGACTAGTCGATGGTGTAATTCATGTTCATCAACGCCATCCCACCGCATCAGACCCTAGACTATTCTCCTACCAACTTTCAACAACTATACAGCAAGTACATAGTAGTGCTAAGTCACGCTATTACCCTGTGGAAATGTCTGAGGTGATACAGCTAATTCGTGAACGACCAGGACGTTACGCAATTGTTGGTATCCCATGTTTTATTAAAGCTGTTCGTCTGTTGATGCGACAAGATCAATTACTAGCTGAAAGGATCAAATTCTGCGTAGCCCTAATTTGCGGACATCTTAAGAGTATGCGCTTCGCCGAGATGTTTGCTTGGCAAAGCGGTATCGCACCTGGTAATCTTTTAGCAATTGACTTTCGCAAAAAATTACCAGATGCAGACGCCAACCGCTACGGTGTTGAAGTGACTGGAGTTCAAGAAGATGGACAGATAGCCACTCATGTTATGCCTGTACGCGACCTCTACGGTACTGATTGGGGGTTGGGCTTCTTTAAGTACAAAGCATGTGACTATTGTGATGATGTAGTAGGGGAAACAGCAGATGTCACGGTTGGTGATGCTTGGCTACCTCAGTACGTTAAAGATAGTAAAGGCACAAACGTTGTAGTTGTGCGTCACCCAGTCATTCATGACATGATTGAGCGTGCTATGAGTGCGAGGCAATTAAAGCTTGACCGTATTAGCGCCGATGAAGTTTCTCAATCACAAAAATCAGGTTTTCAGCATCGACGAGAAGGTCTGGCTTATCGTTTGTACTTAACCGATTTAGAGGGTAAATGGCGTCCTCAAAAACGGGTTCAACCAAAAGCTAACCATCTCAAGCGCAACCTTCAAGAGCGGCAACTTCTAAGGGTAGCTCTAGCAGCAGAAAGTCATATTGCTTTCAAGGATGCCGTTGATGCTGGTAAATTTTCTTTGTTTAAGCAGCGGCTAGAACCCCTAGTGCAGAGATATCAAAAGCTATATAAGGAAGCATTATGGAGACGAGCAACGTGGCGGATTAAACGACTATTGAAAGGGCTATTGCTGAAGATTGGTGCTTAATTTCTATATTTTCATGAATGATGATTTTGCAAAAATATACAAAGAAATCATTTATGAAAAATAGAAAATATATATCAAATAATTTTGCTCTCAAGCCATTATCCAATTAGTTGCTTTTTATATAGCTCACGAATATTCTGTTTTAAAGATTGATAAAGGTTAAAATGTCATGAATGCAATCATTACTGGAATTACTGGATTACGTAATAGAGGGGTTGAAGCATTAGTTATTCCTACTCTTGAACAGTTACTACAACGTCAGCCTAATCTGGCTATCGATGTGTTAACCCTGACACCTGACTATGATGCAATGCGATTGGAGATTTTTGGTTCAAAGCCAATAAAAGATCATCTAAGAAATGCTAATTCAACAAGGCTACGCAAATTACGTAGCAATCTTTCTCAGTTTTACAAGCCTTTGTCAATTGATTACCAATCTAATGTAGAAAATATCCGTCAAGCATCAATTGTGATTGCTTCAGGAGGAGATGTATTCAGTTCGGACTATGGGGGACTAAATAGACATTTGTTGCCATTAGAGTTAGCGTTGAATGCTGGTGTGCCTGTTGTATTTCTGGCTCAATCAATTGGCCCATTCAAAACTAAAGAAGAGGCTGATGCTTGGGTGGAAGTTGCTCGACGTTCCAAGTTGATTACAGTTAGAGAAAAACTTTCCTACAACTATGTTACTAAAGATTTAGGTTTAGATCCTTCACTAGTTAAGCATACTGCTGATCCAGCCTTTTTGCTGAACCCACCATCTCCAGAGATTATAGCTAAAATACTCAGTAACTACGGTATTGACCAAGATAGACCTAAAATTGCGATCGCGCCTAGTCAGGGTATTTGCCGTTACGCTGCTCAAGATTACGACAAGCATGTTAATGTCTGGTCTCAGGTAGTACAGCTCATGATTAACGAATTGAAAGCGCAGGTATTGATAATTCCTCATGTTCAAGAAATCGATGCGAATAATGATGATCGAATCTTTGCTACCCAATTGCTAAAAGCCCTTAACTACAATCCAGATGTTCGGCTTGCGGGTGCAGATCATACTGCATCAGAGTTTAAAGGCTTAATTGGAGCTTGCGACATGATTGTAGCGGAAAGAATGCATCCCGCGATCGCTGGGCTTTCCAGTGGGATCTGTACTATGCCAGTTGGTTATTCAGTCAAAGCAGAGGGGATTATGAGCGATCTTTTCGGTTCTGAAGCAATGCACAATGGACTACTGATCTCAATTCAACAATTTCTAAATGCTGATGTAGCTTGTGAAGCAATTATTCAGTGTTGGAATAAACGTCACGAGGTAGCTAACCAACTGAATCAAGTACTGCCAAAAGTTAAGCAAGCAGCAGCCACCAACTTTGATATGATTACGGAAATTTTGAAATAGAAGTATTGCCATTGAACTGAAGTATACATAGCCCTGGTTGGTAGACTTATACCAGTAATAACTACCTACGGCAAATTAGTAAAAAAGGTAATTATTACTATACTTAAGTCAGCCAACCGTGCAAAACTGTATAATATTGTAAAATCATTGGTTAGGTCGAGATATATATGTTATTTAGTTGAAATTATTTAAAATGGAACACATAAAATCGATTTTTCTACCTCAAGTAACTGACGATAACCCTTACACAAAGCAGTTGATTGATAACTTAGAAAAACTAGATATTAAAGTTGAATTTCCAAGTCTTCAATCTTCAAGAACCTTTTTTTTACCCGAAGTAGTCTTACATGGTAAGGCAGATATTGTACATTTACATTGGTTACATCCATTTTTTATCCACTCAACAAATATAGTGGTTAACTTACTTAAATTATTGATAGTGATATTTGAGCTAGTTGTCCTAAAAATGATTGGCATAAAAATTATTTGGACTGTACATAATCTTAAAAATCATGAAAACATAAACTTAACTTTAGATCGGATTTACAACATTGTTGTAGCTAAATTATCTAACGGTATCATTACTCATTGCCAAGCGGCGAAAGAAGAAGTTATCAAAGAGTTTTCCGTAAAGAAGAAAGATAAAATCTTCGTTGTTCCACATGGGAATTACATAGAGTGTTATGAAAATAAGATAGAAAAAGTAACTGCCCGAGAAAGTTTAGGTTTAAAAGATTCTAATCTTGTTTTTCTTTTCCTTGGTACGATTCGCCCCTACAAAGGAGTGTTTGAACTTATAGATACATTCAATCAACTATCTAGTGACAAAGTCCAACTAGTAATTGCTGGCAGAGTTCACAACGATAATCAAGAAATGACGGATACGCTTAAACAAAAGATTGCTAATAATCAAAGAATTAAGTTAATTCCAGGCTTTATTCCAGCTGATAAAATTCAACTGTACATGAATGCTTGTGATGTAGTTATATTTCCATACCGAGATATTTTGACATCGGGCGCAGTAGTTTTAGCAATGTCCTTCGGCAGAGCCTGTATAGCACCACGCAAAGGTTGCATTGGAGAAGTGCTTGACGATACAGGGGCATTTTTATATCAGATAGATGATGAAAATGGTTTAAAGAAAGCCATGAATTCTGCTTTAGAAAAGCATTCTGAACTATTTTTTATGGGACAGCACAACCTCCAGTTAGCTCAACAGTATAATTGGGAACACATTGCTAAGATGACAGCAGATGTATACCGTTATTGCTTATAGCGCTTCCTATCCAGATGCGGTACAACATTACATCACGAGGTGTAGGGGCACGACACTGCCGTGCCCCTACAGACGTACCTCACGTAAAGGAGAACCGCTATGTAAAAATTAACTAATGCTGGGACACAATAATAGTAGAATGTTGTGCTTGGGCAAGAGAAAAATATTTTGTGCTTGTGTTGATGTAATTGTTTAGGACAGTTACGAAACAGCTGCTAATTTTATTTTTTGGATCTCTTTATACTTAGCAAGGATAACTGGCTTTAGTAGGTAGAGTAATCCTGAAAGGATTGAGTTCGCAATTTCATCCTCTACTAATGACTATCTATGTAACTGTGAGTAAATATCCTAGAAAACTCAACTCTTACCGTTTTGGTGCGGGGCTGAAAACGCCCCGCAAGCAAGAGTTCCAAGGGTGAAAAAACGAAGTATCATCCAAACACCCTAACTAAAAGGTTATTAGGACAAGACATTACTAGAAAGTCTTTTATTCGTGTTCAGTTGAATAACTCCACATTTAGCCGAAATTACTGCTCATACGAAATTACTGCTCATAGTAGGTGAATCATCTAATGTAAGTTGGTATCAGTTTGGCGTTCCTGAGAAATTCAACCAAACCAAGTATGAAATGGTTAAACCAATGGCAATTAGCGCCACCCAGATAAAGCGATTATCTTTGGTATTGACCTGACTGAGGTCTACGAATTCTGGTTCTGTAGGTTTAGGCTTCTGCTGGACAGAAGATTTAGTAGGTTTAGCAGGTATAGAAATTTTGAGTTCATTATCAGATAGTGCGGCTAAATCGGGGATTTGGGTCATCCACTCGCTGGGTCTTTTCAGCTTTGGTGCTTTTAAAATGTAAAGCATCCGTCGCGCTTGTTTGCTAATTTCAAAATGGGCATGGCGTTTGAGTCTTTCGCAAAGAGCGATCGCATCATCGGTGCGTCCAGCAGCTTCATAAGCTGTCACCAGATAAATTTCTACTTCGCCCCCAAGGCGAGTATTACGAGCTAACAGGGCGCTGGCCTTTTCTAAATTTTCTATGGCTTCGCGGTATTGCCCATTTTCAAAGGCAACTTTCCCAGCATGGTAGCGGGTTTTAGCAATTTCTAAACTTTCTGTACTCACGTCTTCTATAAAAAATCAGCACTGTTTTAATTTTGCCAATGCCAGCAATCTTTTTGGAATCTTTTCAGAAGCTGGCAATCTGAAAGTAAATAAACTTCTAAAATTTTAACTAAGTAGCTGCAATAATTTTCTGATTAAAAACTCTGGTATCAAATGCAGGTGAGCAAAATATGTTGAAAATCAAGCATTCGCAACTGAATTGGCTCTTAGCAGGCATGACTTTAGCAGTGATGGGTGTAACCATTGCTCCAGCTGCTGCCCAGCGTGTGATAGTAATTGACGGTGGTTATGGAATCAGGCGATCGCCTGCTGTCGGTTCCTTTATTTATGGTAGTCCGATTCCCACACCTATGCCTGTAGACCCAGCAACGGGACTGATGCCACAACGCAATAATTACCCTGATTATTCCTATCCCCAGGTAAGGCAAAACGTGAGAAATTCCACACTGATTAATCCAACAATTCGAGACTCAACCGTAGTTAATCCGGTGATTATCAACAATTCATGGCGTAGTACACCATTTAGCGGTGGGCAATCGCGGGTTATTATTACCTATCCTCGGTAAAGTGAGGTTAGGGAGCAGACTAGGATAATTCCTGTAGAGACGCGATTAATCGCGTCTCTACTCCTAACTCTTACGAAGTAAACTGCGAACCGAGAATCATTGTCCCAATCCCAACGTCAGTAAAGATTTCTAGTAAGAGGGCGTGAGGAATGCGACCATCGATGATGTGTGCTGCACGAACTCCTTGAGCGAGCGATCGCACACAACAATTCACTTTAGGGATCATCCCACCACTGACTATACCATTGGCAATCAACTCGCGGGCTTCGCGGATATCTACTTTTGGAATCAAAGTAGATTGGTCTTTGTAATCTTTTAAAATTCCACTTGTGTCGGTCAGTAAAATTAACTTTTCTGCTCCTAGTGCAGCAGCGATTTCTCCAGCTACAGTATCGGCGTTAATGTTATAAGCTTGCCCTGTCTCGTCTGCGGCTACGCTGGACACTACCGGAATATAGCCATTGCTAGCGAGGGTGTCCAAAATCTTGATATTCACATTGCTGACTTCCCCCACAAAACCGATGCCTTCTTGACCTTGGGGACGGGCTGTAAATAGATTACCGTCTTTGCCGCAAAGTCCTACAGCCAATCCACCAGCTTGGTTAATTAGCGCGACAATTTCTTTGTTAACTCGACCAACTAAAACCATTTCCACCACATCCATTGTGGCGGCATCAGTGACTCGCAGACCATTCTTAAATTGTGGTTCGATTCCCAGCTTATCTAACCAGCTGTTAATTTCTGGGCCGCCGCCGTGTACTACAATCGGACGCAAGCCCACGCAGGATAAGAATACAATGTCGCGGATAACTTTGTCTTTGAGTGTGCTATCTTTCATAGCTGCGCCACCATATTTGACAACAACAGTGCGACCGGCGAATTGTTGAATATAAGGTAGTGCTTCGCTTAGTACACGCACACGAGTGGCTTCAGCTTGCCTGATGTATTCAGAATCGTTGACCGTCATGAGGAGCCGCCGTTGAGAGTTAAAACCTATTTCAGTCAGTGTAGAAGACTTTGTAACTCGTCACAATCTCTAATGTTAAAGTCGAGTATGTTTGTACTGATCAGCCATAGCTGTTTGGTTCTGTTACAAGAGAAAATGCAGGAGTACATCAATAACGGTGCATTACTAGGCTGGTTAATTGATCGGCAGAATCGAAAAGTCTACATTTACCGTCCTAATCGAGAACTTGAAATTTTGGAAAATCCCGAAGCAGTTATCGGCACTCCAGAATTACCAGGATTTGTCTTACGGATGGCTAAAATTTGGTAACTTGAGTCTTCCTTAATGAGAAACTTGTGGTTTAAGAACGTTAGGAATTGCCTCAAGTATTCGCTTGGCAATGTCTTCAGGTGTATCTGCCTCTTGCACCGTGATATGCAAATCAGCTTGAGAGTAAAGTGGTGTTCGTTGTTCGAGAAGCGATCGCAATTTACCTTTAGGATCAACATCTTGCAGCAGTGGTCTTGTGGTATCCTCAGCTAAACGGTTATAAATTAGCTCCACTGGCGCATCTAGCCACACTATCAAACCGTGGTGCAAGTAACCCCAATTTTCTCGCCGCAGTACAATGCCTCCACCGGTTGCTATAGTCAACTTTGTAAAAGCACAGACTTGTGAAAGCACATCACTTTCTAGCTTGCGAAACCCTGCTTCGCCAACTTCTGCAAATAACTGATTGATAGATTTACCTGTTGCTTGGGAAATGACATCATCGGTATCTACAAACCCATAACCCAGTTCCTTTGCCAGTAAGCGCCCTATTGTCGTCTTACCAACGCCCATCATCCCAATTAAGTAAAGGTTGACTCCTTGTAATAAGCTGCTCACCAGTTGCTTCGCTCCAATTATGAGTTCTGTTAGCGGTAGTGGGGCGTTTAGCCCGTGCTGAGTCACAGTTTCCAATTATAAACTCAACGACTCATACCTGCGTATTCAACCGATGTTCTAGAAAAGCAATCGCCAATTAGCTGATATTTTCGATTCTGCTTTTGCTAGCAAACGCATCATACAGCTCCAGTTTTTTATTTTACTGAGTATTCTGCCTGGTTACTCAGCATTTATTCTATGTATTTATATAATCGATTACAAAGAAAAACTCTAACAGTACTGCTACTACGGCTTCGATAAACTCCATTAGCAATTTCCGCAGAATTAGAAGCGTAAAGTAAACCTTTGAGTAATTTATTTTCAATGGATAATAAGGCTTTTCCCTGTGCCAATATCAAATTTACGTATAACTTTTCTAACTTTCAATTATTTTTAAATTCTACAAATTCATCTTCTAATTGATTTGAATTAACTGCCGTTATTACTGTTGTTAATGTATTTAAAGTAACTTAGGCAGGAGATTAACGATTTTTCTGTGAAATTACCATCAGTAATAAATGATGAATTTCTCAGGAATGTAGTAAATTTTCTGAAGTAACTTGGTAATTGCTGCATAGCGATCGCTATGCTTAACGAAAAAATTAATATAGCTTGTTTGAAACTTTATCCAAACAATTTCTGTCTATCTAAATAATCCGAATTTTCACTCTGGTGGTTAATTTTAAGTATACACAATACTGTGTTTCTACCAGCACCGTGTAGTTATTCTAAAAATCTAGTTATAACAAGCCCCAAACAATTAAATGTTTCTGATAGAGGTGTAAATGATGACTTTTTTACTGCGATCGCCCAAAAAAACTTTGCAATTTTGAAGTTTCGGCACAAAGACTACTGCATATTTCACCCCAATAAGCCTGAATGAATAAATATAGGATGAATGAGGCGTCAACTATGAATAGAATTCGTGACGTTGTACAAAAAGCTTTAGCAACTGGCTATTTGACAGTGGAAGCTGAAAATCAACTACGACAACTGTTGACTACCCGATATGACTTGGAAGATTTTAATGCTTTCATGACTTTGCAGGAAGCTGCCATGACTGGTAAGGTCAAGCAGGAGTCTAGAGAGCGGTGTGGCATCAAGTAGAGACGTAGCCTCCTACATCTCATCGACGGGGGCGTTTATCATCATCCTCAAAATCATCATCATCATCAAAAAAGTCCCAATCATCATCATCAGCTTGATTGGTAGCCGGCGGCTGATAAGGGGGGATAATTACCCGGTAATCAGCATCGTAAACAGATTCAGTTTTTCCCGCAGCCGTATTTTTTGGCTCACGGTAGCTGTAGGAATAAACTGAACCAGACTGAGAACTGCTTTTGACTTCTGATTGACGTTCATAAGTTTTAGAGTCTCTAGGCTGTTGAGCTTGAGGATTAGGATTAGGCGCTTCCTCTGACCTTTCATCAAAATTCCAATCATCATCTCTACTGCCATTTGTCTCCCAATCATCAAATACATCACTAGTAGGCTCTTCTTTTTTACTAGCTGGTGGTGGAGAACTGGCAGGACGAGATGTAGGTTCTTCTCTACGGTTTCCCTTCGCACGAGGCGGAGTTACGCTTCGGCGGTCAGAAGTTTGGCGTTGTCCTCCCCCAAAATAATTGGATAAGTTAAACAAGGTAGCAATCAATACAGTTGTGAAAGCACCAGTGGTAGTACTGAACAAAATCCATATCGCTAGTGGTAATGGTTGAGTTCGCACGCCCAAAAATACTAGCGATAGGGCAGGTGAGAAATTTTGGACTAACAACAGTGTTAGTCCTCCCAGTACCGCCACCAATAGAATTAAGCGAATTACAGCCATAGCAATTTTGTCAGTTGTCATTTATCAGTGGTCAGTAGTCAGTGGTCAGTTATCAGTCTGATTATTCTTCACTGATTACTGTTTACTTACTACTGACACTATCAGCCATCTCTATCATTACCCTTTTAGGACTATTGTGAAATTTTCGATGAGTCCACTGAGGGCGTTAGCGACGACCTTGCCACCGCTGAATTGGGATGCAGTCAATATCTAGTTGATCTAAAGCACGGGCAACTACAAAATCAACTAAATCCTCGATGGTTTGGGGATTATGATACCAGGCGGGAATAGCAGGGACAATTCTCACTCCAACTTCTGCTAGAGAGGTTAAGTTACGGAGATGGATGAGGCTAAAAGGAGTTTCCCGCGGGACAATGACCAGTTTTCGTCCTTCTTTGAGTTGGACATCCGCCGCTCGTTCTAGTAAATCGGAACTCAAGCCAACCGCTAGCTTTGCCACTGTGCTCATACTGCATGGAATGATCATCATCCCCAGAGTGGCAAAGGAACCACTGGCAATCCCGGCTCCAACATCACTCCAAGGATGACAGCGGAGTTTGCCCGAAAGTGCAACTCCAGCTTGCTCTCGCCAGAATTGCTCTTGCCCGGTTGGTTCTGCTGGCATCCGAATTTCCTGTTCTGATTGCCAAACCATGTAAGTAGATTTAGAGGCAACCAATTCAATACTATAATCCGCTTCTAGCAAAAATTTGATCGCGCGAACAGCGTAAATCAGACCAGATGCGCCCGATACGCCTAAAATTAGAGGCTTAGTGTTATTTGGCACGTAAAAGTTAGTTAATTTTACTCATCCTCAGAGTAGGGATCTAGATCGTCAGGCTCAATATCATTTGGCAAGTAGAGGTCTGAAAGATCGTCATTGGAAGCATTACCAGTTAAACCTTTGGCTACGCCATCGCTGCCGACTGTTACCAAATCAATTTGCTGACGGTAGTAATCGACACTTTTAACTTGTACAGCGACGCGATCGCCTAGTCTATAAGAAGCGCGATTTTTGCGACCAAACAGCGCCTGTTGTCTGGCACGATATTCATACCAATCGTCTTTGAGAGAACTGACGTGTACCAATCCTTCCACCCTCAAAGGCACACCAGGATTATTGCTGGATTCGACTTCAGCGGCTGGGACTTCAATTTCCACAAAGAAACCGTAGGATTGAACCCCAGTAATTACGCCTTGAAATACCTGACCGATGCGCTGCTTCATCAGTTGGGCTTTTTGCAGTCCGGCTAAATCGGCTTCAGCTTCTTGGACTTCTTTTTCTCGGTCGTTGATTTGGACAATTACCCTAGTCAAATCGCTTTGCAATTCTTGTTGTAATTCGGGGGGTAAAACGTTCCAGTTAATTTCCTCGTGGCTGGAGGAGTGGCGCAGGTTAACGCGCTCTCTCACACGGGTATTGCGGCGATCGCGTCCGTTTTCGAGTAGCGTGTAATACACTCTTTGCATCAGCAAATCTGGGTAACGCCGCAAGGGAGCGCTAAAGTGGACATATTGCGGTAGTGCCAGACCAAAGTGAGAACCTTTAGTGGTGCTGTACGCAGACGGCTTAAGTGTATCTTGTAATAAGTAGGTAAGAACTTGCTCAGAGGGAGATTCAGCAAAAGCTGTGGTCAAATGTTGATAATCTAAGGGTTGGATATCGACTTCTGGATCTAGTGTGAGGTCAACGCCTAAATTGACTGCCAATTTCAGCATTTCCTGGACATCTTCAACATCGGGTGTACCTTGGACTCGCCAGATGGCGGGAACACCAAGAGCATTTAAGTGAGTTGCTACTAGTTGATTAACTAACAGTACCAACTCCGTGAGTAGCGATCGCACTGGTAAATCATTGACCACCACAGCGCCGAGAATCCCCTCATCATAGTAAGCGTTTTGGCTAGGCGGCAGATTCAACTGGAGGCTACCACGAGTCAACCGTACCTGTTTCACGCCTGTTTGCAAGGCTTGGAGGTCTTGCAGTATTTGAGAAATCTGTGGAGATTGATCTTGAGCTTCACCTGTAAGAATTGCTTGAGCTTGTTCTGTACTCAGTGCAGTTTCTACGTTGATCACACTGGGTTGAATTTCCCATTCCAAGACTTGTCCTGATTGAGGATCAATTGTAATTAAAAAAGAGATAGTTAAGCGATCGCTCCCAGCTACCAAAGAACAGCGCTCTGCTACAGTCGGCGGTAACATTGGCAATACCAATTCTCCTAGATACACTGATTTACCCCGTTTGAGTGCTTCTCTATCTAGAGGTTCGTCAGGTTGGACATAGTGAGAAACATCAGTGATATGAACGCCCAAAAGCCAGTTTCCGGCTAAGTTTTTTTCTAAACTAAAAGCGTTTTCTATAACTTTGGTGTCGCCATTTACCCCTTCAATGGTGAAGGTAAACAAATTACGCAAATCTAGCCGATTTTTCAGGTCTGCTTTGAGCAGCTTTTTGGGCAACTTGGTGGCTGCTTCTAGAACATGATCAGGAAAAGTCCGGGAAAGGTCGTGTTTGCACGTAACTAAATCTATATCAGCAGCGGCTTCGGCATCGCTGCCGAGGATTTGTACCACTCGACCAAGGGGAGGATATTGTGCCAACGGGTAACGCAAGACTTCCACATGAACAAGATGATCGATCGCTTCTTCCAACTTCGCTTCGTTGGGTTGGATCTTGAGTTCAAACAGCAACCGATCATCTAAGGGCACAGCCCGGAAACCAGTTTCCACCTGCTTAATTCGTGCCAGTAACGTGTGGTTGGAACGTTCTAGAATCAGCTTCACCTCTCCTTCAGGAGAGCGACGGCGACTGCCTTCTTTGAGAACTCTGACCAAAACGCGATCGCCATTCCAAGCATTACTCAGATGACTTTCGCGGATGTAAATATCCTCGGCTCCTTCCACATCTTGAATAGCAAAGCAAAAACCTTTACTAGAGCAACGGAGTTTTGCCTCGATTATTCCCTCTTCTGAGACACGGCGGTACTTGCCCCGTTCTTTTACTAAAATGCCGATTTTTTCAAGAACATCTAAGGCAATGTGAAGTTTTTGTAAGCTTTTTTCATCTTCACAGCCAAGTTTCTTTTCCAAAACTTTCCGAGCTACCAATTTATCATCGGTGAAATTGGCAAGGAGTGTAGCGATTGAAAATTCCATGCAGTGAACCGACCTTTGGTCAAAACATCATTTTTTGTTTAATCTGGTTCTTTCCTGTATACCCTCACGGCTTACAGAAACAAGCTGGAAACGAATTGCCCTGAGGCAAGGCTTTCCAAGTTCCAAGGAAAGGAAGCCGACCCACGGACAACTCTGGGCGTCTACGAACTTCTCACTGCACCATGCTCTCAGAGTTCGCCTGCGTTCAAGTCTCTTCACCTAACCAAACTTAGAAAGCACGCCTGATTTAAGATTTAGCCCCGCTAGGTAATTACGCGACGGGTTTTTGAGAAGCTGGGTTTTAGAGAATCCATGCTGCCCAAAAGCGCTATGCAGGGGAGCCACTGCGGTCTTGGGGTTTCCCCAAGTGGAGCAAGTGGTGTGGAAACTACAGGTGTTTGATTGTCTAGAGTGAAGGTAATTTTACGCCATTAGACTCTGATTTTAACTAGGAGGAACTGCCGATGAACCCAATTTTCCCACATGTAGAATCGGTAACAATTAGGTGAGCAGCTTAATAAGCAGTGAGGGCGAACCTTATCTTCATTATTGTAGATTTAGAGCGCACTTCCAGAAAATAGTTCTAGATATCGACTTGGGTAATCAGTATAGCATTGCAGGCAAGACTACCCAGGTAAGTTAGCACTAGCCAAACAATTTCCTCAAAAAAGAGCTACTGCTACAATTAGGACAAAAGGCAAAGCAAGAATATTACCTTGATGACCCAAAGCAGAGAATTATACCTGCTCACCGCCTACCAAGAAACTGATGACAGATAGTAAGCAATTAAAAATGTTCGCGTAGCGTCTCGTAGAGAAGAAATGCAATATTGGCAAGCATCCTGGGTATCGAGTAGATGTAAATTAAAGTAAGGGTAGTTTACCTTGCTTGAGCATACAGGCAGTATCAACCCCGTTATTAAAAAGATTTAGATTGGTAGCAATATTATGTTGGCTCAATTCCAGAGCTTGTATCCCAAGGGCAGTCTGATTTCTGAATTAGTGCAAATTTTTCAAGGAAAATATATTGTCCGGGCAAGCGTGCAAATTGAAGGCGTAACCCGTGCTACGGGTATGGCAGCAGCAGAAACAGTAGAAGCAGCAGAAGACCAAGCCAGAACCAGGGCGCTGATAGTTTTGGGGATTACAAATGCGCCACCCGAATCAGTGACATTTACCTCAAATTCAATTTCCCCAGTGCAGCTAAACCCTTCCTTAAATACCAAAAGTGGATTGAATGAGTCTGCTGCCTATTCCTCTGTAAAAGATGAGGATTTTGTTGGTAGTCAGTGGTCAGTGGTCAGTGACAAAGAAATATCTTTGCCGCCTTCCAGAGTACGGAACATTAAACCAGAAGTAGTAACAACCAACAACGAACAGTACGGTAACAGCAGTGCTGTTCCCATACCAACGGAGACACGAAGCGCAAGTACAAGCAATACCTATAGCGAGGATTTAGGTCAAAATTTTCCTGTGACTGCCAACCGGGAGCTAGAATTTGCTCCTCCAGTTGAAAACTTGGAAGTAACGTCTAGTAACGAGATTGAAAATCAAACCTTTCCAGCAATTTCTGCCAATAATGTCACACCATTTACACCTCGGAGTTACAGCCCTCAAGAGGATGTCGCCACCCCGCCAGCGACAGGAAAGAGAAAGAAGAAAGCTGAACCCGTGGATTTATCGGATGTAATTGCTAAAACAGATGTCGAACTTCAGCGCTTAGGCTGGACACCAGAACAGGGACGGGAGCATCTAATTAAAACCTACGGCAAGCGGGGGCGTACTTTGCTAACCGAAGAAGAATTGCATGGATTCCTCAAATTCCTCCAATCTGAACCAGACCCAATAGCGGGATTTTGATTAGTCATTAGTCATTTGTAAGAACTAATGACTAAATCGGTATTAAGTACTTGAGCAGGCCACCAATTCCAAAAATAACCCCTCTTCACTTATGAAGAGGGGTTATTTTTAGGGGTTCAGGGAATTAAAAGTGGTAAATCACCATTAGCCAATCGTGGCTATTAATTAACAACAGCAACTGCTGGGCGGCTACCAGCGGCGTGACGGTCAATAACTTGGTCAATTAAACCGTATTCTCTGGCTTCCTCTGGCGACATGAAGAAGTCACGTTCAGTATCTTCAGCAATCCGCTCAATTGGCTGACCTGTATGTTCAGCTAAATAGTCGTTTAGCCGCCGTTTGTGGTAGAGAATTTCCCGCGCCTGAATTTCAATATCAGTCGCCTGTCCTTGAGCACCACCTAAAGGTTGATGAATCATAATCCGAGAATGAGGTAGACTCATTCGCTTACCCTTTGCACCAGCACTAAGGAGGAAAGCGCCCATACTCGCCGCCAATCCGGTACAAATTGTACAGACATCAGGGCGAATGTGTTTCATAGTGTCAAAAATGCCCATACCAGCCGTCACCGAACCACCGGGAGAATTGATGTACATATAAATGTCTTTCTCCGAGTCTTCGGCATCCAAATACAGCAGTTGGGCAACAATCAAGTTCGCAATGTTGTTGTCAACTTGTTGTCCCAAAAAGATGATGCGCTCACGCAACAGCCGTGAGTAGATGTCAAAGGCGCGTTCACCTCGACCCGATTGTTCAATAACGATAGGAATCATGGAAGCGTGTTTGTGGCTACTTTAAATACATTTTATCGGTGACAGCACGAAACTGGGGTTTATCTCTACTGTTCCCAAGCAGATAAATCAAACCTTTCTCGTTTTTCCTTCTCTAATAAGGGAGCAAAAGGTGCTTTTGCAAGAAATTCAACCCCTAAGGGCACTTTTTAGTGGCAAAACGTGTCTAAGACAATATCCCATGTGGGGAATAACAAACCAAAAAACTCCAATTATCGCCAATCTTATGCCTCGGCTTTTGCTGTGTACCCTTCTTGGCGATGTGGTGATAAGACCAATAACCGGAATTAGACTTGCTTAGGGAATTTTGTTAACTTCTAGTAACATTTTAAACATTTTTTTAGGATTTCCCTCAGCAATTATCAAGTTATTTTTGTTAGATTCAGTAAATCGATAGTACGAGGTGTATTTAGAATAACCAGTCCTACTTCAATGCTATCCACCCAGAGAGAGACGTGCCATGCAGGAAAAACTTGTACAAGCCGCCATCATCACCTTCTTGCTGCATCTGATAGCAGGACTTAGCCCAAATACTATGATTCAGACAAAGGCAGCATCACCTGTGCCAGAAACACCACCAAATATCGTTAGCTTGCTATTGCGATCGTTTCAGTAAAATATTTTACAAATTGCACAGGTGTGGGCGATATCAAAGACATGTAGTACTACCTCTTACCCAAGGGATAATTCGCTCGTAGGATTTCTTGCTTATGTACATAGCCGTCTAGGCTAACACTCCTGGGAACAGGATAGACTGAGCAGAGAAGGCAACTACTTGCATTTGATCATGACTAATCGCCTTGCTGAAGCTAAGAGCCTCTATCTCCGCAAACACGCCGAAAACCCGATTGATTGGTGGTCTTGGTGTGACGAAGCACTTGCAACTGCAAGGGCGCAGAATAAACCGATTTTTCTCTCCATTGGCTACTCTAGTTGCCATTGGTGTACTGTCATGGAAGGCGAGGCTTTTTCTGATATTGCGATCGCTGACTACATGAATGCCAATTATCTTCCCATCAAAGTAGACAGGGAAGAAAGACCTGACCTCGATAGCATCTATATGCAAGCTTTGCAGATGATGAGTGGTCAAGGGGGTTGGCCTTTAAACGTATTTCTTTCCCCAGAAGATTTGGTGCCCTTTTACGCTGGTACTTATTTCCCTGTAGACCCGCGCTATGGTCGTCCTGGATTTTTGCAGGTGTTGCAAGCTCTTCGCCGTTACTACGACACAGAAAAAGCAGAATTACAGCAACGCAAAGCCTTAATTATTGAGTCGCTGCTCACGTCTGCGGTGTTGCAAGACGGTACAACAAATGAGCTTGAAGACCGTGAATTACTCCGCCAAGGTTGGGAAACCAGCACAGGTATAATTACTTCTAGTCAATCTGGCAATAGCTTTCCGATGATCCCCTATGCAGAATTAGCATTGCGGGGAACTCGATTTAATTTTGAATCTCGGTATGATGGCAAGCAAGTTTGTACCCAACGGGGACTAGACTTAGCGCTGGGTGGCATTTATGACCATGTGGGCGGTGGCTTTCATCGCTATACTGTTGACCCTACTTGGACAGTACCCCACTTTGAAAAGATGCTCTACGATAATGGACAGATTGTGGAGTATATAGCAAATTTATGGAGTACAGGAATACAAGAACCAGCGTTTGAGAGAGCAGTTGCTGGTACTGTACAATGGCTGAAGCGGGAAATGACCGCGCCTGAAGGTTACTTCTATGCTGCTCAAGATGCCGACAGCTTCATTGCATCCACGGCAGTAGAACCAGAAGAAGGAGCCTTTTACGTCTGGAGTTACAGCGAACTACAACAACTTTTAACACCTGAAGAATTAACGGAATTAGAACAGTTTACTGTGACACCTAACGGTAATTTTGAAGGACGTAATGTCTTGCAAAGACGCCATGCAGGTCAACTGAGTGCAACGCTGGAAACGGCACTGAGCAAGCTGTTTACCGCTCGCTATGGCGTTAGTTCTGAGTCTCTAGAAACTTTTCCCCCGGCTCGTAACAACCAAGAAGCAAAAACTGCTAACTGGCCAGGTCGGATTCCTTCAGTGACAGATACGAAGATGATTGTCGCTTGGAACAGCTTGATGATTTCCGGGCTGGCGAGGGCTGCTGGGGTTTTTCGACAACCGTTATATCTGGAATTAGCAGCACGAGCAGCAAATTTTATTTTGGAAAATCAGTTTGTCGATGGGCGTTTCCACCGACTCAACTATCAAGGAGAACCCACCGTTTTAGCTCAGTCTGAAGATTACGCCTTTTTTATTAAAGCTCTCTTGGATTTACAAGCTTCCAACCCGGAGCATAAGCAATGGTTAGAAAAAGCGATCGCTATCCAAGATGAATTCAACGAATTTCTCTGGAGTGTAGAACTAGGTGGTTACTATAACACATCTAGTGATTCTAGTCAAGATTTAATTGTGCGGGAGCGTAGTTATGCTGATAATGCCACACCATCAGCTAATGGAATTGCGATCGCTAACCTTGTCCGTCTCGCCCTACTCACCGATAATCTAGATTATTTGGATTTAGCAGAACTTGGTTTGAAAGCTTTTAGGAGTGTAATGCATCGCGCTCCCCAAGCTTGCCCCAGCTTGTTTACAGCTTTGGATTGGTATCGCAATTCTACCTTGATTCGCAGCACCACTGAGCAAATAAACTCTTTGATCCCCAAGTTTCTGCCGGTGGCTGTGTTTGCCATCACATCTGATTTACCAGAGGGAAGCGTGGGGTTAGTTTGCCAAGGTTTGAAGTGCCTTGCACCAGCGGCAAATGTAGAGCATTTATTGCAGCAAGTCCAGAAAAGTCAAAATAGAGGATAATTTTGGCAACATTAGACGCATAACCATGAATTAGGTGAAGTGAGAATGACGATCCGAAGCGAATTAACTGCCATTGTGTTAGCTGGGGGTAAGAGTTCTCGCATGGGTCAGGATAAAGCTCTGATTCCCATTCAAGGAGTGCCGTTGTTACAGCGAGTTTGTAGCATTGCTCAAAGCTGTGCTGATGTTGTTTATATAGTTACTCCCTGGCCAGAACGCTATCAAGACTTGCTTTTGCCTGGTTGCCAGTTTATTCGGGAAGTGCCTTTATCTGGAGAATCTCTAGCCCACGGGCCTTTAGTTGGATTTGCCCAAGGATTAGCCGAAGTACAGACAGAATGGGTGCTGCTGTTAGCTTGCGATTTGCCCAGGTTGCGGGTTGAGGTGTTGCAAGATTGGGTAACTAGACTTGATAGTGTGGGAGATAATGCGATCGCAGCTTTAGCTCATCATCCGAAAGGCTGGGAACCTCTATGTGGTTTCTATCGCCGTAGGTGTTTGCCACAACTTTTAGAGTTTATCAACCAAGGGGGGCGATCGTTTCAACAGTGGCTTCGGCAATATCCTGTAGAAGTTTTGCCCTTAGTAGAACCCGAAATGCTGTTTAACTGTAATACACCAGAGGACTTGGCTTCAAGTTAATTCAAAGTATAAAATGCTAGTCTTTAACGATTAGTTCACTTTTATATCATCTACCATGCCTATCTACGGCCCCGATGCGATTAATTTTGACGGTGTAGATGGTCATCGTTATTGGTTTCAAGAGCCTTTTTCTTATACTGGCGTAGCTGATATTGATGAACGATTAAGTGGCTTTCCGGTTGCTGTCTTTCTGCCACATAATCGACTTGCACGAGATACGCCTTTAGTGATTGGTTTGCAAGGAATGAGCGCTCCCTATAGCTGGAACGCCTTCATCGTATCGGCCCTGACACAGATGGGCATAGCTGTAGCTTTGTTCGATACACCCTTGGCTGGTGAGCGTAGCTTGGTGCGTACCTTCACGGCGATGGCAGACCATGAGATTAAGCCTTTAATTGACAGGGGTATCTCATTTGACACTGAGTTACTTTTATGCTTATTTCGCAGGACTGCGGCTGATATTGCCAGAGTCCGTGACTTTTGTGGCGATCGCTATGGACTCAGTAATCGTCGACTGGCATTATTCGGCGTTAGTATGGGAGTTTTGCAAGCCGCCTATGCCTTTACTGCTGATGGAGTTGGGGAGCGTTTACTGGGTGCGATCGGTCATGCCGATCTCCAGTCTTTTGCCAAAAGTTGGGGCTACTTGGTCTTACCAGATTTAGCAGCTTCCCCATTAGGTGGAGTAGCAGAAGCATTGCTGGAACGAGTGCAACCCAATCTCAAACCCGTAGTTAAGCTTTTACAATTAGCCAAAAATCTGAAATATCCAGATGAGTATGCTTGGGCGTGCAACCCAATGACCTACATTGAGCAGGTACAGCCTCCGCGTCGGGTTCGTTTTTTAGTGGGCGCTAGCGATCGCATTGTGAATATTCGAGATGCCCGTGCTTGCGCTGGGCGCTTTCTGGATGGTGACTGTTATGTAGTTCCTGGTATGGGACATGGCACCCACAAATGGGGGCCATTATTTGTAGACCACGTGCGTTATTTCCTCACGACGCAATTGGGTGATTGGCGAAATTGACGCTCATACCATTTCTTTTTAAATTATTTATCGGGATTCCTCCTGCCTCCTTAACGAGTGCGACAAAATTTGCGATCGTTATCATTCTGAGGATATTGCCAAGAATAGGCAAAATGGCTAACACCCTTCAGTTGGGGGGCGTATTGGCGAAGTGCCTGCATTTGTGCTTCTAGGGATGGACGATTACTAATCGATTCTCCCCATTTGCCGGCTAAAGCTGGAATCACTTGAGTACCAGGTTTTGTCATACTCAAAACCCGCTGCACTTGCGCCACAATACAACTGACATTATTGCAATTTCCATAAGCCATAGGATGCCACTGCAATGTAGTGGGGAAGCGATCCCAAGGTTGCAAACGGGAATCATACCCTTGTCCTACAGTTTGGTTTCCATCTGGGAAAAACACGACTCCCGTGGAAATACCTTGCTGTTTTGCTGGGTAACTGGCTACGGTGACAAAATCTAGAATTCCTTGCATGGCGTGGGCAACGGCGAGCTGCCACAATTCCCATTGCAAAAGTGGTTGTCTGTCGGTTGCAGAGAGGATTGATTTTTGCGCTGGTGAGGGAGTGCGTCCTTGCCAAAGGGGTTCGCCTTCTTGGGGATAAAGTTTATCAACTTCCGCTATATCTCCAGGGGTGACGTATCCCTTACTCAAAAAGCGGCGAATCAAGTCCAGCCCTTTGTAATTCTGTGCCCGTTTAAACAAAGCTTCTTGGATTGCGGGACTAAATAGCCATAAATCTGAAACTTTAGTGGCGATGGAATCACTTCCTGCTTGGCGCGGATAACGCACGTAGTCTAATAAAATGCCATCTGGGCGACGGCGCAAAACTTCTTGTACTAATTGGTAATAGTCGCGTTTTGCTTGCAGGTTGTAGGGGTCGATAAATAGTTGAGAGCCATTATCTACCACATATAAGCTCGTTTGACCTTTGCCATTACGAGCGATCGCACTTTCTCTATCTCGGCGCTGGGCGTAAGTATAGCCAAAATTGGTAGTAAACATCCAGGCGTAAACTTTTAAACCGCGTTGCCGACCTTTTTGAATTGCTGTGGCGAGTAAATCGACGTTTTCTGCCCCTGGAGTGCGAATCACAGAAGGCCAAACCGTCGGGTTAGCTGTTGCTGGCAATAATACCTGCCCGTCGTAAAATACTTCTAAATAAACTTGGTTATAGCCACGGTTGACAATCCGATCCATAACCTGATCAATTGTTCCTGGCTGAATGTCACAGGGATACAAGCGCAACCAGAGAGCTTGGATTTGAGGCCAAGTCCGAGTACGGCACTCCTGTAATTCCTGTGCCTGTTTTTTGACTAAGTTTTGGTAGCGGGTTTGGGCATCTTGCTTGCCTTTGAGGGCTGATAAACGTAAGTTTTCTTTTTCTTGCGCCGCCGCTGATGATAACTGACAGTACTGGGGGGTTACTTGCGCTCTTACTGGCTCACTCCCAAAGTTGGGTAGTAATGAACTACTAGTGAAAACAACAGCGAATAGGCGCCGCCAAAATAATGTTGATCTTGCAACGTTCAACGGATGATTAGACATACCTAGCAGTAGATGGACACAATAATCATCGACCCCAACTGAGATAATTGTGGGCAACGTGTATCAAATTATATAGTTAAGTTGTAAGGGTTTTAAAACCTATTTTTTCAAGACTGCCAAAGGACTATTTGTGTTGCCGGATTTTTTTATAAAGATATAAATGCATACAGGGCAGTATAAAACACCAGAATACAAAGTAAGTTTAGTCTACTATTGGGTAGATTTTGCCTCTATCTTAGTTAGTGACAATCTGCCAAAAGCAGTAGGATTTTTGAACCAAGAATACCTGAGTTTTAGCTTTTGTCATGACCCAAATCTTTTTAATCTCTGACTTCGTTGATATCCCACTTAAAAGCTTATAGCTATATAGCTAAATTTCATTAAAACTATCAATAAACAAAACAGGAGGTGAGGAAACGCATCTACGCAACGATAGCGGAGTCAATAAAAGCTACATTTGCTATTTTTGAATGTGGTGCTGAGTATATTTTTTATGCCATTCTTACCCCAGAAGGAATTTTAATATGTATCGTCGTTGGCTCTTATCTGCTTTAGCACTTTTGATGAGTATAGTTTTAGCTGCTTGCACGACTGCAACCACTCAGCAGACAGAAATAAAAGTTACAAATCCTACTGAGACGATAAACACAAATTCTCAGCAATTACCAAAAGGATCAGCACAAAGAGTTGTTGCTCTTTCTTCTCTTTCTGCTGACATTATCTCTCGACTTGATCAAACAAAAATTGTCGGAATCACTGGTAGTAAATTATTTAATAATGATTCAAGATTCAAGGATATTCCCCGTGTTAGTGAAGGACAAAGCCCGCCAAATCTAGAAAAAGTGGTAGCACTCAAACCAGATTTAGTTATTGGTGCAGAAGGATTTTCTAATATCCCAATTCAAAAACTTCAGCAGCTAGGAATTCCAACCTTGATGACTAAGGTGAACAACTGGAAATCTTTAGAAGAACTTACTAAAAACCTTGCTAAATCAATTGATGCTGATCCTCAGCCTTTGTTAAATCGTTACAAAACTTTCTTGCCAGAAAAAGCAACTCAGGGTTTTTCTACTCTTGCGCTGGTTAGTCGTCAACCAATTTTAGCGCCTAATAAAAATAGTTGGGCAGGAGATTTGCTGGCGAAATTTCAGGCGAAAAATATAGCAGCAGATTTACAAGGAAAAAGTCCAATTGGTGGCTATGTGACGCTTTCGGCTGAGAAAGTTTTAGAAGCAAATCCAGAGGTGATAATTTTGGTGAATCCCCCGCAAGGAAATTCGGAAGTAGCGCTGTTAGATTCGCTGAAAAAGGAAGCTTTTTGGCAGCAATTGCAAGCAACTAAAAATAACCGAGTTTATGTGTTTGATTATTTTGGCCTAGTGAATCCAGGTAGTATAGATGCAATTGAAAAGGCTTGTCAGCAGCTTAAGCAAGTATTGTTTGTATCACAGGGTACTTAGCCCAATAAATATAATTTAAAATCTTGTTTTCAAGTTCTACCTTGATAAATAAGGGAGGCGGAACCTCCCGATAGGCATTCCCAGTCTCTGACTATTGGTGACAACTTAAGAAAAAGGTAAGCTTGTCAACAGGTGCATCAAGGGAAAAAACGATGGGAAATCCAAGAGTCGGAAACCCAGATCACAAGCGGGATAGAAACATGCCAGCGCCAGAAAAC
>NZ_JACJTD010000020.1 GCF_014698505.1 Nostoc foliaceum FACHB-393 | reverse complement strand
GTGCGTTAGCGACAGCGTAACGCACCATTCTTAAGGCTTTGGTGCGTTACGCTGTCGCTAACGCACCCTACAAATACTTAGATTTTTTCAGAAATCAAATATGATTCCTATAGAAGGATTGTTTAGAGCTAATTTAGTGGTTTTCTATAATTATGTTTTGCTATAATTTGCAACTTCAACCTCATGAGCAATGCTTGTAGGTTTAGGAATAGGTAAACCATCTTCTAGCATTCCTTCTATATGAAATTCAATAGCTTCTGCAATCATCTGCTTGACTTCTTCTAAAGTTTCACCCACAGCTACACAACCGGGTAAATCAGGGATATAAGCGCCGTAGCTAGTTTCTCCCTTTTCAATCACAACTGTATAACGCATTAGTCTTCCTCTAATTGAGCTTGTCTCCAGATATTTTTAAGAGTACCAATTGGCACATCTACATTTGGTTTACCAGACACTGTTACAGTACTGGGCTTATCTGGATGTTTGAACTGTCGATGACTACCTTTAGTTCTGGCAAGTGTCGTAATTTAAGTCCGTAATTTTGTCGTGGGCTTTAGCATTGCTAAGTAGAGGGACAAAAACATTTCTCATGAATCGAGTGGCTCAAAATGAAATGCTAAAGTTAATAATCAAGCTTTTCCAGAGCTACATTCTCTCTCCCAGATAAAATTTATATATGAACGCTACACAAGAAAAACTAAAAGTTCAGCTTGAACAGGCAATAGTTGCGGCTTTTGGTGCTGACTTCGCTGGAGTAGATCCAATTTTGGTTTCTGCCAGTAATCCTAAATTTGGTGATTATCAGGCGAATGTGGCTTTATCCCTGAGTAAAAAGTTAGGTAAGCAACCAAGAGCGATCGCAGGTGCGATCGTTGAGAAACTAGATGTATCCGAAATCTGCGAACCGCCAGAAATCGCTGGGCCAGGATTTATCAATCTGAAACTGAAAACGGCATACCTGGAAGCACAACTGAACGAAATTCAAGCTGATCCCCGGTTGGGAGTTCCAGCCGCGAAAACGCCGAAACGGGAAATTGTGGATTTTTCCAGTCCGAATATTGCCAAAGAAATGCACGTCGGACACTTGCGTTCTACGATTATTGGTGATTCCATCGCCCGGATTTTAGAATTTCAAGGACACGATGTGTTGCGGTTAAATCATGTGGGTGATTGGGGTACGCAGTTTGGAATGTTAATCGCCTATCTGCGGGAAGTGTACCCAGACGCGCTTACCACTGCTAATGCTTTAGATATTGGTGATTTAGTCTCTTTTTACCGCAAAGCTAAACAACGCTTTGATACAGATACAGCTTTTCAAGAAACAGCACGGCAAGAAGTCGTCAGATTACAAGCAGGTGCAGAAGATACACTCCATGCTTGGAAACTGCTGTGTGAACAGTCGCGGCGAGAGTTTCAAATAATTTATGACTTGTTGGATGTTCAGCTAATTGAACGTGGGGAATCTTTTTATAACCCTTTACTATCTGGCGTTGTGGAAGATTTAGAAAAATCGGGGTTACTGGTAGAAAACCAAGGGGCAAAATGCGTTTTCTTGGAAGGGTTTACAAATAGAGAAGGTGAACCTTTACCCTTGATTGTGCAGAAATCAGATGGCGGTTATAACTACGCCACAACTGATTTAGCATCCCTGCGCTACCGAATTCAGCAAGATGAAGCAAAGCGGATAGTTTATGTAACCGATGCTGGACAAGGAAACCACTTTGCCCAATTTTTCCAAGTAGCACGTAAAGCTGGATGGATTCCTGATGATGTGGAATTAGTGCATGTGCCCTTTGGGTTGGTGTTAGGAGAAGATGGTAAAAAGTTCAAAACTCGTTCTGGGGATACTGTGCGGTTGCGCGATTTATTAGATGAAGCGATCGCTCGTGCCAATGCTGACCTAAAAGCTAGATTACAAGAAGAAGAACGCCAAGAAACGGAAGAATTCATTAATGAAGTTGCTAGGGTAGTTGGGATTAGTGCAGTTAAGTATGCAGACTTAAGCCAAAACCGCACTAGTAATTACATTTTCAGCTACGACAAAATGCTGGATTTCAAAGGTAATACTGCGCCTTATATGTTGTATGCTTATGCGCGGATTCAGGGGATTAGCCGCAAGGGTGACATTAACTTTGAGGAGTTGGGAAACAATGCCGTCCTATTGCAGCATGAAACAGAATTAGCGCTGGCAAAATATTTACTTCAACTGGATGAAGTTATTAGTAGTGTAGAACAAGATTTGCTGCCCAATCGTTTATGTGAGTATTTGTACGAACTGAGTAAAAAGTTTAATCAGTTTTATGACCGTAATCAGGGAGTTCAGGTTTTGGAGGCACAGGAACCACAGCGCACATCACGCTTGATTCTATGTGATTTGACTGCTAGAACTCTGAAATTGGGATTAGATTTGTTGGGAATTCAGGTATTGGAGAGGATGTAATACTAATTCGTAATTCGTAATTAGGACATATCGAAAAATGCTTGAGAAAAGTGGTTTCAAATCCGTTGCCTTGTGAGGGTGAAACAAGAGATAGTTGAACAAGTTTGTATAAGAGTTAAGCTCAAGCTAATTTTTTCTTTGTGTCCTTATCTACGTTAGCGTAGCGTGTTATAGACCAATACAGTTCAGATAAGACCAAAACACTTGTAGAGACGGCGATTTATCGCGTCTCGAAAACCCCAAATTTTTGCCAGTAGCCCTTAACTGAACCGTATTGTGTTATAGACAGACGCTACGCGAATACATCTTGGCAAAGTTGGAAGAGAACGTTTTGTTGGAGGCGATCGCAAATGGTACGGACACCATCAAAAAGCATAACTTTGGCTTCGTTTCTGAAGCTACCAGAAACAAAGCCCGCTGGTGAATACATCGATGGTCAAATTATTCAAAAACCTATGCCACAGGGGAAGCACAGTACAATCCGAGGTGAAATGATTAGCACTATTAGCTCAATAGTAAAGCCCAAGCGAATTGCTCGTGCTTTTCCAGAACTGCGGTGTACTTTTGGTGGAAGGTCAATAGTGCCAGATGTTTCTGTGTTTACTTGGCAAAGAATTCCCCGTGATGAAAATGGTGAAGTTGCCAACGTATTCCAAGCAGCTCCCGATTGGACTATCAAGATTCTATCACCTGACCAAAGACAAACGAAAGTTACAAAAAATATTCTGCATTGCCTGAATTATGAAACACAAATGGGTTGGCTGATTGATCCAGAAGAACAAACGATATTTGTGTACATCCGCAATCAACAGCCAGTTATGTTGGATGAACTAGAAGCTTTACTCCCTGTGCCAGATTTTGCAAGTGAGTTGAGGCTGACGGTAGGAGATTTATTTGGTTGGCTGTTGGAGTAAACCAAACCCTGAAGAATTTAATAAGGAAATACACCAAGTGCAACAGGTTTTATGGGTAGGAATCGGTTGTAAACGGGGAACTTCATGGCAGTTGATTGATCAAGCAATTGAGCAAATATTTCGAGAAAATCAACTTTTTCAAAGTGCGATCGCAGGTCTTGCTACCATTGACACTAAAGCCTCGGAAGTTGGCTTAGTAGAACTTTGCCACCTACGGAATTTGCCCTTAAAAACCTTTTCTGCCCAAATCCTTCGCTGTGTCTGTGTTCCCAACCCTGCTACAATTAGCGACCAAAAAGTAGGTACACCTAGCGTTGCAGAGGCAGCTGCTATTCTTGCAGCTACTCAAACCCCGTTGTTGACTGCTTCCCCTTTTACCAGCATAGAAGCATTGAGAGTGAGATTTTTAGTTACTAAACAGATTTTCCAGCCCAAAGGGCAACCAGGAGCGGTAACATTAGCTGTTGCCCAAGCTTCAAATATGAGTATTACAATTTAACGCCGTGTGCAACTTTCTCTCGAACCTAACCCCTAATATCATGTCCGGTAAAAGACTTATCATTAAGACCGCATTTCTCGCTGGGGGCAGGGAGCAGGGGGAAAGAGAGTTTTAAGATTTTTGCATAGATGCCCTGAATAATAACTAATTAAGCGGACATGATATAACCTCTTCCCTGGCAGGAAGGGGAGCAAAAAAAAAAGCCTCTCGACCTTTTGCAAAGAGATTTGGAGAGGGGTTTTAAGAATAAGTAGCACATTGCGTAATTTACTAATTTTTTTAGTCAACAACTCTCAAAAAATAGTTAATTATGCTAGAAACAATAGCTAGTACAATTGAACCCAACAAAGCAGGTAAAAAGCCTTGAATCTCAAAACCAGAACCAGGAGTTAAGGCACTTGCCAACCAAAGGGTTAAAGCATTGATCACCAATGTAAATAAACCAAAGGTGAGCAAGGTAATCGGAAAGGTCAAAATCTGCAAAATTGGTCTAATAAATGCATTAACCAGACCAATAACAAGGGCAGCAACCAAGGCAACCATAAAATTCTTGATAAAGAATCCTGGAACGATATTAGCAGTCAGAAATAACGCCACCGCAGTACCGAGCCAAGTTAATAAAAAGTGTTGCATAGGTTTTTTTAGAGGAATTAGCAGTAAGTTTAATTAATTTCACTATTGACAGCTGTGATCTGTAACACTATCAGGTGTCCTTGTGCTTGACTTATCAAGTTGCCATCATCATTTGTCAGCCCAAAAGCAATGTAATTTTTCAGTGCTGGCATAGAGAGATACTTTTAATCGGTGTATCTTTATCGTATTGCAGGATGTACCGCAGTGAACTACCTACACTGGCCTGAGTACACGTTAAGTGGGGGACTTACGGTGATTTAGTTAAATTCATCAAAAATGCTGTGAAGTCCAAAACCCCTACAGAGGTTTATTGAAGTTGAAAAACCTCTGTATCTTGGGGATTTCTAAAAAAGAAATAAGTTGCCCGCTATCTTTGGTTATAGGCAAAGGAGACGTTGGCTATCCTCTCTAGTAAGGCTAACGACGCAAAAGAACCTCCCAGGTAGATCCACCAACTACACCGTCAGGTTCTAAACCATAGCGCTTTTGTGCTGCTTTTACAGCAGCCTCAGTTGTCGCACCAAAGTCTCCATCGGCATCGCCTTTTAAGAAACCAAGCTTTTTCAGTTGTTGTTGCAACTTAACAACTTCAGAACCACGTAATCCTATACGCAAAATTGGCAATCCTTCTGAGGTGTATTGAATACCAGGGGTTCGCTTAGTAGTTGTGTTTGGCTGAGTTCGAGTAGTTTGCCCAGTCCGTGTAGTTGACTGAGTTCGAGTAGTTGATGTAGTACGATTCGGCGTTTTCTGTGTGCTTGAAGTTGTAGTTTTTCTTGGGGTAGCAGGTCTTGGCTCAGGGCTGGTTGCAACTTGTGTTACGGCTTTTTTTGGGGTAGTAGGTCTTGGTTCAGGGTTAGTCGCAACTTGTCTTGGGGTAGTAGGTCTTGGTTCAGGACTGGTCGCAACTTGTGTTACAGCTTGTCTGGGGGGGTTGGGATTTGTAACGTTGGTAAGGTTACTAGCCTGGGTTGGAACAGGAAAGTTGGTAGCTGAGTTAAATCTTGGCTGGGATGAAGGAACGGTTGATGCTACTACTGGTTCTTTAGGGAAAAGTCGTTGCCAAGTGCTGGCATCAACAATGCCATCTGGATTCAAGCCAGCGGCTTGTTTAAACCGTGCAACAGCACTGGCTGTATTTTCACTATATGTACCATCTACGGTACCAGAATAAAAACCCAAAAGTTTCAGAGCTGCCTGAAGTTCAGCAACGCGTTCGCCTTGGCTACCAACTTTGAGGGTAGGACGGTTGATGCTATCTCCAGGATTTACTTGGGCAATTTTTTGTGGTGCTGCTATTGATACTACAGCTGTTGAGGCAATCAAGAGAGGCGTAGTGGAGAACAAGAGTATTTCAATGGCTGATAAAGATTTAGACCTCTTTGGCCACCAACCCTTTTGCCGTTTTTCCATTCTACAGCGATTTACAGTGAGGTCTAGTAATTTTAAGTAACTCAAAATACTTGCTGTCAGGCTGCTTTGCATGGAATTTACTCCCAGAATATTCTCATGCTAATGGTACAGCCGCTTGGTCTAAAAAACAGCTGCTGCATTTACGATCTCACATTTTCAGTTACGCGATCGCTCGATTAATTGCTTCTTCTTGACCAACTAAAGACAAGTAAGGCTCTTTTAAATACTTACAAGCTGAAGCGATCGCATCCTTGGCACTCACCGCTGCAATCAATTCTTGGAACTTGGTATCAAAATCAATTCCTAAGCCCAAAATTTCATACCAACCGTATATCTGAGCAATTTGCCCGTTCGTTTGTTTACCCAAGGCGTACTGCCCCAGGATTTTGTTTTTAGCGGCTTGGAGTGCGCTTTCAGATATTTCCGTGGTACACAATAAATCTACTTCTGTACGCAGTCCCTCCAGGGCAATGCTGGTATTTTCTGGTGCTGTACCGATGTAAACCACAAACGACGCTGGAAATAGCCTTGTGGAGTAAAAGGCGGATACTTCGTAAGCTAAACCGCGTTTTTCCCGCAATTCCACAAACAAGCGGCTAGAAAGCCCATTTCCCAAGTAGGTACACAGCAACTTTAATGCGGCGTAGTCAACAGAACTCACCGATGTTCCCAAATACCCAAGCATCACGATTGATTGTTGTGTCTGTACTGGCTTAACCCTTACCTGCGGTTCCACCTTAATCTCAGGTAAATTGAGTATTGGCAGTGCTTGGGCTGGCGCTTGCCAATCAGCAAAAACTTCTTCCACCAACGCTGATGCATCCGTGGATGTGACTCTACCTGCAATACTAATTACTACATTATCTGGACGGAAATAAGTTTGGTGATACTCGACTAAATCCGCACGAGTTAAGCGGCTCATGGTGGTTTCATCTCCTAGCACTGACATAGAATAGGGATGATTTTGGTACATTACCTGCCGCATTTGTTCAAAGGCAACGGTAAACGGTTGCTCTTTTTGGGAACGAATATCCTGGAGTGCTAAACGCCGTTCTAATTCCACTTGAGTTTCGGGAAAAGTAGGCGATCGCAAAATCCGCCCTGCCAATGTTAAAATTTCCCCAAAATCAGATGTTACCGTCTTGAAAGATAGCAAAAAATAATCAGTCCCAGCATCCGCACTCAAACTCGCCCCTACAGACTCGACTTTTTCTGCAATTTCTAAGCTAGAAAGTCCATCGCATCCCTTTGTCATCACTGCTGATAGCAAATGTGCCAACCCTGCTTGCTCCCGGTTTTCGTTACAACTACCGGCACGCACAAAGATTCGTGCCGCAATAATGTCCGCAGCCGGATTTTCTGCCACCAGCACGACAATGCCATTGTTCAAAACGGTGCGATGGATAGGCGATTTTTGCAGCAAGGTTGTCATTTGTCCTTTGTCCTTTGTTATTTGTCAATGGTCATTAGTCATTGGTCATTTGTCTTTTGCTAATGACTAATGATTAATGACTAACACGGTTTAAGTACAGTAACCGCGTAATTCTCCGGCGATAGATACTGTTTAGCTAATTTTTGCAGTTCTTTGGCATCAAAAGACTGAATTTGCTGGGGATATGTTACAGCTAATTCAGCTTGGGCGATGGTATTGTAATACCCATAAAGCCCTGTAAGCTGATTTGGCGTTTCGGTGGAAAACGCATACTCATTACATAGCAGCCTGCGTGTACGAGCAAGTTCCTGTTCACTAATTCCTATAGTCTGCAAATCATCTAAATGAGCGCAAATCAAGGACTCAACTTCCTCCAGGTTTTCTGGTTCTAACCAGGCAGTAATTGTAAATAAACTCGATTCCCGTTGTAGAGAAAAACTACTGCAAATTCCTTGTACCAACTGCAAATCTTCTCGCAAATCCCGTACTAAACGTGAAGTTCGCCCTTCTGCCAATATCACCGACAACAAATCTAAACCATAGCCAGTGCGGATTTCTTCTACTCCTGGTACCAGCCACGCCATCAACAATCGCGCTTGCTCTATGCGTGGCAAACACAGTTCTTGACGGTGAATTCCTGTTATTACTGGCTTTGTCACTTTCTCAAACTGCGGACAATTAGAGCGTTCGGCAAAATCAGCAAATGAACTATTTACTAGTTCCCAAGCTGGTTGCTTGGCTATACCCCCGGCAATTACCACCGTCATGTTTTCCGGCTGATAGTGAGTGCGATGAAAACAGCGCATTGCTTCTGGGGATTGCTGCATCAGTTCTTGCTCAGTACCCAACACCGAACGTCCGTAAGGGTGATGCGGATAGATGCTTTGAATCAAAGCTTGGAATCCTATCCAGTCGGAATCGTCCTGACAAGAGCGAATTTCTTCTAGTACCACGTCCCGTTCGCGGCTAAATTCATCTTCTGGAATTGCCGCATTGAGTAGTAGTTCTCCCAAATGGGGCAGAGTATCCTTTAAATAAGGGGCAGCTGTGGTGAGTGAATAATGAGCATAATCATAGCTTGTCGCCGCATTACTCACGCCTCCCCGATTTTCAACTTTGGAATCGAACATTCCAGGGGGTAGCGCCGCCGTACCTTTAAAAATCATATGTTCTAAAAAGTGCGCCATGCCGAACCACGGTTTTGGCTCTAGGCTGGCTCCAGCACGCACCCAAACATCTGCCACAACTACGGGAGTAGTGGGAATCTCTTGATGAATAAAAGTTAAACCACTCTCTAGTCGGAAGACCGAGGCTGGAAACACGGTATTAGTTAGTTGTTTTAACAATTTTTTGTAGTTTGAACCACAATTTTAGATAATTTTGTTATCTTAACTCTGAACGATACCTAATTTAGAATCAAGTTATACAGATTTTGTTTTTATCAGCAGTTATTGCTAATTTCTAAGTTAATAAAGATTAAAATTGTTTGATTAGTACAGCCAAAATGTTTAATCTGCGTTGTTTCAGATTTTTAGTTTAGAATTTCTTATTTGTCCTATAAGTAATACTGATTTAAATAATTAAAGCTCCCAAGTTCTGACTGACTTTAGGAGCTAATAATTTTAAGTTCACCGCGACGCCGTTTTACCTAAGTTTATGACCTGGTTTAACCAGGTGGGAACCTAAATTCCTCGTTTAAAGTTTCCGGGTACATGCCCGGTCTACTGCCACGAGAACTGTTTGACTCCCTTGTCTTTAAAGGCATAGATCAAAAAACTTGATGGCAGTCACCAACGTCGTAGTGCAACTCACTCATTATAGCTTTTCAAAAGATGTTGTGTGTTCAACATCGAAACTTTCTGAGCAATTTACCTGGGATACCAGATAGATTCTATGCTGTGGGCGATGTCGTTGGCGATCGCTGATTCTCGATTTGGATTATCTAGCAAAACGGTGACATGTCCCAACTTCCGCCCAGGACGTGATTCTGTCTTGCCATACCAGTGAAGGTGCGCCTGGGGAATCTCTGCTATTTTTTGACGCTGACTTTGGTAGTCGCTGTCAGAATTTTCATACCCCAGTAGGTTGACCATTATAGCGCCAGGGCACTGCAAAGCCGGATTCCCTAAAGGTAAACCACAAACTGCTCTGAGGTGCTGCTCAAATTGAGAAGTTTCGCAGGCATCAAGGGAAAAATGCCCGGAATTGTGAGTACGGGGCGCAATTTCATTTACCAGGACTTTGCCATCAGCACCCAGAAATAGCTCAATTCCAAAAATTCCCACTACTTCTAGGCTATTTAATAGAGTATGTGCGATCGCTTGGATTTCTGCTGCTTGATTGGGTGTAATCTGGGCTGGCGCAATTACCCGCCGACACACTTGTTGTTCTTGTTGAGTTTCCACTACTGGATAAGTGACAATTTCTCCCTCCACAGAACGAGCTGCAATTATTGCTAGTTCTCTTTCAAAAGGGATAAATTCTTCTAACAAGAAAAGTGATTTATTTGAAGTTTGTGTTGTGCTTTCATAACTTAACTTCTCCTCTAAACTAGCAAAATCCTGAATTATGAAAGTACCTTGACCATCATAACCGTGGCGGCGGGATTTGAGGACTACTGGAAAACCTAGATATTCTATTTTTGATTTTATATTTTCCACCTCGTCAAGGGCGAAAAATCGAGGAACTGGTAAGCCCAAGTCGCGTAAATAGCAACGCTGATGATATTTATCTAAAAGAGGAGCTAAAGCTTCTAATTTGGGACGAAAACAAACTCCTTGCTGTGCTAAATCAGATAAAGCTTGCAGGTTAACAAATTCGTTTTCAAAGGTGATAATATCGCATTTCTTAGCTAATATTCCCGTAGCTGCTGCATCATCAACTGGGGCGAAAATAGTTTCTTTCGCAATTGACACAGCCGGGTCATTTTTACTAGGAGTTTGTACTACCAATTCTACTCCTAGCTTTTGTGCTGCATCCGCCATCATCCAAGCAAGTTGTCCGCCACCAATTACACCAACACGTTTCATTGACATCCTAGAGAATCACGAGTTTGCACACCTGTTTTGGAATTCACACCACTGGCTTTACCGCACAGTTCTTTGATTTGCGCTCTATCCAAAATTGCATCTGTAAAATCTGCACCGTCTATATTCACATCATTAAAGATGGCGCGGAGCAAAAGAGCTTCTTTGAAAACTGCATCGCTCAAATCTGCCTTAGTCAAGTTTACCTGATCAACCATTGCATTAGTTAAATCCGCCCCGTGGAGATTTGCTTTTGTCATCACTGAAGCACTCATCACTGCTCCCCGCAAATCAGCGTTTGTAAAGTTAGCCAGTTCCATATTGGCGTTAGAAAACTCCGCAGCTTGCAAACTTTCACCAGAAAAATCACGTCTTGATAATTCTGCATTGCTAAATGAAAGCGGATGAGTCCAGTCTACTGCCAGTGCGGGATCAGCCACACACCATATAATTATTCCTAGAAGGAACGCCAACCCTTGCCGCCAAAGTATATCGAGAGCCAATTTGGTGTCTAATCGCTGCATTTAATTACCACATTTGAATATTAGCAAAACTGGATCATCCTAATTGAGACTCGCAGCCTTGCTACTGGACTTGGGGAAGTGTATTTCCGTTGCTTAATATTTTGTAACGCAAAAAGAGCAACCGCTTCTCACCTTGAGCAAAATTTTCCGTGCTACTTGAGGTAGAGAAAGCAATCTAGGAGTGTTCGCACTAAAGTTAGATATCAGGACAATAATGACTGAGTATAAGTTACCTGTCACATCAAGCAAGCTTTAGCAAAACATAGACGGGGAGCATAACCTATCACTTTTGATGATGGGAAAAATTGAAATCCCTAATTCTAAAGCAATAGTTTGGCTGGATAAAGCAATGTCTACAATGGACTATGCCTACGCTTGTTTATTTGTTCACAATTGTACATTCTTAGATTTGAATTTCAGGATATAAAGAGTTTTATTGAGCAGTAATACTCACTGAGTTATTTACAATTCTTGACTTTCAATGTTTCAAGTAAAGTTTGTTGTCTTTTAAATTCAACAGCCCCTATCAACTGTTAGTCTTTTAAGTAATGAAAGCAAGGTTTGAGCGTAATTATAAGCGTCTCAATTGCTTAACAAAGCTTAAAAGTTGGATAATTAGCGTTAATTTTATAGCGATTAGTTAGTTCTTCAGGAATCTCCAAGAGTTTACATTCACCAAGTACACAACTTCCACAAACCGAACTCCGAAACCCGATGATGAATCATTACTCACTTCAATGGATTGAGGCATGGTGCCAAGAAAATGGCTGGACAGATTTATTTGTAGAGCGACGTAACAACTTCTGGGCTTTCCCTCCGGGTGGGGTAATGCCGGAACCAATTCCAGTTCACGTTCTCAGAGTGATTAAAGCCGAGAAGGGATTGACTTTTGAAGAACGATTGTGGTCTATGTCCGCAGTAATAGGTACAGTTCTAGCTGTTCTTTTTACCTTTTGGTTCCAGTCGCCGATGCCATTAGTTATGGCTTTCGCTTTTAACGCCGTTACGGTGGCTCAATTTGAACTTGAAGATGCCTAAATTCTTTTTTTGGGCTTTGCTATTAAAAACTGCTCTTGTCTACTTTCAGCAAGAGTAGTTTTTAATTTCAGAAGAAGCGACGAAATCACTACAGTTTCAGCTAAAAATTATTAGTAGCTACTTTTATCAATTTGGTAAATCTTTGGAATAAGCGCCTTTTAGTACCTTCTGCACTATCATAGCAATTTATAAATAATAATCAACTGCAAACCCTAATTCAAAATAATTGCTAAAAGTATACGAGCGATTTGGGTCTAATAATGGTGGGTGGCTCATTGAATTACTCCAATTAAGCAAATTAACTAGTGAATGATTCAGATAGTAATTCTGATATTTCCAAAAGTCTTTATTAACCAGCCTTCGGCTTGTTGGGCAATTTTTATTTCTTCTTGGGAATCAGACCCAATTTTTTCCCAATTAAACAGCCAGCGTATCAAAACATGCCCCAAATCAACAAATTCTGCTGCTTGATCGATATCTATCTGTACCTTATTCTTTATTGTTTACTCCAGATTCCTTAATGTTTACTCCAGCAATAGTTGCTAAAGCATTTGCATATTTCTCTAAGTCTGCTCTCAGCAAGTCAAGTTCATGCCGCAATTTTGGCTCGTCCTCCCACTCGCGCTCATGTTGTTTTTGACTTTTGTTAGGTTCACGTCCAGCTTCCCATGTCTGCAACAATGGATGCCATTTAGCAAGGAAAGGACGTAGACCATTATTTAAAACTGCGATCGCAATACCTCCGACTGAATCGAGAGATGCACCAACATCTGGCCCAGCTTCTTTAAGAACTTGCCGTGTTATACCAAATAGATTATATAAAGATGTCAAAGCTTCTCGCAATAGCCCTTGGTCAACTTCCAAAGGTTGAACTGCTATACGAGTAACAAGTTCAATGTAAAGCGACCAAGCTGCTTTGCGCTTTGTTGAGTCAACTTGCAATTTAACAGAACCAATGCCAAAGGGAAGGCTAAAAGACACTTCTTTTATGTTAAACGAGTCAGATTGAGGCATAAATTTGTTGGAACTAATGTATGTTGATTCAATGATGTGACTAACAAATTCTAATTTGTGGAAGTTTCTTTCCCCTTTGACTTACCAGATAAGGTGGTTTCATTACTTTAATAGCCACCACCGGTGTTGATTGTGGTAAGTCAACTAAGGGCTTTCAATATCGGGGTATCGTTCGCAGAGTTGTTTAATGAGTTCATTTGTTCGACGACGATTTTTTGCTTCATCCACCAAGTAAATAGCAGATTTCTCTTTGTTGTGGTTAGGTATATCGTCATTCATGTTCTTATCTAGAGTATGACGAAAGATAATTTCAATTTGTTCTCTGTTCAGCCGTTGGCTCATTAGATTACTAAGGTCGGTTGATTTCATCTGACCTAATTTATGAACACAAGAACATGAACCTTCTCTAGGAACTTCTCGAACTTTATCCTTGTCAGCACTGGAGTGACTCAAAAATACATCCCACTTGTAATTGTTCTGCTCAGATGATGTTTCTTGAGAGACTTCATTAGCTGATGGGGAAATGGTTTGAATATCTTCTTGTGTCGGAACTCGTCCTGGCTTCTCTTCCTGTTGGATTATGTTTTGCTTTTTCCCAGTTATGCCCCACTCTAGCCGATCCAACGCATTCTTATCATTAATTTCATTAGAAAAAGACACCCAGCTAAACTGTTCCAAAAACAGCAGATCTTCAGGCAAGCCAGTAACACCAGGAAGTAGGATAGGAATGACAGGAATCTTTCTTTTAACACACTGTGAAATCAGCGCCATTAATTCAAACTTCTGCCATCTCCCTAGTCCTTGTAAACCAATAAATATAGCAGCAGATTTCACGCTTGAAATTGCTTTTTGAATTTCATCTTGAAATAAGCGTCCTGGCTGAATTGCATCACTATCTAACCACGGCTTTAAACTGCGTTGTTCCAGAGCGCCTGCAATGGCTTGAACCTGCTTTTTATCGTCACTATTGTGGGCTAGGAAGACATCAGGATTTTCAGATTGAGGCTCAAAAGATGGGTGAGAAGTAACTTCGGACATATCTAAATCAACTCCTTGCATCTCTGACTGGTTTTTGGACTTCTTTAACTGAGCTTTTATAAGCTCTAGTGTGTAATATTCTGACTCAATTGTGCAAGGGAAAACGGCTGGATTATCTGTTCCAACTCGGACTTCTCCTCCTGCTTCTATCCAGGACTTAACAGGGTGTTCAGTGGGTAGCGATATACCTGTAATACGCCAACTAGATGTTGGACAGATTTCAAGCGATATTTCGTTCTTGATTAGCTGCTCTTGAACCAGTGGTTGTAAAGAAGTTGCTAGAGCACACATAACTCTAGCATCTAAATAAGCCTTGTCACCGTTATATTTTGCAGACTCCTTAAGTTGCTCAACTGCTTTTTTTTGTTCATCGTTTAATCGATCTCTTAATTCATCAAGCCTTGTTTCTATCAAATACCACTCTTCACGGTACATTTCTTCTTTTCCGTCTTTATGATTAGATATATCTGCTTCGGATGGCAAACTCCAACCATGACTTATTCGATCACCTTTTTTTAAGCCATTCATCTTAACAATTGTCAATATCTCACATATCTTCTTCAAGGTAAATGCATTATTTTCTTCATCTAAATGATAAGTAACAAAACATGAATTATTTCCTGTTTTTGAAATAATTTTATTTCTCAGAGAATGGATAAAATTAGCATACTTATCAGAGTCAATAATTTCATGATTACCTATTAAATAAAACCCGCAAATTTTAAAGTTTTTTTTAAGCTCATTCACGTAATTAATATAATTATCATAGTCTTTTTCTTGATTTTCCTCATCAAAATTGTGTTTAGGGAAACTTAACACAAAATCACATTGTACCTGTTCATAAATTGATTTTAACCAATCTATATTGTTTTTCACATCTCTTCGATTTCCCATAAACGGCAGTCTCAGTTCCACCTTTGTTGGAAAATTTGTGTCTCGATAGAATTGTCTAACTGCGTGTGACATAGGCTCATGAAACGAATCACAATCTTGATCATCACTGTCAACAATTAACAAATCATAAATTTTTAATAAAACATATTCGGAAGAATTAAGTTTTTCCAAATTCTTTCCGCTATTTAGCTGAAACCATGCTCCTTTGCAACGTAGATAAGCGAATAAGACTTCTTGGATAAAAAATCCTAATTGTTTATTCTTAGCTTTCCACAATAGGTAGGCAATACATTTTCTTTCTTCTTCTAAGAATGAATATACTTTTTTTTGGAAATTCCCAGATTTGATAGATTTAGCTAACCACTTAGAAGAACTCTTGTTTAATTCAGGCAAGTACTTTTTAATTAATGATTCAAGCTCTTCTCTTTTTGAATTATCTTTATAGACGATATCACTAACTTTCTCCATTAGATTAGAGCAATTATTGACATCATTATCTAAATAGTGATTCTTAACATCATTGTCTAAAGAGATTGATCGGTCTGAGCAGGTTGATAGTTCGTGAAAATCTAGCATAGCTCCTAGAAGAACCCTTGCTACACGTTGATATCCATGAGATAATTGAGAGCGTTTACGATGCTCCTCAATCTTATCGTTGCTGAGTGCATATCCATTGAGATTACGCGGGGAATAATATTTTTGTAATATAAATGTTTTGTAGTGAATGCCTGTGTTTATCCATTGTGCCCATTGTAAAGAAGGTGGATATAAAGCACCTGAGTGTGTACGGTAATCAACGAGATTTTCTAATTGCTGTTTTGGACTACCTGGTGCTGGTGATTGAATAATTGGTAATTTTTCTACAGACTCTATAAACTTATTGTACCTAGTGATAGGTGGTAGAAGTGACAGCATACTCAACGTGTCATGGTCATGTCCCCAGCAACTTTTTAGCCAGTCATCCCACATTTCCTGACGCACTACCGACCACTTGTAATCTGAAAACATATTAATAATGTACTCTGATTCCACACACACCGAGAGTAGATGAAAAATGCTTTCGGATTTTATAAATTTTTCTTGATCCTCCTTTTTAACTTCCTCTTGCTCCTTTGATTTAAGATTATTTGCAACTCTTTTTTCTAGAGCCTCAAACAAACGAGTCATTGTCTCCTGAGTTTGCAATCCAGATAAATGTAATTGTCCTGTACAGTCTTGAAACTCACGTAAATCACCCAAGATCAAAGAAATAGCTTCACTTCTTATTTCAGAACGCATATTTCAATATTTTCCTCACTGATAAAATTCACAAATATCTCACTTCAGTTTTGAGCGACTCTTCTATTTATCTGCATCTGTTTCTTTATTATCTTCCGAATAGTCCTTTAAGATATCGTCTGCCCATTTCTTCCACAAATCTGGAGGTTGTTCCGCGCTGTTCCATGAAATTTGAAATTTGGCATCTTTAAGCGTTGTGTCAATAAAAAAATACATCGCTTTCCAGCGTCGTTTCCAATCGAATGATGGATAATGCTTCCTTAACGCATTACGAATTTCAACCGCATCTTTACCAGAGGGATCAGGATTGAGTTTTCCCAAACTGCTGCGGTCTCCATTCTCGCGGTCAATAATAAGACCTATATGAGTGAGTTTGTCAAAAAGTTTCCAAATAGAGTTTAAAAGTTGATTACGTTTTTTATCAGCAGTTTCTCCATCAACGCAGCCAAGAAGGATTGTCATAGGCAAATCAGCAACATAAGACAAAGCAAGGAGCTTTCGAGAATAGTTTTCGTTTAGCTCTATAATTTCGATTAATGCTCCTAAAATATCAGGTACTTCAAGAATCAGCCAAGATAAACTTTTAATAGTGGTGATATTATAGCGATCTCGGTATTGTGGGGATGTGAAGAATTTCTCTACGTCACCATCAAGTAATAGCTCCAAAATTAAGTGAAGAAAGTGATAACTTGTTTGTGTGGCTAGCAACCCCAAAATTTGATAAACAGCTAATTGTAAATCATCCTTTTTAAGTTCGTCTTTTTTTGCCTGTTTTAAGACATTCAGATATTTTTCGGCAGAGTCCATTTGGCTACCTAAGTTGGAAGAATTTAATACAATATTTATGTAGCGTCTCAAACTACTAAAATCTTGAATATATCCAGGCATGAGGCGATCTTTGTTGACAGGTACAGAAATATTTGCCCCTACAGAATTATCAAGGGCTTGTGTAGTACTTACATTGAGTTCTCTGGATGATAGCTCATTATTAGAAAAGTAAGGAACAAGTTTTCTTGAAATTTGGATGCTTGGGAAAGCAGCTACTTCAATTTTTATAGAAAAGCTGTCAATAATATTTTCCATACTAACACCGTTAGCCAGCATCCAGTCTCCCATGATATCCATGAGTGCAGTACTCATACTATTTTTAATGCTTTTGTCTGCTATTTGATAGACCCATTCTCCTGAGTTACGATCCATATTCAACCTACCCCAACGTAATATAAATTTCGCAAACTCATGGATTCTCTGAAACTGTTGTATGTCAATTTTGGATTTTTGCTTGATATGACTTTGCAGGGATGGAAAGTCTCCTTCATATAAAAACGGACGCATTATTTGCATTTGAAACTCACTTCTGATTCCCTGTTCATGCGTTTCTGGAGGATTGAGGTAATATTCTTGGCTAATTTTGGTTTCTACTATTTTTGAATCCCCATTTACAGTTGGTAAATTTAAATTTATATGGTCATCAGTCTTGTCTGTTTTTTCTTCGTCAGACAGGTTTGTTAGCTTGGTTATATATTCTTGACAGACATTACTAATCTGAAGAAACTGATTGGAATACCGTCGTACATTATCGGTAAAAATTTCTGGATATTTTTGAAATAGGGGGGCCAAGTTAACACCACTATCTTTGCTAAATTTTTTGTCTGCTTCTTCTATAATCTGATATAAACTTTTCTTGCTAGTTCTTTTAGGAATTTTAAATGGTTTATGTAATCTATCTCGTTCTGATAAATTTGTAAGAACATGGCGTGTTGCTGGCGGTAAAACTTTTACTAGCAAATTTTCCACATATTCTTGTTCGGCTTGAGCTTCTGCTGATTGATGAGCTGCTCTACTCATACCAAATAGAAAAAATCCGTCTTCGTCCTGTTTTTCTTTATACTCTGGCACAGGAGGAAGTTTAGCCAAGCGAATATTTCTTAACTTGCGTTCGAGAGAGGGTAAATCTACAGCTAATATAGTTACTATTAGTGGGCTAGCCAAGTAGATTCGGATGGTTTCTATAATTTCTTCTGCTTTTTCAACAGAGATATCAGCGTCATCTATAGAAATAACACAAGCTTTACACCCTATTGCCTTTAGCATACTGCCCAACCAATCATGAAACTTAGGTACTAAATCTACAGGAGATACCATTAATTTAAATAGTTCATCGTGCCATTCTGTAGTATTTATAGTATCCCTCGAAATAACATCGTAGGTTTTTAAATTTTCGACTTGTACTGCCCAACTTGGATGTCGAAAGTTAGGTATATTTTTTATCTTCTCCCATTGATTTTTTAACTCTTGCTTCCGCTTTTCTAACTCTTGCTTTTCTAACTCTTGCTTTTCTAACTCTTGCTCTTGTTCTTGCTTTCGCTTTTCTAGCGAGCGTTCTATAGCATAAACAATGATTGCTGAAACGGGAAATTTTACACTCAACTGATCGGGGCTGATCAAATCGATAACAAATGCTTCCGCTACGTCCTTTTTGACTTGCTCGGCAATGGTAGTTACCACGGACGTTTTACCAGTTCCACGACCGCCAATAATAGAAATCACATGATGAGGAGCGAAGTTTTGATTATCTTCAGGGAGATTTTCACGGTTTGCCAAAGTCTTACAGGTTAAGCCAATTTGCTTGACCACATCATTAACAACATTTTTTTGATTTGCGACCATATACTCTTCCTCTAGTAGCATCGGTCCTAGTCCAACGTATGCGTGTTCTAAAGATGGGTTCATTTTTTTATTTTCTCCTTGTGTGTTTTTCCCTGCTCAGGACATAACATGGTTGAATCAATTGACTTGGCTCATTTTCTGCCAAGGCGTAAGCTGCTTAACCTCATCCCACTCCTTTTAGAAGTGGGAGTTTGTGTCATTTGTCACTTGTAATATTAGTGAACAATCACAAATGACGACGACGGGGCGGCTTTCATTCCATGACTAGAAAGAATGAAATGCAAGTCGCCGTTTTGTTAAAATATTTTTCAGGTCGTCTGGAATACAACTGTACATAGGTTTTACAGAGAATGATAGCTGTATATAAACAGTATGCATGTAAATCTACACATGCAAAGCATTGAATTCCAGATAAATATTATCAGTTTTAGCAATTTTAGGTTAGTTATCGCCTTCTAGCTCTAGGCGATGGCGGAAGAGACACTAAATCGCAATTTTTCAGAAATTAAGGTAATCATAAGGGTTTCAGCATCGTAAATTAAGGGGAAACAGCGTTCGTTTGAGTGTGTAGATGCAGATCGGCTTGTCCTCAGACATCCATTTGTCAAAACTTATGGGAGCGCTAGAAACACTGATTCATCGGTTATTTGTTGGTGTCTGAGTATTTTGGTGAAATGGCCGTGTAGCTGGGGTTCTAAAAAACTTTGCAATTTAGTGAGAGTAGATTAGAGCCACTAGTGCCGCAAGGCGGAAGTCAAAAGTCACACATGCTTTAATTTTGGGTTTTCTGGCTGTTTGGAATGGTAGGTTTATTTCCGCCGCGTTGTACTAGTCAACATATTCACTCACGACCCACATTCAATTTTGACTTTTCCCGTTAAGTCTCTTATTTACTCCGATAAACTTGTGGTTATCATTTCCTGGATGCTACCTTCTACAAGATGACACAGGATTTGGAGTAGTTTTTTTAACCATGAAGGGTAGACACAAAGTAGCTTATAGCTTGGCATCGCTGATCAGTCTCAATTTCATATCTACCTTAGTTGCATTTAATGGAGCGATCGCCACACCACCGAGAACCCCAGATAAAAATGTCAATTGCGAGATTTTAGTTGTGGGTGGTGGACTATCTGGCGTAGCTACAGCTTATGAGGCTTTACTAGCAGGGCGAACGGTTTGTCTCACGGAAATTACTGACTGGCTGGGAGGACAAATTTCTTCTCAAGGGACATCTGCGTTAGACGAACGCCCAACTCAGCGATCTCTCCAATTCTATTCTCGTGGCTACCTAGAATTACGAAACCGGATTGGGCGCAAATACGGTGAACTTAACCCCGGTGACTGTTGGGTAAGTGACTCTTGCTTTCTTCCCCGCGATGCTCATACAATTTTAGTCCAGATGCTCAAAGATGCCGAGAAGCAAGGCAAAGGGAAGTTACAATGGTTTCCCAACACGGTAATTAAGGACTTAGAAATTGCTGCTGATGGCAAAATAATTGATAGTGCGATCGCTATCCAACATCAACCACCAAAAGGCGCACCACCTCTCAATACTTTTACTTTATCTCAAAGTATTGAAGATGCTTATCGCTACGAAAACTCGTCTCGATTTACCAAAACTATTCTCCGTTTCCTCCCCAAGGCAGCGAAAGGGGATGCTCCTAAGTGGTACGTTGTAGACGCGAGCGAAACTGGAGAAATTATCGCCCTTGCTGATGTCCCCTACCGATTAGGCATTGATGCCCGTTCCTACCTGGAACCTTCGGCTTCCAGCGCCAACAATGACCCTTATTGCCCTCAAGGCTTTACCTACACCTTTGCAATGGAGGCAACCAAGGAACCGCAACCGCAGACGATGCCTCCATTTTATTTACAATACGCACCATATTTCAGCTATGAATTAACGCGACTGGCTAACTTTGATTTAGTTTTTACCTATCGTCGCATTTGGAGTCCAAACAAAGGGAAACCAGCAAAATTCGGTGGTGTAAGTTTTACTGCTGCGACACCAGGGGACATCTCTATGCAAAACTGGACTTGGGGTAACGACTACCGCCCCGGAACAGCCAAGGATAACTTAGTTTACAGTCGCCAACAGTTACAAGGGACTGGGCAGTTAAAACCAGGGGGCTGGATGGGAGGACTGCGAACAGAAACCCTCCGCAACGCTGAAGAAAATGCCCTCTCATACTATTACTGGTTAGTAGCTGGAACTACAGATTCCCAATTGGGGGAGGGTGTAAAGCAGCAGCGAACTAATAACCGCTTTGTTTCCGGGTTAAATTCCCCAATGGGCACAGCACATGGCTTATCGAAATATCCCTATATGCGAGAGGGACGCCGCATTATTGGCCGCCCTAGTTGGGGACAACCTGGAGGTTTTACTATTTGGGAAATTGATATATCTCGGCGAGATTACAATGATGAGTATTACCGCAAAACTCTGCCAGCAGATATGTATCGGCAGTTAAGAGCCGCACTATCAGGATTGGAAGCCACATCTGTAATTAGCGGTGGGATTTCACCAGACAAAGCAATGCGACGGACTCGTTCTACCATCTTTCCCGATGCTGTGGGTATTGGTCACTACGCTATCGATTTCCATCCTTGCATGGTGAATAGTCCCCCAGAAGCCCCTGGTAATATAGAACGTCCAGGTGAAAGGCGTGGTGCAGGACTTGCTTATCCCTTCCAAATTGCTCTGAGGGCAATGATTCCCCAGAAAATTGACAATTTGCTAGTAGGAGGCAAAAGTATTGGTACTAGTCATATTGCCGCTGCTGCCTATCGAGTCCATTCCTTTGAATGGTCGGCTGGCGCGGCTGCGGGAACTGTTGCTAGTTTTGCCATCAAAAATGCGATCGCACCCTACCAACTAGTCGATGACTTACCCAAACAAGAGCCACAATTAGAAGCGCTCAAACGGCTTTTACAAAAAAATGGCAACCCCACCGCCTTCCCCGATACATCAATTTTTAACGAAAACTGGGATAATTGGCGGTAGGGCATTAGGTATTGGGCATGGGTATGGGGACTAAATTTTTCCCCATACACAATAGCTAATCTCTAACTCCCAACTCCCAAATCTCCAGTCCCCAGACAATGGACTAAACTAGTTATTTGTAATGTAGTTTTGTAAAATACTCTTGACTAATTGTTCTATGGTTACGATATTTTCAGCAGATGTTTACGGGATGGCCACAGCACCAACTATAGCTCCGAAACAGTCTGATCAAGTTACCCGTAAGACTTATCCTAATTACAAAGTGATTGTATTAAACGATGATTTTAATACATTCCAACACGTGACTGAATGTTTGATGAAATATATTCCAGGGATGAGTGGCGATCGCGCGTGGGATCTGACTAATCAGGTACACTATGAAGGTCAAGCGATCGTCTGGGTTGGTCCCCAAGAACCTGCGGAACTCTATCATCAGCAGCTGCGCCGAGCAGGTTTGACAATGGCACCTCTAGAAGCAGCTTAATTATTATGGGCAAACCCACCGCAGATTCCCTCCGAGCAGCTTCGCAAAAAGCTGGCAGACTGGTTTGGAATCACTCGACACACCTTGATGGTCTTATCCCCATTTTAGAACGTCTTTGTCAGCAGGATTGCATTCAAACCGTGACGCCGGGAGTCATTGGGCGGGTAAAAGGTCATTGCCCGAAAATGCAATTGCGTGTTTCAGTACCGATTCGCGGCGGCTATAAAGTAATTGCACGGCAGGGGAAGACGGTACAAGAAGTATTTATTTTAACCCCTTTGGCGCAGTCAGAACTGGAAACGGCATTAGCGATCGCTATGAAATCTTAATCATATCCAATTTCCAATGCCTCATGCTCCACGACTATTCCTCAACACGGTGGACTGCAAATTTGTGTAGTGGCAGACTGAGAATGCAAGAAAAAGTTAAAAAATATGACAGAGCCGTAGTTATTCTCAAAGTCATAAGCACAGATTCCCAGTCGGGTAAAACTATTTTTTCTATGCCAAAGGCTAGACAGTAAACTAGCCAGTAACTAAAGCTCATTCTAAATAGAATCCGCTCTGTTTCTTCCACATCATTTTTTTGCTGCTTACCGTCCCACAGTAACAGCAGTCCAATAATGCAAGCTACACAGGAAACAGCAACTACAAATTCGTGACAAAAGATATTTAACGAATGCATTTGTGTTTATCCCCACATTTTTCAGTTGAAGATCAGTCTAAAGGAATATTCCTTGTAGAAATACAAAATATTTACAAACCTCAATAGAGTCATGGAGTTTATGTAAACAAATGCAACAAAAATTGTTGTTTTGCAAATTTAAATATTTTTAATAAAAATTAAACATTTCTGTTAAATAGGTGTTTGGGAATTAAAAATTACTATTTGGTTTAGATTTTGGACAAATAAAAAAAAGTTGCGGATTTTTCACGCAAATCAAAAAACACATTGCAAATTACCGCAGTTCGTTTTTGAACTAAAAGTAAATCACAGTATTTGCCCAAAGACACTTTGTGGTTGATATAGGAATCATATTTGATTTCTGAAAAAATCTAAGTATTTGTAGGGTGTGTTAGGCGTAAGCCGTAACGCACCAAAGCCTTAAGAATGGTGCGTTAGCGACAGCGTAACGCACCCTACGTATCTTTTCAAAAATCAAATACTAGGCCTATATAGCGATTCCCACTCAGATGCGGTACAAGATTATATCGCCAGGTGTAGGGGCACGGCAGTGCCCGTGCCCCTACGGGTCTACCTCACGTAAACGAGAACCGCTATTACTATCTTCTGAGAAATTTAAAGTTTAAAAGGTGAAATCTTGATTAATACTAAAAAGCTAGTACATTGTGGCATTACTTTTCTAGGCATGTGTTCTTAAATTGGAGGTAGCTTAAATAAATAAACGCCGTTAGACTGATATATAAGTTTGTAAGTAGAATTACTTCTAAGCTGAAGTACTAAATTGGAATTAAAGTCAAAATTATTATTGTTTAAGTCTATAAGTATATATTTAAAAATTTCATTATCCTTTTCTAATTTCAAATCTTTATTAATTAACTTAATATTTTGACGGTTACTTAAATGGGGAGCAATATTAAATGTTGTTAAAACACTTTCCTTCGTTTTAACTAAACTCACCGCATCATATAGAAAAGGTAGGTTAGATAAATTTGGTAAATAGCGTGTTATAAAAAAATCATATTTAGCTAACACCAAAAAAGAAATAATCGCAGAAAATATTAATATTTTAGGTTTCAACCAATGCTTTTTATTTTCTTGTTTATACTCCTTGATAGAATGTATTAACCATACAATAATAAAAGGGAAAATCGGTAATGAATAATGGTGAACTAAATCTCGTTGTGCTGCATAATCAGAAATAATATTTAATAAAAACATTGGTAAAGCAGGTATTACAAATACTATTTGCTTCCAATGTAATCCAATAATTACTGGTAATAAAAGAAGGAAATAATAAAATAATGCATTAGGAGAAAAAAACTTTCCTAAAATTAAGTTAGGATTACTAATAGTATTAAAGATTATTTCCTTGGGAGTACTACCAAGAGAAGCATAAAAAACAACTCCCCCTGCTGGGCCACCTCTTAAAAGTGGTGTTAAATAACCAATAGTGAAAATGTACCAAAATAGCCCTATTAAACTACAAGCTAATCCATAGACTTTTCTATGCTGTAACAACAAAAAAATACCAAAAGCTATTACAGTTAAACTTAAGCTATCCTTACAAATTAAAACTAAACCAATAGCAAAAAATAATTGATAAGTACACTTCTCTATCGCTGCCCATATTGCCCACAATAATGCAGGAACTGCTATGCTTTCTGGACGAAAATCAGTAAAAAAATTACTATTAAATAAAGTAGGATAAAGTAGATAAGAAAAAGTAATTGCTCTTGAATAAGGTATAGATAATCCAGCTTGTAGGCTTAACAAATAAACAGGTAGACATCCAACCGATAAAGCAAAAGCTTGAATTAAAAGCAACCAATATACACTGGGATAAATTTTGTATAGTAAACTTATAGGGTATAATATAAAAGCTGCATGATCGCCTATCACATGAAATCCAAACAAAGAAGATATTGGTGGTAGATTCTGACTAATTAAATATACCCATTGGTCAAAAAGAGCTAAATCAAGAGCGTTGGATTTAAATAAAAAATGTCTTAAACTGCTAAAGATAAATAGGATAAAAGTTCCTATGAAAATTAAAAAACTAATATAACCAAATTTTTTTTGCATACTAATAATTAAACAACAATCAAGTTACTAGTTTAATTCAAAAGTACTTAGTAAAAAATAGGTTAATGAAACTTATTAAATAATACTTATCAAGGTAGAGAGTAGAAGAAATAAACCGTAGCCGAGAATAAACTTATAGTAGTATTAATCCGTGTATGGTAATAAACATTGAAAACTCATTATTTAAATCATATTTAATAATAAATATATTATGGGACTCTACTTATTAACTGTAGTTAAAAAAGTGTCATCCAGCAACTAGTGATGTCTACCACGAGCTATATCTATGCACACATCAGTTTGCTAATTGCTGAATGAATCACTGCCTTTTCAAGAGATTGAACTTCTTTGAAGAAAATAGCTCAGAAATCTTAACAATTTTCTCCTAATGTTTCGCAAGCACCAATACTTACCCAACGGCTAGAACCATCTTGCCAATGTTCTTTCTTCCATATGGGCGCATTGTGCTTGAGGGTATCAATAGCATACTGGCAAGCTTCAAACGCCTCACTCCGATGAGGACAACCCACTGCTACTAAAACACTAATTTCTCCAACTTGCAAACGTCCGGTGCGATGATGAATCACTACCCGATTCACATCAGACGTAGATAAGCGAATATCAGCAGCAATTTGATAAAATATCTGTAATGCCATAGGTTCGTAAGCTTGATACTCTAAAGCAATTACAGGTTTACCATCAGTTTGATTGCGAACCACGCCACTCATCACAACCACGGCACCGTTGGCTGGATCGTCAGATTTGGCATAGATTTCTTCAAGAGACAATGGTGCAAAGCTAATGGCAAAACTATCTTCGGCTCTTGGTTTAACAGCAGAGGTAAGTGTAGTCGTCATAACTGCGTTCATATTATGTGGGCTTTTTCTATTGTCTCTGAACAAAACGCTGCTGGTGTATGTTTAGTTGCTCTTGTTAATGCTTTAGGCAAAACAAGTATTTCTTAGGATAAAAGCAATCAAGGCTTAAAAATCTCTTTCCATAAATTAAGTGGGCAAGGAAAATCTAAACTATGTAAAGTAATGTATAATTAATACCACGCTGAATCAGTCCCAAACAGGTGGAAGCACTGCAAACTGTTAGCCACTTGGTAATTAGACAACTTATTGTTGTAAGTAAGTGGACTGGCAACAAGTGAACAAGTTCCAATCGACAAAACAGGTGAACACACAGCCTTTTTAGCTAAATCTTACACAACGCAAGAATTATTGAAAACCCTACATACAATTATTAGTCAATAGTATAATCTGGATGATCTAGACGATCGCAGTCATATCTGCCTTTAATCTCTTGATTGAAAAAGCTGCCAATTGAGTCACAGGAATGTAAATCTTCCCAAGTATCCTCGTCTACGCCTAAGTACTGATAAACAGCTCCACTTTGAAACTCAACTTGCAAAATATGTTCGTCGCGATCGTAGCCTACAGCCATGGCCATTGAGGAGACAACTGGTAGCATGACAATTGGTTCCTCTTCAAAAGGTAGTGCAGTCGTTTCGGCGATAACCTCGTTCAGTTCTTGCAATCCTTCATAAGCTTGTATCGGTGCCGGTATTTCCAAAAACTCCAGTTCGTCGCCTCGATCGAGCAACAACTGCAAATATCCATCAGAGTGAGCGATCGCTATTAAACTGCTCAAGTCTACCTTAGATAGCTTCATTTATTTTGTGCTCTCCTGTTGGTGTAGTCGGGAGTGTTAAAGTTTTATGCAACACTTAAGTGTATTTATAGTACAAATATACTAAAAATACACCTCGCTGTCAAGTTTTTTACCAAGCGAGAATTTTAGGTGTGTAGAGACGCGGTGACGTTCTCAAACTAACGTCTGGCTTTAGTAGAGTAGTGCGACTATCTAGTAAACGTCCGATAAGATTTACAGGTTGAAAAAATTCAACTCAATTATCTGGAATAGCAACTGACTGTTGTGTAATAACTCCACAAATGACTTAATTACATCAACTAGAGATTTTTCCAATGCCTACTGATTTACTGAGCCGCAAAAAGACTCACTTTGTATTGTGGCGTCCCGGTGCCTCTGAACCATCTCCCACTCTCTACATTGGCAGCACACCTCCCAGCAACCCGGAACCATTAACTAAATTTAGAGAAATTCCGCTTCGTCAATCAACTCAATTTCCTGAACTGTGGGAAGTATCAGCTCAAGAAGTGGGGTTGAGCGAAGGAAAAGTTTACTTCTACTGGTTTAAAGTCCGCAACTCAGATGGCTATTCTGATAATGCTAACCAAATTATCTACGCTACAGATCCGACAGCAACAACTGTAGATCGAAGATTTGCTAACAAGCGGCTAGAATCGGGGGTAACAATTAGCCCAGATCATCCGGCAAGCGTTATACTTTACCGCAATGGCGAACTGACTCCCTGCGATCCCGAAGGACAAACTGTAAATTGGGAAGACGATATTCCTTTAAAAGAACTGCCAACTAACAATCAATTGGTGATTTACGAATTACCTACCCGTTGGGCAAAGAATAGCCCATCTGGTGTTGAAGAAGGAAACGGAACATTCCGCGATGCTTTAGCACTATTGGTCAAAGAAGCAAAATCTCCAACTTTTACCACAGTCGATGCTTTGAATAACCACGCTCATCTTGTAGAACTCGGAGTCAACGCCCTCGAACTACTACCCCCAGAAGATAGCAGCTATGTTAACGAGTGGGGTTACGGCACAGCGAATTATTTTGCCGCAGATTTCGATTTAGGACGCCCAGATCATCAGTCAGCACCTACAGCTACAACTGATTTAGTGAATTTGATCAAAGCTGCTCATCAAAATGGGTTGCGCTTTTTTATAGATGTGGTGATGGCATTCTCGCTGAAGAACCCTTACCATCATGTGAATTTTCTGGATTTTTACATTAAATGGGGCAGTGGTGACCCAGAACAAGGGTCAAGAGATGGTTTTGGCGGAGATTTATTTAAATACAACTATTGGGTAGAAGGCTATCACCCCATCACTGGCCAAAAATCATGGTTTGTGCCAGCACGGGAATACTTAAAAGTCCATATTGCCCACTGGCTAGAATTTTATCGGGTTGACGGTCTGCGGTTGGATAGCGTTAATAATGTTGCCAACTACGACTTTTTACAAGAATTTAAGGATTTTGCACGTAATCTATGGAATGAAAGAGGGGGAAGCGACGTTAGCGAAGCGGAAGCGTCTCGCTTCTTGGTTGTTGGAGAAGAATTAAGTGTACCACTAGCGCTTATCCAACAAAATCGTCTAGATGGATTATGGAATGAAAAATTTAAGCAAATCTTCCGGCAGGTAATTCTAGGTAAGAACGCCTGGGATGAACCTAGCTTTGAATGGAGTGTCCGCAAACTCATTGATTGCCGCAACTTAGGCTTTAGAGATGGTTCACAAGCAGTAAATTACCTAACTTCCCATGATATCGGCGGTTATGGTAACGAGCGTCTCTTCAACTATTTGGTTAATAATGGCGTGAAGCTGACAGAAGAACGCATTAAATTAGGATTTGTCAGCTTGCTCACCGCCGTAGGAATTCCCATGATTCTAGCTGGTGATGAATTTGCCGACCAACAAGATTTAGACATCAGCGATGATCATAGTAATCGCAAACAAATTGACCCAGTTAACTTCGACCGTCTAAGCGAAGATTGGCGACAACGCATATTCCAATACGTTGCAAGATTAGTCCGCTTCCGCAAGACTTCTAATGCTTTAGCTGTGAATGATACCCAGTTCATTCATATTGACTTCAATGAAGGCAAACGAGTTTTAGTCTGGCAACGTGGTAACAAAGCTGATGAGTTAGTAGTTGTAGTAGCAAACTTTTCTGACTATGGTACTCCTCCTGCTTCTGAGTATAGAGTCCCAAATTGGCCCGCTACCCCAGTCGGTAAACAGTGGAAAGAAATCACTCAAGAAAGGATAGTTCCACCAGACTGGGTAGGCAGAGAAGGCATCGTACCTTGGGAAGCTAAGGTATATGCTCTAGTTTGAGGATTGGGCATGGGACATTGAGGGATCTGAGTGCTGAGTAAAGTAGAAAATCCTCAGCATTCTTCATTTTACAATGTGTCCCATTTTGTACGTATCTCGGTGGTTACCAATGTCTGCATCTTCTTTAACGGCGTTCTCTTGGCTAAAGTTTTCTCCTTTCGAGTGGTGTTAATTCTTTGAGTACGGTAAACCGTATTTGCTTGTTAGTTCCCAAAGATTAATTTAATTGTTAAGTTTAGCTACATAAATAAGAAAATGCTAGAAGCATTGCTGAGACAAAATAAAACTTAATTAACATTATTTAACATGGCTATGAAAGCTACAGATCAATTGGTGCATTTTTTAGAGGAAGAGTTGGGTATTTCTGGTGGAGCAATTTCTCTTGCTTTGCGGCATTGTGAGCATACCCCCAACTTTCTAGCTATGACCCTCTGGCAATATGGGCTGGTAACACTGGATCAGTTAGCCCAAATTTTTGATTGGTTGGAAACAGTATAAGCTGCTACTTCAAACTGGCAACAAAGTTAGAAAATTACAGCAATTAGAGCAGAAAGCCCACCAGGAGCAAGGTGACTCTTCCTTGCCCACTCGATCATTCCAAATTCCGGGAAGTGCGATCGCTATCAAACCCCAAAATAAGTAAACAATTAACTAATCGTAACGGGAGGAATTTGCGATCGCATTGGCAACCAAATACAAAAACGGGCTAAAGAATTTGAACAGATGAAAGCCTTTAGCCCCCTCTGAAAATAACTGTCTCCTCAGTTAATAACAGGAAAAGTAGCTTTATTGAGGCTTTTTGAAAACACTCCTAGAAATCACCAAGCCTAATATGTTCCGAGAGTAGTTTCTTTAACTCCACTATGTTTTGCTTCTCTTGTTCCTTAACCTTTCTCCAAAAGGCTTGTACTGAATCATACCCCTCAGCATTAGCAAAATATTGGTCATACCGCCATAGGGCATCGAGTCTTCGACTCAGATCGTGAACCAGATCGTGGTCGTGGTCTTTAAGACCCTGCGATTCTCCCAGGTGTTCTACTTCTTTCTGGTAAGTTTCTAAACTCATTTTTCATTCCTCTTGAACTCGATAAAATTGAGCGAAGAAATCACAAGTCAGCTAATCAAAATCCTTTGGTATCGGTAAATTATGTATTTGAGAGGATAAAGGTCATACCTCTACCATTGAGTTAGCTTTACTCAAATGTTAGGTAAAGATTGTGAGGAACTTGTGAGAAAGCTCAAATATTACATAAGTTCATTAGACTTGTAGGTTTATAAAAAATTAGTATCTGAAACCCTTGTTCTGCCTCGCTCGAAAAACTCAAAAAGTTTATTAGGCGACAAGTCTATTTTGATCGACATCTAGATAATAAAACAATTTCATCTAGAGTTATGCATCATGTTATTTCAACAACTCTTTGAACCATAAATAAGTACATATACTCATTTGATTACAGGTTTAGGGACTAAAACGGTGATTTTGGTCGATCCAGCATTAGAACAGGTAGAGTGCTCCAGTTGACACAGAGAATATGGTCACGCATCCTCGTTGACTTCTTGTGCCTTAGGCATCGATCTTTTTCAGATGTAAGCTAAAAGCATAAAAGATATGAGTTAATATCCTATGCAGCAGTCCAACTCTAGCAATTACCGAGATTTTTGGCGGCAGCTTGTTACTTTGGCTGCAATCTTTGGTGCTTTCATTATCAATGTAGTATCGAACGTTTTTCCGCTCAATGGACTCAGCATAGGGGAAATTTCCAATACTTTATTTAAAAATGTCCTGATTATCCCTGCCAATTACGCCTTTGCTATCTGGGGTCTGATTTACCTTGGGTTGTTTGCTTTTGGGGTATACCAAGCTCTACCTGAACAACGACATGAGCCTGATTTTCGTAAGACAGGTTATCTGTTGGTGATTGCCTGTGTTGCTCAAAGTATCTGGGTTTATCTGTTTTTGTCTCGGCTTTTTGCGCTTTCTGTAATTGCAATGCTGTTTATTCTATTGCCCCTGATTGCTGTTTATGTGCAGTTAGAAATTGGCAACAAGCGTGTACCTCGGCTCAAGAAATGGTGTGTTCACTTTCCTATCAGCATTTATCTAGGCTGGATTAGCGTGGCGACCATTGTCAACGTAGCGTGTGCCTTGTCTTTTCAGGGGTGGAACGGGTGGGGGATTTCTGCTGTAATATGGACTCTCATCATGTTATTGATCGCAACAGCCGTTGCAGCAGTTATAGTCATCCAGCGTCGAGATATCGCTTATACAGGAGTAATACTCTGGGCACTTGTGGCGATCGCACTCAAGCACTCTGATAATTCAATACTCAGAAATACCGCGTTGGTTTTGGCAATTGTCCTGGTTTTGATGGCTACGATGCAGATCAGGAGCAGCCAACAAGAACATATTTAATTGCTCCCGGCGGACTCGCTACCGCTACGGTAAATTAATTTGTAATTACGTTTTTGCTATGGTTTCGGACATTTCGAATGGGTAGTTTATTTACGTCGTGCTGTACTAGAGCATCGATTCAGTAATTAAAAACCTAACCCCCCAGCCCCCTGCCCCCCTGCGATCTCAATGTGCAAATAAAATGCTTAACAGCTTACTTGGTGAGCTATTTCTGGGTAATTTCCAACTTCAATTCTTGTAAAAGTTCAGTGCTAATGGGTAATTTTGCCAGAATTGGATGCTTAATACCTCCCCAAATACTTCCAGTGCGGATACGATGGGAAACTAACACTTGAGGAATTTGACTAGAGATTAAAACCTGTGGTGGTGCAAGTTGACCGATGGTTCGCGCTCTCTTGTAATGATGTGATTCTGATAAAGCCTGATCCAGTTTTTGAGCAATAATTTCCGGGCTTTCTTTTGCAGAATCTAATAATAAAATATAGTGTGGAGGATCGGCAATGGGCATCAAACTTTTAAAATTAGTTTCTTGCAAGTTCAACAGAGTAAGAGCATTATTTACAAAGGTTTCTTGCAACTTTTCGCCCACCAAATCGCTAATAGTTTGATGTCGTCCGAGAAACTCTAAACAGGGAGTGTGGCGATAGTAATGAGTTACCCGAATGCGATCGCCAATTCGATAACGATACAAACCCCCTTTCTGCGATAAAATAATCGTGTATTCCTTGCCAATGTTGAGTTCATGTAAGCCATGCAAGGAACCAGTCTCATCCTCGAACTCGAAAAACACTTCATCGAGAATCGGCACACATCCCCCAGCTACAATCAACGGAATCGTTATTGGGGCTTCCGTTGCTAGTAGTCCTTTACCTTGAATTAATACATCTGGAAATTTTAATCTTAATCCTTGCGCTTGATCTGCTGCATTGGCGCTATCCCAGCAAGAAATCAGCTTCAAATTTGGCCAGAGTTGCATCCAGGGAATATTACTTTCGCTAAAAAGTTTTAGGCGATTATGTGAAATCCGGTTGTGTAATTCTCCTTGCAATAAATCCTGATTTTCTTGAATATATTTTAAATGTACTTGTAGAAAACTAGGACTCCAAATAGAGATAATTTCTAATTTCTCAGCCTCTAATAATGCCAAAGCCAGTTGATGTTTAAACAAATTCGCTTCATGCAGCCGATTAAGTTTATTTGGCATCACCAACCAAGGACGCAAAAACCAACGTAACCAGCCGTCTAAGTAATCTAAATCATCCTGTAAAGTTTGGCTATCAGCTACATTTAATTGCGGCGATATACAAGCATAAAGCTTCCCTGTGGAGAATTTCGGCCCGTGTACAATCAAATCATGCGCCCATACACAGAACATTTGATTAAACGATCGCCGCAAAGATTGAGTATAAGGAATCCATTTTACCGCCCCACTACTACCAGAGGTTTTTTCGTAGAACAAAATGGGTTCTGGTGTGAGGGAAATTTGCTGCTGTTTCTGAATTAAGCAGGGTTCGAGTGTATCATAATCTACAATTGGCACACGCTGCCAATCGTCTATAGAATGAATCCCCAAAGTTTTGCCATACTCACTCTTGATTAAGCGATCGCAAATTTCCTTTTGTACAGATATCTGCATTAACTCTGGGTTATCCAAAGCTTGATGAAATCGCCTCGCAGTTGGCGCGAGGATTTGCCCAAAAAGCTGAATAATCGGACGCATTATTGCACCTTTTGATTAGGATAAAGCTTGGTGGCTGCTGGTAAATAAGAACCATCGCCAATGATTACACCGGGAGCAAGATTAGATCCGGCTCCCACAAAAACATTGCTGCCAATCTTGACTTTTTTGACATACAACATTAAATTTTGCTTACGGGGTTTAATGACGTGAGAATAGATACCGACACCATGCCCGATAACGACGCGATCGCCAATTTCTAATAAACTGCGATCGGCAATCTCCAATCTTGTTGTCCAGTATACATCTCGCCCCACTTTAGCACCCCACAATCGCAACCAACAGGAAAACACCCCCGGAATCAGTCGCAGCACTGCTTCCAACACCGGAATTGCAATATAAATTACCTGGATTTGATGACTACCCCACCAGGGACTATATTCTTTATTTTGTAAATAACTAATACCTTCCTGCACAGGATAAAGCCGTTTATGCAAGCGGTAAACTAGCACTGGTAGCCCATAAATAGAAAGGAACACCGCCAGAATGCTGAAGATATTGGGTGAATAGGCGAGGTAGACTATTGCTGCCCCAGTTAGCAATAATATAAAGGTGGGAAAAAAGGAAAGAATTTTACTTATAACTGTCATGAAAATGGGAAGAAAAGTTTTTGAAACAAGTTTAATGAGCTAGGAATTCCGATTATAGATGGCAAATTTTTGCTTTCATAATATGTTCCATGTAACTTATCCCAAATTTTCAGATTAGCCCCATAGTTATAATTGTGGACTTCGCGGCAATGATGCCAAGCATGATCCTGTGGTAAGATTAACCAAGAAGATAAAAATTGATAAAACCAGCTACTTTCAGGAATTATCAAGCGGCTATGTCGCCACAAATCTAAGGCAGAAGTTAGACTGACTCCAAGTAAATAACCTGTGGGATCGGCTAACAGATATACAAATAAAGTGTGTATCCATAAATATATAATTAACAAGCTTGTCCAAAGTGTGTTGCGAGAAGTTCCTAATACATCCATCTGAGTAACAGTATGATGAACTTGATGAACTTTCCACAACAATTTAGTATGTAATAAACGATGATTCCAATAATATAAATAATCAACTACAACAAAACTGATAATAAAAGCCGGAACTAATGATACTTTTAAATATCCTTGTTGAGTCGGTAGTAAATATTGATAAAGCCCATAAACTAAAGTAGCTTGTAGTAAGGGAATTAAAATTCCTTGAATCGTTAATCCTGTACCATCTAGCAACCAATCTTCACGACTTTTAACTTTGAGTTGAGTTCGTCCAAGCTGATTGCTAAGAGTCCAACCAACTAATCCGATAAAAGCAGCAAAAATTAGTAGTTGTGCAAAGTTTTGTATTTCCACTTCTGATTACTCACAGTGATTTTAAACATGGGTTTTACCCCACCCTAACCCTCCCCTTATAAAGGGGAGGGAACTGGATTTTCCGATCTCTCCCCTTTATAAGGGGAGGAAACCGGATTTTCCAATCTCCCCCCTTTACAAGGGGGGATTAAGGGGGGTAATTACGAATTATTTTCAAACCCAAAATGTAACTTTTACAGATTGATTTGGCAATAAACGCGGATCTTCTCCACGAGATATAGCTGCCATAATTGACTCTACAAATATATGAATTGTGTCCGCAGGCGTATTATAAAATTGTGTCCCGTATTTAGCGATCGCTTCTCCCTGAATACCCAAAATTTCCACGTCTTGGCGGATAATGTGTTGAGCAGTCCACCGCACAAAGGGACGTGCTAATTTATTCCAGATACCGTAGTTATAGGTGACATCGGTGTAAACGAGAGTTGAATTATCGGTTTCTGGAATAGATTGACTGGTAATGAACAAATGGCGATTATGTGCCATCTTATACTCTACAGAGGTAATGTTTGGCATATAAAAGCGATCGCTATGTTTAATCTCTGCACCCTGCAAATTCAGAAAACGGCTGTACCATCCCAAATTATTGTTTTCGTTGCGATACTCCACCAAAACCGAACCATTGCAGCGTTCTACAGTCATCTCTAACTTTTGTTGGCGGGAAGTACGGAAAACACCAGGATGAACAAAAGCCGTATGGGGAATATCAATAAAGTTCTCCGCACAATTAGTCACGTTGTTAGCAAAACGGTTAATTACCCGCACCGTCTCCCATCCTGTTTCTCCGTAGTGAGGCATAGAAAAGGGTTCAAAATTAACGCTTGGGGTATCGGCTAACCGCACATAAACATAGCCATCCTGTTCTTTGGTAGCGTAACACTTGGCTCGACGCTGTGGGGAAGCTTTGAAATCATCTCCTTCGGCTGGAACTGCAATAACGTTTCCAACTCCGTCATATACCCAGCCATGATAGGGACATTGTAAAGCACCGTTACAGATTTTACCTGATGATAGACGGCTATTGCGGTGTAAACAGCGATCGCGCAAAGCTACGGGTTGTCCATCTTCACCGCGAAATATCGCTAACCATTCCCCTAAAACGGTGCGTGATAATACCTTGTTAGGTTGTAACTGTTCGCTGAGTGCGACAATATACCAAAAATCTGCAAATTGCATAGTGGGTGGGAGCGATCGTATTTAAATTATGGCAATGTCTTGAGTAGAACTGCATTGCTGTATATTATTGTCAGGTAGTTGATGAGTTTTCAGCGAGGAGTTTCAAGAGATAGCGTGTACAAAAACTCACTAATCTGTATAGGTGATGGCGATAACATCGGTGATGTAATTGATTTTTATCTACTTTCAGACAATCTTGAAGAAGCTAGTCAGTTTTCGTCCAAAGTAAAAGTAACTCTTGAAAATATAGCGGAACTAGCAGAGAGGGAAATTCATGCTTCTTTAGTTTACGTTGCTGGTGATGATATATGTTTCACTGTTTCAGCAGATTTAAATATAATTGAAATTCTGACTTCCTATTCATATTTGTTTCTTAAAGAAACTGGAAAAACAATGTCATTTGGCATTGGTAGTACATCAGTTGAGGCATTAATTTCTTTAAGAAAAGCAAAAGTATCAGGTAAGGGATGCGTAATTAGTTTTGGTGGAGGTCAGAATTGAAAGCACTATATATTTTCGTAACTACTGATAGACCAGATCAATATCTTAATTCAATTGTCCGTTGTATTGAAGAAGGCACAAAGAAGATCATATTTGTTCAGGTTGAAGATAGTCAAACTGAACAAGTTAAACTAAATTTGTTGCGAACAAATGTTTATAACTTAATTCAGAACCTTTCAATCGGTTGTTACAAGTACTACATTGGTGATCGTAAAGATACAGTTGTTTCCCTTGATACTGTTTACAATCCTGATGAATTTTCTAGATTGAAAGCAAAGTATAGCTTTTGTTTATCAGATAATATCGATTGGAAAGTTGAAAGAATTCAATATCTCGACTTAAGACAATACATATCATTACTTAAAAAAAATAAAGACTTAATTATTGATGTTACAGCAGTATCCAAAGTTTATATAGGAGATATATTTGCTTGTTCTTTGCTTGAAAATATTAATAGTTTATATACGTTTGAATTATTAGTAAAGCCTGATTTCGATAAGCCTTGGAAAACACTTATTCATGAATTAGAAGATAGTAAAAAATATAACTATACTAATTTAGTCTCAACACCGATATTTAAGGAGAGTACTAAATCAGTCTTGATCAGAACAACTCCTTTGTTGGTTTCGATATTTGGTACTGTTTTATTTATAGGTTTAACACTTGCAGCGATTTCTATTCTTGGTTTCAGTAGTGTGTTTGCACAAGCTATGAGTACTGTCGGAACCGTATTGGGAATTATTTCATTTTTCCTCATTTACTTTCCTATACGTACTTAAAAGATTACGTAAAAATATTCACGATTTGGTAGCCCACACCAGAGAAATATCGTATTTATTGAACATTGAATCGGCACTTACAAGCGTCATTTCTTCTATCTGAGCCTGTGCAATCAACATTCTGTCAAAAGGATCTCGATGATGCAATGGTAAAGCAGCCGCTTGTAAAGCATGAGACGCTGTAATTTCCAGCGATCGCATTCCCAACTGTGCCATCCGACTAGAAATATAACTGTCTAAAGGATCTGGCAGTGGTAACTTACCGATGGCAACTTTTATACCTATTTCCCAAATACTGGCAACTGATAACCATAATTCATTGTTTTCATCGGCAATGTGTGCGATCACCTCCTCATTCAAACGCTCTGGTTGTGCAAACCACCATAACCAACACTGCGTATCTAGCAAAAGTTTCACTCCTCACCGCCCTCAAATGCTGCTAACATCTCATCTGGTAAAGGGGCGTTAAAGTCCTCTGGCACTACAAAACGCCCTTTATCTTGTCCTAAACTATCGCGGCGATTTGATAAAGTGCGAAACGGAACTAACTTCGCAATGGGAATGCCTCTGTCAGAAATAATGATTTCTTCTCCATGCTCTACCCGCAACAAAAGCTGTGAGAGATTCGTTTCAGCTTGATGGATATTTACAGTTTCCATAATTTTATTTAACTAAGTCTTTAAACTAAGTTTAACCAAATTCACCTTCCAGCTTACGAATTTCAACATTACCTGTAACATCAAGCTGACAAGCTAATCGCGCATGAGGATGATTAGCTGCTAATATCTCCAACATTTCCTGTTCATCAGGTTGGGGAGGAAAAATATCACCAATAACCTCAACCAAACAAGTGCCACAAATACCAGTCCGACAACCAAACAAAACAGGTGAATTCTGAATCGTGAGATGTTCAGACAAACTTTGATGACATTCCAGAGTGATAGTAACAAAATCACTTCCCGGAAACGATATCTTACACAAATCAGCCATAATACGCAATAATTTTACCTAAACAATACTCTTCCATTCCTCTGTGCGCCTCTGCGTCTCTGCGTGAGATAAGAACAAATCCTCTTTATGTTCAAAACTTTTAAAAGCCCTTTTTTGAGCCGCCAAATATCGATAAATTGAATTAGTAGCCATCAGCGACATATCTCGATTACGTTGCCAAAGATAATCGAGCTTTTCAACATACACCCGATAAGATTTCATCGCCTCCTGATGAGTTGAAAAACTGCGGTGTAATCCTTCCGATTCTTCCGTAAAACAACGCCGCATCATTTCTTTAGCATCCATGTCACTCATCTCAAAAATGCGCGATCGCAACACCCGATAAATGTTGCTATACAGCGCCGGATCGTACCAAAATATCCCGTTAATCGCCGCCGAAAAATGAAAATGATCGCGCTGACATCCTAGCAATCCTAAATTAGCAACCAGTCGCTCATAAGCAGTCGGTGGCTTAAGGCAAGTGACAACATCGTGAGATATAATTGTCGAACTATTGAAGTGAAAACTTTCATCCATGAAGTGATAATAGGAGATTTTAGCAGGAATTGGAGCAGCTTCAGGATGGGGATGTTTTTGATAATAATTGCTGAGTTTATGCTGTACTAACTTGCCATTTAGTGTCCTTACTCCCCTGACAGTGAAATACTGACAAGCCAAAAAAGTATTATTCGCAGAAATCAGCCCAAAGTATTGAAGTTGAATTTTTTTCCACCAAGTTTTTAGAGCATTGGTGTCAGCATAAACCATTGTTTCTGTAAAGGGGCCGCGCATAGGGTAGGTAAAGATAAGTTCCCCAAATAACGCTTGTTCAACCTGTTTGGCAATTGTGCGGAAGGCGTTAATGTGCGATCGCTCTTGTGCGGATTCCAAATCTAAGGTATCGCAGATTAAGCGAAAATCTTCTTGGGCGTAAAGTCCGGCTGCACTGGTTTGATTGAAAAATATAGTTGCAATTTCCGCAGAAACAATTTGTGAGTAGTAAGCTACCCAGTAAAGTTGGTTCAAAATTATACGCTGATGTTGGCTGGACTGTTCCCATAAAGGTGTACCATATAGCAGGGAAAATTCCTCTGGATTCCAATACTCGTTTTGACAATCGTCATAGCGAAAATTAGTAACTGCTTCATCCATTAAAGCAGTATGGTCTTGCTGTTTGTTGCGAGTGTGATTAATTTGTAATTTGCGATGAATAGTTTTTTCCATATCCGTTTTTATTTAACGCAGAGATAAGATTGATATTTATTACACACATTGATGGGCGGGGAGTGGTTCAAAAGCTCCGCGTTCTTCTAAATTTTGCAGGATAGACTGGGCTGATGTTCCCCCCATAAGCGATCGCAATATTTGTAATCGGGTTCCACTGTGAGTCTGTGTATCTAGTTCTTCTAAGACTTGGATTTTTTGCGATCGCGTCAGATGTCCTTTCACTTGTTCGACTGCTGTTAGTACGCTTTGTGGCCCCACCTGTACCATAAACAAAAACTGTGCCAATACATCGAGAATTGTTGTTTCACTGAATGCTGAAACAGTAATTTGATTAAACAAGGTGGTTCCCGTAGCGTGATGACGGGATTCAGATTGTAAAAAACTAGAAAAAAGTTCTGCTAAAACTGGATAGCGGCATTCCTTCGCTAAACGCCGATAATGGCTTAAACCCCATCCTTCTAAAACGACTTGCAGCACAAACAACAAAACTGTTTTATCTGCACTTTCAACCACTTCTGATAGTAAGCGCAAAAACGGATCGTTAGTACTAGTTACTTCCATTGCTGGTAAAAAATGGCTAATTTTGTGAAGGTGGGTAGCTTCATCAGCCGTAAACAATCCATAAAGCATTCGTTCTTCAACTGTTTCGGCTAACAGTACCATTTTTGCCATGTAGCCAACGCCTGCTTTCTCAATGAAATATGATTCTTCTAACAGACTGCAATTGGCAAGTTCCAGAATAGCAGATTTTTCATTAACATTAGATTGCTGAAAAATGTTGACTTGATGTAAGTTGAAAAATTCCGCATCCCAATAATTTAATTGCGGGTAATTAGCATAATTATTCTGATTGGGTAATGCTGCTGTTAATATCCGTTGCAAACGGTCATTAGAACCTGTGTGTGGTAGGTCAAAACCAACAATATTATATTTTAAATCCATTTTTTCTATTGAATTAAAGTGAATTCAAGGTTATACTAATTCTCCGTCTTTTTACACTTAATAATTACTCCTTCTCTCTCTTGGCGTACTTGGCGGTTCGTTTAATAATTAACTGCATCTTCATAGCAAATTACTATTAGGTGTTGATAAAGTTTGAATATTTGGATAATTAACAGTGTCCCAAGTTCCCCAGCTTAAAGCTTTCTGGTGATTAACATGCTGAATAAATTCCAGAATAGATTGATCTGCTTTAGTAGGAGTCTTTAAATCAAACTGAATTGTTTGAAATACCTGTGTATCCCCTTTTGCAAAGTAATTACTAACCTGCTGGGTTAACCATAACAAACCACGATTTAAAACCCATCCCCAAAATCCAGGACGCTTGGGAGTCACAAGAATTGTTTGCCCTTCAGTTTTGCCACCTTCTATCATTCGCAGTGTAAATATAATGTAGAAATGCAGAAAATCCGGGCCTAGCGTCACAGTGCCAGTGCTGCCATACCAGTAACACATACTATAAGTAACTTCGTTGCGATATAGAGGGCGAATCAGGCGAATTAACCAGGAATCATCTCCTCCCCGTGTAGTGTTGCTAAAGGTAATAGCGTTAGGATTGAGGTCTTGAGAATCAAACACAATCTCTAAAGGTAAATTGTGTACAGTATTGAAATGGTGAGCATCAATCGCATTAATTAGCAAGACATTGGGATGGCAGTTTTTGACAAAGCGAGTCCCCAATATATAATCACAATCTGATTGTTCTAATTCTGGTACAAAAGGCAGCGAGCTTGGCTTTTCTTCTCCCACCCAAACCCAAATCATGCCGTACTTTTCTGCCGTATGCCAAGTTTTAATACACACAGGTAGCGGTTTTTTCAAAGAAGGAACATCTACACAAATTCCGCGACTGTCATACTTCCAATTATGAAAAAAGCAGCGAATTCCATCACCTTCTACCTTACCTTCTGCTAAATGAGCGCCCATGTGTGGACAATAGGCATCTATAGCTACTACCTGACCACTAACTCCCCGATAAATTGCCAGATTTCTACCTAGCAAAGTTAGAGGTTTTACCTTGCCAATTTTTAATTTTTTTGATGCTAATACCCAGTACCATCCCTCTATAAATTGTGTCGGATTGTTAAAGTTCGATTGTGGGTCTGTAGATACCATAAAATTTAAATGAGGACACAATCTTGCACCAATTGTAACGATGATTCTGACTCCCACATCCGTTTTCCAGCACGAGTGAGATTGTCATAGTTAATTTCAGTTAAACAAACCAATTCATCCCCTAATCGATAGCCGGGGTTTTTTTCTTCAAAAAACTGGATATGGGGGTTAGTTTGTCTTCCTGTGGGGATTTCAATTAACTCCTCACAGAGAATTTGGGGATGCGGAAAATTGACGATACCAGTTGTTTCTTGGTATAAACTACCATAGTATTCCCGTGCTAAATTCACCATCAGATTTGTTACATCCGCAGGTGTTGTAACATCATAACGCGGATAGAAATCTTGCCAAAAAGTAGGGAGAAAACGATAAGTGCGAAAACCAGAGCAGATTAGCAGCCAGTAAAGTTTATTTTCTGCATAGTGTTGACGCAGAAAGTTGATGGCGGCAATCCAACTTCGTGGTAATGTTGTACTCGACCAAGCACTAGGATCAACGATAGTGTCGCCAGAATACACCACACTAATTTTTTCTCCCAAAAAAGTTGTTTGGCATAACATCAGAGTTGAAAATCCTTTGAGTGCGTTGGATGTTTCATCTCTCAACAACAAAACCCAGTTTTTGCGCTCTAGATCAATTTGAAACCCATCCCAGGTTATACCTTGGAAGTGATTTTGCAGCAACGCATACATGGCGATGCGATCGCTTGATTGCAAATTGTGAACAGGAATCAGCAAACTCTTCATTATTCGGAAATTACCTAAAATCGATTTGTATTATGTTTGTATTTAAAACTTTATCGACCAAATTAGTAAATTTACGGTGTAATGTGACAGATTAGAAAATGGTTATTTACGCTACAATTCTGTACCTCCTCAATCAGATTTGGTGGGCATTTCCCACTCTACAAAATAATTCAGATGTAGGTTAGGTTGAGAAACAGAACATTACCAAAGTTTTTGTTGGGTTAGCGACAGTGTAACCCAATGTAATATTATACACCCCTATTTTTTGACCATCGAGACGGTTTTAGCTGGTTTACATAGTCCATATATTCGCCTAATGGCTGATCAATACTAAGGAGCAACTTTGGATTAAAGCGAATATTGTCGTAAATTTTGCCATCTTCATCTCTGAGCATATAGTAAGCCAAGCGCGTACAGAATAGCAAAAACTGACTTAGCAGATATCCCACAATACCTTGACGTTTTTCAGTTACATAAATCGGTTGAATTCTCGTTCTTTCCGATGCAATTGGAGTATAAGCATATATCATAAACAGTGGCGGAAAAAGCCTGACATCCTTCATCATTGTTAACAAGCCAATGCAACCATGAGCATAACGCATTGAATACTGATATGTAGAACCAAGAAATTTTTGACCTAACTTTTCTCTCCAAGTAGTTTTAGGGAATTGTCCCCGCATTGTAAAGTCGATTTGCGTCCCTAATTCGCTGCGATGTAGCGACAAATCCATTTTGATATCTAAATGATGAATTGTTTTTAAATGTTGAGCATCAATCCCATTCATCATACAAATATGATGATGGCAACTTCTTGCAAATGCAATATCAGCTTGTGCAACAATTTCTTTACCCTTCAATTCATCAAAATCAGCTACTCCCTCTGGTGCTTCAGCATCTGGATAAATCCAGATAAATCCATACTTTTCTTCTGTTGCATAACCTTGTAATTTAGCTTGACTAGGAATTTCTGATTGACAGGGAATATTTTGACAAAACCCTGTTTCATCAAATGCCCAATGATGAAATGCACAACGAATCCAATTACCATCAACCTTCCCAATTCCTAAATCTGTCCCCAAATGAGGGCAGTAAGCATCTAAAGCCCGTACTTGCCCATCTTCACCTCTAAAAATAGCAATCTTATGACCGCATACTTCTACAGATTTTGCTGTTTTTTTAGAGATTTCATGACTAGGACAGGCAATATACCAACCTTTAGCAATTACATTCCAATTATTGAATATTTGCATAATTGTTTGATAGATAATTATTTAATATTTCTTGTCGTTGGCGAATATCATCTCGATATTTACCCGTCAAAATTCTAAATAACATTTTACCTAAACAATAAGAAGCCCGCCAAGAAAATACAGCATCTTGTAAATCAATATGGCTACGCTCAAATAAAAAATGTCCAGTTAATCCCACCAATTGAGTTAACGGTAAGCCCAAGAGCAACCAAAAGTTTTGCAACTTCCAAGTATAAAAGAGTAAACCGTAAAAAAAGAATATTCCCAAAATGTGTAGAGTAATATTAATTGGATGTTGATGTTTAAGAATAAAAATATCCCAATAGTCTGTAAAAGGATGATCTATAATTTGATTATTAATGCGATTTCTCAAACTTTGTTGAGGATTATAATTCATATCAAAACCTTACCAATTTTTACCTCGCTGCATCACCAATTTTACTCAAATATACTTTAATAGTCATTATCGGCTACACAAATACCTTTACATTTAATACCATTCGTAGCAGTGCGCTGACAATGAGAACATAGAATGTTTTCCTTTTCTGTTTCTTGATTTATGTTTATACTAGTGCTTTCGTGTAGCTTATCTTTGTCGGTCTGAAGTTTTACATTCATAAAAATAGAGGAATTTTTCACGGTTTAATATTTCGTCGCTTTTTTATGACCGTTATTAAGCAGAGGTTTGCACCGAATCATAAGGCTGGATCAGAATCTCAGCCGGAATACCTAACTCTTGATTTAACTTCCGAATCATCTCCAAGGTCAAGGAGCGTTTACGAGATAGTATCTCAGAGACCCTAGCTCGACTGCCAAGACATAATTCCAAATCACGACGAGACCAGCCACGGGTATCCATGTAGTATTGAATTGCTTCGATAGGATCGGGTTTTTCAATGGGAAAATGTGCCTTTTCGTAAGCTTCTACTAAGGTACTCAGAACATCTAATCGATCGCATTCAGGTGTATTAGGGACGGCATCAAACAGCAACTCAATTTCTCGAAGAGCTTCCTGATAGTCAGCTTGGGTTCTAATTGGACGTAATTCCATACATCAACCTCTATTTAGATAGTTTCTGCATCTATCTTGTCATACTCGATATGAGTGCCAATAAACCGGATAAAAACAATACCGATATCATAACGAATTGCGACAATGAGCCGATAAGTATTACCTTTGATGTTGAATACGACACGGTTGTTAGCAATAATACTGGCATTACCATGAGCGGCTTTAACATCAATTGGACTCTGCCAATCGGCGTGAGACGCTTCATAGTACCAAGTTTTTAGTGCTTCTTCAGCATCTGCATGAGATTCCCAGAAATTTCGCAGGGTGCTGCGGGATAAAATACGCATAGCATTTATAATAACTTGATCCCATTTTGGGATCAACACTCACTTGAAGAGATGCTAACTTTTATCCAAAATTAAGCCTAACATTCCTTGTAAGTAGAACGAGGTGAAATATCTAGAACTCTAGATAACTCTTTATACAGGCTTCAAATTCATTGGCTTTAAATTGGGAAAACAAGTAATCAGACATATATTTAGAAGCAATGACCAACACAACATCAATGTAGTTTGCCCATAATCTCTAAGTTAATGGTGACAAAACAGTTCCCAACCTTTCATGCCCCAAGCGATCGCTCACCTTACCCCGACAAACAACCCGAACTCCATTAATATAAACCGCTTGCACAATCTCATCCGAACCACGCTTAACCATCCGAGGTTCACCATCTAAAACGGGATCTGATATCTGCACCTGCGGGCTAATTGGCTGATTTAAAGCATTGGGATCGAGTAAAACTATATCTGCTTTCGCACCAACTTTGAGAACTCCCGTATCAAGACCAAACCAACCAGCAGGTTCTCCGGTAACGCGGCAAATCGCAGCTTCAGGTGAAAGAAATTTCGTTGCAACTGCTTGTTTGAGCAAAGATAAAGCTCCATCATAGTAGCCCAAGTTACGGACGTGAGCGCCAGCATCGGTAAAACCAGGCAAAATATAAGGATGCTGCATCATCGCTAAACGGGGTTTTAGGCGATCGTTTGCTCCTGTCGCCACCCAGCGTAAATCTGTATCGTATTTTTGTAATGCGTGGATAAATAAATCCACTGGTTCTTGTTGCTTTTGACGAGCAATTTCTGCAAAACTTAACCCTTGCCAACTTGCTTCGGGACAGTAAATGACTTCCATCAAATCTAACTGACGATGGAATGATTTACGCCGTTTACTGAGCCATTCTTGGCGAAACTGACGACGAAAAATTTCCGATGCCCATAGTTGTTGCCTTTCTTCTCGTGACTGACAGCCATTAAGTTGTGCGCCTGTGGAGAATTCTTCAAATAAGGGAGTCACAGATCCATCAGAGTAAATGGTGAAAGGTTCCGTTAGGGTTTGAAAGCGCACATTCCCATTTAGAAGCCGATTCCAAATAAAAAGTAGGGGGGAAAATATTCGCCATAGTTTGCGATCGTGTACGGCATCTAAGGCTGAGAGAACAGTTAGCCGCAGTGGTTTTTGTCCAATCCCTGAACCCATACGCAGAATCTCCACAAAGGAAGCAAGTCGTTGTAAATTGGGTGTGACTTGAAAAACGCGATCGCTATACCGACATAAATCCGCCAACATTGCATATTCATTAAATTTGGCGTGTTGAGAGGGAATTGTACAGCCTTGCCATTCTCCACTCATCCGATGCCAGGGAAACATATCAATAGAAATGCCAATAAAACCAGCGTCTAAAGCATCTGTGGCTATGCGCTGCATAAGTTTTAGTTCAAATTTTGTCGGCTGAACAGTTAAACTGCGTTCTAATCCCATCACATGAGCGCGTAAAGCACTGTGTCCAAACATTGGGGCAACATTGGGGCCAAGGGGTAACTGTTGCAAATGCTGTAAATATTCTGCTGGTGTATGCCAGGAAACCGATTGTTGTAACCATTTTGCGATTAGCCGATGGGAAAGTGTCTCTACCCTCTGAAAAATATCAGCCAGGATTTGGGGTTCTGCGATCGCAACAGACAAGCTACAGTTACCAATAACCACGCTAGTAACGCCATGACGCACTGATTCGCTCAATCCTGGTGCAATTTCTAACTCTAAATCGTAATGAGTATGAATGTCGATGAATCCAGGTGTCACCCATAACCCAGAAGCATCAACTACTTCCCGCGCTGGGTTAGTTAAGGAGGGTGCAAGGGTGACAATGCGGCCGTTTTGAATGCCGATATCTCCGCGAACAGGCAGAGAGCCTAAGCCATCGAAAATTAACCCGTTTTGAATCAGCAAATCTAACATGATTCTCTATTATGTGCAGAAATTAAAATTGGATTAAAAATATTATTTATATCTTGTATTGTTTTTCTATATTCCTCTAAAAACTGTATTCCTCGATCTATACCTTCCTCTGTATTCAGATTAAAGCCTAGTAATTTTACAAGGTGATGAATAACAGTATTTCTAGAATTTACAAATCTATTAACTAAAAATTGTGCATCATCATTTAATAAAAATTTCTTTTCCTTTAAATGGTTGAAAATAAAACTAAGTGTTCTTTTTTCTAAAATTTTCTCTCTCGCCAAAAAATCTTCTTTGGTAATTTCAGGCAATACATCGTCAGTATTAGGATGAATAAATTTACTAAGCTTTTTCAGTTTATATTCAATTGCTTGAGCTTCATAAACAATTACTCCAATTAACATAAAGTATTTTTTCTGCTTTGTTATCAGATTATCTGATTCTTCAACCATAATTTTTTCCACCACGATGCTCAGTTTTCACCCAGCGCGATCGCTCCCTTTGCACACACATTTTTAAAGTTGTTACAATCATCACAGGAATCCAATGCACCATGTATAATGACCCTTGAATTGTTGCCCAAACCAAAGACCATCCTCGTAAATTTTGAAATTGGTAAAGTCCAGCAATAAAGGCAATTGTCAAAATGATGCTGAGTAGTGTCTGGAGGGGCAATAAAACTGGATGATGGGTATAAAATATTGTCCAAAGTAAGTCGGGTATTAGTCCAATTGGCAGAAGAAATTGCAATAAAAAAAACAATAATAAATCAATTTCTTTCGCCCAACCTAAAGTAAGAATTTGCGGAAAATAATCTAGATAACGCTGATAGCCACCTTCAGCCCAACGACAGCGTTGATACCAAAGTTTTTTCCAAGTAGTTACACCTTCTTCTTGAATTGATGGAACTGTAACAAACTCAATTTCTGCACCTGCTAAATAGAGTTTGAAGCAAAGATCCAAATCATCGGTGACAGTGTTCTCATTCCAACCCTGACACTTTTCTAACAATTCCCGACGAACTAACATCCCATTACCGCGCAGTTCAGACATTCCACCAATAGCAATGCGATGGGTTTGGAGAAAACTATCACAGTTCATTTCCATCTGCTGGCAATGGGTTAAGAAATTGGTATTAGCATTAGAAATCGCTTTTCGCACTTGTACTGCACCGATCGCTTGTTTCTGAAATAGAGGTACTGTTTGCTGGAGAAAATTGGCAGGTAATTGAGCATCCGCATCACAGACTAGAATAATCTCTCCTTGGGTAAAGGGAAACACCGCATTCAGTGCCCCTGATTTACCACCTTTAGATTCCCGTCGATGAACTTGTAAAGCTGGAAATTGAGTTTGTAATTCACTCAAAACCTGGGGGGTTTCATCGGTACTCCCATCATCAACGACCCAGATATCTAGGCGATCGCTTGGATAATTCAATTGGCATAAGCTGTAAACTAAATCAGCCAAGACTGGACTTTCATTTTTAGCCGGAACTAAAATCGAGACTGGCGGTAAAAAAATCTGACTCTCCATCACCGCCGCTGCTGGTTTTGCTATCAGCATCCGTAACGTTTGCCCAGCCAGGATTGCCGTTAATCCCAGCAACAACCATTGTGTTTCTGGTAGCCAGTGCAGCAAACTCACGCCACCCCAGACCAATAAAACTATTATGGTTGCTTTGAGACGACGATAAAAACTAGTATTTTTTCTTAGCTGAAAAGTGCTTTTTGCCACTTTTTTCTATATCCTTTCTGTTCGTTGCTTAGTCCTGCGACGTAATAGTAGCATCGTCACTGCTCCCAGAAGGAAACCGCCCACCCCTGCTGCAACTGCTAGAATCCGCCCCAATTGTTGAGCAGCATTCAACACCGGGTTATCCAGCAGATTGGAAGAGAAATGCAGCGATTGAATCGTCCATTTATCTTGAAGTTTTTGCAGCACTGCTGTCCATCGCAACGCCATATCAGCCGCTTTGCCATCTTTGAAAGAAAAGGATGTGATCGCTTCTCCAGAGGCGACATCTATCTCTGGAGTGAGAAAATTTCTGAGAGTTTCTCCCTTTAGTTGCATTTTGATATCTTTAATGGAACTGGAAAATTGCTGATTCCAGTACTTTTCAAACTCAGGAACTTTGTGGAAAATCTGGTTATCAACTGTTGTTATTGTGAAGTTTGGGTGCAAGTAAGGCTGGATTTTGGCAAAATCGCGAGTATTTAGGGCTTGCAGGGCAATATCTCGTGTGCGAATAATTGCATTTATCTCCTGTGGGTTGATATCTGCTAGAGCGTATTGGGGTAGATTCCAAATTACCAACACCAACAAAACACTCCAAAGTAGCTGAGTGCATTTGTATATGCTTGCCCATCTCTGTTTCATCATATAAAAACTTGGCGTTACTGAATTAAAGTATAAATTATGCGATGCCTGCGGCGGGCGTAGCGATCGCTTCAAGCTTGCGGACACATAGCGCCAAGGAAGCTTATATCATGTCCGGTAAAAGACTTATCATTAAGACCGCAGGGGGCAGGGGGCAGGGGGAAAGAGAGTTTTAAGATTTTTGCATAGATGCCGTGAATAATAACTAATTAAGCGGACATGATATTACTCCTGATTTAGAAGGTTGGAATTTTAAACGCAGAGGTAAGCATAGAATAAGTTTGCGTTACTCTGCGTTCATTTGCGTTTCAGAAATGCTACTCACTACAATGCAAACACCAGCTAACAAAAATGCCAATGCACCTGCAATTGCACCAACAGAAGGTGTTATCCCTTGTAGTTGGGGAAATAGAACGCCAAACAAACTCATCGCTAAAGCGAACCCACCAAAATACATCCCAATTCCTAATCCCGCCCATCGCTGGGGTACCAGTCCTAAAGCAAAAGGAATTGCCCCATTGACAATTAAACTAAAGCCAGCAACGATCAATACAATTATCGGAATTTGTGCGCCCACAGATATCATTATCAGTAACGAGGGAATGATTGCACAGATGCCACAAAGCATTGCTTGACTATTACCAATTTTAACGGCGAACATCCCTGCTGGTATGCTTGCAATTGCGATCGCTAATCCAATCCACACCATTTGCACATCAATATTATCAGTATTCAGTTGGTTTTTCAGTACTTTTCCCAAGACATCCATGAGAAATCGGATACCCCAAGCTACGCCGAAACCAGTTCCTAAAATCAAAGCCAATTTCTGCAAGGGCAACTTTACTGTTTCTGCTTGGTGCCTATCCACTGGCGCTTCTGGGGGATTTACCAACCGCAGCACAGCAGCTGCACCCAGCATGACGAAAGAACCGATCGCAAAGGTATAAACTGGCCCTAAATTAAGAATAAACTTGTGGCTTATTGGTCTAAAAGCCCCAATTACACCACCTACCAAAGTAACGAAACTTACTGCTAAAGGTAACTGGGCTGGTGTTGCATACATCCCCAATAAGCACATAGCTGGAGAGCGAAATATTGTCATTGCTAATGCCCAGGCTACCAATACTATAGGTAAGAGCGATCGCATCACGGTAGTAGGCGGGATCAAGCTGACAACACATGGTATGGCAATGAACAAAGTCGCTGACAAAATCATCCCTACTGAGATGAAGGGAAACCGAGTTCCTACCCAGCGCCTAGCTTGATCTGAAAGTCCACCCATTAGGGGTTCCAGTATTGCACCCAAGGCATTTTCGACTAGCACCAAACCAACTGCCAATGAGGCGGGAAAACCAAACTGAGTCAAAAGTTGCGGCAAATATATATTATAAATTAACCAGGTGAGGGTAATTGCTCCTTGCACTGCTGCCAACACCCAAACTTGCACCCATAAAATATTGAGACGAGATGTCGAGGTAGTCAAGTCGCTTCGCTCCAATTAAAAATTAAAAATTATTAATTAAAAATTCCAGTTGCGCGTAGCTTGCTTCCCTGTAAGGGTACGTGGACTCTCGTACACAAGTCATGCCGTTGGCTTTACGCTGCGCTATCAGTGTTGGCTCTGTACCCACCAATGATAGCGTAGCGTTAGCGAGTCCGCGAGCGTCTTGTAGACCACTGAATCTTTGATTCATTGTTGGCTCTGTACCCAAAATTAATTAAAAATTATTCTTTTTCTTAATTTTTAATTTTTAACTTTTAATTCAAAAAAGGTCATCAAGAGATGGAGGAATGGGAGACTTCAACCGCAAACTCACTCTAGTCGTGGTAGGAAACAGAGCGGAGACGGAGTTGCTCCGCCTCCGGGGCAGTATTCCTCCTGCCTCCTGCCTCTTTTGTTAATACTCTGGAACTGAAGGATCGATTTCTCGACTCCAAGCGGTAATTCCGCCTTTGACATTCGTCCCGACAATCCCGGCTTCCTTGAGGATGGCAAGGGCTTTTGCCGATCGCCCGCCCATCTTACAATGAGCAATTAAGCGGTGACCGTTCAATATTTCCTTTACCTTGGCAACGCCATTCCCATTTTCAATGTCTGGTAAGGGCACCAACACTGAACCAGGAATTTTAGCAATATCATACTCATTGGGGTTGCGGACATCCAGCAGTACAAAATCTTTTGCACCACTATCCAGCAATTCCTTCAAATCCTTAACGGTCATTTCTTGCATTTCCATCTGCTGTTTCGCCTCCTCTGCCTTAGCTTGTGGAATTCCGCAGAATTGTTCGTAGTCTATCAGCTTTTCAATTACTGGGCGAATCGGGTTAGGACGCAACTTCAACTCCCGAAATTTCATATCTAAGGCGTTGTATAGCAGCAACCGCCCACTCAAGGTGTTACCTTGTCCCAGAATGATTTTGACCGTTTCTGTTGCCTGGATTAAACCAATAATTCCTGGCAATATTCCCAATACGCCACCTTCTGCACAAGAGGGAACCATTCCTGGTGGTGGTGGTTCTGGGAAAAGGTCACGATAGTTAGGGCCACCTTGGTAGTTAAATACAGTAGCTTGCCCTTCAAAGCGTAAAATTGAACCGTAGACGTTGGGCTTATTCAGCAATACGCAGGCATCGTTAACTAGATATCTGGTGGGGAAGTTATCAGTACCATCCACGACGATATCGTAAGGTTGGAGAATTTCCAGGGCGTTTTCGGAAGTCAGGCGGGTTTCGTATAAATCAACCTGACAATAGGGGTTAATCTCGTGAATGCGGTTTTTTGCCGATTCAATCTTAGGTTTACCCACCCAGGATGTACCGTGGATTACTTGGCGTTGTAAGTTGGAAGTATCGACAACATCGAAATCTACAATCCCGATGCGTCCAATACCCGCCGCCGCCAGATATAAAAGTAGTGGTGAACCTAGTCCACCTGTACCGATACACTGTACACTGGCCGCTTTCAGGCGCTTCTGTCCTTCTAGTCCGACTTCCGGCAAAATTAGGTGTCGGGAGTAGCGTTCGTAATCGTCTTTGGTCAACTGGATTTCATCCAGATTGGGATTGAGCATAGCAGTTATGATCTGGGAGAGCGGAATATTAATCCTATCGAAAAACGATATCCGTCTTGAAATTAAGCCGTTAAATTATATTTTCAATTGCCTCTGCTTGGAACTGATGATGATCGTCAAGGCTCCAGCTTCGAAGTTCTCCAGCTTTACCGTTTTGGACGGTAACTATTATATACGAGTATCCTGGCCAAGCGTATAAGCGATCGCATTCTGAAGGGATAGCAGGATGATCTGGGTGGGAATGAAAAATGCCGATAATGTTCAGTGAGCGATCTCGTGCTTCTTTTTGTGTTTTTAGCATAACTTCAGGTGCGATCGCATATTGCCGTTTTTTACTTTCTGCTGTGTGTTCCCCTGAGAACTCAGCAGCCGCTTCTGTATTCCAGGCATTTTCTGTTGGCATGATTTCTACCACAGTTTTGCCATCATTAGCCAGATAGCCTAAAATTATACCGCAGCACTCCTCTGGATAGGTGCTTTCGGCATGGGTGCAAATGTTTTGTAAGTGTTCTTGGCTAAGTTGGATCATCTCTGCGTTTGTAATTTTGGTAACCTCTAGCGATTCTTGCTTAAATATAAGACATTGCGAGGCGTAGGCTAGCAAGAACCGCAGGCATCACTGCGTTAAGGAGGCAGAAGGCATCCCCATAAATAAATTTGGGGGATTTAATAAGGACACCGTATTTTTTGCGCTACGCGTCTCAAACCGTAGAGAAGGAGTACGGCTCAAACTAGGTTGTTGACTATAAACTCTAAAAATGTGAAGAATACACCAAGAGAATTGCCTAGCAAATAAATAAATCGGTGTAAATAATTGTTGCTGGGTTGAGGTAAGAGGCAAGAGGCAAAAGGCAATATTTATAAGGGTTTTACCTAGTTCATTTTTATTTACTTAGTTTGATTTTATTGCGCCAGCTTATTTACATTTCTCGGCAGATAATGTGAAGAGTATGCAAAGATGGTTCTTTAACTATAGACATCTAAGTAAATATTCAGTATTTAGTTAATATCAAGTTATTGAGATGTTCCCTATTTTTAAGCTAAATACCCACGGGCAATAGCCTACAACAAGGGTATGAAAATCCCTTTCTCTATCAAGAGTCAACTGTTCCCTATTTTCAAGTCACTAGGACTGACGCATTGGCAAAAAATTAAAGTATGAAGTGTTATTTTTAGGCATTTAAGCTTGATTTAGCAACATTTTTCAGTGATTGCTATTTAATCAGGAATAGTTATAAAAAGCCTGAAACGACTTATTTCATTTCATCCATCTGGCCATGAATTTGTACAGTGCGTGAGACCTTGTTAATTAGATAGATGCTAGTTGTAAGCTGATCAATAGAGTGGATTTTTGAGAAACATTACTGTCCCTCAAGGGTGACATAAAAGTATACCGAAAGTATTAACTCTCGGCGATTTATTGTGTTCTAAAACAGTATTAACTCAGCGCTAAGAACTTCAAATTACTGAAAAAAAAATCAATTTAGGTAGGTTAAAGTTATGACAAATATCCTTGGAACCAACGGTAATGATACTCTAGTGGGCAGTAACGACGCTGACACGATTAACGGCAAAGCGGGCAACGATACCATCACAGCGAAGAAGGGTAACGACACCGTAACTGGTGGTGGCGGCAAGGATAAATTTGTTTACAAATTGGGTGACGGTACTGATACAATCACTGGTTTCGGTGGCGTAGGTAAAGGAACTAACCCGACAGCAGCAGTCATTGCTGAAGTGGATACCATCAAATTTCAGGGTGCTGGTTTGACGGCTCGAAATTTACTACTCACCCAAAATGGCAAGAATCTGGAAATCAACTTTGAAGGGGAAACTGATACCATCGTTATCCTAAAAGACTTCAAACTAGAAAACTTGGATAATTTGAGAGCTTCTGGAACAAGAGCAGCTATTGGTAATATCCTGTTTGATGGGCAAACTAGCATTACTGACAGCTTCAATGTCTTGGATGCCAACTCCACTGATACTAGTCTGGGCATCAAGAACACAGTGACCTTTCTCAATGACCTCGACAACAACATTAAGGGTTTAGACAACTCAAATGATGTCGTTAATGGTCAAGGCGGTAATGACAAAATCGATGGCAAAAGTGGCAACGACTTGCTGCGGGGTGGTACGGGAAAAGATACTCTCATTGGTGGTGCGGGGGATGACACTCTCATTGGTGGTACGGGCAATGACTCCCTCGACGGTGGTACTGGTAATGACCTGCTGCGGGGCGAGGCTGGGAATGATACTCTCATTGGTGGCGCTGGTGATGATTACTTGAATGTTGACTCTACACCAGGCAATAATCTGTTGAATGGTGGCGATGGCAATGATACTCTCTCGGCTTTAGGTAACTACGATGTGGTGTCTGGTAATAACACGCTTAAGGGTGGCGCTGGTAACGATAGCTTGAGCGCTGACAGTTCAGCAGGCGATAATCTACTGGATGGTGGCAATGGCAATGATTCTCTCTCTGTCTCTGGTGGCTACTACGACCCTGAGGTGTCTGGTAATAACACCCTCAAGGGTGGTGCTGGTAACGATAGCTTGAGTGCTTTCTTTTCAACAGGCGATAACTTACTGGATGGTGGCAATGACAATGATTATCTTAACGTCAATCTTGCCAATGGTAATAACACCCTCAAAGGTGGCGCTGGTGACGATTACTTGAGTGCTAACATTTCAACAGGCAATAATCTGCTATCTGGTGGCGATGGCAATGATTCCCTCTCTGCCTCTGACTTCGAGGGCTATAGGTTTGATAACACTTCAGGCAATAACACCCTCAAGGGTGGCGCTGGTGACGATTACTTGAATGTTGACTATTCACGAGGCGCTAATCTGCTTAATGGAGGCGATGGCAATGATTCTCTCTCCGGCTCTAGCTACAGCCGCGGCTACGGAGGGAGGTTTTATAACACCACTGGCAATAACACCTTTAACGGTGGCGCTGGTGACGATAACTTAAATGTTGACTATTCATCAGGCGATAATCTGCTGAATGGAGACAATGGCAATGATTATCTCTCTGCCTCTGGCTATGAGTACGACGAGTACGGCGACTACGGCGAAGCAGTCTATCGCAGGGCATCGGGCAATAACACCCTCAATGGTGGTGCTGGTGCCGATTACTTGAATGTTGATTATTCAACAGGCAATAACCGACTGGATGGTGGCACTGGCAATGATTATATCTCCGCCTCTAACGCCTCTGGTAATAACACCCTTTATGGTGGCAATGGGAATGACACAATCTATGGTGGTTTGGGCAATGATATCCTCACAGGTGGTTTTGGTAATGACAAACTCTATGGAGGGAATGGTACTGATACCTTTGCTTTCAATAGTTTTAATGAAGGTGTTGATCGTCTTTATGATTTCAACGCCACTAATGAACTGATTCAGGTATCGGCTGCTGGTTTTGGTGGCGGATTATCACTAGGTTCACTTCAGACAAGCCAGTTTACCATCGGAACATCTGCAAGTGCGATCGCTCAACGATTTATCTATGACAATTCTACAGGTGGTCTGTACTTTGACGCAGATGGCAATGCGGGTGGGTTTACTCAGGTAAAATTTGCCCAATTATCTACTGGATTGTCTCTAACTAACAACAATTTTGTGGTTGTTTAATCTTAGATTATCGCTCTGCTATTACTAAGAGGCACGGAATGGGAGGCGGTATTTTAAGCACCTCCCATTCGATTGCTCAATGTAATTAGTGTTAAGAGAGTATGTGTTTGGTTTTGTTGCCCAACTTTCGGTATGGGTGCAGATGGTTTGCCAGTGTTATTAACCCAGTGGATTCTTATCTGCGTATGTAATTTTGGCTATTTATAGCACTTTTTACGCAGATATTTAAGAGGCGATTTTGATCATAGTTACAGCTACGTTCAATTCAGGCGTAGGCTAGCAAGAACCGCAGGAATCGCAACATTCAAAAAGAAAAAGAAAAAGATGTATTTTTTATCAGTCCTTCAAACTTATGCCTACTGATTTGTGCAAATTATTGCCTAGAAACTAGAAGAATATAAAGAATATACAAAGTTCAGTATTTTCAGACACATTTTGATTAAATAATGTGAAGAGTATGCAAAGTTACTTGTTTAAGCATAGATATCTAAGTAAAGTATTAGGTATGTAGTGTGGAGGTTATAAAAATGTTCTCTATTCTCAAGCTACACACCCACGGAGAATAGCCTACAAGGAAGGTATAAAAATTTCTTTGCGATCAAGAGTCAACACTTGACTATCTTCTGTTCTAGTAAGACTTAAGCGCTGGCAAAAAAACCAAATATAAAGGGTGGTTTTTAGGCATTCAATTGGAAAATTTTTCGATGCTTGTTCAGTAATTTTTACTTAATAAGCATCATTCAAAAAGCCTGGAATGTCCCATTACTCTGAATGCAGACGCTCATGAATTTGTACAGAGCTTAAGACTTAGATAGTTTGAGATAATTTAGATAATTTCTAGGTACAAGCCTTGGAATAGGTGAGTCTTCGAGAAATATTACTGATCCCCAAGGGGGACGTATAAAGTATGCCGAAAACGTCAAATTTCGGCGGTTTTTTGTGCCCGAAAACAGCACAAACAGCAGTTTGAGAACTGAAGTCACTGAAAAAATCAATTTAGGTAGGTCAAAGTTATGGCAAATATCATTGGAACCAATGGTAACGATACTCTAGTGGGCAGCGACAGTGCGGACACGATTAATGGTAAAGCAGGCAACGATACCATCAGAGGTAACCAGGGCAACGACACGTTGACTGGTGGTGGTGGTAAGGATCTATTTATTTACGACTACCGCGGCATTAATACTATCACTGATTTCGGTGGCATCGGTAAAGGAACAAACCCGACAGCAGCAGTTACTGCCGAAGTGGATACCATCAAATTTCTAGGTCTAGGCTTGACTGCCGAAAATTTGCTGCTTACCCAGAACGGCAGCAATTTGGAAATCACCTTTGAAGATGTGTCTGATGCTTATACCAAAGTCATCCTGCAAAACTTTACCCTGGAAAACCTGGAAAACCTCAGCAAATCTACTGGAGCCACTGTAGACTTGGCCAATCTTTTGTTTGATGGAGAAACTAGCATTAGTGATAGCTTTGATGTCTTTAATGCCAACTCCACCCAAAGCAATATCTTCAAAAAGAACACAGTCACCTTCCTTAACGACCTGAATAATAATGTTAAGGGCTTTGACAACTCAGATGATGTGATCAATGGTCAGGGCGGTAATGACAAAATCGACGGCAAGAGTGGCAATGACCTGCTACGCGGTGGTATAGGGAATGATACACTCATTGGTAGTGCGGGGGATGACTCCCTCTTAGGTGGTACGGGGAATGAAACCGGGAAGGTTTATAGTGGTGATGACATCCTGAAGGATTATACGGGGAATGACTCTCTCGTTGGTGGTATTGGTAACGATTACTTGAATGTTGATTATTCAACAGGCAATAACACTCTCAAAGGTAGCACTGGTAACGATTACTTGAGTGCTGGGGCTTCAGAAGGCAATAACTTCCTCTCTGGGGGCGATGGCAATGATTCTCTTGATGCCTCTGCCCGTTATGATAACTCTGGCGGATCAGCCGGATTTATCAACTCCTCAGGCAATAATACCCTCAATGGTGGTGCTGGTGACGATTACTTGAGTACTAAGGCTTCATTGGGCGATAACTTCCTCTCTGGTGGCGATGGCAATGATTTCCTTGATGCCTCTGGCGATGGTGGCAGATTCAGATTTTTTGTCTCCACAGGCAATAACACCCTCATCGGTGGCGCTGGTGACGATAGCTTGAGTGCTGGTATTTCAAAAGGTGATAACTTCCTCTCTGGTGGTGATGGCAATGATTCTCTTGATGCCTCTGGCACCAGCACATACGGTGCTGTCCCCTCCTCAGGCAATAACACCCTCAACGGTGGCGCTGGTGACGATTACTTGAGTGCTACCATTTCAATAGCCAATAACTTCCTCTCTGGAGGCGATGGCAATGATTCCTTCTATATAAGCACCATATCCCCAGATAGTGTTCCCTATTTTTCCGAGACTGATTCAGTAACTCAAACGGTTGATGGGGGGACAGGTGACGATTTATTGTCCTGTTATGCTGGCCCCTATTATCGTTATGAACCTATTGAGGGAATGACTTCGACATTCAATGCTGATACTAACATTGGCTCAATTACAGTGGGCACGAATCGAGTTAGTTACAAGAATATCGAACGATTAAATATCTCAGGTACACAATACGATGACTTGATTGTAGGGAGCAATGGCAACGATACGCTCTCTGGGGGCTATGGTGGTAATGATAGCCTCTATGGAGGAGCTGGTACTGATACCTTTGCTTTCAACAGCTTTAATGAAGGCATTAATACTATTTATGACTTCAACGCCACTAATGAACTGATTCAGGTATCGGCTGCTGGTTTTGGTGACGGATTATCACTAGGTTCACTTCAGACAAGTCAGTTTACCATCGGAACATCTGCAAGTGCGATCGCTCAACGATTTATCTATGACAATTCTACAGGTGGTCTGTACTTTGACGCAGATGGCAATGCGGGTGGGTTTTCTCAGGTAAAATTTGCCCAATTATCTACTGGATTGTCTCTAACTAACAACAATTTTGTGGTTGTTTAATCTTAGATTAGCGCTCTGCTATCACTAAGAGGCACGGAATGGGAGGCGGTATTTTAAGCACCTCCCATTCGATTTATCGGTGTTAAGAGAGTATGTATTGGATTTTGTTGCTCAACTTTCGGCATGGGTGCAGATGGTTTGCCAGTGTTCTTAACTCAGTGGGTTCTTATCTGCGTTTGTGATTTTGGCAACCTATAGCGCTTTTTACGCAGATATTTTAAGAGGCGATTTTGATCATAGTTGCAGCTACGTTCAATTCAGGCGTAGGCTAGCAAGAACCGCAGGCATCGCAGCGTTCAAAAAGAAAAAGATGTATTTTTTATCAGTCCTTCAAACTTATGCCTACTGATTTGTGCAAATTATTGCCTAGAAACTAGAAGAATATAAAGAATATACAAAGTACAGTATTTATATACATTTATTGGCAAGTAATGTGAAGAGTATGCAAAGATGCCTACTTCAGCCTAGATATCTAAGTAAGATATTGACTATGCAGTTATTTTGAGGTTATTGAGATGTTCTCTCTTTTCAACCTAGACACCCACGGTGAATAGTCCAAAAAGGAGGGTATAAAAATATTTTTCCCGATCAAGAGTCAACTGTTGTCTATTTTCAAGCTATTAGGACTTAGGCACTGGCAAAAACCAAATATCAAGGATGGACTTTAAGCATTGAAACTTGAATTTTTAATCATCTTTTTTCACTGATTTCTACTGAACAAAGATGATTAAAAAAGCCTGAAATGACTGATTATCCTGAATACACAGTTTCATTAATTTGTACGGTGCTTAAGGCTTAGATAGTTTGAGATAGTTAGATTCAGTGCTACATAAAAGCTAGTAAAAAGCTGAATCTTCAAGAAATATTATTGTCCCTCAAGGGTGGCATCTAAAGTATGCCGAAAACGTCAAATTGAGGCGAATTTTTGTGCCCGAAAACAGCACTAAACTCAAAGTTGAGAACTGAAGTTACGAAAAAAACGATTCAGGTAGGTAAAAATTATGGCAGATATCATTGGAACCAACGGTAATGATACTCTAGTAGGCAGCGACAGTGCGGACACGATTAATGGTAAAGCAGGTAACGATACCATCAGAGATTCCAATGGCGACGACACCCTGACTGGTGGGGGCGGCAAGGATCTATTTATTTACGACTACTACTCCGGCGGCATGAGTACTATCACTGATTTCGGTGGCATCGGTAAAGGAACAAACCCGACAGCAGCAGTTACTGCCGAAGTGGATACCATCAAATTTCTAGGTCTAGGCTTGACTGCCGAAAATTTGCTGCTTACCCAGAACGGCAGCAATTTGGAAATCACCTTTGAAGATGTGTCTGATGCTTATACCAAAGTCATCCTGCAAAACTTTACCCTGGAAAATCTGGAAAACCTCAGCAAATCTACTGGAGCCACTGTAGATTTGGGCAATCTTTTGTTTGATGGAGAAACTAGCATTAGTGATAGCTTTGATGTCTTTAATGCCAACTCCACCCAAAGCAGTATCTTCAAAAAGAACACAGTCACCTTCCTTAACGACCTGAATAATAATGTTAAGGGCTTTGACAACTCAGATGATGTCATCAATGGTCAGGGCGGTAATGACAAAATCGACGGCAAGAGTGGCAATGACCTGCTACGTGGTGGTATGGGGAATGATACTCTCATTGGTGGTGCCGGGAATGACACCCTCATTGGTGATGCAGGCAATAACTTACTCTTTGGGGGCGATGGCAATGATTCTCTCTTCACCTCTTACTTTAATAACGTATACTATATCGATACTTTGGATATTGAATTTTCAACAGGCGATAGCACCCTCAGTGGTGGGGCTGGTAACGATACCTTGAGTGCTGAGGCTTCAACAGGCAATAACTTACTCTTTGGGGGCGATGGTAATGATTCTCTCTCCACCTCTTACTTTAATAACATATACGGCTATATTGCCTCCTCAGGCAATAATACCCTCAGAGGTGGCGCTGGTGACGATACATTACGTGCTGAGGCTCCAGAAGGCAATAACCTACTCTTTGGGGGTGATGGCAATGATTCTCTCTCCACCTCTGGCTATTATAAGTATAGAGGCTACTTTGATTTTATCTCCTCAGGCAATAATACCCTCAGAGGTGGCGTTGGTGACGATACTTTACGTGCTGAGTATTCAACAGGCAACAACCTACTCTCTGGGGGCGATGGCAATGATTCTCTCTCCACCTCTGGCTATTTAATCCTGTACTCCACTTTTGACATTTATTATCCCTCCACAGGCAATAACACTCTCAATGGTGGCGCTGGTGACGATACTTTACGTGCTGAGTATTCAACAGGCAATAACCTACTCTCTGGGGGCGATGGCAATGATTCCTTCTATCTAAGCACCACATCCCCAGATACTGCGCCCTCTTATTTAGCGACTCAAACGGTGCAGGGAGGTAAAGGTGACGATTTATTGTCTGTTAATTACAGTAATGCTACCGGAGGAATCACAACGACATTCAATGCTACTACCAACATTGGCTCAATTACAGCGGGCACGTATCGGGTTAGTTACAAGAATATCGAACGATTAAATATCAGAGGTACAGCCTACGATGACTTGATTGTGGGGAGTAATGGCAACGATACGCTCTCTGGAGGCTATGGTGGCAATAGTGCGGTAGATGGGAGTGGTGGCAATGATACGGTAGATGGGGGTAAGGGTGAGGATTTGTTGTCCGCCAATTACACCTTTGCTACCGGAGGAATCACAACGACATTCAATGCTACCACTAACATTGGCTCAATTACAGCGGGCACAAATCTAGTTAGTTACAAGAATATCGAACGATTAGATATCAGAGGTACAGCCTACGATGACTTGATAGTAGGGAGCAATGGCAACGATACGCTCTCTACAGGCGATGGTGGTAAGGATACGATAGATGGAGGTAGGGGTGAGGATTTGTTGTTTGTTAATTACAGAAGTTCTACTGTAGGAATCACTTCGACATTCAATGCTACTACTAACATTGGCTCAATTACAGCGGGCACGAATCAGGTTAGTTACAAGAATATCGAACGATTAAATATTTCAGGTACACGCTACGATGACTTAATCGTGGGGAGCAATGGCAACGATACGCTCTCCGGCAGTGATGGCAATGATAACCTCTATGGAGGAGGTAGTACTGATACCTTTGCTATCAATAGTTTCTATGAAGGCGTTGATAGTCTTTATGACTTCGACACCACTAATGAACTGATTCAGATATCGGCTTTTGGTTTTTTTGCTGGTTTTGGTAGCGGGTTATCAGTAGGTTCACTTCAGACAAGTCAGTTTACCATCGGAACATCTGCAAGCACGATCGCTCAACGATTTATCTATGACAATTCTACAGGTGGTCTGTACTTTGACGCAGATGGCAATGCGGGTGGGTTTACTCAGGTAAAATTTGCCCAATTATCTACTGGATTGTCTCTAACTAACAACAATTTTGTGGTTGTTTAATCGTGATTATAGGGATTCCCACACAGATACGGTAAAACATTATATTGCCAAGTGTAGGGGCACGGCAGTGCCGTGCCCCTACGGGTATACCTCACGTAAACGAGAACCGCTATAGCGTTTCATTTCTGTAGGGAGGTATTGCGAGGTGAAATTTTCCGCACCTCGCATTTGATGAATCAATGCAATTTGTTAAAGTTGATTCCGCGCTTTGAGTTGCAGATATCGCTCAACCACCTGATCGGCAATTTGATTTGCTGGTGCATCTAGTACTAATACACCTTTTTGTTTCAACTGAGCAAATGCTACTTGTCGTTGCATTAATAAATCGAGTGCCACTGCACGGGCATAAGCATTTGTAACATCATCTGTAAAGGTGTGTGCTAGATGATCAACTTGCGGATCTCGCAGAGTTACGCAAAATGGTAGATAGCGGGGTGCTAGCTTAGAAAGTGCAGCCAGGAGTTCCGTGGAAGCGGTGACATCAATTAAGTCGGTAATCACCACTACTAGCGCCCTCCGAGTTTGTCGTTGTACAACATTTGTCACCGCCCCCAAATAATCAGATTCAAATAACACTGGTTGAATTGGAGTCAGGCGATCAATTAGCTGATTCAAATGATGTTGACCGCGTTCTGGGGGAATCCACGTATGCATTTGGCGGTCAAATACACCAACACCCACGCGATCGCCTCGATGTAATCCCGCCAAGGCTAAGGATAAAGTTGCATTCAAACCCCAGTCAAATCGCTGCAAATTCTGCACCTTTGCTGTCATCAACCGTCCGCGATCAAGCAAGATCAGTAAAGTTTGTTCTTGTTCGGGTTCTAGAACTCTCACCAGTGGCGTTGCATTACCATAAGCCCCAACCCGACGGGCGGTAGCTTTCCAATCAATAAATCGTAAATCGTCACCAGTGCGATAGTTCCGCAGTTCGGCAAACTCTGTACCAATACCAGTTTTGCGGGATTGGCGGATTGATCCTGATGATTGCAATGTCAAACGAATTGTGAGCGATCGCAACCCCACTAAATCAGGATAAACTTTCACTGGCAGACTTTGGGGAATTTGCCAATCATCCCAAGTTAATCCCCAAGTTCCCAATTGTCGAACTTGAAGATTTCCCCAAGGAAACTCGCCGCGCTGTCTTGGGTTGACGGTATACGTCAATTCTTGGGTGCTGTTACTGGGAACAATAGCATGAAGTGTGGGCGCAGAGATGCCAAACCCTGTTGGATAGTAATCGCAGATTTCAATTAGGGCGTTGGCATTTGACGATGTTACTTTTAACACTACTGGATTATCTCGCCCAATGGATAATCGTGACGGTAATTCGCGGGTAATTTGCACGCGAGAACGCCGCACCTGCAAACCATCTACAACCATTAATCCGAGAACGATCGCATCAAATAGCACAGTGATGGCGATCGTTGCTTTAATGCTGAGAAAAAGGTATAGCATCGGCGCGATGACTATACCCAAAAACAGCAATAAATAAACTCGTTTGGAAGGAACCATTTTTGAGAGTGAGAAATTAGGAGAATGACGATTAGCTTAACCTACGTCATCATGGGCCAAGCGATTAAAGAGGAAGTCTAAGGCATAATTACGTAGTTGGTAGTATTGTGGATCTTCAGTGATGCAGGCGTGAGCCTCTTGCAGAGGAACTTCGCTAACGCAAGGCAATTTCCACTCCTCTCTCACAAGCTATGTTTCAGTAGCTTGATAAGCCTGTAGAAGCCTAGCATGATCGAGAGTAAATCCTACTTGCATGGCTATCTGGGCAAATAAATCAATCTCAGGCTGTTGCCAATTACGGGGTTCAGAACACTGATGTGCAATTAACAAGCCAAATAGCTGCTGATCTTTGATAATGGGTGCTACTAAATTTGCTTTCACACCAAAGGATTCGAGCAGGTTAACGTGACAATCAGCCAAACCGGCCTCGTAAATGTTGTTTGTTGCAACAACGCGACCAGACTGGTACTTTTCTATATAGCCTTCAGTGAAACAGGGGTCATAGATTTTAGAGCGCAAAACTTTGGGATAACCTGGAACCACTGATTCAGCAATTATAATTCCAAACCAATTAGCGTAAAAGCTATAAACCAGAACTCGGTCAATACTGAGTGCTTTGCGAACCTCTTGGACAGTGGTTTTGATGACATCCTCTTCGTTAAGCGATTGGCGAATACTGTGGGTAATATCTACCAATAACTGACTTCGCATACTTTCAGCTTCGATTCGTTGCAGGAGTCTTGCATGGTCGAGAGCAAACCCCACTTGCATCGCTATTTGGCCAAATAAATCAATCTCAGACTGTTTCCAATCACGGGGTCTGGAGCACTGATGTGCAATTAATAAACCAAATAACTGTTCATCTTTGAGAATGGGGGCTACCAAATTTGCTTTCACACCAAAGGATTCAAGTAAGTCAATGTGACAATCAGCCAAACCAGCTTCATAAATGTTGTTTATTGCTAGAACGCGACCAGACTGATACTCTGCTACATAACCTTGACCGAAACATGGGTCTTCAATTTCAGCTCGCAAAACTTTTGGGTAGGTGAGAACAACTGATTCGGCAATCACAGTTCCAGACCAATTAGCATTAAAGCTATAAACCATCACTCGGTCAGTACCCAGTACTTTACGAACTTCTTCTACAGTGGTTTTCAGGACATCCTCTTCGTTGAGCGATTGGCGAATGCTGCCGATTGTATCCGCCAGCAACTGACTTTGCACACCCTCAGCCTCGATTCGTTGCAGGAGCCTTGCATGGTCGAGAGCAAATCCCACTTGCATCGCTATCTGGGCAAAGAAATCAATTTCAGGCTGTTGCCAATCACGGGGTCTGGAGCACTGATGTGCAATCAATAAGCCAAATAACTGTTCATCTTTGAGAATGGGTGCGACCAAATTTGCTTTCACAGCAAAGGATTCGAGTAAGTCAATGTGACAATCACGCAAACCAGCTTCATAAATGTTGTTTGTGGCTTGAACGCGACCAGACAGATACTTTTCTACATAGCCCTGAGCAAAACATGGGTCTTGAATTTCAGACCGCAAAACTTTTGGATAACCTGGAACCACTGATTCGGCAATCACAGTTCCAGACCAATTAGTGCTAAAGCTATAAACCAGCACTCGGTCAGTACTCAGTGTTTTGCGAACCTCTTCTACGGTCGTTTTGATGACATCCTCTTCGTTGAGCGATTGGCGAATGCTACGGGTAATTTCGATAAATACCTGAGCTTTATCTGCCTTTGTATCAACCTGTTCTAGAAGTTTGGCGTAGTCAAGGGCGAATCCTACTTGCATGGCTATCTGAGCGAACAAATCAATCTCAGACTGCTGCCAAAAACGAATTCTAGAACACTGATGTGCAATCAATAAACCGAATAGCTGTTTGCCTTTGAGAATAGGTGCTACTAAATTAGATTTAACAGCAAATTTCTCCAGCAACTCAATATCACTATCACTGAGATCGGCTTGATGGATATTATCAATAGCATGGATAGAACCATTCTGGTATTTTTCTATATAACCTGCCTCGAATCCAGGGTCAGAGACTGTAAACCCTAATATTTTCGGTAAACCAGGTGCTACTGATTCGGCGATAAAGGTTCCATTACAATCGGAGTTGAAGCAAAAGATGGTTACACGATCGATGCTTAAAGCTTTACGAATTTCTTCTGAGGTAGTTTTGAGAACATCTTCTTCATTGAATGTTTCTCGAACCCATCGGGTAATTTTAATTAATAATTGGGAGTAATCAGCTTCGGTTTCTTTCTCCTTTATCGAACCTGAAAGCAGCTCTGTGAATAAATTGATGTTTCTCTCTAACATCACTAATTCATCTTCACTAGCAATGAACGTTTGAGTAAACTCACTGTCTGGACGTAGCTGGTTTTTGATAGTATTAGAAGTTGCAGCAGCTTTGCTGACTCGACTAATAGCTCGATTAGTCACAAAAACAGCGATCGCACCTGCTAAAATTGCTGTTCCTCCCATACCAGTTAACAACAGTGAGAGTTGTCTCTGTAAAACAAGTTCAGTTTCTGTTGAACTTTTTGCACTCTCTTGTTTGACTTGCGGAATTTGTTTGGTAATTAAATTAATGCCGTAGTAGTAAGTAGCTGTTCCAATTGCAACTACAGGAAGGACACTAATACTTAGTGCCCAAACAATTGCTTTAGTCTTTAAATTCCATTTTTGTTGCCACAGCCTTTGTTGACGATTTCGCCTTGCTTGGTTTTGAGAAAAAGACTGATTCATAAATGAAACCTGGTTTGCTGCAATTGAGAATCAAGTAAATAAACTCACCAACAAATTCTACACAAAACTTATTAAACAAGGATTGGCTTTCAGGAGTATTTTGAGGCACTAAGTCTTTTAGGTGATGCCCCATAACGCTTTTGTTGCCTTTGACCTCAAAAAAAGTCAGGTTTGATTAACGGGCTTGTTAACAATCAAATTGCGTAGGCGTAGCCCATCGTAGATATTGCTTTGTTTGAATGTCTCATTTTCTCATCAGGTGTTATGGTTTTCTGATCAGACAGTCAAACAATTCTTTTTCTCACGAAAATCAGCGGGAATATTATCCCTTCAAGGGGTGTCCGGGATAGCCGCCCGTTGATTTAGTCATTAGCCATTAGTTATTGTCATTGGTACTAATGACAATAACTTTCGGTCTATGTATTGTAGTCTAATTGACTAAAAATCTTTGTATCTGCGATTGCACAAACACGCTTTACAAAAATACACACCATAGGGGCACGGCACTGCCCATAGGTGTCAACTTAAGCTAAAAACCTTTTCAAATCTCGTTTCCAGCCTCTTGCTGGATAATGCAACTCAAAAGCAGCTCTGCCGCCAGCAAGGGAGGCGGCAGCCCCTAGGATGGCATTCCCAGTCGGAGACTGGGAACGAGACAATATCTAAAAGCTGCTTCTAGAAACCAATGGGCATTGCCGTGCCCCTACACCTACCGCATCTGAATGGGAACCGCTATAAAAAAGTGGAAACAATCGTTATGAACACTTATAAGAAAGAATAAATCTGTAGTTATTGCAGCTTAAGTATTACTTATATAAAGTCATAAAATATAAGTGAAATTGAAGCTTTATTTAATACAACTTAAGCATTAGTTATTCATGTTGAAGCTGTGGTTACAAATGTTCATATTATTATAAGTAAAATTGAAGTTTTATTTAATACATATTAAGGATTAGTTATATATACTAAAGCTGTAGTTAACACAGCTTCTTCTGTAGTTATCAATGCTCAAGCTGTAGTTACTACAGCTTCTTCTGTACTTATAAATGCTCAAGCTGCGGTTAACACAACTTCTTTTGTGTTTATAAATGCTAAAGCTGTGGTTAACATAGCTTCTTCTGGAGTTATCAAGGCTTAAGCTGTAATTGTAATTTAGATACAGCGCTTCTGGGTTGAGTTCGCGGGCTAATTTTTGGGTGAAAAATTGATCAGTTTACTCTGAATCTGATTTTTCACTTTGAGTTTTTGCCGATGAATTATTAGCACCATTTGCACTATCTTTCGGTAACTGGCTTTTTAAGAAAGTAATTAAACCCTGAGAAAGTTGTGATAATGAATTTTCTAATTGTGGTGAAAGTTCTATGGGTAAGCTACCAGTACGCAAATGTAGGGAACGTTGAGGCAAGGGAATATTAATATTTTTTTGTCTGAGAATCTCATCAATTTTAAAATATAAGTCGCTCTTAATTTGAAACTGCTTGCGGGGTTTAGAAATCCAAACTAATAATTGAAAATTTAAAAAATCCTCACCATATCCTTGAAACCAAACAGTAGGATTTGGTTTTTTTAATATATCAGGATTTGTCACCGCTACTTCTAATAATGCAGAACGGATAGTATTAATACTCACACCATAAGCAACCCTTACTGGTAAGACTAGACGAGATGCTGAAGCCCGATGGTTCCAATTGACTACTTCTGTATCTAACAAACGGGAATTTGGCACAATCACTACTATATCATCTAAGGTACGGAGGTAGGTGCTGCGAGCATTTAAACGCTCTACTGTTCCCATAAACTCGCCAATTTGTACAAAGTCGCCAATTTCAATAGCACGTTCAAAAGTAATTACAAAACCGCTTACCAATTCTTTCGCAACTCCCTGTAAGCCAAAGCCGATCGCTACACCAAAGACACTGGCTAGTATTGCTAAAGAACTGATGTCTAAACCCCAAATTTGTAGTAATAAAACCGTTCCGATAAAAATTAGACTGTAATGGATAGCAATGGCAATTGATTCTTGCACACCACGGCTAACATTTGTCATGCGTAATACGCGCGATCGCAGCAGATTAGTTAAAGTTCCAGCAATTGCTAATACTCCAAAAAATAAGCTGATGAAGATAATTATATTGATAACTGAATAAGAACTTTCACCAATAGTAATTACTGGTGAAGTTAAGCTCATCCAGAGAATATTGGCAATGTTTCTGCTCCATTCTCGCGTTAAGGGGAATAAGTCGGTAATGTAGATAGTAATTCCTATCCACAGTAGCGATCGCACTATAACCAGGGTCAATTGTAAAAATAGCTCGATTCCTTTAGGTTGCGCTCCCGTTTCTGGGTGATTCGCTTCTCTAGGAACCAGTCGCTGTAACCAATAGCGCCCAACCCAACCTAAAAGTAAATGGAGTGCGATCGCGCCTAATACAGATAAAGCTATTAGTAATATTGCCCGCCAAAAATAATCTAATCTGCGTTCCTCTTGACCTTGTGCAACTGCTTCCCGAATTCGTTGCGCCCAAATTTCTGCTTGTTCCTGTTTTGTTCTCCCAGTGAAAGTATCTTCTTGTGTCACCGTTAATAGGTGGCGATTATTTACCAAAATTACAGGTAATTGATTAGTTTGTACAATTTCTACCTTTACACCACCTGGAGAACGGACTGCTTCTCTTAAAATTAAGTTGGCATCAGCAGCACGATTTTCTGCGCTAAATTGTCCTGCTTCTGAAAGTTCAAATAACTGGCGACCATCTACTGTAATATGAGCAGTTGTTCTTGATTGAGCTTGCACCGACATTTCAGTAGTTAACAGCCATCCTATCATCATGGTTAAAACAATTACCAGGATGGCAATGGCTTTCCGAAAGCGATGAAAGCTATTCATAACATCATATTTTATAAGGAACTTTTTCTAATTAAATAAAATTGTCAGCAATTTTAATTGTTACATATTTCAAATAATCAGATATCTGTCAAGAGTTTTGCTATAAGATATTATTTGTCTACCAAAAGGTATAAATCAATACAGTTCAAGTCAGCCCAAAACCCTCATGTAGAGACGCAATTTATCGCGTTTTCAAAGACCAATTATTTACACCAATATCATGAGTCAGTTTCGGTCAGAGTGGACTGTAGACATAGACGCGTAGCGGCTCTCTCAGAGTTCTCCAACGGAGTAGCCGCAGGGTACGAGAAACACTATAAATGCTTCAGATAAAGTAAGAGAATTTACCAGTAATTTTCTAATAAAAAGTACAATTATTTGTGGATTTTGCGGAGCCAGAATGTATTATCAGTAAGGCATAGTAACTATATAAATGTTACAAGGAATTAAATCTATGTCTTTGAGAAAACGTACATCCCGCGTTTTAGAAAGTGCTGAATTAAGATCCGCTGGACTCAAAGCAATTGATGCCAATCTGGATCTTGGGGATGCTTACAACTTAAAAAGTTTGACACAACTAATTGAGCAATTACGCACCAAGATAGAAGCTCATAACACCGCTCTCAGCACGATTGACTCTTTCAAAGTAGAAATTGAAGAGTTAGAACAAATTTTGGGTAATTTTTCTGAGAAAATGCTCATGGGAATTGGCTTTAAATACGGCAAAGATAGCCGCGAATATGAGATGGCTGGTGGAGTTCGCAAAAGTGAACGTATCCGTAAAAGCAGATCAACTCGCTTAAAAAGTGCTGCACAAAAAGCATTTAGCCAGAGCGCTCAAAACTCGTAATTTATTCTATGGTTGATAGTGTGCGATGCCTGCGGAGGCCACTGAGCCAAAGCGTTTCGTAGAGAAGTGCGGGCTACGCCTACGCAGTAATTCATACTAAGCTCAAAATTTCTTTTTTAATTGCCGCAATTGCCATATTTTCCAGAAATAGCTAGAAATCCAATTGGTAATAATGTGAGCGACAATCGGCACTAATAAGTTGCCAGTGAGCAAGGCACTATATGCCAATATCATCCCGACAATTGTTGCCCAAATCACATAAGGCCATTGTTGGGAACCGCTAAGGTGCAAGATGCCAAAGCAAAGACTAGATACAATTACAGCTGTAATATCAGAGCCTAAAGCTGGCAACATCACACCTCTAAATAATAATTCTTCACTCAATCCCGGTAATAACCCCAGCCAAATTAAGTCTGGTAAAGCTAAAGGTTTCAGTACCACTTCTAGGTAATAATCTGCACTTTTACGATAGGCAGTCCAAAGGCGATAAGTTAAGCCACTTAACGCGGTGATGGCAAATCCCAACCCTACACCCAACAGCAACTCTCTTTGGTTCAAGTCCCAAGAATATAGGGAAAAGTTGCCAAAGTATAACGACAGTTTGGCGACTATCAACAAAATGATTGCAGTCGCTCCCATCGCTCCAAGTACTTGGATGCGCGTCAGGTATGGAATTTCTGGCTCTTGCTTTTGTTGTTCAACCACGGGTTTTTAAGGGGAGAAGGGCAGGGGGCAGCAGAGGTAGGGGGAGCAAGGGAAGCAAGGGAAGCAGGGGGAGCAGCGGAGAATAAATTTTAGCTGTAATTCAGGGAATTATAGCGGTTCTCGTTTACGTGAGTACACCCGTAGGGGCACGGCACTGCCATGCCCCTACACCTCGTGATGTAGTAGTACCGCATCTGAATGGGAACCGCTATAGTATGAATTCTAACTTCATACTCCTGCCTCCTAACTAATTGACTGCAAAGCTAATAATTTGGGACGGAGAGCAAAGGGATCGATGCCTGCTTTGTGTGCTACCAATACACCCACTGCTTCTAAATATGAGTTTACCTGTATAGATTTGATTCCCAACGGTTGGGGAGGAACTTTTATCAGAGTTTTATTTTCTTCTACTGTAATTATTTGGCATCGTCTTTGGCTTAAACTCAGTAAGGCACTGCTACCGCAAGCATTTGCAGGTGCGATCGCAGCATCCACTTCATCTGCCCAAATATCTTCTTGCTGAGATGCTATTGCTCCTCTGTCTACGATAAATTGTGGGGCACGACTTAATCCTACAAGTACGCACGGCAAAAAGGTATAGCCTAATTCTTCGGCGGCGGAACGGGGTGATAAATCTGGTTGTGGAGGTTCGCTCAAAAGGGCGGGAGAATGGGCGCAAGGAATTTGAAAGGTTCGCACTAGCAAATGGCTAATTACTGCTTCTGCACCCGCTAAAGGATCAACGCCTTCACCCTGGCGATATTTTTGTACTGCTTCCTCATCCATATCATCGGGGAAACGGGCTACAACTGCGATCGCTTCTGCCCCTGCTTTTTTAATTAATATTTCAGCTGCCCGTAATAAACTATCTGGGTTGCCAATTGTTCCCCAGCTAGCTCCCGATGCTGTAGTCCGCAATTCTACATTTAATGGTGCATCTGTAATTACATAATCTGTTAAAGTCAATCCCAGAGTTGCTCTGACTGCATCGGCGGCTTGTATATGTCGTAGCCGCAACTCTGGTTCAATAGCTTGGTCTAAAAGCAAACCTACTTTGTTGCTGCGGACTGGACGCAAACCCCAGCATCCAGAAGCAAATTTGTCAAGTCCATAACCTTCAACGTAGAAAGCATTAGGGAGATTCCAGTACAAACTTGCGCCATTAAGGACATTGGGGTGAGTAATTAGGCGATCGCAAACCTGTGCTATAACTTTGGCAACAGGCAAAGCATCTCCTGCATAACCCCCAATGGCAGCCCCAACGCCTGTTGGTACGATTAAAATAGCGGTATATGGACGCATATTGAGTTAGGAGTTAGGAGTTATGAGTTATGAATCAAAAGCCATCAAATACTAACTCTTGTATAGACGCGATTAATCGCGTCTCTCTTAATCGCGTCTCTTTTCCTAACTCTTAACTGTCGTGACAAAGGCTTCAACTGTAGCTTTTTGTTCGTCAACGTCCACAGAAGTAACTGCCCAACGCAGAGGTTCGCCTTGTTTCTTTAACTCTGTTTCAATTACTTCTAGTAACTCTGCGGGAGTTTCTTGTAAATCAATTTCTGCGGTAATAAAATGAGTCGTCATTTTGGTAAATCCTGTTGATTTGTAGTTTCTAGAATAGCTGATTTCATCTGCGATGAAATACTTGCGTAATTTATCAGATTTGGTAATCCCCGTGAACAGTTATTCAGTTATGAAGAATCATCCGATATACTGATAACTGTTCGCTGATTATTTGCCTTTGCCAAATTGTAACTGATAAAGTACATCTTCCTTTTCCGTCTGAATTTTCAAATCAGAAAGGGGTTTGGCAATACAAAGCAATACGTAACCTTGCTTTTGTAAATCTGGACTAACGCCCATACCATCAGTTTGATCCACAGTTCCCTCGCTTATTTGACCGGCGCAAGTTGTGCAAACACCTGCATTACAAGAACTCGGCAGTTCCAAACCAGCAGCATCGGCAACTGATAAGATTGTTTCATTTTCAGGAACTTGCAAGGTATGAATTTTGCCTTGGTGATCAATTTCTACGGTGTAAGTTTTGGGCATATACAAAAGAAGCGTGATGCAACGGACAAATGTATTAGTTTATCTGAATTAGTTAAAAATATCCAGATGTTACTATAAAAATTTAGGTTAAATAGTGAGAATTATAGCAACTAATTCCGAACAGTTTATAGATTAGTAACATTATTTACTATACAATACACAAATAAATTAGTTAAATTTGCTTACTATAAATATGCGCGTAGGCGTAGCCCGCCATAGGCATCGCGTTTCTTTAGAGACTGTATCTGTAAGTCTGCCTTTTGGCATTGGTTCGATGGCTTGGAAAGTTGACACCACACAAAAGAAGGCGGCTTGGTCGCTGTATGTGGAATTGGTGACACGCATTGCCCCTTTGGGTCTACGTTCCTCAACCCAACCTTGTATCTTATACCAATTCGCAATTTGCAATTCGCAATTAAAAAACTTAGATACAGCAAGGTTTTCAGGGTTTACATTTGCATCAAATTTTTGTGAAATGGTATTAGCTTTAACTGAACCGTATTAAATTGCGTTAGCGTAGCGGGTCGTAGCCCATTGCGAATTATGATTTTACTTTTACTGCCAAATGTAACCCTAAAGCATTTAATAAAGAATTTAGATTATAAAACTCAATCTCTCCTTTCTCGGATAGCATCTGGTCAAGTTTATTGTAGAGTTCCTTGACTGGTGCAGAAAGCTGATCAATTCCACCATGCGCTTCTATGACATTTTTCAGCGCCTTACTCAACATTTTCGGGTCGCCTTCTTCTAAAACAACTTCGATATAAGCTGCTGCTTCTAGTGGATTTTTTAAATCTTTAATCAGTTTTTCATGATAACTTGTACTTCTAGGCATCATCTCTACTCCTGTAATCTTCCCAATATTCCTTGGCTTTAGCAATATCTTTATCTTGAGTGCTTTTATCACCACCACACAAAAGAATAATAACTGTTGAGCCTTGCTGTCCAAAGTATATGCGGTAGCCAGAACCATAGTCTATTCTAAGTTCAAAAACACCATCACCAACTGATTTACACTTCCCCTAAATTACCCTCCTCTACTCGGTCAAGCCTTGCTCTGATTTTAGCCTTTGCTTTTCTATCCCGCAGAGAGTCAAACCACTCAGAAAAAATATCTATGCCATCAAATCTTAAATAATTCCTGATTTATTTTGGCTGAACTTCCATGTTGAAATTTTCCCAAATGCCCGATCGCATTATCATTGATCAATGCAGAATGCGATCGCACCCGTTGCCGCGACAATATGATTTAAGAGGATGTTTGAAAAGTTTTCTTCTCGTTAACAAAACGTTCTAGATCCCCCTAAATCCCCCTTAAAAAGGGGGACTTTGATTCCGGTTCCCCCCTTTTTAAGGGGGGCTAGGGGGGATCAGTTAGTGCCTAACATCACAGCCAACCACTTTTCAAACAACCTCTTAGGGAGATTTGCCGAACAGCCTGCAATTATAGAACCATACCGCAATCCAGCTTCTACCGATGAAATCTGCGACTGTATTTTAAAATTATTAGAAATCAAGGCTTTCTTGCGACGAGAAGCTAAAGCCAACAAAACCAAACTTCAGGACTCCGAAATTCCCAAATTGTGGGTTCTTACACCTACCATATCTGAAACTAGATTGTCTAGCTTTGTAACTATGCAAAAAGCAGATTGGTTATCGGGAGTACATTTTCTCCCAGATGCCTTGCGAACAGCAATTGTAGCAATACACCAATTACCCCAAACACCAGAGACATTATGGTTAAGGCTTTTAGGTAGGGGAAACGTGCAGTCACAAGCGATTATCGAGTTGCAAGCGTTACCATTAGATCATCCATACCAAAAAGCAACTCTTGAATTAGTTTACAACTTGCGCGAAAACTTGAGAGTAAACCAAGAATTAGAAGCAGATAATAGGGAGTTAATTATGCGATTAGAACCACTTTATCAAAGAGACAGAGAACAAGCTGTACAGTCAGGAGAACAACGTCTAGTTCTACGTTTACTCAATCGCCGTATTGGTGAGATTAATACATAATTAATCGGGCGAATTCAAGGCTTATCAATTGAACAATTAGAGAATTTAGGAGAGGCATTGCTAGATTTTTCTAGTATTGCTGATTTAGAAAATTGGTTAAACCAACAATCAATCTAATTCATTATTACTACACCTGAGAAATCGAATTATTACCCCCCTTAATCCCCCCTTATAAAGGGGGGAAACAAGAAAATCCGGTTCCCTCACCTTTATAAAGGGAGGGTTAGGGTGGGGTAAAACAATATTTGATACATCAATCATGACTTTCCAAACATCTTCTTAGTCCACGGAGGTGGACTAAGTTTTGTGTAGTAGCGAATTCCATTCGCCTCCTACTTTGTTTCAGTATAAAAAAAACTGCTAATAACCGATTACCAGTAAGGCTTTCATCATAAAAGTAAGCTAAACTTTTATAGCCAAGTATTGCCCAAAAATTTCATAATTAAAGATAGAACATTCCAATGGAGAATATAAAAATGCTAGAACAATATCGTAAACACGTTGCCGAAAGAGCAGCACTCGGTATTCCTCCTTTACCATTGGATGCGAAGCAAACCTCAGAATTATGTGAATTACTGAAAAATCCGCCAAAGGGTCAAGAGGAGATATTATTACATTTATTGCGCGATCGCGTTTCTCCTGGTGTTGATCCAGCAGCTTATGTCAAAGCTGGATTTCTCACCGCGATCGCCAAAAAGGAAATCACCAGTCCCTTGGTTTCGCGCATAGAAGCGGTACAATTGTTAGGGACAATGGTAGGTGGTTACAATGTGCAATCTTTAATCGATTTGCTGCAATTTCCCACCGTATCCGTCTCAGACTCATCTGAAACACCTCTGGTAATGGGTGGACAAGGAAAGGAACCCATCGCCGCTTATGCCGCCAACGCCTTAAGCAAAATCCTCTTGGTGTATGACGCTTACCACGATGTTTTAGAGTTGTCTAAAACCAATCCTTTCGCCAAGCGGGTGATTGACTCTTGGGCGGAAGCTGAATGGTTCACGATTCGTCCCACAGTCCCAGAAGCGATTACTGTCACCGTTTTTAAAGTTCCTGGCGAAACCAATACCGACGATTTATCCCCCGCCCAAAGCGCTACAACTCGCCCGGATATTCCCTTACACGCCTTAGTGATGTTAGAGTCACGGCAACCGGGAAGCTTAAAAACCATTGCCGAATTGAAGAAAAAAGGGCATCCTGTAGCTTACGTGGGAGATGTAGTTGGTACAGGTTCCTCGCGTAAATCTGCTATAAACTCAGTATTGTGGCACATGGGAAATGATATACCTTTTGTGCCAAACAAACGCGCTGGGGGTTATGTTTTAGGTGGTGCGATCGCGCCAATTTTCTTTAACACAGCAGAAGATGCTGGTGCTTTGCCTATTCAGTGCGATGTCACCAAACTCGAAACCGGCATGGTAATTACCATCCATCCCTACAAAGGCGAAATTACCAACGAAACAGGCGAAGTCATTTCCACCTTTGCCCTCAAACCTGACACCATCCTCGATGAAGTCCGCGCAGGTGGACGCATCCCCTTACTTATCGGACGTACCCTCACCGATAAAACTCGTCTTGCACTTGGTTTAGAACACAGCACAGTTTTCACCCGTCCCCAGCAAGCCTTTGATACAGGCAAAGGCTACAGCCTAGCGCAGAAAATGGTAGGTAAAGCTTGTGGATTACCTGGTGTGCGTCCCGGCACATCCTGCGAACCCATCATCACTACCGTTGGTTCTCAAGATACCACAGGCCCCATGACCCGCGACGAATTAAAAGAACTCGCTTGTCTTGGTTTCAGTGCAGACTTAGTAATCCAAAGTTTCTGCCACACAGCAGCTTATCCCAAACCAGTAGACATCCAAACCCATCACGAACTCCCCGATTTCTTTGCTTCTCGTGGTGGTGTCGCCCTCCGTCCCGGTGATGGTATTATCCACTCTTGGTTAAACCGGATGCTGCTACCCGACACCGTGGGAACTGGCGGCGACTCTCACACCCGCTTCCCCTTGGGTATTTCCTTCCCTGCCGGTTCTGGCTTGGTAGCCTTTGCAGCTGCCTTGGGTGTCATGCCTTTAGATATGCCAGAGTCAGTTTTGGTAAGATTTAAAGGTGAATTGCAACCAGGTATCACCTTGCGGGATGTCGTGAATGCCATACCCTACGTGGCAATTCAAAAAGGTTTGCTGACAGTAGAAAAGCAGAACAAGAAAAACGTTTTCTCCGGGCGAATTCTGGAAATAGAAGGATTGCCAGATTTAAAAGTTGAACAAGCCTTTGAACTCACCGATGCTAGTGCCGAACGTTCTTGTGCCGGATGCACAATTAAGCTGAGTGTAGAGACAATTTCTGAATATCTGCGTTCTAACATAGCGCTGCTGAAAAATATGATAGCACGAGGCTATCACGATCCGCGTACCATGCTGCGCCGTGTGGCAAAAATGGAAGAATGGTTAGCAAATCCCGTGTTATTAGAAGGCGATGCTGATGCCGAGTATGCGGAAATAATTGAAATTGATTTGAACGAAATCAAAGAGCCAATTGTTGCTGCTCCCAATGACCCCGATAATGTTAAATTATTATCGGAAGTTGCTAATGATCCAGTGCAAGAAGTATTTGTCGGTTCATGTATGACGAATATTGGTCATTATCGGGCAACAGCGAAAGTTTTGGAAGGTGCAGGTGAAGTGAAAACTCGCCTGTGGATAGCACCACCAACGCGCATGGATGAACACCAATTAAAAGAAGAAGGTGTATACAGCGTTTTTGGGGCTGCGGGTGCTAGAACAGAAATGCCAGGATGCAGTTTGTGTATGGGTAATCAAGCGCGAGTTGCTGATGGCACAACAGTATTTTCAACCTCTACCCGCAACTTCAATAATCGCATGGGTAAAGATGCGCGAGTGTATCTTGGTTCAGCAGAATTAGCCGCAGTTTGTGCGCTGCTGGGACGACTTCCAACAGTGCAGGAATATTTGGATATTGTGGCGAGTCGAATTCATCCTTTTGCCGATGATTTATATCGCTATTTGAACTTTGATCAAATCGCCGGTTTTGAAGATGAAGGGCGCGTGATTGCGTTGGAAGATATGCCAAGGCTCGAGGATATTTTGGGTATGCCTACGGCGGCAAGGTAGGTAATAATTGACATAAAATGCCCCAGGTTTTAATCTGTGGCTACATTAAAAAACCCGCTAACGCGGGCTTTTTAATGTAAATCCCTCACACTGAAGTCTTTGATAATACAAAAATTAGTTATTATCGTATATGATACATAAAGCAAATAACAAGCATGAAAGCATCAGAAACAACTCTCCGTAACTTACTAGAAGGTGGTAAACAGTTTCAAATACCTCTTTTTCAGCGACCATACTCTTGGAAAAAAGAGAACTGGGAGACTCTGTGGGAAGATTTGATGAGTCTTTATAATGATGATGAAAAAGGCTTTTATTTTCTTGGGCCTATAGTAACCCAAGCTGAACTTGGAACTGCTGATGGTATAAGTCGATATATTGTTATAGACGGACAACAACGTTTTACAACTCTTAGCATTCTTTTGGCGGCATTAAGAAACTATCTCAAGAAATCTGACAAACAAATAGCAGAACAGATACATGAATTTTTTTTGATAAATAAGTATCAAAAAAATGATGATTTTTATAAAGTGCTGCCAACTCAGGATGACTGCGACGCATATAAAAGCATTATCGACAATAAGACACCTAAGACTAGAAATAAAGAATCACAATCAGGAGCAATATATGAAGCTTATAAATTTTTTGATGGGAAGCTAAAAAAGCCTTTTGCAGATGAGGATATTTTGTTAGATTTTGCAAAATTTAAAAATATTATTCTAGAACGTCTGGTATTAGTAAATATTACTTCTGATAACAACGATAATCCATATCTTATTTTTGAGAGTTTAAACAACAAAGGAGAAGAATTAACCCAAGCAGATTTAGTTCGTAACTATATATTTATGAAGTTACCTTCTGAAGAGAGAGATGAAGTTTATAACAGCGAGTGGTTGCCTCTTCAAGAAAGTTTTAAATTAAACATGAAGCAAAAAGAATATGCAGACGAACTAACTAAGGCATTTTGGTTTTATTTGCGTAAAGATGGAGAGGCAATTAATGAAAAAGTCGTTTATAAATCAATTAAACAACGCTTTGATGAATCGGCTAAACGCTTTGAAAAACCAGAATTAGGTATCAAGGCTGAGTTGCATAACCTTATAAAATTTACCAATTACTATTTACGTCTTAATTTTGATGATGAAGAACAAGAACTAAAACTAAGACATTGGTTTCAGCGATTAAAAAAATTGGATTTCACTACTTGTCATATATTTCTCCTGAATATTTATTATGAATATGAGGCACAACACTTATCTATTCAAGATTTTGAGAAAATCCTGCAATATTTAGAATCTTACTTTGTACGCCGTTGGATTGTTGGGATTCCTACTAGAGCTTTAGGTATAACATTTAACAATTTGTATAAGCAAGTAAAGGAAACAAATCCTGAAGATTTAGTAAATGGGTTACGTCAAGTTCTAATTAGTTTCGATAAAACTCAAGTATTTCCTGATGACAACTTATTCTGTCAGCATATCATCAATGAAGCTCTATATAATCCTAAAAGCTCGACAGCAAATGAACGCGTGAAGTTTTTATTAGAAAGTATAGAACAATCTCTGAGCAAGGAGCGTGTTGATACTCAGCCTATGAGTCTTGAGCATATTATGCCCCAAAAGTCACCTTTACGTAAAGAATGGCAAGAAATGCTAGGCGAAAATTATAACAAGGCTCATAAGGAGTGGCTTCACACTTTGGGTAATCTCACGTTAACACAATATAACTCTGAATTATCTAACAAATCCTTTGAGGAGAAATTGAAGATTTTAAGGACTAGTAATGTGACTTTGAACCAATATTTTCACAAGGTAAATGTTTGGAATGAAGAGGAAATCAAAAGTCGCGCTGAATCTTTAGCTAAGATTGCGATTAAAGTATGGCCTCGATAAAAGAAATTGTATGCGATCGCACCCTTGCACTTCGCACACAGACCTAACCCCCCAACCCCCTTCCCTACGTTCGCGCAGCGTCTCGAAGAGAGGGAAGGGGGAGAAATCCGGCTCATCTCTCCGCTATGCCTAATGGCAGGCTTACGCCAACGGAGAGGGGTTGGGGGAGAGGTCAATCCGTGCGATCGCTGTAAACTGTTAAAGTTTAATTACCTGACACCAAGCTTTTTACACATAGGAGTTATAAAATGCTTGAAGTTCACAAAAATTATGTTCTCGACGAAAATCAACAAGCTATTGCCGTACAAATTCCTATAGCTGAATTTGAAAAAATTGAAGAAATTCTTGAGAATTACGGTTTAGCAAAACTCATAGAGGAAGTAGAGGAAGAAAAACTACTATCAAAAGATAAAGCCCTAAAATATTATCAATCACTAAAATAAGAAAATGTGGCAAGTTGAAAACATTTATGGACTTCTACACAACAGTTTTGCGAAAGAGTGCGGGTTACTGGGTTACTTTATGTTTAGAAAATGGATTGGTAGGACAAGGGATAAATCAAGAAGCAGCAATCAACCAACTTAAAGGAGCGATCGCCTATTTTTTGGAAGTCTATAAAATCGAACCTAATATTTACCATCCTTCACTCACTATAGAAGAATTAAATGAGTTCTTGGCAGTGCAAGACACTGAACCAGACAAAGTGATAAAAATTTTAACCCTAAGCGTTCCAACAGACTGATAATTGTATCTGTAATTGTGTTGCGATCGCACTTGAGGAATTAGAGGTGCGATCGCAAAGTATTATAGCGAATTGATTAAGAGCACGTATTCGTCCTCATTCCCTAGCTCTTTCTGGCAAGTTTTCCAGCAGGGTAAGCCAGCGTCAAAGTCCCTCTCCCAACTTTGAAAAAGGGAATTAGGCTGAGGGCCCAAAGATGTTTCTCCCAAAACGGGATGCTCCCTGATAAACAAAGATAAACGCTTGCTTTCTTCACAAGTTCCTCAAATTGTTTTGCTATAAACATAAATATGGGGCGAAAACCTTTAAGAAATTTAAAATTCACAAGTCGCTAAACATAGTAGAGGGATTAGTCATCTTTGACAATCCAGCATCTGGAAACCCGAAACCGTAAAGACCAATTACCAATGAAATCGGAGGTCTATTATGATGTTTAAAAAGATTCTAGCTGCATTAGATCGCTCGGAAATAGGGCAACAAGTTTTTGAGGAAGCGTTGGATTTAGCAAATTTAACACAATCTAGCTTAATGCTAGTGCATGTCCTATCTCCCGAAGAAGAGGGTAGTCCTTATCTACCTATGCTGTCTAATTTTGACTACTATCCGGGATTGAGCAGTCAAAGCTTCGAGTTATATCAAAAGCAGTGGGATGCCTTTAAAAATGAAGGAATTAAAATGTTGCAATCTTTCTGTGCCCAAGCTAACACAGCAGGTGTAACTACGGAATTTACACAAAACATTGGTAATCCTGGCCGCATCATTTGTGATTTAGCTCATAGTTATGGCGCTGACCTAATTGTTATGGGTCGTCGGGGTCGTTCTGGGTTAACAGAACTATTTCTCGGTAGTGTGAGTAACTACGTTCTTCACCATGCTCCTTGTTCAGTGCATGTTGTGCATCTTTTAGTTACTCCTAAAAAAGATGAAGTTGTTAAAGAAACTACAAGCACTTTAATCGTTAACTAATGACTTTACCAAATCAGTTTGATAAAGTCGTTCCTTGGTTAATGCTCAATCGTAAAGGGTTGGATATTCTAACCGAAACTTAAGCTAAGTGTAATGAAAAATTGCTCCTCTATGGTTTCCCCAAGAGGAGCAATTTTCTAAGAGAGACGTAGCTAACGTTCTGCATCCGCAGGAAATGGGTATTAAACTCTCTAATTCCAGACAATTGTTTATTAATGTGACCTTTGCCAATAGAAATGAGGAATCAGTTTCACAGAAAGGTATGCTGTGAATCAGCATTATCATAAAAAAGCAATTTGTCCAATGAAAAATACTTCTGCGAAGGAAATAATTGGAGGCATTTCCCGATTTGGCAAAGCTAATTTCAGAGTCACTAAAAAACAGATTTTATTTAGTACCCTTATTTTATGCCTTGGTTTACTAGGACTGGGTGGTTTCTGGTTTAAATCCAGATATAAATTTGATAATAAAATGAGCGTCAAGCTACAAGAATTATCTAATGTCGATTATCCAGTCAATCCCGCGCCCTTAGGCAAAAATTTTCAAAGATATTCTAATAGAAAATTAACAATTATTAATAAAGATAATACACATTTCGATTTTGTGTTTGAGCCAACAGACAACAGAACGGCACAAATAGTTATAAAAAATGTTGATTTATAGCTATTAGTCCCTAAAGCACCCGAATGGGTTAAAAAAGATCAAGGTTTATAAATAATCGCTTTTACATTGAAGCAACTAGTTGATTTTAATATTTAGTCAATCGGTACTTGCGTGAGTAAAGCTATCCACATATCAGATGGATCTGAGTAATAATCAACTTCCTCAACTTGATATTGATAAGATTCACAACCTTCTCGTAAAATAATGCGATCGCAGGGTTTAATATTTCTGCCGATCCCAGTCATATACCCTATCATTCCTTCATTGAGGCGCTCAAATACGTAGTCACTTCCCCAAACTAGTTGGCTATAATCGTGTATTTTATTCTTTTGTTTTAATTCGTTTGCTGGAAAGCTAACTAGGGCTAACTTACTTAAAAAACTAAAACTTAAGTTCATACCTGTCCTGATCAAAGACATAAGTGAGTTCTCCCAAAGAAGAAATCTATAACGAAGAGTTCTGGACTCTAAGTAAATCTCAATTCCTTTCAATCACCAATCCAGAATCGAACAGGTGGACAATCTAGTTAGGAATCAACCGAATTGACAGCTAGTAAAAGCAATGTATCACTCAATCTTTAATTAAATGCCTGCACCCATCAGTAGCAAAAAATAAATTACAAGTAGTTTTTTGAAAAGCTACTTCTAAAATAATTTTAAAATAAGCTCAATAATTTACAATTAATTTTTGTTAAATTTTAATTTTTATTTATTAATTTTTAATTTTTACCAAATGATGTATTTTGTACAATAACAATTTAAATTTACAGTACCATTATCCGCAGCTTCAACTGTAAAATCACCGAATTATTTAACAAGATGGGGTCATATATAAGTATTTTTTACTTAACTAGATAATATTCAATTTATAAACCTTTTATATCTATACAATGTTGTCTATGTATATTTTTTAAGTTAAATCTAATTTAGTCCATACTTGTGTTTTTTAGAGCGACATCTACTTGCTTCAGTAATACTTCTAGGGTAGAAGAGTTATCTAAAACGACATCTGCATGAGCCACTTTTTGTTCGAGAGATAATTGGCTATTGATCCTGGCTCGTGCCTGTTCTCTATTTAACTGGTTTCGTTGTATCAATCTTTGTAGTTGTTGCTCTTGGGAACAACGCACTACCCATATTTCTGTAACCAAATCAGTCATTCCCGCTTCAAATAATAGAGGCACTACTAACACCAGTGTTTCTGAGGAGGACTGGGCAATTGCTTTGAGGAAGCGATCGCGCACATTAGGATGAATCAAATTATCTATCCAGTTGCGTTCATCTTGACGGTTAAAGATAATTTCGCCTAGTTTTTGGCGGTTGAGGCTGCCATCTGGTAGTAAAATTTGTTCGCCGTAACGTTGAGCGATCGCACCAAGAATAGGCGAACCTAAAGACACTGCCTCTCTAGCATAAATATCTGCATCCAGAATCGGCAGCTTATAAGCGCTAGCTAAATAATTGGTGACAGTGGTTTTGCCTGTGGCAATACCTCCAGTTAAGCCGATTATACGTTTTGTCATTTGTCATTTGTCATTTTTTACTCTTCCCTGCTCCCTCATTTAAGAATTTGTCGCCCATGTTATCAATGCTTGAGTTAAACCATCTAAAGTATATTCTTGGGCTTCTACATCCACATGCCCGAATAAAAAATGACAAGTTTTAGAGGTTTGAGGCCCGATTGAAGCAATACAAACACTCTCTAAAAATTGACTAACATCAGAGTTGCTGGAAAATATGTTGTTAGTAAGTTGACAGAAAAATTGCACAGTTTTAGAACTGGCAAAAGTAATCACATCTATCTTGCGATTTTGGAGAGCTAACTTTGCCTCAGGTGGGATACCACTAGGACAACAAGATTGATATGCGGCAACTTCTATCACCTTTGCTCCCTTGAGAGTTAATTCCTTAACCAAAACTTCTCTTCCTCCGCTTTCAACTCTGGGAAATAATACCTTTTTACCATCCAGATCCTCTGGGAAATTTTCTACTAAAGAATCGGCAACAAAGTTGGGGGGAATAAAATCTGCTTGGAGAGAGTGTTGTTTGAGACAATGGGCTGTTTTCTCGCCAACGACGGCAATTTTTATACCAGCTAAGGCACGGGTATCTTTACCTTGGGCGATTAGCCTTTCAAAAAAGTAATCTATGGCATTGGTAGAAGTGAGAATTAACCAGTCAAAATCAGATAAATGAGCGATCGCATCATCCAAAGCTTCCCAACTGGAGGGCGGGCCGATTTCTAAGGTAGGCATTTCGATGACTGTTGCGCCTAATGCGATGAGGCGATCGCTAAATGTACCCGCTTGTCCAACTGAACGTGTCACCAAGATTGTTTTGCCAGTGAGTGGTAGTGGTTGGGGAGAGGCAAAGAGGTTGCTTAACATAACAGGGGGGCTAGAAGTTTGGGCTGTAGTTGAATCCTGACATTCTATTTTCTCAGGTTGTAAGTAATTGCGTAGCCCAACAACTTCGCCAATAACAATTACTGCTGGAGAAATGGATAATTCGGTGGTTTGTTCCAAAATATTGCCCAGTTGCCCTATCCAGATTTGTTGGCGAGGAGTTCCTGCCCAACGGATGATGGCAATGGGTGTTAAGTGCGATCGCCTGTGTCTCACCAGTTGATGTACAATCTCTGGCAGATGTTGCCCTCCCATCAAAATTACCAATGTCTCTAGCCGTGAAAGCGCCTCCCAGTCTAAAACCTCTGGTTCATGAGCTGTAAGCACTGCAAAAGTGCGACTCAACACCGGATCTGTGAGGGGAATTCCTGCCAACAACGGTGCTGCAAGGGCTGAGGAAATTCCTGGTACTAATTCAAAATCACAACCAGATGCTTTGAGCGCTTCAATTTCGGAAGTACAACGCCCAAAAATTAACGGATCGCCTGATTTGAGCCGTACAACTTGTTTTCCTTGCTGACAATGCTTTACAAGTAACTTGTTAATCTCTGCTTGGGTTGTACTGGGTTTACCACCGCGTTTTCCGACATCCAACTGCAAGCAATCAGGTGGTACGCACTGCAATAATTGAGCATCTACGAGGGCATCGTAGACTAAAACCTGAGCAGCAGCTAAGAGATTGTAAGCTTTTACCGTCAGGTATGCCACATCTCCAGGCCCAGCACCTACGAGGTAGACTTTACCCTTTTCTTGAGTCATTAGTTAAGCTAATCGTCATTTAAATTGCATCATTTTCATGGTAATAAAAGCTGCAAACCCTCTCCCTTGCTCCCTGCCCCCTGCCCCCCTGCGATCTCAATGTGCAAATTAAATGCTTAACAGCTTATTAGTCATTCCCCTTGTCCCCTTGTGCCCTTGTCCTTGATTCAATTCGTTCGGGTATTAATTTTTTGGATTAGCTGATTAACTTGCTCAACCATCTCCTTATTTTCCTCAGCTTGGAATAACTCTCTGGCTTTTTTGAGATTAACGATCGCTTCTTCGAGCTTTTGTTCTCTTCCTAAAGTGATGCCCAAATTATAGTAAGTGAATGCATCGTTGGGTACAAGGCTAATGGCTTTTTTGTAATGTGCGATCGCTTCTTGCGGTTTCCCTTGATCATCCATCGCATTTCCCAAGCCTGTGTAAGCTTGTGCATGTTTTGGATCAAGGCGAATCGCTTCGGTATAGTCGGCGATTGCTTCTGCTAGCTTGCCTTGAGCGTAAAAAGCGCTTGCTAAATTATAGTGAGCGTCTGCATAGTTAGGAGCCAAGCTAATGGCTTGTTTATACTGGGCGATCGCTTCTTCTAGTTTGCCTTGAGCGTACAGAGTATTTCCCAGGGCATTATAACCTGCGGGATTTTTTGGATCGAGACGAATGGCTGCTGTATATTCGGCGATTGCTTCTGCTGGCTTTCCTTGAGCATACAAGGCGTTCCCTAAGTAATAGTGAGCGTCTGCATACTTGGGATCAAAGCTAATGGATTTTTTGTACTGAGTAACTGCTTGTTCTAGCTTACCTTGATCGTACAGAACATTTCCCAGACGCGTGTAAGTTGGGGCATAATTGGGTTTGAGGCGAATAGCTGCTGTATATTCGGTGACTGCTTCTGTTAGCTTGCCTTGAGCGTACAAAGCATTTCCTAAGTTATAGTGAGCGTCTGCATACTTGGGTTCAAGGCTGATAGCTCTCTTATATTGGGCGATCGCAGCTTCTAACTGATTGAGCCTTGCTAAAGTCAAACCCAAATTGAAGTATGCTCCAGAGTCTTTAGGATCGAGGCTAATAGCTTTTTTGTAATGTGCGATCGCTTCTTGTGGTTTACCTTGATCGTCAAGAGTATTTGCCAAAGCAATATAAGCTTGTGCAAAGTTGGGTTCTAGTTCAATTGCTTTGCGAAAAGCCGCCTCTGCTCCTTTGAAATCTCCTTGTTTGTAGAGATTGGTTCCTTGCTCAAAGTTAGCAACTGCGTTTTTGTTTTGAGGAACTGCGGACTGATTTGAGCCTGGAATTTTTGATAAAACAACGCCAACATCTTTACCAAAGGCAGTATTTCCATTACTCAAACACAAGCAGATAATAGCTGCTACCAGTAGATTCTTGTTTTTCAGCATTTATTATTACCTTACCTGCTTGATTTACATGTAATATTGAGTGCAGCTAATTGCTATCATAAAAACACCCCAGACCCTCCCCACACAAGTCTTGCCGCAGCCATATCTTTATTAATAAATTTCCCACTGCGTTTCTATCTCGCCTCGGAAGAAATTCCGAGTCTCATAGCTGAAGTCCAGTCAAGTGGACTTCAGCGGAGTCTAGCAGGAATTATAAGTGATTAACCTAACTTGATACAAGTCTACTTTCATACAAGTGTCCATTTGTACACAATAGCTGAGGCTTTATTAGAATTAAAAAGTTGTTTTTTAACTAATTGCTTACACTTTTGTTTCGACAAGTTTAGCAATAGCTGCAATTAATTCTTCTGGGTTAAAAGGCTTGGGCACATGCATCTGAAACCCAGCTTTTAGCGCTTCTTGCTGGTCATCGTTTCTAGCAAAAGCCGTCAAGGCAATTGCTGGAATTTGTCCACCTCGCTCTGGTGTCCAAGTTCGCACTTGATGTATTAACATATAGCCATCCATATCGGGCATACTAATATCGCTGACCAACACATCTGGTTTTACCTGTGCTAAAGCTTGTAATGCTTCAAATGCTGAAGATACCGCGATAACAAAAGCCCCATCTTGCTCTAATACAAAAGCAGCAAAATCTCGTGAATCAGCATCATCATCGACAACTAAAACTCGAACGCCAGTGAGAGGTAAAGAGTTAGGAGTTAATAATGGAACATAGTTTTGTTCATCCGCCAGACTTGGGCTTTCATCTTGCAAAAGCGGCAAGCTAACAGTAAATATTGCCCCTTTGCCTTCACCGTGGCTATTGGCTTTGACAAGGCCACCATGTATCTCGATGATATTACGCACAATTGCCAATCCCAGTCCTAATCCACCAAAATTCCTCGTAGTGGTGCTATCTGCTTGGCGAAAGTAATCAAACACAAATGGCAAAAACTCAGCGCTAATTCCCTTACCTGTATCGCTAACTATGATTTGAGCATAGCCATCAGCTTGCTCTAGTCGTACTTCTATCTTTCCTCCCTTTGGTGTAAACTTGACAGCATTAGAAAGGAGATTCCAGACAACTTGTTGCAAACGAGTCGAGTCGCCCATAACTTTCCCCACACGGGCTTCAAATACTGTACTTACCTCAATCAACTTTGTTTCTGCCGCTAAACGCATTGTCTGTAGTGCAGACAATACCGTAGACTCTAGGTTAATCTCTGTAATATTCAGCGTCAGTTTGCCCTGTAAAATTCTAGAGATATCCAGCAAGTCTTCAATGAGTTGAACCTGTAAGGTAGCATTCCGCTCAATTGTGGCTAGTGCTTCAGATGTCTTTGCTTTGTCTAACCTACCGATTTGCAACAACTTTGACCAGCCGAGTATTGCGTTTAGTGGAGTGCGTAGTTCGTGAGAAAGGACGGCTAAAAATTCATCCTTAATTCGATTGGCTGTTTCTGCTTTGGCTCGTGCAACTTGTTCTAATTCCAGCAGGTGCGCCCGTTCTTCAAGTATTTGTTTTTGTTCGTGGATATCTGTACATGTTCCAAACCACTTCACTACAATACCTTGCTCATCTTTGAGTGGTAAAGCTCGCGCTAGCTGCCAACGATAGGAGGCATCAGAAGCCCGTTTAAAGCGATATTCATTGTTATATATAGTGCTATTTTTTACAGCATTAGACCAAACTTCATCAGCACTTTGGACATCATCTGGATGCAATGCAGCCAACCAACCAGAACCCAAGGACTGCTCTAATGTTAGCCCAGTGTATTCGCACCAATTTTGATTAAAAAAATCACATTCACCGTTAGGATTGGTTGTCCATACAAGTTGAGGAATTGCCTCAGCTAGGTAACGATAGCGTTCTTCACTTTGTCGGAGAATTTCTAAAATGCGTTGACGCTCAAGGATTTCTTGTTGTAATTGCTCGTTGGTCTTGGTAATTTCATTGGTGCGAACAGCAACCATTTCTTCCAGATGATTCTGGTATTTTCGTAGTTCCTTCTCTACCCGTAAGCGTTCGGCTATTTGTGTTTGAAGTTCTTGATTTGCTTGTTCTAATTGAGCAGGGCTAGGAAGTGCCAGTGCTTGTGGAACTAGAGGTATAAGTTCTAGTGCAGTAACTACAGATATTATTGCAGTTACTGCTTTGACAAACCCCGATACCCAATAGATTGGATGCCAAAGTGTCCAAATCTCTATTAAATGAGTAGTGCCGCAAGCTACGATAAATGCACTAAACAGTAGAAAAATCCAATCAAAGGGCAAATCCTGCCGCTTGCGGACAAAGTAGAAGAGTGTAGCTGGAATTGAGTAATAAGCTAGTGCAATAAACGAATCAGATAATATGTGTAACCAAACTAAATTCGTTTGCCATAGATAGCAGTGTCCATGTGGAATAAATGATCCTGATGTAAAAAAATTAGTCCATAATTCTGATATTATGTCTGACATAAACACTTGATTTTTTTGAATCTATAAAATCTACTACTAAATTTATTTTTTTAATTAGCCCAAGTTGTTCGCACATCGGTATTAAGAGCTAACCGAAGGCGGCTTGGCTATTGAATTGTCATTTTTGCTCTTTCTTGCCTTCACCTGATATAGCAGTTACTGCACAGATAACGGTACAGAAAAAATAATTAACCACAGATGAATATATAACCTCGTCGTAGGAGTGCACTACTTTGCTACCTAACTAGTACCTAGTAAAATGAGAATTGCTTTACTATTTTAGTACTAAAATATTAATGATGTAGTGGTCTAGTTCCTTTACTGCTTAAGGAAAATATAATATGTCTTTACAAACCAAAAAAACTGTTGGTGTGGATGTTTTGCAAAAAGACAAGATTTTAAAATTCCCACCATCTTCTCCTCTAAACCCTAAATCAATTCATTGTGGATATATATAGCGCATAATATTTCACTTTTAAGGGCGATAAAGTGAGTGGTCAAACTTGCGAAAATTGCAGATATAATTGCGGTAGATACTGGCAAATTCTAAACCAAAACCCATTCTCCCCATCATGGAAATAATGGTAAAAATTAGGAGACGGAACAGGAAAACTTAATCTCCGCAATTCTGAATTAACTTAAGATGGAATTGACTTAGCACTCATTTTATCTAACAGTTGAGTGATTTTTTTAGCTTTTTCAGGTTGGCGTTGTTTTTGCAATAAATCTTTAGCTTGTAGCAGGTTAGTTTTAGCTTCCTCTTCTCGTTCTTGCTGCATGAGAATATTTGCCAGACGCAAATAAGCATCAGGATTTTTTGGGCTGCGGCGAATCACTTCCCGGAATAATTCTGTTGCTTCCTCTACTTGGCCTTGCTGGTTTAAAACATCTCCCAAAAACAAGCGCACCACATCATTAGTAGAGTTGAGAGAAATCACCTTACGAAACGCTACTTCTGCACCTTGGTAATCTTTTGCTTGAGCAAGATTGATTCCTTTTTGAAACAAGTTTGAGGTAATCAAAGTTTTCCAAGCGAAATAGCCAAGAATTGACAGACTGAGAACAACTACAAGAGCAGCGATAATAGAAGTAGTGGGAAAGGTTTCTAGCATTGTCTAAGCCAAAAGGCAGGCGATAGGAAAAATCAGATATTCGATAAAAAAGAGTTTCCAGATAAATTGGTAGAATTGAGCGATCGCACTTTTATCTTGTAAGTCTACTGCCAAACTCCGCAACCACATCCAGATTAACAGTGCCAAATGAGTAATTACCACAAATATGGGGTTAACTGAGGCCACACGTAGCACGCCAACCAAAATTATCCCCAGATAGCAGACAGTTATCACCCAAAGAGCTAGATTAAACACAGCTTGCGAACCGAGTTTGATAGTGAAAGTAGAGATATTATAAAGGCGATCGCCTTCCATATCTGGTATATCTTTAAATATAGCGATCGCAAAGGTAAACACCAAGATAAATAACGTCAGCACCCACACCACAGGCGGAATTCCTTGGCTTTGTTTCAGCACCCAACTATAGTGCAAATACAACCCTAAATTAACAATCGTGCCGCGCACCGAAAAAATACACAGCGCTGCCCAAAATGGAAACTGTTTCAAGCGAATTGGTGGTAAAGAATAAGCAGTACCGATGGCCAAACTAATTGCTACCATCCCAAATAAGAATGGCCCAGTTAGCCACGCCACAACTAGCGCCACAATCCCAGTAAAAGCGACAATAAATTGCCCTGTCTGTCGAGAAAACTCACCTGATGCCAACGGTAAATGAGGCTTATTAATCTTGTCAATATCAACATCTTCTAATTGATTCAGCCCCACAATGTAGACATTGCCACACAGACAAGCAATCCATGCGCCCAAAACCCGACTCAGTGGAATGCCAGAAAATCCAGTTGAAGAAACAGCAATGGCAATAAAATATAAACCCAACACACTCAGACTTGTACCAATAATCGTGTGAGGGCGAGAGAATTTCCAGAAAGCGTATAACCAATGGAAATATGATTGAACGGGTTTGCGTGGCAAAGGGCTGTTTTGAGAACTCTGGCTCATGAGTAGCTTAGATTAGTATTCCGGCTTATTGTTAACCCTGACTTTTCACGACATTTGGAAAACCTCACTTTCATTCCTCTCTCCTGTTATCGAGAGGCTTTGAATTCTCCCCATTCCATACAAGGGTTGGGGCCTGAGGGGTAAGGTTTTGCGTTAACTTTTCCACATGATCTGAATTGTCAGATTGTTAACCATTGTTACAGAATTTGGTCATTAACAAGAGCCAAAGCTTTGGATGCACTGTATCGTAGGTGAGGTAGCGGTGGCTTGGGCCGTTAGCACAGCCCGTCGTAACCCTAATCAAAAGCCAGCTATACCTAATGAAAGAGAATCATTCTACCTTACGGAAGAGACTTTATCCCGAAAAAATCTGACAACCAACTATGAAAATACCTCTTCCCGATTCTCCACTCCCTACTCCCCATAACGCTACAATCTATCAGAAAAGCAAAGAAATAGTTAAATTATGACAGCTAATTTGGCATCTAAAGCGACATTTGACTTTGTGACCGTACTATCCCAGGCTGCGGCTGGGTATCGAGGCCAGAGAGGCACACGTCCTAGTGCTGAAATATTAGTAAATGCGTTGCTAGAAGCAGAAAAATCTGCCAAGCAGCAACGCTTAACTTATCCGTTTGAGTCTCTTCTAGGTAAATGGCAACTTTGCTTTGCTACTGGCACTAAAAAAGTCAGAAAGCGCGGGGGAATTGTATTAGGCAAGGGTTTGTATGTACCCAAGTTTATAAGAATCCATGTTTCCTTTGATGCCACTTTAGAACAGGATTCAAACATGGGCGAAATTAGTAATCAGGTTGAATTTGGCCCAGTTTTGTTGAAACTTAAAGGGCCAGTGCAATATTTAGGTAAAAAAAATTTATTGGCATTTGACTTTAACCAAATGCTTATCAGTTTGTTTGATCGTGTTGTATATGACAGACCAATGCGTTCTGGTAAAGTTCAAACAGAAGATTTCTACAACCAGCCTATAGCTAAATTACCCTTCTTTGCCTTCTTTTTAGTTACAGAAGATTTCATTGCAGCTCGTGGTCGTGGAGGAGGATTGGCATTTTGGATTCGAGAAACTTAAATACACTGGATTTTACGTTTGCGCCAACCATCAAACTGGACGACAACTAGACAAAATACTGTGCATATTTACTACTTGTCCAATGACTGCGATCGCAGGCGCACCAAATCCAGTTTGCTCTACCTGCTCTACAATTGTCTCTAAAGTACCAATCAATTCTTCTTGTTCTGGGCGCGTACCCCAGCGCACCAAAGCAATGGGCGTTTCTAAATTCAACCCAGCTGCACTTAATTGCTCCACAATATAAGGCAGATTGTGAATTCCCATATAAATTACAATTGTTTCGGAACCGTGAGCGATCGCATTCCAATCCACCTTCGGTCTATACTTACCAGCCGCCTCGTGACCAGTAACAAATGTCACCGAAGAGCTATACAGTCGATGAGTCAATGGAATACCTGCATAGGCCGCCGCAGCAATTCCCGATGTGATACCCGGCACAACTTCCGTTGATATTCCCGCGTTAACTAATTCTTCCATCTCTTCGCCACCGCGACCAAAAATAAAAGGATCGCCACCCTTTAGCCGCACCACAATTGCATGATCCTGCGCTTTCTCAATCAGCAATTGTGTTGTTTCTTCCTGGAACAGTGAATGTTTTCCCCTCCGCTTCCCAGCGTTAATTTGCTCGGCTTGGGGATTAATCATTGCCAGAATTGCCGGACTCACTAAGGCATCATAGATGACTACATCTGCACATTCCAACAAACCTTTAGCCTTCAGGGTAATTAGTCCTGGATCTCCTGGCCCCGCACCTACTAAATAAACCTTTCCCAAATACTTTTTCTCCTGTTTTTCTGTGCGGTTCATCTATCTATCTGTTAAATCCCAAATTAGCTCGGCTAATTCTGCACTTGCTCCCAGTGGCTGTGCCAATTGGAAATTCACCGCAGAAAATTGTAATTTTAGCTCCTCTATGGAGGCCGCGATCGCATCAGTTATTCCACCAGCGAATAAAAAGTATGGCAAAATTGCAATTTCCCGATAACCAGCAGCTACCAACTCTTTCACCCGTGATTCTAAACTAGGAGGCCCAGACCAATAAGCAGCTACGGCTGGCAAACTCGCAGCCATAGCTTCCACAGTTTCTTTGGAACCTGGGCGACGGCTACCATGAGCTAAGAGAATCCATGCTTCTGCTTCTATAGCAGCTATTTGCTTTGCCAGCAATTTCTCTAAATTGGGGTGAGAGCCTAAATGTGGTTGCAACTCAATCGTGATATCCTGACCAGTAGCCTGTTGTGCTAGTGCTACTTCGGCTGGAATATCTGTCATGACATGGACTCCCGGCAACAGAAACAGCGGTACAATTTTGAGGCGATTCTGGTTTTGAGATAGTTTGCAATCGCCAAAAGCGCTCTTGGCAAATTCTTGAATCTGCTCGTGTAAAGGCTGAGGACTCATTTCCAAAGCAGCTATGCCAACAAGATGCTCGCTATTGTTGTGATTTTCTGGCAATTTGTTACATACCAGCTTTGCTAGTTGCTGCATAGCAATTTCTGGGCGGCGATCGCGACTTCCGTGAGATACTAGCAGATACGCAGATGACATCGGCAAAGCTTGAACTCTCAGTGACTAATTCTCATATTTTACTTAATATTAAGCTGGTGGTAGTAGGTACTTTGGTAACTTTGGTAATTATTGAAACTATTATCAATCACTAAATAGAAGTATTCTTAATCACTTTTATCGGTAACTTCAAAAATTAAATTACTCAATTTCTACATCCAAGATAACTATAAGCTTCTGCTCCCCCAGCTCCCTCATCTCCCCCTGCTCCTTGCCTTATTGCTCTTCAGCAGTGTAAGTATAAAATTGATCAAAACCTCCCACCGTTTCAAATTTGTAAGAAGGTAGCCAAGAATTTATTGTTAAATCTGTACGGTAAATGCTAAAAATAATATAATTTTGTCTTTCTGTAGTCCTGGCAATAATTTCTTGGATTTGCGGGTTAGCCGAATCAACCAACTTATCACAATTAAAGCGGATTAAGTTTTCTATAAGATTGGTGGTTTTTTTGCATACATCGGTTTTTAAGTATTCTGTCAGCCGTTGCACTGCATATTCTTCATACTCAACCTGACTGGGATTGGTATTCGCCATTGTCACACCCAAGGCGGCGAGTCCTGCTGCTGCTCCAGTATATGCAATGATCGTTAAGGGTTTCATGTTTGCCAAGTAAAATACATTGTAATTGTTAGATTCCAGAGACTCTAAATCAACTAAATCCGTTCCTTGAAGAAAAACTCTTGATCGCTTGCCAAATTATTGCTATAATTCAAATTGTTGAATGGCGAGCGTAGCCAAGTGGTTAAGGCAGTGGTTTGTGGTACCACCATTCGTGGGTTCAATTCCCATCGTTCGCCCTACATAATTTAATACCGACTGATCCATAACTCTTACAAAAAATGGGTTGTGGTTCTGAACATTTATAACCATTACTTTAGCAAGGATCTGCCATCTACGAGTGTATGGACTTGGAAGAGTCGCAAACCTAATGTAATTCATCAGATTTACTTATAAAAAGCTTGATGTATATAAGTAAATCTACTTTCTAAATGAAAATTAGGTGTGCAATGTCTTACGACAAGCCACTTCTCTACGTTCCCTGCGGGACGCTTACGCGCAGCTTGCTTATTTGCAGAAGTAGGTGTCTACGCAACGCCGATAGTGTAGAAAGTTTGATAGCTAAATATGAATTATTCCAAAAACGTGGTTTATAAAAGCTGTGAGGTGCTCTTTCTCTCTGCGCCCATTGCACTAAGCTTTTGCTCAGACTTCTCTGGAGCATTAACTTTTAATATTAAAGTTAGTTCGACGGATTATCATATAGTGTCCGTCTAATCAGCTTAATAAAAAGGTCTCTAAGAGGTTTGTCGAACTCACGTTATATTAAGATTCCCGATTTCTATAAGAAATCGGGAATCTTAGCATCAGGAGTTTTGGAACACACATTTAACTCTTAAAAAATGCCTAAAAGAATGATCAAAGTCAGTCCACAGAAGGCAAGTAACGAGATAATAAGAATATTGCCTATACTGTGGTCAGAAGCTGTTAACTTATCCGGATTGGTAGCCATATAAATTGACTCAATTTAAACAACTTTTGCTTAAATTATAACTAGGGTGTATCAAGATTAGTCTATCTTGGAACAAAAATTGATTTTAGTTCATTGAAGTTTAACTGAATAGTTAAGCTTTAAGCGGAACAATAAAATTTTGTAGGTGTCAAAGGTAGGGAAATAGATGATAGCAAGCCAATTACTGATTACCCAAAGTACCAAAATATTAGTAATGTCCAAAGTCGTCGGATAGATCATCTCTACCCACGATGAAAATGAATATTAACACTCTAGAATAATTAAAAAAGTATTTATTTACAAGCCTTATAGAGCTTGAAAGCAAAATCTTGACATTACCAGTGTGCGAATAATCAAATACACGTAAATAAATGATATAGTAAAGGTTAACTCAAGCAGTCGAGGGCGTGAGATATTGTGCCCGAGATAGAGCCATGCAGTTATTTATTAACATCTATCAAAAGAAATAAAAATTGTATTCCTTTAGTTAGAGTCAAAAATACTTAGTCATAGATACTTTAAGTAAAGAAGAACACGGTTTAAGTGCCTGCTGAAAAGTTGATACTTGTAGGTACACAGATAAATATAATTTATCTGTGTTATTTCGTGTTTATATGTGTCTAACAAAAGGTGGAGGCTTATTTGTCTTGCCTTGACAGTCAACAATGCAAACATCGTTATCTAGTGGAGTTGCCATGTCTGAATTGCTTCAAGCAGTCTTAGATAGTGAAGAAAGAAGTGATTTGCGTTCCTTTCTTAGTGAATTACGCCAACAAGAAAAGAAGTACTTGCTGCGGAACGACATACTGAATGTATATAGTGAGTATTGCTCCAAGTCCCAGAAACCTGAGGAATTTTACACTTCCTCTGAGTTAGGCAAACTAATTTACTATACTCAAGAAATTATTCAGGAGGACTCAAACTTCTGTTTCATCATCCGTTCTAAGATTGCTAGCCAAGAAGTTTATTGGTTGACATCAGACTTGAGCATTGAGCCGATGACGGTGCAGGATTTGTTGGATTTGCGCGATCGCTTGGTGAATAAATATCATCCCAACGATGGCGACCTGCTAGAATTGGACTTCGGCCCGTTTTATGACTACACCCCAGTCATCCGCGACCCCAAAAATATTGGTAAAGGGGTACAATTTCTCAACCGCTATCTATCCAGCAAAATATTTCAAGATTCCAAACAATTGCTGGAAAGCCTATTGAATTTCTTACGCCTGCACCACTACAACGGTGTTCAACTGCTGATTAACGATCGCATTCAATCACAGCAGCAACTTTCGGAGCAAGTTAAGAAAGCTATCGGTTTTGTTAATAATCGCCCCGAAGATGAACCCTACGAACAATTCCGGTTCCAATTGCAGTCAATGGGTTTTGAACCGGGTTGGGGTAACACCGCAGGGCGTGTACGGGAAACTTTAAATATTCTCGATGAATTGATTGATTCTGCCGATCCTCAGACCCTAGAAGCCTTCATTTCACGGGTTCCGATGATTTTTAGAATCGTCTTGGTGTCAGCTCACGGTTGGTTTGGGCAAGAGGGAGTGTTAGGCCGTCCCGATACTGGCGGTCAGGTTGTTTACGTCCTTGACCAAGCAAAGAGCCTAGAGAAGCAGCTACAAGAAGATGTCATGCTTGCGGGTTTAGAGAAATTGAATGTCGAGCCAAAGGTGATTATTCTCACCCGCTTGATTCCTAATAGTGATGGCACCCTTTGTAATCAACGGCTAGAAAAAGTCCACGGTACCGAAAATGCCTGGATTTTGCGAGTCCCTTTACGGGAATTTAATCCCAACATGACTCAAAACTGGATTTCCCGGTTTGAGTTCTGGCCTTATCTAGAAACTTTTGCCATTGATTCAGAAAGAGAACTACGGGCAGAATTTCAAGGTACACCTGACTTAATAGTTGGCAACTATACTGATGGGAACTTAATAGCTTTCTTGCTGGCGCGACGGTTGAAAGTTACCCAATGCAATGTTGCCCATGCTTTAGAAAAATCTAAATACTTGTTTAGTAACCTTTACTGGCAAGAATTAGAGGAGAAATATCATTTTTCTTTGCAATTCACAGCTGATTTGATTGCAATGAATGCTGCCAATTTTGTGATCAGCAGCACCTACCAAGAAATTGTTGGAACACCGGATAGTGTGGGACAGTACGAGTCTTATAAGTGCTTCACTATGCCGGAGTTGTACCATGTGACCAATGGCATTGAATTATTTAGTCCCAAATTTAATGTTGTGCCGCCTGGAGTAAACGAAAATAATTACTTCCCTTACACCCGGACTAAAGACAGGGTGGAGAGCGATCGCCAACGCCTTGCAGAAACACTCTTTACTCTGGAAGACCCCGCGCAAATCTTTGGCAAACTCGACGATCCTAACAAGCGCCCTCTCTTCTCAATGGCGCGTCTTGACCACATCAAAAACCTCACAGGTTTAGCTGAATGTTATGGTCAAAGCAAAGAATTACAGGAGCATTGCAACTTAATTTTGGTAGCGGGTAAATTGCGCGTCGAAGAATCAGGCGACAACGAAGAACGTGACGAAATTATCAAACTCTACCAAATCATTGACGAGTACAATCTCCACGGGAAGATTCGTTGGCTGGGCGTGCGCCTGACTAAAGCTGATTCTGGTGAAATTTATCGAGTGATTGCCGATCATCAGGGAATTTTTGTACAACCAGCTTTATTTGAAGCTTTTGGGTTGACAATTTTAGAGGCGATGGTTTCGGGATTACCGACTTTTGCCACACAATTTGGTGGGCCACTGGAGATTATTCAAGATAAGGTTAATGGATTTTTGATTAACCCAACAAATTTAGAGGAGACAGCCACGAAAATTGTGGACTTCATCACTAAATGTGAACAAAATCCTAATTACTGGGATGAAATTTCCAAGCGAGCAATTGACCGAGTTTACAGCACCTATACTTGGAAAATTCACACTAGCAAGCTATTATCATTAGCAAGGATTTATGGCTTCTGGAACTTTACCTCGAAGGAGAATCGGGAAGATTTGCTGCGCTATATAGAGGCTTTATTCTATTTAATTTACAAGCCAAGAGCGCAACAGCTATTAGAGCAGCATAAGTACCGATAATTAAGCTAGGAGTGAAGAGTTAGGAGTTAGGAGTTAGGAATTATAAAAATCACAAATTTTCGTAACTCCTAATACTCACATCTTGCACCTTAGTATCTAACGACTGGAAGTCGCGGCTACACAAACGAAATCCGCCTGCGCGGACTACGGAATCTCAAGGGTTTTGTAGCCTGCGGTGGCAGGCTTTGTTCTGGTAGCCGCGATTTTAATCGTCTGGTGCAAGATATGGAAATACCAATTGTTTATGAAACTGCACAAAATCAAGCTTGGCAAGATTTGGAGCTTGAGTAAAATTGTTCAGGAGCAACCTCAGAGGTAATCGGTATAACTCTTAACTCCTAACTTTTAACTAAATTGTCAACGCCCGCCAAGTTCGTTGACCAGCTATTCCATCTACTCCTAAATTTCGCTGATTTTGAAAGGCTTTGACAGCAGTCTCTGTCAGTGCGCCATAAATCCCATCGACTCTAATTGCATAACCGTTAGACACTAACAGCCGTTGTAAGACTCTGACAGCAAGACCAGAGCTACCGAAATAAAGAGTCGGCATAGGTTGGCTACTAAACTTCTGGAACCGTCCTGTAGCCTTTGCACGGACTTTATCTCCAGATTGAGAATACTTTTTAGATTTACCTAAGTTAGAAGAAGCTAGGAACTGATTATTTTTGCTGATTTTCTTAAGTATATGTTCTTTATCTGGTGCGATCGCTGCGGCAGAAGCCTGGGAAATCCCATCTGTCTGCATGAATTCAGGTGGTGTAACTTGAGCAGTTATCTCTAACTGACTCTCTTTTGACTGGTTTTGGTCATTTTCCATCTGAACTAATTGCTGCTGTGGCAAATTGGCTCCAGATGCTTGTCTTATTGCTAACACGCCCGTCATCATCAGGCCAATTTCAGTCATTGTAGTTCATTTTACTTCAACCAATATTTCTTTTAACCAACAACATTGCTGCTGTCCGGAATAGTGCATACTGACCAAAAAAAAGTCATGTACTATTTTTTTCAGATAATATTGTCATGCTCATATTTACTCACCTCCTCTTCCATTTAATCAGACTAATATGATTAGCTTTGTGCTTTTTTTATCTTGAATCAAGCCACGAACTTGTAAGATATAGGATCTAAATCAACGGTTTAGACAATAACATACTATATGATCATATGGGAATGCTATCAAACAAATTTGCCTAGTTGGCTTTGGCTCGCGCTTGGTATGCTGATGTTGCTTTTATCGTGTTTATACTGCCAAAAAAATCCTACTGGATTCATAGAGTCAGTTTTTTAAGTATTGATTAATGCAACATTTGAAAATAATGATAAGCTCTTGATTTCAAACAATTTGTCCTCCTTTAGAGGGGGTTATAAACTTTTTATCAATCACTATTATCTTGTAGGATACATTCTGCTCGTAGCAGCATTCTTTGGTTTTACCAACTTGACTATGGAAGTTTTCAGGCATAATTCTTAAATATCTGCTTTGTGATTGAATCTGTATGGCTACTTCGCCGTATTCTTGGTTCAATCTCAAGAAAATGAAATCGTACAAAGTTATTACACAAACTTGAATTTTAACTAGAGTTTAGACTACTGCATGGCAAAATTCCACAGGGGCACTGAACTTAATGTCTCGCAATTCTCTTACCTAACCTGTGTTAATTTTTATATCATTTTTAAATATTGAGATAGAAGCACCTTAATTAAAAGCGCGATACCGATAGCATTCGCGTAGCGTCTCGTAGAAAAGCGCTAGCGAGTCATCTAGCGTCATAGCTCGCGCTTAGTATGCTCAGTTGTGGATACTGAAAAAGTTTTTACTTTTTCTCATCTCGCCACAAAGCAATACCGCCTAATAAACCAGTGATATTGGGGATAAGTTTTACATTTAACGGTAGCTGGAAATTCACTCTTACAGCTTCACCGCCGCCAATGTAAAGGTAATCATAATTGAACAGATGTTGCAAGGATGCGATCGCTTTTTCTAAACGCCTATTCCATCTTTTATCACCAATTTTTTCTAACTCTGCACGCCCCAACTGCTGCTCAAAAGTCTCTCCTTTACGAAACGGATGATGTCCCATTTCCATATTCGGCACCAGCTTACCATCTACAAATAAAGCCGAACCAAACCCCGTGCCCAGAGTAATCACCAGTTCTACACCTTTACCTGCGATCGCACCAAACCCCTGCATATCTGCATCATTAATCACCCGTACAGGTTTATTTAAGTGTTTTAATAATGCTGTTTCCAAATCAAATCCAATCCAATCTGGATGTAAGTTTACCGCTGTTTCTGTGACTCCACAGCGCACCACACCGGGAAAACCGACCGAAACACGATGAAATTCACCTTGAGCCGCTGCCAACACAACAATTGCATTAATTACAACCTCCGGTGTAGCAGGTTGGGGTGTATCTAAACGCGCCCTTTCCGTTACCGGATTCCCCGTAATATCCAAAACCATAGCCTTAACGCCACTACCGCCAATATCAACCGATAGGGTACGAATCGATCCATTTTCTCCAACCATTGAGTTACATCCTTCTTACTGCTTAGTTAGTGCTTGTTACTTCGTTATTATGCTCTGCTGCATCTAAATAATATCTGGATGTTTGGAGAGTCTTCACATTGCTGGGGAGAGCAAGCAAGAAATAACTAATGCCCAATACCCAATGACTAATACCCAATACCATTAAAATATAAATGTCACAAATTAAGCTATATGCACAGTTTCATTCCACCAGAGCGCTTTTTTCCCTACCTCACCTGGACTGATATCCAGGCAATGCCAGATAAGGAAAATGTGGTAATCATCCAGCCAGTGGGAGCAATTGAACAACATGGCCCCCATCTGCCATTGATTGTAGATGCTGCGATCGGTGCGGGAGTGTTGGGAAAAGCAATGGAAAAGCTGGATGCAAGTATTCCTGCTTATGCTTTACCTAACCTTTATTATGGCAAATCTAACGAACACTGGCACTTTCCCGGTACCATTACCCTAAGCACGGCAACTCTCACGGCAATCATTATGGAAGTGGGAGAAAGTATTTACCGGGCTGGGTTTAGAAAACTGGTGTTAATGAACTCCCACGGTGGACAACCCCAAGTGATGCAAATGGCGGCGCGGGATTTGCACGTTAAGTATGATGACTTTTTGGTATTCCCGTTGTTTACTTGGCGAGTGCCTAATATTACTAAAGATTTATTGACTCCGAAAGAAGCAGCGCTAGGAATGCACGCCGGAGACGCTGAAACTAGCATTATGTTATCGATTTTGCCAGAACAAGTGAAGCTAGAGAAAGCTGTTGCAGAGTATCCACCAGAACAATCAAAAAGTAGTTTACTGAGTTGGGAGGGGAAGTTACCTGTGGCTTGGGTGACGCGAGATATCAGTAAAAGTGGAGTGATTGGCGATGCCACAACCGCAACTAAAGAAAAAGGCGATCGCATCCTCGAATCTGTCGCTAATGGTTGGGTACAAGTTATTCAAGATATTTACGCCTATCGACAAGCGAAGGTGGAGGAGGGATTGACGCGTTTTAGTCAAAGTTAAAAATCCAATACATTAGATGCGGCACAGCATTTAGATTTGCTAATGTAAGAATAGTGGAAATAGTCGTGGTGTAGCTGCTTAAGATCTATCAGGCAGCAAATTTCTATTAAAAGTAATAATAAGAGAAAGAATTATGACGGCATTTGAACCCAAGAGCCTCCGTTCTTATAGCCAAGAAGATGTCCAACAAATTCTGCACTTAGCGATCGCTCGTCAAGCTAATGACAAAGATACAGAATTTTCTTATGAGCAGATATTAGAAATTGCTGCTGAGTTAGAAATTTCACCTGATTCTTTAAAGTTAGCAGAACGCGATTGGTTAGTACAACAGGGTCAAGTTCAACAGCGAAAGGCTTTTGACGCTTACCGCATCAGAAGATTTCAGAAGCGTCTAGGGAATTATACAATTTTCAATGGCTTTTTTATACTACTCAATTTAATCACTGGTGGCGGAATTTCTTGGTCGCTTTATATTTTGCTATTCAGTGGATTGCCTGTAGGGCTGGATGTCTGGAATACCTTTCAAATCAAAGGCGAAGAGTATGAAATGGCATTCCAGAAGTGGAATCGTAAGCATGAGATTAAGAAAACCATCAGCACAGTTTTGAATAAGTGGTTTAAGGTATTACAGGCTTAGTAAACTTGCTTGCGTAGGGATCTTGACCTTTTTTAATTAAAAGTTAAAAATTAAAAATTGAAAAGAAGAATAATTTTTATTTTTAATTAATTTGGGGTACAAGCCCCCACTGATAGCGCAGCGTAAAGCCTTCTCTACGAGAGGCTATGCCAACGCTTAGAGCGACGTAGGAGCGTCTTGCAATTTTTAATTAATAATTTTCAATTTTTAATTGGAGCGTTCGCGCAGCGTCTCGTAGAAAAACTCGTTGTAGACATCACTAATTCAAAGAAAAACCCCGCAGGAGAATCGGGGTAACATTTACCGCAACATTTGTTGTCTAATACCACTGAAAGAAAATCTGAATAAACACAGCAATTATTAGGAGTAAAATTAATATTATCTGATTGGCTGAAGTATTCTTTCTGTCTTTATACGGATATGACGGTCTATCAATAGCCTGAAAGATGATTTTATCTAGAGTAGTTTTCAGATAACACTAGGTGAAACATCAAATAATGTGTTTAATTTGTAAAAGATTTAGAGAAGCCAGGTATAACCTGGCTTGAAAACCGAGATTTATTCTTAGAACAAATAGTAACAGACCTATATCACAATACCAATAGATATGAAACAGCATCTATAAGAAAAACCGAGGAAGGCAACAAGTCGAAAATTACGGCAAGTCTTTTTAAGGTAGGTTGGGGGGATCTTCCAGGGCAAAATATCACTAACACCAAGCGTATTGAGGTAAAAGCGCACAGCTACCTGTGCGCCTCTATTGTATTATTTAAGTTTTTCGTGAGCAGCCAAAATAATTTTTTCAGTTTCTTCCCAGCCAATACATTTATCAGTTACAGAAATACCATATTTTAATTCTTCTTGTTTACCAGTAATTGGTTGACTACCTTCATACAAATGAGATTCCAGCATCATGCCAACTATTGATGTATTACCATCTACTATTTGCTGAACAATATTTTCTAAAACAGCACCTTGTAATTTGTAATCTTTATTGGTATTGCCGTGGCTACAGTCAATAACAATTCTCGGTGGTAAATTCGCCTGTTTTAACTTCTCTTCTACCAGTTTGACATTTGCTGCATCAAAGTTGGGTTGACTACCACCCCTTAAAATTACGTGACCGTAGCCATTACCTTTAGTTTGAAAAACGCTGACTTGTCCGTTTTGATTAATTCCCAGAAAATTATGCGGGTTTCCAGCAGATTGGAGGGCATTCAAAGCTACTTGAATATTGCCGTCAGTACCGTTTTTAAAACCCACAGGCATCGAAAGTCCACTTGCCATTTCGCGGTGAGTTTGTGATTCGGTCGTGCGTGCTCCAATGGCAGACCATGTAATCAGTTCACTAATGTATTGAGGTATGATTGGATCTAGTGCTTCTGTACCAGCAGGTAATCCCAATTCTGTAATTTTTAATAATAGATCCCGTGCAATTAATAACCCATTCTCTACATGGAAAGAATCATCCATATCTGGATCGTTAATTAACCCTTTCCAGCCTACGGTTGTTCTTGGTTTTTCAAAGTACACTCGCATAATTAGTAGCAGCTTATCCTGGACTTGCCCGGCTAATCTTTTCAACTTTTCAGAATATTCGAGCGCTGCTTTTGGATCGTGAATTGAGCATGGGCCAACTACTATAAATTTTCTGCGATCCTCAAAATCCAGAATCTGTTCTATTTCTTGCCTATATGCTAAAACTCTTTGTTCGGCTAATTGTGTTAAAGGTAATTTTGATTTGATTTCATTGGGAGTTAATAAAATGCGATCGTTCTCAATGTTAGCGTTGTCGATATTAGTATTAAATAATTTATTGTGCATGGGGATGCTCTGGCAATTTTATATACACACTTCAACTAAAAAGTGTAACATAAACCCATGAAATTTTAAAATAGCTTCTTTTTTACTTGACAAATTTCTAACTAGACTGTAGATGAGTAAGGTAATAACTGAAAAAGGGGAAATAGCTTTCCCCTTTTTCTTTGCTATTGAACTAGTGCTTCAGTGGTAGTGTATATGATTACTGCCATACAAACACTTTGGCTTCGTATGGCCCCAAGTCAGTTATAATTCCATCATCACCGGCTTCGACATCATAATTACCTGTCCACTCGTGCCATGTACCAGCGCTAGGAAAGTTAGGAACGTGATAGTCAGCTAGGAAGTTTTCTGAGAAATTTGCTATTACGACTACACGAGAACCTTCATCATTCCAACGAGTATAAGCTAATACTTTTGCCTCTGGATTTTCGTGGATAAAATCAATATTTTCTGTGTAAAGGGCATGATTGCTTTTACGCAGGTTGGTTAAGCCTTTGTATGATTCAAATAAACTACGATTTAAATCATTACCTAACAGCGTCCAATCGATTTTGGATGATTCAGGTTGTTTCGGTTTATACTCTCCAAATTCCTCTCCCATCCAAATCAAAGGTACACCAACAGCAGTCATTAGGATGGCTACTCCTAATTTAACCCGCCGAAAGGCTTCTTCGTCAAAAATCTCACGGTTTCCCAATTCAACCATGACATGGTTATGGTCATGGTTGGTAAGGTAATTTACTACGTTGGTGGCACCCAAAAAGCCTTGGCGCTTGCAGTCAATGACATCTTTTAGACGGTCTAAATCAAATGTATCACCGCAGATATGTTCTAGAATGCAGTGATAAAAACTGTCATGCCAGCAACCATCCATTGGCCCATCTACATTGGTAATGCTGGTAGTTTCAGGAATGTGTTCTGCAACGTTATAAAAAGGCTTCGTGCCAGCAGTTTTTTTAGCCTCCTGAACAATCCAGTGCATGAAGTCGTAGTTAGCAATTTGCCGCGCCGCATCATAGCGAATACCATCAAGATGATATTCCTCAATCCAGAAACGGATTGTTTCACCAATAAATTTCCGCGCTGGATGAATATCTAAATTTTCGTCATAATGTTCGTAATTAAACTCAGGGCCCCAGTTATTATCAGGGTCACGAGGTTCATGATGATACCAATAATCGTGGTCAATTTGTGTTAAGGGAGCAGATGCTTCTGAGTGGTTATAAATACCATCAATAATTACACGAATACCTCTGCCATGACACTCATCAATCAATTTTTTCAACTCAGCAGTAGAACCATAACTAGATTCTGTTGCAAAGAAGTGGCGGGGGTTATAACCCCAACTATAATCACCAGGATATTCTTTAAGTGGCATCAACTCAATAGCGTTGATTCCTAGTTCGCACAAATAATCTAACTTTTCAATAACGTGTTTGTACTTGCCTCTTGCATAAGGATCATCCTCACCACCAGAAAAGTCACCGACGTGCAATTCATAAATTACCAATTCGTGGTCAGCAGGTAAAGGTTTATCATCATTTTGCCAAACATAGGTATCAGTAATTCTTTCACCATCTTTGACCCGGATAACACTATCATCTTTTCCACTCAGTTCATCTATATCAGTTGCATAGGGGTCTGTAACATCAACCCATTGTTCTGGTTCAAAAAACCATGAATTAGACTGGACACGAAATTTATATTTATAAGTGCCGTCTTCTAGTTCAACACTTGTGCGAAAATAACCATCATCACCTTTTTCCATTGGAATTTCTTGCCAATCAGAAAAAGAACCAATTAATGCGGCTCCTTTGTTGTAAGGTGCAAATAAATTAAATTCAATTGGCTTTGCCATAGAAGTGTTTGTAATATCAAGGGTTAATAGAAGTATTCTCTGATGCTTAATTAAATTTGCAAATCGCTCTAGAGAAAGAATTATGTAGCCAGTGCTTCTATCTTCAGGATGAATTTATAAATACTTTATAAAAATTAATTATTATTGGCTACTTTTGACTGTTTATAGGATTTTTAACTAATATTCTAGATTATATTTATTAATGAATTTTCTGGCTGTATTACTAAAACTGAAAGGTTTTTATGAATTTATTAAATAGCAGATATTCGGTAAAAAAATATATTTATTGCTAAATACCTGCTGTATAAGATTACTCAATTTTGCCGCTAGTTTGTTGTAGATAACTTAACAACCAACTTGCCGCCGTTGCTCTGCGAGTTTGCCGAGGCCCAAATTCACCAATTTTGTAACCTTTGAAACCGAGCTTTTCTTTTAGCATTTGTTTGTTTTCAGCAGGAATGGAACGAGTCAACTTGACTGTTGCAGGGCGAGATTCAATGAAATTTGGTGGTTGTGGGTACTCATCTTGCCATTCTGGTGCAACTTGGCTATTGTCCCATTGTGCACTTGAGGAATCATAGCGATAGCCTAAACAATGCCATAGCAACTGGTTGACTGTAGCATCATCAAGTTTATCGTCAAGAATTGCCCAAATTGTTTCTGTATTGAGTGGTGGCAGGTTAGACATAAGCAATTCATAATTCAAAGTTGAAAAACTGACTACTGTTTAATTAAATGCACAACAGTTAGTAGCTAGTGAAAAACACTTTATCACTACTCTGCTACACTCCCAAAGATAGGGGTGATTTTATTTTTATTTACACCTGCTGGAAGATTTATCCACCACAAGCATTAGACAAACTACTAAAGTGACCCTGAATAAAGAGATTCGCCAACTCAGGAGGAAAATTATGGGAATAGGAGATATGTTCAGGAATATAGCCGGTGGCAAGCAAAAACGACGTGATGAAGAGTGGGATAATCGCGATCGCCAGTACAGAAATAACAGTGACGAAGACGAAGATAGCCAGTACAGACATGGCGGTGACGATGACAATGACCGTGAGTACAGACATCGCAGCGATGACGATGATGAAGACGAAGACCGCGAGTACAGATATCGCGGCGATGAAGATGAAGACGAAGACTGAGATTAATTTCGCGAGTTGGAGTTAAAAACAGGTTGTGTATACACAAACTAGGTAGACTGGAAATCGTAAAGATTAGACCAGTCTATGCAGAATTCCACAGCACTGCCAAAGATCATCCGCGCCCATGTATTCATTTCTGGCCGAGTCCAAGGAGTGGGCTATCGCTATTCCACTGTGGATACAGCTAGCCAGTTGGGATTAACTGGTTGGGTGCGGAATCTCCCCGATAATCGAGTAGAGGCAGTTTTTGAAGGGGCGCGAGAGGTTGTAGATGACATGGTTCGCTGGTGTCACTCTGGGCCACCTGCTGCTGTAGTTAAAGATGTTGTGGTTGAGTATGAGGTACCAGAAGGGTTACGGGGATTTGAAGTTAAGCGGGTTGAGTAATTTGTAATTCGTAATGACGTTCCTACGTCGCTAACGTAATCGTAATTTTAGCCCCTGTAGGTTCGTGGGGTTTTTCCTGTCCATCGTTTGAAGGCGCGGTGGAATGCACTCGGTTCAGAAAAGCCGAGCAGAAAAGCAACATCATGTATTGGAGTATCTGTTTTTTTTAGGTGTCGTAGTGCTAATTCTTTGGCGCAGGATGTCAATTCCAGATCCCGCAGACAGCATACCTTGAGAGTATGAACAACGCGAAAGGAATTTTTCAAAATGATATCTGCAAAACTAGGCACTCACTCTGCTAACGTAACCTTGACCACAGACTCAAATGGAGAACAAATTGAGAACCCGGTGACAGGCGATCGCATGACGATTCTTTGCTCAACTAATGATACCAATGGGGAGTATGTAAAATTCCAGTTTGAGCTGCCACCCGGTTCGCAAGGTAGCCCGCTGCACTATCACGATACTAAGACAGAAATCTTTGAGGTTTTAAGTGGCTCACTAGAGATGGAAGTTGGTGAGAAAGGAAATATCAAAGTATTGCAGCCGGGAGAAGTCTTGCAGATACCTGCTAATGTGTATCATAGTTTCCGCAATGGACTTTAGGCGTAGGTATAGCAATGCTGAAATCTTCTCTTTTCAAACCTTGGGTTGCTTGGCTTGGTTTAGCAACAATACCCTTTTGGTTGATTGGACAAAGTGAACTAATCGCAACAGTTATTCCAACCACACCTATATGGAAACTTACTTCCATTGGTTTTATAATTTGGGAGATTTGGCTAATTGTAATTGGGGTATTTCTGTTAAATATTTCTACTAAAAGAATAGCTCTCACTAGCTAATTATTAGTAGCTTGATTACGGTATCTGTAAATACAGCTAACCAGTCATGAAGCTATAGCTTTTGATTTAGTTGACCCGTCCAAAGGTAAGCTCCAATCTTAGAATACTCCTGAAATCCGATGCGGCGATATACATTTACCCCCATTTGCGAGGCTTGTAATGTTGCTACATGGTATCCAAGGGCATAAGCTCTGTGCAGTGCAGTTAGTACTAGTGCTTTTGCGAATCCCTTTCCTCTTGCTTCTGGCATTGTTGCAACAACGTAGATACCTGCTACTTGTGGATCTAGATACAATGCTGATATTACAACGGGCAAACCTTTCCACCAGCCAATAAAACGGATATATTCTTTGGAATTTATTCCCAAACTTAACTCTAAATCATAATAGGGATTATATTCGGAATCAGGAATTTCAAAGCCCACCATTGCAACTCGCACCCAATGCTTCAGGGTTTCCTGATCTTTAACCTGTGCGATCGCCAAATCTTCTACCACAAACAACTCCTCAGGTAAAGTCGATAAATCAATCGCCATCACAGGAAATTCACCTGAATTGCTTAATCCGTGGGCTTCTAAATACTTTCCTAAATCCGGTGGCTGAGTTGCTGTTTCTATCCACCAAAACATTGGCAGCTGCTGGGCAGTAAAGTAGTTGAGAGTTTCGGTGATGGTAGCATCGATTTGGTCAGGCTGGAGTTGGGCACGGCAAACACCGTTAAAAAAGGGAAAAGAAATGTCGGTAGAAAAACGAATCAGGTTAGATCCACAGTTGAGTTGGTGATGTGGTGCATGGCCATAGTTCGTCAAGAATGCAAACATATTGTTTTCGAGTACTCTCACTAAGTCAGGTGTCGATAAATCTTTTAAAATCTGGTTCACCTTCAAACTCCTAGTACAGAATTACACGAGTCAAAAGAGGCAGGGGAGCAGGCGGCAGCGAGTAAGGGGGAAAACTGAGACGGAAGCGACTACTCCGCCCCAGTAAGAGCGCCCTTTATGGCGGGGCTTCATACCCATGTTCCACTCCGCTCCACGGCTTTGGGACTCTTCTCTTGCTCCCCCTGCTAAGAGCAAAGCGCCCCTCCGCTTCTTCGGTGAGCCTAACATTTTTAGCTAGACTAAGTAAGTCGGCGCAATAAAAGCAAACTAAACTATGTAAATAAAAGTAAATAAAGCTCAAACTCTTTCTCTCCCTGCTCCCTGCCCCCTGCCTTATTGCAACAATAATTATTTACGCCGACTTACTTACGGGGGGTATATTTTTGTCCCTAAATACTAATCCACAACCAAAACAGCCGAACCTTCAATTTTCCCACTACGAAGGGCATCCAGAGCCTCATTTGCCTGAGTTAAGGGAAAAACATTTACCTCTGTACGAATCGGAACTTTGGGAGCTAAAGTCAGAAATTCTTCTCCATCTCTGCGAGTCAAATTAGCAACAGACCGCAACACCCTTTCTTCCCAAAGAATGTCATAGGGAAAAGAGGGAATATCACTCATGTGAATCCCTGCACAAACTACGACACCGCCTTTGGCTACTGCACGCAAAGCAGTGGGGACTAAATTTCCTACAGGAGCAAAAATAATCGCTGCATCCAAAGGTTCTGGAGGCAATACATCTGAGTTACCTGCCCAAGTTGCACCCAATTGACGGGCAAACTCTTGTCCTTTAAGATCGCCAGAACGAGTAAAGGCAAAGACTTGACGTTTCTGATAACAAGCCAGTTGTATCAAAATGTGAGCAGCTGAACCAAAGCCATAAAAACCTATTTTTTGTGCATCACCAGCCATTCTGTAAGCGCGATAACCAATTAAGCCACCGCACAACAGGGGTGCAGCTTGCAAATCAGGATAGCTAGGGTCTAGGGGAAAACAAAAGCGGTAATCGGCTACAGTGTACTCGGCAAAACCACCGTTAAGATTGTAACCAGTGAATTCGGCATAATCGCAAAGATTTTCCCGATTAGAGAGACAGTAGGGGCAGCGATCGCCACAAGTATAACCGAGCCAAGGAACACCAACTCGTTGACCTATACTAAATTTATCAACGCTTTCCCCCATTGCCTCTACAGTACCTACAATTTGATGCCCAAGTACCAAAGGTAATTTGGGATGCGTCAATTCTCCATCAACTATATGCAAATCTGTGCGGCAGACAGCACAAGCATGAACGCGAATCAGTACTTGCTCAGAATTGGGTTTTGGCTGTGGCAATTGGGCTAACCGTAGGGGTTGGCGTGGTGCTTCCAAAATCATCGCACGCATAAGCAATTCAAATTTTTTTAACTAAGTGGTGGCAACTAACCTGGCTGCCAAGGTGATATCAGAATACGCGGTTAACTATATGGTAAGAACTTGAGAAAGGAACTTACTGCCACTGATCTAAAATATCTTTAAATAACACCTCTTCTATCCAGGTCTTAGTAACTACTGCCAGTGGTATTGCCATTAGTAGTCCCAAAGCTCCAAAAAGAGTCACGAAGACAATTTGCGCCGTCAGGGTGACAGCAGGTAATAGTGCCACCTGTCTTGCCATGACGGTTGGGGTGAGCCAGTAGCTTTCAATATTTTGAATTACGATGTATAAAATTATTACTGCCCCGGCTTTCCAAGGTGCATCGAGAAAAGCGATCGCCATTGGCAATACTACACTCAAAGTTGGGCCAATATTCGGAATAAAGTTGAGTAACCCTGCTAAAACTGCATGAGCTAGTACCAATGGTACTTGTAAAATCCATAGCCCTAATCCACTGAGTAGGCCAATAAATACCATTTCAATCAAAGCACCGATTGTCCAACCGCCCAAACCTTCTGCACAAAGGGAGAGAATTTCTTTAACTCTCGAACGGTAAAAGGCAGGGAATAAGCGGACAAAAGCTCTCCGGTAAGGGCGCGGGTTAGCAAGTAGCATTAAAGTCAGAACTATAACTAACAAAAGTTCTAATATTGCAGTTACAGAGGTTGAGAAAAGAGCGATCGCCTGTTGTAATAGATTTGTAGCCCAAGGTTGTAGTTGTTCAATAAAATTATTGATGTCAGGAATCTCTGGTAAATAGATTTCTAGAATGCGTTTTTCTAACCAGTTGATAGCCCGTTGAATTTGATCTATTCCAGTTGGTAAAAGCACTATTAATTCCCGAAACTGTTGGATAAATGGCGGCACAATCAAAAAGAAAACGCCAACTAGCAGTGTTATGACAATACTTACACTCAGCCAAACCGCCCAAATCCGTTTGATTCCAAACTGCTGAAACCACAAAACCAGTTGATTAATCGCCACTGCCAATACTACAGCAGTAAACAACAGTAACACTAACTGCCGAATTTGCCAGAAGATGTAGAGCGAAACAATTAGTCCCAGCAACCCCAAGTATTGCCCTAATTTCATCTTGTCTTTCTCCTATGCTGCTTGGGCTTTTGTTTCCACCAAATTCCAATAAAACCAATGACAGCCGCTATGCTAATTAACACCAAAGGATTGAAGGCAATTACAAAACTAGCACCCGGCTCATACTGCCAACGCAATAACCAAAATGTGTCATTACCAATAACAAAAGAAGGCACTCTCAGAAAGCTGAACAATACAAGCAGCAACAAATTCATCGCGCTCAAGAAAAAGAATGCTGATAAAGTGACTTTTAACCAAAACCAGAAAATGGTATAGGATTTTTGTTTTGACATATACCAATACAGTTATTGAATACCGTAATTACAACTAAATTACGCCAAGCTTTTTTAACTAGTATCCTGCTATTTATAGCCTACTTCTTAAATGTGAATATCAGGTGAGAGCAAATCTAAAAATTGTTTTTTAGATTTTATACTTTAGGCTTGAAGTAGTTAATCACTTTTCAATCACATTTATTTTTTATAATTTTGATGTTTACGTAACGACCAAATGGGGAACGCTCAGACTTTACTCTCCCAATGTCCAAACTTGAGGCGAACAATATGACAGCAACATCTGAAGAAATTATGCAGCCACAGCAATGGCACAATCTAGTTGAATCGAAGGTGGCTCGGCATTTAAACACAAATCTAGAAACAGGTCTGACTTCAGATGAGGTCACAAAACGACGAGAACGTTTTGGTTCTAATGAACTCAAGGGCAAAGCTGGAACAAGCCCAATATTAAGGTTTTTGTTGCAATTTAACCAACCTTTGTTGTACATTTTGCTGATTGCGGGTGCAATCAAAGCTTTAATCGGACAGTGGGTAAATGCTTGGGTAATTTGGGGTGTAACCCTGATTAACGCCATTATTGGTTTTATTCAAGAATCGAAAGCAGAAAGTGCGATCGCAGCCTTAGCTTCTTCAGTACAAACTAACGCAACTATCCTTCGCAACGGTCAAAAGGTACAGGTTCCATCAGCAGATTTAGTACCTGGGGATTTGGTGCTACTAGCTTCTGGAGATAAAGTACCAGCCGATTTGCGTCTTGTACGAGCCAAGAATCTGCAAGTGAATGAATCAGCACTTACAGGTGAGTCAGTCGCTATTGAAAAAAATACCCAGCCCCTGGATGCAGATGCACCTTTGGCAGAACGTACTAACATGGCTTATGCGGGTAGCTTTGTCACCTTTGGTACTGCTAGAGGGATTGTGGTGGCGATTGGAGAAGCTACGGAAACCGGGCGGATTTCCCAACTCATCGAGCAAGGAACCAGCCTGAAAACTCCCTTAACTCGGAAATTTGATAAATTTAGCCGTACCTTGCTGTACATCATTTTGGGTATAGCTGCGCTGACTTTTGCAGTCGGGCTGGGATATGGCAACTTATGGGCAGCAATGTTTGAAGCTGCTGTTGCTTTTGCTGTGAGTGCAATTCCTGAAGGCTTGCCTGCTGTAGTTACGGTAACACTAGCGATAGGTGTTTCCCGCATGGCTCGACGACATGCGATCGTTCGCAAATTGCCAGCAGTTGAAACTCTCGGCGGTGCTACAGTCATTTGCTCTGATAAAACTGGCACTCTGACCGAAAATCAGATGACTGTACAAGCAATTCATTCCGGAGGTAAAAACTATACAGTTACAGGTGGAGGCTATGTTCCAGAGGGAGAAATTTTGTTCGATGAACAGCCAGTGGATTTGCAGAATTCTCCTGTTTTGGAAGAATGCCTGAAAGCTGGATTGTTATGCAATGATTCTCATTTGGAGACAAAAGACGGGCAGTGGCAGGTTGTTGGTGATCCCACAGAGGGAGGTTTGATAGTTGTTGCGAATAAAGTTGGCATGACTAGTAGCAACTTAGAAGAAGAAATGCCCAGGCTGGATATTATCCCGTTTGAGTCTGAGTTTCAATACATGGCAACTTTGCATGAAGGAGGGAGTAGGGAAAATTCTTCACGAGTTAGAACTATCTATGTTAAAGGTTCGGTAGAATCCATCCTCAAACGTTGTCAGCAGATGTTGGATGCTGAGGGAAACCTTGCCCGCATAAATGCAGAAACTGTACATCAAGAAGTTGATGCAATGGCTAATCAGGGTTTACGGGTGCTAGCTTTTGCGAAGAAATCTGCATCGGCGGCTCAAGATTCCCTCGATCATGCAGATATCGAAAAAGATTTGGTTTTTTTGGGATTACAAGGGATGATTGATCCACCCAGAACAGAAGCGATCGCAGCGGTGGAAGCATGTCAAAATGCAGGTATCCAAGTCAAAATGATTACAGGCGATCATGCGATCACTGCACGAGCGATCGCTGAACGTATGGGCTTCAATAAAAATGGTGAAGTTCTGGCTTTCACAGGCGCTGAACTTGCCCAAATGGATAAATCAGAACTGGCGACGGCTATAGAAGATGGGGCAGTATTTGCCCGTGTTGCCCCAGAACAAAAACTCCGCATTGTGGAAGCCCTTCAATCTAAAGGAGAGGTTGTGGCAATGACAGGAGATGGTGTCAATGACGCACCAGCCCTAAAACAAGCAGATATTGGGATTGCAATGGGGGGCGCGGGTACTGAGGTAGCCAAAGAAGCCTCAGACATGATTTTGACCGATGATAACTTTGCCTCCATAGAAGCTGCGGTTGAGGAAGGGCGGACTGTTTACCGAAATTTGCTCAAAGCGATCGCCTTTATCCTACCTGTTAATGGTGGCGAATCAATGACAATTTTAATTAGTGTACTGCTAGCCAGAGAATTGCCCATTTTATCTTTACAAGTTTTGTGGCTAAATATGGTTAATTCCATTGCGATGACTGTACCTTTAGCCTTTGAGCCAAAGTCTGAAAGGGTGATGCAAAAATCACCGCGCAGCCCCCGCGAACCATTACTTTCTAAAAGTTTAGTTAAGCGGATTCTGGTAATTTCTATCTTTAACTGGATTTTGATTTTTGGTGTATTTGAATGGATACGACAAACTACAGGAAATATAGATTTATCTCGAACAATGGCAATTCAAGCTTTAGTCGCTGGTAGAATTTTTTATCTTTTAAGTATTAGTCAATTAGGAATTGCCCTAATTAATCAACTTCGGGGAGTTAGACAGACAGTAAGCGATGCCTCAGCAATTGGAATTGGCATAGCTTGTACAATAGTTTTGCAGATAATTTTCAGTCAGTGGAATTTAATGAATAACTTATTTTCTACTGCTCCACTGAATTTAAATCAATGGTTAATTTGTTTTCTTGTCGGTTTACCAATGGTTGTAGTAGCAAATCTAGTAAATCGCTTCGACCCTATTGATTGAATGAACTCTGAGGAATTTGAACAACCCGCCACTCCTGAATACCCCAACGCCTCAGAACTGGTTCGGCACAACGGATATCATCTTCTGTGCCTTCTATCGTTACCAAATAATTCCCTTGAAATACTCGGTCGTTATAAAGTTTCGCGGCTTCTTCGGGAAGAAACCACCCTCGAAGTGCGCCAACCAGACCACCAGCTGCTGCACTAGCTCCACTTCCTAAAAGAGTTACTAAAAAAGACTCTACAGCTAATGCTGGGCCAAACCCAGGAATTAGTAACACACCTAAACCAGCCACCAAAGTAAGTAAACCACCAGTCCTAGCACCTGCTAATGCACCCATTGTTGCACCTTCAGATGGAGTAATATTATTTTCGCTCGTGTCGGTATCATCAAGTTGCTCATCTAGCTTGGGATTTTTGGTGATTACAGAAATCTTATTCATGGGAAAGCCACTATTTCTCAACTCATCGAGCGCCTGTAATGCACCTTGCTTTTGAGAAAATATACCAATTGCATGTTGGAGTTGATCTGAAGCCATTTTACCTCTCAAAAGTATTAATGAACTGAGGAATGCGGATTAAATAACACTCGTATTTTATTCTCATCCCTTACTGGGTTTTCGTCTTTGCCTGATTTATCTTCAGTGTTAACAATAAATGTGACTAGAATGTGATAATCAAAAATATCAAGATTACTTTAAAGGAAGATAGATTTGTAAATTTGTCCCTTCTTTGACTACACTTTTGAGACTAATATGACCGCCATGAGATTGGATTATTTGTTGAGCAATAGCTAACCCTAAACCAAATCCCCCAGTTTTGCGAGAGCGTTTCTTATCTACTCGATAAAATCGCTCAAATATATATGGCAAATCATTTTCGGGAATCCCAATTCCATTATCTATAACTTGAATTACAGCCGAATGGGACTGAGTAAATAACTGCAACTGCACTTGACCACCAGCAGGAGTATATTTACAAGCATTACTAACTAAATTTACAACTGCTTGCCGGAGCAAGTTAACATCACCAAATACAGTTACACTGTTATTAGGCAATTTGGAAATCAAACTAAGATGTTGTGCATCTTGGTGTGTAATATAATCATTTGTTATTTGCACAAGTAAACTCTTGAGGTCAACTTCTTGTAGCAATTCGGTGGGTAATTGACCTTGAGAACGTGCTAGAAACAACAGATTATTCACCAGAGTACTCATTGACTGGCCGATATCAAAAATCTTTTGGAAGCGTTGACGCTGCACCTCAAGATCGGTAGATTTAGACAGAAAGCCAAACTGAGCATTGCTAATAATTGCTGTCAAAGGCGATCGCAATTCATGGGAAGCATCAGCTGTAAACCGTTGAAGGTGATCGTAGCTGTGGCGAATTGGTTGCATCGCTAGTCCTCCCAACCACCAACCAGTCAGGGCAATTGCACCCAAGGTAATGGGCACTGAGATCGCCAAAACTAGCCGAAATTCAGCTAAAGCACTTTCAAGAGATGTGATTGGCATCGCTGCTTGCATGTAACCAATTAATAAACCATCCTGGTAAACAGGCAAAGTTACCTGACGCAGCCATACTTTATCATCGGTCTTGATAGTATCAAATCCACCTAGTACTGAAAGGCGATCGCTTGGAGTCGCACCAAAAAATTGTACTAGTTGCTTTTGGTCATCATACCAACTTGCATACACTAGTTGACTATCTGCCAATGGTTGTACCATACTCCCCAACAATGGTACATGTTCCAAGTCTAGCTGTCGCCGACCATTGTACAGTTCTGACTTCACATTCGCTGCCATCACACTGGTTTTTTTATAAAGTAATCTATCCAGTTCCTCTAACTCATCTATGACTTCCACATAGTAAACTACCGCCGCAAAAGCAATCAGAATACCACCCATTGTTAGGGTGAACCAACTTGCGAGATTGCGACGGCTACGATTAAACATAAATTGTCATTGGTCATTGAAGAAAAAATTTAAAATCTAAAATTGGGTGGCTCCTAATATCATGTCCGGTAAAAGACTTATCATTAAGACCGCATTTCTCGCTGGGGGCAGGGAGCAGGGGGAAAGAGAGTTTTAAGATTTTTGCATAGATGCCCTGAATAATAACTAATTAAGCGGACATGATATAACTCCTAACTTTATTCTTGTGGATTTAAACGATAACCCATGCCGTAAACTGTTTTAATCCAGTCTGCTGCACCCAATACTTGCAAGCGCTGCCGCAACTTGCGTACTAGCACGGTTAAAGCATTGCTTTCTGGTTCCATACCCCACTCCCACAATGCTTCTTCAATCTGGTTACGGTTTAAAACCTGATTAGGGTGACGCATCAAGTATTCTAATAGTTTGGCTTCACGAGGAGATAATTCTACTTTTACGTGACTTCGTTCTACATTTAATTCAGCTAAATACAATTGCAAATCCGCTACCCGCAGGCTATCTCCCTGCCAATTGGGGACTCTCCGCCCCAAAGCACGTACCCGCGCCAAGAGTTCCACCAAGTCTGCGGGTTTGACTAAATAATCATCTGCTCCCGCATCTAAACCCATAACTTTATCAGGCGTGGTGTCTTTAGCAGTCAACATCAACACAGGTGCAGTCTTACCAGAGAGACGATACTGGCGACACAGACTCAACCCGCTAATTGTCGGTAACATCCAGTCTATAATCAAGAGATCGTAATCTTTTTCGGAAATCAACCACTGGGCAATTTCCCCATCTTCCGCAGCATCTACAATATATCCGGCTTCGGATAAAATACCTTGTAATGGCTCTAATTGTTCAAAATCATCTTCTACTAGTAATATCCGCATAAAACCTTTCGATGTCAAGTCATTCCATGAAAATTGCCAGCACTACTTAATAAGAATAAAGCTAATTTTTCCTTATATCTTATATAAGTACTATCCCAATTTGAGATTTGAAATTGTTCTACCATAAGACATATTATGTATGCGTCAATAGGTAGTTTTCGGTGTTTATAACTTTGCCAATATCAGACTAGTTTATATTGTATATAAATTAATAATTTAAAATTTATGCCTTATTTACGACCACAAATTTTACTACTTATTTTATCTTTACTATTGTTGGTAAATTCCTTTTGGACTGGTGGCGATTTGTTAACAAAGCAATTATTAGGATTCTCTTACAGGACGCTGGATAAGTTGCAAGCAGATACACTCCCGCAGGTGAAGCTCACACTGAATTTTAGAGTGATTGATCTGAAAATAGAGCAAGAGCAAAAAATTACTCAAGTTAAGATTAAAACGGATAATTCTGTGCTTAAAAGGTTAGAGTTAGAGTTCACTCATTCAAATTTTTCAGAAGTAGCGATCGCACAAGAATTGGGATTAGATCCTCAAGAAAAAAAGCTAGAACTTAATCAACAAATGCAGGTACAGATTCCGGTGAGCTTGAAAGTAATCAAAGCTGAAATTCAAAAAGAGCAAGGAATTAGCTTTGTTGAGGTTAGAACCGCCAACAATGCTTTGATCAAGTTGGATTTTGTGATACCAGTAACTGAGATTAATATGGTAGAAGCAATGACTGCTCAATTACTAAATTTGTCTCCTGAAGAAGTCAGAAAACTAATCCGTTATCAAGTCAGAAATCAATCTTGGTTTAAATCACAACCCAAACAACGCATACAAACAAAGAAAGCCGCTAAAACTGAGATAATTTCAAATACTAATTGAAATGACACAGGAGCTAAAGCAAATCCCCAAACCAGAGAAATTGTCCCAGCTACCATCGCCGCAATGCGATTAATTTCGTCTTTAGTCCTCCAAGCTAAGAAGAAAGTCCCTAAACCAATTAATAATAAGACTACACTACTCATAAAGATATTCACTTAAGTAAGTGGCCAAGAATAAATCATACTATTTTAAGCAATGTAAATTTGATTAAATTAGCTAGTAGTAAAAGCTTCAACCCTTACTACAAACCTTTAATTATTCACGCCTACTTACTTCCTCTGCGAAAGGAATGCAAGGATTTTAGATTTTTCCCTAGTTTAACTAATTCGCCGTAAGCCCCCCACTGAATTCTGTTCGGACTAGCCCTTTCAAGCTGATTCGTAAAATAAGATCATTTTTCTCAGCGCTCTCTGTGTCTCTGCGGTTTCAAAGAAACCGCAGAGACACAGATATGGCGGTTCCCATTCAGATGCGGTACAACATTACACCACGATGTGTACGGCAGTGCCGTGCCCCTACGGGTATACCTCACGTAAACAAGAACCGCCATAACACAGAGAGAAGAGGTTAAAGAGGAATTTATAGACCAATACGGTTTAGTTAGCGCCAAAAGCCTTAAACTGCGTAGGTTGGGGAGCCATTGCGTTGGGCGGGTTTCCCGACTTGTTCGCTTTTAGCGTTCCCGCAGGGTAGCAAGTGGCGTTTGAGTAACGAAACCCAACATTTCCGTGGCTTTGTTGGGTTGCGCTTTGCTTAACCCAAGCATATTGAGAGTCGCCAAATTCCCCACTTCACCAAGGATTGCCAACCATTGTGAATCCAGCCCAATAATAAGGATGGGTAAGTAATTGCTCCCCTTCATCAACACTGTTAGCAGGTAAAGGCAAGCTCCCAGCTACTCCCAAACCTTGCACTTGGCCATCCTTTACGTAAATCTGTCCTTTAGCCATACCTACCTGAGCAAGTCTTAGAGCTTCTGCCTTAATAGAAGATGTCCTCAAGTTCTCATAAAATTTCGTCATCAACGCTGCTGTACCAGCATCGTTGACCGACCAAAGACTGGCAACAGTAGTTTTCACACCTGCCAGCACTGCTAAACCCGCAAATCCCAGTTCGGACTCTTCATCCCCCAAGGCTGTTCTACAAGCACTCAGCACCAGCATTTCAACTTCGGGTTCATTCAAGCGCAACTGTCGTAGTTGGTTCAAGCGTAACTTGTCTTCCCACAGTTGAATATAGGAATTACTCAAAGTACCAGCAGCAAAATCGGCATGGGTTGCCATGTGAATAATCCCAAAAGGTTGTTGGCGGCGGATAGTTTTGAGATTTTCTAAGGTGGCTTGCTTGTCCAACAATAATTTGCCTTGCCAGAGTTTAGACACCAGTGTTGATAACTCAAGGGGGACTGCTGGTAAAGGCTCTTGTCCCTGAGTACTTTGAGAAACCCCCAGCGCTAAGATTTGAGCTTTTTTAATGTCTTTATAAAGGGTGTTAGTCAAGCTCAGACTGGGCATCAAACCAATGCTGTATTTTTCTACTAGAAACCCCTTACCATCGTGAAGTGCTGCTATTGGGGTTGAACGTAACCCAATATCTGGTAAAAAGACCAGATTGTTGATTTCTCTTGCCTGTAAATCTGCCTCTAGTGGTGCAATAATCCAGCGATAAAGTTGTTGAGATGAACGCAAATAACCGGTGCGGCGACGATTTTGTGGACTAACTATTTGGTTGCGAAATTCCTCAGCTACTTGGAGAACTTTGGCTCTGGTCGTTTCTGGGATGCGCTTGCGGATGGGGTCACCTTTTCCAGTTACTACCACTAACTCTAGTTGATCGCTACCCTGCTCTGCTATGGTATTCAACTGTTTAGTAAATTTTTTAGTTTTACCTAAATTTTCCTCTGGTAGAATCTCCACGGGGACAAAGCTGGTGTAAATAAATGCAGGTTTGGCACCAGTCGCTTCTTCTATTTTGCGAGCAATTTCTTTGGCATCATCTAGTGTTTTAGTTTTAGGAGTGGGTATGCCTAAATGGTCGACAAAATCATCTGTGAAATTCCCTTCGGGAGTGGGATTGGTATCAAGAACGGGGTTATCAATATTAGGATTATTGGTGCCAGGGTCAATCGGTTTACCTGGTGGATTGCACTGGAATGTACAGGGGGCAGGAGTCGGAGTAAAAGTTGGAGTAGGAGTCGGAGTAAAAGTCGGGGTAGGAATCGTGGTAGGAGTTTGACTGACGTTGATTCCTACCTGTACAGGTGCAGAAGAGGAAACGCCATCATTTGCACTAATTACAAAGGCATTGAGTGAGCCATTAGTATCTGCCGGGGGTGTGTACACCAAAGTATCGCCGCTAGATAAGGTAGTAACACCAGGGATAACGGGAAGACCATTGACAGTGAGATTTCCTGTATTCACCACATCAACCTGAATGGAGGTGATGTCATTATTAGTATCGAGAACCAGTGCAGCCAAACTAGAGAATGTTAAGGTTACTGCTTGATTGGTCTGGGTATTGGGTAGCGATGAGTTTGCCGTTAATGTAGGAGGCGCGTTGACGGAAGTAATGGTGATATCCGTTGGAGTGCCGCTAGCATCTCCACCAGTGGGCAAGACTGGAAAGCTGTTTGAAGCAACGATAGAATTGTCGCCTGTATTAATTGACCCTGCTGTGCCATTGACACTCCCATCACCTACAGTAAATGGCACATTGTTTGGGCCACCATCGTGTCGAATTCTGATAGTACCTTCCGCAGAAGGAGTAGATTGAACGTTTGGAGTTGTAGCGATCGTGACACCTGTATCGATATCATCGACAATAATCGTCCCTATTCCTTGAACTAGTCCGTTTGTCAGTATTTGGATATTACCACCTTGAAGGGTATTAGCATCACCAAAGTCCGTTGTCGCCTGTGCGTTGATGCTGCTAAAGCGAATTGTGCTGCCAAAGTTATTGGTGGTTTGTAAAGTAACGTTACCACCTGTAGCACTTGCATCACCATCCACTCCGGTAGCAGTTGCTGAGGCATCAATAGCGCCATTAACGATGATATTATCTCTGGCAGTCAAAGTGACTGCGCCAGCCGTGCCGGTAAATTCGCCACCTCCAAACTTGACTAAAGACGAGTTAATTCCCCCTGTGGTGATACTGCCGCCTGTGCTTGTTGCGATTACATCGCCACCCCTACCTGATTCACTAGCATCATTTGAAAAAGAATTAATTGTACCTGTGAGGATATTGCCTGCGGCACTCAAACTTACTGTTCCCGCATCCGTAATAATATTACTACCATATCCAAATCCAAAAAACCCTTGATTATTGCTAGTGTCTAGGTTATTTAGGGTAATTCCACCACTTGTGCTTTGGACTGTAATATTACCTGCGGACGAGTAACCCTGACCACTGGCAATAATGTTGCCCGCAGTAATGTCGCCAGTTGCAGACAAGGTTACATTGCCGCTATTGTCATTAGCTGTACTTGTATTTAGATTTCCCAGCGATAAGCTAGCTCCTGAAATGTTAATGGCTCCCCCGGTTGTCTGGATTGTGTTGGTGGGATCAACAAAGTTTACAGAACCGCTTTGTGAAGTCAGGCTGAAGCTACCGCTATTACCCAAATTTAAAGTAGCGACACCATCGGTAGTCACTCCAGGCGTAGCTCCTGTGATGTCATTAATGGTAATATTTCCTGTAGCCTGTAAGTCGATATTTGCACCGAATCCCAAAGCTGCGATCGCACCCCAAGAAACAGTGTTAGCTCCAATATCTGGAGCGTCAAAGGCAATATTGCCAGCTGTGGCATCAAAACTACCCACTCCACCATCGATAATTGTCAATGTGCTGGGGTCTAATAATAAAGTGCCAAAGCTACCATTGGGGGCTGAAGTATCTACCAAACCGTTGAAAGTCAAGAAATTTTTGCCTGATACTTCTACAAAACCACCATTCCCAGCATTTGCTCCTCCACGAGCCGAAATATTACCAAAAAACTGGGTTGTATCGTTACCCCAAACAATGACGCGTCCGCCGTTTCCATTCAAATTGCTATCGGCTGCAATGACGGACTTGGAGTCAACATAAGTCTGATCTGCGTTTGGTAAAGTCCCATTACCTTGGTAATCACCGCCAATTAGCACTGTACCGCCACCATTGTTTCCAGAGGCGTTAATATTGGCATCAATCACTCCAACTCGTTTACCCAAAGCAGTTACTGTCCCGCCTGTTTGACTCGATACATCCACAATGCCCGAAACAATCGTTGTCCCTGGAGTTGTAGGAATTGTGACATTAGAGCCTGTCAATTTTACAGTCCCATCAGGGTTAGCAGTTAATCCTGTGTCAGTGTTACCAACTGTGAGCAATTCCGGTAAAGATGCAATGGGAATTGTCCAGTTATTAGGTTGGTTGCTACTAGAGGCGAGGGGCTGAATTTCCAGACTCAACAGATTTCCTGGCTGACTGAGACGCACCCAATTTTCCCCTGGTACGGATGTGATAGTAATCTGTCCCCCCGGTGCCGAAAGTTGCCCAGTGTTTACAACCGTACCGCCTAATAAATTCAAATTTTGCCCAGCACCTACAGCCAAATTTCCAGCATTTGCGATCGCTCCTGGCTGGTTGGTACTAAAAGCAAATCCGTTGGGGTTTCCAACTAAAGCAGTGTAGTCATTAATACCAATAGCGTTGAACCAACTGCTGCCAAAACCAATACCATTGGCTGTTGTCGCCGTGAAAGCACTAGGCACATTTAAGCTGGCATTTGATCCAAAAATAAATCCGGCTGGATTCATCAAGAATAGGTTAGGATTGCCACCTGTTACCTGAATTAAGCCATTAATAATCGAGGGATTCCCGCCTGTGATCCGACCAAGAATATTTTGCAGCGCCGGACTGGCTTGAAAGTTGGCGATTTGTTCTGGTGAAATCCCAAATTGTTGAAAACTATGGAAGAGGTTTACACCATCTCCTGAAGTTGTACCGCCGGTGATATCAAGTCGGTTGCCGTTGGGTGTAACAATTGTGTTTGTGCCATCAGTAGCAGGGACAATTTGTTGTGCTTGGGCTAATCCCGAACTCATCGCTACAATAGCTAGCACTGAAGCGGCGATGCTGGGCACTAGAGGTTTTTTACGACGCAATATGAAGCGACCTGCTGGCAATTCTACATCGATTTCTAACTTGTCTGCTAATCCGCGTCTCCAAAGTGCTTGAGCGATCGCTCGCTTAGAGCAGAGGATTTGTTCTGTTCTTTTGGTAGTAGAGATGCTTTGAGAATGAATCCGGTAGAGGTAAAGTGGCTCTGGAACACGGCGCACTTGAGCTACTTCTGAAAGTCGCAGACATAGGTCATAATCTTGGGCACAACGGAACGACTTGTTAACACCTCCCACCCGGTCATAAACCGACCGCCGAATCAGGCGGAAGTGAAACGTCATGAAGTTGACTAAAAGACCTTCTTGAGAGTAGGGAATGCCACAGCGATGACCGTAACCGATCACTTTACTGTCTCGATCAATATTTAAGTAATCGGTGTAAACAAATCCTGTTTCTGGATGGCTGTTAAGGACTTGAGCAGTTTGGGCAAGGGCGGTGGGGACTAGGATATCATCACTGTCTACGATACCGATGTAAGCGCCACTAGTTTGCTTGATTGCTGCTTTAAGTGCCGCAGTAAGCCCTTGATGGTGTGCTTGGACTACCCGTACTCGCCCATCTTGTTGAGCATATTCTTTGGCGATCGCCACTGATCCATCTGTGGAGCCATCATCCCAAATCAGTAGCTCAAAGTCTTGCCATGTCTGTGCTAAGACGCTGGCGATCGCTTCTTGAAGGTAAGCCTCCCGATTGTAATTGACGATGACAATGGAGATCAGTGGTGACATCGAAGTAATCCCAAGTTTTCTACCTGCTTACCAGAATATAATGTTAAGGGCTTTTACTTAGTAATGATTGCTGTTTATTATCTTTTAGTTACAAATTTTCTTAAATTTGAATGTCAAAAATATGATATTCAAATACTCATGCACCCGTAGCATACCCAAAAATTGAAATCAGCCATGTCGTAAGATCAGGCACACCACCGAAAAGAAATGACAAAAGGAACAGAAACTCGTGTTAAGTCTGGAGCAACGACTCAGCAAAGAATTGTCTATCTCTCTCATCAGTTGGACACTTGGCACAGTCTGGCAACTAAAAAATGGAGTCAGCACAGTTTCAGTTTCAAGTGTGGCTTGCTAATTCTGCCTGCGGTCTGGATTGTAACTGCCAATGGACTTAGAGCTAAAGCCGATATCTCTACACCAAACCCGGCTGAAAATAGCAATCACCCACAGTTACAAATAGCACAGGAAACAGAACCTTCTCCGGCTACTGACTCTAATCAACCAGAACCGAACCCCCAATCACCTCCACCACAACGCATTCGGGTTCGCAAAATCCAGGTAGTAGGCAGCACAGTATTTACTGAAAATGACTTTAATCCAGTTGTCAAGCCGTTTGAAGAACGGGACTTGACTTTAGAAGAAATCAGACAAGCCGCAGATGCTGTTACCCAACTTTACCTAAATAAAGGCTATATAAATTCCAGAGCGATTCCAGACACTGAGCAAGCTAGTACCGCCGATGGTGTTGTGGTAATTCGAGTTTTTGAAGGACGTTTGACAGAGATTGAGATCGAAGGGACACGGCGATTAAACCCATCTTATATTCGGAGTCGCATCCAACTAGGTGCCGGTACCCCTCTAAATACTGGTAAGCTCGAAGATCAGCTGAAACTGTTGCGACTCGATCCCCTATTCACAAATGTGGAAGCGCGTCTGCGTCCAACGGGTAAGGTTGGTCAAAGTATTCTCATTGTCAGAGTTGAAGAGGCAAACCCTTTAACTGGTAGCTTGGGTGTAGATAATTATTCGCCTCCGAGTATTGGTGCGGAAAGGTTGGGTGTTGAATTAAGATCGCGCAATTTAACTGGGATGGGAGATGAGTTAGCAGGCTCCTATTACCACACGCTTTCTGGTGGTTCCGATGCCTTTGACTTTAGCTATCAAGTTCCCGTTAACGCCATGAACGGTAAGGTACAAATTAGAGCGGCATTTAATCGCAGCGAAATCACTGAGCCACCCTTTGATGCGTTTGGCATTCGAGCAAACCAGGATCTTTATGAAATTAATTATCGTCAACCATTAATGCGATCGCCCAGAGAAGAATTTGCCCTATCCTTAGGATTTACCTATCAAGATGGTCAAACCTTCCTCTTCGATAACCTTGCAACCCCCTTTGGCATTGGGCCTGATGCCAATGGCGTTAGCCGCACCAGTGTAATTAAATTTGGTCAAGACTATGTTAGGCGCGAACCTCAAGGAGCCTGGTTTTTGCGATCGCAATTTAATTTTGGCATTGACATATTAGATGCAACTATCAACAATGACCCCATACCCGATGGTCGCTTTTTCAGTTGGCTAGGTCAAGTCCAGCGCGTACAGCAACTCAGCAACGATCATCTGTTGCTCATCCAAGCAGACTTGCAACTAACACCAGATAGCCTTTTACCTTCTCAGCAATTTGTGATTGGCGGTGGACAGTCTGTAAGAGGATATCGCCAAAATATCCGTTCTGGAGATAATGGATTTCGTGTAGCTATAGAAGATCGGATCACAGTCCAGCGCAATGAATCTGGCTTATCCACAATTCAACTCGCGCCATTTCTGGACATGGGAGCCGTCTGGAATCAGTCTAATAATCCCAATCAGCTGCCCGATCAAACTTTTTTGGTGGGCGCAGGTTTAGGATTATTATGGAATCAGGCAATGGGAATTGATAATCTCTTTTTACGGCTCGATTATGGATTTCCATTTATCGATCTGAGCGATCGCGGTAATAACGCTCAGGATGATGGTTTTTACTTTAGCCTTCGCTATCAACCCTAGTAAAGTGGTGCGTTAGGCTATGGCTAACGGTGCGGCACAGCTAATAACCGAACCTGATATAACTCATCGAGAAGCCATAGCACAAGCTGCGATCGCGAGTTGTTAATTTAAAACCTCATTCATTTATTTCATTTATGTCTGTAATCATTGCTGGAGAACGTAGTGGGGTGGGCAAAACAACAGTTACGCTCACCCTTTTAGCATCTTTACGTCGTCGCGATCGCCTAGTGCAATCTTTCAAGGTAGGCCCAGACTACATTGATCCGATGTTTCATCAACACGTAACTGGTCGCCCTTGTCGCAATTTAGACCCCGTATTGACTTCCGAAGCCTACATTCAGCAATGTTTTGCCCGTCATAGTCAACTGAGCGAATATGCCCTAGTGGAAGGGGTAATGGGGTTATTTGACGGAATAGGGCATGGGCAAGAAAAGCAAAAATCAACTGATTTTGCGAGTACTGCACACATCGCACGGCTTTTAGATTTACCTGTGGTGTTGGTGATTGATTGTAGTCGCCTTTCTGGTTCTGTAGCTGCGATCGCTCATGGCTACCAGTCTTTTGATCCCAGAATTAAAATAGCTGGAGTAGTATTAAATCGCGTGGGGAGCGATCGCCACCTTTCTCTCCTCAAAGATTCCCTAGAACCCTTACAATTACCAATACTCGGCGTACTCCGCCGTCAAGATAACATTACAATTCCCGATCGCCATTTGGGTTTAGTACCCACAGCAGAACTTCCCGAACTCAACGCTTTAATTAATCGCCTCGCCGATTTAGGAGATACCTGCTTCGATTGGCAACATTTATTACCCCTATTAAAATCAAAACCTCTCCCTCATACCCCTTATCCCCCTCATCCCCCCTCCTCTCCAGTTAGAATTGCAGTAGCCCGCGATCGCGCTTTTAATTTCTACTACCAAGACAATCTTGATTTGCTGCAACAACTTGGTGCAGAACTGGTTTTCTGGAGTCCATTAGAAGATGCTGCAATACCAAAAGATGTGCAGGGAATGTATTTTGGCGGTGGTTTCCCAGAAGTTTTTGCCCAGCAATTAGCAGAGAATACCAGCGTTCGTGATGCAGTGAAAACAGCAATTCTTCAAGGAATGCCTGCGATCGCCGAATGCGGAGGATTGATGTATTTATGTGAGCAAATTATCGATTTTGAGGGTAAATCTTGGCCAATGGCGGGAGTTTTACCGACATCTGCTGTGATGGGTGGGCGTTTAACTTTGGGTTACCGTCGTGCATTAGCTTTGCAAGATAATCTGTTAGTCAAGGCAGGTACAACTGTTTATGGACATGAGTTTCATCGTTCTTATTTAACCTTAACTCCTACTCATCCCCTATTTGAAACTTCTCGCTATGATTGTGACGAAAATATGGGATACGAGGGATGGAGTTTACCTGCAAATGTTCATGCTTCTTATGTTCATCTGCATTGGGGAGAAAGTGGAGAAATTCCCCAGCAGTTTATTAAAGAATGTCGGAATAAACGTGAATCTAAGCAAGCCTAAAACCTAGTAGGGTGAATTAAAAACTATCAGAAAATATTTTCTTGATTATGAAAATCTAAGATTCAGAAGAAGAACATGGTAGCGGTTCCCATTCAGATGCGGTACAACATTACATCACGAGGTGTAGGGGCACGGCACTGCCGTGCCCCTACGGGTGTAACTGACGTAAATGAGAACGGCTATAGAAGGTCAAGCGGTAAATGAATTCATCTTCTCTTCTATTACTTGCGTTAAATTAATTCTCCGTTATTCAAGATTGACTTGATTATTAACTTCGCAAAGACGTGACATTCATATCATCATTCAACTTGCGAATCAGACGGGATAACTCACGAATGATATTCACCGCAATTTCGGGAGTTTCTTCGATCGCATCATATAGCTGCTCTTGCGTCAGTTCCAAAAATTCGCAAGGTTCCAAAGTCGTTGCAGTAGCGGAACGAGGTTGAGTATCAAATACTGCCATCTCACCAAAGTATTTTCCCTGTTCTACCTCTGCAAGTTGTTTATTGCCGATGTGAACTTTAACTCGACCTGACACAACAATATAGAGCGATCGCCCTTCTTCTCCCTGGCGAAAGATGGTGTAATTAGCCGGAAATGACAATTCGTTCATTACTGAAGTGAGCCGCACAATAAAATCATCCCGCAATTCCTTAAAAATCGGGACTCGCCGGACAAATAATAAACGGTCAACACTGGTTAGCATAATTACAAGTTAAACATCAAACATTACTGTATATTTTAAAACTTAAGCCAGAGCGCGATTAGTCATATTAACTGATGTTAAACGCTAGCCGCCAAGAATATCTCAAATTTTGCCGACAGAGAACCACGAGTTGCTGTAAGGTATCCATCCCACCAATTTCTATGTAATGACATTTTTCAAACCAAGTTATCATAGCTTGCGATCGCAACAATAGTAGATAAAGGCACTTCGGCAAAATACTGTCGCTGAAATTGTTCTTCTCGGACAGCAGCTAAAAATCGTTCCACGGCTGCGTCGGCCAAGTTTTCTGCACTCTCGCTTGGATACCAGGCGATTTGCAAATAACGGTCTTGTCGTTTGACTGTGAACCCTAAAGATTTTAAAGCTTTGATGCCTACAAGTAAGGTTTGGTCAGTGATGCCGATTTTCTCTAACAGTTGGACGCGGGTAACTAGTTGATTTGTGCGACTGAGATATTTGGCAATTCCGACAAGAGTCAGCCAAATTTGATTGGGTGGTTGAAGGTTGGGTTTAGACCAAGCGATCGCTAGTTGTTGCGAACTGCTTGCTGTTAGACATCGCCGCAACCACGCGCGTAAATCATCCCAGTTTGTAGGACAATCTTCGATAATCAGTTTTGAGTGTTGAGTCCTAAGTGCTGAATGTTCCTGATTTCGTAAGTCCAAGATGAGTGGTAAATTCCGAGTGTTGAGTGCTGAGTTAACACTCGGACGCACGGCAATTAATCTGATTTCATAACGTTTTTTGAAGGTGTTATAGTCTAATTCTGCTATGCAATCGCACCTTCCTATAGGCAATTCATCTTTGTAGTGCCCCCACCATATACCAGGAAAAGCACTTCTGCTGGAATCATCCCGAATGTCAAACTCGGTTTTAATGTACTGTACCTTTTTCCCTTGCCAATCCTGCTGATTGCGATGCCAAGCATTTTCAAACCAGCAATTTTGAATTAGCAATTTCGGAACAGGGTTACCCATTCCACAAGGTTCTAACAGTTTCAGTTCTAAAAATAACTCTTTCCCCAAGTCTGCTACTGTTACCGTCAAGTCTGCTTGCACGGTTGGCGTTAGGGTTGTACTACCTAAAGATTGCCGCAACTGCTGATTAATTGCTGCTGTAAATAAAGGAATATTCTCCACTAACAAACTCAAACCCGCTGCAAAGGGATGTCCCCCAAAGCGATGTAACAGATGTGCTTGGTCTTTCACCAGTTGGTACAAATCGACAGAATTCACCGAACGGGCGGAACCACGGGCGAGGGGAGGAGGAGAAGATGCGGGGATATATTCATTCTCCACATCTGCGGAAATAGCGCTTTCCGTACTCAACAAAATCGTTGGGCGACCTGTTTCTTGTGCTACTTGTCCAGCAACTAAGCCCAAGACACCCGCAGGCCATTGGGCATCTTCTAGGACGATGACGCTGGTGGTTGATAAGTCTAATTGAGTAAGTTTTTGTGCTACTTGCGCTTGCACATCTTTTTGCAAAGATTTGCGGCGGGTGTTTGCGAGTTCTGTAACTTCGGCTAGTTCGTTGCAACGTTTGGTATTCCGACTAGTTAATAATTCAACGCAAAAACTGGCATCACCTTGAATGCGGCTGACGGCGTTAATTCTTGGCCCCAAACCAAAGGAAATATCTGTGGGGCGATCGCCATTTTTCTGACACAATTCTAATAATCGCCCCACCCCCGGACGGCGACGCACTGCTGCTGGCTGTTGAAAATCTGCTTGCAGTCGTTGAATTCCCATCTGTGCTAAATAGCGACAATCTCCACTTAACTGCACTAAGTCGGCAATTAATCCTACTGCTACTAAATCTAATAAATCCTCTAACGGATGTTTGGCAACATTAGGCAGGGTTTGATACAGTGCTTCCACCAACTTATAAGCTACCGCTACCCCAGAAAGATTGAACAGCTGATGTTCTCTAGACAAATAACGAGGATTAATAATTGCTGCGACGGGTGGGCGTTCAGTGGGTAAGGTGTGATGGTCTGTAACTATTACATCTATGCCTAGTTGTTTGGCATAGATAATTTCCTCAAGGTTTGTGCTGCCAGTATCGCAAGTAACAATTAATTTGCAACCTTGTTTTGCTAAGTTATCAATCCCTTGATTATTGAGTCCGTGAGATTCTTTCAGGCGATTGGGAATATAGTAAATTAACTGAGTCTTTTGTGTAAAGAATTGCCCTAATCCGTCCCAAAGTACAGATGTGGCGGTAATACCATCAGCATCAAAGTCTCCCCAAATAGCAATTTTTTCTTTGATGTTATACGCTTGTTGCAATCGTGCGATCGCTAAGTGCATTTCTTGCCCAAACTCAAACGGACTCGCTGGTTGATAAGCTTTGTAATTGATAAAAGCTGCTAATTGTTGATGATCTTTAATTCCCCGTTGCCACAACAATTGCGCTGCATATATTCCACTTGATGCAGGTGTATGCTGTTTCACCGCTTGGATGAACCACTCCGGGGGTTGTTCGGTTGCTGCTATAGTCCACTGCTGTTGTTCTGGCATTGTTAAATAATTCGTAATTCGTAATTAAGTTTTGCAACAGGGAATTAGACTTCACCACAAAACTTGCTGCTTGATAAGCTAATCGTCATTTAAATTGCATCATTTTCATGGTAATAAAAGCTGCAAACCCTCTCCCTTGCTCCCTGCCCCCTGCCCCCCTGCGATCTCAATGTGCAAATTAAATGCTTAACAGCTTAGAAGGGGGGGACATAAACTCACGGAACTAGTTAAATCGGAGATTGATCTTCGGTTGTTTGAGATTCACTCACTAGGGGATTGAGGATTACTTCATTAGCGGCGCTATCGGGTTTCCGGGCGCGAATTGCTGGACGCGATCGCTTGTAACCGGCTCTTTCAGCTTTTTGGTGTTCGTAATCAATCAATCTGCCATAATATTCATGCTTGCTTAAATTCATCGACAAGAAAATATGCTGGCGGATATTACCAAAACCTTTGCGGTTAAAAAACTTTAATGCTGAAGTATTGGTAGGATCAGTGTCTACCAGCATAAACCGCGCCCCATCTTCAATCATGCGGGCGACGACTTTATCAACTAACTTGTCTGCTACTCCCCGACGCTGAAACTTCGGACTAACTCCTAGCCATAGAATATATCCATAAGTCCAGGATGCTTTGGTGATGATGGTTCCCAAAATGAATCCTGCTAATTCTCCGTCTGTTTCAGCCACAAGACAGTATTCTGGATCGGTGTTGTAAAGTCCAATCACCTCCCATTCGTCCCAGGTACGGTATAAATAAGGATATAAATCGCTGGTAAATAACCCTTCTCCCAAGTGATAAATAGGAGCAATGTCATCAATTCCTAATTCGCGGACATAAATGGCTTCGGTTTCGTCAAAGCTTGACATAAATTTAGAAGTTGTAATTTCTTTATATCCCTACTGGACTTGACAAATATTCTCTAATGTATAGGGTTGAATGAGACTTCTTGAATGCTGTCAAAATTGGGCAATGAGTCTTTCACTGCTTCTTCAGTAACTTGTGTGCGATCGCACCGTTTGGCAAACTGACAATAATCACAGATTTTACTACCCTCCACAACTTGGGGAAACTGCTGGTTATTTTGGTAATATTCCAGCCAATTAGTTAACTGGTTTAATAGTTGATTAAGTTTCTTTGCTATTTGTGTATGTTGAGCAGTATTGTAATTAAATTTAATGTTCTGCGGTTTACCCTCAGATTGGACAAACCAGTAAGTCATGGAAATATTTTCTGGTAAATAGTCGCTAGTTTCTGCCAATACATATAGATAAAGCCGTGTTTGCCAGTTGGATTCTAACTTGCGTTTATTGGGTGGTTTAGGATAAGTTTTCCAGTCGAGAATTTGCGCTTGTTGGTTATCTGCAATCAATAAATCATAGACAACCGTCAGCAAATAGTCCTGAACTTGCAGTGTGCGGTAGTGTTCACTCTCACGGAAAGTTTGATTATCAGATGCGGCCGTTAAAATTTCTGGGGCTGCATCGGCAAAAGCTAGCATCCAGCTTTGGAGTTTAGCATCTGCTTGCAGAAAACTATCAATTGGCAAACCCATTTCTCGCTGCTGCATTAGCAGGTGGAAACGACTACCCAAAGTTTGCCGTTCTTCCTGTTCTGGATTTGAGGGCGAATTGAGTTGTTCTAGGTAGGTATGTTGGAATTTACGCGGACAAGCTTCTAGTAAGTTGAGTTGTCCTTGAGACAGTCGCCGTAGTTGATTGGGAGTTGACAGCATTCTTCTATTTTAGAAGCAAATTCTAATCTGCAACTCACCTTTGGCGGTGGGAAGCCCACTTCCTCAAGGGGTGTTTTGACTGCGCTCAACACAAGTGTCCGGGATAGCCGCCCCGCCGCCGTTAACTGTTGACTGATGACGGTTAACAGTCATCAGTCATCAATCTTTCGTGTTATCCTATCCCCTTTTAGGAGTGAAATGAGCTTAATTTTGGCAGGCTATCTGTAAAAAATACTTGTTTTTTACTATCTTCACGCCTGCTATTTCAACTCATCCTTATCTACCTCATCCTGGTTATTAGAATGTTTAGTTTTTCCTTGGGACTTGATTGAGCCAAAGCTGTAGGCCATAGCTATTTTAACGATGTCAAAATATGCTGGGTGATTAGCTTTGTTAACGATCGCCAAAGAGATAGACCCCGCCACTAAGATGACTAATATTGGCGAAAGTGTTTCTCCCCCAGAGCCGTTGCTGTTATTTGGCATGATATAATCTCCTAGTGGTAAGCCTTGGGCTAAACTTGCATTTAACCCAAGAGAGTTGATTAAGCTTCACTACGAACCTAAAATTGCAATCTTGTTGCTGATGATTGGATGAAAAATCAACTCCAAGACTCAACAATCATGGCGATCGCAAATAGACAAAACAGAGATACTGCTATCCTCACAAAGCATATCCATAGGCTTGTGGATAAAAGCATCCCAGCTATTGAGGCAGCGCCAAAAACATGAGACAATACAAGAGCGATCGCTAAACCAAGCAGAGTCAGCAGAAAATACTTGAGTCCCTGAGAAAACCACTTGAATAGTAGATTCTCATCATCTTTGAGATTGATTTTCATAGTTTTTGTCCTGTTTTGAGAGTTGAATCTAAGCAGCAACTAGAGCTACCTCGACTGTCCTAAAAAAGGAGCCAATACTTGCGTTGCTTTTAGCTAGTCAAGGCACGCAATAGTCCTACCAAACCTGAACCATTTGTAAATACCATTACAAATGGTGGAAGTAAACTTTTAAATGAATTGCAAAGATAATTTTGAAATTGAAGTTAGGTGCTTCATGCTCGTGATCATGCAGAACGCAGACTACGCGCATCAACCCCTAAAATGCAATTCATACAGACAACAGACTGTGAATCCTTGTATTTTTCAAAATCGATTAACGGTTCCAGCTTTTGCCTTTACCTCTTACTCACTAAGTTTGGGTAATTCAACCGCAAACTTACTAAGTTATTTAAATCGATTGTGTTAAACTCACTATAAAGTAACTAAGTTACCTAGTCAAGTAAAACTGAGAAAATTATTTCAAGATACTGACTCAACAACGCATTGTCATCACTAGACAATAGTTTAAGCGTCAATCTGGGTAGATTCATTTCTCACCTAGTGAGCTAAGATTGGAGTGTAGTTTGTCTTAGTGTGAGTATGAGTGAGATTCCCGAAGAATTTCTTTTGGCTTTAGCCCAAGAACGGAGTCTGTCTAGCAGTGAGCTAGAGGTGTTGTTGTATGCTGTTCAAGACAAATCGCCAAATGCGATCGCCAAAGAATTGGGTATTAGCGCTGAGGCAGTACGCAAAAGATTAAGTGAGGTTTATAAAAAATTTCATGTCAGTGGGGCTGGTCCAGGAAAGCTCACCAAGTTACAGCAAGTGATTGAAAGTGAGTATCGTGCATCTTCAGTTACTGTTAAACCCATTGCCAACAATTACCAAAATTGGGGACAAGCACCTAGTATTCGTGGTGTCTTCTATGGAAGGGAAGCAGAACTGTCTAAGCTGAAGGAGTGGATTGTCAAGGATAACTGTCGCTTAATAGCATTATTAGGCATGGGAGGAATTGGTAAAACAGCTTTGTCTGTGAAACTGGCAGACGAGGTGCAAAATAATTGTGAGCGCCTGATTTGGCGAACTCTCCGCAATGCTCCACCTATCGAAGAAATGTTGGCGATCCTGATCCGATTTTTATCTGATGAGCAAGAAAGTGATTTGCCAAAAACAGTAGATGAGCGAATAACGCTGCTAATTCATTATTTCCGAAAGCGTCGTTGTCTTGTGGTGTTGGATAATGTAGAGACGATTTTACAAGGAGGCGAACGCGCCGGACATTATAGAGAAGGATATGAAGGTTATGGTCAGCTACTCAAACGGGTAGGAGAAGAATTTCATCAAAGTTGTTTAGTGCTAACTTCTCGGGAAAAACCCAAAGAATTTGCACCTTTAGAGGGAAAAGCATCACCAGTCAGAACATTATCACTAGCCGGATTAGGAGAAACAGAAGGGCAAGAAATTCTTAAAGATAAAGGCTTGTTTGGTTCACACACCAACTGGGCAAAACTGGTTGAGAATTATTCAGGTAATCCCTTGGCATTAAAACTAGTCTCTGAGACAATCCGGGAATTATTTGGTGGTGATATCGCTGCCTTTTTAGATGAAGGAGAGATAATTTTTGGTGACACCCGTAATTTATTAGATCAGCAGTTTGAGCGTACATCTGATCTAGAAAAAGAAATCATTTACTGGTTAGCAATTAAGCGTGAAGCAGTTTCACTAGAAGATTTGCTAGACGATATTGTGCGTCCCTTGGTAAAAAGGGAATTACTAGAGGCAGTGGAATCCCTACGCAGGCGATCGCTAATTGAGAAAAGTGCTGCACTGTTCACGCTCCAACCTGTGGTGATGGAGTACATCACCGAGATGTTAGTTGAAAAAGTTGCTCAACAGATTAGCACAGGTGAAATGACTCTATTCATGAGTCATCCACTGAGTGAGGCTACAGCCAAAGATTATATTAGGAACGCTCAAATTAACCTCATACTTATACCAGTGCTTAAGAGGTTAATCACGATTTTCCGATTGACCAAAACTATTGAAGACAAACTGACTAAAATTTTATCGAAACTGCAAGAAAAATCTCCTCCACAACCAGGATATGCGGTCGGAAATATTCTCAATTTGTTGTGTCAAATGCAGACAGATTTAACTGGCTACAACTTTTCCAATCTGACCGTTTGGCAAGCCTACTTACAAGGTGTAAATTTGCATAATGTCAATTTTGCCAATGCCGATTTAGCTAAGTCTGCCTTTTCTGGAACCTTAGGTAGTATTACTTCGGTAGCATTTAGTTCAGATGGAAAACTATTAGCAGCAGGCGATGCTGATGCGAAAACCCATTTATGGCAAGTTGCTGATACTAGAGAAATTTTCGCCTTATCGGGACATAAAAGCCGTATATGGTCAGTTGCCTTCAGTCCAGATAGTAGAATTTTGGCCAGTGCTAGTGAAGACCAAACAGTGAAGTTGTGGGATGTTCGTGAAGGTAAGTGCCTGAGAACTTTGCAAGGGCATAGCCATCGAGTATGGTCAGCCACTTTCAGTCCAGATGCGAAGATTCTGGCTAGTGGCAGTGACGATCGCACCGTTAAGTTATGGGATGTCCACACAGGACAATGCCTCAAAACTTTGCAAGGGCATACCAGTTGGGTATGGCCAGTTAGTTTTAATCCTGATGCGAAGATATTAGCTAGTGGCAGTGAAGACCAGACTATTAAGCTATGGGATGTTAGTGAAGGTAAGTGCCTCAGAACTCTGCAAGGACATACCGGATGGATAAGGTCAGTTGCCTTTAGTCCTAATGGTCGATTTCTGGTAAGTTGCAGTGATGACCAGACTATAAAGCTATGGGATGTTCATGAAGGTAATTGCCTTAAAACTCTGCAAGGGCATACCAATTGGATCAGGTCAGTTGCCTTTAGTCCCGATGGTCAAATCATCGCCAGTTGTAGTGACGACCAGACGGTGAAATTGTGGGATGGCTACACGGGTCAATACATTAAAACATTAACTGGGCATACTAGTTGGGTCTGGTCAGTCGCCTTCAGTCCAGATGGGCAAACTCTGGCAAGTGGTAGTGAAGACCAAACTGTGAAGTTATGGGATATCCGTGAGGGAAAATGTGTCAAAACTTTACAAGGGTATACCCATCGAGTACGGGCTACTGCTTTTAATCCAGATGGTCGCATCTTGGCAAGTGGTACTGACGATAAAACAATTAAATTATGGGATATTCATGAGGGAAAATGTTTCAAAGTCTTGCACGGGCATACCAGTTGGATCTGGTCAGTTGCTTTCAGCCCAGACGGTCATATTCTAGCCAGTGGTGGTGACGACCAAACAGTGAAATTATGGGATATTCATGAGGGAAAATGCCTCATAACGTTGCAAGGGCATACTAGTTGGGTAAGGTCGGTTGCCTTTAGTTGCGATGGTAAGACTCTGGCTAGTAGCGGCGACGACCAAACAATAAAGTTATGGGATGTCCACACAGGACAATGCCTGAGAACTTTGCAAGGGCATACCAGTTGGGTATGGTCAGTCACCTTCAGTCCAGATAATCAAACTCTGGCGAGTGGTAGTGAAGACCAGACCGTGAAGTTATGGGATTTTCGTGAAGGTAAGTGCCTGAGAACTTTGCAAGGGCATACCAGTTGGGTATGGCCAGTTGCCTTCAGTCCAGATGGACAAATTCTGGCTAGTAGCGGTGATGACCAAATTGTCAAGTTATGGGATGTCCACACAGGACAATGCCTGAAAACTTTACAGGGGCATAAGAGTCGTGTATGGTCAGTCGCCTTCAGCCCTGATGGACACATTTTGGCTAGTAGTGGTGATGACCAAACAGTAAAGTTATGGGATATCCATACAGCACAATGTCTTAAAACTTTGCAAGGGCATACCAGTTGGGTGCGATCGGTCAGTTTCAGCCCAGATAATTGTATCCTAGCGAGTGGCAGCGAAGACGAAACAATCAAGCTTTGGGATATTAAAATCGGTGAGTGCCTAAAAACTCTTAGAATTCAGAGACTCTACGAAGGGATGAATATCACCGGGGTAACAGGGTTAACCACAGCGCAGTTGTTGACGCTAAAAGCTTTAGGGGCAGTGGAAGATACAGAGCAAAAATAAAAGGTAAAAGAATGAATTTTGCCTTTTCCTTCATCCTTTTACCTTTTTTATGTACCTGATGCTTATTTCATGTTAGCCCTTGCGTCCTTCACTGCGGCAAAGAAAAATAATCCTGTGAGTGGAATGCTCAATGCCAGGATAATTGCCGTAGCTGTGAAACCAAAATCTGGTCGTCCGTAACTGAGTTCAAAAATCGAACCGACAGCCGCGATCGCACTCACACAAGAACCACCCAGAAATAAACCGCTTTTTGGAGTTAAATACACTACTAGCCCCCTATACTATTGGTTTCACCGCTTGATACGAGAAGCCATTCTTAGATAGCTCCTGGGCTAAAGTCAAGGAGTTTTCTACACGGTCTACAAATACCACGCCGTTAAGGTGATCCATCTCGTGTTGAATACAGCGTCCTAGGAGGTCATTAGCCTTTAATGTCCGGGGACGACCATACTCGTCTTTATAGGCTATTTCTACGACTTCGGGGCGCTTTACGTCTAAGTATACGTTGGGAATGCTCAAGCATCCTTCTTGGGCAACGGAGATATCGCGGCTGACTTGTTTAATGGTGGGGTTAATCAACACCAAGGGCTGATTAGCTGCATTCTCTGGTTCTAGGTCGATGACAATTAGTTGTTTGTGAATTCCCACTTGGGGCGCAGCCAAACCAATGCCATCTTTGCTATACATAGTTTGCAACATTTCGCGCACCACTTGGCGAAGCTCGTCATCAACTTTAGAAATCCGCTTTGCAGCTTGACGCAGCACGCGATCGCCTAAATAATGAAGTTCCAAAGGTGGATTTTTTAACTTTTTTTTCTCTACAGCAATTTCAGAGGGCATGAGTCTTGATGGCTAGATGGTGAAAATTCCTACTACTTTAATTCTACCAATCTCAGCTAGACCCCAGCTGTAATGCAAAAATTTACCTAATGGAATTTTCTGGTTTGCTTCCGTGTATACAAAAACTTAAGTAGTCTAGACAAGCAACAGCCTATTACTTACTTTTTGTAACACAGCACTTGAAATCCCAGGTTTCGATGAAAGCCCAATTGGCTTGTCGTTGACGTTGTGCATTCCCCGTTGTCATAAGAAGATGTTTGAAAAGTCCTCTTGTCGGCATCAAAAATTCTAGATCCCCCTAAATCCCCCTTTTTAAGGGGGACTTTGATTCCGGTTCCCCCCTTTTTAAGGTACTACGGTGTACACACAAGTAGACCTAGAGCGAGTTTCCAGCCAAGAAAGGTGGATTCAAACTGATAAAGTCCACGAACTAAAGTAATAATTCCCGCAGGTTTTTGAGACCTATAACCAGACCAGCCA
>NZ_JACJTD010000002.1 GCF_014698505.1 Nostoc foliaceum FACHB-393 | reverse complement strand
CAGCCGTCTCTGCTGTAGGAGGGGAGCTAAGTCCTACTCTTGGACGAAAGTCTAAGTTTAGGCACTCCCCCGTGATTACAGAAGCCGACACTGTACTTGGTACTCCAAGTCAGTGTGGGTAGTTCACAAGAATATCCCCCTCTCCACCAACGAAGAAGGGGGGAAATTCTACTTACATCCTAAAGACTCACGAGTATCTACACCAGTTTTAGAATTAACACCACTTGCCTTAACACAAAGTTTTTTCACTTGCGTCCCATCTAAAATTGCATTCGTAAAATCAGCACCTGTGACATTTACATCATCAAAAACAGAACGCAGCATCATTGCATCAGTCAACACAGCATCACTTAAATCAGCATCCTTAAACTTTGTTAGATAGGCTATGCCTTCACTAAAATCAGCACCATGCAGATTTACTCCCTCCAGTAGGGTACCGTTAAACACACCACCACGTAAGTCAGCATTGCTAAAATTAGCATTCTCTAATTTGAGATTAGTAAACTCAGTGCCAACTAAACTTTGACCAGAGTAATCCTTGCCCTTGAGTTCATCATTACCTACAGAACGGGTAATACTGGAAGAACTTGCAGCTTGCGCCGATAGGGGAAACAAAAAAAGAACCATTGCTAAGACAAAGCTAGCTAAGAGTCGCCAATATTTCATAATGTCTTCTTAATAAATCTCAACACTTGCATCATTAACTATTAAACCTCACAGAAGAGGACAAAGGAGATGAGGAAGCAGGGAGAATAACCAATGCCCCAATTCAATACACAAGACTGTAAAACCAGAAAGCATCTCGTAGGATGATATATGTTGAGGTGCGATCGCAAAATAACCTGTGGCTAATCAAGAAGACAACGCCCAATCTCTGGCGCGAACCCCTTTATATCAATTGGGTGTAGAACTCAAAGCACGCTTTACCAGCTTTGGCGGCTGGGAAATGCCTGTGCAATTTAGTGGCATTAGCCGCGAACACGACGCTGTAAGAAATACAGCCGGAATGTTCGATATTTCCCACATGGGCAAATTTACCTTCCAAGGTAAAAATCTCATTTCCCAACTCCAGCCTCTAGTGCCTTCAGACTTGAGCCGTTTGCAACCCGGTCAAGCACAATACACCGTATTGTTAAATCCCCAAGCCGGAATTATTGACGATATCATTATCTATTACCAAGGTGAAGACGCTACTGGTATACAGAGGGCATTCATCATAGTTAATGCGTCAACCTCTGGTAAAGACAAAGCATGGCTATTGCAACACCTTGACCTGGATAAAGTGCAATTCCAAGACCTTTCACCAGAAAAAGCTTTAATTGCTGTGCAAGGGCCAAAAGCAATTAAATATCTCCAGCCATTAGTGCAAGAAGACTTACAACCAATCAAAGCCTTCGGACATTTAGAAGCAACCCTACTAGGTAAACCTGCCTTCCTGGCCCGCACAGGTTACACCGGAGAAGATGGCTTTGAGGTGATGGTAGACCCAGATGTGGGGGTAGAATTGTGGCGAAGTCTCCATAAAGCTGGTGTTATCCCCTGTGGACTTGGTGCCAGAGACACCCTGCGCCTAGAAGCGGCAATGGCACTTTACGGACAAGATATCGATGACACCACCACACCCTTAGAAGCAGGTTTAGGGTGGCTAGTTCACTTAGATACCAAAGGCGATTTTATTGGTCGCGAAGTTTTAGCACAGCAAAAAACCGCTGGAGTTCAGCGCCGATTGGTGGGTTTAAAAACTCAAGGACGTAACATTGCCCGTCATGGCTATCAAGTGTTATCCGCAGGTAAAGTTGTGGGAGAAGTGACTAGTGGCACTCTGTCGCCTACACTTGGTCATCCCATTGCCTTAGGCTACGTTCCTACCCAACTAGCAACCGTCGGTCAACAGTTAGAAGTCGAAATCCGCGGCAAAGCTTACCCAGCAGTTGTAGTTAAACGTCCCTTTTATCGGTCAAAAAATCGTGTCGCCAACTGATAAGCGTCGAGGTTTTTGAGGAATAATGTGTTGTGAGTTACTCAATCTACAGTAAGGTTCATTACCAGATATGGCTTGGATGACTGTTGGGGCAATAATTTTTTTGACAAGGGAGAGGAAGTGATATGTCTTTTGAATATCCTCAAGATTTCAGATACTTGGATTCTCATGAATACGTGCGACTAGATGGCGAAATTGCCACCATTGGCATTACTGAGTTTGCCGTAAATGAATTGGGCGATATCGTCTTTTTGGAGCTGCCAGAAATTGGCGATGCTCTTACCAGAGGAGAAAACTTTGGCACAATTGAATCAGTGAAAGCCGTTGAAGAACTGAATTCACCAGTGACAGGCACAGTTATAGAACGCAATGAAGCCTTAATTAATTCTCCCGAAGAAGTGTCAGAAGACCCCTACGGAGAAGGGTGGTTTTTGAAAGTGCGCGTCAATGACCCTGGTGAAGTTGAGGATGCGTTGACAGCAGATGAGTATCGGGCCCAAGTAGAAGGGGAGTAGGGAGTAGGGAGTGGGGGCAGGGGGCAGGGGGAAAAACTGCAAATTCTTCTCCCTAATTCTCCCCGCTCCCTTGCCTTTTTTCTCTGCCTGCCTCAACCAAAAAGTTCCTTAACTGAACGGTATTGCCATCTCTCCTATCTCCCATTCCAACCGAAGATAATTCATGAAATTTAGATGAACTGAAAAGTTACACTTACTTCTCATGAGTATTTATTGCAAAATATGAAATAGTACCATCTGGAGAGTAATTTGTGGTATTGAACGCCCCTATTCTCAAGTCTAATGAGCAGCAAGTGCTGGACGAAAAAAGTCAAAAGTTAAGTAGTTTTGTGCGAAGACACATTGGCCCTAACTCTGATGACATCCAGCAAATGCTTAAGGTTTTGGGGTTTCCTAGCCTGGATACCCTAATCGACCAAACAGTTCCACAAGCAATTCGACTGAAGCAACCGCTAAAGTTACCAGAAGCAGAAAGTGAGTATGCAGCACTGACATCTTTAAAAAAAGTTGCTACCAAAAATCAGGTTTTCCGCTCATACATTGGTATGGGATATTACGATAGTATTACCCCACCTGTGATTGGGCGTAACATCCTAGAAAACCCCGGTTGGTATACTGCCTACACTCCTTATCAGCCAGAAATTGCCCAAGGGCGACTAGAAGCGCTGCTGAATTTCCAAACCCTAATTATCGATTTAACAGGTTTGGAAATCGCCAATGCCTCGTTACTTGATGAAGCCACAGCCGCCGCTGAAGCGATGAGCCTAAGCTATGGTGTTTGTAAAAATCAAGCAAATGCCTATTTCGTCTCTCGTGACTGCCATCCCCAAACTATCGATGTGTTGCAAACACGTGCTCAACCATTAGGGATTAAGATCATTGTCGGCGATCATCAAACATTTGATTTTGATCAAGCAATTTTTGGGGCTGTTCTGCAATATCCTGCAAGTGATGGCACCATTTACGACTACCGCGCTTTTATAGAAAAAGCCCATGCTAAGGGTGCATTGGTGACGGTAGCAGCAGATCCTTTAAGTTTAACTTTGTTGACCCCTCCTGGGGAATTTGGGGCTGATATTGCTGTCGGTAGCACCCAGCGCTTTGGTATTCCGTTGGGGTTTGGGGGGCCTCATGCGGCATACTTTGCTACGAAGGAAGAGTATAAACGGCTGGTTCCAGGGCGAATTGTAGGTGTATCAAAAGATGCCCAAGGTAAGCCTGCATTACGTCTCGCCTTGCAAACCCGCGAACAGCACATCCGCCGCGAAAAGGCTACTAGTAATATTTGTACTGCACAAGTGCTGCTGGCGGTAATGGCGAGTATGTACGCCGTATATCATGGCCCAGATGGACTGAAGCAAATTGCAGAGAATATCCACTCATTAACGGTGTTGCTGGCACAAGGGCTGAAGCGTTTAGGTTACAGCGTCGTTTCAGAATCTTTTTTTGATACGCTGCGAGTAGAACTGGGAACACGTAATTTAAAAGATATTCTAGAAGCTAGCGAACAGCTTCAAATTAACCTGCGGATTTTTGATACAACTGCTGTTGGCATTTCCCTAAATGAAACAACTACACCAGAAGATTTAATCGACCTCTGGCAAATTTTCGCTGGTACAGATGATTTACCTTTTACCTTAGAAGAATTAACTTCTCCCTCTCTTCCTCATCTCCCCCTCTGCCGTACCAGTACATATCTCACCCACCCAGTTTTTAACCGCTATCACTCAGAAACTGAGTTGTTGCGCTATCTGCACAAGCTGGAAAGCAAGGACTTATCGCTAACGACATCAATGATTCCTTTGGGGTCATGCACAATGAAGTTGAATGCGACAGCTGAAATGATTCCGGTAACTTGGGAAGAATTTGGCAAGATTCATCCATTTGCTCCCTCGTCACAAACGCAAGGTTATCAAATCTTGTTTGAGCAACTGGAGGCATGGTTAGCTGAAATTACCGGGTTTGCAGGAATTTCTCTACAACCAAATGCTGGTTCTCAGGGCGAATATGCAGGACTTTTAGTAATTCGTCAATATCACGAAAGTCGGGGTGAAGCACACCGCAACGTTTGTTTGATTCCCACCTCGGCACACGGCACAAACCCTGCGAGTGCGGTGATGTGCGGGATGAAGGTGGTGGCAGTTGCCTGTGACTCACAAGGTAATATTGACGTTGATGACCTGAAGGCGAAGGCAGAAAAACATAGCAATGAACTCGCCGCCTTAATGGTGACATATCCCTCAACTCACGGTGTTTTTGAGGAGCCAATTCAGGAAATCTGCGCTGTTGTTCATAGTCACGGTGGACAAGTTTACATGGATGGGGCAAATATGAATGCCCAAGTAGGAATTTGCCGTCCTGGAGATATTGGTGCGGATGTCTGCCATTTAAACTTGCATAAAACCTTCTGTATTCCTCATGGTGGCGGTGGCCCTGGTATGGGGCCTATTGGCGTTGCTTCTCATCTCGTGCCCTTTTTGCCTGGACATCCTGTTGTCACTATCAACAACTCAACTCAGGACTCTAATATTGGTGCTGTGGCGGCTGCGCCTTGGGGTAGTGCTAGTATCTTGGTGATTTCTTGGATGTACATCGCGATGATGGGTGCAGATGGTTTAACCCAAGCAACTAAGGTGGCGATTCTCAACGCTAACTACATGGCCAAGAAACTGGAATCGTACTATCCGGTTTTGTATCAGGGGAAAAATGGTCTAGTTGCCCATGAATGTATTTTAGATTTGCGATCGCTCAAAAAATCAGCTGCGATTGAAATCGATGATGTCGCCAAGCGTCTGATAGATTATGGTTTCCATGCACCGACTGTCTCCTGGCCTGTAGGGGGTACAATCATGGTGGAACCTACAGAAAGTGAATCTAAGCAAGAGTTAGATCGTTTCTGTGATGCGTTGATTTCTATTCGCCAAGAAATTGCCCAAATAGAAGTAGGCAAAGTGGATGTCCAAGATAATGTTTTGAAGAACGCACCCCACACTGCCGAAAGTCTCATTACAGGAGAATGGCAGCATCCTTATTCTCGTGAACAAGCTGCTTATCCTGCGCCTTGGACTCGTGAATATAAATTCTGGCCTGCTGTTGGGCGCATTGATGCAGCCTTTGGCGATCGGAATTTTGTTTGTTCTTGTCTGCCAATGGATACTTATTCGTAGTACTTCAGCGCTAACCGCCTTTCTATAAACAGAAAGGCGGCTACTATTTGGAGTCTCAGAATAATGGTATGGATTTTGTTTCGTCCCAAGACGCAAGATGAAAGATTGCTTTATTAATACTAATTCTCCATGAAGATGCAGGTAATATTTATTAAACGAACTACAAAGGAAGAGATAAATTAAGTAATTATTCAGTGTAATGTTACAAAAAATTAGTATAATATCTTATAGCTATTGACATTTTTTTACTTAGCTATGGAATTTAGTATATATGGTTCGATACGCATTAAATAAGAACCGTATTTTTGTTGATGCTCAATTGAGCCTCTACGATAAGGATGAAATTTTCACATGTATATTCTGCGATCGCCCACTTTTCTATAAAAAAGCGCACCACAAAACACGCAAAGAAACATCATTCTGGGTTTGTGGACATTTTTCTCATAACGTCAATATAGAAGAAGTACAAGAAACAGAAATTGATTGTATCAGCAATCAATTTGTCAGTACTAGAAGCGAAAGTGCAGTACATAAATATGCCAAAAGTCGAGCAGAAAATATACTTAATGCAACTACTGAAACCTACTTTAAACAAGACAAATTTGAGTCAATTCAAGAATACCAATATCCTGGCAGAAGGACTGATATTGCACTTGTTAATAAAAAGGGAGCAGGTTTTCTAAATTACGAAATACAGACTTCTCCTACAAGTTTTAATTCTATTACCACAAGAGTAGAGAAAGACAAAAGCAACTATGTAGGAGCAACAATTTACGCAATTGGGGAAATCAGCAGAAGAGGATCTGCTGATGAATGGGGTAAAGGTGTTGGTGGTCTGGGTGCAACTCAGGCAGTACTGTTAGCTTCATGCCTGGAAGCTTATGGAATGGCTCAGGATATTCAAAAAGTTGCAACTTATCATGAAATCACGCACTTTGAAGATATTAGAACCGGATTTACTTATATAGAGCGAAAAGATATATATGGAGACATTCAATTTAATCAGCATAAGCTTATAAACAGACATAACGAAATCAGTAATGTAACTACAGACACAACAGCCGAAGTTATATATCAAGCAATACTTGAACATGAGAAACTACTCAAAGACCCTATAATATTTGACATGGGTTTTGCTGGCAACCCTTATATTTCAAATGTGAGCGATACAGTCGAACGATTTGATGGTGATGACGATAATACAAAGAGATATGAAACACCTTTAGCAAAATTAGATTTAGAGTTACTTCAGAAACTCAAGCTACTGTGTCAAACACATCAGGGAGATATAGGGGCTGCAATAGAGTTTGATATTGATACCCATAGAGCAAAAGTTGTCTTGCTATGGCAAAATGTAGAGCGTTATGAGTGGATAGACTTTAAAAACTTATTTATCTCAGAAGCAGATTTTATATCTACGACAAGCTCATGCGAAAAGACTGAATTAGAAAAACAAGAAGGGAATACCGCCTGCATAAAGATAATTAAAACAGAAAGAATTCCTTACAATATACTTAATCCAATACAAAATTGGAGCCAGGAAACTGCAAGTAGAATACAAAGACTCAAAATAGGTGACAGATGTACCTGGATGGATGCACCCAATTGGTGGAATCCGAAGGGAGAAGAAATCAATGATATTGCCCAAGATGGAAAAGTGCGTCTTGCTTATAGTGGTAGATATATTCCTAGAGAGGAAGTGATTCTTATTGAATCTGCGGAATAAAAACCAAGCAATTGATCGCCATTAGTCCAGAAACTGTTTCCGCTTATTGATGGGCTGAATTTTTGTCTAAGTCGTATTCTTTAAGTGCCAGTACCTGTAGCATTTCTAATTCTTCCCTTACAGATAAAGGCTGATACCCCAATGCAAATGCTTTGGAACTATCTAAAGAAACATCTGCTGGTCTAGGCGCTGCCATTTTCACATCTTGTTGCCGGCAGGATTTCAGACCAGTGCTAGGAAGTTGAAATACTTCCACTAATATCTTTCCAAAATCATAACGTGAAATCCGCTCTTTACCACCTAAGTGAATGATGCCGTTGACTTCTTCTAATGCTAATAAAAGTCCTTTGGCGGCGGTTTTTCCACTTACTGGGGTGCGAAATTCATCAATAAATAAATTTAGCTCTTTTTCAGCTTTTAAAGTTTCGATAAATGGCTGAATAAAGCTTTTAGCTGTGGGTGTTGCCGCACCAAACATCAAGGGCATTCGACACACTGCTGTCATGGGATATCTTTCTAGCATATCTGCTTCTGCGATCGCTTTCTGCTCACCGTAAAGATTGACAGGACACACGGCATCTGTTTCTTGATAGGGGGCATTTAAGCCATCAAAAACTAAGTCGGTTGAGGTAAAAGCACAAGGAATAGAATTATCCGCGCAAAGTCCGGCAATATTGCAGGATGCGATGACGTTAATTGCGTGCGATTCTTTGGGGTTTGTTTGACAAAAATTTGGTTGCGAATGTGCAGCAGTATGAATAACTGCTTCTGGTTTGACATCATTAAATATGCGTTTCAATTCCTGAAAATTTGTTAAGTTAGCTTTTAACATTTTCATACCAGGAATCTCTAAAGGATGGGATAAATAAGTGCCATAAATATCCCATTCTGGTTTGGCAAGCTGGCAAATATGCCATCCTAAAAAACCACTTGCCCCGGTGATTAACAATTTTTTCATGTCTAATTGTAAACCGCTCAAGAAAAATACCTTTCTACAGCAGGCTTATATTCTAATACGCTTGGATTTTATAGACGCGATAAATCGCCGTCTCTACAAGTGTTTTGGTCTTATCTAAACTCTATTGGCTTATATTTTACACTGAGCGGTGGTTACAACAGACTATTGCAGCAATTCCTGAAACTGCTTTTCACTACGCACTTTGATAAAATCTGGGTCAGTTTTTGCTAATTTCTTGTATTTATCAGGAACAAGCTCAATTGCTTTGTCTAAGTTCTCAATTGCCAATTCTAAATTGCTTTGTAAAGCATAAGAGCAAGCTTTGTTGTAATATGCTTGGTGTAAATCTTGCTTGATAGCGATCGCTCTATCATAAGATGCAATAGCATCTTTGTAGCGGTGCAGCTTTGTCAGAGCAATGCCTCGGTTAATTAAAGCTTCATACTTGTCGGGTTTGATGGCGATCGCTTTGTCGTAAGATGCAATAGCATCTTTATAGCGTTGCAACGATGTTAAGGCTATGCCACGATTATACCAAGCTTCATATTTGTCGGGTTTGATAGCGATCGCAGTATCGTAGGATGCAAGAGCATCTTTATAGCGTTGCAATGATGTTAAGCTGATGCCACGGTTAATCCAAGCTTCAGGACTCTCAGCTTTGATGGTGATCGCTTTGTCGTATGCTTTTATTGCATCTTCGTAACGGTGTCCATCTAATAAATTATTACCTTGATGAAAGAAATCTTCCGCTTTCTGGGTAGCCTTGGCTTCTTCTATGAAAAGCTGGGTTACATTACTTTCTTGCACAACTTGTGTAGTCTTTTCCGTTGATGAGTTTGCCCCACTACTACAGCCAAATGCCAAGAAAGCTATCAAACCAGATGCAACGAAGCAGTACCGAAAAACCATGCTATACCTACAAAACTTATAAGATGATGTTAAAAGTTGTTCATTTTTTGAACATTATCAAAATACACTAGTTTTCACCCATTAATTTCCTTCTCTTTTGAAAAATAACTTTGTTGAAGATGTATAGGAGCTTCTTAAATTCAAGTGTACGATACATTATCATATTAAATACACATAAAGCAATTGCTTAGAGCCTATTTCATTCAAAAAACAATTATTTGTGTTGCTATAGCAATGCTTGCAGGAGTTACGAACAAGAAGATCCCCGACTTATTAAAGAAGTTGGGGATCTAACCCTGTCGATAGAGAGGGAATCAAATAGAATTGCTATATCGTTGTTTAGGCGTAGCCCGTTGTAGACATCGCACTCGTGTAGTAATTTACCTTTTAATGAACAAGGGTGCGGTCATCCTATTTTTTAACTAAATGATGCTGTTATTTGCTTAATATTTCAAGCAAGTTTATTGCTCACTGCAACCATCTTCAGGCAGGTCAAAGACGACTTTCAACTGCACGTTGGGAATGATACGATAAAGAAACTAATGTAAAACGCAAAGAGGCGAAGCCTTACTTCGTGCTTTGCCTCTTTACATAAAACCTAATTAATGCCAAACACCGACTCGACAGTTGATTTAATCGAATCCCGCGCATCCTTTAAAGTTTGGCTAATGGGATGTTTTGCCTGCAAAAACACACGGGCACAATTACGTCCCGGCATTCCCGAAATGGAACCACCTGGATGAGTTCCTGCACCAGTCAAGAATAGATTCTCAATTGGCGTTTTGTAGTTGGCTATTTCTGGCAAGGGACGGAAAAATACCATCTGATCTAGGGTCATGTCAACATGGTAATAATTCCCTTTATAAGCACCTAATCTTTCTCCTAGTTCTGCTGGACTTTCTACACGCCGGGCGATAGTTGCATTCTTGACATTCGGTGCATAATCTGCCAATTTATCAACCACCCTATCTGCAACTTTGTTTTTCAATTCATCTGTCCAACCAGTCCCTTTTAAACCAGTGCCTTCTGCACCAGCAATTTGATAAGGCGCAAAATACTCAATCCATACAGTGTGCTTACCTGGTGGTGCTAATGTGGGGTCTAAGTAGCTAGGCATCACCACATACATTGATGGGTCAGCATCAGGAATTTCTCCTAAGCTACATTTACTATGAGCCTGTTCTACATGAGCCACGGAATCAGCAATCAAGATAGAACCAACGAGGTATTCGTCTTTGTGCGCATGGTATGGAAAGCGCAGTGGTTCGTCCAAAGCTAAGTCTATCTTGAGGATGGTTTCGTTGTTATTAACGATGCGGCGTTCTAATCTTTCCCATAAATCTGGGTCGGCTCCATCGATATCACTTTTATCAGTCATTTGTAAAAATAACCGCTTGGCATCGATATTAGAAATAACCCCGTATTTAGCGCGATATTCGGTGTTACCAGCCACTCGTACACCAACGGCTTTTCCATCATCAATTAAAACTTTTTCAACATGTTGGTCTGTGAGAATAACGCCACCTTTGCTTGTGACTAAATTCACCAAAGCTTGCACAAGTGCGCCAGTTCCGCCGCGCGGTCTTGCCATTCCCGGATTGTGACGCATCGCCATCATGATTGCACCAATAGCAAGGGTTTTTTGCGATGGCGGCGCACCAAGTTCTGATGCTAGTCTGGCTAATGGCGCTTTCAAAAATTCCTCATCAAACCACTCGTTAAGTAAATCCTCGGCGCTGGTTAACATGGTGCGAATAAAGTCCAGCGTTTTGTTTGGCGAACCAATAACCGAAAATAAATCTTTGAATTTTTTGATATCGTAGTTGCCAACGATATCTATAATTGACTTTGGCGGTGCATTAAACATCGGAATCATTGCACCGATCGCTCGCTGCCAATAGTCTACAAATTCTGCGTATTTTTTGGCATCACGTTCATTGTAACGGGCGATTTCTGCACAAGTCTTTTCCACTGACTTATGTCCTAAAAAATACTTACCATCAGGGTGAGGACAGAAAACAACTGGATCACATTCCAGATAATGCAAGCCGTATTTTTCTAGTTCTAATTCTTCAACAACTGGCCCCAAGTGAATAAATTCATGGTCGATAGCACACAAGTTAAATTTAAACCCAGGAGCCTCTTGAGGTAAACATTCTTCAGTTGTTGCTGCACCACCTGGAACAGAACGCTTTTCCAGTAACAGGACGCTATAACCAGCTTTTAGTAAATAAGCTGCACAAACTAACCCATTGTGTCCAGCACCGATAAGGACAACATCATACTCTTGCATAGTTGGAATTTAGAAATAAGTAGCTTTCTAAATAGTAGAAACATTTTACTACTTTTACATCATCCTCTAGTAACAAAAATTATCTTTAACTACTGCCAATACTACTAACTAAAGAGATGGTAAATTTGTCGATGATGGTATTTGCTTCACTTGAGTTTCTATCATCAGGATTAAACTACCAGTTTCTACTTTGATATCTTTAATATGAAAGACCATATCTTCCCATTTAAAAAATGGTATATTCATCCATTCTTTGGCTTTCTGCATTATAGCTGTAACTACTTCTATGGAAATTCCCCCTCCCTCAGTGCAGTTAAAACTTTCCAGCATCGCGGGTTGTGAATGAGTCCGTGGACGTGCGATCGCAGTGTAACCCAAAGGGCGAGTATTTTCCATTTCTTTTAACAGTACTCTTCCCCTACATTCTATTTTGCCATCACCAGGTAAAAATAATTCAATTTTTTGTGCCTCAAAACTCACAATTTTACCATCTACTTCGAAATCAAAATCTTGCATCTGACTGCTAACAAAATCTGATGCCAAAGCGCGGTTAATATCTGCTTCTGTGAGTACAATGCGAGCAATGGCATTGACTGGCTCATTGAGTTCTATTTGACCAAAAATAGCGCTTAAGGGATTGATAGCAATACTATCTGTTTGCAGTTTTATTTCCTGTACGCGGATGTCTTCTTGGATTACTAATCCTTTTCCTGCAACCGAAACTCCATCCGCTTGTCCCTGAACTATTTTCAACAGATCAGTTTGTACATCTATTTCAATTTTTTCTGCGTTATCTAGCTTTTCAGATATTCTTCTTTCAGCTTCCTGGGATAGAAATTGTTCCTCCAACCGATGCTCATCAGGCATGAATTAGTAAGCTCCTAAATGTCGTCTTACTAGTTACTGTAAAGGCTAGATGCTAAGGAGCGGATCTACATTGCGGTATATGCAAATTGGAGGATTGAGTAATCAAGTAGAAAGTATTGTTGGTCTTTTAAGTTTTGCTTTTTTGGTAACAACCATTTTCACACCACCGCTAGGGACAATCGTAATACCACGACGGACTGGATGCACTGGACGTTTATCAGTAAGGGTTAGTTGAAAATTCGATAATATTATGGCTGTTACTAATTTTAGTTCATACATGGAAAAGGCTGCACCAATGCAACCGCGATAACCTCCACCAAAGGGTAAATATTCGTAAGGTGAAAATTTGTGGTTGAGGAATCTTTCTGGACGAAACTGTTCTGGTTCTGGGTAAGTATCGGCTCGGCGATGTGCTAAATAAATACAAGGAACTAAAACTGTTTCTGATGTAAATTTCTGCCCCATAATTTCCACTCTATCTCTTACCATCCGCGGTGTACAAATTAAAGCAATAGGATGAATTCGCAGTGTTTCTTGACAGACGGCGGTGAGATAAGGTAATTCTGTAATTGCTTCAGGATTTGTAAGATCAGACAAGGTATTTAGTTCTTGCATTAGCCGATGTTTTACCTCTGGGTGAGAGTGAATTAAATAAAATATCCAAGCTAATACACCAGATGTCGTTTCGTAACCCAACAGCAATAATGAAACTAGTTGATCACGTAATTCCTCATCTGTCATCTGTTGTCCATTTATGTCACGCGCTGACATTAGCATACTGAGAATATCTGTACGCGTAGCGTCACTTTGCCAACGTCTTTCAGAAATTTCTGCATAGATGAGTTTGTCAATTTGCTCTCGTCTTTTTAAGAAAATTCCCCAAGGACTCCATGCACCTAAATCTTGTTGCAGCGAAGGGAAGAAGAACAGGCTAGAATACCAAGGTTTAGTTACATCTTCTAATAAAGAACTCAATTTTTCTTTTAATTCTTGGTAACGCGCACCATGAGTAATTCCAAATACCACTTGTAAGATAATTTCTAAAGTAATATTTGACATTAAGTTGTGTATACAAATATTTGTATCTGATGTCCAACTTTGTGTAAGTTCTTCAGTGATTTGGCAAATTGCTTGTCCATAAGATTTTAAATTATCGCCATGAAAAGCTGGTAGTAATAACTGCCGTTGTTGTTGGTGCGATCGCGCTTCTTGAAATACAATAGAATTTTCTCCAAACAAAGGTTTAAATACATGGGTTGCTTTCTTAAAATCTAACTTTTGTGCAGGTATAGCAAAACAATCACTAATTGCTTGGGGATGGCTAAAAAATACTATTGGTGGTGAATTTAAACCCATTACCCGCATTGTAAAAACGTCACCATACTTGGCAGAATACTTTTCTAAAGTTTTTGTTGGTTGAGCAATTAATTGCAGAGTTTGTAGCAATTCTAGGGTGCTTATCTTATCAAGTACTTTCATTGTTTATTCGATAATTTTATAATTTACTAAGCTGCAATTCATCCAATCTGCTTGCTTGGTATAAGAATTAATCATCCCTAGCCCTCCTTAAAAAATAGGGAATTAGAGCAAGCTTGAAAAAGTGTTTATGGTAATTTTCTAGAGTAGAATACCACTAGTTAAATCGTCTTAATAAATAAACACCATTAGCTTTTACAATGATAATAATAGTATTTTTGCTAAATATTTGGATGCATTTACGGAAAAGTTCCCTAAAGATATTTAGGGTGCACACCCACTTAAATTATGTCTTTTGGTGATGTAAAAGTGCCCTATATTGGTATATACATTCAGTCTTAAAACCCATTCTTTTTACAGTTGCAATATATTAAAATCCCCTATAGTCCTGATTAAAAGAGGGCTACAGGGGATTATATAAAAGCATTGAAAATCTATCTAAATGTATAGATGGAAGTTTAAAATTTGCTGAAGGCAACTATTAAACCCCGCAGTATCAAACAGTGGTTGTCTGGAGAATGGGGGACTTCACCTGACGTTGACTCGTCACAACCATCTCAATGGGACGATCTGGGCCTGTCACCAAACCACGGCGTTTAGGTCGCACTTCACGATTGTCAACTAGTTCTAATTCAAGGCTGGAAAGGATTTCGGCAAGTGCTAGCTTCATTTCCAACTGGGCAAATGCTAGACCAATACAACGTCTTGCACCACCGCCAAAGGGCAAATATTCATAAGGGGAAAATTGCCGTTCTAAAAAGCGTTCTGGCTTAAACTGCTTAGGTTCTGGATAAATATCTTCCCGTTGGTGGGTCAAATAAATGGAACCAAGTAAGACTGTACCCGGTTCTAGTTCGTAGCCGCCTAGCGATATTGGTGTTCTTACTTTTCTGGGAAAAGTTAGTATACCTACTGGGTAAATCCGCAATGTCTCGGAACAGACAGCGTTGAGATAAGGTAATTTGAAAACGGTGCTGGGATCTAGGTTACCGCCCAAGCTATCTAATTCTTGGAGAAGCTTTTGGCGCACTGATGGTATTTTGTGAATCCAGTATAATGCCCATGCTAAGGCTGTGGCTGTGGTTTCATGACCAGCGACTAACAGAGTCATCAATTCATCGCGCAACTCTTCATCAGTCATGGGTTGGCCTGCTTCATCCCTAGCAGCCATGAGTAAGCTAAGAATATCTGTGCGTGATGAATCTGGTTGTTCTCGACGTTCCCGAATTTCCTCGTAGATGAGTTCGTCAGCTTTTTGCTGCCGGTGCATCTGCTTTCCCCAGAAGTTAATCGGGCCAAAATCTCTTTGCAAAGCGGGAAAATAAAGCAAAGCCACAAGTAACCGAGAACTAGCCTTTTCTAAAAGATCGCCCAAAAATTTCTGTAGTTTTTCGGCGCGGGGCCCTTCATGTAGCCCAAATACAGCTTGCATAATCACCCGCAGAGTAATAGCTTGGGTTGCAGACCGAATATTAAAGGGTTTACCTATCTGGTATTGGCTAATGACTTGCTTGGTGACATCGGTAATCACCTGACTATAGTTCCGCATTCTTTCGCCGTGAAAGGGAGGCATTAACAACTGCCGTTGGCGCTGGTGTTCTGCGCCACTGATGGTAATCACAGAATGCTTCCCCAGCAAAAATTTAAACACATCATTCAAATCACCAGGCGCTTCTAATTCCTTGGTATCGTTTGTTAAAATCTGCTGTTGCGCTTGGGGACTGCTGACAATCACCAAAGGAGGAGAATTTCTCTCTAACCTGATAGTAAAAGTCTCCCCATAGCTTTTGGCGCAATCTTCCATGAATGACATCGGATTAGCAATCCAACGCACCATCTGTAAAAGGACTGGGATTTGTGGGCCATTTGGTAATTTCATAATTTTTTTTGCTACTTAAATATTTTTTTGCTACTTAAACTAATTGAAATTTTGGTTGCGTGACCATTTAAAGTACTTATTCTAACGTTGTAAAAAAGCAATAAACTGTTACAACCTCGAAGATGTAAAATTTTTGTTAAATTCAACAAGCATCTACAGTTTCACTAATCGTCAAAAGGTACTCAGCATGACTGCAATTTCCCCAAAGGCATCTTCAGCGCTTCCCAATTTTTCTGAAGGAATTCAATATTTTGGTGAAGCTTTACCAGATTTTGAAACTTATGGTGCAACACCTGCTATAGAGTCAGGCAAAGTAGCGATCGCATCTCCCACAGAACCAAATGCTGTATATCAAACTTTACTGGCTGCTGATGCTTTACGCTACCTAACTTTGCAAGTTACTGCTAGTAAAGCTTCTGGGCATCCCGGCGGATTCGCCAGCCAAGCGGAAGCTTACGCATCTCTTGTCATGCTGGGATACAAGAATATTATTACCGAAGTGGGACACCACGCCCCCGGATTTTATAGTGCCATGTTCTTGGATCGATCGCTAGAGGACATGGGAATTTTTACAGTCCAAGAATTGCGCGATCGCTTTCGAGAAAAGCACGGATTATTAGGACACCTTTCTGGTTTCATCCCTGGTATTCTCGCACCGGCGGGGCCTTTGGGACAAGGACAACACTTTGCAATGGCGGCTGCACTGTTACACAAAGATAAGTTGTTCCCCTTTACAGTTGGTGATGGTGGATTGGGTGAGCCTTATATTGTAAGTGCGATCGCTCACTTCCATACAGCTTATCCTGCTGTCACCAACTTCTTACCAGTGTTGGTGTGGAACGGTTACAGCCAAGAACATCACAGCATGGTTTCTTTGAAAACCAACGAACAGATGCAAGCATATTGGCAAGGTAACGGTTTTGATGAAGTTGTGTTAGTGGATGCCAAGGATTTCGACGATCAAAACCAACCAGGGGATTATGTTGATAGTACCGCCTTTTCCTTTGAGAAACGCCTAGCATTTACTCAGGCAGTACTTTCCGGTGTAGATAAAGCAGCGCGATCGGCATTAGGTGGTAAACTTACCGTCTTCATTATTAAACAACTCAAAGGTGCAGGAGTCCACGCGCGGGGTTCAAAATCTCACAACCTTTATCCCAAAGATACGCTAGATGCGCCGCATATTGTTAGTGCATTGCAAACCCGTGCTTTATCTGCGGAAGCTTGGCAATTAGTCAGAACAAATGCCGAACGCGCCGGTGGTGGCCCAGCAGCAAAAACTGTGGTGACAGAATTTGAATTCCCATTGCCAGAATTAGGCGAATTACCTTTAGAAGAATATGCAGTTGGTGGCGAACCAAAAGTTTCCACAACCGCAATGGGACGATTGGTAGGAATTGTTGGAAAAAAAGATCAAAATTTCCTCGTCACCAACGCTGATGGTAATGAAGCATCTGGAATTGCCAACATCAACCAAGCATTAAAGATTATTCACCCCACAATCGACGACTTATATAATCAAGCACCAAATGGACAAGTTTATGAACCATTGAGTGAAGATGCTTGTGCGGGTTTAGCTGCCGGTTTAGCATTAATGGGTGCGAGAACTTTGTGGTGTTCTTACGAATCTTTTGCCATCAACGGATTACCAATTTGGCAAACTGTAACCCAAGCAATGGCAGAATTACGCCGTCAAACTCCCTCGACTATTACTTTATTCACAGCAGGTGCGTTAGAACAAGGGCGCAACGGTTGGACTCACCAACGTCCTGAAATTGAAGCTTACTTTGCTTCGTTGATGCGAAATGGAAATGTTTTCCCATTATTTCCGCCTGATGCTAATAGTATTCAAGCCTGTTATGACTGGGCGTTGAAAACTAAGAATAAGGGAATTGTGATTACAGCTAGTAAGTCGCCATTGCCAATTCGCACAACTTTAGAACAAACTCGTCAAGGGTTGCGCGATGGTGCGGTGCTATTGCATGAAGTCGCTGGTGATAAACAAGTTGTATTTGCTGTGATTGGTGATATGACATTAATGCCAGTGTTTGAAGCTGCTGCTTTCTTGGAAACTGAAGGTATTGGTGCGAAGATTGTTTCTGTGATCAATCCTCGGCAATTATACCGTAGTCATGATACCGCATGGGATACCTGTTCCCAACCCGAAGGCGGTTTCTTAGATGATGCGAAATTTGCCGAATTATTTGATGGTGATGCGTTAATTGCGGTGACTGGTGGTGCTGCGGGGATGCTAGAACCAATTTTGTTACGGAGTACAGCCAAGCGCGACACCTTTGCTTGGAAACGTGGGGAAACTACAGCCAGTGCTGGCGAGTTGATGGCATTTAATGGATTGACTGCTGAAGCGTTAACAAAACGTGCGATCGCGTTAGTGCATTAAGGCTAAATGTAGCGCTCCTGCCTAAGTTTATCTTAGGTAGGGGTTGTTAAGAACATTATTTCATACTAGGTGGTATAGATACTATTAAGCTGCTGAATTGATCATGTTTATTACGAAAAATTAAGGCATCCTGACTTAGCCAACCTGTTAACTTTTTCGCACGATCATAATTTGCAATTAAATCAGAAAAAGACATTTTTTTAGTACAAAAAATGGGTTCATGATGAAAGGTACGGTTACGTAGCTCGCGTATTCCATGCAAATCGTTTCTGATAGAGGTAATATTTTTACCTAGTCCATAATATTTTTATCAATGCTCATTTTCTCTAGGCTCTAGCATCAACTAATACATCTTAAAATTTTAAATATTATTTGGCTGTATGCCATTCTAAATTAGAATATCAGCCGCGATCGCGCAATTTCTCTTCTAACAATAGGACGTACTTGTATGCTATGGAGTGAAACAATTGCCACAGTTTCCCCATCTAATGTGACAAATTCAACTTCATATCCTTTGCAACCCTGATGCACTAAAACAACTGTACCTATATCACCCTCTTCTAAACTATATTCTGGTATATCACTAGTCAAAATAACCCGATCAAGTTCTTGAATCATCGCTATCAATCTTGCAGCCTCAGCCAACTATAATATATTTAAGATTTTACACAAATAAGGATTGAACCATGACTAACACTCAAAAGATGGTTCGCTTAAATTTAGATTTGTCACCTGAACTAAATCAGATACTAGACGAACTAGCAAATAAAATAGGCACGAGTAAAAGTGATGTTCTGCGTCAGGCTATAACCTTGATGCAAATCATGGTTACAGCTAAAGAGGAAACCAAAAAATTAGGAGTCCCAGAAGCAGATCAATTGATAGTGAATGAAATCACTCTCTCATCTGAACAGCAGCCAAAACCCAATGCATCAGAAGGTTTTTTGGAAACCTTTGGAAGCTGGGAAGACACACGCACCGCAGAAGAAATTGTTGATGAAATATATTCAAGTGCGTTTAAACAGCATGACAGATAGAACAGATTTATCAAAAATAATTGCCCACAAAGGCGACAATCCACTAATTACTTCACCTGAAAATTTGCAGTCACAAGAAGATGTAGAACTTGAGCGAAAGCTGAGAGAACTTAAGTTTAAACAAGAACTAAGAAAAGATTGGATTTTATTTATTGTCAGGGATGTAGTAATTTTTCCCGCCGCAATCATTTTTATTTTTGCTGTCAGTGGTTATTCCCTATTTCTTCATATTCATGGGTAACTTATCTGATGACATATAGCAATTCTATCTGATCGGTGAAAAGCGCAAGGCTTAGATCCCCGACTTCTTTAAGAAGTCGGGGATCTTGTGCATTATCAGTAAATCTGCGTAACTAATTTTACAGACGACGAAGCCAACTTGCTACAAGTAGACTCATCTTTATATCCACACAAATTTTGCTGGATATAAAGTAAGTAGCTAATGGAAATAATCTAAAAATATGGGGCTTTTAATATTTTCTGTTGCTTTAGTCGCCATTGTTGCTGTAATTATCATTAATAGCTACAACGATTTAGTCAAGTATCGCAACCGTTACAAAAATGCTTACTCTCAAATCGATGTTCAATTACAGCGCCGCTATGACTTAATTCCCAATTTGGTGGAAACTGCCAAAGGGTATATGAAACATGAGCGAGAAACTCTAGAAGCAGTTATTGCTGCCCGGAATTCTGCAATTAATGCTAGCAGTAGTGCGGCACAAAATCCCGGCGATCCACAAGCGATGCAACAGTTGGGTAATGCTGAAGGAGCGCTGACAGGTGCGTTAAGCCGGTTGATGGTACTTTCAGAATCTTATCCAGAATTGAAAGCCGATCGCAGCATGACTCAGGTAATGGAAGAATTATCTTCGACTGAAAACCGGATTGCTTTTGCCCGTCAGGCTTTTAATGACGCGGTGACACTTTACAACACCAAGAGCGAATCTTTCCCCAGCAACCTTGTGGCCAATACTTTTAACTTTACTGTTGCAGAATTGCTGGCCGAAGCTACTCCAGAAATAAGAAATGCCCCACGCGTGTCTTTTTAGGTGTCTATGAATTTCTTTGAACATCAGGATCGGGCACGCCAAAATACGCAACAATTAATTGGGTTATTTTCCCTGTCGATCGCAGTCATGATTATGGCGATTTATATTGCCACTTTATTTCTGTTAGGCATGGCTCCCCGTGTTTGGTGGCATCCAGGGATATTTCTCTATGTGGCTGGGATTACAATAGTTGCGATCGCAGTGGGAAGCCTCTATAAAATTGCCTGTCTCCGTCAAGGAGGAAGCATAATTGCCCAAGAGTTAGGAGGAAGACTCTTACTCCCAGATACAGCCGATGAACAAGGGCGACAATTATTAAATATTGTCGAGGAAATGGTGATCGCTTCTGGTATTTCCGTCCCAGAAGTTTATCTCCTGGAGAGAGAAACCGGGATTAATGCCTTTGCTGCCGGATTTACGCCCAATGATGCTGTAATTGGAGTTACCCGTGGAACTTTGGAACACCTGAGCCGGGATGAACTACAAGGAGTCATCGGCCACGAATTCAGTCATATTCTCAATGGAGATATGCGGCTAAATTTGCGTTTAGTGGGACTACTCCACGGGATTTTGTTCATTTACTTAACTGGAGAATTGCTCTGGCGCATTCGCGGTAGCTTCCGTTTAGGAAAGGAAGACAAGGGTTTACCTATCTGGGCTTTTGGCTTGGCACTAATGGCAATTGGCGGTATCGGATTACTTTGCGGACGCTTGATTAAAGCCGCAGTCTCTCGCCAACGTGAATTTCTCGCCGATGCGTCAGCAGTACAATTTACTCGCAATCCTAACGGACTTACCGGAGTCTTCCAAAAACTCCAACAGATGGATTCACGTTTGATTGCGCCGGGTGCAGAAGCCGCCAGTCACATGTTTTTTGGTAATGCTCTCAACCCCTCTTTCTGGGAAGATATGTTTTCTACCCACCCACCGCTAGCAGAACGTATTCGCCGTGTTGGGGGTTTGAACGTTAGCCATTTGCCAGCAATGCCATCTCGCAATCAGACGCGTTCCCCTTCGCAGGAATCCCTAACAATGGGCTTTGCTGGTAGTTCTAACGCCATGCCAGAAAAAAAGGTTGTAAACCAAGTTGGAAGTGTCACACCAGAGCATTTTGCCCATGCTCAAGCGCTGTTATCGCAGTTACCAGAATCCCTGCGCTTGGGTGCGCGGGAGCAGGAAAGTGCAATGGCGATCGCTTTTGCGCTAGCGTTAGATACGGAAAATCTCCAGATCCAAGAACGTCAAATTGCTTGGTTACGCGAGGTGCAGCCTGCTGAGTTGGTAGACAAAACCTTGGAATTGAGCAGTGAAATTAGCCAGTTAGATCCCAGCATTCGCTTGCCACTTGTAGATTTGGCAGTACCCGTATTGCGCCAAAATTCTGCCAAAGAATGTCAAAGGCTTTGCAAATGCGTCCACGGTTTAACTGTAGCCACCGGAAGTTTGTCACTGTGGCATTTTGTGTTGCAGTTAATACTTTGGCATCGGCTCCAACCGAGTATAAATCCCACGTTGGTTACAACGGTAGAATTCACCTCCATCGAACAGATTTGGCCAGATAGCCTATTAGTACTGTCCGTAATCGCCCGTGTTGGAAACTCTCAACCAGATGCATCCACCGAAGACATCGCCTATGCTTTTCGTTCTGGAGTTTTTCGACTTCCCAAAGCCGGAGAGCAAGAAAAACCAGAAATACCACTAAGCTGTAATTTCACTGAACTCAAGAAAAGTATTGAGCGTCTGCGCCTTGCCAGTCCTAAACTCAAGCAAGCTATTGTTGATGCCTGCGCCCACACAGTACTTTTAGATAACAAAGTTACACAGTCAGAAGCAGATTTACTCAGAGCGATCGCTATGACGCTAGACTGTCCCATCCCTCCATTTTTAAATCCTCAGCGTAGCATTTCCAAACAGAAACAATCTTCTCCAAAGCGAAGTTAATGTAACAAGTGAGACGCGATTATTGATAAATAAACTAGTAATGTCCGTTTTTGCGGACTTTTCCATTATTCTTTCTTATAGTTGTAAATAGCTGTTTATCAGGACAATAACCTATTGCATTTTCACTACATTTACAAGCAATCGATTTATTTTCGTTTTGATTACTCTTATACTATAAATAGTTATCTTGGGAAAATAGTATAATATTGTACAAAAAAATATTTAGTTCACTAGAAGTATTAACTTGCCTGAAAAACTTTAGACAAAATGCCCGCATTCCAGAAATTTGATTGCTATATTAGATTAAATAACTATTCTGGCAAGGATTGAAAAGCTGTGCGGGATGATTTACAGGGCTTGGAAATTAGTCAGAATGAACTGCAAAAGCTGACTAATTTACCTGTCAATGATCAACTTTTAATCATCACTAATCCTCTCAAAAAATTAGCAAATCTATACATTAATAAAGTTAAAAGTTCGGAAGGGGCAACTGTAATTTTTATTGGGTTTGCTACATTTGTTTTTGGCTATCTTATATTTGATATTTTTCTAAAAATATTTGTATCATGGATAGCAATTCCATCCTGGTTAGCATTAATTATCTTAGGTCTTTGGATTGGCGGTCTTACGCAAACTATTTTATATTTAATATGGAAAAATAGAAGTAAAATTGTCAAAAATAACATGACAACTTCTCTGCAAATCTTGTTAAGTGATGTTGAAAGATATAATACTGTTATTAGAGCAATAGATATCAATGACCAAATAGAAGAAGCCGGCAATCCAGAAGTGCTTATAAAGCAAAGAGAGAGTGTTATCGAAGCGCTTAACCTCACCAAAGCTGATTTAATTCGCGCTTTGAAGACAGAAAGGATTTTGAGAGAAAATAAGAGCTTTATCCTTAGTAATACAGAACTATTCGTCAACAATTTAGCAACTTTAACAGCCATGCAAGTAAACGAACAGGCTACTGAGCATGGAAGGTTACTCAATGAAGCATTACAGATTGCATTAGATGTACAACACGAAATGAAAAGATTACAGACTCAGGGTTAAAACCAATACTCAGGGCAACGTGCGTAAAAGAAGTAAGTTGGAGAAAGCGTAGATGCTCCCGATAAGTCCATAGACGCTGCTGGATGGAGACATCCTCAATGGCTTTTTCTATAATCCTTCCCACGGTTGCGATCCCCGGTCTAACATAAAGAATATCAAGAAAGCGATCGCTTATCGGCATGGACTGGAAAGAAGTCAGAGGCAACTGGGTAATCATTCCCCGAAATCCCATAGGTATCATCCATTTTTTAGGAGGTGCATTTGTCGCAACTGCACCGCACATCACTTATCGCTGGTTACTCGAACAACTGGCAAGTAAAGGTTATGTTGTAATTGCTACGCCTTTCGTTAATACACTGGATCATACTGCGATCGCAAAATCTGTGCTGTTAAACTTTGACCGCACCATCGAACGCCTACACGATTCTGGGGCATTACGCAAGCTTTACTACCCCATCTACGGCGTTGGACACAGTATGGGTTGTAAACTTCACTTGCTGATTGGTAGCCTTTTTAAAGTTGAACGTGCAGGCAATATTTTAATATCTTTCAACAACTACGCCGCTAAAGAAGCTATCCCCTTAGTAGAACAGTTCAATTCTACTTTTGCGATCGAGTTTACCCCTTCACCATTGGAAACCAACAAGCTTGTCCAAGAGCGCTACAATATCCGGCGCAATTTATTAATAAAATTTAGCAATGACACCATTGATCAATCAGCAGCTTTAACCAAAATTTTACAAGAACGCTTTGATGACATGGTGACAACACAAACGTTACCAGGAACTCATACAACACCTTTAGGTCAAGATATTAAATGGCAAACTGGAACATCTTTCACCCCCTTTGATGCCTTAGGGCAATGGTTCAAGCAAGAAGCATACCGCGATTTAAACCAACTAAAAAATACCATCCTTTTGTGGGTAAATCCTCTTGCACCACCATAATATTTTATGACGTTAAAAAGTCATGAATTCGACTGGAAAATAGAATAAGTTAGTAGTCTCCTTATAGAGATACTACTAACTTATTAGCCCATATGATATTTTTATTCTCTATTTTTACAGCAAATTATTAATTAGTGTTTACTGCAATTTTATATGTTTCAAATACTAATAATTGATGATGATTATTCAATAAAAATACTCCTGAAAAGGATGTTGGAAAAACAGGGTTATGAGGTAGTTACTGCCAGTAGTGGCGAGGAAGGAATAGAAAAAGCACTGGCTTGCCGTCCAGCACTAATTATTTGTGATTGGATCATGCCAGGGTTGACTGGACTAGAAGTTTGCCATCGCATTAAGACAGACCCCAAATTTTCTACCACATTCTTTATTTTATTAACATCTTTAGATTCCGTTGCCGATTGTGTCAAAGGTCTAGATGCTGGTGCTGATGATTTTATCTCCAAACCTATCGAGCACAATGAATTACAAGCACGGGTAAGAGCGGGTTTACGCCTGCATCAGTTAAGTAGAGATTTGCAGGCTCAAAAGTTGCTTTTAGAATCAGAAATGTCAGAAGCCGCAGAATATGTGCGATCGCTGCTGCCTTTTTCTATGACTGAACCTTTCAATATAAATTTCCGATTCATTCCCTCACGGCAACTCGGCGGTGACTGTTTCGATTACTATTGGCTCGATGATGATTATCTGGCAATTTACTTACTCGATACTGCCGGACATGGACTCAAAGCTACTCTTCCCTCTGTTTCAGTACTGAATCTGCTGCGTTCACGTGCACTCAAAAGCCTAAATTATTATCAACCTAGTGATGTATTGAAGGCTTTGAATGATACCTTCCAGATGAATTATCAAAATGATAAATACTTTACAATTTGGTACGGAGTTTACAACCGAATCAACCACCAGTTAATTTACTCTAGTGCAGGTCATCCACCAGCCGTTTTAGTAACCGGCACATCTCCAAGGAAGTCTGAAGTCAAACTCTTGAAAACACCCGGTATGCCTGTTGGGATGTTTCCAGAGGCAAAATATGTTGATGGTTTTTGCAATATTGAAAAATTCAGCACCCTTTACATTTTTAGTGACGGCGCTTATGAAATCACTAAATCAGATGGCACGCTTTGGAGTTTAGATGCTTTTATTCAGCTACTAGTTAGCTTACAACATCCTGTTGATTGCCAACTTGATCGCGTACTGAGTTATTTAATTGCTCTGAACTCCAAAGATGCTTTTGATGATGATTTATCTATTTTGCAAATTAACTTTGATGAATTAAGTTTTGGAGACTAAAACCTGATTAAATGCCTCTTGGCTGGGAAATATTTCAAATACTTTATCCATATTAGTGAGTTCAAATAATATCCTAACTTGCTCATTAATTGAGCAGAGAACAAGTTTTGTATCCGCCGCTCGCAAGGTTTTAAAAGCTAATACTAAAGCTCCCAACCCTGAACTATCCATAAACGTTACATCTTGAAAATCAACTAACACAATTTTTGCACCAGTTAATAAAATTTCAGTAATATTTTGTCGAAATTCTTGTGAAGTTGTGGCGTTTAAATTACCATTGAGCTTAATAACTTTTACTTGTTCTCTCATAATTATGTCACGCTGATTTGTGTAAATGATGGTCTGATTTCGCTATTATATACCCATGATATAACATTTAAAAATGCTGGCAACATAAAATCTAAGATTGAAGATTGAGTACTTATTAATAATTGCTCCGGTTAGATAAACATTAATTGTAAATATTTCACTCTGCTTTTTTGTAATGAAAAAAACATTATTAACTGAATTAAATATAGTTTTCTTACTAGGAAAGACAAATTATAAATAAACAAGGCAAGTAAGTCGGCACGGTAAAAAACATGTATATTTAGTTTTGTAAAAAGGTTGGCATGACCGATTTATAAGCTGTTGGTTGATTTGGTGTTTCATCATATAGTTTAATTTTTTAATGCTGCTTACCTACATCAATGAGATGTAAGAATATACTGATATACAATCTGAACTTATTGCTTTTCAGATTATTGATTAAATATTTTTGCAAAACTAAGATTTTCCAATAGACCTCATGATCATAGCCATCATTAAAAGAGTTATGGATTTGTAATTTCTCACTCCTGATTCCTAACTCTCTTAAACAGGACTCACCTTGGCTCTGTAAAGCAGTTTCTCACCTTGAAGGTAACCAGTGTAGCGCACTTTGACTGTTTCTCCAGGTTGTGCAGTTCCCTCCATCAATTGGTGCAGGTGGGGATCATAAGGTAACTCTGCTCCTACAGGTGCGATCGCTTCCACTCCCCACGCCTGTAAAAGCTTTTCTAGAGGTTTCTGCACCAACGGGACTATTTTGACTGCTGCTAACTGGGGATTCTCCTGCGCTTTCTGTGCTGCTGTTGGCCATTGTAATAATAAAGACTCCAGCAGTTGCAAACTTGACTGCTGGAGTTCTTGTAGTAATATCTCTCGCTGCTGTTCTATTTGTTGCTGCGATCGCTGGTACTCTTTTCTTAAATCTACAATTTCTTCTAATAATTCCTGAGTCGGTGCTGCTTTCTCTGGTAACAACTCTATGGTTGAAAAATTTGCGATTAATTCATTCAATGGCATCTGTAGCACTGGCGACAGCTTGAGCAGCACATCTATCCGCATTTGCTCTAGCTTTCCTTGGCGTAAACGCAAAAGTTGACGCTCTGAGACACCAGCAGCGCGACTCAGCGCTTTAAAACTAGAAATACCCACCTGTTGCATTAAATCTTGCAACTTTTGGGTGAAATTAATATTGGCCATTAGTCATTAGTCATTAGACATTGGGAATGGGGAATGAGGCATTTTTATCTTCCTAGTCCCTAGTCCCCATTCCCTATTCCTATTCTTCCAGCAAACTTCTCAACATCCAAGCTGTCTTTTCGTGTACTTGCATCCTCTGAGTCAATAAATCGGCAGTAGGTTCGTCGTTAACTTCCTCTATCACGGGGAAAATAGACCTTGCAGTTCGGACTACGGCTTCTTGTCCTTCCACTAGCAAACCGATCATTTCCACAGCTTTCGGAACTCCAGGAGTTTCTGGAATCGAACTCAGTTTGGCATATTCGCTGTAGGTTCCTGGCGCAGGATAGCCAAGCGCTCTAATTCTCTCGGCTATTAAATCAACTGCTAAGGCTAATTCTGTATACTGGGTCTCAAACATCAAATGCAATGTCTGAAACATCGGCCCTGTTACATTCCAATGAAAGTTATGAGTTTTCAGATAAAGTGTATAAGTGTCAGCCAACAGGCGAGATAACCCCTCGGCAATTTTAGCCCTACTCACCTCGTCAATGCCGATATTTACATTTTTGACTGTTGCTTTCGATGACATAATTTTCTCCTAATTAGGTTATATGTAATTGGGGGTTGAGAATTGGGTATAGGGCATTGGGCATTGGGCATTGGGAAAAGACAAGGAAGAGGGGGGAGACAAGGAAGAAACTTGTTCAATAATTCTCCCTTGTCCCCCTTGTCCCCCTTGTCCCCCTCATCTCCCCATTCCCATTCTCTATGCCAAGTGCATCTTTAAAACACTGCGGGGTGCTTTACGGACTCTGGCTAAAACGGTTTCTTTGCCTAAACGCTGGCAAGCCTCATACCGATGGCAACCAGAAAAGCCATAATATTGTCCATCTACTTCTAGGACATCAATAGGTTCTTGCTGCCCAATCTCCGCAATTGATTCCATTAAGGCTTGTACTTTATTTGGATCGTTTGCACGGGGCAATGGCCGTTTTATTTGATTTAATGGAATTTCTTGGACTCTAACCATAAGGAGTTTATCCAACTAGTTCTGTTTTGTGCCTCTAAATAAATCATAGTCATTATGACTTCGTTTTGCAACTTATATTTGGGGCAAAATTGGTAATGGTATCATTGGAGCACTCATGCGACAAAAAAACCGCGCTACAAAGCAATTGGACAATCAGCTCCAACACCGCATTAAGGGGCAGAATAAGGTAGCCATGAAATTTTCGCTTTGGCGTTTTTCCCACACTGTGCTGGCCACATTTTGTCTATTGGGGCTGACTGCTGCATCAGGGCCTGAGAGTAACATCCAGGATATGGAACTGAAAATTGGGATTGTGCAGCGATTTGGCTCACAACCGACAGCCAAGCTGCAACTAGAACCCACAAAAGGCGATCGCTTAAAGCTAAAATTTAAAGCGGGTAACAAGCAGCAAACCCTAATTACCAAGAACCCTGTAAAGCTGGAAACAGTCATGCAGGCTTTACCCCAGCCAGCAGTCGATGAAGTGATAGTTTTGGGCACGTACCGCACCTTTGAAACTGCGGAAGACAGTGCTAACAAATGGCGTTCTCAGGGAATGGAAGTGGAAATAGCCCAGCCAGAACGTTGGCAGGTTTGGGCAAAACGAGATATTTACAACACTCCTTTACTGCGGCGCTTGCTATTGCAAAACATCCAAGCTAATACTAAAGAAAAAGTATATCTTGATACTAGAGTTTTGAAACAAGTGCCACGAGTTAGTTGGGTAGTGGATGGTAACCGCTATAGCCCGAATGATTTGGAAATCAGTACTGATAAAAACTTGATTCGGGTAAATAAAAGCGAAAAACCAGAGAACGCTCGTCTTTACGCTGGGCGACTAAATTTGCAGCCAAACGCTTATGGCACATACACTCTCGTTAACCAAGTACCTTTAGAAACTTATTTGCGTGGGGTTGTCCCTTACGAAATAGGTATAAATGCACCAACAGCAGCGCTGGAGGCCCAAGCAATTCTTGCGCGGACTTATGCTTTAAGAAATTTACGCAGGTTTGCCGCAGATGACTATCAGTTGTGTGCTGATACTCACTGCCAAGTTTATTATGGGCTGAATGGAGCAGCTGCTAAAACAGACCAAGCGATCGCTTCCACCAGAGGTAAGGTAGTAACTTATAAAAACGAACTAGTAGATGCTCTATATTCTTCCACCACAGGTGGCGTTACCGCCTCCTTCAGCGATGTCTGGAATGGCGATGATCGTCCCTATCTGCGCCCTGTACTGGATGCTGCGACTAATTTTTGGAACTTGTCTAAGCAGAGTTTAGCAGATGAAAAGAACTTCCAAAAATTTATTAATACCCAACAAGGATTTAATGAAAGCCAGTGGAATATGTTTCGTTGGCACAAGGAAACCCCTTTAGAGGATATTACCAAGGACTTGCAGAAATTTTTGCAGGTGAAAAATAGTCCCCATGCCAAATTTAAGACAATTCAGGCTATGGCAGTAGTGAAGCGAAGCAAGAGTGGACGCATCCTTGAACTCGCGGTTAAAACTGACAACAGTACCTTTATTCTCCACAAAGACGAAGTTCGCAGTGCCTTTGCTGCTCCTACGAGTACGCTTTTTTACATAGAACCTCTGAACAAAGGCAAACCAGAACTGTGGGGATACGCTTTTATTGGTGGTGGATTGGGACATGGAGTCGGCTTGAGTCAAACTGGCGCTCAAAATTTAGCTAAATTAGGTTGGTCGAGTCCAAAAATTCTCCAATTCTACTATCCTGGTACTCAGATTCAAATTCTCAGCAAAGAGACTAAGCTTTAAGCGAGTCGGTATTCAACTTGCATCTATCTTTAGATAGGAATCTGGAGTAAACAAAAGGTAAATGGGAGGCAGCGCGGTTTTCTCCCTACTGAAAAATTAAGCAGGAACACAAAATTTACTGTGTTCCTGCTTAAAACAAAATTAGGCTTTTTGTCAAAGTCGCTTTAAGAAGTACACGCGGCATTGGGAGGGTTTTTACCCTAGATGCGGTGTTTTTATTTTTTCAACATCAGTAACTCTTGCAAGAGGTTTATTGTTGAGGTTCTTAGCTCTTAATAGAGTTCTTCTTCTTTGTGAGTTTCGATTGTCACGTCAGAGGTTGGGTAAGCCACACAGGTTAGTACATATCCAGCTTCTATTTGATCATCATCTAGGAATGACTGGTCACCCTGATCAACGGTACCCTTAACGAGTTTACCTGCACAAGTCGAGCAAGCACCAGCGCGGCAAGAGTAGGGCAAGTCAAGACCAGCTTCTTCGGCAGCATCTAGAATATAGGTATCGTCCTCAACCTCAAGTGTTTGGTTCAGCCCTTCGGCCTCGTTGATTAGTGTCACTTTATAAGTTGGCATTGAGTAATCCTCTCTTTTGCAAACGGCAGTATAAGTTATCTTAAGGCAAAGGTCACGGCTGTTCTGTGGGATTAGCCGCTGGTTTAAATTTGCTTCAATTCTGATACTACGAGAAAAATTAAACGATGTAACTGGAAATTGAAGCCGATTAGTAATGAAATTTAGTTGCTTAATCCCGATAAGTTTTATTTATGTATTTACTGCCACAGTCAGGTTGTGATTAGAAAAAATTATCTTATAAACGAGAAAAAATGAGTGAAATTAATGTCACTTGTATTTTATAGGTCTTACGCAGGAGAGATTTCCCAACTCCCTTAAAAAGCAGGGCTGTTTCATTTCCTAGAAGGCCTTGATTTACAAGTGCTATAGCAAAAAATTAGGTGATTAAAAAATCTGATTAGACAATTATCATAGTGATGCCTTTAGCAAGGCTTCTCTACGAGACGCACTCGCGTTCGGCAACGCACTAAAATTTACTGAATTGAATCGGTAATTTTTTTCCCAATTTCCTAAAATTTTTCGCTCATTGTCTTGACAAAGTCCCTATTTTATGAAGGAACAACCTTGCCCTCAAAAAAGGGGCTTTTCTTTTGAAGTCTCCCTTTTGAGCATACGTACTTCTGCATAGGTTCAAATAAATTCTTATCCATCCTTGAGGGGGTAGAACGAATGTTGTAGAGTCTAGACTGGTGAAGTCATTGGATTCTCGATGAACAGAGAATCTCACCGTTAGAAGCGTGAGAAGCTCGAAAATAGAACTAGTGAGGATCATGTATAATTCAGAAGCAGCTTTGGAAAAAGCAAGAGTGCGTGTAGGTTTGATCGGTACTGGGTATGCGGCAAAGTTTCGGGCTGAGGCATTGCTCAATAATGAGCGATTGCGATCGCAGTTAATCGCAGTTGTTGGGCATACCGCAGAAAAAACAGAAAACTTTGCCAAAGAGTACCAGATTGAAACGTTGAGTTCTTGGCAAGAGCTAGTAAAGCGTGAAGATATAGACCTAGTGGTGATCTCTACTATTAATCGAGATCATGGTGCGATCGCTCGTGCAGCACTTACCAACGGCAAACATGTGATTGTAGAGTATCCTCTTTCGTTGGATGTAGTCGAAGCAGAAGAACTGATTGCCTTAGCCAAAGCACAACAAAAACTCCTGCACGTTGAACACCTGGAACTTTTGGGTGGTTTACATCAAGCCTTGAAGAAAAACTTAGCCAAAATTGGTGAAGTGTTTTATGTTCGCTACAGCACCATCAATCCTCAGAATCCTGCGCCCCGCAAATGGACTTATAACCACGAGTTGTTCGGTTTTCCCTTAATTGGTGCGCTGTCTCGCCTACATCGTCTCACCGATTTATTTGGTAAAGTATTTACTGTTAACTGTCACCAGCGATATTGGGAAATAGAACCGGAATATTACCAAAGCTGTTTCTGCACTAGTGAAGTATCGTTTAATAGTGGACTTTTAGCTCAAGTAGTCTACGGCAAAGGTGAAAGTATTTGGCAATCAGAACGCAAGTTTGAAGTTCACGGGGAAAAAGGTGGTTTAATTTTTGATGGTGACACAGGAATTTTCATCCAGCCAGGGGAAACAACACCCATAGAAGTTGGCCCTCGCCGGGGTTTATTCGCCAAAGACACGAGTATGGTGTTAGACCATCTTTTTAATGGCACTCCTTTGTACGTTACCCCAGAAGAGAGCTTGTATACCCTAAAAGTTGCTGATGCTGCACAAAGGGCTGCACAGACAGGGTTAACTATGTTTATGAAAGATATCTAAATAAAAATTAATGAAAACCGAACTAATTGTTATTTTATCCCAACGAGAATTAGACAAAATGCGTCAAGCTGGGCGTTTAGCAGCTAAACTTCTCCAGCATTTGGAACCGTTTGTGAAGCCAGGGGTTAGCACTCTTGAACTAAATGATGAAGCCGAACGTTGGACGCAAGCACATGGAGCAAAAAGCGCACCTCTTGGCTATAAGGGCTATCCTAAATCGATTTGCACCAGTGTAAATGAGGTAATTTGTCACGGCATTCCCAATGCCAAGCAAATTCTCAAGGATGGTGACATTATTAATATTGATGTAACGCCGATTGTTGAAGGTTACCACGGCGATACATCTAAGACATTCTTTGTGGGTACTCCTTCGCCAAAAACGAGAAAGCTGGTAGAGGTGACAGAGGAGTGTTTGCGCTTAGGTATTGCTGAAGTTAAACCTGGGGCACGGATTGGCGACATTGGTGCAGCGATTCAAGAGTATGCTGAAGCACAAGGCTTTTCTGTAGTGCGAGATTTCGTTGGACACGGCATCAGTAATATTTTCCATACTGCGCCGGATGTTCCCCACTATGGTACACGCGGTAAGGGCAAGCGCCTCAGACCAGGGATGGTTTTTACTATTGAGCCAATGATTAATGAAGGTACTTACGAAGTCGAGGTTCTCAGCGATAAGTGGACTGCTGTAACGCGCGATCGCAAGCTTTCTGCTCAATGTGAGCATACCTTAGCTGTAACTGAAGATGGCGTTGAAATTCTCACCCTACCTGAAGGCGAGAATTACTGGAACCTAGATAAAACAGGTAGTTAGAATAATTAAGAGCAGCAATACCTGCTCTAGTTATGAACCTGGAAGGATAAATCTCGATGGTTTCAGCCACTCATAATACAGGTACTCTTAGCTATGAGGCATTCGTTGCTGGCTATCTGGATGATGTCCGCTACGAGTTAATCGACGGAGAACTAATCGACTTGGAACCCACTGGACTTCATGAACAGGTAGCTGGGTTAATTAATCGTAAGCTCAACGTAGCAATTGATCTACTCAATTTGCCTTGGTTTATTCCCATGAAATGTCTGATTAAACCATTAGGTCAAAATTCAGCCTTTAGACCCGATGTTGTGATTCTTGATCAGACGAGTTTGGCGAATGAGCCATTATGGAGAACTGAACCAGTGATTACACTAGGCAAATCTGTAAAATTGGTCGTGGAGGTTGTTAGTACCAATTGGCAGAATGACTATGCCCGGAAAGTGGAAGACTACGAAGCTTTAGGTATTGGGGAGTATTGGATCGCAGATTATCTAGGGCTAGGAGGCAAACGCTACATCGGCTTATCCAAGCAACCTGTGATTACAATTTATCAATTAGTCGATGGAACTTATCAAGGACAACAATTTAGGGGAACAGAACGCCTCATCTCCCAAACATTTCCAGACCTGAATTTGACCGCAGAACAGATATTTTTTGCGGGTCGGTAGAGTTAGAGATTAGGGAACACGTAGCACTCTCTGGAGAGAAGCATAGCTGAGTGCTGAGTAAAAAACCAGTTGTTTCAAGACTTTGAGCAATCAAGACTGTCCTAATCTGTGTGACTACGGCTATATTTAAACTGTGTTTTACTCCTGAATTCTGAATTCTGAATTCTGTTGTAACTATCTTCCCAACTTATTAGGAATACCTTCACAACCACCAGGAATAGTACCTCTAGTTTTTTCGCCACCCCAAGTGCAACAGTAGTTACGTGTAGACTCAGACATCCGTTGCACATTGCTGAAATCGGCATTTTCCACCACAGCACCAGTTTGTTCGCCGGTTTCATAATCTGGTGGTTCAGTGCGACTGCGGGGTGATGCTTTATCTACTACGCCATAGAATAGGCGAATCCCGTTGATATCAGCACCATTGAGATTAGCACCGTATAAAATTGTGCGGGAGAGGTTGGCTTTTACTAAATCACAACCGGACAGGTTAGCGCGGACAAGATTAGCTTCGCTGAGGTCAGTCCAACGTAAATCAGTACCAGAAAGGTCTGCTGCGGCTAGCATTACGCCTAAATCAATGACACGCACACCTTCGAGGCGGTCTTCTGCATATCCGCCAGTACCATCAAGAATGGCTCGACCTAATAGGCGATCGCGTTTTAGGGGTGAGAGCAACTTGGAACGTGAGAGAAAGCGGAGAATTTTAGCTTTACCACTGCCATCGACACTACTTAAAATTGCCGCAGTGCGTCCTTCAGCGATCGCTCTTTCTTGGGGCCAATCTTCTAATAATCCTTCTTCATCTAATACTAAGTCTGAAACACCTTGGAAATAGGAATCAATTGTCTGCTGCTGGGTGATAATATTTTGCTGAACTGTTAGCAGGTTTTGCTGAATTGTCAAGTCTTTGGAAATGACATATTGTCGCCACGCCACGTAAACGGCGATGATGGCGATGAGAATTTGCCCCAAAGCACCAAACCATTCTGCTAGGCTACCAGCAGTTTCCCAGTTAATCTGGCGTCCTAAAAGTAGCAAGCGATCGCCTACACCTGTGAACCTGATCAAGCCGATGATCGCTACTATTAGTCCCAAAAATGCAACAAACAGGGTGCGTTCTTGGGGTGAAAACCACTCGTCTAAAACTTCTTGCAACCAAGGCAATAATATCGCTAGGGATAACAGCAAAGTCATCAGCGTTCCGATAATGCCGATGATCCAGTTATTGAGAATAACTCCAATAAAAGTGATGGCGATCGCTATAAAAGTAATCAGCAATGCCCTTGGCTTAACTATGAATTGCTTGGCAGTGGGTTGCTGAAAGTCAGAACGGGCTTGTTTGAGAGCAGTTGTATGTTGCGGAGATTGCAAAGATGTGATCGCTGCGAGGGCTTGTTGTGTCGCTAGTGCTTCTGAAGTGAGGTTATTCTCAGTTGCACTACTGTCAAAGTCATCCGGTTGCAAGTCAGTTTCGGGAATTGGTTCTGGGGTTGGTAGATTAGAGGAATTGGATTCAATCGTCATGTTTTCTATTTTGCCCCCTCAATCCAGGTTATGCAGCGTTCCTACCGCAGTAAATTGTTAAAAAACAGGCTAAAGATTATCCTGCTTGTCTTTCTGGCAACTACCACTATTGCCCTGACAGTCATTGCTAGACCAGTTGCTCACCTGACTTTAACAGCCTGGAGCGATCGCGATGACCGTCAACTCCTGCCTGCTGGCACGGTCGATGATGCCAGTCACCTGAATCAGACACAGGTGACAATTAGGCAGGTTAAAAGTCAGCCTGGAGTTGCTGAGGTGCTACTACAGTCTGTACTTAGAGATGCCTTACGTCAAGGTAAAAAGGTAGCTATATGGGGGCAATACCCTGTGGGTTCGCCTTTGGCGTTCTCCTAGAGTAGCCACTTCTCTGCGAGACGCTCTCGCGTTTGCGTTGCGTCTACATGAATTGCCCTTACAACATGGGTCTATTTGCTATCAAATGATAAAAATATATATTGTGGGGTGGGCATCTCGCCCGCCCTGATTAATTAAGCGTGCAAGATATCCACCCCACAAAATTGAGTAATTTATAAGTTCCAGTCCTTTGCACTCACCTAAGGTGCAAGAGCATTGCCCCGAATTAGGCTACCAATGGTTTTGGCAGTAATCTTCAATTGAGTAATGGGATTAGCTGGGACAACCGTCTTATACAGATAGCTATCGAATGTTAGCCGCTGCACATCGAGGTCATCACACATTTCCACAAAAGCCTCGCGGGTAGCATCGGAACGATAGAACACGGTTTGCAGAATGTCCAACACCTTGTAGGTGAGTCCGTATCTTTTATCCCAACGCTTCAGGTAAACCTTGAGGTCGCCTTCTGTAGGAATACGGCTACCACTGTTAGATGTTTCTACAATGGTTTCAGCACACATCCGTCCAGATTTAGCGGCAAAATAAATACCTTCGCCAGAAGACTTGGTAACGTAACCAGCAGCATCTCCCACCAAAGCGATGCGACCGACAACACGACGGGGACGGGGATGTTCAGGAATGGGGTGGGCTTCGACTTTGATGATTTTACCGCCTGCTAGCTTCTCGGAAGCACGGGCGCGGATACCAGCTTGTAACTGTTTGATGCTGGCTTTATTGATGTGCATCGTACCAGTACCGACAGCTACGTGGTCATATTTGGGGAAAACCCAAGCGTAGAAATCGGTAGAAACGTCATCACCGACATACATTTCGGCGAGGTCGTTGTAGTAGGCCATTTTGTCTTCGGGTAAGCGAATTCGCTCTTGGAAAGCGATCGCATAATTGTAATCCCCAGCGTCCATTTCTTTGGCAACGCGGGAATTAGCCCCATCTGCCCCAATAATTAGATCCACCTTCAGGGTTTTAGCAATCCCCTGTGATATACCGTCTGTATGGTCAATGTAATGGATGGTATAGGGATCAGTATTGTTTCCTGGTATATCAAGTTTATGAACAGTGGCATTAATTAAATTTGCGCCTAGTTTTGCCGCGCGATCGCGCAAAAAGCCGTCTAGCACTTCCCGGCGGCACATTCCTATATATTCATCTTCATTTATCAGATTGATATCAACCTCGCGATTGGAAGGCGAAATCATTTTCATCTTCCGTACTCGGCGATCGATAATCTCTGGTGGTAAGTCAAATTCACTCACCATACATAGGGGAATTGCACCCCCACAAGGCTTTGCATTGTCTAGCTTCCGCTCAAACAGGTAGGTTTCAATCCCAGAGGCTGCCAGTGTTTCAGCGGCAGATGAACCAGCAGGGCCTGACCCAATAACAGCAACCCGTAGTGTCAAAGGTCTTTCTCCCAATCTTCACATTTACCGAGAGCATACTACCACGGTATTTCTGGTGATTTGGCGCTTTCCCTTCATGTTTCTGCTGAAATGCAATATTCCTTAATGTTTCGATACGAATTGGGGATTGGGAATTGGGCATTAGGACTGGGAAGAATGAAAAAAAATGCCTAGTCCCGAATATGCAGCACTCTTTGTTCGATTCTCTTAGCAGACAAGTCAGCATTGCCGCAATTACTGGCTATCAAAAGCATATTTCCCCACACAAAGGCTTTGCTTGCGCTCATCGCTTGTTATATGGCGGTGAATCTTGCTCTGGATACTTCAAGCGGGTAATTGCTAAAGAAGGGTTAAAAGCAGCTTTTATCAATACCCGTGAACGATTTCAAGCTTGCGAGCAAGCTAATCAAATTTTGCGATGCCTTGCAGCAAGCCGCTACGCCTCTACGCAAATTGAGAATTCAGAAGAACCCACAGAGGACGAAAAAGCAGGTAAGCAGCCACGACAAAAAGCATCTGGTAAAGTTGCTCAAAAATCTTCATTTATTAGCAACAGCAATACCTACTGTTTTGATTGTGCCGAGATGGTTAGCATGATTCCTGATTGTGGCGTTGCTGATTGTGATTCTCTAGATTGTAGTGGTGCTGATTGTAACTTCCTCGATTGCGGCAGTTGCGGTAGCTAAATCTTGTTCATCTACAAATAATTATGTATGGTATATGTAAGACACAGTAATCCTATCAAGGATCTGTAGATTTAGTTGCAGAGGTACAGAGGCAGTGGGCATAGTAGTTGAGAATGTATCCAAACAATTCGGGAGTTTCAAAGCAGTTGATCAGGTCAGCCTGGAAATTAAGAGTGGTTCGCTAGTTGCGTTGCTCGGGCCATCCGGATCAGGTAAATCTACGCTACTACGGTTAATTTCAGGTTTAGAAATGCCAGATAGCGGTAAAATCCTGCTTACTGGTAAAGACGCTACGTACCAAAGCGTGCAACAGCGGAATATTGGGTTTGTGTTTCAGCACTATGCCCTATTCAAGCATCTGACTGTCAAGCAGAATATTGCCTTTGGCTTAGAAATTCGTAAAGCACAGCCAAAAAAAATTAAGGGGCGGGTAGAACAGTTACTAGAATTGGTGCAATTGAGCGGATTAGGCGATCGCTATCCATCACAACTTTCTGGTGGTCAAAGACAACGGGTAGCATTAGCAAGGGCACTGGCAGTAGAACCCGAAGTATTACTGCTAGATGAACCCTTTGGCGCACTTGATGCTAAAGTCCGCAAAGACTTACGGGCATGGTTACGCCGCCTCCATGATGAGGTTCATGTTACCACAGTTTTCGTCACCCACGACCAAGAGGAAGCAATGGAAGTCTCCGACGAGGTTGTGGTCATGAATAAAGGGCGTGTAGAACAGGTGGGTACACCAGCAGAAATTTACGATAATCCTGCCACAGCATTTGTGATGAGCTTCATAGGCCCAGTGAACGTATTACCTAGCAACTCAAAGATTTTTCAAAGTAGCGGATATGATGCGCCACACCCACAAGTATTTTTGCGTCCGCAAGATGTAATTTTGGAAAAGGTTGCCAACGGTGCCACTACGGCTGCTACAGTGAGCCGATTAATACATTTGGGTTGGGAAATTCAGGTGGAATTAACTTTCGATGACGGGCAAGTGTTGATGGCACATTTAACACGCGATCGCTTTAACCAATTAGAGTTAGAACCTCAACAGCGAGTCTATGTGAAACCAAAGGATGCAAAGTCCTTTCCAGTGTCTTATTCAATTTAGACTTTTGTCAGTTTTTCAAGGTTCCTAATCCTTAGTTAATCGCTGTGTAATTCAGCTATTTGCTGGGGATTTTAATCTTAAAGTAGGCTAGAGCGATTATCACAATTGAAAACTGCCATAACTTAATTTTCTAAAATCTGGATTTCATCAAGTTGATTAATCACCACATTCGCACCTCGGACATTATCCGACTTACCCACCCAAGTGATACCGATACAACCTGCGGCTTTAGCATCACGCGCCATTTGCATATCACCAACTGAATCACCCACCATCAATGTAGCGCCTGGTTCGACTCCCAAAGCTTGGCAAGCTTGCAAAAATAGCATTGGATCTGGTTTACTTGGCCCCTCATCTACTCCCATTTCCAACTGGATATAATCATTTAATTGGTGATTCTTTACAAACTTATGTACTTCATCGCTTGTTGCAGCTGAGAGGATACCAAGTTTCAAACCCCCTTCTCGTAGATATTTCAACAAGTCTAAGCTACCCACAAACAGCGGTGAAGGAGTTTTTTCAATATATTTTTCTGCTTCATCTAAAGCTTGACGGGCTATTTTTAAGGACTCAAACCATCCTCTTCCTGTTTCGGCAATATATGCCGCAGCCGCAACTTCTGTTTCACGGCGACTCGCTACTGATATCAAACCCGCCGGATCTAGAATATTCCCATTGATGCCAAATGCCATTAATAGGGGTTCCCCAATACCGGGAACTTGAGCATCTATTAACCTTGCTGCTCTTTGTGCGAGCGATCGCAAGTACGTTTCTGAATCTTCTAGAGTACCATTTTTGTCAAACAAAATTGCCTGAATATTATCAAAAGTGATGTTTCTACATTTAATAGTTGCCACAATATCTCACCCCACTTATTTAGTTAGAAATGAAGAGTTATGAGTTTTTATTATTAACTATTAACTCCTAACTATTACCAATTCTCCACATAAAAAAAGAGGGAAAAACCCTCTTTATCCAATTATTTAATACTCTTACTTAAAAACAAGTAAAACTATAAAATGTATTATTCTTCAATAGCTGCTGGAATTTCCTCTTCAGTTTCCGTCGCTGCTGGAATCTCTTCTTCAGTAATTTCCGCAACTACTGAAGTTACTTCCTCAAGTTCTGCTGCTGGTGGAATTTCTTCTTCAAGTTCCACTGCTGGTGGAATCTCCTCTTCAAGTTCCGCTGCTGGTGGAATATCTTCTTCTGCTACAACTTCCACAGGTGCAGCAGCCGCAGCAGTAGCACCTTGTTGCTTGGCTAGTAGCTGTTCACGATACTTAGCAGCCATTTCTTCTGCCTTATCGTAGACCAAATCCCGGTTTTTAATCATGTCACCGGGTTCGGGTTCTAGCTGCTTGGTAGATAGCGAAATCCGACCTCTTTCTGCATCCAAGTCAATGATCATAACTTTCACTTCATCATTGACATTGAACACGCTATGGGGTGTATCAATATGTTCGTGAGAAATCTCAGAAATGTGCAGTAGACCACTGACACCACCAATGTCGATGAAAGCACCGTAGGGCTTGATACCACGAACTGTACCAATTACTACTTCGCCGACTTCTAGGCGGTTCATCTTGCGCTCAACCAGTGCCCGACGGTGAGATAGAACTAAGCGGTTACGCTCTTCGTCCACCTCTAGGAATTTCAATGGTAAATCTTCGCCTACCAATTCTTCTTTAGGTTTGCGGGTACTGATATGAGAACCGGGGATAAAGCCACGTAATCCCTCAATTCGTACCAATGCTCCACCGCGATTGGTTGCAAATACGCCAGAACGGACAGTAGCATCTTCTGCTTGCAACTGTCGCACGCGCTCCCAAGCCCGCATATATTCAATACGGCGAATGGAAAGGGTTAATTGACCATCTTCGTTTTCATCGGTAAGGATGAAAAATTCTCGCGTTTCGTTTGACTGTAAGACTTCTTCCGGGCTATCTACCCGGTTAATAGACATTTCTTGTATAGGAATATATGCTGCGGTTTTAGCACCAATGTCAATCAGAGCGCCGCGCGGCTCTATACTGAAAACTGTTCCTGGGACAACATCACCAGGGCTAAAATGATAATCGTATTTGTCAAGTAGAGCAGCGAAATCTTCGTGAGTGAATCCAATTTCTGTAGCGGTTAAATTCTGATTGACCATGCTGATTTGTTCCTGGTTCTAGTCTCCGTAAAGGTTGTGCGACAAGCGCGATGTGCTATGCAAACAGTTCTATGGCAGCTTACATTAACATCCATTTTCATCCTAGCGCAGAAAAGCTAGTATTAACACATATCTACTCCCAAGATTGGAAATTATATCACAATATTAAAAATGATTGGTTATTTACTTAGTAGTTAAAACCAACAAAGGACATACAAGATAATATCCGTTGCTACTAAGGATCGTAGCAACGGATACTAAAATTAAATCCGCTTAAAGGTCTGGTATATAGGATCTACTTATCTTTTGGTTTTTCAAAGCGAGGGGGTTCGCGAAATGCGATCGCAAAAAAGATAGTACCTATACACAGAGTAAAAATCAAGATGTACGCAACGCTTTCCATATTATGATTTCCTGCCTATCCAGCTAGTAATGAGGGATTAGGGATTGGGTACTGGGTATTAGGGACTAGGAAAACTTTTCCCAGTCTCCAGTCCCCAGTTTCCTGTCCTTTAAAGGGCTTCTTTCCGGCGGGTTGACTTGTCACCCACTTTCTGGAACAGACCCCACTCAACTTGTTCTTCTAGATCCGCATCAACACCAGCAAATACGTCTCGGTAGATTGTCCGAGAGCCATGCCAGAGGTGACCAAAGAAGAACAGCAGAGCAAATACAGCATGTCCAAAGGTAAACCAACCTCTAGGACTGGTGCGGAATACACCATCAGAGTTCAAGGTTTCCCGGTCAAATTCAAAGATTTCACCACCTTGAGCTTTACGAGCATACTTCTTCACATCAGCTGGCTCTGTAAAGGTTTTACCATTCAGATCGCCACCATAGAAGCTGACGGTGACACCAGATTGCTCGAAGCTATACTTAGATTCTGCCCGACGGAAGGGAATGTCAGCGCGGACAATTCCATCTGCATCGGTCAAAATTACTGGGAAGGTTTCAAAGAAGTTGGGGAGACGACGCACGGTCAATTCCCGTCCTTCAGAATCTTTGAATACGGCGTGACCTTGCCAAGACTGAGCAATACCATCACCCTTGACCATAGGCCCTGTACGGAATAGACCGCCTTTAGCGGGGCTATTACCGACGTAATCATAGAAAGCCAGCTTTTCGGGAATCTGCGACCAAGCTTGTTCAAGGGTTGCACCTTGGGCAACACTTGTTTGGACGCGCTGCTGAATTTCTTGACGGAAGTAGCCTTGATCCCATTGATAACGGGTTGGGCCAAACAATTCGATGGGAGTGGCGGCATTACCGTACCACATAGTACCAGCAACAACGAAAGCAGCAAAGAAAACTGCTGCAATACTGCTAGAAAGTACTGTTTCAATGTTCCCCATCCGTAGGGCTTTGTAGAGCCGTTCGGGGGGTCTAACTGTGAGGTGGAATAAGCCTGCAATAATACCAACAACGCCAGCGGCAATGTGGTGAGCCACAATGCCACCAGGGTTATATGGGTTAAAACCATCTGGGCCCCATTCTGGTGCGACTGCTTGCGCGGCTCCAGTTATACCGTAGGGGTCAGTAACCCACATGCCTGGGCCAAATAGTCCGGTGAGGTGAAAAGCACCAAATCCAAAACAAAGTAGACCAGATAAGAACAGGTGAATGCCAAACATTTTTGGCAAATCTAAAGCGGGTTCACCAGTGCGGGGATCTCTAAAGAGTTCTAAATCCCAGTAAACCCAGTGCCAAACGGCAGCTAGGAACAAAAGCCCTGAAAGAACAATGTGAGCTGCTGCAACGCCTTCAAATGACCAGAAGCCAGGATCAGTTGCTGCGCCACCAGTCACGTTCCAACCACCCCAAGATTGGGTAACGCCCAAACGCGACATGAAGGGAAGGACGAACATCCCTTGACGCCACATCGGATTGAGAACAGGATCGCTAGGGTCATAAACAGCCAGTTCGTAGAGTGCCATCGAACCAGCCCAGCCTGCTACTAAGGCTGTGTGCATTAAGTGTACAGAAATCAGCCGCCCTGGATCATTCAGAACGACTGTATGTACTCGGTACCAGGGTAGTCCCATCGACTACGCTCCTCCTCGATGAGTTAGTTTACAAAGCAATTTTCTTACTGAGATTCTAAGGAACGAAACTCGCCACTCAGAAAACTCTCTCTTGTTTTTGTTATTGCCACAGCCAGAACCTTACCACAGCCTAGTCTTATTAAGTCAGACAACGTGGGTGCTTTGGCAATGCTTACTCGCTTCGGGAGATTTACCCTGTAGGGTAGCCATCACTAAGCAAAAATGAGAATGTTTTAAAAAGTGTAACTATTGATGGAATTGTTTGCAAGCGTGTAAATTGATGCGATCGCGTAGCATCTCAAAGTTTTTTCGCTACCAATCCCTGTCGGGGATTAAATTTGCTTATCTTTTCTTTATGAGGGGAGTGGGGAAGGAGGCAGGGAGCAGAGGGAGCAGGGGAGGCAGGAGGGAGATGAGGGGGACAAGGGGGACAAGGGAGAATTATTGAACAACTTTCTTCCTTGTCTCCCCCCTCTTCCTTGTCTCCCCTCTCTTCCTTGTCTTTTCCCAATCCCCAATGCGCCACTATCTACTGAACCACCAATTGGATGTTTTGCAGGTGACACTTCGCCTCAGCTGTACCCAGGCGTTCGATTACCTGTTCGGCGCTCATCAGACGCTTGAGTACTACTTGGCCTATGGTCTTACTGGCAATTACTGGTGTTGTTGGCTTCACTTCCACTGTTAAAACGGCTTCTTCAACTCGATAAAGCCATAGCAATTCGTTGTGTTCCACTAAACAAATATTCATTCGCTGAATATCTGGTTGACGTCGCCATGCAGTTATTTGCCAGAGTCCATCAGATGCCCAGACTCTAGCAACTGCCCATCCCTCAGATAGAAAGAAATACTTCACGCTCTTAGTCTCACTTTTAGACTTTCAATCTGTTGTTTACGATATTGCGATCGCTTTATTCGCTGATGTATAAACACTAGATTTGTAAGTAAAACCATGTAGCCGTTCTCTACGAAAAACAACTTCACGGGTGTTTGTACCCCAGTAGCAACATGCAAAGTTTTAATGTACACTACTTGGCCTACCGTCAAAGCTTAACAAATCTATTCACTAGTAATTATGAATTTACGACAAATTTAGTCAATGTTTAAAATCTTAATTAAATAAAAGCTTTTTATTACTTAACGAATATCAAAGTTTATCTATTTGTTACTGTTTTTTGGTAACAAATAGTGCGATTGCACAAAAGCAATAAACTTAACTATGAAGTTGAGTAGCCGGCATAAATTTTAGAGTTAGTTGCCAACTCAGTCATAATATCTAGAAAATTTTTTCATATCTGGCTGCAAGTTAGGTTTATCTATATACGTAATACGTATACTTAGCCACAGGCATTGCTGTAATTAATTGTAAAAATCAAGCACAATATTCACAAATGTAGTAAAATTGCTGACCGCTGATATTAAATATTTTATTGCTATGACCTGGTTTTCCTTGTCCGTGAAACGGTGGGGTAGGATTACACAATTCCTATCTTTGTTCTGTCTATGTTTATGTTTAGTTGTTAGTTGCACTCCTCGCCCACAGCCAACTACGCCACCATCGGGTTCTGTGAATAGCCCTACAGGTGATGGTCGTATTACTATAGGTACAACAGCGAAACCGAGAACCCTTGATCCGGCTGATACTTATGAGTTAGCATCCTTAGGTTTGGTGTTTAATATGAGCGATCGCCTCTACACCTACGAACCAGGAAGCACAGAAATTAAACCCCAGCTAGCTACAGCATTACCTAAAGTTAGTCAAGATGGCTTAACTTATACCATCCCCTTACGTCAGGGTGTAGTTTTTCACGATGGAACTCCCTTCAATGCCCAAGCAATGGCGTTTACCATCAACCGCTTTATTCAAAATAAAGGAAAACCCTCTTTTTTACTAGGTGATATAGTAGATTCGGTAAAAACTACAGGCGAGTATGAGTTAACCATTCAGCTGAAAAAGCCCTTTGCAGCGTTTCCCTCACTGTTGGCGTTTCCTGGGGTGTGTGCAGTTTCACCAAAAGCTTACGAACTAGGTGCAGGTAAATTCAAGCCGAATATTTTTGTGGGGACTGGCCCTTACAAGTTAGCGCAGTATGGTACTGATTCAATACGATTTGACCCATTTGATAAGTATTGGGGAGAAAAACCAGCTAACAAGGGTGTTAATCTCCAAATTCAAACTAGTCCGGTTAATTTGTTTAATGCTTTCCGTACAGGCGCAATCGATGTAGCTTACCTGTCACTACAGCCAGATCAAAATCGTAGCTTGGAAGAAGGTGCTAAAAAAGGGGATTGGCAAGCGATCGCTGCTCAAGGTAGCGTAGTAAGTTATATGGTGTTAAACCGGAATCAGCAGCCTTTAGATAAACCAGAGGTTAGAGCTGCGATCGCGTCAATCATTGACCGTCCACTTTTAAATCAGCGAGCCTTACTTGGTCAAGCAGATCCGCTTTATAGCATGATTCCCACGACATTCAATGTTTCCCAGCCATTATTTAAAGATAAATATGGCGATGCTAACTTTGAGCAAGCAAAAAAATTATTAACTACTGCTGGTTTCTCCAAAGAAAATCCCGCAAAAGTACAAATTTGGTATCCTTCGAGTTCGCCTACTCGGAGTTTGGCAGCACAGACACTCAAATCCCTTGTTGATGCCAAGATGGATGGAATTCTGCAATTTGAAGTCACCCAAGCGGAAGGGCCAGCCTTTTTTAAGGACATTTCCAAGGGATTATATCCAGCAGCTTTACTTGATTGGTATCCAGACTTTTTAGATCCAGATAATTACGTCCAGCCGTTTTTGTCTTGTGATAAAGGTTCAGTTGCCAAAGGATGCGAAGATGGAGGCAGTCAAACTCAGGGTTCGTTTTACTATAGCGAAGCCATGAATAAACTGATTGATCAGCAACGCAAAGAACTAAATCCCCAAGCGCGTCAGAAAATTTTTACCGAAATTCAAACGCAAGTAGCGACTGATGTACCTTATGTTCCTTTATGGCAAAGCAAAGACTATGTATTTGCCCGAAATGGTGTGAGCAGCGTCCAACTTAATCCTACCCAAATTCTGGTTTATCAAAGAATTAAAAAGTAGTCATTGGTCATTGGTCATTGGTCATTAGTAATAACTGTTGACCATTGACTTTTGACTATTAAATAAAATATTTTATGCTCAATATATTTCTAGTTAATAGCTAAGATAATTCTAAAAACTGCATTTTAAATTTTGAATTGCTTATGTCTCGTTCTAAAGCTTTACAGTATTACATTGTTTCTCGCTTGCTTCTCGCGCCACTTCAGCTATTAACAATCATCACGATTGTATTTCTTTTACTAAGAGCAACACCAGGAGATCCAGCAGATGCAATTCTCGGTGGACGTGCGCCAGAAGCTGCTAAAGAGGAATTGCGAAAACAACTTGGTTTAAACCTTCCCCTGTGGCTACAGTACCTAAACTATTTAGGAAGCATACTACGCTTTGACTTGGGAACTTCTTTAATGAGTCGCGGACAGAATGTTTGGGACATAATTGGGCAATATTTCCCGGCGACGGTGGAGTTAGCAGTATGTAGTATGGCGGTTGCACTCATCGTTGGAATTGCGGTTGGGACTCTTTCCGCCTCTCGTCCTGGGACATATTTTGATGTCGGTGGGCGCTTATTTGGGATCATCACCTACGCACTCCCCATGTTTTGGGCGGGAATGCTTTTGCAGTTGATTTTCTCAGTCCAATTGGGTTGGTTTCCCAATTCCAACCGCTTTCCGCCCAATCTTCCGGCTCCCACTACTGTCACTGGATTGTATACAATTGATAGCTTACTCGGTGGCAATTTCACTCAGTTTTTCACATCTTTGCATCATCTTGCCCTACCAAGTCTCACACTAGGAATTTTGCTCAGTGGGATTTTTGAGCGAATTGTGCGAGTGAATTTAAAGCAAACTTTGCAAGCAGATTATGTAGAAGCGGCTAGAGCCAGAGGTATTGGTGAAAATAAGATTTTAGCCTCTCATGCTTTAAAAAATGCTCTAATTCCAGTAATTACAGTTTTGGGATTAACCTTTGCGTCTCTTTTAGGTGGGGCAATTTTGACAGAGGTAACATTTTCTTGGCCTGGGTTAGCTAATCGACTGTATCAAGCGATCGCCGATCGCGATTATCCCACAGTCCAGGGAGTGCTGGTATTTTTTGGTGCGATCGTTGTGAGTGCCAGCATTTTAATTGATATTTTAAATGCTTATGTAGATCCACGAATTCGATATTAATCAAGAGTTATTTATTTAGTCTTTTTGCAAAAATTCTTAATACCAATTCACGAAAACCCTGATACATATATATTTATCGTAAGGGCATGGCATTGCCATGCCCCTATCAACGTATTTGCTATTCTGAGGGCTTATCTTCTTAAACTACGAGGATCTAGTGCATCTCTCAGCCCATCACCGAGTAAGTTGAATGCTAGCACTGTCAGGATAATCAGCACAGCAGGCGGCCAAATTAACCAAGGTTGCAACACCAAAATTGAAGCGTTACTAGCCAGAGAAAGCATATTTCCCCAAGATGGGTCTGGTTGTTGAATGCCCAAGCCGATGAGACTCAATATCGCTTCTGCGCCAATAAAGCTGGGAATTGCAAGAGTCGCAGAGATAATTACATAACTAGCCGTTTGCGGTAAAACGTGGCGGAGGATGATATAAATTGGGTTCCCGCCCATCGCGCGTGACGCTTGGACAAATTCTCGCTCTTTAATTGATAGTACCTGTCCTCGAATGACCCGTGCTAAACCAGCCCAGCTAATAACCGAAGTAATCACCACAATTAGCAAAAAGCGCTGGGTACTGCTTAAACCAGCTGGTAAGACTGCGCCCAATGTCACCAAAAGATAAATACTAGGGAAAGTCATTAGCACTTCTGCCAAGCGCATAATCAGGCTATCAGTGACACCGCCGAAATAGCCGGAAATCCCCCCTATGAGCAAACCGAGGGGATAGGTAATGATAATGCCAAAAATCCCGATAAACATACTGATGCGACCGCCATGTAGGAGGCGACTAAATTGGTCGCGGCCTTGGTCATCAGTGCCTAATATGTTGACTTTTGCACCAGTTGTTGTGCCAAATAAATGCCAATTTAAGGGAATACCAGGAAAGATTGTGACTTCATCCCAATTTGGGGGTAGCGGCAAACTCATCTGCAACAAGCGGTATTCTGGCCCAGAGACAAATAGACGCAGGGGTGAGGGCTTTGTCAAGTCTACAATGAGTTTGCGATCACCTGTTTCTAAATTAGTGTCTCCCTGAGTCGTGGGATAAACATGGGGCCCGATAAACTGCCCTGACTGAGAAACCCAGTGTATCTTAGTTGGTGGCAGCAGTGAACCATTCGGCTGTGAAGCATAGGGATCATAAGGAGCCACAAAATCAGCCGCAATTACTGCTATGTAGAAAATTAAAAGCAAAATTGCCCCAAATCGTGCCAAAGGATTTTTCTTCAGTCGTCGCCACCAATCCATAGTAGTTAGGAGTTATAAATTATGACTTATGAGTTATTAAACTTTTATCTTAATTTATAACTCATGATTAATAATTCTTAACTCCAAACTTCCAACTCCTAATTCTCAAATCCCAACTCTCAACTCCTAACTCCCAACTTCTAACTTCTCTAAATACCGTTGCTGTTCTTGCTGTTGTTTTTCATGTTCTACAACAAACACATTTGAGTAGAGATTAGCGAGAATTTGTTTTCCCTGTTGTGTCAGTGACAGATAGTGCAGTCCCTCTTGGATATAGGGATAGACACCATTCCAGTAAAACTTCGCGTAGTTATTACGTAAATCGGCAGGGGTTTTATAGCCCAAAACTTTATTTACACCAGTTTCTTCAAACTCGTAAAATAAAGAAGTAATTTTCTTCAAGTAACGCGGGTCACTTAGTTGACCAATTAAATCAGCAGCACGTACTAATCCTGCAAAGCACTTTGTATCTTGATGATCTTCTGCCGCAGGTACAGGAAATCGAGTCAATTCAATATTGCTCTTAATTGCCTCAGCATCTATTAACTTGTGACCTCCAAAACGCTCATCAATAAAAAGCTTGGCTCTATCAACATGATACGGCGTGAGACTGGCATCAGAAGCGCCAGCAGCTACAGAAATCATTTTGCCATTTTTACCTGTGGCATATAAGTCTGCTGCTTCTCGATCTTGTCGGCAAACTCCCTTAACGTAGCCAATATCATGACACACTAAGGAGATAATACAATGCAACCAGTCTTCGCTGGAAACACCGCCTTCTCTAATGTGTTTGCCACGTAAGATTTCTTGCCCCACTAGGGTGACAAGGACAGTATGTTCGACATTGTGATAAAGGGCATCGCTATTGGCAATGTTTTCCAAAGCCATGTTACCAGCCCAGGCGATAATGTCCTGATAATCATTTTTGAAGCAGCCATAGGTGCGACGGTAGCCTTCTCGAATTTCATTTACAAAGGCATCAATTAAAATTTCAGTGGCATTGAACATATTTGGTTACTCTGGTAAATACCAATTATTTATTGATTTCATTGATTGATTTCAAAATTCCATTATCAGGGCCACCCTTGCTGGAATTTAAGGCAATGGAGTTTGCTCCTTTGTAACTCACGTGTAGCTGTGGACGCTAGCTTGACCTATGCCTAGATATATGGCTTTCTAGCAGCACAAAGGCTGTAGAGGGATTATGATTTGCGTATAAAATAATTTTTAGTGTAAAAAAGCATATAAATAGTTCAAATTTTAATTAGATAAATCTAGATTATATTCATCAGTTTTTCATATCTAACCATTGGTTGACAGTGATCTAAATACATATGGTGTGTGACCTAGAGTATCTAAATAAGATGAAATATTTTTTTGTATTATAATTTACATAAAATTCATAGGTATAATTTGCTAGTAATTTCTCTTAGTTAAAAAGTTGTATTATATACTGTTTTACGAGAAAGACATTTACGATGAAATGCGTCATAGTTTATATGAAGTAAATAAATTTCAAGTTTTCTTAAGAAAATACCAAGATTGGTATGCATAGACAGAAAGTGGAGGTGGGACTGTGAGCGATGAAAGTGTTTCAGAAGTCGAGGTGGAACAACCCGTAACATCTGAAGATGGTGGCTTTTTGAGCAAATCAGATCAAAAACCAAACAGGGCATGGTTGAAACCATTATTCTTAGGTGCTGGTTTAGGAATCGCGATCGCCTTTGGTGGGATGGGTGTAATCAGCCGTCTTCCATCCCGTCAACAAAGCGCGGTAGCGGATAAAAAAGTTAACCCAGCGATGACAGTTACCATCGCCACAGTAGAAACCGCCCGTGTTTTCCGTACCCTCAAAACTACTGGAACTGTAGCAGCACACGATTTAATTCCAGTCTTACCGCAGGCAAACGGCTTACAAATCAAAAGCATCCCCGAAGATGTAAAAGAAGGGGCTTTTGTCAAAAAAGGCCAAGTGTTGGCGGTGTTGGATGGTTCCATACTGCAAAGCCAAATTAGCCAAGCAAAGGCAGATGTGGAATCAAAACAAGCAGATGTGGAATCAAAACAAGCAGATTTAGCAGCCAAACAGGCAGATTTAGCATCGAATAAAGCTATAGTGCAGCAAAAACAAGCAGATTTAGCTCAAGCTAAGGCGAAGTTAGAAGAAGCAGCCAAGAATTATCAGCGCTATCAACAACTAGCTGACTCTGGAACGATTAGTAAGCAAGAACTCGATACTCGTTCTTACGCTGTGAAAACTGCCATAGAAGTTGTGAATCTGTCCGAAGAAAATGTGCGTAGTGCCCAGGCCAATATCGGCAGCGCCCAGGCTAATATTGGTAACGCCCAAGCTATCATCAACAAAGCCAAAGCTGATGTTCGCAGCAGTGCCGCTAGGGTGCAACAACTACAAACTCAGTTGGGACAAACTGTGGTGCGATCGCCGGTTTCTGGAGTAATAGCTGAGAAACTGGCTAGAGTAGGTGATGTGACTGGTGTACCGCCGCAAACCCAGGTGGGAACTGTGATTGGTGGTACGCAAAAGCTATTTTCGATTATCCGAGATGAAAAGTTAGAACTTCAGGCTAAGGTGCCCGAAATTCAACTAACTCAGGTAAAAATTGGCGCATCCGTGCAAATTACTTCTGATGTCGATCCGCGCGTGCGATCGCAAGGACGAGTCAGAGACATACAGCCACAGGTTAACGATCAAAGACGGGAGGCTACAGTCAAAATTGACTTACCACCAACAACTTTACTTAAACCAGGGATGTTTGCTAGTGCTGCAATTACTACTAACTCAGGAATGAGAATGGTAGTACCACAAAAAGCAGTGCAATCCCAAGCCGATGGAAGTGTAATTGTATTTACCTTATCGAGTGGAGATATAGTCCGCAGCCAAAAAGTAGAGTTAGGAGATCCCACCAATGGCGACAAAGTGGAAATCAAGAGTGGGTTGCAATTAGGCGATCGCGTCGTAGTTGATGGTGCAGGATATCTCAAAGATGGCGACAAGGTTCGAGTCGCAAATTGAAGAAGAAGTCAGAATTCTGAATGCAATCAGTGGGGGATTCAGACTCTTTGATGTGAGATGTCTAATCCAAAATCCAAAATCCAAAATCTAAAATTTCCTAATGTCCTTTAATATCTCAGCTTGGTCGATCAAAAAACCTGTTCCCACGATAGTTTTATTTTTAATTTTGACGATTGTGGGTTGGTTCTCCTTCATATCCTTGGGGATTGATACTAACCCAAATATTGATGTGCCAACAGTTTCGATAAAAGTCAGCCAACCGGGTGCAGGCCCAACAGAACTAGAATCCCAAGTGACGAAAAAAATTGAAGATGCCGTCGCAGGGTTGGGCAATATCGATTTTATGATTTCCACAGTCAGCGATGGGAATTCTAATACGACAATCAATTTTGTTTTGGGAACAGATAGCGATCGCGCCACCAATGATGTTCGCAATGCGATCGCTCAAATTCGTCAAGATTTACCCCAAGATATCAACGATCCAATTGTGGAACGCCTGGAATTTTCCGGCGGCCCGGTGATTACTTACGCAGTTAAATCAGATCAGCGTTCTGTAGAAGAATTAAGCAACCTCGTAGACCAAACCATTAGCCGCGCCTTATTAGGAGTCCGTGGTGTGGCACAAATTCAGCGCGTGGGTGGAGTTGACCGAGAAATTCGGATTAACCTCAATCCAAACCGCTTACAATCTCTAGCTATCACCGCCACCCAGGTAAACGATCAAATTCGCGCTTTGAACATTAACTTACCCGGCGGACGGGCCGAAGTTGGTGGTAGCGAACAAAGTATCCGCACCTTAGGAAGTGCCGACAGTGTGGATATGTTGAAAACCTACGAAATCCTCTTACCACAAGGTGGTTCCGTACCCTTATCCACCTTGGGAACCGTAGAAGATAAATTTGGCGATGTGCGTCAATCCGCCCGCTTGAATAATCAACCTGTGGTAGCTTTCCAAGTGTTGCGTAGTACTGGCAGCGTTCTGGTGAGTGTGGAAGAAGGAGTAAAAGCAGCAGTCAAAGAACTGGAAAAAACCCTTCCCGCAGATGTCAAACTGGATTTAATTTTTACTAGAGCCGATATTGTTCGCCAATCCTACCAAAGCACCATTGATGAATTGATTCAAGCTTCGGTGCTAGCGGTCATCGTTATTTTAGTATTTTTGCGGGACTGGCGAGCAACATTAATTACGGCTGTTGCCTTACCCTTGTCAATAATTCCCACCTTCGCAGTGCAGCAAGCCCTTGGTTACACCCTCAACAACATGACTTTATTGGCATTAGCGTTGGCGGTGGGCAACTTGGTAGATGATGCCGTCGTGGAAATTGAAAACATGGAACGGCACATGGCTATGGGTAAATCATCTTGGGAAGCTGCTTTTGATTCTTCTAACGAAGTAGGATTAGCGGTAATAGCAAGTGCAGCGACGATTATTGCTGTGTTTCTGCCCGTTGCCTTTATGGGTGGGATTCCGGGGCAATTTTTTCAACCATTTGGTGTTACCGTTGCCGTTTCTACAATTTTCTCCACTCTTGTAGCGCGGATGGTTACGCCGATGATGGGGGCGTATCTTTTGAAAGAGAAGGGGGCAGGGGGCAGGGAGCAGGGGGCAGGGGGAGTAATAAAATTTTTGAATTTCAAATTTACACTTCCAGGTAGCGGGAACGGAAGTAGAAATAGAACTCAAAAGCGTCAGGGTTTTCAACCTTATAGATCACTTCTCCAGTGGGCGTTACGCCATAGATTGACAACAATGGCGATCGCTTTAGCTTTCTTCATTGCCAGTGCGATGCTGGTTCCCTTAATTCCCAAGGGTTTTGTTGATGATGGTGACTTCGGAATTTCCAACGTATCTATAGAATTACCTCCTGGTTCTACTTTGTCAGACGTTAATAAGGTAGTCACACAAGCGACTGATATTATTCGGCAAAACTCAGTAGTTGAACGTGTACTAGCAATAGAAGAGATCAATTCTGCAACCCTTGCCATTAATCTCAAACCCAGAGAAGAACGAAATATTTCTCAAAAACAGTTTGAGGAAGAAGTACGCCCTTCTTTTGAGGAAATACCGGGAGCTAGAATTAGTTTCCAAAGTCAGTCACCTGGTGACAGCCGTAAAGGTTTATCAATTGTTCTGAGGAGTGAAAATCCCGAAGCATTGAGTCAAGCTGCTGATGCTCTAGAAAAGCAGATGCGATCGCTAGCCGGATTGGTAGAAGTATCTTCGACTGCGAGTTTAGTTAAACCAGAGATTTTGGTAATTCCTAACCCACAACGGGCAGCAGATTTGGGAGTTACAGTGCAAGCGATCGCTCGGACTGCTTCCCTTGCCACCATCGGCGACAATGATGCAAACTTGGCAAAATTTAATTTGAGCGATCGCCAAATTCCCATTCGTGTACAAATCGATCCGAAAGCGCGGGCTGACATCAATACAATCACAAATCTGCAAGTCCCCAGTCAAAATGGCAGCTTGATTCCCCTCGTCGCAGTTGCAGACATCCGCTTTGGTAGTGGCCCTGCTACCATCAACCGTTACGATCGCGCCCGTCAAGTTGCCGTAGAAGCCAATTTGCAAGGAATTTCTTTAGGAGAGGCAGTCCAGACAATTAACCAACTACCTGCGATGCAAAACTTACCGCCAGGAGTAGTACAGCAACCTTCAGGCAGTGCCAAAATTATGCAAGATATTTTCGGTCGCTTGGGCGGTGCATTAGGACTGGCATTAATGTGTATCTATGCGATTCTGGTGCTGCTGTATAACAACTTCCTCCATCCATTATCGATTATGGCAGCCTTGCCCTTTTGTTTAGGCGGCGTATTGGTAGCGTTGATGGTTGCCCAAAAGCCCTTGGGACTTTATGCCCTGATTGGTGTAGTGTTGCTGTTGGGGATTGTCACCAAAAACTCGATTCTGTTAGTTGACTATACAATCATCAACATGCAGGAAGGTAAAACCCAACGTCAGGCACTCGTTGAATCGGGTGTGTCACGTCTGCGCCCGATTATGATGACTTCTTTAGCAACTATCGCAGGTACTTTACCCCTAGCATTAGGAATTGGCGCAGGTTCTGAAGTTCGCCAACCAATGGGAATTGCTATTATGGGCGGTTTCACAACTTCCACCCTACTGACACTGCTGGTAGTGCCAGTGATATTTAGCTACATTGACAACTTCCAAACTTGGTTTATGCATACATTGCGCTATGGCTTTGGCAAGAAACCATCGCGCCAATAATTATTTATTGTAGAGACGGCGATTTATCGCGTCTCCCGCCTCGTGCCCAATTTGTGCGATCGCATTTATCAGTGGGAATCATAACAAACAGATTCACTACGGTAAATATCAATGGCTTACCAAAACATCACCGCCTCCCTTTCCCCAGCAGATATCCAAGAAATTAAAGCAGCCTTTGCGACTATCCAAGCAAAAATGCCTTTTCTGGTGACTCTTAGTGCAGAAGAACGACGCAACTTATTTAAGATGGGCGATAAAAGACTAGCTTTTGTCAACAATAGCTTGATTGCTGCCCAATCTAACCGAGACATTTTACCAGCCAGCTTTGATTTAGATGAATTTGTGCGGGATTACCAACTAGCCGCTAACCTCACCGAAGTTTTGATTGGATTGCGACAACTGACAGAACAGGTAGATGATACCCTAATGGCAGTCGGTAGCGAAGCAATGGGTAGTAGTTTGACAGTTTATGATTACGTCAAGACTGCTGCTAAGAAAACTCCAGGGTTAAAAACTATTGTTGAACAATTAGGCGAACGGTTTAAAGCTATTAAAAGTAAACCCGCCAAAGCTACTGTCGATTCTTAAAGGCTTTTAAAAAAGCCTTTAGTGTGTAGCCAATACTTTGAGATCCCCCTAAATCCCCCTTAAAAAGGGGGACTTTGACTCCGGTTCCCCCCTTTTTTAAGGGGGGTTAGGGGGGATAAAAACGTTAACTGAACCCTATTTATCGCCTTAAAAAGGATGACTTTAATTCCGGTTCCCCCCTTTTTTAAGGGGGGTTAGGGGGGATCTCCAATGACTATGCACCAAAACCCACGCAGTATTGGGTAGGGGGCATAACGACCAGAAACTATGACAAACCAACTCAATAGCAGCAATCTCTATCTACCTTACAATCCAAAGCTTGTAGAAAGAGCAAAAGAACTTCGTAAAAATATGACCCCAGCAGAAAAAAAGCTGTGGCATGAATATTTGAGAAATTTCCAATATCGGGTTTTAAGACAACGACCGATTAATCATTTCATAGTTTATTTCTACTGTCCTACTTTACAAACAGTGATTGAAATTGATGGGGATAGCCATTTTACAGATGAAGGTCAAGATTATGATCTGGAGAGAACAAACATTTTGGAAGGCTATGGTTTAAAGATTATTAGGTTTACAAATAGTCAAGTTTTAAATCACTTTGATAGTGTGTGTGAGCAGATACAGCAGATGATCCCCCCTAACCCCCCTTAAAAAAGGGGGGAACTGGAATTGAAGTCCTCCTTCTTAAGGGGTATTTAGGGGGATCTCAAAAAACGAACCGGTAAAACTTCTTAAAGTCCCCCTTCTTAAGGGGGATTTAGGGGGATCTCCAATGACTATGCACCTTAACCGAATCATATTGAGAGTCTCCCGATTTGCAAAACGAGATGTATATTTTGGTCAATGAACCTCAAAGCATCGCCGCTGAACCTCAAAGCATCACCGATGAACCTCAAAGCATCACCGATGAACCTCAAAGCATCACCGATGAACCTCAAAGCATCATCGATGAACCCCAAAGCATCATCGATGAACCTCAAAGCATCATCGCTGAACCTCAAAGCATCGTCAATGAACCTCAAAGCATCGTCAATGAACCTCAAAGCATCGCCGATGAACCTCAAAGCTTCGTTAATGAGCCTTTAATACTCGTCCACAAGCATTAGAGGCTCTAAATCAGGAATTAGGAATTGCAAGCTTGGTATTATACCGATAGCCGCGTGTAATCTGCCGCCTTGCCCTGATTTATGCTCATAACTCCCCGCCACACTAACAAGCTCTCCCTCTTTTCCCTTTTCTGTTTCACCCTACTCCTGACTTTCCTCCTCTCTCTACCTTGGGTAAACGCTAAAGAAACCCCCAAACCCAAACCCCAAGATTGGCAGATTAACGGTATATTAGCCGCCCTTGATGATGAACACGACCAAGTTAAAGGATATGCATGCTCTCAAGCAATTAGTTGAATATAATCTCAAAGATTTAAAATCCCTGGTGAAGAAACCAGAGGATATTGCCGAGAAAGCTGCCAATATCCTCAAGAATGAAAAGGTGGACGCCGACGTTCGTAGAAGTGCGGCATCGGCATTGGGAAAAATCAGACAACTGAAATTAAAAGAGGTTGCTGTAGTTTTGAATTATGTCTACGAACCAAATCAGGGAAGTTTTGGTTATGGTCAGAATAATTATGAATTTTGGCGATTTTGGACTTATTTCCTGGGTGGCGGCACTGATCAAGTGCAAACTTTACTAAAATGGCTTGGCAGACCTCAAGCAACTCCCGATAATCTGAAGCACCCTGAAGGTGTCAAAACACTAGAAGAATTCCGTACTACCTGGAAACTCAGTCAAGAATTTCCACGTTTACAACAAGACTTAGCTAGGCAAATTGCTGTAGTTGCCAGAAAAGTCTCTTGGCAACAACAAGATATTTTGATTTTAGAAACTCACTACCACAACCTGAAAAACGCCGGCTACAACGAAGCTGACTCACTGCAATCAGTCATAATTAACCTCAAAGGTTGGCAGTGGTTTTTCAACGCCAGAATTACTATCCTGTCTCACGCTGCCTTTTGGCTTGCTCTCATCTTTGCCTACCCCAAATTCCCCCAAATCCAAGCCATCTTCTTCTGGAACCCTTGGGTACGCCGCATCTTAGGCATGGTCTACGTAGGCTTTCTCCTCACCTGGTTTCCCCCCTTCCGCCGCAAATTATTTGAACCCTTCAAACCTTCTCTATTAGCCGATGCCGGGTTAGATAATTTTCATGACCATTCATACTTCCCAGAATCTAAAGTTAAAGTCCCCACTTCAGGAGACATCCTCCCCATAACCGCAGCCCTACCCAGTATTCAAGGACAAATTATCTTAGAAGGAGATTCCGGCTTAGGCAAGTCGATGTTTCTCCGTCATCTGTTGAAAAACTCCCAGCGCATCGTCGTTTATCTCCCCGCCCAAAAATGTCATAAAGGCGTAATTGAAGCCATCCAAGACAAGCTACACGGCCAAGCCCAAGATGCCGGCTTCCTGAAAAACCTGATTTACAGTGGCGCCATAGATATCTGCATCGACGGACTCAACGAAGTCACCGCCGAAACCCGCGCCAAAATCTGCCAGTTTGTGGAAAGCTATTTCCGGGGCAACATTATCATGACTACCCAGCCCCTAGAGTGGACACCCCCCTCAACAGCCAAAACCTACTACTTGCAGCCCCTTGAGCAACAACAAATTCAAGAGTTTTTGATCTCCCGTCAGCCGCGACTACCCAAAGATGCCAAAATTCAAGGTGCTGATTACGTCCAAGCTTGCACCAATTATTTAACAGAAGTCCTCAATAACCAACAAGCCAAAGAAGAGTTAGATGCTGTCCGCCGCATTCTTTCCAATCCAATGGATCTAACAGTGGTAGCGCTGATGTTATCACAAGGTAAACAGCCAAACTTGTTTCGCTTGCAAGAACAGCAATACAACCTGATGGCGGCAGAATACCAGCAAGAATGGAAACAAGAATTTCCGCTCAAAAGATTTTCCGCCGCCGTCTACCAAATGCGACTCGAAGACAAACAAGCCCTACCTGGAGATGAATTTCACCAAGTTGTCATGTCTTTAGAAGACGAGAAATACAAAATGGTAGTCAGCCGTCAGTGGCAAGAAGATGAAAAAAGCGAAGCCAAGAAGAAAGAATGGTACTTTCGCCACGATAAAATCATGGATTTCTTTTTGGTGCAAAACTTTCTCGGCGAAAGTGATTCAGCCGAAGGACTATTAGTTGATAGAATGGGCGATCCGCGTTTTCGTGGTGTTTATTTCTTGCTAGCAACCCTACTTGAGGAAGATGCAGCCCAAGAACTGCGAGAAAAATTGATTCAATACGCGGCGGATACCAAAGACAATACAGTGAGTAATACCTTTGTGCAGTTATTGCGAACGAGTAAGAAAGTTAAATCCCAATACAGTTCAAAATGAGCAACAAAACCCTCATGTAGAGACGCGATTTATCGCATCTTCTTTGTTTGTGTAGCCACGTTTACGCGGTGTACCGTAGGCAATTCTATTGCCTTGGCTCTAAGTGCGATCGCATTCATCGCTATGATCGAGTGAGTAACTAGGAGTTGATCTGAGAAATGCCTAACCCGCTATACGATCAAGATTTGCAATTATGGATTGAGCAAACCATTCAACAGTTACAAAATCATGAATTTGAGGCGTTGGATATTGAGCATTTGATTGAGGAACTAGTTGATTTGGGTAAAGCAGAAAAAAATGCACTCAAAAGCAATCTGACAATTTTGTTGGCGCATTTACTCAAGTTACGCGTTCAGTATGATGTCCCCGATAGCATGAAAGGAAGCTGGTATAGCTCCATACTTGAACATCGTCAGCGAGTTATCAATAATTTGGCAGATACTCCTTCTCTCAAAAGTTTTCTGGTAGAGGCGGTGGAAAAAGCCTACCCAGATGCTCGTAAGCTAGCCATTAAGGAAAGTAAGCTAGGTAAGTTTGGAATTCGCATACCCCACGAAAGTGACTATCCTACCGTTTGTCCTTTTTCGATTGAGCAGATTCTAGATGAGGATTTTTACGGGCTGTAGAAAATTGCTTCTGCTGTTATGTTCTTTTACATCTAGATAGATAGACAGGTGAACCGAAAGGTTCTACAATCTGAACTGATTGTGGTAATATTACCTATTGCCCAATCCAAATCTGCATAGTAAAGATTTTCTAGTGATTGCGTTTGATTGCGGAAGCACTAAATTAATATAAGAAAGTCTTGAGTAAAGGGCAGCAAACAAATGGATGTAAAGCTGATTCTAGCTGGATTAACAGTTATATTCACGATTTCGTGCTTATTTTTTGGCACGAAAAATGGATTCTATGATTCAGATAACTATCACGGAAATGGCTCGGCACATTGAGATAAATCTGTAGACGCTTAGGCGACTTGCCGTAAGGCGATTTGGCTAAGAGCGCTCAGAACTTGCAAAGAGAAAATAAACAAGAGGCATCCTTTACCTCCTAGTTTGAAGGCTTCTCTCTCGTTAGCCCACTTTTCCGAACCAGTGCGGGTTCGGTGGAGGCGTCCTCCCCAATCAAAAATCTGTATTCTCAGGGTGTAGGGGCGCACGATAAAACTTACCCCTAAGTCACAAAACCAAAATTTGTGTAACTTTTGGCTTTTGGGATATGTCCATGATGATGAGGTTTGAGGGGAGGAGAGCATGAGGGATAATCTGTCGGCATCTTCTCGCGTAGATGCTGCGGAAGTGGGTAGTGAATTAGAATGTTTGCCCTATAGCGTCCAGCATTACGATGAGGGCGTGTGTTTATTGGTAAAGATGGGGCCACACCGCATCCTATTGGACTGTGGTATGGAAGATATCTCATTGCTGGCTAAGGGGCTTACTAAGTCGATACGTGGAGCTAGTTCGCCCCTACCAGCAGATTTAGTTTTGATTAGTCACGCCCACCCAGATCATGCCAGAGGCTTACTGGCACTGCATAAAGCTTATCCTAAGTTACCTATTTATGGCAGCGAAGTAACCAGCAAGTTACTGCCACTGAATTGGCTAGACCAAGACGCTGAGAAAATTTCCCAATTTTGTCATGCCTTGCCGTTGCGATCGCCTGTGGAATTCCAAGAGGGTTTGGTGGCAGAATTATTTCCCGCAGGGCATCTACCAGGGGCAGTGGCAATTCTCCTTACCTACACCACCAAGCAGCGTACTTACAAGCTACTGTATACGGGTGATTTTTTCCTGTCAAACTCCCGGCTGGTAGAAGGTTTGCGTTTAGAGGAACTGCGGGGCTTGGACTTGGATGTACTGATTATTGAAGGCAGTTATGGTACATCCCGCCATCCCCATCGCCGCAACCAAGAAAATCAACTAGCAGAACGGATTAATCGCGCGATCGCTGACCATTGTTCTGTAATCCTTCCCACCCCGGCTTTAGGATTGGGTCAAGAACTGCTAATGCTCTTGCGGTCACATCACCACTTCACCGGACGAGATTTAGATATCTGGGTAGATGGTGCTGTCGCTACTGGCTGTGATGCTTATCTAGAACTACTTCCACACCTTCCCCCATCTGTACAGAACTTCGCCCGCCATCAACCCTTGTTTTGGGATGAACGGGTGCGTCCCCGCGTGCGTCGTTTACAACCAGAACATCGTGCCACTGTGGGCAAGTCACCCTGTATAGTCCTTACCGACTCTACGGATGATTTAGGTAAGCACTGCCAGCTAGACACAGGCCCTTGGCTAATCCTCCTACCAGAAAAAATTGATATAAGAGTTAACAAAGAATATTTAGCACCTACCACTGTCGAAACCTATCTCCTGGCTCAACATAGTGATGGCCCTGGTACTACGCAGCTAATTCATAATTTGCGACCCCAGCATGTAATTTTTGTCCACGGTTCTCCTGCCTACTTGGCAGACCTGACTAGCTTAGAAGAGTTGCAAAACCGCTACCATATACATTCCCCGGCGGCTGACACCTTAGTAGAACTGCCTATCGGCGATACATTTTTACAACCGGCAGCACCAGAAACCAACTACGAAGGCGAACTGACAGAGATGGGAACAGTAATCACAATCACCCTAGCAGATGTGATTACTACTGATCCTCGTTGGCGACAATTTGCCGATACTGGTTTAATCGAAGCTCGTTGGCAAGGGGAAGAACTAGTATTAAGGGGATTGTCTCAACGAGAATTGCTCAACCAAAATAGCGATCGCTATACATGGACAGATGTAGACTGTTGCGGTACCTGCCGACACCAAAGGGGGCAGCGGTGTTGGAACCCAGCTTCCCCGTTGTATAACTTTAAGGTAACTCTAGAAGGTTACTGTCCTGCCTTTGAAGGTTTGAATGATAGCCAATAGTCATTAATCCGCTGCCCTTTATCATTTTTAATTAATGACTAATGACTAATGACTAATGACTATTAACTAATGACTAATTATTCTGGATTCGAGTCAGTGTAACGGTTGTGAATGCGTTCAGCTTCGGGACAGTCTTCTGTCATTAGAGGTTCCACATTCCCGCGCGGTACTGAAGCCAATTTTTGCGTTACAGCACCAATGCTCTCGAGGCGAACCATTTCTTCCCAAGAACAAACTTCGTCCTCTTCTTCTGTTTCATAGCGTAGGGTCACTAAATCTCCCTCTATGTCGATGATGCGGGCGCGTTCAATCCAGCGTTGCTGGTCCCGCAAGAAAACACATACCTCGCGCCCATCGCAACAGAGTTGATAAATCTTGCGGTGTAGCATGTACTGTTTCTGCCTTTTTAAACAACGTAGTTAAACCTGTCAAATCTGGGTTCTACCCCATTACATTACACCTTTAAGAGGTTAATTTCACTGTTCGGAACAACTATGCTTCATGACCCAATCCCAAGACTTGCTTATATTTGTCAAAATCTTAGGAAATATTGGGTAATAAATCAATGGTTGCTCTAGCAATGAACTCAATCTCCTTCTGGCTCATTCTACGGAATGTCTGCTTCAGAGAAGTCAAACAATTCGGAACCTGTCCTAACCAGGTTCATATTTGTTGATGAGTCATTCTTACCATTATGTAATAAAGAATACTCCAAAACAATTGTTGATTGCGGTTGTTTAACTTGCCTACTTTTACTCATTGGCATTACTGGGAAGTCCGGGGACTTAGCTTTACTTTTACCCATGTGTATCTGATCTTAACTCATTCTCTTGCTGACCTTGATGGTTTTCAACAACAACATCCAAAGAGTTTTGAGTTTTTGAGATTTTTGCCTGATTCAGCACTCAGGAAAAACGAAAGGAGATAAGAGTAGGGGCATAGAAGAGAAAGACTTCCTTACACAAAGTTCCTGCTCCCCTGCTTGCCCTGTGGAAGTATCAGCAAGATTTATATGGTATGGGAAATTCTATGAGCGCATTCGACGAGGATGCTTCCCGTTTAATTTGACCGGCGCGAACTGCATCGTATAGGGCTGCAATGACTGGCAAATCCTCTGACTGATAGCATTTAGTTACCAGCACTTGATGGAGTAAACCCTCAGATTCAACACTAAGATATCCAGTTTGGAAAGCAGATTCAATGATTGTGCGAATCATCTCGGTTAGGGCAGAGTAAACAATTTGTTACCTCAAGTGTGGAACATTTTCCTGTATTACTAATTGATATGGAACATTGGTATCATGTGATTATAGTTACAAGTAATTAGTGATTCATATCACAAGAATGCTTCATAATAAGAGTTTTTGATGGGACTGCTTAGTGATGTACAGTCAAATTTTAATACAATCCTGTTCAGCATTAATGTCTAAAAGCTACATGGTTTGGATGGTTTGGCAAAATTAAACTATAGAAAAAATTTTAGACAAGTATCCAAAAAATATAGTGAAACATAAGCAATCAAGCCAAAAACTGGCGGAAATCTTCATCCTTTTTACTTAATTGCACCCAGTCTAGGTTTAAAGACTGGAATTTTTGCACCAAGCGATCGCAAGCCGGACGTTCGGTAGCGTAATGTCCAGCATCGATTAAAATGAGATTGCGATCGCGGCTTTCTTGAAATTGATGAAATTTACAGTCAGAAGTCAGATAAGCTTGAGCACCACTTTTGGCGACGGCTGAAATAAAACTAGCCCCCGAACCACCCAAAACGGCAACTCGTGAAATTGTTTGCTGTAAATCAGCACTTGGGGAAAAAATCAGATTAGGAGGAGCAAGTCGCGTTTGAATGGCTGCAAGTAACTCCTGTAATGTCATAAATGGCTCTAGCGAACCAATACGACCATATCCTAATCCTGCTTGTGTAGATTCTATGGGAGTGACTTCTTTAAGTTCTAAAATCTGAGCTAAAACATCAGCAGTCCCATCTTGCACTTGGTCGAAATTCGTGTGGGCAGTGTAGATACCAATATTGTGCTTAAAGGACAACCGTACCATTTCTGCGATCGCTTCACCACTGCGTAAAGATTTGGGAGGAGTAAAAATCAAGGGATGATGAGCAAAAATCAGATTAGCATTTTCTGCGATCGCTTCTTGCATTACTGCCAAAGTCGGTGTCAAACATACTAAAACCCGTGCTTTTTCCTGCAACAATCCTGGTTCAATCTGCCAGCCGCAATTATCCCAGCTTTCACACCAAGCGGGATTTGCCCATGTTTCAAACCAAGTAATTAAGTCAGCAATTTTCATAATTATGTTCTTCAGCAATTTTTTATTGCTAATCAGTGTCTCTGTGGTTGAATATTTAATTTTAATGCTAATTGCTGGCGCATCTCCTGGAAAGGTTTGTTCCATACAGGGCTGTCATCCCAGTTCCACACTGCCACTGGAATCAGTTGTTCTTCAGCAAGATAAGTTAGTAGACGGTATTCATCTTCTGGTTCACGAGAAAATGTGAATGGATTGCGGTAGCCGCTATCACATAGTTTATAGGATGTTATTTGTCCGTGATTAATCCGTTGTAAAATTTCCTTACCTTTGACGAGCAAATAATCCAAAAAAACCAGACTAAAAGGCTCTATATGTTCGCGCTTTTGTGGGTCTTTTTGTACCCATCTTGCCCACTCAAATCCATACATAAAATCGTGAACGTAACGGAAGCGTATTTCCGTTTTATTTCCGAACATCTCTGTCAGAGAGACCATCTTTTTACCAAAAAGCTTTAAAAAAGGAACAGCACCCTCTTCTGCCATTAAAGCTTGTCTGAGCATACTACTCACCATAAAATCAAAATCCCAGAAGATATTTTCTGGGAAGTTTTGCAACTGAGTACGGACTATGCTTTCAAGAGTTTCTCGAAGAGTGGTGAAAATTTCAATGTCTATGTTTTGTTCAGTAATCAAATCCTCCAACTCTGCAAAACTGGTAATTAATGTCTTTTGAGGATTAAGTGATAACAGGGTAAGAGACTGTTGGGCAAGTATTTCATCAATAAATTGGAAAGTATGAGTTGGTGCCAGTTCTTGCTTCATAGTAATTGAAATAGCCCAAACAGCTTATATTAAATATTATTTTATAATAGAATAACTAGAACATTAAATAACTACAAATAAACTTAACTATTAAATTTACAAATTTACATGAATTTTTAGTCTATATTCTGATTAATTTTGCATGATCAATTTTCAAGAAAAAGCTATCACGGCGAAGTTTATTTAATGCATATCACCGCGAGTTTATGAGATTATACCCAAAGGCTAGGCAGGATAACTAGAGTATTTAAACTCTATAAAACTCCACCTTAAATAAAACTTGAGAATCAGCTATCCAGAAATGTGAACAACCAATTCTCTTAAATGACTGTGCTGGCGGTGTTCCCAAATATAAATTCCCTGCCAAGTTCCCAGTACCAGATGACCACGATTAATGGGAATATGTTCAGAAGTTTGGGTGAGTGCAGTACGAATGTGTGCTGGCATATCATCGGGACCTTCTGCATCGTGGATGTATTTTCCCGATTCTGGGACGAGTTTTGCCATAAAGTTAGCTAAATCCACAAGTACATCGGGATCGGCATTTTCTTGAATGACTAAACTGGCTGAAGTGTGGCGTAAAAATAAAGTACAAAGACCAGTTTCAACTCCTGATTCTGCAACTGTAGCTTCAATTTTCGCAGTGATATTGTAAAAAGATTTACCAGTGGTGGAAATTTTTAGTAACTTTTGGTAGTGAGTCATCTGTAAATTTGATTGATTATTGACTAATAACCGTTAATTTTTTAGTTTGGATGATTTTTCCACCATATCACTAAAGTTTATAGCGGTTATCGTTTGTATACAATACGCGCTTTAAGCGCACATCTGTGCGCTCCTACTGTATTTTACATAATTGAAAACGGCTATAACCTCCTTATAGGAAAGCTAGCAGTTTATTCGATGTTGTAAATTCAGTAAAGTTTAATTACTGCGAAAATAGTTGATAATAGCATGAGCGATCGCTTCATTACCATCCTTAGTAATTGGTTCAGATTGCTTTGGCGATTGAGGTAACTCACGTAGAAAATCCCAAGTCCCTTGAAAAAACTCAGATGGGGTGATGATTTGATGCTGGTTATAATTTGTTATGCCTTCTATTAGAAATGTTGCTTCAGCAAAGTCCTCACGCAGCATCGTAACAATGGGTACGTCTAATAGTGTGGCTTCAGCAAAAGTACTGTAACCAGGTTTAGAAACAACTCGCCCAGAAATAGGCATAAAATCTACAGGGCGGTATTTGCGGTCATTAATTTTCACTAAATTAGGTAAATTAGGGGCAGATTGATCAAAGACGATAAATTGCCAATCTGGAAACCGCCGCAGGTTATCATAGGGAATTTGCTGTAAACCCAAGCCGCCAAAGGTCAACAAAATAGTTTTTTCCACTGGTGCAGTTATTCCCCAAAGAGAACGTAAATCATCAGCAGGGTAACGGGGGGAACCGCCTGTTAAGCCAACATCTGTGATATTGTGAAAAGCCTGCATCGGTTCGTGGAAGGGAAGACGAAATAAGCGATCGCACTTTGAATACCAATCACTAATCCAATCTGCAACTGCGGTAAATTCACCTCCCCAATCTCGGTAGATAAAGTCCCAGCCAAAGTTACTCATCATCCAGCAGGGAATATTTGCACCTTTGGCAAACCCAGGAGCAAGGAAGGGAATATCTGCCAAAATCAGATTAACGCGATTCTGGCGGATAAAATTTGCTTCTGAAGCAATGAGCGAATTTTGTTGTTTCTTAATATCTAGCAACTTTTCTAAAGTCGCTACTTTATCCATTGTCAAACTATCGGTTTGCACTACACCCAAATCAAATGCACGGGGACGATAGATAAAATCGCCTTCTATGTAGCACTCTAGCAACCAGCGCGGGGCTGTAGTCACCATAATTAGCAGAACTTCTGGACATAATTTTTGAATTGTCGCAGCTACAGAAGCCATGCGGGTAGTATGTCCAAAGCCGTGGTTAGTGATGGCTAAGTATAAGATTGGGCGTTCCATTTTAACCAAGATTACTTGTACGAAGAAGTCCAAACTATTTTAGATGTGTCTTTAGGCTCGATAACAGGTTGGAAACAAGCCTATGAACAGAATGGAGTTGATGGACTACGGTTAAACCACAAAGAAAAGAAAAGCTACTTGAGTAGCGAACAACGAGAAGAAGTATTGAGATGGTTGCAAACCAAGGACTGTTGGGAGCTTGGAGAACTAGAGTATAAGTTAGCTTTTGAATACGACGTGGTTTATGAGTCAAAACAAAGTTACTATGACTTGTTCGATGCAGCTGACATCAGTTGGAAGAAAACAACAAAGCTACATCCGAAAGCCGATGCAGACGCTGTTGCAGAAAAAAAGAGATTCAGTCATTGTTGGCAAACCACCGCTACGAAATCGAAACAGGAAAGCTAAATTTTGTATTGGAGAGCGATTACGCCCGCTGATGGCATCGCAAAAGTTTTCGGTCTACTGAATTTCATCTAACTTCCCTTGCGCTTCCACTCTCCCTGCTTTCATCACAATAATCTGATCGGCGCGGCGCAAGACTGAACGCCGATGAGAAACCACAAGACAGGTCGGTGTCCAATTATTTTGCTCTGGTTCTGTGCTGTTAAAGAATATTTGCGACCATAAAGCCAATTCTGTCTCTACATCCAAAGCGCTAGAAAGGTCATCAAACACCAACAATTCCGGTTGACGCACAAACATCCGCGCGGCTGCTACACGCTGTATTTGTCCACCAGAAAGCCGCACACCTTTAGAACCAACTAAAGTTTCTAGACTTTCATTCATAGTTGCTAAATCTTGCTCAAACACAGCCATGTTTAAAGCTGTAGCGATATCTTCATCATCTTTAGACAAGCCCAACAAAATATTTTCTCGCAGGGTGTAGCTAAACAATTGAGGAATTTGGGGAGTATAAGCACTGCGAGGTGGAACAAAGAAACTGGCGGGGTCTTCAATAAGATGCCCATTCCAGTAAATACATCCACTTTGCATAGGTAATAATCCTAACAATAGCCGCAGCAATGTAGTTTTGCCAGAACCAATCTGACCAGTAATCACAGTCAAACTACCACGCTGCATCTCAAAGCTAATATCTGTAATTCCTTGATTAGTACCAGGATAAATATAAGTTAAATTAGATACTTTTAATGATTGCAGGCGGTAAGCGCTAGCCATGCCGTCAAGCTTATCGCTTTGCTCGCCGTAGGCATCGCTTTTATTCTTCAACGGTTGTTCGACTGAGGGCAAGAGTTTTTTGCGACCATTCAGGTCATTAAGATAAAGTTGATTAGGAGCTACCAAAGTATCTACTGATACATCAGACAGTAAACTAGCCATACGTTCAAAAGAAACTTCTGTGTGCTTATACAAAGCCATAAAGCCGCCGAGAAAATTAAAAAAGCTAGTTACAAACGAAAGATTATACACAAACAAAGCAAAGTCACCCACTGTCAACTTACCAACACCACTCTGCATTAATTGGGAAGCCAGCAGCAGAATTATCCCTGTCCCCAGACTCACCATATTTTGAAATAGAGAATTCAGAATAGCATTGAATAGGCTATCCTTAATCATCATATGGCGGCGTTTATCATTGAGGGTGCGAAAGTAATCCAGCACATTTTCTTCTGCTCCAGCTACTTTAATCGCTTGTACTGAGCCAAATATTTCGCCTAAAATTCCTGTCACCTTTTCGGTTGCTTCGCGGCTGGCTGTTCTATACTGTTTAATACGAGTTTCTGCTCGTTGAACAATCACTATCATCCCCACCACCGGCAGAAACACAAACAATGTCATTTGGACATTGATACTTAATAAAATTACTAAAGAAATAACAGAAAATATACCTTGTCCTAAAAGTTCTGATATCAATGCCACATTTTCTTCTACTTGTTCGGCATCATCACGAAAGTAGCTAATTATTTCACCCTGAGATACAGTTTTTTCAGCCTCTTTACTAACAACCATTGGTCGTGCTGTAGGATTTTTAAAAAGGCGATCTAACAAATTATGTCGCAGTAATGACCGCATAATGAAACGGTGCTGAGTTTTGGTAACACGCCCCGCAAATATAAGCGCAATGTGTCCCGAATTCAGAGCTAGTAATAATGCAATTAAAGTCAAAGGTGATAATCCGAATTGCGCCTTGTTAGTCAAGCTGTTGAAGAATTCCCGGATAATTAATCCAGGTAGGGCAGGCAACCCCATAATTAAAATCCAGAAGCAGGAGTCAATTGTGTATAATTTTGGTTTGTACCAAATCAGTTGCCATAATAATTCCCAACCTCTAAGCTTTTTTATTGACACCATGATATTTTATAATTCGTAATTCGTAATTCGTAATACTTCTCTACGAGAGGCTGCGCTCAGTACAAGTTCGTAATTCGTAATTTACAAAGAGAAGAGTATTAGTTTAATAAATCGATCAAACCAGTTTGTAATAATTTGGTAAAATGTGAGTGAGGGTTTTTAATTAATTTTTCTCGTTGACCATATTCAATAACTTGACCCTGTTCTAAAATTAAAATTTGATTTGTTCTTTCTACAGTCGCTAAACGATGAGCAATAATAATCCCTGTACGCCCAGCTAATAACTTGTCTACAGCCTTTTCAATCAGTTTTTCTGTCACAGGATCGAGGCGAGAAGAGGCTTCGTCTAGAATTACTAAACCAGGGTCTTTGAGAAATACTCTCGTAAATGCCAGTAACTGCGCCTGTCCCGCAGATAAGCCGCTACTATCTGGCCCCAAATTTGTTTCTAAGCCTTTGGGTAATGAGTGCAACCATTCTGACAATCCTAAGATTTCTAAGGTTTCATATATGCGTTCATCACTGATATTCTGGTTAAAAAAGGTGAGATTATTACGGACTGTAGTTTGAAACAGTTGGACATCTTGAGTGACTAATCCCACTTTTTGAGGTAAATCTGTTAAAGGAGTTTGGTTAATCGGCACTCCTCCCAAGCGAATTGAGCCTGATTGGGGGTCATATAACCTAAGTAATAATCGCGCCAAGGAAGACTTACCGCTACCTGTACGTCCCAGTAAACCTAGTAAATGACCAGCAGGTAGATTAAAAGATATATCTTGCAGTACCAAATCCCCAGTCTCTAATTCTCGCTCATTGTAGCCAAATGAGACGTTCTCAAAAGTTACGGAAAGTGCACCTTGAGGAAGTTGCTGTTCGCCTTCTGTACTGAGTTTAGATTTAACTTTGAGTAAATCTTGAATGCGATAAATACTGGCTTCTGCTTGTTGGAGGTCTTCAAATTGGTCGCGAATTTGCTCAATCGGTTCACTAAGTAAATTGGTATAATAGTACAGTAGATATACTGTACCAATAGTAATAATATTTTGGCTCCAAAGGTAAGCACCAACGCTTAAGGCGATCGCAGTCCCTAAAGTAAAGATACCGTTAGTTGTACCCCAAAGAATAGTACTAGCAAAACGTGCTTTGTGAAAGATAGGTAACCAGCCTTGCAAAATTTTGTGGAAGCGGTGCATAACATAGCTTTTGGCTCCATTCGCCCGCACATCTTCCATCCCGGCGATTTGTTCACCGACGAAACCAAAAAAATCGGCACTAATTTGGCGATAACTTCTCCAATGGGGAACGGCAATAGAACGTAGACGAATTAAAGTAGATAATGCTGTTAGAGTAAAAAATGCGATCGCTAAACCAGCACGCCAATCTTCGGCAAATAGAACTACAATCACACCCGACATCAACAGCAAATTACCCAAGATGTAAATGGTAAATTTGGAGAAGAATTGCGACAGAGTGTGAACATCACCGTCTACTCTCTCTAGTAATTCACCGGGTGTAGAGAATTTATGAAAGGATAAGTCTAGTTGCAAGCAATGCTCAACTAAGTCAGCACGTAAGGCGTTGGTGGCTCTCCAAGCAACGTTTTCGCCATAATAGGTTGCAGCAATTGTGATCAGTTGAGTAATTAAAGCTACACCAGTAAATAGTAAGGCGGCGAAGAATAAACTTTGTCCAGAACCACCAGCTACGGCTGTATCGATGAAATAACGGAGAATTTGGGGGTTGACTAATTGTAGTCCGATGCTGGCGAGGAGAGCGATCGCAAATTTGGCAACTCTTCCTTTTTGGGGATTGAGATAGTCTACAAGTAAGTTCCAATATTGCTGTAGTCCAATTTTCATAAAGCTTTAGCTATCAGCAAGCAGTATTTTGGAGACTGGCTTAAGAATAAGGTAAAGGAATTGTGGTAACTGCCATAATGCAATGTATGAGGTGATATGTAATTGTATTGCATAATTTTTAGTAATAATCATTCGGCATTTTCATCAATTAATATAGGAGGAATTTGCACAAAAGTATCAGGTTGCAACAGTTCGCGGATTTTTTCATAAGGAATCCCTCCTTTGCTATTACTAATGTACAGTTCCATAAGTTCAAGTAATGCTGAAGCACTTTCATCAGGTTGAAGATCAACGATGAGATAGGTAGGTTTTTTCGGGCTAGAAATAGCCGCAACACAGCCATGATCACAAGCCCACATACATCCTACAGGCTTAATATCCAGTTCTGATGATGGGCATTTTTCCCTAGATAAAGTGTTTAGTTTCTCTAATAAACGTATACCATCTCTCTGTTGGTTTTCTAATGGTTCTTCATCGGAAGTGTGGCAAGATTTACAAACGAATAGAGTGTGTTTAGGCATCACTATTACTGTTACTCTGCTAAATATTTAAACAAATCATCAAGAATTAGATTGGCAGCGATGTAGCTACCACCATGCCAATAATCATCACCTACCTTATAGACTTTGCCCGACTTAACTGCATTCAGTTTTAGCCACAAGGGATGATTAGTAATGTGTTGATAGTTATTTGCTTGTGCGTGCTGTTGCAGAAAGATCACATCCCCGTCTGCATAGTTAATGCTCTCAAGCGAGATATCCATCCCCTTCTTTTGAGCAGAAGGACGAGGTAAGCCCAAATCCTGAATTACTCTACTACATAGATGTTGCCCTTCTCCTCGAAGGCGAATTCTATCTGCGTAAATCCTCACCAGGGAAACTTCTGTAGTGTAAAGGCGATCGCCTAATGCCTGTCTTAACTTTTCTAGCCTTTGCTGATAATTATTTATGACAATATCAGCCTCCGATGATTTGCCCAATGCTTCAGCGAACGATTGAAAGCATTCCTGCCAACGATAAACGCCGTCATACCATCGGTAGCCAACTGTCGGTGCAATTTGGGACAGTTGATTGTATAAGGTTTCTTGGGCTGCGGCATGGGAGGCAAAAAGAATCATGTCTGGCTTAAGCATCAGAATCTTTTCCAAGTTGGGTTGGTCAGCATCACCAATGCTTCCCACTCCTTGAGTTTGTTTCTGTAAATAAGGGGGGAAATTTCCCAACCAAGCAGCAGCACCTACGGGTTTAAATCCCAAAACAAGGGCGATTTCTAAGCTGATATTGTCTAGTACTACTATTCGTTGTGGGTTAATAGGAACGCAGCTTTCACCCATGAGGTGCTTGACTATTTTGCACTCCGGAGGTTGGAAACTACGAGATTTAGTCAAATTTTGAGAGAAATTGCCAGCGCCAGCAGAAAAAAGAGCGATCGCCAGAAACGTCAACCCAAATAATAACCCAATCACACGACGAATTTTATACATTGAGTAAAGTTGATTTGGTTCAACTTGAAATACTAGACAGTTTAAAACTCCACCGCCAATGTCCCGATAACTGTTAACGGCGCACCTACTTCAATGGAGTTACCAACGTTAGCACCAGATTCAAAATAGGTCACATCAAATAGGTTCTTGATATTAATGCCAGCTCGCCAGTTATTGCGTCGATAGTAAATTGCCGCATCGGTGCGGATATAACTCGGAATAAAATAAGGATCATCTGTATCATCTCCAAACTTTTGATCAACATAAAAGATCCCAAACCCAAAACCAAGTCCTTCTAAAGACCCTTGTTGAAACTCATAGTTAGTCCAAAGACTAGCTGCGTTTCTAGGAACATTGGCAAGACGAGTCCCCGGCGCAATATTTTGATCTTCGGTAATAATTGCATCTGTGTAACCATAGGAAGCAATAATTTTCCAGCCTGGAAGAATTTCGCCTGTAATATCAAACTCAATCCCTCGACTTCTAGCTTCACCAATGGCAACAGAAAAGTCTTCATTATCAGGATCGGTAGTAGGAATGTTAGTCTTGGTGATTTGATAAGCAGCAAGAGTTGCCGCCAGTTTACCATCAAATAACTCACCTTTGATCCCAACTTCATATTGTGTGGCGCGGCTTGGTTCCAAGGGTGAACCATCGGCCGTTAAGTCAAAGTAGTTGGGGTTAAATGATTGTGTGAAGTTAGCATATAGGGAAATTGGGTCAATTGGTTGATAAACAATACCAACACGAGGACTAAATGCTTGCTGACTCTGTTCTGCTAAAAATTCACTAACAGGGTCATCATAGCTAAAGTCTACACTATCGAAACGGCCTCCAATTAAGATTTTCAGATTATCCGTAAATGCAATTTGGTCTTGTAAGAAAATACCAAGTCGGTCTGTGCTGATTATATAATCTTGGGTTAAGTTCAGTTCTAAACGATTGGGGCGAGTGATATCTGGGTAAACTGGATTGAAAATATTGATTGATGGGATAAATCCGTTTGCACTTCTACGGACATTACCATCAGATGTGTTTCTAGTTAAATCAACCCCAAATACAAGAGTATGCTTGACTGAGCCTGTTGTAAATTTGCCGACAACATCTGTTTGTAGTCCATAGCTTTCTTCATAAGTTTCTCGAGAGAAGAAATAACGACCCGAAAGCTCACCTGTGTTCTCATCTAAACTTCTAGCTTCAGATCGATAGTCTAGGTAATCTGTTTTTGAATAACGAAAGGCATTACGAATAGTCCAATCATCATTAAATCGGTGTGAGAGTCGATAGCCAGTAGAAAGATTTTCTTGGCGGAGGAAATCTTGGGGTGTACTTAAGACTAAACGATCACGGGGAATATCCGCTACACCGCCATTTACCTCTATTAATCCCCGATCAAAAGGGCGCTCGTCGTTGAGATAGTCTAAATCTAATGTTATCTCAGTGCGATCGCCAAGCTTGAAATCCACTACAGGTGCAATAAAGAATCGACTGATATCAGTATCAAAATTTCCCCTCCACCTTCTTCCAGTTTCATAAACTGTATTTAGTCTATAAAGTGCAGTTTTATCTGTATTTAGTGGCCCGGAAACATCAAGAGTTGGACGAACGAATCCATCACTGCCTATAGATAATTCAGCTCCATAATAAGGCTCCGCTAAGGGCCTTTTTGTCACCAAATTAACTATACCGCCTGGTTCTAGACTACCAAACAGAATTGAAGCTGGGCCTTTGAGAATTTCAATTCGCTCAAGATTGGCAGTTTCTATTAAACCTTGCTGGTTAAATACTCTAAAACCATCTTGAAATATCTGACTGTCTGACAAACCTGAAACCGAAAAGCCTCGCAGGTTAAATTGTTCCCTAGTATCACCAAAACCACCTTCTTCGGAGTAACCACTAACGTTACGCAAAGCTTCGGGGAGTCGTAGCACCTGCTGATCTTTTAAAACCTGTTGAGGAATTACCTGAATTGATGCAGGAGTGTCTCGAATTGGAGTATCGGTTCTTGTAGCAGTTGAGGCATTTGGTACTTTATATCCATCTTGTTCACCTGTCACTACCAGTTCTATCGGTTCTTCTGTCTGAGCTGATGGTTCATTAGGCTCGGTTTGGGTTTCTGGCTGTGGTGTTGGTTGTACTTCTGGAGTCTGAGAAGTCTGTGGTGTTTGCTGTGGAACCTCTGGAGTCTGGGGAGTTTGGGCGGAAGATGCAACCGATGTCAGACCAAAAATCAGACCTTCATCACTATCAAATAGCTCTACTACTGGTACACCCGCCTCACCAATTACTGTCACCCTGATACTGTTGGCATCAACGTTCGTTACTGTGACTTCAGTGATCCCCGCAACTGGGTTTTCTTGCCGGAACGTATTGCCTCCTGATGGTAAGCGCAGTTGCGATGAAGGAATGTCAGCAATATATGTATTGCCTTGCTCCTTTTGTGTTACTTGCAACTGTTCTCCTCTCGGAGTCTCTAGAATAATTTCCAGTTTGTTGTCGATGGGATTAATCTTAACTCCCGTAACTTCCACAACATTTTGAGAACCTGCTTCACCTGGCGTTGGCGATTGCACTAACTTATCGGCACTGATGAGTGGAGGTTTGATCTCACTCAATTGTGGAATCTCTGTGTTTAGTTTAACTAACTGTACTGGAGTGGAAGAACTCGTACCCGCACCAGTTGATCTGCTGTGGCGCTGCACTTGTTGAGTTGGTATCTCCTCGCTATTAGCTGGAGTTGTTGCTAATACGACAACTGAGCTTGTAAGTAACAGGCTTTGCAGTAATTGCTCTACTTTCATTTTTTGTCTCACACCCAATAGCAAACGTCATGTTGTTTGCAACAACGCTGTAATCTCTTGCAATAAATTTGCATATTTTTTTAACTAATAGTCATTAGCTAAATGCAAATATTTCCTATTCAAAACCAACTGTATTAAGAATACTTATCATAAATACCTGGCTTTGGGCAAGTATCCCAAAAATCTCTGTTCCCATAATCATTGATCATAATGAGCCATGAACGTGCATTTTTTAGCGGAAGATCCTGTCCCAGCAATGGTTATAGATTATTTAGTAATCATATGAGAAGGTAGCTGTTGTTATACGCAGGTGATGAATTAATCATAAAAAGCTTTGTCATCTATCTAAAGATATAAAAATTTAATTAAAAAGTAAACTAATTAAATTTTTGAGGTAATGATAAATACTATTTATTATTTTGGGATTGTAAATTCGGGTAAATTGCATTAAGGTGAGATAGTTAATTGAAAATAAGTTGCAATAAACTACATTGAAATTTGCAGGAAAGCCTAGCGATTTATCCGCATTTACGACAACGGCAATCTGGTAACTGAGTGCGGTCTAACAGAATTCCGCCTTGCGCTATTGGGCGCGATCAAAAATTTTTAGTGTGCTTCAGGGTTTTAAAAGTATAATGGCTCGACCTTTTAATGAATTAGGCGTAGGAGAGGTTTCCCTTAGCTGTTCTACGATTGTTGATCTACTACGTTACAGAGCAATACACCAGCCAGACATAGTTGCTTTCACGTTCCTCCAAGATGGAGAAACGCTAGAAACAACACTGACTTATCAAGATTTAGATAGGTGTTCTCGCGCGATCGCAGCACAACTACAAGCACTAGGATTAAGTGGAGAACGTGCTTTACTGCTGTATCCACCAGGATTAGATTATCTGGTCGCTTTTTTTGGTTGTTTGTACGCCGGCGTAGTAGCTGTACCTGCTTACCCACCGCGCAATCAGCGCAAAGCACCGAGAATAGAAGCGATTGTGGCAGATGCACAAGCGAAAACTGCTCTAACTACAACAGTTCTGCTCCCCACAATCCAATCCCTGCTTGCAGACAAGACCAACTGCGGAAATCTTCAGTGGCTAACAACAGATAACTTAACGCCAGGTATAGAAGATTCTTGGCAAGAACCTTTAATCAATATTAATACTTTAGCTTTTCTACAATATACATCGGGTTCTACTGGCACACCTAAAGGCGTAATGCTTGGTCATGGCAACTTGCTACACAATGCTGCCACGACTTACCAAATCATGGAACATTCTCCCACCAGCAAATTTGTTTCGTGGCTACCCACATACCACGATATGGGACTCATCGGTGGGATATTGCAACCTTTATATGGTGGATTTCCTTGCATCTTAATGCCCCCAACATCTTTTTTACAACGTCCTTATCGCTGGTTGCAGGCTATTTCTAGATACAAAGGCACCACAAGTGGCGGGCCTAATTTTGCCTATGAACAGTGCATTCAAAAGATTACTCCAGAGCAACGCTCATCTCTTGATCTCAGCAGTTGGAGTGTAGCTTTTAATGGTGCGGAACCTATCCGTCAAGATACTCTAGAACGGTTTGCAGAAACTTTTGCCGAGTGTGGCTTTCGTAAAGAAGCTTTTTACCCCTGTTATGGTATGGCAGAGGCAACCCTCATGGTTTCCGGCAGTATCAAAACAGTCTTACCTCGTGTTAAACCTGTTGAAAAATCTGCCTTATCCAAAAATCAGGTCATTGAAGCTATTGCAGAGACTGAAGATAGCCAAAGCTTTGTTAGTTGTGGTCAAAGCATTCCGCAACAGCAAATTGTCATTGCTCATCCAGAGACTTTGACTCGTTGCCAAGCAGATGAAGTCGGGGAAATTTGGGTATCAGGGCCAAGTATTGGCCAAGGTTATTGGAATCGTCTCGAAGAAACAGAGCAAACCTTCCACGCCTATTTAAAAGATACGCAAGAGGGGCCATTTCTACGCACTGGCGACTTAGGCTTTTTGGACAATGGGGAACTCTTTGTTACAGGTAGAGCCAAAGATTTAATTATTATTCGCGGTCGAAATATTTACCCACAGGATATAGAAAGAACTACAGAATGCAGTCATCCATTATTACGTTCTGGTAGTAGTGCAGCCTTTTCTGTAGAAGTCGGTGATGAAGAACAGCTCGTTGTAGTTCAAGAGTTGGAGTTTCGCGCCAAACCAAATATTGATGAAGTAACCGCAGCTATTCGTCAGGCGGTGACTGAAGAACATGAAGTACAAGTCTATGGTGTAGTGCTAATTAAAGGTGGTACAATTCCCAAAACCTCCAGTGGTAAGATTCAACGCCGCGCTACTAAAGCAGATTTTCTGGCAGGTAAGCTGGATATAGTTGGCAGTAGTATCCTCCAAAGTAGCGAAGTCGAAGAAAACGAAAATCGTTTGCAACATGCTGAACTCTTGGCACTTTCCCCCCGCGAGTCTCAGCCATTATTAGAGTCGTATCTTAAAGAGCAAGTGGGGCGGGTGTTGACAATCGCACCCCATGAAGTCAACCCAACACAGTCGTTAAGCAGCTTGGGACTCGATTCTTTAAGAGTTTTTGAGTTAAAAAACCGAATAGAGGCTGACTTAGAAGTTGAGATATCTGTAGCAGACTTCTTTGAAAACTTGAGTACGCGATCGCTCTCTACAAAAATCCTATCTCAACTGATGACAACTTCCACCTCATCAGTATCGATAACTCAAATACAGAGAACTACATCTGCTCATCCTCTATCTTTTGCTCAACAACAACTATGGTTTATTAATCAGTTAGCGCCTAATACTCCTGCATATAATATTCCTATCGTTATTAGCTTAACGGGACACGTCAATGTTGCCGCACTAACCCAAAGCCTGAACGAAATTATCCGCCGCCACGAAGTATTGCGGACAAACTTTATCTTAGATGAAGGCAAACCAGTTCAGGTAATCAATACAGCAGTACAGTTAACTTTGCCAGTTGAGGATGTAACCTCACACGACTGGCAACGTATAGCCTCAGAATTCGCACAACAGCCGTTCGACTTGTCTTGTCAACTACTCTTGGGTGTTAAACTTCTGCGCTTGGGTTATCAAGAATATAAGCTGCTCCTCAACATACATCATATTATTGCTGATGGTTGGTCTATGGGAATTCTCATCCGAGAATTGGCAGAATTGTATGAGGCATTTTCTAATGGCAAACCTTCACCACTTGCTGAATTACCCATCCAGTATTTAGATTTTGCGTCTTGGCAGCGACAGTGGTTGTATGAGCGTATGCAACCCCTATTGACATATTGGCAACAGCAATTAGGTGGTGAACTGCCTATATTGAATTTACCAACAGACCGTCCGCGTAGAAGCTTTGCTTCTTGTCGTCAGACATCGCCAATTCAAACCTTCAAAGGCGCTCAAGCTAAATTAATTTTGCCTCAAACCCTGACTACCGCGCTCAAGAAGCTGAGTCATCAAGAAGGCGTAACTTTGTTTATGACCTTGCTAACAGCCTTCAAAATCTTACTTTATCGGTACACAGGCCAAACAGACATCCTCGTGGGTTCGCCAATTGCCAGCCGCAACCGCAGTGAAATTGATTCATTAATTGGATTATTTGTCAATGTTTTGGTATTGCGTACCGACCTTTCTGGCGAACCCAGTTATAGAGAATTATTAGCACGGGTTAAGTCAACAGCCTTAGCTGGCTATGTTCACCAAGACATGCCATTCGAGAAGTTAGTCGAGGCACTACAACCGACACGAGACCTGAGTTATAACCCACTCTTTCAGGTAATGTTCGTCCTCCAGAATATGCCTCTACCGACCCCAAAATTATCAGATATATCGATAACCACTGAAGAGGGTTATAGTGGGACGGCAAAATTCGATTTAACTCTGTTTATCGAAGATAGAGAGCAAGGATTGCTTGCAACCCTAGAGTACAACACGGATCTGTTTAACGCAGATACTATGACTCGGATGCTGGGGCATTTTCAAACTTTGTTGGAAGGTATAACTGCCAATCTCGATTCTCGTATTGCAGAGATGCCTTTGTTAACGGCAACTGAAAAACAACAGCTAATAGTTGATTGGAATCATACCCAGATAAACTACCCGCTTGAACTCTGTATTCATCAGCTATTTGAGCAGCAGGTAGAACAAACACCAGGTGCTGTAGCAGTAGTCTTTGAAAACCAACAAATAACCTACAGTGAGTTAAACAATCGAGCAAATCAGTTAGCGCACTATTTGCAAAAGCTAGGTGTCAAACCAGAGGTAATTGTTGGTATCTGCATGGAACGCTCACCAGAAATGGTGATTGGACTATTAGCCATTCTGAAAGCCGGAGGTGCTTACCTACCATTAGACCCCAGCTATCCCAAAGAACGTTTAGCTTTGATGTTGACAGATGCACAAGTACCGATGCTAATAGTGCAACAACATCTAGTCAAAAAACTACCGCCACACCAAGCCCAAGTTATCTGTTTAGATACCAACATTTCAAAACTCATTAATCAGCAAACTCAACAAAACCCAGTCAGTGAAGTTAATTCAGAAAACCTAGCTTACGTAATTTATACCTCCGGTTCTACAGGAAAGCCCAAGGGAGTAATGAACACTCACCTTGGTTTATGCAACCGCTTGCTTTGGATGCAAGATGCTTACCAGTTAACAGCAACCGACAGAGTTCTCCAAAAAACACCATTTAGTTTTGATGTTTCTGTTTGGGAATTTTTCTGGCCCTTGTTTACAGGTGCGCGGTTAGTTGTTGCTAAACCACGAGGACATCAAGATACTAATTATCTTGTAGAATTGATTGCCCAGCAGCAAATCACCACACTGCACTTCGTTCCCTCAATGCTGCAAGTCTTCTTAGAAGAACCATCTTTGAATAGATGTAATAACGTAATCAAGCGGGTGATTTGTAGTGGCGAAGCGCTTCCCTTTGAGCTTCAGCAATTATTCTTTGCTCATCTTGATGCAGAACTGCACAATCTTTATGGGCCAACGGAAGCTAGTATTGACGTAACTTTTTGGGCTTGTCAACCGCATAGCAATGAGAAAATTGTTCCTATTGGTCGCCCTATTGCCAATACACAAATATATATATTAGATAGACATTTACAACCTGTTCCTGTTGGTGTTCCGGGTGAATTACACATTGGAGGTGTAGGATTAGCACGAGGCTATTTGCATCAACCAGAGTTAACAAACGAGAAGTTTATTTCCAGTTCTTTAAAATCAGGGAAACGCCTATATAAAACAGGAGATTTAGCACGCTATCGCCGCGATGGAAACATCGAATATTTGGGTAGAATTGACCACCAAGTTAAAATTCGTGGTTTCCGCATTGAACTGGGAGAAATTGAATCGGTTTTAAGACAACATCCACAGGTGCGAGAAGCGATAGTTATTGTCAGAGAAGATATCCCCAATGAACGTCGCTTAGTCGCTTATGTAATTACCCAGAAAAATATTGAAATTTCTATCAATGAATTACGGGATTTTCTTAAGGATAAGTTACCTGAATATATGGTGCCTTCTGCCTATATACTATTAAATGAATTCCCACTTACACCTAATGGAAAAGTAGACCGTCGTGCCTTACCTGTTCCAGAGGGACTGCAACCACAATTAGCTACAACTTATCAGTCTCCTCAATCTCATGTAGAAAAAACTATTGCCCAAGTTTGGCAAGAAGTATTGCATCTAGAGAAAGTCGGTGTAAATGATAATTTCTTTGACCTTGGTGGACATTCATTACTGATAATTCAGGTGAATCATAAACTACGGAATATTTTCAAGCGGGAATTATCGGTTGTTGAGTTGTTTCAAAACCCAACTATTAACTCTTTGGCAAAGTATTTAAATCAAAATCTAGAAGTTCAGGATAATTTTGATCAAATACGCGATCGCGTGCAAAAACAAAGAGCATTGCTGACGAAGCAGACGAAAAGAAAAAATCAGTAGAAGAAGAATTTAGCAGTTGGAACTATATGATAAAAACTGAGCTATCTGGTAATACTATTACCAAAATAATTCAAAATGAGAATCATCAAAATATTTTGCAACTTTCAGTTCAAAATACTTTAGAAGCATTTCAGTCGTTTGGTATTTTGCTCTTTCGAGGGTTTAATGTCAACCATACACAAATGAAAGACTTTGCCGAAAAGTTCAGTTCTAGATTTGTTCTGGATAAAGATAGACCTATCATTGATTCAAGTAATAAATTTGTGACGTTAGTAGACCCAGGAATGCACTATGTAAGTCCTCATTGTGAAAATGCTAATTCTCCTTTCCGTCCTGATTTAGTATGGTTTTGTTGTGCTGTGCCTGCATCCCAAGGAGGTGAAACTTTATTTTGGGATGGTGTTCAAGTATGGCAGAATCTAAGTGAAGAATTAAGACAATTATTTATTTCTCAGAAAATTAGATTTTTGCAAAAATTTCCGGTTACTGACTGGAAGCGTTTTCTCGGAACTGGTGCAACCATAGCTGATGTCAAGAGAACTTTGAATAATATTGAAGGTTTAAATTATCAAATAAATTCCGATCAATCTGTTTCTATTGAATATTGTTGCTCGGCTGTGGTAAAAACAAAATATGGTAATCAAAATGCATTTGCTAACAGCCTAATTGCCGAGTATAAAAATCCTAGAGGAGCAGTAACTTTTGAAGACGGTTCACCGATTCCGGTGATAGCTATTAACCAAGTTAACGAAGTTATGAACAGGTTGACTGGGATAATACCGTGGCAAGTAGGTGATTTAGTGATGATTGATAATTCAAGATTTTTACACGGGCGTAGGTCTTTTGCTGATACCAATAGACGGATTTTTTCTTTACTAAGTTATCTGAAATAATTAGTCACAATGTGAATATTCAAAGTGACGCAGTAGAAATTAGTATAATTTCGCTAAGGTTAAATAACCCTAAAAAGAAGAAAAATGGGTAGTTCAGAAGTATACGAATCAATAGATAGAATAGCCATTATTGGCATGGCAGGTCGTTTCCCAGGAGCCAACGATATTGATGAATATTGGCAAAAATTACAAGATGGCATAGAGTCAATTTCTGCGTTTACACATGAAGATCTATTAGCAGCGGGTATAGAACCAGCTTGGCTGAACGATCGCAATTATGTTAAAGCGGGTGGTGTATTAGAAGATATTGATTTATTTGATGCTTCTTTCTTTGATATGAACCCGAAAGAAGCAGAAGTCACAGACCCACAACACCGTATTTTTCTGGAATCTGCTTGGAAAGCTTTAGAAAGTGCTGGCTATGACTCTACTAAGTGTGAAAGTCGCATTGGAGTTTACGCAGGTGCTAGCCTAAATAACTATTTATCTTTTAATTTAAATAATGACCAAGTAGGGTCAGCGAAATCTTATCAAAAACTAATTGGGAATGATAAAGATTTTCTGACAACCCGCGTTTCATATAAATTAAATCTCACAGGCCCAAGCATTACAATTCAAACTGCTTGTTCTACCTCATTAGTCGCAATCACTCTTGCTTGCCAAAGTTTACTAAATTATCAATGTGATATGGCTGTGGCAGGAGGAGTTTCGATTCGAGTCCCACAAAAAACAGGTTACTTGTATGAAGAAGGAGGAACATTATCTTCTGATGGGCATTGCCGCGCCTTTGATGCTAAAGCCCAAGGAATAGTTGTTGGTAATGGTGTGGGAGTTGTAATCCTCAAGCGGCTATCTGAAGCGATCGCTGATGGTGATTGCATTCATGCTGTGATTAAAGGTGCAGCCATCAACAACGACGGTTCTGGAAAAGTGGGTTATACAGCCCCTAGCGTTGATGGTCAAGCCGAGGCGATCGCAGAAGCGATTATGTTCGCCGATACTGAGCCAGAGACAATTAGCTATATTGAAGCGCATGGTACTGGTACAGCTTTAGGCGATCCCATTGAAGTTGCTGCACTAACCAAAGTTTTTCGCGCCAGCACCGAGAAAAAGAATTTCTGTGCCATTGGTTCAGTCAAAACAAATATCGGTCATCTAGATGCAGCTGCTGGAGTGGCTGGGTTAATCAAAACTGTTCTTGCCCTCAAACACAAACAGATCCCACCCAGCTTAAATTTTGAGCAACCCAATCCCCAAATTGATTTCCCAAACAGTCCCTTTTATGTCAATACAAAACTGACAGAATGGCAGGCGGGATTCACTCCTCGTCGGGCTGGTGTAAGTTCTTTAGGTATGGGCGGCACTAATGCCCATGTAATTATAGAAGAAGCACCAGCATTACCAGCCTCTAGCCCTTCTCGTCCGTGGCAGTTATTGGTACTCTCTGCGAAAACTGAGTCTGCATTAGAAACTGCTACCCAAAATCTAGGAGAATATCTTACACAACATCCTGAGTTAAACCTAGCGGATGTCGCTTATACCCTGCATTTGGGGCGTAGAGAGTTTAATCATCGTCGCGTATTGGTGTGTCAACATATCCAGGATGCAATCAACATCTTGAAGCAGCAAGGCTCACAAAGAATTTTTACTTCCTTTGAGGAAAACAGCAATCGCCCCATCGCCTTCATGTTTCCTGGACAAGGTGCCCAATATGTGGATATGGGTAAAGAACTTTACCAGAATGAGGCAATATTTCGTGAGCAGGTAGATCGCTGTTGTCTATTGCTCATCCCCTATTTAGGATTAGATTTACGTTCAGTAATTTATCCCAACGACTCCCAAACAGCCGCAGCAGAAAAGCTCAAACAAACTCGCCTCGCTCAACCTGCACTGTTTGTGATTGAGTATGCTTTAGCCCAGTTGTGGATAACATGGGGCATTTCTCCAGAGTCCATGATTGGTCATAGTATTGGAGAATACGTGGCTGCTTGCCTAGCTGGCGTTATGTCTCTTGAAGATGCTTTAGCTTTAGTTGCCATACGTGGGCAATTAATGCAGCAATTGCCTTCAGGAACAATGCTTGCAGTTCCTTTACCGGAAGCAGAAATTAAACCTCTACTGAACGAAAACTTATCTCTGGCTGCCATCAACGCACCAAATTCATGCGTAGTTTCGGGAACCCATGAAGCTGTAGATGCAATTGAGCAACAACTTACTGCTCAAGGTGTAGAATGTCGCCGTCTGCATACTTCCCATGCCTTTCATTCTCAGATGATGGAGCCTATTTTGGAGTCATTCATCCAAGAAGTTAAAAAAGTAAAACTTAATCCGCCCCAGATTCCTTTTATCTCCAACGTCACGGGAACTTGGATTACCGCAGCAGATGCGACAGATCCAAATTATTGGGCAAGGCATTTGCGGCAAAGCGTGGACTTTGCAGCAGGCATATCTACATTACAGCAAGAGCCAAATCGCATTCTCCTAGAGGTAGGGCCGGGGCGTACTTTGTGTACCTTAGCTAAACAGCATTCAGCACGGACTACTGAGCAGTTAATACTCTCTTCATTACGACATACTAAGGAAGAACAAACAGATATAGCGTTCTTGCTGAATAGATTGGGTCGTCTTTGGCTAGCAGGAGCCTCAGTAAACTGGACTAACTTTTATACTGATGAGCGCCGTCACCGCATACCTTTACCGACATATCCATTTGAACGCCAGCGTTACTGGATTGAACCGCAAAAACAATCTAGCAATTCTGCTTTAGCAAACCACAAAAAGCCAAATGTTGCAGACTGGTTCTATGTCCCAGTTTGGAAACAAGCGATCGCACCGCAAGTTCTCCAATCTAGAGAACAGGTGCTAATCTTTGCCGATACTCGCATCGGCGTAGAAATGGCAAAATGCCTAGAAGATGGTGGTCATAATGTAATCACTGTGGTGCAGGGAGAGCAGTTTAGCCAACTGAGCGATCGCAAATACACAATCAATCCCCAGCAGCCTGAAGATTACGATGCCTTAATTGCACAGTTGCAGACACAGGGTCAAATTCCAGATGCGATCGCCCATTTATGGAGCCTCACACCAAACGACCAGACACAAACAACAATTGAGTTTTTTGACAATTGTCAAAATCTTGGTTTCTACAGTCTACTGTTTCTGGCACAATCCTTCAGCAAACAAGATATTACTCAGCCTATAGATATTTTAGTTGTCACTAATAATATCTACGATTTGACAGGTTTTGAAAGTTTAAATCCAGAAAAAGCAACTGTGCAAGGAATATGTAAAGTCATTCCTCAGCAGTATTCCAATATTACCTGTCGCAGTATTGATGTTGTCATTCCCGCAGCCAAATCACTTCTAGAAAACCAATTAATAGACCAACTTTTAATAGAGTTGAGTGCTAAATCCGCTGACACAGTAGTTGCTTACCGTGGTAATCATCGCTGGTTACAAACATTTGAAGCGATTCATAGTGATGAGACTACAAGTAGATTACGAGAGCAAGGAGTATACCTGATAACTGGTGGATTGGGAGGTATAGGTCTGGAAATAGCCGAATACCTAGCTCAGACAGCCAGAGCCAAACTGATTCTCATAGGGTATTCAGCTTTGCCTGCGCGAGATGAATGGAATGAATGGCTGAAAACTCATGATGAACAAGATAAATTCAGCCGCAAGATACTAAAAGTACAGGAACTAGAACAACTGGGTGCAGAGGTTCTGATTCAAAATGCTGATATTGCTAATGAAACACAAATGCAAGCAGTTATGGCTAAGGCTGTTCAGCATTTTGGTCAGATTCATGGTGTCATTCATGCTGCTGGCATCAAGTTATTTAAAACTATTCCAGAAATCACTAGAAACGAATGTGAACAACAATTGAGAGCCAATGGATATGGACTGTTTGTATTAGAAAAAGTTTTGCAAGGGATAGAACTTGATTTCTGTGTATTGATATCTTCCTTATCATCTGTATTAGGTGCATTGGGCATGGCAGCTTACCCAGCCGCGCACCTCTTTACTGATGCTTTTATTTGTAAGCACAACCAAACAAGTTGTACACCGTGGATAGCTGTGAACTGGGACAACTGGTTAACCAGCCAATTAGCTGCTGAATTAGCCACAAAACCAGAAATTTCTACGGAATTATTCATGAATAATCAAGAAGGAGTAGAAGTATTTGAACGCATTTTATCCCTCAAGAAAATCAATCAAATAGTTGTTTCTACAACCGATCTTGAAACTAGAATTAAAAAGTGGATTAAGTCTAGAGAACCTGGAAATCAAGTAAATTTATTATCATTCCATTCCAGACCCAACTTACTCAACACCTATGTTGCTCCTAGAAATGAAGTTGAACAAATCATTGCTAACATCTGGCAAGAAGTTTTAGGAATTGAACAGGTAGGTATTGACGATAACTTTTTAGAGTTAGGTGGTGATTCTCTCCTCAGCATTCAAATTACTGCTAGAGCCAACAAAGCAGGCCTGCGGATTACTAATCAGCATCTATTTGAATACCCAACGATCGCACAGTTAGCTGAAATCGCCAACAGAACTCAGACTGTCTGTAGCGAACAGGGATTAGTGCAAGGAGAACTTCCTTTGACACCTATTCAGCACTGGTTTTTTGAACAGAATTTACTTGACCCGCATCATTGGAACCAGACAGTTTTGCTAGAGGTACAACAAACTCTCGACCCAATACTTTTAGAGCAGGTAGTTCAAAAGTTGCTTGAACACCACGATGCGTTACGTTTGCGTTTTGTACCCGAAGAATCTATGTGGAAACAGATAAATTTCGGTCTTGACACAGTTGTGCCATTCTCACACGTAGATTTATCGGCGCTGTCACCGCATTTGCAAGAGCAGGCTTTTGAGGAGGCTGCAATAGAATTGCAAGCATCGCTGAATTTAGCGTCAAAACCGCTTGTACAAGTTGCCCTCTTTCACATGGGTACACACCAACCAAGCCGTCTGCTGATTGTTGCCCATCATTTAGCTGTAGATATTGGTTCTTGGCGGATTTTACTTGAGGATTTAGAAACAGCATACCAACAACTTAGTCAAGAGAAAGTGGTTAAACTACCACCAAAGACAACCTCATTCAAACAGTGGTCTTCAAGGCTAATTGAATATGCACAGTCAATAGAGTTGGAACGAGAGCAGGTGTATTGGCTGGCAGCTGAGCGCGACTGGGTATCACCACTGCCGGTAGATTATCCAGATGGCGCTAACATCGTGGCATCGGCTCGGACTGTATCGGTAAAATTAAGTGTCGAACAAACCCAGGCACTGCGAGAAGAAATAACAGCAGCTTATCGAGTACAAATGGATGATGTGCTGCTGGCTGCCCTAGTACAAGCAATGACCAAGTGGACTGGAACATCCTCACTGCTGGTTGACTTAGAAGGTAATGGCAGAGAAGTAATTTTTGATGATGTCGATTTATCAAGGACGGTGGGATGGTTTACTAACATTGCCCCTGTGCTGTTGGAAATTGGAGAAATTTCGCCAGTAGGGGAAGCATTGAAAGTGATTAAAGAGCAACTGCGGAGTTTTCCGAATCAAGGGCTGGGTTATGGCGTGCTGCGCCATTTGAGTACAGATACATTAATTACAGAAAAATTGCGATCGCTACAGCCAGCAGAAGTAATTTTCCTCTACCTTGGTAATCTTGAGCAAACTTTACCTCAATCTTCTTTGTTTAAGCTATCCCAAAATTCTAGTGGCTCACCCCGTAGCCCGCGTGGAAAACGGAGCCATCTGCTAGAAGTTAATGCTTCGATTGTTCATGACCAAATTGTTGTCGATTTAATCTATAGCGAAAATATTCATCGACGAGAAACAATCGAGAAATTAGCTGATGAGTTGGTCACAACCCTACAAGCACTCATTACTAACCGCCAGCCTGACTCAGTAGAAAACTTAACACCTTCTGATTTTGCAGAGTTTAAATCTAGTCAGTGGAGTCAAGCCGACCTCGACAATATTTTGGCTGCCCTCAATCAATCTGAAGGTTTGACAGCGTATTCAGAACAAAAGTAGTAACTCCTGACATAGATAGTATTGGCAGATTATGACATTTACAAGAGTGATATGACTTTACAATTACCTATTTATTTCTATCAGACAATTTGGTTTAGTTTTGCGATTATTACGTTGATTATTGGTACACGCTTACTCATATTTATGCTAATGAGGATGTGGCGTAAGCAAAAATATAAGTTGGTATGGACGCCAATTTCTTCTATCGAACGTCGCAGTAACTTATCGTATGATGAGTTTTTCCGGGAGTATTCGTCTGTTGGCAAGCCTGTGATCATCACTGACGCGATGAAAGATTGGCCTGCCTCAACGAAATGGACTTTGGATTTCTTCAATTCAGAGTGTGGCTCCCTCAAAGCTAGCGTTAGAGAAGACGGTGATTATAAAAAGCAGCTACAGATTACTATTGGAGATTACATTGATTATTTGACTGCTGATGAGCGCAGCAAAACACTGTATTTATTTGACTTTCATCCTTATAATTATCCTCAGCTTTACAATGACTACAAAGTTCCAGTTTACTTTCCTAATTGGTTTGATAGACTACCCAAGAAGTTTCAAGAAAAATATGATTACCCGTTAGACTACATCATGATAGGTGGCAAAGGTTGTTCAATAGGTCTTCACGTTGATGGTGGATACACCTATGCATGGCTAGCATTAATTTCTGGTAAGAAAAGATGTGCCTTATTTACACCCGATCAAACAGAGTTTTTGTATAATGGCAAAGTTGATGTCTTCAACCCAGATTTAGAAAAGTTTCCGCTCTATGCTAAAGTTAAGCCCGTGGAAACTATATTAGAACCGGGAGAAATACTTTACATTCCAACTCGTTGGTGGCATCAAGTAGAGACCCTTGAAGATAGCATTGCTTTAAGCCACAATACAATAAATGAATTTAACGCAGAATTGTGTTTCCAAGATATTTATAAACACAGTCCAATAAATAGTTATATTTTACCATTGGCTTTGGAATTTCCGTTGGTTACCAAGTCTTTATTTGCTCTTAATTTTTTTCAAAAGCGTACTTGATAACTTTCCAAGTATTTATTTAAAAATTTTACATTTAAACAAAAATTATCTTTTAGAAAACTAAATAACTAGCCATCATGAACTGGGCACACTAGAAGCTGAAGTTTGACAGTGAATTAAAAACTATTTCTCTCTCAAGGATTTTTACCAATGAAAATAAAAAGCGATCGCCAAATATTTTTGAAGAATCTACCTCATCAATTAAAGTCATTTATCTACCGTAAGGATTTAACCAAGTTGCTACCTCTTTATAACAGCAAATGGAATCCTCACATATATGGTCAACATTACCAACATCACTTTGCCCCTTTGAGAACCAAAAAATTGAAGATTTTGGAAATTGGTGTAGGTGGCTATGATGATCCTCTATCTGGAGGAGATTCTTTAAGAATGTGGAAGACTTATTTTCCTAACAGTATGATTTACGGTTTAGATATCGTAGATAAAAGCTCTTTAGAAGAAGACCGGATCAAAATATTTCAGGGTAGCCAAGTTGATGAAGTGCTTTTAAAAAAGCTTGTCTCTGAAACTGGTAAACTAGACATTATTATTGATGATGGTAGTCATCGCAATGACCATGTAATTCAAACTTTTAAAATTCTGTTCCCAGAATTAAATGATGGTGGCATTTACGTAGTAGAGGATACACATACTTCTTATATACCCAGTTACGAAAATTGGTCAAAGTTTTCTAGCGATGCTTTTCCTCCTCATTGGGCAGAATATGGAGGCAGCTTGGATTTATATGATTCTAAAACAATGATCAATTTTTTTAAAAGACTGGTTGATTGCCTCAGTCATCAGGAGTTTATACATCCAGGTTATACACCTAATTATTTTGACCAGCATATTGTGGCAATACACTTTTACCGTAATCAAGTTTTTATCCATAAAGGAGATAATACAGCACCAGGTAACGCAGTTAAAGATAACGTACTTAGGGCAGAATTTTTAAAAGAAATTGGGATAAAATCAATGGATGAATTAGGGTTAGAATTCTCTAATATTGACGATCCAACAAAGTGATTAAATAAACATTAGATTCCTGCTAAAACTTTCTGCATCTGGCGCAGTTCATCACCTACCTAAAAGTTATTTTTAAGTCCAGTGAATGGAGCCAATACTCACTCTAAAATTTCTACAGCGCCATGAAAAATATTGAAGACTTTTATCCGCTTTCACCGATGCAACAGGGCATACTCTTCCATGCCCTTTATACTCCAAAATCTGGGGTTTATTGCGAACAATTTAGCTGTAATATCCACGGACATTTAAATATTTCACTATTTAAGCAAGCTTGGCAGCAACTCGTAGAGCGTCACCAAATTTTACGTACTTCCTTTATTTGGGAAGGACTTAAAGAACCCGCACAAGTGGTACATAAGCAAGTTGCGCTGCCTTGGGAGCAACAGGATTGGCAGGGTTTAACGAACGTCGCCCAGCAAGAACGAATGGAGGATTTTCTCAAAGTAGAACGAGAGCGAGGCTTTGAACTTTCTCAACCACCGCTAATGCGCTTGAGTGTGATTCAGTTAGGCGAAAATGACTACCGTTTTATCTGGAGCCATCATCACTTACTGCTGGATGGATGGTCTTCTTCCCTACTCCTCAATGAAGTCTTTGCCCTTTACAAAGGATTCACTCAAGGTGAAAACTTATCTCTAGAGCGCCCTCGTCCTTTCCGTGATTACATAGCTTGGTTGCAACAGCAAAACCTAGCAGATGCCGAGATATTTTGGCGGCAAAGGCTTAAAGGTTTTTCCACATTAAATTCTTTTAGGGTAGACCGGAAAACTGATAGCTTGGTTAGTCAAAGCAATAACTATGACACACAACACGTCCGGTTATCAGAGAAAGAAACTTCTGCATTGCAACAGTTTGCTCGACAGCAACAGCTTACACTCAACACCTTATTACAGGGCGCATGGGCTATCCTCCTGAGTCGTTATAGTGGCGAACACGATGTCAACTTTGGAGCCATTGTTTCTGGCCGTCCGCCAACTTTAGCTGGAACTGAATCGATGGTGGGGTTGTTTATCAATACTCTGCCAATGCGAGTGTGCATTCATCCAGAAGAGTCTCTCTTACCTTGGCTAAAGAGCCTGCAAACAGAGCAGATTGAGGCACGTCAGTATGAGTACAGTCCACTAGTAAAGGTGCTTGGGTGGAGTGATATGCCTAATGGGTTGCCCTTGTTTGAGAGTATTTTAAACTTTCAGGACTACCCAACAGATTTTTTTGCACAACAGCAGTTTGACAACCTGCAAATTTCCAATTTTTGCAATTTTGCTCATACCCATTATCCGCTCACAGTATCAGTAGAAGTGGATTCACAGTTATTACTAGAAATTGAATACGATCGCCAGCGCTTCGACTCAGCTACAATAACTCGAATGCTGGAACATCTCCAGACTTTACTTGCGGGTATGGTCGCAAATCCGAATCAGCGACTTGCTGACTTACCGTTACTGACTGCACAAGAGCGTCATCAATTACTGGTAGAGTGGAATAACACTCAAGCTGATTACTCTCAAATCTGCATTCATCAGCTATTTGAGGCACAGGTAGAACGTACACCTGACGCTGTGGCAGTGGTTTTTGAGCAAGCACAACTGACCTACAGAGAACTAAATCAACGTGCGAATCAGCTAGCAAATTACCTGCAAAAACAAGGAGTTGGGCCAGAAGTACTTGTGGGGATTTGCGTAGAGCGATCGCTGGATATGATAATAGGTCTATTAGGCATCCTCAAAGCTGGTGGAGCTTACGTTCCTCTCGATCCAACTTATCCTCAAGAACGCTTGACCTTCATGTTGAAGGATACGCAAGTTTCAATCATCTTAACGCAGCAATCATTGCTGGCTGTACTCCCTGAACATCAGCAACAAGTAGTGTCATTAGATACAGACTGGTCAGTTATTGCTCAAGAAAGTTGGGAAAACTTGGTAACTCAGACTCAACTTGATAATCTCGCCTACATTATTTATACATCCGGCTCTACTGGTACACCTAAGGGTGTAATGATTGAACATCGCTCCTTAGTCAACTATATTGAAACTGCTTGTTTAGAGTATCAGATCAAACCGAGCGATCGCATTTTGCAATTTGCCTCAATCAGCTTTGATGCCGCAGCCGAAGAAATTTTTCCCTGTTTAGTACAAGGTGCAACTTTAGTGTTGCGTACTGATGAAATGTTGAGTTCCATAGCAGAGTTTGTGCAACAATCTCGGCATTTGGGATTAACAGTACTTGACCTACCCACCGCTTTCTGGCATCAACTGACAGCCGAAATATCTACTGCAAATTTGCCATTACCCGAAACACTACGATTAGTAATTATTGGTGGCGAACGCGCTGAATATTCTTATCTAGAAATTTGGCAGCAATATGTAAGTCAACAAGTGCGCCTCGTTAATAGTTATGGCCCCACAGAATCAACGATTGTCGCAACGCATTGCGATTTATCTGGGCCCATAGCTGTTAAATCATTTGGGCGAGAATTGCCCATCGGCAAGGTAATTCAGAACGCTCAAACCTATGTGCTTGACTCCAATTTACAACTTACTCCGGTAGGCGTTCCAGGCGAACTTTACATCGGAGGGGTAGGTGTGGCACGAGGCTACCTCAACCAACCAGAACGCACAGCTTTAGCATTCATATCTAATCCTTTTGAGAAGGCAGAAGGAAGTCGTCTTTATAAAACGGGTGACTTGGTTCGTTACCTCCCAGATGGAAAGCTGCAATTTCTAGGGCGGATCGACAACCAAGTAAAAATTCGTGGTTTCCGCATCGAACTTGGAGAAATTGAAGCGGCATTAACACAATATTCAGCAGTGCAGCAGGCTGTAGTGATAGCACAAGCAGATGAGCGGGTTCACAACTATTTAGTGGCTTATGTTCTTCCTAACCAAGAACAAACACCCACAATTACTGAACTGCGGCATTTCTTGGAAGATAAATTACCGAATTACATGATGCCTTCAGTATTCATTTTCTTGCAGGAAATACCACTTTTACCTAATGGCAAACTGAACCGTAATGCGCTACCGACACCAGATAATTTACGCCCACAATTGGCAGTTGATTATGTGATGCCAAAAACAGAGCGTGAACAAGCCATTGCTAATATTTGGCAGCAGGTATTGAATGTAGAAAAAATCGGTATCCACGATAATTTTTTTGAATTAGGTGGGAATTCATTGCTAATGCTTCAGATTCATAGCCAATTGCGTAAGGTATTGTCGTTAGAATTATCCTTGCCGGAAATGTTTAAATATCCTACTATCAATTCATTAATAGATTATTTTAGTCAAGCCAATAATAAAGTTTCTTATTCTGAACGAACTGAAAAGCTAACAGAAGGTAAGCAAAGACTCGAACAACGTCTTAAACAAAGACAAAAATCTTAAACTATTAAAGAGTTAGAGAAAAATGAATACTTCTGCTGAAGCATACAGCGTAACAACTGGTTTAGAAATAGCAATTATTGGCATGGCGGGGCAATTCCCCGGAGCTAAAAATATTGATGACTTTTGGACAAATTTACAAAATGGTGTAGAATCAATTTCATTTTTTCCGGATGAAGAAGTAAAGGATTCAGGAATAAATCATAATTTGCTACAGGATACCAATTATGTAAAAGCTGGAGCAATATTAGAAAATGTAGAAACATTTGATGCTTCATTCTTTGGCTTTAATCCTAGAGAAGCAGCAATTACTGATCCACAGCACCGGGTATTTTTGGAGTGTGCTTGGTCAGCCATTGAAGCAGCTGGCTACAATGCAGAAACATACGAAGGATTGATTGGAGTTTTCGCTGGTACAGGTCTGAACACCTATTTATTCAACCTTGCTTCTGGGCGGGAGAATTTAACAGACTTCAGTGATTTTCAAATAGCTATTGCTAATGATAAAGATTTTCTAACTACACGCGTATCTTATAAATTAAATCTGAAAGGGCCGAGTTATACAGTTCAAACTGCCTGTTCAACTTCCTTAGTTGCTGTCCACTTGGCTTGTCAAAGCTTACTAAGTGGAGAATGTGATATTGCTTTGGCGGGTGGCGTAGCGATCGCACTGCCTCAAAAAGGTGGATATTTGTATCAACAAGGAGGAATTTTGTCTCCTGACGGGCACTGTCGGGCTTTTGATGCTCAAGCGCAGGGAACTGTCAGTGGTAATGGTGTAGGTATTGTAGTTTTAAAACGGCTAGCAGAAGCGATCGCTGATGGTGATTCTATCTCTGCTGTCATCAAAGGTTCAGCTATCAACAATGATGGTTCATTCAAAGTTAGTTATACAGCGCCCAGTATAGATTCTCAAGCAAAAGTGATTCGGGCGGCTCAAATAATGGCAGAGATTGAGCCAGATACTATTAGTTATATAGAAACCCACGGCACCGGCACAACTTTGGGCGATCCGATTGAAATCACAGCCCTGACACAAGCTTTTCGTGACAAAACGGAGCAAAAAGGCTTTTGTGCTATTGGTTCGGTAAAAACAAATATTGGACATCTCGATACCGCAGCTGGGATCGCAAGTCTGATTAAAACTGTATTGGCAGTTAAAAATAAACAAATACCAGCCAGCTTGCACTTTGAGCAGCCTAATCCTCAGATAGATTTCGCTAACAGTCCTTTTTACGTCAATAGCTCCCTGGCGGAATGGAAAACCAACGGCACTCCTCGCCGTGCGGGAGTAAGTTCCTTTGGCATTGGTGGCACTAATGCCCATGTAATTCTCGAAGAAGCCCCAATTGCTGAATCTTCCAGTGCTTCTCGCCCCTGGCAATTGTTACTACTTTCGGCAAAGACTAGTACATCTCTGGAAACTGCTACAGCAAATTTAGTTGCTCACCTCCGACAAAATCCTGATTTGAACTTGGCTGATGTCGCTTACACCTTAGATGTGGGCCGTCAGGCTTTTGACCATCGCCGTATGGTAGTATGCCAAAACCTTGATGATGCGGTAAAAGTGCTGGAAATTGCGGATTCTCCAAGAGTTCTTACCAGCTACCAGACACCCAGTAATCGCCCTGTTGTGTTTATGTTTTCTGGACAGGGAGCGCAGTACGTAAATATGGCGCTGGAACTCTACCAGAGTGAACCGATCTTCAGCGAGCAAGTTGATTACTGCTGCCAAGTGCTAAAACCGCATCTTGGGTTGGATTTGCGTAGTGTACTTTATCCCCACGAGAAAGACACTACCCAAGAGCTAATGCAGACTTCTTTGGCTCAACCTGCACTATTTGTAATTGAGTATGCCTTAGCTAAGTTGTGGATGGCATGGGGAGTACATCCGCAAGCGATGATTGGTCATAGCATTGGGGAATATGTAGCTGCAACTCTAGCCGGAGTTTTTTCTCTAGAAGATGCTTTAGGACTAGTAGCTACGCGAGGAAGACTGATGCAGCAACTTCCTGCTGGGGAAATGGTAGCTGTACCTTTATCAGAGTCGGAGATTAAACCCCTACTTGGTGAGAAACTTTCTTTAGCAGCCATCAATGGGCCTGCCATGTGTGTGGTTTCAGGTGATAGCGAGGCGATCGCTTTACTACAAAATCAACTCACTGAAAAAGTTGTGGAATATCGCCCCTTGCATACATCTCATGCCTTTCATTCCCAAATGATGGAGCCTATCCTCGCTCCATTCATGCAGGATGTTGCAAAACTCAATCTGAATCCCCCAGAAATTCCCTTTGTATCCAACGTAACTGGTACTTGGATTACCGCAACAGATGCGACAGATCCGAGTTATTGGGTGAAGCATTTACGCCAAACAGTTCGTTTTGCCACAGGTATGGCTGAGTTACTCCAAGAACCAGAACGCATTTTCCTAGAAATTGGCCCTGGAAAAACTTTGAGTACTTTTGCTAAACAGCAGCTTGTTGGACATACTCAACAGGTTGTGGTTTCTTCAATTCGTCACCCCCGCGAACAAGAGTCAGATATAGCGTTTTTGCTCACTTCTCTCGGCAGACTTTGGCTGGTTGGTGTGCAGGTGAATTGGTCGCAATTTTACTCACAAGAACGCCGTCACCGCATCCCCTTGCCAACTTATCCATTTGAGCATCAGCGTTATTGGATTGATGCTCAAAAACAGCCAGACCTTCCCAAGACTGATTTACCAGTATTACTTGCAACTTCCAAAAAGCCAGACGTTGCAGACTGGTTTTATATCCCATCTTGGAAACGCTCTATAGCCTTGACCTTCAAACCAGGGGAAATGCAGATTCGCTCTACTTGGCTTGTTTTTATTGATGAGTGCGGGTTAGGTTACCAACTGGTAAAAAGACTGGAACAAGAAAATCAGAACGTGATTATTGTCAAGGTCGGGTTAGAGTTTTCTGAGGTGAGTGAATCTCTTACAGATAAATATTTTCAACGTATATTTACTATTAATCCTCATAAAAATCAGGATTATAATGCCTTAATGGAAAAACTTGATGCAACAGAGAATATTCCTACAAATATTATTCATTTATGGAATGTAACACCAGATATTTATCAAGCATCAAGTGTTAATCAAGCTCAAGATTTAGGTTTTTATAGCCTGTTATTTTTAACCCAAGCCCTGGAAAAATACAAATTTAATAATCAGGTAGAAATTGTTGTTATATCCAACAATATTCAAGTAGTAACTGGAGAAGAATTGCTATGTCCTCAAAAGGCAACTGTGCTTGGTTTCATAAACGTCATCCCTCAGGAATATCGAAATATACGTTGTCGTAATATTGATATTGTTATTCCCAAACTTTTTAAAGAGAATAAGCAGAAACTTACAGAATATTTATTATTAGAAATTACCAAAAAAACTTCTGAATTAGTAATAGCTTATCGTGGCGATCATCGCTGGGTGCAAACTTTTGAACCACTTCGATTGGATAACTTTAATAGAACAACTACTAAATTTAGAGAAGGAGGAGTTTATTTAATTACAGGTGGACTCGGAGACATTGGACTAGTGCTGGCTGAACATTTGGCTAAGACTGTTCGCGCCAAATTAATACTAATAGGGCGTTCAGCACTTCCCGCACCAGATGAATGGGAAAAATGGTTAGTTACTCATGATGAAAACGATGGCACAAGCCGCAAAATCCAAAAATTGCAGGAATTAGAAAAACTAGGATCTGAGGTGATAGCGATCGCTGCTGATGTCGCCAATGAACAACAAATGCAGGCAGCGATCGCGCAAGGTGAGAAGCGGTTTGGTCAACTCAATGGTGTGATTCATGCTGCTGGGATCGTCGCAGGAGATTCATTTAAATCCATTGCACAGATTGGTAAAACGGAGTGTGAACTGCAATTTCAACCAAAAGTATACGGAACCTTGGTTTTGGAAAAGATTTTGCAGAACAGAAAGCTTGACTTTTGCGTATTAATGTCTTCCCTATCCACAATTTTAGGAGGACTAGAATTTATTGCTTATTCGGCAGCCAATGTTTTCATGGATGCTTTTGTTTATCAGCATAACCAGAAAAATTCGTTCTCTTGGCTCTGCATAAATTGGGATGGTTGGCTATTAGAAGAAGAACATCAACCAAATATATCCTTTGGTGGAAATTTGACTAAATTGGCAATGACACCAAAAGAGGGTGTGGAAGCATTTGAAAAGATTTTATCTTGGGGTGAAGTCAACCAGGTAATTATCTCAACTGGAAATCTACAAGTCAGGATTGACCAATGGATTAAGTTGGAATCTTCACCACAAAAAGCTACTTCTCAAATAAATAATTCATTCTCACTTCATGCCAGACCAAATTTACCCAATGCTTATGTTGCTCCGAGAAATGAGACTGAGCAAGCACTCGTTAACATCTGGGAAGAACTATTGGGGATTGAGCAAGTAGGGATTTACGACAATTTCCTAGAATTAGGAGGACATTCTCTGCTAGGAACTCAAGTTATCTTACGAGTGCGCGAAGCATTTCAAGTCAATCTGCCGTTGCATGACCTGTTTAAAGAGCCTACCGTAGCCGGACTAGTTGAGCAAATTGAGAGAATTCGTTCGATAGTCGAACAGATAGGCGATCGCCCTGCTGCAATAATGAACAACCGAGAGGAGATAGAGTTATGAAAACTATCGAGGAGTTTTTGTCTTACCTTGGCAACTTGGACATTAAGCTTTGGGCTGATGGCGATCGCCTGCGCTGTAACGCACCCGAAGGAACCTTGACATTAACTTTGCGTACTCAAATACAAGAGCGTAAAGCAGAAATACTCCCGTTTCTTCAAAAAGCTCATCTTGCTTCTAGTTCTACTTTTGAGGTGATACAGTCCGTACCACGAGAAGGAAAGCTACCTCTATCCTTTGCTCAACAACGGTTGTGGTTCCTAGACCAGTTAGAGCCAAACAGTGCCTTGTACAACATTCCGGTTGCTGTGCGCCTGCAAGGTCAACTAAACATACTAGCCTTAGAACAAAGTCTTAAAGAAGTTATTCGCCGCCACGAAATTTTACGCACCAACTTCATCAAAGTTGATGGGCAACCAGTTGCAATCATTCAGCCAGAAAGTGTTTGGCAATTGTCAGTTTTTGACTGCGAAGATCTGCCAACAACTGAGCAACATCAGCATTGGCAGGAATTAGCAACACAACAAGCCCAGCAACCCTTTGACCTAGCGACTGAACCGTTAGTACGGGCGACTTTACTAGTGCTGAGTGAGACAGAACACATCTTGCTACTCATCATGCACCACATTATTTCTGATGGGTGGTCAATAGGTGTAGTTGTGAGTGAGTTAGCCACACTCTATGAAGCCTTTTGTATTGGACAACTCTCACCTCTAGCCGAACTACCAATACAGTACGCAGACTTCGCAGCTTGGCAACGGCAATGGTTGCAAGGTGATGTACTAGAAGCCCAACTCACTTACTGGCAGCAGCAACTCGCAAATGCGCCAGCTTTATTATCACTGCCTACTGATCGACCCAGACCAGCAGTACAAACTTTCCAAGGGGCATCTCAATCCTTCGTACTCTCTGTAGAGCTAATTGCAGCACTCAACTTACTGAGTCAGGAAGCTGGAGTTACCTTGTTCATGACCCTGTTGGCAGCCTTTGACACATTACTTTACCGCTACACAGGTACAGAAGACATCTTGGTTGGATCACCCATTGCTAACCGCAATCGCAGTGAACTTGCAGGATTAATTGGCTTCTTTGTTAACACTTTAGTCTTCCGCGCTGATATCTCAGGCAATCCCAGTTTTCGAGAATTACTGGGTCGAGTCCAGAAAACAGCAATGGATGCCTATGCTCATCAAGACCTACCGTTTGAGATGCTGGTAGAGGCATTGCACCCGCAACGAAACTTAAGCCATACACCTGTATTTCAGGTAATGTTTGTACTCCAGAATGCTCCCATGCCCAAGATGGAGCTTCCCGGCTTAACTCTGAGTCCATTGGCAGTAGAAAGCTTGACAGCAAAGTTTGATCTTACCTTGACAATGGAGAACACCCCTAATGGATTTGTGGGGTCGTGGGAATACAACACTGACATATTTGATGCTACCACCATCGAGCGAATGACAGGGCATTTCCAGACCTTACTCGCAGGGATTGTTGCAAATCCGAAAGTGCCAGTTTCCCAATTGCCGCTACTTACAGAAATTGAACGTTACCAATTACTGCATAAATGGAACGACACTCAAAGAGACTATCCCCAGGATAAGTGTATCCATAATTTGTTTGAGGATCAGGTAGAGCGATCGCCAGATGCCATTGCTGTAGTATTTGAAGAGCAACAGTTGACCTACCGAGAACTGAATCAGCGAGCCAATCAGCTAGCGCAGCACCTGCAAAAGCTGGGAGTGGGGCCAGAGGTACTAGTGGGGATTTGCATAGAGCGATCGCTCTTAATGGTAATTGGTCTTTTAGGCATCCTCAAAGCTGGTGGAGCCTATGTACCAATCGATCCCGACCATCCACAACAGCGCTTAACCTTCTTTTTACAAGACTGCCAAACAAGAATATTATTAACTCAAAATAAATTCAAACAAGCCCTGTCCAGTCATGAAATTCAACTGATTTGCCTAGACAGTGAGTGGGCTACCATTGCCCAAGAACGCAGCGATAATCCAGTCACAGGCATTGCATCTCATAATTTAGCCTACGTCATTTACACATCTGGTTCAACAGGTGTACCAAAAGGAGCGATGAACACTCATGTAGGAGTATGCAATCGCCTACTTTGGATGCAGGATACTTACCAATTAACCCAAGCAGACCGTATTCTCCAAAAAACTCCCTTAAGCTTTGATGTCTCTGTTTGGGAATTCTTTTGGCCCTTGTTTACAGGTGCTTGTCTTGTGGTTGCCCAACCGGGAGTTCATAGAGATAGTGCTTATTTAGTCAAGCTAATTGCGGAACAAAAAATCACCACAATTCATTTTGTTCCCTCTATGCTGGCTATTTTCTTAGAAGAACAGAGGCTAGAAACCTGTAATTGTCTTAAGCGTGTGATTTGCAGTGGTGAAGCATTGTCTTTCAATCTACAGCAACGCTTTTTTGCACATTTGGGAGCAGAATTGCACAATCTGTATGGGCCAACTGAGGCGGCGATTGATGTTACAGCTTGGACGTGCGATCGCGCAAGCACGAGGCAAGAAGTTCTTATTGGTTCTCCAATTGCTAATATGCAGATGTATGTACTGGATAACCAGCAGTGCTTAGTTCCTGTAGGCATACCAGGCGAACTGTATATTGGTGGTATTGGCTTGGCGCGGGGGTACTACAACCGTCCAGAACTGACTGCTGAAAAATTTATACCCCATCCCTTTAGTCAAGAACCAGGAAAACGACTGTACAAAACTGGAGATATCGGGCGATACCGACCAGATGGAACCATTGAGTACTTGGGACGAATTGACAATCAGGTAAAAATCCGCGGCTTCCGGATAGAACTCGGAGAAATAGAGTCAGTACTAAGCCAACACGCCAATGTGCAAGAAGCTTTAGTGATAGCGAGACAAGACACTCCCAATACTCAAAGCTTGGTTGCCTACTTTGTCCCCAGCCACAAACAGACACTGACAATCAGTGAGTTGCGGCAGTTCCTCAAAAGACAACTGCCTGAGTACATGGTTCCTTCAGCTTTCGTGATGCTAGAAACCTTACCACTAACTCTCAATGGCAAAGTAGACCGCCGTGCTTTACCAGTACCTGAATCATATCGAGAACTGGAAATCGGCTTTGTTGCGCCGCGAACTCCTATCGAAGAAATACTAGCGCTGATCTGGGCTGATGTCTTGCGAGTTGAGGAAGTGGGAATTCACGATAATTTCTTTGAACTAGGTGGACACTCCCTGCTAGCAACTCAACTCGTCTCACGGGTGCGAACCACCTTCGGGTTAGAAGTTCCATTACGTAGCTTATTTGAAGCTGCTACAGTCGCCGATTTTGCCCAGTACATTCAGCAAAGGCAGCAAGAAAAGTCAGAACTATTAGCACCACCGCTATTACCAACAGCAAGGGATGCAGGGTTACCACTGTCATTTGCTCAAAAACGCTTGTGGTTTCTAGATCAGTTAGAGCCAAACAGCAACTTTTACAACATCCCTGCTGTTGTCCGTTTCCAAGGTAAACTTAACCCAACCGCTTTAGAAGAAAGTCTTAAAGAAGTTATTCGTCGCCACGAAACCCTACGCACCAACTTCATCACAGTTGATGGGCAACCAGTTGCAATTATTCAGCCAGAAAGTACTTGGAGACTGTCAGTTGTTGACTGGCGACATCTACCAACGAGTGAGCAACAGATTTCTTGGCAGGAATTAGCAACAAAGCAAGCCCAGCAACCCTTTGACCTCGCTACTGAATCGTTAATACGAGGTACTTTACTCGTGCTGAGTGAGACAGAACACATATTGCTACTCACGATGCACCATATTGTTTCTGATGGGTGGTCAATAGGTGTACTTGTAAGTGAATTAGCTACGCTATATCAAGGCTTCTGTAGCGGGCAACCTTTATCCTTACCGGAACTACCAATACAGTATGCAGACTTCGCAGCTTGGCAACGGCAGTGGTTGCAAGGTGATGTACTAGAATCTCAACTCGCTTATTGGCGGAAACACCTTAGCGGCGCACCCACAGTACTAGAGTTACCGTGCGATCGCCCGCGTCCTGCGGTTCAGACATTCCGGGGTGCTACCCATGCTCTCAAACTATCTCAGGAGCTATCTATTGCACTCAAAAATCTGAGTCAGCAGCAACAAAGTACTCTATTTATGACTTTGTTAGCAGTCTTCAAAACACTGCTCTACCGCTATACCGGAAGTACGGATATTGTCGTAGGTACACCGATCGCTAATCGCAACCGAACCGAAATAGAAGGGTTAATTGGGTTTTTTGTCAATACTTTGGTACTGCGAACAGATATTTCTGGAAACCCCACCTTTGAGGAAATACTGCGGCGAGTGCGCGAAGTGGCATTAGGAGCATATGCCCACCAGGATTTGCCATTTGAACTGCTAGTAGAAACACTACAGCCACAACGCAACTTGAGCCATTCGCCTTTATTCCAAGTGATGTTTGTGCTTCAGAATGCACCGATGTCTGCGTTGGAGTTGCCGGGTTTGACTTTGAGTTTCTTGGAGGACAACAGCGACACGGCAAAGTTTGATTTGACCTTGTACATGGAAGAGACAACTGCGGGAATGATTGGGACTCTGGAGTACAACACCGATTTGTTTGACGCAAGTACTATACAGAGGATGGCAGAGCATTTGCAGACTTTGCTGGCAGGAATTGTTGCTAACCCACAACAGCAGATTTCGCAATTACCCCTGCTGACAGCATTTGAGCAACAGCAGTTACTAGTAGAGTGGAACGACACTCAGGTTGACTATCCACAGGATAAGTGTATCCATCAGTTGTTTGAGGAGCAGGTAGAGCGATCGCCAGATGCCATTGCTGTAGTATTTGAAGACCAACATTTGACCTACCGAGAACTGAATCAGCGAGCGAATCAGTTAGCGCACCACTTGCAAAAGCTAGGTGTAGGACCAGAGATACTAGTGGGGATTTGCATAGAGCGATCGCTCTTAATGGTAATCGGTTTATTAGGCATCCTCAAAGCTGGTGGAGCCTATGTACCAATCGATCCAGCCTATCCACAAGAGCGCTTAACCTTCTTTTTACAAGACTGCCAAACAAGAATATTATTAACTCAAGATAAATTTAAACAAACCCTGTGCAGCCATGAAATTCAACTGATTTGCCTAGACAATGAGTGGACTACTATTGCCCAAGAACCCAGCGATAACACAGTCACAGGCATTGCATCTCATAATTTAGCCTACGTTATTTACACATCTGGTTCCACAGGTAAGCCCAAAGGCGTTTTAGTCAATCACTCTAATGTAGTTCGTTTGTTTGCAGCGACAAACTCTTGGTATAACTTCAACGCTGAAGATGTGTGGACACTGTTCCACTCTTATGCATTCGACTTTTCTGTGTGGGAAATTTGGGGTGCATTGTTTTATGGTGGACGACTGGTAGTAGTGCCTTATTTAGTGACGCGATCGCCCGAGTCCTTCTATAAGTTATTGTGTCAAGAGCAAGTCACAATTCTCAATCAAACACCTTCAGCCTTCCGCCAGTTAATTCAAGCCGAACAGTCAATAGCAACTATTGGTGAGTTAAAATTACGCTTAGTAATTTTCGGTGGAGAAGCCTTAGAACCCAAGAGTTTACAACCTTGGTTTGAAAGCCACGGCGACCAGTCGCCCCAATTAGTTAATATGTACGGAATTACAGAAACCACTGTACACGTTACCTATCGTCCACTAAGCAAAACCGATTTGCATGGCACGGCAAGTGTAATTGGTCGTCCAATACCCGACTTACAGGTGTATGTGCTGGATGAATATAAAAAGCCAGTACCAATTGGTGTTCCAGGCGAGATGTACGTTGGTGGTGCTGGAGTAGCGCGTGGTTATCTGAATCGTTCCGAATTGACACAACAACGGTTTATCTCTCATCCCTTTAGTCAAGAACCAGGAAAACGACTGTACAAAACTGGAGATATCGGGCGATACCGACCAGATGGAACCATTGAGTACTTGGGACGAATTGACAATCAGGTAAAAATCCGTGGCTTCCGGATAGAACTCGGAGAGATTGAGGCTTTATTAAGCCAACACCCAGCATTGCGAGAAACTGTAGTGACAAATCAGCAGGATATACGTGGTGAGCAGTGTTTAGTCGCCTACGTAGTTGCCAAGGAACAGCCAGCACCCTCTACTAGTGAACTGCGCCGCTTCCTGAGTGAAAAGTTGCCCGAATACATGATTCCTGCTGTGTTTGTGCCGCTTCTTAGACTACCTCTAACTCCTAACGGCAAGCTAGACCACAGGGCACTACCAGCACCCGATACAGCCAGACCCGAATTAGACAAAGCGTTTGTAGCTCCTCGCACTCCCATTGAGGAGGTAATAGCAGGAATTTGGACTCAGGTACTTGGTTTAGAACAAGTTGGCAGCAATGACAATTTCTTCGAGTTGGGAGGACACTCCCTATTGGCAACGCAAGTTATTTCTCGCCTCCGCGATGCCTTTCAGGTAGAGCTACCACTACGCTATTTGTTTGAGTCACCAACAATAGCAGAACTTGCCCAAAGGATTGAAAAACTGATGAAAGCTGGGCAGGGACTCAAGGAACTACCTATTCAGCCTTGCTCACGCGAGACAAATTTACCTCTGTCGTTCGCTCAACAACGTCTGTGGTTTATCGACCAGCTAGAACCTGGTAGCTCGTTATACAATGACACTATCGCTGTGCGCCTTACAGGTACGCTTAACATTGCCGCTTTAGCGCAGAGCCTCAATGAAATTGTGCAGCGTCATGAAGCTTTACGTACTACTTTTACAACAGTAGATGGACAACCAGTCCAAGTAATTACGCCTGTCTTAAGATTAAGCTTACCGATAGTAGACTTGCGTTCACGAAGTGTCTCTTTCAGAGAATCGCTCCCTCCAAATAAGCAGCAGATAGAGATAGAACGTTTTGCTACAGAAGAGTTACAGCGACCTTTCAATTTGGCAGAGGGGCCACTACTGCGAGTCATGCTACTGGAATTGGATAAAAATGAGCATGTACTTTTATTTACAATCCACCATATAGTTTCTGACGCTTGGTCGTTAGGGTTACTCGTCCAGGAAGCAACGACGCTTTACGAAGCTTTCAACCGTGGTCGACCGTCACCACTACCCGAACTCCCCATCCAATATGCAGACTTTGCTTATTGGCAGCAGCAATGGCTGGTGGGAGAAGTTTTGGAAGCGCAACTTTCATACTGGCAACGGCATTTAAGTGGCGCTCCCACTATGCTCAAGTTACCGATGGCTCGACCACGACCGACAGTCCAGACTTTCGGTTTAGGAAGTACTAACTTTGTCATCCCCAAAGCGTTAACCGAGGAAATCAAAACGCTCTCGCGCCAGGAGGGAGTCACTCTTTTCATGACCCTACTGGCAACCTTGCAAACGCTTTTATCGCGTTACACCCATCAAGAAGACATCGTTGTTGGTACAGATGTTGCTAACCGTAACCGTAGCAATACCGAACAACTAATCGGGTTCTTTGTCAACCTACTAGTCTTGCGGACTGACCTCTCTGGCAACCCTAGTTTTCGGGAGTTACTGCGGCGGGTGCGAGAAGTGGCATTAGGAGCCTATGCTCACCAAGATTTACCTTTCGCCAAACTGGTAGATGCCTTACAGCCAGAACGCAAGTTAGGTCATACACCACTATTTCAAATATTATTCGTCCTTCAAAATACCCCAAACCCAACCGTAGAGCTTTCAGAACTTACCTTGACACTGATGGAAATTAACACTGGTATGGCAAGGTTTGACTTAGCTTTATTTGTTACAGAAACCGAACAAGGACTTATTGGCACTTGGAAATATAGCACTGATCTTTTTGATGCTGATTCCATCACCCGCATGTCAGGTCACTTTGAAACACTGCTCAAGAACATTGTGGCGCAGCCCGATACTAGAATTAATAGTTTAGAAATGCTGACTGAACCTGAAAAGAAACATCAAAGCTTAGAACAAAAACAACGCCAAGCGGCTAAGTTAAGCAAATTCAAAACGGTTAAACCTAAAGCTGTAAGTTTGCCATCAGGAGAATTAATTAAAACAGATTTTCTCCATTCGGAAAACACCTTGCCTTTGGTAATACAACCTGATGTAGCAGATATTGAACTTGCAGACTGGGCAAAAAGTCACCGCGACTTCATCGAAACTCAGCTATTAAAGCATGGTGCAATTCTCTTCCGCAACTTCAATATCAATTCAGTTTCTGAGTTTGAAAATGTTGCTGGTGCTATTTGCCCAAATTTATTCGGTGAGTATGGCGATTTACCACGTGAGGGAGTAGGCGGTAAAGTTTATGGTTCTACCCCTTATCCCAACGACAAAGCAATCCTGTTTCATAATGAAAGTTCGCACTTACAGCAATGGCCAATGAAAATTTGGTTTTTCTGTGTGCAACCAGCCCAGATTGGTGGAGAAACACCGATTGTCGATTGTCGGAAGATTTATCAACTCCTCAACCCCAAACTGAGAGAGCGATTTGCTGATAAAAAACTGATGTATGTCCGCAACTTCACAGAAGGTTTAGATGTGAGTTGGCAAGAGTTTTTTAGAACTACAGAAAAAGCAGTAGTTGAAGATTATTGTCGCCAAGCAGGCATGGATTTTGAATGGTCAGATAATAGTTTAAGAACTCGCTCTTATCGACAAGCGATCGCCAAACATCCTCGCACTGATGAACTAGTATTTTTCAATCAATTGCAGTTGCACCATATATCATACCTAGACTCTGAAATTCAGAATTCCCTCTTGTCATTGTTTGGAGAACAAAGGCTACCACGTCATGTCTATTATGGCGATGGTTCTCCTATTGAACAATCAGTAATTCAAGAAATTAGCGAGATTTATCAACAGTCACAAGTTAGTTTTACTTGGCAAAAAGGGGACATAATAATGTTGGATAATATGTTGGCTGCTCACGGAAGAAATCCCTTTGTTGGTTCACGAAAAATTGTAGTCGCAATGGGAGAAATGATAAATTTTGAAAAATTAGCAAAACTTTAATGAATAGAAGATAAATTCATAGTAAAATCTTTCTATAACGAACCTAAGTTTATAAATTCTCTCTCCTTCCTTCGCGTCCTTTGCGGTTCGTTAAAAAAGCATTTTTCACAAGTCAACTAGCACTACTACATCATATTTATATTCCTTTGCTGTCTTGGCTGGTAGAAGAAATAAGACACAAAAACTCGAAAAATCAATGCAAAAGCAAATAATCGAAGGATTTCAACTTTCTCCTCAACAAAAGCATCTTTGGTCATTGCAACAAGGTAGCTTTGCTTATCAAAGTCAAGCTGCTATCCTCATTGAGGGGAATCTCAAAACAGAATTTCTTGAGTTAGGCTTAAAAAATGTTATTAGCCAAAATGAGATTCTGCGAACCATTTTTCCTCGTAAACCAGGAATAAAAACTCCTCTTCAAGTTATATCAGAGAGTAGTGAAATATGTTGGCACAATATCGATTTGAGTAATTTTGACTTTCAAGAACAGGAAGCACAAACAGAAAAAATTATTCAGAAAGAAAGACACCAAAGTATCGACTTTGATAAAAGTCCTCTGTTGCGTCTATGTTTATTGAAACTGTCAGCCCAAAAGCATATTTTACTGATTAGCCTGCCAGCAATTTGCGCCGATGGCAAATCACTTCAAATTCTGGTTGAGGAAATTTGCCAATCTTATACTGCTTGTTTTCAAGGAGAAGAATTATTCTCAGTCGAAGAAGGTATACAATATATTCAATTTTCAGAATGGCAGAATCAATTACTCAATGATGAAGATGGTGCAGTTGGTAAAGAATACTGGATTAAGCAAGATTTGTCTGCTCTAACTACTCTAAAATTGCCTTTTGAAATCCAACAAAGTAATGATTATGCTAAATTTGAGTTTAACTTCTTTGAATCGAAGTTAGAGCCTAAAATAGTTACTGAAATTGAAGCGATCGCACGAAAACATGAAACTTCAATTTCTATAGTTTTGTTAACTTGCTGGCATATTCTGTTGTCGCGTATCACTGGACAACAGAATATTATAATTGGTACTGCCTTTGATGGTCGTCAATATGAAGAGTTAGAGCGATCGCTAGGATTATTTACTAAATACTTACCATTAAATTGTCATTTTGAAACTGATTCCAAATTTTCAGAAATACTTCAGCAAGTTAATCAAACTGTCAATGATGCCTATGAATGGCAAGAGTATTTTACAGTAGAAGAAATAGTCAAGCATCCAGAGACATTTTATTTTCCTATAGAATTTGAATATGAACAGTGGCCAGGAAAGATTTTAGCTGGTGATGTATGGTTCTCACTTGTTCAGCAATATATCTGTCTAGATAAATTTAAATTGAAACTTTCCTGTAATCATTGCCAGGATGTACTAATAACAAAATTCCACTACGATGTAAATTACTTTACCGAAGATAATATTAAACTTCTGGCAGAACAATTCCAGACATTATTAGTAAGCGTTATTAATAATCCAGATTCGGCTATACTGAAATTAAATATTCTCAGCGAAAACCAACGAAATCATCTATTAATTGAATGTAACAAAACAACTATAGATTATCCCCAAGATAAGTGCATTCACCAACTATTTGAAGAACAAGTCATCAAGACACCAGATAAAATTGCTGTTGTGTTTGAGGAGGAGCAACTAACCTACAGCGAACTTAATAGTCGTGCTAACAAAATAGCTCATTATCTCCAACAATTGGGAGTCGGGCCAGATGTATTAGTAGGTATTTGTGTAGAGCGTTCGTCGAAGACGTTGCCGAAGGCATCGCTCGAAATGATCGTTGCACTGCTTGGTATTCTCAAAGCAGGCGGAGCGTATCTACCAATAGACCCGACCTTACCAACTTCTGGCATCGCTTTGCGTTTGCAGGATGCTCAAGTACCAATCCTCTTAACTCAGCAGCATTTGGTAAATCGTGTTTTTGCACAGACAACACGGGTAGTCTGCTTAGATACTGACTGGGAAGCCATCGCTCAAGAAGCTAGCCACAATCCAACTAGTAAAGTTAGACCTGAGAACTTAGTTTATGTAATTTACACCTCTGGTTCCACAGGCATACCCAAAGGCGTGTTAGTTGAGCATCAGCAACTACTCAACTACCTCTACAGCATCCAAGAAAAATTGAATTTTCCCGTCGGTGCGAATTTTGCGACTGTTTCCACCTTTGCCGCCGACTTGAGCAACACCGTTATCTTCCCTTCCTTGTGTAGTGGTGGATGTCTGCATATTGTATCAAGCGATCGCGCCGCCGATCCTGAAGCCTTAGCAGATTACTTTTTCCGGCATCCTATAGACTGCCTCAAGATTGTGCCATCTCACCTAAAAGCATTGCTGAGTGCCAAGAACAGCAAACAAGTTCTCCCCCGTCAGCGACTCGTGCTAGGAGGTGAGGCCACAAGTTGGAATTTGATTGAGCAGATTCAGCAATTAGCACCAGATTGTCAAATTTTTAACCACTACGGCCCAACCGAAGCCACGGTAGGCGTGCTAACTTATCGTGTCGAGAGCATACCAACTAATCAGGAATCTCAAACCGTTCCTATTGGTCGTCCTCTGGCGAACACCCAAATCTATTTACTTGACTCACTGGGACAACCAGTCCCTATTGGTGTAACAGGCGAACTGCACATTGGTGGTGCTGGTTTAGCACGGGGTTATCTCAATCAGCCAGAACAAACAGATCAGAAGTTTATTGACAATGCTTTTATTCCTGGAAAACGCCTTTACAAAACTGGAGATTTAGCTCGCTATCGCAGCGACGGCAATATTGAATTTATTGGACGTATTGACGACCAAGTTAAGCTGCACGGCTTCCGCATCGAACTTGGAGAAATTGAAGCTTTATTGTTGAAACACCATGCTGTCAGTGAAACTGTGGTGATTTTACGGGAGGATCAACCAGGCAACAAGCGGTTAGTAGCTTATGTCGTGCCTAAAGCTAAATTGTCTCCGACAACTAGTGAACTGCGGCAATTCTTGCTGGAGTTGCTACCCGAATATATGCTCCCTGCTGTTTTTGTCCAGCTAAAGGCTCTGCCTTTAACAGCCAACGGTAAGGTGAATCGCCAGCTACTACCCGCACCTGATACATCTAGACCGGAGTTGAAAGCAGCCTATGTAGCACCACGCACACCTAACGAGAAAATATTGGCTGAAATTTGGGCACAAGTTCTCAGGGTTGAGCAGGTTGGCATTTATGACAACTTCTTCGAGTTAGGCGGTGACTCGATTATCAGTATTCAAATTGTCGCCAGAGCTAATCAAGCAGGTCTCAAACTGACACCTAAGCAACTATTTGAACACCAAACAATTGTTGACTTAGCAGCAGCGGCTGGCACTAGTTTGGTGATGGTGGCGGAACAAGATATAGTAACTGGTTCCCTGCCTCTGACACCAATTCAGCACTGGTTTTTTGAACAAAATCAGCCTGAACCACACCACTGGAACCAGTCAGTTTTACTGCAAGTTAGGCGATCGCTTGATCCTGTGTTGTTACAAAAGACAGTCCAGCAGTTATTGATATACCATGACGCACTGCGCCTGCATTTTGTACAAACAGAATCTAGTTGGCAACAAATCAACGCTGATTTTGAGAATCTGGTGCCATTTACACAAATAGATTTTTCAGCACTCCCAGAAACAGAGCAACAACAAGCTTTAGAAACAGCCGCAGCAGAGTTACAAACCAGTCTTGACCTATCCTCCGGCCCACTAGTCCGGGTAGCTTTATTTAATTTGGGTGGATCTAAACCCAGTCGCTTGTTAATTCTCATCCACCACTTAGCTGTTGATGGTGTCTCTTGGCGGATTTTGCTGGAAGATTTCCAAACAGTTTATGAACAACTGGAGAGGGGAGAGGCAATGCAATTGCCACCGAAAACGACCTCTTTCAAACGATGGGCAGAGTTACTAACAGACTACGCAAACACAACAGCAGTACAGCAAGAGTGGGATTATTGGCGTACTCAAACTCAGAAATCATTTTCCTCCTTGCCAGTGGACTATTTAGAAGGTGATAACACAGCTGCTTCCGAAAAAATAGTCTCAGTATCCTTAAGTCAAGAAGAAACTCAAGCGCTACTTCAGGAAGTTCCAGCTGCGTATCGTACACAAATCAACGAAGTTTTGCTGACAGCGCTAGTGCAAGCTTTTGCTGAGTTAACAGGAGAAAATTCGCTGTTAGTGGAGATGGAAGGTCACGGACGCGAGGAAATCTTCGATAATGTTAACTTATCACGTACAGTTGGCTGGTTTACAACTCACTTCCCAATACTGTTGGATTTAGGGGAAAATGCCGAACCTGGAACAGCATTAAAACTAATCAAAGAGCAACTGCGTAGTATACCGCATCGGGGTATTGGCTATGGCTTGCTGCGTTACCTCAACGAAGACCGTAATATTACCGACGAACTGGCAAAACTGCCGCAACCGCAAGTGAAATTCAACTACTTGGGTCAATTTGACCAGGTGATGTCATCATCATTATTTGAACCAGTTGACGAATCTAGTGGGCCAGAACGCAGTTTGCAAGGTAGCCGCGATCGCTTGTTGGTAGTTAACAGCTTAATTACTTCCGGTCAGCTGCAATTGAATTGGAGTTATAGCGAAAATATCCATCGCCGAACCACGATTGAGACTTTAGCTGAGAATTTTGTCAAAGCATTGCGCGAACTCATCACCCACTGTCAGTCTCCAGAGGCTGGAGGATACACGCCTTCTGATTTTCCCCAAATGCAGTTGAGCCAAGAAGAGTTTGATGAACTGCTTGCAGAACTATAGTGAATCATTATTAAAAATATGGAAAATAAAAAGAATATAGAAAATATTTATCCCCTTTCGCCCACGCAGCAAGGCATACTTTTCCACAGTCTCTATTCACCCAATTCAGGAGTATATGTAGCTCAAATTAGCTGTACTCTTAGCGGCTCTCTCAATATCTCGGCATTAAAGAAAGCCTCGCAGTTGGTAATGGAGCAGCACTCAGTATTGCGTACTTCTTTTCATTGGGAACGTCGTGACCAACCGTTTCAGGTCGTTTATCGGCATATAAACTTACCTTGGGAACAGCATGATTGGCGGGGAATTTCTCCAGATGAGCAACAACAATTGCTAGAGAATTTCCTACAGGCAGATCGAGAGCAGGACTTTGACCTTGACAAACCGCCGCTAATGCGTCTAACTCTGATCCAGCTAGCTGACGACAAACACCAATTTATCTGGAGCAAACACCATCTAATTCTAGATGGGTGGTCAACGGCAATTGTTTTCAAGGAAGTTTTTGACGCTTACGAAGCGCTGCATCAAGGTAACAATTTGCCTACGATCCGCAGCAGACCTTACGGAGACTACGTTGCTTGGCTACAGCAACAAGATTTGCTGCAAGCCGAAACTTTCTGGCGGCTAATGCTTAAAGGTTTTACTTCACCTACTGCTTTAAAAGTTGATCGGAATTTTAGGGACTCTAACAGCAAGCTAGACCAGAGTGAGCAGCAAATCCAGCTATCTGAAGCCACAACATCTGCCCTAAAGTCTTTGGCTCAACAGCATCAGCTAACCTTGAATACTCTTGTCCAAGGAGCTTTTGCTCTACTTTTGAGTCGTTACAGTGGAGAGGCAGACATCTTATTTGGCGTAACTTCTTCTGGTCGTCCACCAACTCTAGCTGGTGTTGAATCAATGGTAGGTGTTTTTATTAACACCCTGCCACTACGAGTCAATGCAAATCCTGAAGATTTTCTTATACCTTGGCTGAAGCAGTTGCAAACTCAACAAATTGAGGCACGAGAATACGACTATAGCCCCTTAGTCGAAGTCCAAGCATGGAGTGAAGTGCCACGAGGTACACCTTTATTCGAGAGTATCTTAGTATTTGAAAACTATCCCATTGACTCTTCTTTACCAAAGCAAAGTGAAAATCTGGGTATTCGTGAGGTTCGCTTTGTTGAATCAATAAATTACCCCCTTACTATGCTGGTAAATGGTGGTACAGAGTTGTCAATCAATATTTGGTATGATTGCCAACGTTTTGATGCAGATACTATTACCCGGATGTTGGGGCATTTCGGGACTTTGCTAGAAGAGATGGTTGCCAATCCTGAGAAGCGCCTCAAGGATTTGCAGTTATTGACACAAGGTGAACGGCATCAACTGCTGGTAGAGTGTAATGATACTCAGGTAAATTATCCCCAAGACAAGTGCATTCATCAGTTGTTTGAGGATCAGGTAGAGCGATCGCCAGATGCCATTGCTTTAGTATTTGAAGACCAACAGTTAACCTACCAAGAACTCAATCAGCGAGCGAATCAGTTAGCGCACCACTTGCAAAAGCTAGGAGTGAGGCCAGAGGTACTAGTGGGGATTTGCATAGAGCGATCGCTAGAAATGATAATCGGTCTTTTAGGCATCCTCAAAGCTGGTGGAGCCTATGTACCAATCGATCCAGACTATCCACAACAGCGTTTAGCCTTCTTTTTAGAAGACTGCCAAACAAAAATATTATTAACGCAAGATAAATTTAAACAAACCCTGCCCAGGCACGAAATTCAACTGATTCGCCTAGACAGTGAGTGGGCTACCATTGCCCAAGAACCCAGCGATAATCCAGTCACAGGCATTGCAGCCCATAACTTAGCCTACGTTATTTACACATCTGGTTCAACAGGTGTACCAAAAGGAGCGATGAACACTCATGTAGGAGTATGCAATCGCTTACTGTGGATGCAGGATACTTACCAATTAACCCAAGCAGATCGTATTCTCCAAAAAACTCCCTTCAGCTTTGATGTGTCTGTTTGGGAATTCTTTTGGCCCTTGTTTACAGGTGCTTGTCTTGTGGTTGCCCAACCGGGAGTTCATAGAGATAGTGCTTATTTAGTCAAGCTAATTGCTGAACAAAAAATCACCACAATTCATTTTGTTCCCTCGATGCTGGCTATTTTTCTAGAAGAACAGGGACTAGAAGCATGTAATTGTCTTAAGCGTGTGATTTGTAGTGGTGAGGCATTGTCTTTCAATTTACAGCAACGCTTTTTTGCACATTTGGGAGCAGAACTACACAATCTGTATGGGCCAACTGAGGCGGCGATTGATGTTACAGCTTGGACGTGCGATCGCACAAGCACGAGGCAAGAAGTTCCTATTGGTTCTCCAATTGCTAATATGCAAATGTATATACTGGATAACCAGCAGCGCTTAGTTTCTGTGGGCATACCAGGGGAACTGTACATTGGTGGCGTTGGCTTGGCACGGGGGTACTACAACCGTCCAGAACTGACTGCTGAAAAATTTATACCCCATCCTTTTAGTCAAGAACCAGGAAAACGACTTTACAAAACTGGAGATATCGGGCGATACCAACCAGATGGAACCATCGAGTACTTGGGACGAATTGACAATCAGGTAAAAGTCCGGGGCTTCCGCATTGAGTTGGGGGAAATTGAGGCGATCCTACTTCAATACTCTGGTGTACGGGAAGCGGCGGTTCTGGTTCGGGAGGAACAACCAGGCGATAAGCACTTGGTAGCTTATATTGTTCCAATGTCTGAGCAAGTCCTTACAAGTAGTGAACTACGAAACTACCTGAAGGGGCGAATGCCTAATTATATGGTACCAACAGCTTTTGTCATGCTAGAGGCACTGCCTTTAACGCCTAACGGTAAAGTCGATCGTCGCTCCCTACCTGCACCCGACACAGTTAGACCCGAATTGAACGAAGGTTTTGTCGCACCTCGCACGCCTGTAGAGGACTTATTAGCTGGGATCTGGTCTCAAGTTCTTTCTCTTGAGCGGGTTGGCATCCACGACAACTTTTTTGATTTAGGTGGGCATTCATTGCTGGCGACTCAAGTCATGTCCCGCTTGTACAAAGCTTTCCAGATAGAGCTACCACTGCGCTATTTGTTCGAGTCACCGACTATTGCCAGATTAGCAGAGCATATTGAGACAGCAATAAGAACTGGGTCAGGATTAACAGTTGTGCCTCTTGAGTCGGTTTCACGGGATAAAGACTTACCTCTATCCTTCTCCCAACAACGCCTCTGGCTCCTCAACCAATTGGAGCCAAACAGTTCGTTGTACAACATTCCCGCAGCAGTGCGCCTAACAGGTTTACTTAACATCGCAGCACTCGAACATAGTTTCAATGAGCTGATCAGGCGTCATGAAGTTTTGCGGACTAGATTTGTGACAGTGGATGGGCAACCGTTTCAGATAGTTGAACCAACCTTAAGCTTGACCCTACCATTAGTGGATTTGCGTTCACGAAGTGTCTCTTTCAGAGAATCGCTTTCTCAGACGGAACGAGAAGCTGAGGTTGAGAAATTAGCTCAACAGGAAGCTAATCGACCTTTTGAACTAGCCAAAAGTCCCCTGCTACGATGTGTGTTGCTGCAACTGGATGATACAGAGCATGTGTTGCTAGTCACTATGCACCACATTATTTCTGATGCTTGGTCTGTAGCAATCCTCATCCGAGAGCTAGGGGAACTCTACAAAGCTTTTTCTGCCAATCAGCCCTCTCCACTTACTGAACTCCCCATCCAATATGCTGACTTTGCTATTTGGCAGCGTCAGTACTTGCAGGGAGAAACGCTCAAAACTCAGTTGAACTACTGGAAGCAGCAACTAAACGGCGCTCCTCCCTTGCTGCAATTACCTACAGATCGACCGAGACCAGCAGTCAGAACTTTCCGGGGTGCAACCCAATCTTTTACTCTACCAAAGTCCCTAACTGAGGAAATCAAAAACCTCAGCAACCGTGAAGGGGTAACTTTGTTTATGACTCTGCTGGCAGCTTTCAAGACTTTACTCTATTGCTGGACAGGGCAGGAAGACATTATAGTAGGTTCACCCATTGCGAATCGCACTAGAGCAGAACTTGAGGAGCTAATCGGATTTTTTGTCAATACCTTAGTTTTGCGGACTGATTTGTCTGATAATCCTAGTTTCCGAGAATTGCTAAGTCGGGTACGGGAGCGTACGTTAAAAGCTTATACTCACCAAGACTTACCATTTGAAAAACTGATAGAAGAGTTGCAGCCTGAGCGAAATCCGAGCTACAATCCACTGTTCCAAGTGTGGTTTGTTCTCCAAAATATTGCAATGCCATCTTTAGAGCTTTCAAATTTACATATCACTTCATTAAATATTGATAGCGATAGGGCAAAGCATGATTTGAGGCTTGAGTTAGCAGAAAGTGAAGAGGGGCTTATTGGCTCAATTGGTTACAGAGTGGACTTATTTGAAAAGGCTACCATCGCTCGCATGGCAAAAGATTTTGAAAGTCTTCTGATACAGATTACCATGCAGCCCAATATTAAATTAAACAATCTTGTAGAAATACTAACTGAAACTGATAGACAACAACAGATGATCAGAGAAAAAGAGCTAGAAAATGCCACTAGACAAAAGCTCAAGATGACTAAACGCAAGTCTATTAGTGGCATTTAATTTCATTTAAATTAGATAAATAACCATGAAAAACCCAGAGATTGACAAACCTATTATCAAAAAATTAGGAACTTTTAAGCGGCAAATAGTTAGCATTTCTCCAGAGGAATTGATCAAAACAGAGTGTCTAGAAGGTAGGCTATTACCTTTGATAGTTCAGCCTACTATACAAGAGTTAAATCTTGCTGCTTGGGCTAAAAATAATCAACAGTTTATCGAGACAAATTTACTCAAGAATGGCGGCATTCTTTTTCGCAACTTTCAGATAAATGGAGCAGCAGAATTTGAGTTATTCATTCAGGCGATCGCTGGAAATTTATTAGACTATTCTTATCGTTCAACACCACGTCATCATGTCAGTGGCAAAATCTACACTTCAACTGAATATCCGGCTGAAGAATCTATTCCTCTACACAATGAAATGTCATATTCTTGCAACTGGCCAATGAAGATTTGCTTTCATTGTGTGCAACCTGCAAAGGAAGGAGGAGAAACACCAATTGCCGATAGTCGTAAAGTTTTTCAACGCATTGCTCCTAGCATTAGAGAAAAATTTCAGCAAAAAAAGGTCATGTATGTGCGAAACTATAGAGATAAATTAGACCTTCCCTGGCAAGATGTTTTTCAGACTAATAGCAAAACCGAAGTAGAAGATTATTGCCGCAATAATGGCATTGAATATGAATGGTACGATCAAAATAGTCTGAAAACTCGCCAAATTTGTCAGGCTGTTTCTACTCATCCTCAAACCAACGAAATAGTCTGGTTTAATCAAGCTCATTTGTTTCATGTTTCTAGCTTGAATCCAACTGTTCGAGAAGGTCTATTAGCTGGTTTCAAAGAGGAAGATTTACCACGTAACACTTATTATGGTGATGGTTCACCTATTGAAACTTCTGTATTAGATAGTATTCGGGAAATTTATCAGCAAGAAGCAATTACTTTTCCTTGGCAAGCTGGTGATGTATTGTTACTAGACAATATGTTGACTTGTCATGGACGCGCTCCATTCATAGGCTCTCGAAAGGTTTTAGCAGGTATGGCAGAGCCGTTTATTAGTAAGAATTAATCAGAGGATGAAAAATGCAACAGGAAATCATTGAAGGTTATCGGCTTTCGCCTCAACAAAGGCATTTGTGGTCGTTACAACAACTTGATTCGGCACTACCTTATCGCGCTCAGTTTTCTCTTCTAATTGAGGGAAATCTCAATCAGAAAATTTTAGAGGTTGCCTTAGAAAAGCTTGTCAATCGACATGAAATTCTTCGGACAAACTTTTGTTACCTACCTGGAATGACAATTCCACTTCAAGTAATAGCTGATAACAGTAAACTCTCAGTTCATTATTCTGACTTCAGCAATTTATATAGCCAACAACAAGATGCCAGAATTGCAGCACTTTTTGATGAAGTATTTCGATTACCTTTTAACTTTGAAAAAAAGCCAATTTTTGATGTATATCTAATAACTCTATCTATAAATCAGCATATATTGCTGATTAGTTTACCATCTCTTTGTGCGGATACTGCAACCATCTTTAAATTAGCAGAAGAAATTAGTGATTTATATGCAGTATGTTGTCAGGATGAAGAATTAACTGACGAACCTACACAATATGCCGATATTGCTCAATGGCAAAATGAAATAATTGAAGCCGATGACACAAAAACAGGAGTAGAATATTGGCAACTTATAAATATTGAAAATATTTATAATACGCAGCTTCCTTTTGAAAATAAAATTACACATAAATTCAGATTTGAACCTCAATCTTTTACTTTAAGTATTCATCCAGATTTAGTAGATAAAATTGCAGCTTTAGCTCAAAAGTATGAAACTTCAACTTCTACATTCTTACTAGCTTGCTGGCAAATTCTGTTATGGCGTATTACTGGAGAGTCAAAGATTATTGTAGGTCAGGCTTTCGATGGTAGAAAATATGAAGAGTTAGAGGAAGCAATAGGGCTAGTTGGCAAATATTTACCGATCGCTTGTGTTATAGAAGATAATTTACAAATTAATGAAGTTATAAATCAAGCCAGTAAGTTAGTCAATGATGCCTACAAATGGCAAGAATATTTTGATTGGGAGCAACTAAAATTTACTAAAAAAAGCATAGAATCAGCATTTTTACCTTTTAGTTTTGAATTTTTAGAATATCCTGAAAAATATTCCAATAGCGGAATTACATTCTCGCTTTTGAAGCAATATGTCTGTTTTGACAAATTTAAAGTAAAATTATCTTGTATTTGTCGAGATGATTATTTAACATTAGATTTTAACTACGATTCATCTTTATTTAACGCAAAAGTTATTGAACGTTTAGCAAGCCAATTTCAGACTTTGTTGCAAAGTGTAATCAATGAGCCGGAAGTGGCAATTGGCAAGTTAGAAATCCTCAATCATATTGAACGACAACAATTATTAATTGAGTTCAATCAAACCAAAACTGACTATTCACCAGATAAATGTATTCACTATTTATTTGAACAACAAGCAGACCTGACACCAGACAAAATTGCTGTTGTATTTGAAGACCAGCAAATTACTTATGCTGAACTCAATACCAAGGCTAACCAACTAGCTCATTATCTCCAGCAACTGGGAGTCCGACCTGATGTATTGGTGGGGTTGTTTGCCGAGCGATCGCTTGAACTAATCATAGGAATCCTTGGTATCCTAAAAGCTGGTGGAGCATACCTACCTTTAGACCCAACATTGCCGAAAGAAGGCTTAAACCTAAGGTTGCAAAATACCCAAGCCCCAATACTATTGACCCAGCAGCATTTAGTTGAGACACTACCTGATTACGCTGGAAAAATAGTAACTTTAGACACTGGCTGGCACAACATTGTCCAGGAAAGCCATGAGAATCCCACTAGTGAAGTTGGACTAGATAATCTAATCTATGTGCTGTTTACTTCTGGCTCTACAGGCAAACCCAAAGGTGTTGCTGTTGAACATCAACAACTGTTCAACTATATCAACGCTATCAAAGATAGACTAGAGCTTTCTGGCTGTAATACATTTGCTACAATTACTACCTTTGCTGCTGACTTAGGCAACACCACAATTTTCCCTTCGCTGTGCAGTGGTGGATGTCTGCATATAGTTTCATCAGAGAGAGCATCTAATCCAGAGGCATTAGCAGATTATTTTCATCGTCATCCCATCGACTGTCTGAAAATTGTGCCTTCTCACCTTGCAGCCTTACTAGCATCTTCTCAAGCCCAAAAAATATTACCAAAGCAACGGCTGATTCTTGGTGGTGAGGCTTGCAGTTGGGATTTAATTGAGCAGATTCAACAATTAAAGCCAGAATGCTTAATTTTTAATCATTATGGGCCCACAGAAGCTACTGTAGGCGTGCTGACTTATCCAGTCAAGCTAGGACAAACAGATTATCGTTCTAAAACTGTACCTATCGGACGCCCAATTGCTAATGCCCAAGTATATCTGCTGGACTCTTATCTGCAACCAGTACCAATAGGCGTACCAGGAGAGCTATATATTAGTGGTACAGGTATAGCTAGAGGCTATTTAAACGAACCTGATTTAACCAGCGAGAAGTTTATTTCTCACTCTTTTGACGAGGTAGGAGGCAAAGGAGCAGAGGAGAATTTCCCAGCCACCAGACTTTACAAAACAGGGGATTTAGCTCGCTACTTACCTGATGGAAACATTGAATTTCTGGGAAGAATTGACCACCAAGTTAAAATTCACGGCTACCGCATTGAGCTTGGGGAAATAGAGGCGGCGTTGAGACAACACCCGGCGGTGCGGGAGACTGTGGTACTGGTTCGTGACGAATCAGGTAACAAGCGTCTGGTAGCCTATGTTGTGCCTGAAAAACAATCTGCCCCCAAAACTGCCGAATTGCGGGCATTCCTGTCAGAAAAGCTACCTGAGTACATGATTCCCTCTGCTTTTGTACGGCTGAAAGCTCTGCCACTGTTGCCCAACGGTAAGTTAGACCGTCAGGCACTCCCAGCACCCGACATGAGTCGCTCGGATTTAGAAGGAAGTTTTGTAGCTCCTAGCACGGCTTTTGAAAAAGTGTTGGCTGAGATTTGGGCGAAAATTCTCCGACTTGAGCAGGTAGGAATTCACGATAATTTCTTTGAGTTGGGTGGAGATTCCATCCTCAGTATGCAGATTATCGCCAAAGCTAACCAAGCTGGTCTACAAATTACTCCCAAGCATCTGTTTAAACACCAGACAATTGCCGAGTTAGCAGCAGTAGCTCTCAAAAACCGAATTATTCCAGCTGAACAAGGGCTAGTGACAGGTCAAGTACCGCTTACACCGATTCAGCACTGGTTCTTTGAACAGAATCTTCTCGATTCCCACCACTGGAACCAATCAATCCTGCTAGAAGTTCACCAATCTCTCGACCCCGCACTTTTGGAACAGGTAGTTAAGCAGTTGTTGGCACATCACGATGCCCTCCGCCTACGCTTTGTTCGCCAAGAATCTACTTGGCAGCAGGTTAACGCTAACCTCGATGAAGTAGTGCCATTTACCGTAGTAGATTTGTCAAGGTTATCACAGACAGAACAAGCTGCGGCAATATCAGTTACAGCAGCTCAACTACAAGCCAGCCTGGACTTATCCTCAGGGCCGCTGATGCAGGTAGCTTTCTTTAACTTGGGAGATACTAAGCCAAGCCGACTGCTGATGACTATCCACCACTTAGCTGTGGATGGTGTTTCATGGCGGATTTTATTGTCTGACCTGGAAACTGCTTACCAACACATCAGCCAAGGCAAGGCAATACAACTACCACCTAAAACTACCTCCTTCAAACATTGGGCAGAAAAATTGCAGGAATATGCCGAGTCTACAGTACTACAACAAGAATTAGAATACTGGTTGGCGATCGCTGCTGAGCAATTTGCCCAAATCCCGGTAGATTTTCCTGAAGGTGACAACACAGTAGCTCAGGCGCACACTATATCGGTAGCCCTCAGCCAACAAGAAACGCAAGCTTTGCTACAGAAAGTCCCGGCAATTTATCAAACCCAGATTAACGATGTCTTGCTCACGGCGCTGGTACAAGGCTTTAAACCCTGGACAAACGAAAGGTTACTAGTTGACCTAGAGGGACATGGACGAGAAGAAATCTTTGAAGATGTAGACTTGTTGCGTACTGTGGGCTGGTTTACTACCATCTTCCCTGTTGTGCTAGATGTCAGCAAAACCTCCGGTGTTGGCGAAGCAGTCAAAGCAGTCAAAGAGCAGCTACGTAGCATTCCAAATCGAGGTATTGGCTATGGCGTGCTGCGCTATCTCAAGGGTGAGTCACGACTGCATCAACTAAAAGCCAATGTCAGATTTAACTACTTGGGTCAAACTGACCAAGTATTTGAATCATCTATGTTTGCACCAGCCTCAGAGTCTACTGAACCAGGGCGCAGCCTGCGAGGAAACCGCAACTATTTACTAGATATCAACGGCATTGTTGCTGATGGTCAGTTGCAATTAAGTTTGACATACAGTAAAGCAATTCATCGCCAAGCAACTATAGAAATTCTGGCACAAGATTATATAGCAGCACTACGCGAGCTAATTGCCCATTGTGAAACTTTCACAGATTACAAATCTTTTGATTTACCAGAAGCAAAGTTAAGTCCAAAGGAGAAAGCAGAAGTTTCTAATGATGTTGCATTTTTAAACGCCGAAGCTGTATTAGACCCGACAATTTACCCACAGACATCTTTTGAATATACCGCAGAACCATCTCATATTTTCTTAACTGGAGCAACAGGTTTTGTAGGAGCTTTTTTACTTTATGAACTTTTGCAACAGACTTCTGCTGATATTTATTGCTTAGTACGTTCTGCTAATGCAGAATTAGGGAAGAAGAAGCTCCAAAGTCATTTAGAATCATATAAAGTTTGGGATGAAACTTTAAGCGATCGCATTATCCCAGTTGTAGGTGATTTATCTCAGCCATTACTCGGTCTTTCCAATGATAAATTTCAAGTAATGGCGAGTAAAATTGATGTAATTTATCACAATGCAGCTTCTATTAATCTTGTGCATTCTTACTCTAGTTTGAAGGCAGCTAATGTTCTTGGAACTCAAGAAATTTTGAGATTAGCTTGTGAAATTAAAGTCAAACCTGTACATTACATTTCGACTTTGAGCGTTTTAACCTCAGAAAGTCATGGTGAAGTTAAGCAGATTTCAGAACTTCACAAGTTTAATGATGGTCAAGCACCATTTGGTGGCTATGCTCAAACAAAATGGGTTGCTGAAAAATTAGTTACTACTGCCTATCAACGAGGAATTCCTGTTAGTATTTACAGACTGGGACGTATTTCAGGACATAGTAAAACTGGTGTTTGTAACACTAATGACCGTTTATACAGAATGATTAAAGGCTTTATTCAACTTGGATATGTGCCAGATGTAGACACTATAGTAGACATGACACCAGTGGATTATGTGAGTCAGGCGATCGTTCATTTATCAAAGCAGAAAAAATCACTCAATCAGATATTTCACCTGTCTAATCATCACCCTGCTCGCTCGTTCCAACTGTTTAATTTTATCCGTGAGTTTGGTTATCCACTTCAACTAATGTCTAACAACCAATGGCAAACAGAGCTACTTAATGCTGCTGAACGTTCCTTGGACAATCCATTGTATCCACTCATACCTTTTTTCGCTAGCAACGAAAATGCTAAAGAGAAAGAGGAATTAACAGAAGATTTGAATTCACCATCATTAAAATTTGATTGCCAGAATACAACTGATGGACTTGCAGATAGCTCAATTATCTGTCCGCCTGCTGATGCTGAGTTACTTAGTACTTACTTTTCTTATCTTATTCATACTGGCTTTATGAATGCCCCACAGATAAAAGATTTATCTAGTTAAGTGCGGCAATTGTCCAAACCTAAAAGCTAGTTTTGTATTAATGAGTAAGTAAACATCTAGTTTGAAACAATTAAAAGCGTAGGAAATTACATGGAAACTCTAAATAAAGAAGCAACAGAAAATCAGATTACCCGCCAACAAAAGTATCTAAATGAATTAATAGCACGCTATACCAAACGCACAAAGACATCAAAACAAATGACCCAAGCCTACCGCTCTGTTATGGCAGATAACAGGGTCTCCGCAGGGTTCAGTTTTCCTCTAAAAGAGATGTTTTATCCCATTGTAGGAAAGCGCTCTTTAGGCTCAAGAATTTGGGATATTGATGACAACGAATATATAGACCTCACGATGGGGCTGGGAGTAAATCTCTTTGGTCATAATCCGCTTTTTATCAAAAAAGCCTTGGAGGAACAACTAGAGCTAGGCATACAACTTGGGCCGCAATCTGAGTTTGCTGGTGAGGTAGCTGAGTTGATTTGTGAACTAACAAAGATGGAGCGAGTAACCTTTAGTAATACAGGTACAGAGGCAGTGATGACGGCGATTCGCCTGGCACGAACGGCAACAGGTCGCAACAAAATCGCCTTATTTTCTGGCTCTTATCATGGTCATTTTGATAGCACTTTAGTTGAGGCGCAAATAGTAGACGGCAATCCAATTACAGCGCCAATTGCTCTAGGAATCCCGCCAAATCTTGTAGAAGATATTTTGGTTCTAGATTACGACAAGCCACAATCACTAGATGTGATAAAAGCTCATCAGCATGAATTAGCAGCTGTTTTAGTTGTACCTGTGCAAACAACGCGACCTAATTTACAACCTAAAATATTTCTTCAACAATTACGGCAATTAACAAAAGAAACAGGAATAGTGCTAATTTTTGATGAAATGGTTACGGGTTTTCGTATTCATCCAGGTGGCGCACAGGCTTGGTTTGATGTTGAAGCAGACATAGCAACTTATGGCAAGATTGTTGGCGGTGGTATGCCCATCGGAATTATTGCTGGTAAGGCTGCTTATATGGATGGTATCGACGGCGGAATGTGGAATTATGGAGATGAATCTTACCCGCAAGCAAAAACAACATTTTTTGCCGGCACATTCTGTAAACATCCATTGGCGATCGCCGCTGCACGAGCTGTACTGAAGCATTTAAAGACTCAGGGACCGGTTCTCCACGAGGAGTTAAATCAACGCACATCGCAATTTGTTCAAGCCTTGAATACTTACTTTGTAGAACAAGAACTACCTATTAGGATGGCTAATTTTGGCTCACTCTTCGGACCTGCTTATTCAGAAGATTCTACACCTTCAGAAAACTCTTCAGCCTCAGATAGCATGGATTTGTTACTATATCACCTGTTTGACAGAGGAGTTTATCTCCTTTCGCGAGGAGGTGGTTTTCTATCAACAGCCCATACAGATGATGATATTAATTACATAATTCAAGCAGTCAAACATAGTGTTGAAGAATTACAAATAGGTGGTTTTTTACCTGTTCCTGCTGACAAATTAGCCAAAGGATGAAAGTAGTTTCAATTAATTAAATTCAATAGGTTTGCATATTTTCTGGGATTAATCATTATGTCTGCAACAACACTCCATTTGAATTACGATATTTATGCTCGGATATACAACGATCGCAATGGTCAAAGTTTGTGCGAGATGGCATTACAGCCTTTAGAAAAATTATTGCTCCCACATCTTTCCCTAGGAGCACATATTCTTGACCTCTGTTGTGGTACAGGACAATTAGCACAACAGCTGAACTTGAAAGGCTACAAAGTGACTGGAATTGACATTTCGGAAGGCATGTTAGACTATGCCCAAAAGAATGCACCAGATGTTGAATTCATCCAGGATGATGCACGCTTTTTTGAATTGCCTGCCATTTTTGATGGAGTTATTTCGACATCTGATAGCCTCAACCATTTTATGAGCCTAGAGGAGTTAACTCGCGTTTTTCAAAACGTGTATGCAGCACTGCAAGAAAACAGTTTATTTGTATTTGACTTAAATTTGGAAGAACGGTATAAAACAGATTGGTGGAACGGCTCTCTTGTTGGGGATATTAAGGAGGATTATGCTTGGGCTGCTCGACGTAGCTATGACGCAGAAGAAAAAATTAGCCAAACTCAAGTTACTATATTTCATCTGCTAAATGGTAACTGGCAGCGTGCAGACACTAATTTACTGGGAAGATGTTATTCCAGAACAGAAGTTCAAGCAGCTTTAGAAAGTGTAGGGTTTACAGATATAAAAGTCTACGACGCAGAACTTGACTTTGATATACATGATTGGGGACCAGGCAAAGCTTACTTTGTTGGGTGCAAGCAGGCAACAAAGTAAATAAAATTTCCAGGTTGATAGACCACAGGTAGTATAAATTGTGTGGTTTAATGGCGAGGTAGGAATAATTACAATGTCTCGAATCTAGGTGAAATACCAAAACCGATAGCGATCGCCAAGGATAAATCAACCAAAATATTTTAATTAATTTTGCAAAAAGCTTGAATTGTCTCAACCAATAGGTCGATTTCCGATTCTAAAGTAAAGTAATGAACGGTGGCGCGTATACAGCTAGGATCGGCAATTGTTCGAGTTAATATCCTTTGTAAGTCTAAAAATTGCACTAACTTGAGATTAGCTTGGGGCTGATTATTTATGAGTTGAAACGAGACTATACCACTTTCGGGTGGAGAAGTTCGCAGACACTTGACATCAGATAACGCCACCAAACGCCGCCAGAGGTAGTCACTGTTCTGACAAATTTGCTCGTAACGTTCCTGTGAGGTTCCCCATTGCTGATGGATAGCGATCGCTTCTTTTAGCCCAAAATACAACGGATAAGCTAATGTAGACACTTCGTATCGTCGCCCATCTGGAAGCCAATCTACAGGCTGAGATTGACTATCCACAACAATACCATTCAAGCCAATAAACGTGGGTTTCAAGCTTTCTCGTGCTTCTGGCCGGACATACAAGCCACCAGCACCCGCTGGGCCACATAACCATTTATGGCCAGTGAAAGCATAAAAATCTACACCCAATTCAGTTAAGTTTAAAGGTAGTAAACCAGCAGATTGGGCAGCATCTATCAATAAAAAAGAATGATTATTTCTGCATACTTCGGCAATTTTATCAAGAGGTAAAACTTGACCAGTATTCCAGAAAACATGACTCAATATGACTAGGCGGGTATTGGGGCGCAAGTGCTGGGTAATGACTTTTACGGGGTCGCCCTCATTTAAAGTCGCCTTGAGAGGACAGGTAGTAACTTCCACAGCGAATCTCCGCGCGATTTCCTGTGCTGTAGCAATTACGCCTGGATGTTCGCAGTCTGAGAGCAGCATATGGTCGCCAGCACGCCACTCGATGCCCCACATAGCGATGTTACAGCCAATAGTGACATTCTGCGTGAGACTAATTGTTTGACTTGGTGCATGTAACTCCGAAGCGATCGCTTCTCTTGCGGCTTGAGTCTGGGGTGCTATCCAGCGATACGCCTCATTACCAAAGGGGCCTATTTGCTGAACATGAGTTTGAGTTTGGGTCATAGCATCCATTGCCCTTTGGGGCATCGGCCCTTGTCCCCCATAATTGAAATAAGTCTTATTCGCTAAAGCGGGAAATTCTTCTCGATGGCTATGTAACCTAGTTTGTGCGACAGAAATGCTAGTCATAATTTACAAGGGATATCTGCTATTTACAGGCTATTGATATAAGAGGTATTTGTACTTTGTCCTAGTAGCAACGCTAAAAATAGGGATGAGATTAATTTAAGCGATCGCAGCCAAATCTTATCTCGTAATCAGTAATAATAAATTCTCTCTGACTTTTTGTCCTAGATTCTGCGCTGTTTGAGGAGTAATCAGATGGTGTTTGAATTCTGATGCATGAAGCCACGGAATACCTTGGTGATCAGGATCAGACTCGTAGCGCGGGAAAAGATGCCAATGAATATGTGGTTCACTATTGCCATAACATGCATAATTCATTTTCCACGGACTAAAAGCGTTAACGATAGCTTGTCCTGCCAGCATCACCTCTTGAAATAAGGCAGACTGGATAGGTGGGGAAAGTTCATGCAACTCTCTCATCTGTCACTTAGGAGAAAGGCAAACGCCTACTTGTTGACTTCACTAGCTAGCTGTTGACAGTATAGAGTAAACGGCAAATCAAGAGTAGAGGCGTTGGCGTAGCCCACCAGCAAGCTACGCGCAGCGTGTCGCAGACAGACGCTACGCGAACGTAGAGAAGGTATCGTCACTTCAAAACTTTTATTGTCTGAGTTACTGCCAGTGTGTGCTAATTCTTGTTAACTTAAAAGGATGCTAATTAATGCTGAACTCCTACTGCAATATCAACGCTGTAAACGCCGGACTTTTTTAGATATCCACGGTGACAAAAGTCAGCGCGATACTCCCAATGAGTTGCTGCGAAAACTACAACAGGACAAAATCGCTCATCAGCTGAATGCTTTGGCACAGATGACTTATCACCAACCAGATTATTCCTACGGAAACTGGGAAAAGGGAGAGAAGGCAACTTTAGAATTAATGGAGCGTGGGGTTGAGTATATATACAAAGGAGTACTGTTAACAACTTATTCTGAAGGATACACCCTGCTGAGTCGTCCAAATTTACTTGTGAGACAACCAGGACAGTCCCGTTTTGGAGAATGGATGTATGTCCCAGCTAGTATTGAACTGGGTAAGCGTCCTAAGCAAGAATATCAAGTTGTCGCTGCATTTCATGCCCAAGTATTGGCAACAGTGCAGGGAGTAGTACCAGAAACAGCTTCGCTCATATTGCGAACTAAAAACACCAATTATGCGGTGGATCTGTTCAAGTGGACACCACGGATGCAGCATATTCTGGAGGAGTTCATTCAAGTTTTAGAGTTAGCGAATCCGCCAGAGGTGTTTATTTCTCGGCAAAAGTGCAATTTTTGCCATTGGTATAGTCAATGTTATGCGATCGCTCAATCTGAAAAACATCTCTCACTATTACCAGGCGTAACACCTCTTCGCTACACTCAACTCCAAGACCTAGCCATTACCACACTAGAATCTCTTGCTAACACCAGTCCCGCCACCCTAGAAAATCTGCTTGGTTTCGACCGTGAAATAGCACCCAAGCTAGTAGTGCAAGCTCAATCTGCATTGGAAAGACGACCCCTAGTTTTACCCTACCCGCTACCAATAAAAGATATTACATTCACAGCACCCATAGAGCTTTACTTTGATATTGAGGCACAGCCAGACTTGGATTTAAATTATCTTTTGGGGGTTTTGGTGGTTGATAGACTTGCCAATACAGAACAGTTTTATTCGTTTTTAGCAGATAAACCAGAAGACGAAGAACTAATTTGGCAGCAATTTTTGGATTTGGTTTGGCAATATCCCGAAGCGCCAATTTATCATTTTTGTGTCTACGAGTTTGATACAGTCAAACGGTTGGCAAAGCTTTACAACACTCCCAACTCCTTAGTGCGTCCTGTACTGAGTCGATTTGTGGATGTGTATGAACAATTAACCCAAAGTGTAGCATTGCCTGTAGAAAGTTATGCCCTGAAAGCGATCGCTCGTTGGTTAGGATTTGAGTGGCGTGAAAAAGAAGCTAGTGGTGCTAAGTGTATTTACTGGTATGATCAGTGGCTAGAAACAGGCGATCGCACCTTACTAGAAATTATCCAAAGCTACAACGAAGATGACTGTCGCGCTACCCTGAGAGTTAAAGACTGGCTTGTAAACTTTTTTCAGGATGAATATGGTTTGCGGCTAGCTTAAGAAATTTCGTATTTTCTAAAGTTTTTCAATTGGTTGGAATACATGGTTTTTGTAGCGGTGCACAGATGTGCAGCCCTGCATCCTTCTGCGTGATATCTTATTTGTAACTTTGACACTTTAGCAAAAAAACTATGCAGCTAATTAAAAAAATAGTTACAATTCCACGAATTTTTTACTTATTTATTCCGATTATAATCATCATTTTCTTAGCCATAAATTTATCTACGAATGCTGTTGAAATTAGTAGCATAGAATTTATCGGGGAAGCCACTTTAGCGAAAGGTTTAACTTTCCAAAAAACTGAAGTTGGAGGTTTATCTGGAATTACCTATGATGCAAAAAACAGCCTTTATTATGCTATTTCCGATGACCGGGGACAAAAAGATAATGCCCGCTTATACACCTTGACAATTGACTTGAGCAAGGGTTCTTTACAACAGGGTAGAGTGGTTCCTGTCAGTGTTACCACATTATTAAATGAAAACGGTCAAACATTTAGCCCTGGTGAAACTGATACAGAAGGTATTGCATTAACTAATAAAGCAACTGTATTTATTTCTTCTGAAGGCGATGCCGCAAAATTAATTAATCCTTTTATTAAAGAGTTTTTACTATCTTCTGGTAGAGAAATTGCCACACTTCCCATACCAAACAAATTGTTTACCGATAAAAGTGGTCAACAAGGTATCCGCAACAATTTGGCTTTTGAAAGCCTTACCATTACACCCGATAAAAAGCATCTATTCACAGCCACCGAAAATGCTCTAATTCAAGATGGTGTCGCAGCTAAACCTAACATCGGTAGTCCTTGCCGGATTTTGCAATACAACTTGCTTAACAACCAGCCAGAAAAGGAATTTCTTTACCAAACAGAACCAGTTTCCCCTTTCTTGAATCTGACTGGCAAATTCGCTAGTGGATTACCCGATTTACTTGCTCTCGATAATCAAGGACACTTCCTAAGTTTAGAACGGTCTTTTACTGGTTTAGGATTTGCTATTTCCCTGTTTCAGATTTCTTTAGAAGGATCTGATGATATTCATCAGATAGATAGCCTTTTAGCAGTTGACTCCAAGAATATTAAACCAGTTCAGAAAAAACTTCTGTTAGATTTGAGAACCCTAGATGTATTGCTAGACAATATCGAAGGCTTAACTCTTGGCCCTAAACTACCCGATGGTCAGCAATCATTAATTCTCATCAGTGATAACAATTTCAACTCTCTGCAACGCACCCAAATACTAGCCTTTAAACTTAAAATTGAAACACCACTAATCAGATTATTACGCCGTTTACTCCCGAATCTCAACCGTTAACTGTACAAAGGTATTGCACTTTTTCCTGTGTATTCACGGAATATACTAGCCAGCTTTATCCAGCTTATCTGTAGTTTCCGTGTAATTTCTCAACCGTATTCACTAATAAATATGTTACACAAGATTTAGGGAATTTTGCAGAGATATTAACCATGATTAATTCTCTACAAACTATTCTATTTCTTAGATTTTAATTTAATGATTAGCTAGACTTATTAAAGTATTTTGCCAACAATATTTTTCATAAATGATTTTTATGCCACAAAATAAAATTGAGAATATGGTAGGGCAAAAAGCAGAGCTAGACGATTATATTGGGCAATTTTTAAATAATCGCTATTTAATCAGAGATTTGATTGGCAAAGGGGGGATGAGTAGAGTTTATTTAGCAGAGGATACTGCTAAAGGTGGTATGCCGATTGCAGTGAAAATTTTATCATTCAATTTGGCTAACCAGCATATGTCCCAACGTTTTGCCAGAGAAATTTTTATCGGCGCTCAATTGGGTCGCAAAAGTAAAAATATTGTTCGTATCTTAAGCTATGGGTTTACTGAGGATAAAACTCCATATTATGTAATGGAATATCTTCAAGGAAAAAACCTCAAACAAATTCTCAAAATTCAGCCCTTAACAATATCAAACTTTTTGGATATTTGTAAACAAATTTGTTTAGGTTTACAATGTGCTCACCAAGGTATCAGTCATAAAGGAGAGATTTATCCCATTGTTCACAGGGATATTAAACCAGAAAATATATTTATTACTGAAGATAGTAAACAAGAAGAAATTGTTAAAATACTCGATTTTGGTATTGCTAAGTTTTTAACAGAGCGAAGTGGGATGACCCTGACAGATTCTTTTATTGGCAGTTTACCTTACTGTTCTCCAGAACATATGGAAGGACGTAAATTGCTAGATGTCCGCTCTGACATTTACAGTTTGGGAGTACTAATGTTTGAGATGCTGACAGGAAAGCATCCCTTTCAGACAAAAAGTAACTCATTTGGTACTTGGTATCAAGCGCATCGCTTTCAAATTCCACCTACGCTTGAGGAAGTGAACCCGCAAGTCAAAATCCCGCAGGTGTTAGAAAAAATAGTGATGAGTTGTTTAGCTAAAGAAGTAAACGATCGCCCGCAAAATATCAACCAAATATTAGAAAATTTAGAAAAATTTAATGTTCAGATTAATGATGTTACTCCTAGGAATAATAGTGACATTATTAAACTCTCATTACCGGTTCAATTAGTCCCTGCAACTTTATTATCAGAAAAAGAGTGTTTGCAGAAGAATTGGCCTAAAAATAAACCAATTGCGCCAATTGGGTTTCCTCATTTACTCCAAACGACTCAAAGAGCTATACCAACTTTTTGGGCAATGTTACCAAAACAAGAGATTACAAAATTTTTGGATAAAATTCATGGCACTGAATTTATTAGTAAAATGAATGTTTACCCAATGTTATTGTGGGTAACAGTACTATATGATGTCCAACCTTCTATGGCTAAGTGGCTACCTTATTTTCTCGATTTAAAAGATAATAAAGGCCAGAATATAGCACGTAGTTTAGCAGAAGTAGGCTACTATCATCTACTATTTTTTGCTCTAGAAGATCCAAACCGTTGCTCTCATGTAACGACTTTAACCCTGAGCGCTAACCAGCGACAGCAACTGATAGATTGCTTAGATATGAGTCAAAATTCCAATGAATTAATTTTATCTAATCAAGCTAAGAGTCTTCTAAAAACAGATTACGAAAAGCTAAAATTAGAAATCTTGCAAAAGTTAGGTGGACATCAAAAAGCTGAGAAAGAAGGCTTAAAAAATTGGATGGCTAAATTGTTGGAGATTTTTTTAAAACTCTTATCACGTCCTTGAAAATCTGCGATTAAAATCAAAATGCTTGCCACCATTATCTAGTGATATTTTTATGCGTGTATTGCTAACTTTAAACGGATTCATCAGCAGAGGTGATCAAAGTGAATCAGAGCTTATTCACATCTCCAAGTAGTACGGGCTTGCTTGCCAATCGTTATCAACTCAAGCAATTAATTGGCAGCGGTGGCATGGGTGAAGTTTTTTTAGCACATGATATTTTGTTAGGAGGCATACCAGTTGCTATCAAGTTTTTGACTCAGACTGTGGTCAATAAAAAGATGCAAGAAGACTTTGCTCGTGAAGCTTTAATGAGTGCAGCTTTAAGTCAAAAGAGCTTACATATAGTGCGGGCGTATGATTATGGTGTAAATGAGAAAGGAAAACCATACTACGTCATGGAATATCTATGCGGGAAGAGTTTAAAGGATTTAATTCCGCTACCCTTGCCGATGTTTTTGACTCTCTCCCGACAAATTTGTTTAGGCTTACAGTGTGCCCATCAAGGCATTAATCTTGATGGTATAATTTGCCCGTTAGTTCATAGAGATATTAAACCTGCCAATATATTAGTTATTCCTGATCCGATATTGGGTCAGTTAGTTAAAATTCTCGATTTTGGTATTGCTAGATTTTTGAATTATGCATCCACAGCTAGTACAAGTAGGGGATTTAATGGCACTTTACCCTACTGTTCTCCAGAACAGCTAGATGGAGAAAAATTAGATAGTCGCTCTGATATTTATAGCCTGGGTGTGATGATGTTTGAGATGCTCACAGGCAAAAAACCCTGGCAACCAGAAACTGATTACTTTGGTGCTTGGTATAAAGCACATCACTTTGAACAACCAAAAGCGATCGCAGATGTTAAACCCACTCTTAAAATACCTCAGAAGTTAAATAATTTAATCATGTCTTGTCTTGCTAAAAAAGCAAGCGATCGCCCACAAAACATTGCTCAAATTTTGCAAGTATTAAACAGTTTAGAACAGTCCAATTGTCCCAGTATACCTACAACTTTAGGCTCTAGTTCTATCCTTAGCCGTCCTTTAAATTCAGGATTGCCAATCACAGTAGAACAAAGCTGTCGAAAAGTTTTGTGGCCTCAAAATAAACCAATTCAAGAAATTGTTTTTCCCCAGCTTATAGACACTGTACAAGGATCTATGACAGCGCTATGGTTGATGTTGCCTAAACAAGAAATCAAAAACTATGCGGTTTCTACCCGTTACAACCAGTTTATCTTCATGACATCCCCTCACCCAATGCTGTTGTGGGTGACTGTACTCTACAATCGGCAATTGGCTCCTAAGTGGTTACCATGCTACTTAGATATGCAAAATCCCCAAAATCTTAAGCTGGTAAGTTTGCTGGCTGAAAATGAACACTATCCTTTAATTTTCTTTACTCTGGAAGCACCACATTCCTGCACCAGCGTTCTCAGCAGTCGCATTGAGCCAACTCAGCGGCAAATTTTGAAAAACTGGGCGCAACAGATTCATAGTCTACCACCAGCTTCTCAGCCCCAGTTGAGCAAACAGCTATTAAAGCAGCAGTATAAACAAATCCAATCCCGGATATTACAGCATCTGGAATCACAGCCACAGGTTGTATTATCAGGGTTTTAACGAAAAAGTCGCACCTTGGAGAGACAGGACAAAAATAATTCCGAATTTCCAACTCCAAAACACTTGACAAGTAGAAAAAAAATAGTGATAATAGCAAAGTTGCCAAACAAGGGACTGTAGTTCAATTGGTTAGAGCACCGCCCTGTCACGGCGGAAGTTGCGGGTTCGAGCCCCGTCAGTCCCGTTCTAAGTTTATGAGTAGTGAATCACCGAACTGAACTTCGGTGATTTTTAGTTTTTAATTCCCCAAAGGCATTGACTCAGAATTCAAGGTTTGAATATAAGCTACATTTATCATGCTTTGCAAAAGAGAGAATTAACTGTGACTGTTAGAGTCCGTATTGCGCCGAGTCCAACCGGAAATTTACATATTGGTACAGCTAGAACGGCTGTATTTAACTGGTTATTTGCCCGCCACCACGGTGGGAAGTTTATACTACGAATAGAAGACACAGATTTAGAGCGATCGCGTCCCGAATACACCGACAATATTCTTGAAGGACTGCGCTGGCTAGGTCTTAACTGGGATGAAGGGCCATTTTTCCAATCACAACGCCTGGATCTTTATAAAGAAGCAGTGCAAAAGCTACTAGATCAAGGATTAGCCTATCGCTGCTACACCACTTCTGAAGAACTAGAGGCGCTAAGAGAAGCCCAAAAAGCTAGGGGCGAAGCTCCCCGCTATGACAACCGTCACCGCAACCTCACCCCAGAACAACGCGCCGCATTTGAAGCAGAAGGTCGCTCCTCTGTGATTCGCTTCAAAATCGAAGATGGGCGGGAAATTGTCTGGAACGACCTAGTACGGGGAAAGATGTCTTGGCGAGGTAGCGATTTAGGTGGTGATATGGTTATCGCCCGCGCCTCCGAAGAAAGTAGCGGTCAACCACTGTATAACTTTGTTGTTGTAGTGGATGACATCGATATGCAAATCACCCATGTCATTCGCGGAGAAGACCACATCGCCAACACTGCCAAGCAAATTCTGCTATATGAAGCAATGGGTGCAAAAATTCCAGAGTTTGCCCATACGCCGCTAATTTTGAACATGGAAGGGCGCAAGCTTTCTAAGCGTGATGGAGTTACTTCCATTTGTGACTTCCAGCAAATGGGCTTTACTGCTGAAGGCTTGGTAAATTACATGACATTGCTGGGTTGGTCGCCACCAGACTCGACGCAAGAAATATTTACCTTAGAAACAGCAGCCAAAGAATTTAGTTTTGAGCGTGTAAATAAAGCGGGTGCAAAGTTTGACTGGGCAAAACTAGATTGGTTGAACAGTCAGTATATCCACAATACCCCAGTAGATAAACTCACAGATTTACTCATCCCCTATTGGCAAGCGGCTGGGTATAAATTTGATGGTGGAAGAGATCGCCCCTGGTTAGAGCAGCTAGTAACTTTAATTAGCCAGAGTTTGACTCGTTTAGTAGATGCAGTACCTCAAAGCCAACTGTTTTTTAGCGACACAGTTGAATTTAGCGACGAAGGTAGTACACAACTGAAGCAAGAAGGTTCTACTGCTGTCCTTGAAGGGATTGTCACAGCTTTAGAAAATCAGCCGCAACTTTCGGAAGCCGCCGCCCAGGACATTATCAAACAAGTGGTGAAAGAGCAAAAAGTCAAAAAAGGCTTGGTAATGCGATCGCTCCGAGCAGCCTTAACTGGAGATGTTCATGGCCCCGACTTGATCCAATCTTGGTTACTACTAAATCAGATTGGTTTAGATAAGTCGCGCTTGAGTAGGGCAATAACGGAAGCTAATTAGCTATTACTTCCAGATTTTAGGAATATTTTAGATTTTAGGGGCGCACAAACGTGTGCCCCTATCCATAAGGTAGAGCAACTATAAGAACAAAAAATCATTGACTAATTACTAATGAATTATCCCCAATTGCAAATCTAAAATAGGTAGTCAATTCTCCTCACATTGGGAACTTGGTGTGTAAAATTCATGTCTTCAAAAACACTTAGAAGCGAACGTAATTACAATGCCAACAAAAGCGCTCAATAGAGGGATGAGATTATCGTTCATGATAGTTACGCTCTTCATCACATCGACAGTTAATGCTGCGGTTGATGCTCAGGAAGCGCCAACAATATTTGGAGATGTCACCATTGGCCCTCAGTTTTCCCCAGACCCCCTGACAGTTCGTGGGATGAGTGGTGGTTCAATATCTGGGAGTCAAGTATCCGGGAGGAGTGATACAGCCACTGGCCCTTGCACTGGATTTGTTGATGAAACACCAGACCACACATTAGCGCTAACAAGTAAATTTGACTACCTGAAGCTGCAAGTGCAAAGTCCTGAGGACACCACCATAATTGTCAAGGGGCCCGGTGGTAGTTGGTGTAATGACGATGTTGACGGCAAAAATGCCGGTATTGTTGGTGAATGGCTGGCTGGAAGTTACCAAATTTGGGTTGGTTCCTACGAAAAAGGCAAGTATCTCCCTTACACTTTACAAATTACAGAAGTGAAGTAGGGTATTGGGCATGAATTATTTTTTCTTCCCCGGCTTCCTCATGTCCCTCATCTCCCACTCTCCCTAAATCTACATCTACAATCTTCCCCACAATGATGATTGAGAGAGGCTGGAACGGCACGAGGAGCATTGTGGAGAAATTATCTGTGGTTTTGTATCGCGTTGCGCTCCCTTTTCTCGTGCGATATTGTATTAAAATTAAGTTAACTTTGATTAAGATTCTTGTTGGCATCGCCATAATGCCCTAATCGCCTTATGGCACTGCATGTAGGAGATCAAATTAAACAAAATGGATTTATAGACATCCGTTTAACAGCTTAAAGTAACAGAATGAGAAACATTCGGTTGCTAAGGCTGATGAGTTGTATAGCCATCTAAAGGCAAATTAACATGAAATTCTCTTGGAAAGTCCTAGTACTCTGGACATTGCCGGCTTTGGTAATTGGCTTTTTCTTCTGGCAAGGTGCCTTTGCAGGCGCTCCTACTGACATGAGTAAGAATGCAGCCAATACCCGCATGACTTATGGTCGCTTTCTAGAATACTTGGATGGCGATCGCGTCAGCAGTGTGGATCTGTACGAAGGCGGTAGGACAGCAATTATAGAAGCCCGCGATCCAGACATCGAAAATCGCGTCCAAAGATGGCGGGTAGATTTGCCTGTTAATGCTCCTGAGTTAATTAGCAAGCTCAAAGAAAAAGCCATTAGTTTTGATGCTCACCCAATGCGGAATGATGGCGCAATTTGGGGATTGTTGGGCAATCTCGTGTTTCCAGTTTTATTGATTACTGGGCTGTTCTTTTTGTTCCGGCGTTCTAGCAACCTCCCTGGCGGGCCAGGTCAAGCGATGAACTTCGGTAAATCCAAGGCGCGTTTCCAAATGGAGGCGAAAACCGGGGTCAAATTTGACGACGTAGCCGGGATTGAAGAAGCTAAGGAAGAATTGCAAGAAGTTGTCACATTCCTGAAGCAGCCAGAAAGATTTACCGCTGTAGGCGCACGGATTCCCAAAGGAGTGCTGTTAGTTGGGCCTCCTGGAACTGGTAAAACTTTACTAGCAAAAGCGATCGCTGGTGAAGCAGGCGTACCTTTCTTCAGTATTTCCGGTTCGGAATTTGTGGAAATGTTCGTTGGTGTGGGTGCATCCCGCGTCCGCGATTTGTTCAAGAAAGCCAAAGACAACGCCCCCTGTATCATCTTCATCGATGAAATCGACGCAGTTGGACGGCAACGGGGCGCTGGTATCGGCGGCGGTAACGATGAGAGAGAGCAAACCCTCAACCAGTTGCTCACCGAAATGGACGGGTTTGAAGGTAACACAGGCATCATTATTATTGCTGCCACCAACCGTCCCGACGTACTAGACTCAGCCTTGTTGCGTCCCGGTCGCTTTGACCGCCAAGTAACAGTCGATGCCCCCGATATCAAAGGGCGTTTGGAAATCTTGCAAGTCCATGCGCGGAACAAGAAACTAGACACTAGCGTATCTTTAGATGCGATCGCTCGCCGCACTCCTGGATTCACTGGTGCTGACTTAGCCAACTTACTCAACGAAGCGGCAATTCTTACCGCTAGAAGACGCAAAGAAGGTATTACTCTCCGCGAAATTGATGATGCGGTAGATCGGGTAGTCGCTGGGATGGAAGGTACTCCCTTGGTAGATAGCAAGAGCAAGCGCTTAATTGCATACCACGAAATTGGACACGCTTTAGTGGGAACTTTGTTAAAAGACCATGACCCAGTGCAGAAAGTCACCTTAATCCCACGGGGACAAGCACAAGGTTTAACTTGGTTTACTCCCAACGAAGAACAAGGGTTAATTTCTCGTTCTCAGTTGAAAGCCCGGATTACTGGTGCTTTGGGCGGTCGCGCTGCTGAAGAAGTGATTTTTGGGGCTGCCGAAGTCACAACTGGCGCTGGTGGAGACTTGCAACAGTTATCGGGAATGGCGCGGCAGATGGTGACTCGTTTCGGGATGTCCGACTTAGGGCCACTTTCATTGGAAAGCCAGCAGGGCGAAGTGTTCTTGGGTCGTGACTGGACAACTCGATCTGAGTATTCCGAATCTATTGCCTCTCGCATTGATGGACAAGTGCGAGCGATAGTGGAAGAATGCTACGAAAACGCGAAGAAAATTGTCCGTGACCATCGCACTGTCACCGATCGCTTAGTAGATTTACTCATCGAAAAAGAAACCATTGACGGCGATGAATTCCGCCAGATTGTGGCTGAGTACGCTGAAGTACCTGAAAAGCAACAGTACGTACCACAGATATAATAAGTAATTTTTTCTGGGCTAATGCCTGGGAATGAGCAAAAGAACAAAAAATAAAATGAGGATAGTATTAACTATCCTCATTTTTTTATTGCAAAATTATTCTTGAAACTACACTTAGCCAAAAACTGCTGTCTCAACATTTTTAAGTGCTTACTAGTTGAGAAACCACAGTAACTTCTGCTTGTGTAGTTCTATTTATAAAGTAGATGAGTCCCAAATCATATTTATTCGCTGGTAGTGATAAAGGAACTTCTGCTGATTGAATATTGCGTATTTATTGTGTATAATAATTTACTTTAAATGCTTCAAAAATGCTATCTTTGCCTGTACACATTTTCAGGAACAGCGATGTTGGTAATGTAGCTATTGTTTATAAGTTATACTGAACCTGAATTTTGGTACTATGAGCATTTGCACTACTCGAAACTGCGATCGCAAAATCTTCGACCCTTCTACCAATGCTTTACTGTCGATTAGTAGCGAATTTAGCCAATGAAGAGCGATCTGACTCATGTCAGTAATTAGTTCATCATTCATAATTTATGAATAATTGCTAGTAGACAGCAAAATTTGAATTATGGAGATTGTACGGCTTTAAGAGTAAAGTCTGAAATTGGAACAATGAATTTTGTAGATAAAACTATAAACGTGTTTTTACCTCAAAAATTATGAAGAGTAAAGATAAATTATTGACTATTTTTACTACAACGCTTGTCCTTTCTTCTTTGACAGTCGGGACAGTGCTAGCACAGACAAAACTGACCAATCAATCTAAATTGTTTACCAATGGTATTGGACAGGTGCGAGTTGGAATGACTGTTTCTGAAGCGAAGAAAGCTGCTGGTACTCGGCTAGTTGGCGATCCATCTAATAATAATTGCTACTACGTGAAGCCGGAATGGGAACCGAAGAATCTTGGGTTTATGGTGACAGAAGGTCGCATTTCTAGGGTAGATGTATGGAGAGATAGTAAAATTACCACCTTAAAAGGTGCAAAAATTGGCGACACCGAAGCAGAAATCAAGTCTCTTTACCCAGGACAAATTCAAGTCAAACCTCATAAATACGTTCAAGGCGGACACTACCTAACATTTATCCCGAAAGACCGTGCTGATCAGAAATATCGTGTGGTATTCGAGACTGATGGGAAGCGTGTTACTCAGTTTCGGTCAGGTAAACTGCCGGAAGTTGAATTTGTTGAAGGCTGTTCTTGATCTGAGATATCATCAAACTCACTTGCGTAGCTTGTCGCCGTAAGTATCGCTACACTTTACTACCAAGATGATACTATGCAGTTAAGTTTAACCAGCAACAAGGAAATATTATCAATGAAATTGATGGTGTAGTTACAACAGGGACAGATTGGAAATTTCTCAAACTTTGTGAGAATACCATCTTTATCGATAAGAACGATTACTTTATTAAAGAAATAGATAAAATTTTAGGAATTCTAACAACGAATCTGATAGCTTGTCCGCAATTTTAGTTTGGGGATGGTACACACCATCCCCATTTTTTATCGTTCCACTTCATCCACTGCCTTGGGAACTCCCACAGTTAACACCTCATGTCCATTAGGTGTAACTAACACATCATCCTCAATCCGAATACCAATACCAATCCATCGAGGATCAGTCTCTGGTTGGTCTTCTGCTAGTTTAGTGTCAGGCACAATATATAGTCCTGGTTCCACTGTCAGAATTTGACCTGGTTGCAAAATCTGTGGTTTGTCTTCACCGTGCTGGTAAACACCCACATCATGGACATCCAAACCTAACCAATGACTGGTGCGGTGCATATAATATGGCTTATATTTTTCTTCTTCAATTAACTTGTCAATTTCACCTTTGAGGATGCCAAGTTCAACTAAACCTTCCGTGAGGACACGCACTGCTGTATCATGAACTAATTTGAAGGGATTACCTGGTTGCACTTGAGCGATCGCTTGTTTTTGCGCTTCTAAAACAATTTCATACAACGTCTTTTGTTCGGGCGTAAATTTACCCCCAACAGGAAATGTCCGGGTAATATCGGAGTTGTAATAACCGTAGGCACAACCGGCATCAATTAGCAGTAATTCTCCATCCTGCATTTGACGATTATTTTCAATGTAGTGCAGTACGCAAGCATTCACACCGGAAGCCACAATTGAAGGATAAGCTGGCCCCATTCCACCCCGGACTCGAAAGATGCGTTCCATCTCCGCTTGAATTTCATACTCATAACGTCCGGGTGCAGCGATTTCTTGGGCGTAATTATGCGCTTCAGTGGCGATCGCAACTGCTTGACGCATCAACCCCAACTCAGCTTCACTTTTAATTAGTCTCATGCTGTTGAGGACGGGCCCAGTATCTTCAATAGCGATCGGCCCAGTACCGCGTTTAGGATAAGTCCGCAGTAAACTTTGGTAATGTCCCAGGATTTGGTTATTAAAAGTGCGATCGCGTCCTAAGTGATAATAAATGCGGCTGGCTTTTTCCAAATACTGTGGCAACTTTTCGTCTAACTCGCTAATGGGGTAAGCTTCATCAGCACCATAAATTTCCTTCGCTGCATCTACCCCAGAAAGATAACCAGTCCATACTTCCTTTTCGCGATCCTTCGGTTGCACAAACAGCACAAACCGATGTTCTGAATGATGTGGTGCTAACACTGCAACTGCCTGTGGTTCATTAAAACCAGTCAGGTAGAAGAAATCACTGTCTTGGCGATAAACATACTCGACATCGTTGTGCATCACTGCCATTGGTGCACTGCGAAAAATGGCTGTGCCATCACCAATTTTTGCCATTAACTGCTCACGACGCTGCCGATATTCTGCTTGCATAGCTGATGTATGTATTAAAGTATTGTGTTATTTTACACTTTTGGCAACTAGAAGATGCACAAATAATGCTTCTCGGTAGTTGCTAATCTAAGTTATTCTAGCCAATATTTGTTTCTACTCAATTCATAAATTCTTAGAGAATAATCAATTATCTTGAAAAGCTTAGAGCCTTGAATTCTTTGATATTCGGGCATCTGAGCTTTTAATCAATAATTTAGGCTTCCTATACAAACCACTATGTAATCACATCAAAATTACATAGACTAAATATTTTTATGTAACCCAATAACTGTTAGATGAATGCGTATGTTTTAATTCAAAATGTAAAAAAGTAAAAGCTAACATATTTTGTCTATAAATCATCATTTACATAAAAAGCAAAAATATTTGATAATTGCTTATATAGAACCGAAAATTCCATGATAATCGTTTAAAACAAACAGATATTTATCTTCAAAGAATGACATTAATAAAGAAAAAATAGTTATAAAGAAATATTGAAAAGTTGGTAAATGTTATTTGGTTACAGAAAAAGATTGCAAAAAAAAGTTAAAAAAAGATGACAACCAATCATAAAACTACACCATGTTTGGAACTCAAAATACTTCAAAATCTTTGAATTCACAATGGGCAGAAACTACCCAAAAAATACAAGTATTAACATCTCCTCTTAATACTTTAACTACTCTAAGTTCTGATTCGCTTCTGGGAAGTAAGAGTTCCTCACAATCCCAACAATCTGCGGTGGTGTCAGCAAATCCCAATCCTAATCCTTACTTAACCAGTGCGGCGATTGTTCCTGACTTCAATGCTGATGGCAAAACGGATAAACTTTGGGTTAATACCCAAACTGGTGAAATTATCGTTCGCTTGATGGATGGGACAAGAGTTATCGAACAAGGTTCCCTGGGCCAATTTGACCTAGCCGCCTATGATTACAAAATTGGCGAATTCAACAATGATGGCAAAACCGACTTTTTATTACGCAATAAGACAACCGGTGACAATAGCATTGTCCTGATGGATGGTACAAGAGTTGCTAATGCGGCTTCTCTAACTAGCGTTGACCCAGCCTGGACTTCTCAGATTGGCGATTTCAACGGCGATCGCAAAACCGATATCTTCTGGCATAATGCTCAAACTGGTGAGAATGCTATTTGGGAAATGGATGGCACAACAGTTGTCACTGCAACTGTTCTAGACACTACAGACCCAGCACTAACTGCTACCATTGTTGATTTCGACGGCAATGGCAAGAGTGACATCTTCTGGCGCAATCAGACAACAGGCGATAACAGCGTTTGGTTCATGGATGGTACGCAAAAGAGTGAGTTTGCGCTGCAATCACAAGATGCATCCTGGACTTATAGCGTTGGCGATTTCAACGGTGATTTAAGCACAGACCTGCTGTGGAGAAACGCTCAAACAGGTGAGAACAAGATTTGGACAATGAGAGGCATCTTAGTTACAGAGGGTGCTTTGGGAACACTTGACTCATCTTGGACTTCCAAAATTGGTGATTTCAACGGTGATGGCAAGACCGATATCTTCTGGCGCAATGGAACCACAGGTGCGAACACTGCTTGGTTGATGGATGGTACAACAGTTGCTACTGAAGCTTTCTTACCGGCTAATAACGCGGCCTTGACACCATCTCTTGGCGATTATAACGGCGACGGTAAGACCGACATCTACTGGCGTGATCAGACAACATTTGCAGATAACATTTGGACTGTAAATGAGACAACAGCAGTTGAGACTCCCATCAGCGAAGCAGACAAGCTTGGTCCAGAGTGGTATACGTTCTAAAAGCTAGAGTTAGGAGTTAGCAGTTAGAAGTTAGAAGTTAGAAGTTAGAAATCTTCCACTGCTTCTCCTACTCCTCAAAACTTGTAACTCAAAATTTGTAACTCAAAACCTGAATTTCCCCATTTTCGGGCAATTTACCAGGGCTAATGGAAATACTATCTCCATTACTACGTCGCACTGTCATACCTTGCATCAAGGCCAGAAAATCATCCAGTGGCGAAATATCGCATGCAGCAGCGTCAGCCGCCTGTGTTCGGTAATGGGTCGGAATCACCAGCTTGGGATTTAACACTTGAACAGCCTGCTTTGCTTCTTGGGCATTGTAGGCTTTTGCACTACCTCCCACTGGAATAAATGCTACATCAGGACGTCCCATCAGGATTTTTTGCTCAATGGAAATAGGTGCAGCGGCTCCGCCTAAGTGTAGGATATTAATTCCGCCTTGCTTCCAACTCCAAGCAGTATTTGAGCCAAACTGCTTACCACCTTTGCGATCATGGTCTATGGCAATTCCTTGGAACTTAATGCCTTTGAACTCATAAACTCCTGGTTCGTAGATGAGTTTTGCATTTCCCGGTAGTACATCCACAGCGCCTTCATCCAGTAGTTGACTGCTAATCAGTACCAAATCTGCTGCAACTTTTGGTAGACGATAGCCAGCAGTACAGCCGACCGCTCGAAAGGGATTGACCAGAATTTTCGCACCACCACCAGTAAAAAGAAAGCAAGTATGACCCAACCACTGAACTGATAAACCGCTAGATTGTGCGTCAGCTTGAGATTCAGAACCCAAGGTAGTAACCAAAGCTGTGACCAACCCCGCCCCAGCATAGCCCATCAACTGTCGTCGTTTCATTAATTATGCTCTCGACTGTAACTGTTCCAGAAAATTTTGCAATAACTGTTTTCCTGAAGATGTCAGGACACTCTCTGGGTGAAACTGGACGCCCTGAATGTGAGGATAGTTCCGGTGTCGCACTCCCATAATGGTGTTATCTTCAACCCAAGCGGTGATTTCTAACACATCTGGGCAAGTCTCACGTTCGATTACCAAACTATGATACCTAGTGGCGGTTAGAGGATTTTCTAATCCCCGGAAAACCCCCACTCCAGTGTGAGACACCTGAGAGGTTTTGCCATGCATCAACTCTGGAGCAGAAATTATTTTACCACCGAATACTTGACCAATGCTTTGATGTCCCAAACAGACACCCAAAATTGGCAACTCTTGGCCTAGTTGTTCAATCAACTCTAGGGAAATACCGGCATCTTCCGGGCGACCAGGCCCAGGAGAAATAACCACAGCTTCTGGCTTTAATGCCCGAATCTCATCTATGGATATCTTGTCGTTACGAAAAACTTTAATATCATCTGCCACTGGGAAATCTGCTGCCAGTTCTCCCAGATATTGCACTAAATTATATGTAAAACTGTCGTAATTGTCGATAACTATAATCAAAGCTCATCACTCCTGGTTTTTACCACTCATCAGTTGCAAAAAGCATAGACAAATATCTCATGCTATTTGTTCGCTAGGTGTAAAAATAAAGCTGGCGTGGACGCATAAAGATTACCCAGTAACCCTTCACCCAGGATGTTTGGCACGATCGCACTACTTAAATTTTGAATATGTTTTGCAAAGGGGATCAGACAGAGTGTGATCTCTTACCGAGTTACTTGGCGATGCCTGCGGTGGGCTATGACGCTCAATGACTCGCTACCGCTTCTCTACGCGAACGCTATCGGCGTCGCAAGTCACCTCTACAAAGCCGATATAATTAACTTTACCAGAGGAGGGAGCAGGAGCGTACCAGCTACCAGCACCGCTACCAAAGCAGAGACAAGGACTGCACCTGCCGCACAATCTTTAGCAATTTTTGCCAAATCATGGTATGTCTGCTTAACGGTTAAGTCCACAAGGGACTCGATCGCTGTATTTAGTAACTCTAATGCCAAAACTAAACCACTAGTTATGCCAATTACTGCGATTTCCACCGCTTGCAGATGCAAAAAAACGCTTAAAGCGATCGCTAAGGCACAAACACTTACGTGGATGCGAAAATTACGTTGAGTTTGAAAACTATAGCTGATTCCAGCCCAGGCATATTTAAAACTGACAAATAAATTAGAGGCCACTTTCCAGGAGAATTCCCGTTCGTTAGACACCAGTGTTTGTAACGAGGTAGGCGTTGGTGATGAAGAAATTTTTTGGGACATAGACTTAAAAACACAAGAACAGAGTTGCTACAGTGGGAATATTCGCCGATCTTAATGGCAGAATTAACTTAGAGGCAATCTTTAAGCAATTTTCCACAGAAGTATTATAAAAGTATTACCTAAAATTAACACTAAGGGATACACAAGCTAATGCCATTCGATGTCAATAGTAATACCTATTGCATTCAGCAATCTCACTTGCTGTTCTAACATTCGCCCCAAACTTTCTTCATCAGGATGATCCCAGCCTAAGAGGTGCAATAAACCGTGAGCAGCTAACCAGGCTAGCTCTGTTGGTAAGGTATGCTCCTGCTGTTGAGCTTGACGTTGTGCTGTATCTACAGACACGATAATATCACCTAAGTATAATGGTACAGAGGCAAGCATTTCTTTGCTTTGAGGAAAATCCACCTCCAAAGCAGCAAAGGCTAAAACGTCTGTGGGCTTATTTTGTTGACGATACTGGGCATTCAGTTCTTGAATTTGCGAGTCATCTGTCAAACGCAGCCCGATTTCATAACTTGGCGCTGGCGGAATATGAGGGTGAAGTATTTCCAACCAGTCATTAAACCAATTTTCCCAAGTTTCAGGAGTAATTCGGGGATGAGTGTCCCCAGTCTTTACAGATGTTGTCGGGGACAACTCATAAAAATAATCCTCCACATATAGTTCAACTCTCAGGGGCACACAGTCTCCTAGTCTGAGGTTTACAGTTTGGCGTTAGTGAGTTAGGTAAGCAAGACCAACAAGGAGAGCTAAAAGCCCTACGGCAGTCAACGCAAAATGCTTCAGGGAAGTTCCACCCTTGCGCACCATGTTTCGCATGGCGAGTTTTACGTAGCTAGGTTGAGGTTCTGTTGAAGGAGAGTTGCTCATAGTTATTTGTCCACAGACTCTTTTATAACTGTAACAGTTGGTCTGGGATAGAATTGCGATCGCCTGTATATTGCTAAGGAAATTCTCTGAAAACGCCCCAATCAGAGGGAATGCTGTGCATCGCGCCAATATGAAACACTAAAAATAAAGAACAAGTGCTAAGTAATGTTAAAAATAATTACTTAGTACTTGTCATTAATCTCCAATTATGAAGGAGTGCTTTCTACCAGTTTATTTTCTTGGCGCAGATAAGCTTGAATGAATGGATCAAGTTCGCCATTCATCACATCGCCAATCGCTGTTGTTTCTGTATTTGTACGTAAATCTTTCACCATTTGGTAAGGGTGAAACACATAGTTACGGATTTGGTTTCCCCAGGAGGCTTCCACCATATCGCCACGAATTTCGGCAATTTCTTGGGCGCGTTGCTCCTTGGCGATGACCAACAGCTTTGCTTTAAGGCGATTTAGAGCTTTTTCTTTATTTTGCAGTTGCGATCGCTCTTCTGTACAGCGTACAGCAAGACCTGTAGGAAGGTGAACAATCCGCACCGCAGTTTCTACTTTGTTGACATTTTGCCCACCTTTACCACCAGAACGAGTTGTGGTGATTTCCAAATCCTTGTCTGGAATGTCCAGTTGCACAGAGTTATCTATCTGTGGCATCACTTCCACTCCTGCAAAACTGGTTTGTCGCTTACCGTTAGCATTAAAAGGTGAAATCCGCACTAAGCGATGTGTACCCATTTCTGAACGCAAGTAACCATAAGCATAGCGACCAGTAATTTCTAGGGTTGCCGATTTAATTCCGGCTTCATCACCCTCCGACTCTTCAGCTAAAGTTACCTTATAGCCATGAGCTTCGCCCCAACGGGTGTACATCCGCATCAGCATAAATGCCCAGTCTTGAGCATCTGTGCCACCAGCACCAGCACTAATAGTCAGTACAGCACCTTCCGCATCATAGGGGCCGGAAAGTAACTGTTGTAACTCCCACTGATCCAGGTCACGATTCAGTTTAGTGATGGTAGATTCTGCTTCTTGGAGTAGTGCCTCATCAGTTTCTAACTCCAACAATTCAACAACTGCCTTAGTATCTTCTAGATTGGCGTGCCAGCGATCGTATTGCTGGAGATGGGCTTTCAGGTCGTTGAGTTCTTGTAGCGTTTGCTGGGCCTGGGTTTGGTCATTCCAAAATTCTGGCTGTGCTGATATTTTTTCGAGGTCTTGAATTTTAGCTGTCAGTGCAGGTACGTCAAAGATAGTCCTGGGTTTTACCCAGGCGGCCAGACAACGTTTCGATTTCGCGTTTGAGTTCTAAAACTTCCATAGTGCTTGCTGTAATGAGAGATAGAGCGCTTTGAATTAAAAAATTGCTCTTTATTCTACTTGTGTTTCTTGATTTTAGCTGTAGTTGGGCAAATTTTTTCTACACTACTTATATAAGTTACAAAAGTGACTTGAAATTATCAAGCGCTTCTTCACCTACTGAAGTAGCGTGATTTAGCTGTTGTAGATAGGCTTTGATAAACAAATCGATTTTACCGTCTAATACCTCTGTCGCAGCAGGTGTTTCTACATTGGTACGTAAATCTTTCACCTTGGTGTAAGGATGCAAGATATATTCACGGATGAGCTTGCTGGATAGAGATTTTATCAGCCGAGGTTGAATTTCATCAACTTGCTGGACATTTTGGGCTAGTGCGTAGGCGTAGCCAGCCGTAGGCATCGCAAACAGTTTACTCTTGAGAATAGCTAAGGCTTTCTCTTTGTTTGGCATCTGGCTGCGCTCTCGATCGGAAAATACACTAATCCCGGTAGGAATATGAAACACTCGCACCCATGTTTCTGGGCGGTTAACATTCCCCCGATGCCGGGGCAAAGTAATTTCTAAATGCTTCTCTGGAATTTCAAAATCAATAGACTCATCTAAAATTGGGCTGACTTCTACGCTGGCTAGGCAAGTATGCCGTTTGCCATTGCCATGAACAGGAGAATTTCGCTTTATGTTTGCATGAGTTCCTTGTTCCGATTTTATTCAGCCATAAGCATAACGTCCTGTAATTTCAAGGGTGGCATGTTTGAACCCTCCTAAGTCACCTGCTGACTCTTGCACTAGATATACTTTATGGTTGTGATTTACTGCCCAACGATAGTATAGCTGCAATAACATAGCTGCCCAGTCTTGGAAATCTATACTTCCAACCTCAGCCATAATTGTCAAGAATGCCCCCTTTTCGTCGCAGGGGTCGGACAGTAATTATTGTATTTCTACTGTTTCGAGTTCTTGCTGGAGTTGGGTAAGGTTGGCTTGCGCCTCTTGCAAAAATTCCTCATCAGCAGATAATTCTAGTAGTTCTAGTGCAGCCTTGATATCTTCTAGAATGAAGTGCGATCGCTGATACTGTTTCTTGGTAGCCTTAAGGGATTCAATTTCTTGAAGCGTCTGATAGAAAGTGACAGAATTATCCCAGAAAGTAGCTTGAGAAATTAATTGATTCAAGTCCTCAATTCTTGCACTCAATTCTCGGAAGTCAAAGACAGCCTTCGGCCTTGGTCAAGATATTAGACAACCTTTCTACTTCAATTTTGATATTTAAGAGTTCAAGCATAGTTTTGCTCACTTGAGGCTTAACTTATCTACATATTCTACTGTTAAACAGATGAAAAAACCGTGGTTGCTAAAAATTTAACCACGGTTTTACTTTATAAAACTTTACTTTTGTTAGTGTCTACAGACAATTAATCGCGGCCATTAATGGCAATTAGTAACCGCAAGATAAAGACAAACAAGTTGATGTAAGTGAGGTACATCGATAAAGCAGCAGGTAGATATTGGTCATCGCTGTAAGTGCGGGGCAAGATGTAGAAGTCGACAACAGAAACCCCAACAAACAGAAATACTCCCAAACCGGAGATGGCAATTTCTAGCCAATTTGGCGTGTAAACACCAAACATGGCAAATCCGAATTGGGCAAGACACACAACCACCAAGGCGATAACACCGAGATTAATGGTTTTCGTCAAAGCCATGCCATCTTGTTCAGAGAGATTTGAACCAATTTGACGGGCAGCAATGAAGGTGACACCACAACCAAGGGCAGCTAAACCAATGCCTTGAATGCCAACACCTTGGGATCTCAAAGCGACAAATATCAAGCCACTGAGAGTATATCCAGACAAGAGGCTATAGGTTGCCAACAGTGGTAGTGCAAGCCCCTTGTTACCTTTTTGAGCAACATTTTGGGCAACAAAGAACAAAATTAACTCCAAAATCACCGCACCAATGAAGGTGGGAAAGAATATTCCGGGGTTAGTACGGATAACTCCCAAACCGCCGTAGGTTCCTAATGCCGTTAGCACTAATCCACCACCGACGTAGGGGAGGGCGTTGGCAATCACATTTGGGCCTACAAGGGCGTGAGATTTAGCCTCACGCATAGCTTCACGAAAATTACTGGTATTGCTCATATTGAAAAACTGTTTTTTAGGAAAACTTCTGCCTATTCCTATTCTTACCAAGATTTTGGGCGAGAAACCAGGAAGGGGAAGAGACAACTAAACAAAAAACATTATCCAATATTGAAATTTTTATGTGAAAAACAAAAATAACCTGCAACAGAGAGGTTAGCAAAATCATGCGTACAAATACTGAATTATGGAGTTCGGCCCCTCATAAGTTCAGTGAAACGACGATGGCTTATTCTTCCCTGACTAAGCAGAATAATAACAGCTTAGAAGAAAATATACGCAACTCCATTTTCTGAGGAATAGGAGTTTCAACAAAGGAATGTATATGGCAACAAGTGAGTCCTCTTTACGAACTGATGGTATAGAATTATTACACTTGTACCACCAGAATCCTTCTATTAAACTTCGTAATAAACTTGTACAGTTACATACTGGCTTAGTACGGAAGATGGCTCATAAATTCAGCCATCAATGTAATGAACCTTATGAAGATTTAGAACAAATTGGGTATTTTGGTTTGATTAGGGCTATTGAGCGTTTCGATCCCAGCCAAGGATATGCTTTTAGTTCCTTTGCTGTGCCATACATTCGCGGTGAGATGCTGCACTTTTTGCGCGATCGCAGTACTCTATTAAAAATTCCCCGTCGTTGGCAAGAATTATACAATGAAGGGCAAAAGATTCGCAAGGACTTGGCAATGTCTTTAGGTCGCCAGCCCAAGGATGCTGAAATTGCCAGCCACCTGCGGGTATCTGTGCAAGAATGGCAAGAAACCAAGTTAGCCGCTCAAAATCGGATGCCTTTAAGTTTAGATGCAACCGCAGTTAACTATGTTGATTGCCAAATAACCTTGGGTGAAGCACTTCCTTGTCCCCGTTCTCATGTTCTTTTACAACAAGAAGAAGAACGCCAACAACTGCAAGGTGCAATCAATATGTTGGAAGAAAAGCCCCGAATGGCAGTCGAAATGGTTTTTTTGAAGGAACTTTCTCGCAAGGATGCTGCTAAAAATATTGGCACTAGTCCAATGACAGTAACGCGGTATCTGCAAAAGGGAATTCAAGATTTGATTTGCTATTTACAACCACAGGTAATGCCCACTGGTTCGTAGTCGTGCTGAGTCAAAAATCCAATGACTAATGACTAATGACTAATTATCTAGATTTTAAATCAGCGATCGCACCTTTGGTCATAGCAGCAATAGCTTGATCTGTCGCTTTTGGCAAATGATAATATTTACCGCCTGCTGTTTGCGATAATTCTTTAGCAAAGCCAGTAGACACAAATTTACTTTCCGTATCAATTACTAATAGTTGCATCCCCAAAGCACGAATTCTAGCAGCAATTTCTAATAATTCTCCTTTGATATCTGGCTTTTCTCCTGGTTCAAGCTGTTCACCCAAAGAACGCGCTAAGGGAATATTACCCCGCCCATCGGTGATTGCTACAAGGACAACTTGCCCAATATCTCCACTCATCTGGGCATTTAAGCCGACGCGTACAGCTTGAGTTAAACCATGCGCTAAGGGCGAACCCCCACCACAGGGCAACCTTTCCAAACGGTTACGCGCTAAGGCAATAGAACGTGTTGGAGGCAATAATACCTCTGCTTGTTCTCCCCGGAAAGGAATTAATGCTATTTGATCGCGGTTTTGATAAGCTTCTGTTAACAGTTGCATCACCGCACCTTTAGCCGATTGCATTCGATTCAGGGCCATTGAGCCAGAAGCATCTACCACAAACACTACCAACGCCCCGGCTTTGCGTACCAGGCGTTTCGAGCGAATATCAGGCTGTTCTACAATAACTTTTCTATCTGGTTGTCTTTCTCTTCGTGCTTTTTGATAAGGAGCAGCTGCTCTTAGGGTAGCATCTACTGCAATGCGTCGCGCTTTCCCCTTGGGTAACATTGGTTTAATGTAGCGTCCCCTGTCATCGGAAAAGATGACACTGCGGCTACCAGATTTACCTTGCCGCTTCGCCATTTGAGTAAAATACAGCACGTTGTCATCAAGGATTACCCCTTCTGGATCAAAGATAAACTCTTCCGGGATGCTGGGGGGTTCTTGCTCTTGATTTTCTTCCTGTTCTTCCTGTTCCTCCTGTTCTTCGTCTTCTGATTCATCTTGGGGTTCTTCTTGATTCTGTTGTGGCGGCGGTGGAGGCGGTGGTGGTGCTTGATCGGGTGGCGGTGTCTGCACAACTGTTGCCCGTGGTACAATTACCAGTTCTACAGCACGGCGCAAATCTTCGGCATTAACTGTTGTCCGTCCCTCCAAAGCCGCAGCCGCTTTGGCAACCCGCGTGGCGAATAACTCGGCGCGATGTCCCTGAACTCCTCCGCGAATGGCCTCATCCACTAAGTAGGCAATTTGTTCATGGGTGATGATGACTTCTTTCAACCATTCCCGTGCCAAGATGATTTGGGTTTTGAGGGAGTCTAAGTCTTCGCTGTACTGTTGGAGAAAGTCTTGGGGAGATTTAGAATAAGCGATCGCTTGTTCAACTGCTGCTACTCTTTGATCTAAGCCAAGTACACCGTCAGCAGAGAGTGCGATCGCAATTCTATCTAGCAAATGTTCCCTTAATCCACCTTCTTCTGGATTGTAGGTGGCAATAAATAGGGATTTGCACGGATGCTGAAAACTAATTCCTTCCCGTTCAATCTGGTTGCGTCCCTCAGATAATACTGTTAAAAGCTGATTTGATATTTGGTCATCTAATAAATTAATTTCATCTACGTACAGTACACCCCGGTTTGCTGTAGCGAGTAATCCAGGCTGAAAAATGGTATCTCCTTGTTTTACCGACTTTTCAACATCCACTGAGCCAAGGAGTCGGTCTTCTGTAATACCTAGAGGAATTTGCAAAAAAGGCGCAGGAATAATTTCGACGGGCACATCTTGAATGTCTTTGTCTGCGTACTCCGCCAAAAGTTGATCGTCCCATTCTTCTGGGTGGTTGGGGTCACAATTGCTAATTGAGCCTTTGACAACTTCAATCGGCGGTAGTAGAGCGTGGATAGCACGAGCCATTACAGATTTTGCCGTACCACGACGACCTGCGATCGCTACTCCTCCCAAACCAGGATCAACTGCGGCTAACAGCAAGGCTAATTTAATTGCTTCTTGACCGACTACGGCTGTCAAGGGAAAGGCAGTGATTGTGGGGTTGGTAGTAGGCGCAGGCATTGTTTGCTTTCATAGCGAGTCTCGGCCTTTAGCATACCAATTTCTGACACATTTAGAATAAGTATTATGGCAATGAGAGAAAGGTAAGGTTATGAGTATTGCTCAGGCTAAACGCTTCACACTGGATGAATACCACAGGCTTGGAGAATTGGGCTTTTTCCATGAAGATGACCACATTGAATTAATTAATGGGGAAATTATTGAAATGGCATCTAAAGGTACAGCCCATGAAACTTGTTTAAGAAAACTGTGGAAGGAACTCCCCAAAATACTGGGAGACAAGGCTACTTTGCAATCACAAGCGCCGATTGCTTTGCCACCTAATAGCGAACCTGAGCCTGATTTTGCGATTGTTCAAAACCGTGCTGATGATTATCTATCGGGTCATCCTAAAGCGGCTGATGTGTTTTTAGTAATAGAGGTTTCAGATTCTTCTTTAGGCTATGACCAAGACGTTAAAATACCTCTCTATGCTAAAGGAGGTATTACTGATTATTGGTTATTCAATTTATTCGATAATTATTTGGAAGCTTACAGTGAACCATATCAGGATAATCAAGGCAGATATGGTTATTCAAATAAGCGAATTTTCCTGTCAGATGAGACAATAACTTTTCCCTGCTTCCCTGATTTATCTCTTGATTTAGCTAAGGTGTTTCCGCTAAAGCGGAATTTTTAAACTTTGTTATAGGATTCAGTCATAAGACAAAGGAGTAAGTTTTATGGCTTATAGTGATTTTAAACTTATTGAAGTTATTGATTCTTTTGGGTTAGTTATCCACGAGTCATCTGGACTATTTGCAAATGTGCAGGAGCAAGAATGTAGTGATTTATTATCTACTATTCTTAGGGAAAATGTTGATTTAGCAGTAGCGATAAGTTCGGAAAAAGCTCGTAGTGAAATGATAATAAGTCCAATTTTATTAGAAATTAGACGCAAATTCAATTATAAAATTAGCTTTTTTTCTGGAGTGGATTTTACTGTTGATAGCCAGCGAGGATTAAACGGCTTTTGTGATTTTATTTTGAGTCTTTCTTCGGAGCAGTTGCTTGTACGCAGTCCGGTGATTGTTTTAGTAGAAAGTAAAAATGAAAATTTGAGGTCTGGTTTAGCGCAATGTATTGCCGAAATGGTAGCTGCTCAGTTATTTAACGAAAGAGGCGGAAATCAAATAAAAGCTATATATGGTGCTGTTACTATAGGTACGCTCTGGCAATTTCTTAAACTTGAAGGCAATGTAGTTTCGATTGATTTGAGTGAATATTATATCAAGGATATTAAGAAGATTTTAGGTATTTTGTATGGTGCGATCGCGCAAAGTAAACCGTAAATTATTTTTAGCTAAAAAATGGTTATTTTGAGAGAATGCTATAGATTATTATTCAAATTTATAGATAACAGGCGATGTCTTATGACAAGCTACTACGCATCTATGTTTTTACTAAATATTCATAAATAATCATATTGACATCCAGAATCAGCTATGCAATTCTGTATGTAAGACAGAATAAACAACCGCACTCTAAAGCGCAGGTTTTTGGTAATGTCTCAGCAGCAGAATTCCTAGTTTCCTGCCGAGCTTCGTGTCATCCCTTCGGCTGAGTATTCAGTCCAATTTCAGGTCAACTGATTGACTAGACTTTCAACGGGAAGACAAGATGTTTGGATGAATGTTCAGGGGAAAAGATGACGCGAAACTTGGTAGGAAGCCAGGAGTTCTACGGCTGAGACTTGAACCAAACGAAAACGACGGTAGAGATATTTATTGCAGGGTAGTACTTTTTGAGTACAAATTCCTTGTATAAAGACTTCCTACTGCTGGATGTGTAATTTGTTGAATCTGTCCAGTTCACCAAAGAATACTGGATACATTACAATGACACACGCTAATCAATCTTCCAAAAAACAAACAAGCCAGCAGCTACCTCTAGTTTCCATTTTTTGGGATTATCAAAATGCTAAATTAAGTCCATCTCAGGCTAAATTATTGTTGAATTTTGCACAATCCAAAGGACGTGTAATTAGTGCAAATGTTTACTACAATGCACAGTGTAAAGATCAAGTTTCTGTAAAGGATGATTTAGGCAATCTTTTTAACTGTCTTAATGTTCCTTGTCCTTTAAAAAATAGTGCAGATAACCAATTAATAGCTGATTGTTTAGGGGATATTCACAGTAATATATCTCCAGATATAATTCTGCTTATATCAGGGGATGGAGACTTTGTAAAATTGGTTTATAATCTGCAAAAATTAGAGAAAAAAGTCATCATTCTTGCTAAAAAAGGTAATGTAAAACAAAAGCTTCAAGAATTGGCTGATGAATTTTACTTTTTAGACGATTTACCCCAATTAATTAACGATACAAATCTGCCTAAAATTATTTCTGTTGTGTCTCAGATTAATTACAATGAGGCTATAGAGTATCTAACTGAAGCTATCAAAACTGCCTCAATCCAAGGTAAACCCACCGTATTTGGTCGCATTGATAGATTGATGCGTCAACGTTGTGCTAACTATCAAGGATACTTATCTATTTCTACAGATGATGGCAAGAAATTTAAGAGTTTTAGCCAGTTTATTAATGTTGCTGTAAAGGATGGCAAAGTCCAAAAGCAAAATCAGGAGTTATTTTTAACTGAGTTAGATACACTGGCTGCCTAATATAACTTTGAAAACCCAGTTGAATAGAAAACTGGGTTTTAGCAACACACCGCGATTTGCGGTTTTTTCATGTCTAAACGAAAGAACGCTTGTGAACTTTTCCAACAGTCAATTTCTGCAACAAGACACAAGATAAAATGCATAAACTTCTAATATTTCATAATGAAAAACTTCTACGCCGTGCGCTTACTCACCGTTCTTATGTCCATGAAAACCCCGGAGAAGGCGAACATAATGAACGCCTAGAATTCCTCGGTGATGCTTTGCTGAATTTCTTAAGTGGCGAGTATCTATATAAGTGTCACCCAGAAATGGGAGAAGATGAATTAACCCGACGGCGTTCGGCGCTGGTAGATGAGAAACAATTGGCAAAGTTCGCTGAAGAGGTAGGTTTAGACTTTAGGATGCGGTTAGGAAAAGGCGCTATTCGAGACGGAGGCTACCAAAATCCTAATTTGCTTAGTAGCACCTTTGAAGCTGTACTTGGTGCTTACTATTTAGATAATGATTCCAATATTGAAGCAGTTCGCGCAATTATAGAACCACTATTTGATTCTGTAGATCCTAAGCATATAGTTGTGTCTCGTTCTAATGTAGACTCAAAAAATCGTTTTCAAGAATGGGTGCAACGCAACGTTACTCCAACTCCTCCCAAATATTTCACGGAACAAATAGGAGGCCCTTCTCACGCGCCAGAATTCATAGCAAAAGTATTGGTAGATGGAAAAATTTACGGCGAAGGTAAGGGACGTAATAAGAAAGATGCAGAGAAAGCTGCTGCTGAGGATGCGCTCGCTAAGTTGAAAAAACAAGGTTTGTTGTAATCATGTTTTTTGATTTCACGCAAAGGCGCAAAGAATAATTTTACGTCTTGGCGCGAAATCAACTTTCGATTTGTAAAGGCAAAATTACAGTAAAAGTAGAACCAATGCCTACCTCAGAGACTAGCTTAATTTCACCTTTGAGCAGTTTTACTAAGCGGGAGACGATCGCTAATCCCAATCCTGTACTATCAGCGAGATAGGGACGATCGCTTGAACTTACGCGAAAATAAGGTTCAAATATCTGGGCTTGATTTTCGGGTGCAATGCCAATTCCAGTGTCACAAACTGCGATCGCACATCTCTGGTTCTCCAACACCTGACACATTATAATAATAGTCCCCGACTCTGTATAGCGAATTGCATTACTAATAAGATTTGTAATAATTTGTTGGCATTGAAAAGAATCTGTGATTAATTCTTTGGGAGCGCGATCGCAATCTACTACAATTTTTAAATTTTTCCCAGCAGCTAAAGGTTCCAACATTTCACACACATTATTAATTAATTCCTGCACATCTGTGGGTGCTAGTTGGAGTTTTATCTGCCCTGAGTCATAGCGCGAAAGTTCTAACACATCATTGATCAGATGGAGTAACTGTCTACCGTTGCGTAGCACTCGCTCAATATGTTCTAAATTGCTATAGTTATCTTTTATCTCTGTTTTTCGTCGTTGTTGGCGTAAAAACAAATCCGAGTAACCAATAATAGAAGTTAGCGGATGTTTCAATTCGTGGGCTAGTTGTGAAAGATACTCTTGATTGGCGCTAATCAAGCGCGTGAGTTCTTCATTGTGGAGTGTTAATGATGACTGCAACTGCTGTAATTCTCGCAACCGCTCCTCAACATAACTCTTGAAACAGCGAGCGATCGCTTCGTCTATAATAGCGTCAATCAAACGCATGGAACGAATTATCTCTACAGGTGTGCCACCCAATAAATCTGCTTGTAGAGTATCAAATATCACCGTTCGCAGCAGATGATATTCTGTAGCTATTTCTGCTGGATCAAAGCCTTGTTCGGCTCGAATAGCTCCATGCTGGAAACTAGCAGTAACTATTGACTGAATATCATTATCCTGAGATTTTGAAAGCACTGTCACCATCGCTTTCAAAACATCAGGGATGTGATCCTTTACTGCTGTATAAGATAGGTCATCAGCACTTTCAATCCGTCTATCCTTGCGAACTGCTAGAATCCATTTATCGAGGATGGTGTCCGTTTTTTCAGCCAGTACTTGACTAAAATCCATTATGTTAAATATCAGCTAGGAGATAAATGAGTAAACTTCCATATGCAATTAGTTTAGCGAGTGCAATGAGTTTTTACCAAATTTAGTGATATTTTTCACCTACCAAAAGGAATAAATTGCACATTCTCTTCTAGTTACCGAGCAATTAAGGTTGTATAAAATTTTTTCAGTACATTATATTTCTTTTTAAAAAATATTAATCAGGTATGTAACATTCTTAATGCTTGGCTCGGCTATATTGTTTAGCAGTCTGTGCAAGGAGTTCACTCACAACACAACTAGCAACACAAGTTTTAATTGTTACTACCAATTAAGGAATGACACTTAATTTTGGTATTGAAATTAACAACATTTATCATAAGATAGATGGCTTTTACTGAGCATCGATGTTATATTGTCCATAACTTAGTATCCATTAGAGTAAGTCAGCCTAATTCAGCGTGTCACAGTGCATAACGCTGGAGCGGAGGAACCAAATTGTGGGGCGTATCTCATAGAAAGTGAGGAGTTGAGAGTGAGGAGTTAGGAATTAAATAAAATTTAGTAACTCATAACTCATAACTCATAACTCATAACTCATAACTCATAACTTTCTACAGAAGGGCATCTCTCAGCCCTAGCCCGTCAGCTAACTTCGTAGGCATTGAGAGGAGACTGAAGAGACGGCATTTTTATAATGTTCCGATCTCATCGGTGTCCAAGGCTGGTACTGCTCGGATTTTTTGTACCTGCACTTAAATCTGTTGAGGTCGTAAATGATATTTCAATTAAATTTGGCTGCGATCGCTGCGATCGCTGGACAGGCTGCTTGGAAAAAAACAAAACCTGTCATCCTTAAAGATGTTTTCTTTTTACCTGTATTGGGGTTCTTGGGAATAATCGTTCTGTGGTGGATTGTTGCACTTGCCAACCATGAATTGATGCCCACCCCGCCCGAAGCGTTGATTGCTAATTTAGACTACATCTTAAATCCCTTCTACCAGCGAGGCCCAGGCAACTTGGGAATTGGTTGGTTGTTAATAGCAAGTCTGCGCCGGGTATTAATAGGCTTTTTGTTGGGTGCGGTAGTAGCGATTCCTCTGGGGTTTCTAATTGGCATGTCCAGACCGGCAATGCTAGCACTCAATCCGATCATTCAAATTTTTAAACCTGTATCGCCCCTAGCTTGGCTACCCATCGCCTTAGCAATTTTCAATTTGGCAGATCCTTCAGCCATTTTTGTCATCTTTATTACTTCTTTATGGCCGACAATTATTAATACCGCTTTAGGAGTTTCTAGCGTTCCTAAAGATTATTTAGATGTGGCACGAGTACTGGAAATGCCACGTTGGCGGCGGATTACAAAAATCATTTGGCCTGCAAGTTTGCCGTATATTTTTACAGGTTTACGAATTAGTTTAGGCATAGCTTGGCTGGTAATCGTTGCCGTGGAAATGCTTACAGGCGGTATTGGTATCGGCTTTTTCGTCTGGGATGAATGGAGTCGCTTAAACCTGAGTTCAGTCTTTTTAGCTGTGTTGGTAATTGGTATAACTGGATTAATCCTGGATTACGCCGTGGACAAAATCCAAGAATTAGTAACCCATCGCCCTAAAACTTCCAACTAACAAAATTCGGCTGCTATCAAAACAGCAAGATATAACGTGACTCTGCGCTTGTAGCATGAGCAATTAATCACCAATGGAGCTACAAAAATGGGTGATATTAACTGGACTCGGCGAGATATTATCAAGGGAATAGGAGCAACAACGGCGGGAATGGCGCTGTCCTCCTGTGGCATTTCAGGGGATAGATCAGCCAAAGGATTGACAGAAGAAGCTTTAGCTGTGGAACCAGTAGTTAAAAGCGGCGACCTAGAAAAAGCCGATCTTACAGTTGGTTACGTTCCCGTTAATGATTGTGCGCCATTTGCGATCGCTTGGAAAAAAGGCTTCTTCCGCAAGTATGGTTTGAACGTTACACTCAACCGCGAAGCCAGTTGGGCCACCTCCCGCGACGGTGTAATTTTTGGTCGCCTGGATGCTTCACCCGTGGTATCTGGTGCAGTCACCAACGCCAGAATTGGTGCCGAAGGGGCACGCCATGCCCCCTTGTGTGCAGCCATGACCATTCACCGCCACGGTAACGCCATGACCATGAACAAAGCCATGTGGGATTTTGGGCTGCGTCCGTGGTACGAGTATCAAGAAAAATATGGCGATGGTGCTTTAGAAGCCTTTGGGCGCGATTTCCGAAACTACTTTGAGAAGCAACCCGCAGAAGGCAAAGTCTGGGCGGTAGTATTAAGTTCCGCCATTTACGAATACTTTATCCGTTACTTATCCGCCGCCGCAGGGGTTGATCCGCTTAAAGAGTTTCGCGTCATCATCGTTCCGCCACCCCAAATGGTGACAAATGTGCGGATTGGGGCAATGCAAGCTTACATGGTTGCGGAACCGTGGAACACAAGGGCAATAACAGGTAACGAAAACATCGGCTTTACTTTCGCACAAGGTAAAGAAGTCTGGTTGGGACACCCAGATCGACTTTTGGGGGTGATGGAATCTTTCATCGACAAATATCCCAAAACCTATCGTTCTTTAGTCAAGGCGATGATTGAAGCCTGTCAGTATTGCAGCAAAATAGAAAACCGCCAAGAAGTAGCCGAACTGATTACAGACCGTTCCTTTACAGGTGCAAGACCTAAAAAGAAAGATGCCCCAATTGCGAAGTTTACAAGTCCGGGAATTCTCGGCAACTACAACTATGGCGGCTTTGACGGCAAAGACCGCACCATCCAAGCCGCTGACACCACAATTTTTTTTGATATTCCTGACAACCTTCCCAAACAGCCAGCAGAACACTCCACATTCTTATGGAGATCGAGAAGTATCTGGATGATGACACAAGCAGCACGGTGGGGACAAATTAAGGAATTTCCCAAAAATGCCGAGAAACTAGCAGAACTTGGCTGGAGAACGGATTTATATCGGGAGATAGCATCTGAAATGGGCATCGAGTGCCCCAAGGATGATTACAAGGTCGAACCACCAGAAGTATTTATAGATAAGAAAGGCTTCGACCCCAGCGATCCTGTGGGCTATCTGAATAGTTTTGCTATCAGGGCTAACGCTCCCACTAACTTTTTCATGTCGTGAAGTACCCCTTTTTGCTTCACTGAAAAAGGAGCTTCCAATTTCAACTACAGCAACGACGGTCTTATTCGTCTTTTGGGTTTCCCGTTTCATCCGTTCTTGCCACGTTAGGCATTCCTATTACTAGAAATTCGGAACTAAATCCGATGATAGCGTAGCGGTAGCGAGTCATCGAGCGTCTGGTCTTACAAAGCGTCAACAGGCAGCATCCTTTTGATCGGAAACAATCCAAAATTGATTGACTAAATTATTTCGGGAGCCTTTGATGATGGAATATACCTCATTACCTATTAATACCCAGACCGGAGTTCTACCCCGCACTGGGTTTTTAGAAATTGAAAATTTAGTTAAGTCTTATCCGACACCTGATAAAGATAACTTTGTCGTTTTAGATGGAGTTAATCTGACGATTGGTGAAGATGAATATATTTCTGTAATTGGTCACTCTGGTTGTGGTAAATCAACTCTACTAAAGATAGTAGCTGGTTTAGAAAAAGCAACTTCCGGCTCAGTCAGGCTAGATGGGAAAGAAATTCGTCAGCCAGGAGCCGAGCGGATGATGGTATTTCAGAACTATTCGCTGTTGCCTTGGTTGACAGTGCGAGAAAATATCCGGTTAGCTGTGGATGAAGTGCTAAAAAATGCTAATCGGGCTGAAAAAATCAGCATTGTAAATCAACACTTGGCAATGGTAAACTTGACGGCGGCGGCTGACAAATATCCTGATGAAATTTCTGGAGGTATGAAACAACGAGTAGGTATTGCTAGAGCTTTAGCAATTCGTCCTAAAATGTTGCTGATGGATGAACCTTTTGGGGCACTAGATGCGCTAACTCGTGGCAAATTACAGCGGCAGGTATTGGATATTTGGGAAAATAATCGTCAAGCAGTGATGATGATTACCCACGATGTAGATGAAGCAATTTATATGTCCGATCGCATCGTCTTGATGACCAATGGCCCATCTGCTAGTATAGGAGAGATTTTAAAAGTTCCTTTTGAGCATCCACGCGATCGCGCCGCTATGCGAAACTCAAAAGAATATTTTGAACTCCGCAACCACGCCCTAAATTTCCTTGATCGATATTTTGCCCAAGACGAGTAAATTAGATTATCATTTTTTTTAGTGGGTAGCCTAATTCAAATTCATGAAAGCTGAATTTGGAACGGAGGAACCAATGTTTGGGGCTAATCTTACGAGAGACACCTTCCAGTCTTAGCCCGTCAGCTAACTCCGTAGGCAATGGAAGGAACCCCCAAGACTTTGGCTGTAATACAGTTATTATTGGGGTTTCCTTGACTGATTTAAGATTTGAACTTTTGGTTATCATCACTCAATCTAAAATCCAAAATCGTTTGACTGAGTGTAGCCGTTCGCGTAGCGTTCCGCAGGAAAGTCCAAATTCTAAAATTTGTCACCCTGCTTCTCATTGCTAATTCATTTCATTGGGAGAAGTAAAGCTGTGCAAATTAAGCCAATGTTAGCACGTCTGCAAAGTGCCACAGGCCGAGATGACTTAATTGAACAAATGGTACTGTTGCCAGAACCAAAAAAACCTTTTTCTAAAAAACCTCAAAAAGCAAAAGCAGTTAATTTAATTGTTGCCTATGACGCATCTCCTAACAGTCATACGGCGCTAGATATTGCTTTCTGGATTGCCCATCAAACGCGTTTAGCCACCAATGCAGAAGTCACAGTTCAAGCCGTTTATGTACTAGAAGACAATCAAAGCAGCCAGTATCCAAATATCTTGAGCTTTCCACAACAACAGCCTTCATTGGAATGCCAAGTTAATGAAGTATCAAAATCTGCCACACTGGTATTAAGTCAACCCCAATTGCAGACAGTAGTAACTCCCCTACAACAAGCAGATATAATTCTCTGGCAAGCCCGAAGTCTGGCTGAAGAATGGCAGGGTTGCTTCAAATCTCATTTGCGGTTTGGCTGCATTTACACAGAACTTACCAAAGTTGTTGAATCAGAAACTGCCGATATTCTGTTTTTAGGTTGCAACTCTGTTAATCATCCGATGATTGAGGCACTAGGCTCTAATTTTCCCTGCGCCGTTTTGGGTATTCCCAGTTGTATTGATGAATAATCACTGTTCAGAATTTCAGTAATTTTTATCCAATTGTAATGATAGATAAGTCACCTAGTTGTAGGTGACTTTTTTCGCTACTATGCAACCAATTAAACTTCGAGAGGTAAGGTGTGGAAAACTGGCAAGCAATCCTCAGCGTAATTACATTTATAAGCGTCATTGTTTTAGTAATGACGGAATGGGTACATCTAACCATTGCGGCATTGTTGGGAGCATTGTTATTAGTTTTTACCAACGTCATGACTTTAGAAGAAGCTGTTGGTTATATCGGCAACAGTCATGGAACACTCGGTTTATTCTTTGGAGTTATGGTCTTAGTGCGGGCTTTTGAGCCTACAAAAATATTTGATTATTTAGCTACTCAAATAGTACTCATAGCTAAAGGACAAGGCAAGCGTCTATTACTTGGCATCGTGGCTATTGTTACACCCATCTGTGCAGTTTTACCAAATGCCACAACAGTAATGCTATTAGCTCCTTTAATTCCACCAATGGCACAGGAAGTTGGGATAAATTTCGTACCCTTGTTGATTTTAATGGTGTTTGTTGCTAATAGTGCCGGACTGCTGACTTTAGTTGGAGATCCAGCTACATTTATTGTTGGTGATGCTGTGAATATCAGCTTTATAGATTATTTGTTTAAATTAAGTTTAGGGGGAGTAATTGCCGTTGCCGTAGTAATTGCAACACTACCATTTTTATTCCGTAAAATTTGGAATACTCAGTTAGATAATCTTGAAGAACTGCCACACCCAAAAATCAATCATCCACGAGCTTTAAGCTTAGGTGCAGTTATTGTATTTTTTGTCTTGCTGTTTTTTGTCATTGGAGAATCTTTACCAGTTCCGATCTCGCCTGCTGCGGTAGCTTTGTTAGGAGCAGCTTTAGCTTTGCTTTTATCTCACCATAGCAAAATTGATTCAGTCAACAACATTTTGCGGGATGTAGACTGGAGTACATTAATCTTTTTTATGAGTATTTTTGTATTAATTGGAGGACTAGAAAAAACAGGTGTAATTAATGGCTTATCAGGGGTATTGGCAGTAATTTTAGGAAAAAATATTGTCCTGGGTTCCCTAGTTTTATTATTTTTTGTGGGAATATTATCAAGCGTAGTGCCCAATATTCCTTTAGTGGTGGGGATGGTGCCCTTACTCAAACAATATATTGTTACTGTCGGATTAGCACCCGCAGAAGTTTTAGCACAAGACTTTCAAGGACAGTTTCCGCCAGAAGTATTACCACTATTTTATGCAATGATGTTTGGTGCAACTTTGGGAGGTAATGGCACACTAGTAGGAGCATCATCTAACATTGTAGCCGCCGGGATTTCTGAGCAGCATGGACGCCGTATATCATTTAAAACTTTTCTACACTACGGTATCCCAGTGATGGTATTGCAACTTGTAGCTTCGGCTTTGTACGTGTTAGTTCGCTTTTTGCTCTAGATAGGAAAGGGTCAAAGTAATTCAGTAATTCATATTATTGATAATTACGCTCTCTACAACACGTTGCGCGTAGCTTGCTTCCCCACAGGGGTACGCAGACTCGCTACGGTTGCGCGAACGTAATTCGTACAAATGCGTTCGCGGACTTCCTAACGCTACGCTATCAGTGTTAGCTTCTGGATTTATCACTCATAGCGTAACGCTAGCCAGTCCGCAAAGGCCGTGCAAACAACCAAATCAAAGATTATGTAACGGCTTGTACTCCTAATTAAAGATAAAATGCTCAAGAGATAAATCCCCGACTTTTAGTGAGAAGCCGGGTTTATGGCTAGAGTATTTATTTATACTCGCTTACTTATCAATCCTGAGCTATTGCTAATATCCAATTAGGTGTAGTACGTCCCTTAAGACGCTATAACCAGCTAAATCCCAAAGTAAATAGGCTAGAAAACCAATTGCTGCCAAGCGACCATTCCAAAGTTCGGCTTGAGGTGTCCAACCAAATAGAAATGCATTACGATCTATGCCGTTGTAAGCTTTAGCAACAGTTGGTAAATCAGTGGAGGGGCGAGTTTCTTGAGTTGCCATTTTTTTCTCCAAAATCTAGTAGCTTTTTAGGTGATAATTTCTAGTAGCTAATCAGATGTAAAACATCGCGCAGGACGCTATAACCGGCTAAATCCCAAAGCAAATAGGCAAGAAAGCCAATTGCTGCCAAGCGACCATTCCAAATTTCGGCTTGAGGTGTCCAACCAAAAAGAAAAGCATTGCGATCTATGCCGTTGTATTCTGGTGCAACAGGTGGTAAATCAGTAGAAGAACGAGTTTCTTGAGTTGCCATTTTTCCTCCAAACTTAGTAGCTTAGTAGCTTTTTAGATGTTTAGTTTCTAGTAGCCAATTAGGTGTAAAACGTTACGCAGGATACTATAGCCTGCTAATTATTAAACCAAATAGGCTAGAAAGCCGATTGCTGCAAAACTTACATTCAAAATCTCGGCTTTGGGAGTCCAAACAAATAGAAATCCTTTGCGATCTTTGCCATTTTATTCTGTTACAAACCGGGGCAAATCTCTGCAATATCGATTTGCTATTTGTTTTGTTCTCAACAATTTGTTTGTTAACTTTAATGTACCTGTTTATAACTAGACTTCTTTCTGCCTGTAGGCACAAACCACAGGCACTTCTTATGGACGATTAATAGAAACATATTGTTGTAGACAAATCCACCTTGGGAGGGTGAGCAAAAAATGATATGTAAAAAAATGTAAAGGTTTCGTGATAAACTGTAATTTAAACAGAATCAATCGCTATAAATAAGCAATTAAAAATTAAAAACTACCCATACATAATTAATAGTAGGTGGCAATTTGATTAAGATTTCCACCGAGAGATAATAAAAGTTATATCTTCCGCTGGATACACTTTTCAATCTTTGGAGAGATGCTTTAGACAGCTAAATTCCAGGATTCTGAGCTAAAGAGTTAGGTAATGCCATAGGTACAAACATAAATACTAAGAGTTGCTTCTCAAGAAATTCTTAATTCCCCAAATTTAAACTTAAGTAGAAGGAAATACAATGTTCCAAAGTACGGAAATCATGCTGGGACTCTACAAACCACTATTGTGGGTGGCACAGATTCCAGTAGATCCCTCAAATGTCACGCCAGCACAGGCATCGGTTCTCACTTCCGGGCCGCGCTTTTTCGTGGCTTTAATCTCCGGCGTGATCCTAGCCTTTGCTTTCCAATTAGTTCTAACTAATCTCTCCCTTGCAGCCGGTATTTCCTACCTGGGGCACTCATCTGACTCGGATTCAGATACTGGGGAAGCCGGAAGTTTGGGCGGTAACATTCGCAAAATTGGCACCGCAGTGGGGATTTGGACATTAGTCACTGTGACGATCGCTTTATTAATCGCTTCTTTTCTCGCGGTTAAATTAAGCCTTGTAATCTTAGACCCAGCATTGGGGGCGATTCTCGGTTTGGTGATTTGGGGCGCTTACTTTTTGCTCCTTGTCTGGGTAAGTTCCACCACCGTGGGTTCCTTAATTGGCTCAGTCGTCAATACGGCAACTTCCGGTTTTCAAGCGATTATGGGGACAGCGACCGCCGCACTGGGCGCAAAGGCTGTGAATAGCCAAGTGGTAGCGACAGCTGAAGCCGCCGCCGCCGCTGTCCGCCGGGAATTAGGCAGCGCCATCGACCCTGTGAGTATCCGAGAGAACATAGAGGATTACTTAGACAAGCTACGTCCTCCAGAACTAGATGTGTCAAAGATTCGGAGTGATTTTGAAAATTTACTCAACGATCCGCAACTAAAAGCGATCGCAGGGACTCCAGATATCCGCAACATCGACCGCCAAAAGTTTATCGAGTTAGTCAGCAGTCGCACCGACCTTTCTAAAAAAGACGTTAACCGGATTGCTGATACGTTGTACAAAGTTTGGCAACAGGTAGTGAGCCAGCAACCACCCACCCAAGACCGCATGGGTGAGTTAATGGATTATCTGAAATCACTTCCACCAGGACAAAGCAAGACAGATGAACTCAACGCCAAACTGGATCGATTAGTAGCAGAAATGCGTGGCTCTAAAGAAGCTGACCAAAAGGCAGCCGTTGGGCCCATTCAAAGTACACTCCAGCAAGGACTATCTGCCTTAACCGGCATTGTGTTGGGACGCACAGATTTGTCTGATTTGGATGTGGAAAAAATCTTGCGTAGCCTCACCACCGCCAAAGAAAAAGTCACCCAACAAGCAGATAAGCTAGGTTTGCCAACACCATCAGAACCCTATAGCCCAATTCGGGCTGATGTCGAAAACTACCTGCACAACACTTATGCTTGGCAACTGAGTCAGGAAAAAATCGCCCAGGAATTTCGTGATGTCATTTACGACCCAGCAGCTGATCCTGGAATCGTCCGCAGGGAATTAGAACGACTATCTCGCAACGATTTCGTCAATATCTTGCAACAACGGGGACTGCTTACCCAAGTCCAAATTCAGCGCATTGCAGATCAGCTAGAAGCTGTCCGCAAAGAAGTGCTAGTGACAGTTACAGGTATCGAAGAAAGAGAGATAGTCCAAGACTTACAACGCGCAGTCGAAAGTTATCTGCTCGTTACCCCGAAAGCAGATTTGACTCCCGTTGGTATTGAGCAGAATTTCAAACCACTGTTGCAAGACTCAGAGGCAGATTATGAAACCCTGACATTGCGACTAGCCCACCTGGAACGTCAGGAAATTCGGGAGATATTGCTGGAACGGAATGATATTCAGCTATATGAAGTAGACAGCATTCTGGACGAGTTGGAAAAACAACGCGATCGCGTCTTGGTAGAATCCAAAGGGCTGGCTGAACAGGCACAATATCAAGCAGAAACCCTGTGGCTGAATGTAGAATCATATCTGCGTAATACAGGGAAATCAGAACTAAATCCTGATGCCATCCGCGCAGAGTTCAAAAGGTTACTGGAAGATCCCCAAGCTGGAATTAGCTCAATTCGGGCGCGGTTGTCTCGCTTTGACCGCGATACCTTGGTGCAATTGTTGAGTCAACGCCAAGATTTGAGTGAAGATCAAGTTAATCAAATCATCAATGCTGCCGAGGAGTCTTGGCATAATATTCGCCACACACCCCAAGCTGTTGTGGATAAAGCCAAAGAGCAATACGACTCTGTTACTACTACGATCGCAGATTACCTACGGAATACTGGTAAACAAGAACTCAATCCAGAAGGAATTGGGCGAGATTTGACCAGATTGTTTGAAAATCCCAAAGAGGGAGCCGTAGCACTGCGCCGTCGGTTGTCGCAGATAGACCGCGATACACTGGTGAAATTGCTCAGTCAACGCAAAGACTTGAGTGAAGAACAAGTCAATGAAATCATTGATTCCACCCAAACTTCGATTCGTAATTTTGTCCGTGCGCCTCGTCGCCTAGCTACCCGGACACAGCAAAGAGCAGAAACATTCAAAGCTTATCTAGAAGAGTATCTGCGCCAAACCGGGAAGGAAGAACTTAATCCTGAAGGTATCAAACGCGACTTGCAACTACTGTTACACGATCCACGAGTTGGAGTAGAAACTTTTAGCGATCGCCTTTCCCATTTTGACCGTTCTACCATCATCGCCCTGCTGAAAATTCGGGAAGATATTTCCGATGAAGAAGCAGCGCGGATTGCCGATAATATTGTGTCCGTAAGGGATCAATTTGTAGAACAAGTGCGGAATATCCAACGAGGCATTCAAGATGCGATTGACGGGGTTTTTGCCCGCATTCGTAACTATCTCAACTCCTTGGATCGCCCGGAACTTAACTATGATAATATCAAGCGCGATGTTCGCACATTTTTTGACGATCCCCAGGCAGGGTTTGATGCTCTGCGCGATCGCCTGTCTTCTTTTGACCGTGATACCCTAGTGGCAATTATGAGTTCTCGTGAGGACATCTCTGAGGAAGATGCCAACCGGATTATTGACCAAATTGAACGGGCACGCAACACAGTATTGCAACGTGCAGAACGCATACAGCATGAAGCCCAACGCCGCCTAGAACAGGTGAAGCATCAAGCACAGCGGCAAGCGGAAGAAACCCGCAAAGCCGCAGCTTCAGCATCTTGGTGGCTGTTTGCCACAGCAACCGTATCTGCGATTTTCTCTGCATTAGGAGGAGTGATTGCTGTAGCTACGCAGTAGGTTAACAACTTTTCTCCGCTAACTTTTAAGCCTCCCTGTATGGGAGGCTTTTTTGTAGATACTTGAATTCGTAATTGCATGGAATACAGGTCACTCGTAGGGGCACAGCATTGCTGTGCCCTCATAAGTTCATTACAACAATTGTTGCAATGAATTAAACGTTTCTTATACATGGAAGAGTATTTGTTGCAAAGCATTAAACATTTGCTGCAATTGATTATACATTTGCAAGAAATACTTAAGCCTTTCTTATATATGGAAGAGCATTTGTTGCAAAGTATTAAGCCTTTGCTGCAACTGATTATACATTTGCAAGAAATACTTAAGCCTTTCTTATATATGAAAGAGCATTTGTTGCAAGCGTTTAAATTTTGCTGACTTTTCACGGGATCTGGAAAACCTCTCTCTAAATCTCTCTCCTAAAAGGAGAGAGACTTTGAATTTTCCCCCTTCCCGCATCGGGAAGAGGGGGTTAGATTTTTCGTGCGCTTTTCCACATAACGTGAAAAATCAGTTAAATTTTGACAAATAAAATAGAGTTCATTACGGCTTTAACCTAACGCATCGTGCTATCTAATGATGCGTTAGACGCTCATTCCCAACTCTGCTACAGCTTACTACAATCTGGGGAATGCGCTGAGTGACCAAAAGAAACTGGATGAGGCGATCGCCCAATATCGTAAAGCCATCGAACTCGACCCCAAATATGCTAATGCTTACAACGGTCTGGGCAATGCGCTGCGTGACCAGAAGAAACTAGATGAGGCGATCGCCGCTAACCTTTAAGCCTCCCGTTATAGGAGGCTTTTCTATGTTTTGCAGACTTACACGCCATTGTCCTTAAACCATGCCAAAAGACGTTTCCAACCGTCCTTAGCTTCTTTCTCGCGGTAGGAGGGGCGATAATCGGCAAAAAAAGCGTGGGGTGCATCGGGATAAACGATGATTTCAGATTTGCTGCTGCTTTTCTTTAAGCGATCGCGCATCTGCTCTACTGTATCAAGCGGAATACCTGTATCCTTACCACCATAGAGTCCGAGAACGGGGACTGTCAGTTTTGATGCAATATCGACGGGATACTGGGGTTGAAGTTCGGTAGCATCGCCTACGAGTCGCCCGTACCACGCCACACCTGCCTTCACCTTAGGATTGTGCGCCGCATATAGCCACGTTATGCGACCGCCCCAGCAGAAGCCTGTAACAGCCAATTTATCGGCATTACCCTTAGCTGATTTCACAGCCCAGTTTACCGTAGCATCAAGATCGGATAACACTTGGGCATCTGGTACTTTGGCGACAATTGGGCGAATTTCGTCTATACTGCTTAACTTAGTGACATCGCCTTGACGAATGAATAGTTCTGGTGCGATCGCCAAATACCCCAATTGAGCAAAGCGACGAGTGACATCCTGAATATGCTCATGTACACCAAATATTTCCTGGAGTACCAGAACAATTGGGAAATTTTCACCAGTTGCAGGTACTGCTCTATAGGCAGGAATTTCCCCATCTTTGACCGGAATTTTCACTGCACCAGCTACTAAACCCTTAGCCTCGGTGCTGATGACTTGGGCAGAAATGGGTTGCACAGCCAAGGCAAAACCTGTCGCCAAAGTGGCAGTTGCGATAAATTTTCGGCGTGTTATTTCTTTCATCATCTCTACTTTGAATTGGCGAAAACTTTTATTTATTCTTTGTTATACGTACAGTACTACGACAACAAATACTACAATTTATGAATTAGTTTACCGTAATATTAGCTTTGTTTGCCATCCAAGCGTTCTTTCTATGTGGCTGTTGTCAGGGAAAAGTCAGACGTATTGGCAAAGAAAAACCACAGGACGAAACAATTTTCTGTGCTAAGTTATTTTATAGTATGGTCAAATGCGTGGTAGGCTAGGTGTAGAAATTCCACAGCCGAAAAAAAGTGCTTCTATCTCAACCCAAGCAAGCATTTTACCCCACTAATGCCCAATTTTAATTTAGATGGAACAATTATTACGAAGCAAGCTTTTACAGTCATTGACCGTAATTCCTTTGAGTTATTAAAAAGCCTCTAGTGTGGAAATAAACTAAAGAATAGCTCGTGCTTAATGTCTAAAAAAAATACTCTTTTTTCCAAATTTATTCTTCCATCTGGTGAATAACTAAAGGCAGATAAAGTATAGTTTAATATTAAGTTCACTAGCAATAAGGGATACAAAGCAAAATTACCAAGATTTTCATAATATTGTACGAAATCGTACTGACTGGGGGCAACTAAGTATTTTAGTCTTTAAATAATACTTAAATATAGGCAATCCCGAACATCTAAGAAATTTGGGAGCAAATTCATGGATGGCAATATCCCTTAACTACTCGTTACTGACTAAAGCTCAGTAACAAATGGTTGGTGGGATAAAACCCATTAGGAATTGCTTAACAATCTCTTTCTATTCAGGGATTGAAACTTGAATGTCACTTGAATTGATCATGAATGTAGATATGTTTGCCCAGCAGTTACAGTCAGTGCAAGGGCGTTTGGTTAACTTGTACCAAGATGCGAACACCGGAGTACAGCCAGAAGCCGATTTGCTGCTAGCAGCCTTGAAAGAACTTGATGCTGCTTCAAAAACACTAGAGATAGCTACAGAGAAGTTGTTCGAGCAAACTGAAAAATTGGGAAATGTACAAGCACGGCTTAGAGAGGAATACAAGCGCTACCAAGACCTGTTCGAGTTCATACCAAATGCTTACTTGGTGAGTGACACACAAGGAAAAATTCTGTCAGCTAATTGTGCCACTGCCACACTGTTCAATCTTCAGCAGCGATTTTTGGTAAACAAACCGTTAGTCTGTTTCATTGCAGTAGAAGAACGTCAAGCGTTTCGTTGCCAACTAAACCAGATGCACGAGTGTGAGTGTGACTATGTGCAAGAGTGGTTATCACGCATACAGCCCCGTGACTGTGAGCCTTTTGAGGCTGCTATGACTGTAGCTCCTATCCGCGACGTTAAAGGCAAGTTAACAGGCTTGCGCTGGATAGTGCGCGACATCCATCACGTGTGGCAACAGCCTCTATTAGCGCTAGAAGGGTCAAAAGGGCTTTATGCGTTATCTCTCTAGCTTAAACTTTAGCAGGCGATCATATTCCTCTTTGATTACCCCATAACACTCACAGGAAGCCTCTTCTAGCCCCTGCCGATCAATGGTTTGGATCTTCTTTCGGCCGCATTGGATGAGACCTTTCTTTTCCAGATATTGGACGGTTTCGGTAATGCCAGAACGGCGCACGCCCAGCATGTGGGAGAGGAACTCATGTGATAGGAACAGTTCATCCGTGTAGAGACGGTCACTGGACTCAAGCAACCAACGGGCCATGCGTTTTTCTAGAGTATGAAGGCGGTTGCAGGCAACATTCTGTGAGATTTGCGCGATATAAGCCTGTGTGTATTTAAGCATCACATCCCGCAGCGGCTTATTGGTGTCAAACTCGTAAAGCAGCAGATGTGCCTTCATTCTCACCGCATTGCCAGGAACTTGAACGATGTACTGGGTCTGGGTCGTCTCCCGACCGCCCATGAAGGCGTTGATTCCCACCATCTCGCGGCTTCCGACCACTCCGGCTTCAACCGTGTTGCCGTCCATCATCGTGATGGTGACTGAGATTAGGCAGGTGAGAGGGAAGTAAACTTCTTCGATGGTTTCGCCGGGTCGGTTGAGTATCTTGCCCGATGAAAGGTCTACCTGCTCCATCTTGTTTTCTATCCGTTTGTACACCTCGCGGGGCAAGGCGGTAAGGAGAAGATTTTCAGTAGCCATATTTTTCTTACAGCTTTTTTCTTACTATTGTTAAGCATCAATCGGCGCATTTAGTGATTAGGTGTGTCAAAGCATCAATCAGGCGATCGCTTTCCATTGGTACAATGTCTTCTCCATGCATCACATTTTGAGTAATATGAAAATGCACCAATGCTCCTAAAAGAATTCTCGCTGTTGCCTCTGGGTCAGGTATCTTTAATTCTGGAGCCGCCAAGTAGTGAGTGAGAGTTTCCGCTACTGGCTTAATCATCACCCGAACACAAATTTGAGCTAACTCAGGAAAACGCCCAGATTCCCCGATTAGGACTCGCATAAATGCACTATGTTCTTTGTCGTTAATCATGTGCTCTAATGCTTTGGTTGCTATTTGGCGCAGTATGGCGGCTGGTTCTCCCTCAATAGGTTCTGTGCCAAAAATGGAGCTGTTCTTTTTGCTTGTCAGTTGCTCTAACAGTACTTTAAAAAGTCCTTCTTTATCTTGAAAGTGGCTATAGACTGTCGCTTTAGAAACACCTGCTGCTACCGCTACGCGATCCATGCTGGTACCAGCATAACCATTTTGGAGGAACTCTTGCATTGCCCCTTGCAGAATTTGCTCCACTTTATCAACAGAATTATCTCGATCCACTTGGTCAGTTTTGATGCGTACCATTTATTAATCATCCTTTCTTATAAACAATATTAATAGATGCTGCAAAATGCCCCAGTACACAATGGCGAAAATAAATATACCCTGCAATAAAGCCCAAAAGCCTCTATTATCAGCTTTCCTCTCTTCTACTTTCTTGTCGTAGACAATTAATCCTAATAAGGAATAGCATTCCGCTGCATAATGCAAAGCAAATTGATTGACAAGTTTTGTTGTATCAACTTGACTAAACTAGTCAGTTTAGTTTAGCATAAATTGAACTGTACAGTTTAGTACAAGTTGCTACTGGTGGTAAGGGGAAAATAGTATGGAGCAAAACAGGAATTCAGAGGGTCTAAGGTCTTCTCAGAATCTTGTGCGATCGCCTGTTCTACTTGCAATAATTACATCTCTAGCAATAGGCGGAATCAGCGTTTATGCTGTGATGAGGCTTCAGGCTACAGCTAATGAGAAACAAAAAACACCAGTAGCAATTCAGCCTGTGGTCAAAACAGTAACAGCATTAGGGCGGTTGGAACCAGAGGGAGAGGTAATAAAACTGTCAGCGCCTTCTTCTGGTGAAGGAAATCGGGTAGAGCAATTATTAGTGAAAGAAGGCGATCCCATCAAAGCTGGGCAGGTAATTGCGATTATGGACAACCGCGATCGCCTACAAGCTAGTTTGGGTGAAGCACAAAAACAAGTTCAAGTTGCCAAATCCCGCCTTAATCAGGTAAAAGCTGGAGCCAAACAGGGAGAACTTGGAGCACGCCAAGCTAACGTGAATCGTCTGCAAGTGGAACTACAAGGAAACATTAAAACTCAGCAAGCCACAATTGATCGTATAGAAGCAGAACTCCTTGGACAACAACGGAGCTTGCAAGCAACAGTGGCTCGCGTCGCAGCCGAGAGACGTAATGCCCAAGCTGAGGTGCAGCGCTACGAGACTTTATATAAAGCAGGAGCGATTTCTAGCCAGGAAGTTGATAGCAGACGTTTAAGCGCAGAAACATCTACTCAAGCGTTAATTGAAAGCCAAGCTACTCAGACAAGAACTGTGGCTACCCTACAACAGCAACTTAACGAAGCAAAAGCTAACCAGGATCAAACCCTCGCCAGCTTGCAACAGCAGATTAATGAAGCAAAAGCTAACCTGAATCAAACTGCTGAAGTTCGTCCCACAGATATAGCAAATGCCCAAGCAGAGATAGAGAGTGCTCAAGCTACCGTGGAGAAAATTAAAGCAGAACTGGCGCAGGCATACGTTTTGGCTCCTAAACCCGGTCGGATTTTGGAGATTAATACACGAGCCGGAGAAACTGTTGGCGATGAAGGAATTGTGGCTTTAGGTCAAACCGACCAGATGTATGCAGTAGTAGAAGTCTATCAAAGTGATATCAAGAAAGTACGTCCGGGACAGGAGGTGCGGGTAAGCAGTGATTCCCTACGCAATGAATTAGAGGGAAGAGTGGATAGGATTGGTATGCAAGTAAAGCGGCAAAATCTGATCAACACTGATCCCTCTAGCAATATTGATGCCAGAGTAGTGGAAGTCCATGTGCAACTGGATAAACTATCTAGCCAAAATGCTTCTAGCTTAACTAATTTGCAAGTCAAGGCGGTAATTGAACTGTGATTGGATTTATACAGCAACTGCGGCGACGAACACCTTTAGGATGGTTGCAACTGAGTCATGAAAAGGGTCGTCTTTTGGTGGCATTGTCAGGCATTGCCTTTGCCGATGTTCTGATGTTCATGCAGCTAGGATTTCAAACTGCTTTGTTTGAAAGTAACACAATCCTGCATCGCAGTATGCAGGCTGATATGTTTGTCATCAGCCCTCAAGCACGTAACTTAGCAAATATGTCTAACTTTACGCGGCGGCGGCTGTATCAAGCAATGGATATACCAGGTGTAAAGTCAGCAGAAGGAATGTATATCAACATTGTTGATTGGAAAAATCCCCAAACACAACAGAAGACGACAATATTAGTTATGGGGTTTAATCCCGATCAGCAAGTATTTAACTTAGCGGATGTGAATCGCCAGATAGATGCTATTAAGTTACCAGATACCGTTCTCTTCGATCGCGCCTCCAGAGGAGATTACAACCAAGCGATCGCCAACATTGAACAAGGTAAAACTGTCACAACCGAAATAGAACGGCGGACAATTACCATTAGCGGCTTATTTTCAGTCGGGGCTTCCTTCATAGCAGATGGTACTTTAATCACCAGCGACCAGAACTTTCTGCGACTATTTCCCAGACAAGAAGCCAGCGGTGTCAGTCTCGGCTTGGTGCAGCTGCAACCAGGTTATGATCCAAAACAGATGAAAGCAGCTTTAGAATCTCATTTAGATGATGATGTCCAAGTTTTAACCCAAGCAGAATTTATCGAATTTGAAATAAATTACTGGAAAACAAATACTGCTATCGGATTTATCTTCAGCTTGGGTGTAGCAATGGGGTTTATGGTAGGCGTGATTATCGTCTATCAAGTTCTTTCTACAGATGTAAATTCCCACATGAAAGAATACGCCACTTTTAAAGCAATGGGATATAACAATCTCTACTTATTAGGTGTGGTGTTTGAAGAGGCGATAATTTTGGCAATTTTGGGCTTTATCCCAGGAGCGATCGCACCTTTAGGACTTTATCATTTAACTCGTAATGCTACCAATTTACCACTTTACATGACCGTAGCACGAGCCTTGACGGTATTAACACTGACTATGATTATGTGCATAATTTCTGGTGCGATCGCCACCCGTAAATTACAGTCTGCTGACCCCGCAGATATGTTTTAGTAAATGGGCATTGGGCATGGGGATAATTACCCAATCCAAAATCTGAAATTTAAAATCTAAAGTTGCTATGCCTCCTGTCATCTCTGTTAAAAATCTCGACCACTACTTCGGTCATGGTCAACTTCGCAAGCAAGTTCTCTTTGATATCAACCTGGATATTAACGCCGGCGAAATTATTATTATGACTGGGCCTTCTGGTTCTGGTAAAACTACACTTCTCACCTTAGTAGGCGGCTTGCGTTCTGCTCAATCCGGCAGTTTGCAGGTTTTGGAACAAGAACTTTGTGGCGCTAACGCAGCCCGACTTACCCAGGCGCGACGCAGTAATGGTTATATTTTCCAGGCGCACAATCTGCATGGTAGCCTGAGTGCGCTGCAAAACGTCAGAATGGGCTTGGAATTGCACAAAAATATTTCGCAACCAGAAATGAAAACCCGGTCAGCCCAAATGTTAGAGGAGGTAGGATTAGGAGAGCGCCTCAATTATTATCCTGATGATTTATCTGGGGGACAAAAACAAAGAGTTGCGATCGCTCGTGCTCTGGTGGGTCGTCCTAAAATTGTCTTAGCGGATGAACCCACCGCCGCCCTTGACAGTAAATCGGGACGAGATGTGGTCAACCTGATGCAAAAACTAGCTAAAGAACAGGATTGTACCATTCTCTTAGTGACTCATGACAACCGCATTCTAGATATTGCCGATCGCATCGTCTACATGGAAGATGGCAAGTTAGTAAATGACCGTGCTGTTGTTGCAGCCAGTTAACCTAGTAGTCTGTCAAGAACTAATTGACGGATAAATTTCCTGTAGAGACGGCGATTTATCGCGTCTTTCTAACCGCTACACGACTCCCCATTCCTAATTCCCCATTCCCCTTACCTCTTTTGCTCAAAAAATCGTCTCTGTGATTTCACTAATGCCAATCAACCGACTCATTTGCTAGAGATTTGAAAGGTTTACTCTTATATAAGCAATGCTTGCCAGAGTCTGGAGTGCATCAATTATCGGCATCGATGCCGTCAAAGTCGGCGTGGAAGTCGATGTTTCAGGGGGATTACCGGGAATTGTTGTCTTGGGACTGCCAGATTCAGCGATTCAAGAATCACGAGAAAGAGTCAAAGCAACGCTGAAAAATGCAGGTTTTGCTTTTCCTATGCGGAAAATTGTGATCAATTTAACTCCGGCAGATTTACGGAAAGAAGGCCCCTGTTTCGATTTGCCTATTAGTGTGGGAATTTTGGCAGCTTCTGAGCAAGTTAGCGCTGATTTGTTGGGGGATTATCTATTTTTGGGCGAAGTCTCTTTAGATGGCAGTTTGCGTCCGGTGGCTGGTGTTTTGCCGATCGCAGCAGCAGCCCAAAAAATGGGAATTGCAGGTTTAGTTCTCCCTGCTGATAATGCCCAAGAAGCCGCAGTGGTTCAAGGCTTGGCTGTTTACGGCTGCAAACATCTGTCTGATGTGGTGGATTTTTTAAATAATCCGGGACGTTACAAACCTGTGCAAATGGATAGCACAACGGAAATAGCAACACTATCTTACCCTGGCGCAGATTTGCATGAGGTGAAAGGACAAGCTCATGCGCGGCGGGCTTTAGAAATTGCGGCGGCTGGTGGGCATAATTTAATTTTTGTCGGGCCGCCTGGTAGTGGGAAAACCATGTTAGCACGGCGCTTACCAGGAATTTTACCGCCCCTGAGTTTTGCCGAATCTTTAGAAGTGACTCGCATCCATTCGGTGGCTGGTTTATTGAAAAATCGCGGTTCGTTGGTACGCGATCGCCCTTTTCGCAGTCCCCACCACTCAGCATCCGGGCCTTCTCTTGTGGGCGGTGGTAGCTTTCCTCGTCCTGGGGAAATTTCGTTATCTCATAGAGGCGTGCTGTTCCTTGACGAATTAACAGAGTTTAAACGTGATGTGCTGGAATTCCTACGCCAGCCTTTGGAAGATGGTTATGTGACGATTTCCCGCACCAAACTATCAGTAATGTTTCCCGCGCAGTTTACTTTGGTGGCGAGTACCAATCCCTGTCCTTGCGGTTACTATGGCGATACCATCCAACAATGTACTTGCTCTCCCCGTCAACGCGAACAATATTGGGCAAAACTTTCTGGGCCGTTGATGGATCGAATTGATTTACAAGTTGCGGTGAATCGCTTGAAACCAGAGGAGATTACCCAACAACCTACTGGAGAAACATCAATATCTGTACGAGAAAGAGTGCAACAAGCAAGCGATCGCGCAATTACCCGCTTCCAAGGAGAACCAAGTCTGCGTTGCAATGCTCACATGCAAAGTCGTCATCTTCAAAAATGGTGCAAGCTAGATGATGCTAGCCGCAGTTTATTAGAAGTAGCAATTAGAAAATTAGGTTTATCGGCAAGAGCAAGCGATCGCATTCTCAAAGTAGCACGAACTATTGCAGATTTAGCTGGAGAAGAAGAGCTACAAACCAATTATGTGGCGGAAGCGATTCAGTATCGCACAATTGATAGAATGCAGTAAACTATGAAATTCCTCCTCAAGGATGCTTAAAAAAGTCCCTTGGGAGGATGTCGCTACTCAGTAAATCAGTATCCAATATATCAGGAAGGAAACGATATCCTCTTAGAAGGAGACTGATTGGATGAATGTGCAGGCGATTTGGAAGTTGTTACAAGAGACATTCAAAGAATGGAGTGAGGATAAAGCCTCACGGTTAGCGGCGGCGCTAGCTTATTACACGATTTTTTCCATTGCACCGTTGTTAATTATTGTAATTGCGATCGCAGGAGCAGTATTTGGAGAAGAGGCGGCAAGAGGGCAAATCGTTGGACAAATTCAAGGTTTAGTGGGCCCAGATGGTGCAGAATTTATCCAAACAGCCATTCAGAATGCCAACAAACCACAAACAGGAGCGATCGCTTCCATTATTAGTATTGTAGTTTTGTTATTGGGTGCTACTGGTTTATTTACCGAGTTGCAAGATTCCCTCAACACGATTTGGGAAGTGAAACCAAAGCCCGGACGCAGCGTAACGAACATGATTCGCCTACGCGTTTTGTCCTTTGCAATGGTGATAGGTATTGGCTTTTTACTTTTAGTTTCTCTGGTAATTAGTACCGCATTAACAGCATTAGTAACATACTTTAGTAACTTGCTGCCAGGTGTCGATTTCCTCTGGCAGATTATCAATTTCATCCTCTCTTTTACCATCACTACATTCCTATTCGGACTCATTTTTAAAGTTCTACCAGATGTCAAAATTGGTTGGAGCGATGTTTTAATTGGAGCTATGCTCACCTCCTTTTTGTTTTCTATCGGTAGATTTTTGTTAGGACAATATTTAGGTAATGGCAGTTTTGGTTCAGCCTATGGTGCAGCTGGTTCACTGGTGGTAATCTTAGCTTGGGTTAACTATGCCGCGCAGATTCTTTTCTTCGGTGCGGAATTTACCCAAGTTTATGCCAGAAGGTACGGTAGCGGCATAACCCCATCGAAACATGCCATACCTTTATCTGATAATACAGAATATAATGGCAAGGCTCCAACAAGACAAGCATCGACTAATAAAAAGCCCCCTTCTAATTTTATTAATCGCTTGTTCCAGTCTTTCAAGAAGCCAAAGCGTTTAAAACAGAGAAGAAAAAATCAGCGATTTTAATTCCTGATTGTTAGAATTTAGGTTTGTAAATCTGATAGATGTTGAAATATTTAACCTCTAATAAAAGTTAGTCTTATGAAATAAGACCACAGATAAATAACCTGATACTGGATTTTTTCCAGAAGTCTATTGAGAAAGGAAGAAAATCAGTGCTAATGGAAAAATGGTTTTTTATCGATTGGCAGGCAATCTTTATTCCTAGCATCAGCATCTTTGAGTTAATTATCCGTGGTTCGCTAGTCTATTTAGCGCTGTTCTCAGTGCTACGTTTTCTTCCTAGCCGACAACTAGGAACACTAGGAATCACTGATTTACTCGTAGTTGTGCTATTTGCTGAAGCTGCCCAAAACGCTATGGCGAGTAATTATACATCTATTACTGAAGGCGCTATTCTGGTAGGAACTGTGATTTTTTGGAGCTATTTACTGAACTGGTTAGGTTACAAAATACCCCAGTTCCAACGTTTTATGAATCAGCCGCCACTGCTACTAGTAAAAAATGGTCGGATGATTCAGCGTCATTTGCAACGAGAGTTAATTACAGACGATGAGTTGATGAGCAAGTTACGTCAGCAAGGTGTGGAATTTTTAGCAGATGTGAAGTTTGCATACATGGAGGCTGACGGCAGGATTAGTATCATCACCTTCGACTCCAAAACGAGTTCCGTCCTGAGCAAAAAGCAGGACTAAAAAGCGATCGACATTAATTAAACTGTAAAATATGACGGTTGTATTCTGTGCCGAACTGTGATTGAGCGTTATACTTTGCCCGAAATGGCTAATCTGTGGAGTGAAGCCTATAAACTAAAAACTTGGCTGCAAGTCGAAATTGCTGTTTGCGAAGCTCAAGCTGAACTGGGTTACATTCCATCTCAGGCGGTTGAGGAAATTAAAGCCAAGGCAGATTTTGATCCAAAGCGGGTGTTGGAAATTGAGGCTGTAGTCCGCCACGATGTCATCGCTTTCTTGACAAATGTCAATGAATATGTCGGTGATGCAGGACGCTACATTCACCTGGGTTTAACTAGTTCGGATGTTTTGGATACAGCTTTAGCCCTGCAATTGGTTGCCAGTCTGGATATATTGTTGCAACGTTTGGAAGGCTTGATTGAGGTAATTCGCCAAAAAGCACGGGAACATCGCCATACAGTGATGGCTGGCCGATCACATGGTATTCACGCTGAACCGATTACTTTTGGTTTCAAGCTAGCTGGCTGGTTAGCTGAAGTGTTGCGACATCAAGAACGCCTGAGAATTCTCCGCCAAACGATCGCTGTGGGTAAGATTTCTGGCGCGGTGGGAACCTATGCTAACGTTGAACCGCGTGTAGAAGCGATCGCTTGCCAAAAACTCGGACTCAAACCCGATACGGCCTCAACACAAGTTATTTCCCGCGATCGCCACGCCGACTATGTGCAACAATTAGCTTTGGTAGCAGCATCCATCGAACGTTTTGCTGTAGAAATTCGCAATCTACAAAAAACAGACGTTCTGGAAGTCGAAGAATTCTTCTCCAAAGGTCAAAAAGGCTCCTCAGCCATGCCACACAAGCGCAATCCCATTCGTTCGGAACGGCTGACGGGAATGGCGCGACTGGTCAGAAGCCATGCAGGTGCAGCTTTGGAAAACGTTGCTCTCTGGCATGAGAGGGATATTTCTCATAGTTCTGTAGAACGGGTGATTTTGCCAGATGCTTGTACTTTGACGCACTTTATGTTGTCAGAAATAACCGACTTGGTGAAAAACCTGTTGGTTTATCCAGAAAACATGGAACGAAATCTCAACTGCTACGGCGGCGTTGTATTCAGCCAAAAAGTCCTACTTGCCTTGATAGACAAGGGAAGCAGCCGAGAGGAAGCTTATGCGATCGTTCAAGAAAGCGCTCACGCCGCTTGGAACAAGCCGGAAGGTAATTTCCAGGACTTAATTAGCAAAGATCCTCGTGTTACCGAAAAGTTGTCCCCAGCAGAACTAAAGGTCTGTTTCGACCCCCAGCAGCATCTAACGCATTTAGAAGAGGTTTATCAACGGTTGGGAATTTAGGATTAATTTGCTTGTAGTGAGCGTATAAACGCTCACTACAAACTTATTATTCAATAAATACACAAATATTGTTAAAAAACGTGAGTTCGGCAAAGCTTTTAGAGGTCTTTTTATGAAACTGATTAGACGGATACTATATAACCCGTTGAACTCACGTTAAAAAAGAATATAAAAATACCAACAACATTTAGTATTGCATTGCTGAAGACAGTCAGTTTAGTGCTGGAATTTTTGCAAGCACTGGGTAGTATAAATAACAGATATTTACTTCTTTATTAGTGCTTCGAGTGCCTTAATGATTGAAATCCTAGCCACACTTTCTGCCTCTGCGGCAGCAGGAATGAGAATAGGTACACCTCTGCTAATTATTGGATTGTTGCAGGGTAATAACTTGTGGTCACAAGTCCCGATTTTATCTCACATTTCTTCACCAATCTTATTAGGCTGCCTCAGCTGTTGGTCTTTAGTTGAATTATTTGCCTCAAAAAAGCTTTGGGGGCAAAGATTGCTACAAATGGTTCAGTTATTCATGTCTCCCCTCGTGGGGGCAATTATGGGGTTAGCAGTAGCTACCGCAACAGCAGCACCACACTGGCTGATTGCATCTATTGGGGGTTTGTTAGCTTTGGTACTCCAGCTAGTTCAAGTTGGTTGGTTTTATCGGTTACGTGGCTTACCCTTATGGGCAGTCTTTCTTCAAGATACCTTATGCATTGCTTTAGTACTTTTTGCCTTTGATGCTCCCTGGCAAGGAGGTTTAATTGCTTTAATACTGCTCTGGTTTGCAGTTCGTAGCGCGAAGCAGTGGTATGACTGGTATTGGCAGAAAAATTAGGAGTTAAAAGTGAGAAGTTATGAATCAAGATAGGAGTTAAGAGTTAGCGAGAAAAATTTAAAACTTCAAACTCCTAATATCATTTCATTTTAATAATGATACAAATACGTTGTTAGTAGGAAACATTGCTGTACCCCTACTAGAAATCTATATGTATCAAAGTTTGTATGAAATGGTAGAACTCCTAACTCCTAACACCTTTCATTTACTGCAAAAGCCCAATCATATGCAAAAAGCCGTGACCGGTAATCAGCTCGATGATTAAGGCGATGAAGCCCAGCATGGCAATTCGACCATTCCATACTTCAGCACTAGTTGTCAGCCCCCATTCCCAACGCTCTTGGGGGTACATTTTCACCCTTTTTTTCATTTGGGCAGCTTGCGAAAGCTTGAAACTGGGGTTTTTCAGTGCATCAATCACCAAGTCTGCAAGTGCATTAATAAATACCGGATGGGTATTGGGAGCAGGAACGCGACGGAAGTTATGAATTCCTGCTTCTTCTGCTACTTCCCGATACTCAATATCAATTTCTTGCAGTGTCTCAATATGTTCTGAGACAAAACTGATAGGCACGACAACCAAATCTTTCACACCTTGTGCCCCTAGTTCTTTGAGGGCATCTTCAGTATAAGGTTGAAGCCATTCTACTGGACCAACCCGACTTTGGTAAGCTAAGGTGTGGGCATTAGGTCGATTGAGGGTCTGCATAATCAAGGCAGTACATTCTTCAATTTCTTGCTGGTAAGGGTCGCCAGCCTCTTCAACGTAGCTTTTAGGAACGCCGTGAGCACTGAAGAATACATGAACTTCGTCTGGGTTAGGAAACTGCTCAAGTTCTTGGGCTATGAGTGCCGCCATTGCTTGGAGGTAGCCCGGTTCTTTGTACCAAGAAGGAATGACGGTGTAATCAATGGGTTGAAGCTTTGGATCTTCTTGCCAAAGCTTTTCTAACAGCCGGAAGCTGGAACCACTGGTACTGATAGAAAACTGGGGATATAGTGGTAATATCACTAGGTGTTCTATGTTATCTTGAGTGATCTGTGCGATCGCCTCTTCTGTATAGGGATGCCAATAACGCATTCCCACGTATATATCGGCTTCTTGCCCTAAATAACCCAACTGTTCTTTTAAAGCTTCCCCTTGCGCTTCTGTGATCCGCCGCAGTGGGGAACCGCCACCGATTTGCTTATAATTCTCTTGAGATGTTCTGGTTCGTCGCGTGGCAATAAACCAGGCTAGGGGCTTTTGCAACCAGCGAAATGGTAGGCGAATAATTTCCGGATCGGAAAATAGGTTGTACAAAAACGGCCCGACATCCTCTAGCTTATCGGGGCCACCGAGATTGAGTAATAAGACGCCTACACGACCCATAGCAGTTACTTTCCCCCAATCTTTTCAGGTTTTTTACTAATGTTAACAATATATCTTTATTAAATAATAAAGCTTAATAGCAAGGAAATATATAATGGCAACAATTTTAAGGGATTGGAGTTACCGCTATCAGTGGTTATATGATGGTATTTCCCGTTTAGCAGCCTTAAGTGTAGGTGGTGAAGCCCGTTTTCGGCAACTTGCTTTGCAAGGCTTAACAATTCACTCAGATACTCAGGTCTTAGATTTATGTTGCGGCAGTGGTCAAACGACCCAACTATTGGTAAAAATTTCACAAAATGTAACAGGATTGGATGCCTCACCTAAGTCTTTGCTAAGGGCACGGCAAAATGTACCATTAGCTTCCTATGTCGAAGCTTTTGCTGAGGAAATGCCATTTGCAGATAATCTATTTGATGTGGTGCATACCAGCGTTGCATTACACGAGATGCAGCCTCAGCAATTACGAAAAATTATTAATGAAGTTTATCGGGTGCTGAAGCCAGGAGGGGTGTTTACGCTGGTGGATTTTCATGCTCCTACGAATCCGATATTTTGGCCTGGGGTATCACTGTTTTTGCTGTTGTTTGAAACAGAGACAGCATGGGAATTGTTGAAAACTGATTTGGTTGGATTATTGGCTGAGATTGGGTTTGAAGTGAGTGAGCCAACTTTATATGCTGGTGGTAGTTTGCAAGTGATACAGGCAATAAAGTGAAGGATAGGCTTTAGTTATATCTTGCACCTACCAACATTCAGCCAAGAAATAAATTTCTTGGCTAATAGCGTAAGTCAACTTCAGTGTACTACAACCTTTAATCAGTGTGGTTTCAATCCCTAATAGGGATTTTGATGAATTGCAATAATATTTTCCTAGTTGTGTGGGGTGCCCGATTCTTGTTTCAATCCCTAATAACCCAACAAAAATTTTAGCGATCGCTGGTACATTCCATCCTTGGGCATTTAATCTAATTATGTGGGCACGCTCTCGTGTCCGTTGAGGCACTGTTGTCGCTGACCGCAACTCCAAAAGCGTCAAATCTGTTAATTTAACTCGCAATGGAGCAGACATGTCGTATAACCTGTTTTTTGGACTTTCTCTATCTTATATTTAATTGTAACCACCTACTTAATATCTGCGGAATGCGGGGTCAAACTTTCTTGCTGTCAACTTAAAAGCTATTAGTCTATCGTGCGGTATAGGACATAAAATCAAAAACCGCACTTATAAGTGTCAGTGCGGCTTTGAGTTCCACAGGAATGGGGTTGGCTCTATTAATATTTGTAAAAAGTATCTGGGATGTTTCTATGTCCCAGTACTTGGGGTTATGGCATCCCCCACGGGTTTAAGGTTCCATCCTCATCTCCAGTGTAACTCTGTGCAAGCGCAACAGGATGCACAGCGAAAAAATCCCCTTGCTGTCTTCAATGGGGAGAATTTAAATTTTTTTCCATAGAAGCTACAGCGTTGCCTCCGGCTTTTTTGGTTCTTTACAAGTTGTTACAAATATATGCTCTAGCGATCGCAAGATAACTAGGCAGGAATGACTTGAACAACTAATGCGCGTTTATCCAACGATTGGATTTTACCTACTTGACTGAGATCATTTGCAATTCGGTCTAGCAGTTCTCCTGCTTTGTCACGATATTGATGTTCTCGGCCTCGTAAACGAATGGCAAACTTGACAGAATCGCCTTTACTCAACCACTCACCTGCTTGTTGGATGCGTAAATTGTAATCAGCCACGCCCACGTTTAGACCAAATCGCACTTCCTTTACCGTGGGTCTAGCACTCTGGCTCTGACGTTTTTTCTTTTGATACTGAAGCTTGCCATAGTTGAGAATCTTGGCGATTGGAGCGTCTTTGCCTTGAGAGACTACAACTAAGTCAAGCTCTAAGCTTTCGGCTAGCTGTAACGCCTCATTGGTGTCGATCAGACCACGATTGTTATTCTCATGGTCAATCAAGAAGACGCTAGGTGACTTGATTTGGGAATTAATCAGTTGCTTTTGGATTGCGATAACGAATTTCTCCTAATTGTTCAACATTTTACATTCCAAGTAATGCTAATTTAACACAACGCTGAATCAGAGCAACTTTAACCACACAATCGACTACAATCTGTTAAGATGTGGAATTGCGGCACTCGCTCTTCAGTCTTTGCGCTATTGCCCATCAGCCTTTTAACGCTTTTTAATCCGTCCGCCTAAGACTGACGCCGCCATTGGCGACAGGCCGATGTTATTTTTGGAGTTTTATGTCTTTTTCTACTCTCGGCTTGTCCAATGAAATTATCCGTGCGGTTACAGAACGCGGGTACACCGAACCCACGCCAATTCAAATACAGGCGATTCCTGCCGTCTTGTCGGGTAGCGATTTGCTAGCTGGGGCCCAAACTGGCACTGGAAAGACCGCTAGTTTTACCCTACCGCTTCTGCATCGGTTGTCGTCTGACAAGAGCATCAAAGGTACATATAAAGGATACCCGCCGATCCGGGCGCTGATTCTCACCCCGACTCGTGAACTTGCCGCACAAGTAGAAGAAAGCGTGCGCGAGTACGGCAAGTACTTGCAGCTAAACTCGATGGTGATGTTCGGCGGAGTCGGTATTAATCTGCAAAAACAGCGTTTGCGGAATCGAGTGGATATTCTAGTCGCTACTCCAGGGCGACTGCTAGACCATGTACAGCAAGGAACGCTGAACCTGTCGTATATTGAGGTTTTGGTGCTAGATGAAGCAGATCGGATGCTGGACATGGGTTTTATTCATGATATTCGCCGCATCCTCTCGCTATTACCAAAAAAGCGACAAAATCTGCTATTCTTCGCTACTTTCTCGGACAAAATTAAGGCACTCGCTGCCGGGCTGCTTAATAACCCGACGATGATTGAGGTGGCACGCCGCAACGTTACCGCCGAGACGATCGCACAAAAAATTTACCACGTAGACCGTGACAAGAAACGCCAATTACTTGCTCACCTGATTCGCCGAGATAATTGGTATCAAGTGCTAGTTTTCACTCGCACTAAATATGGTGCTGATCGTTTGGTTAAGCAGTTGGGCGAAGACCGCATTCAAGCACTGGCAATCCACGGTAATAAGAGCCAGCCGGTGCGTACCAATGCCTTGGCAAAGTTCAAGAATGGCAGCTTACAAGTACTGGTGGCGACGGATATTGCTGCTAGGGGTCTTGATATTAGCGAACTGCCCCATGTAGTCAACTTCGATCTACCCAATGTACCGGAGGATTATGTTCATCGCATTGGGCGAACTGGTCGTGCTGGCGCGTCAGGTGAAGCCGTATCGCTGGTGTCCGTTGATGAATACCCTCTATTGAAAGATATTGAAAAACTGATCGAGCAGCGCTTGCCAAGGGAAGTAGTTGCTGGTTTTGCGCTCAACCCCGATATCAACCCTGAACCAACCCCAAATGGACGGCAACACAGAGCCAAACCCGAACGTGATAAACGTCCGGCTCGTACTTCTAAACCGTCACCACCGACATCAGCTAAACGTAAGGCAGCGCCACCTGCTACGAATGGAGATAAGCCTAGTGCTCGTTCGTCTGCATCGCGCCGTTCTGCTAAACGCGATCGCTAATCTTCGTTCTTAAGGATTACTCTTTGAACCTAGTTCAGGGGTTTCAGTCCCCTGCTTCTTTCTATTAAGCAGCGCGTTTTGATGCCTAAATCTAAATCCACGTTACAAAACGTAACTGCGAATTGCGTTAGCGCAGCGTTAGCGAGTCTTCGAGCGTCATTGCGAATTGGTTTAACAACGCCCCATGCTCAATTACAAAATTCCCAAAAAATGGTTAATTTGGGTTGCAGTGGCTTTGATATCTGCCTTGTTGCTGGCGATCGCATCTACAGCCTCAAGTATTTACTTATATGGCAGCAGAACTAATAATATCAAGGCAGATGCAGCAATTGTTTTAGGAGCGGCAGTTTGGGGAGAAGAACCATCTCCTGTTTTCAGAGAGCGAATCAACCACGCCATTAACTTATATAAAAATGGATCTGTTAAGACGATCATTTTTACTGGCGGAGTTGGCGAAAGTGATGAACCAGCTGAAGCTATAGTTGGAAAAAATTATGCGATCGCGCAACAGGTAAAAGCTGCTGACATTTTCACTGAAACTGAATCTCGCACAACTCACCAGAACCTCAAAAATGCTTTGAAGGTAGCGAATGCTCACCAATTAACCAAGTTTCTTATTGTTAGCGATCCATTGCATATGAAGCGAGCCGTGTTAATGGCACGAGGCTTAGGAATGGATGCACATTCGTCTCCCACACCTACTACCCGCTATCGCAGTTTTCAGAGTCAGATAGAGTTTTTAAGCCGAGAAACTTATTTTTACTTAGTCTACTTAGTGTTTAAAATCTAGCTGTAGGTTCAATTGTACAAAATTGTGGGTTTTCGAGACGCGATAAATCGCCGTCTCTACAAGTGTTTTGGTCTTATCTGAACTGCATTGCATTATAAAAAGCGTGCAGCACATAAATATTTTCCGCTATTTTGACTGCGTAAACCGAAACTACAATAACTCTGTGATAGAAAATAACCGTTGTCGGTCTATTTGTTGCAGCTTGATTTTTTCAGCGTAGAAAGCCTGATAATACGATTGATATCGCTCTGGTTCAGCTTCGGGATCGGTTTGCTGCCATAGTTCCAAAAAGTGGCGATAGCGTTTTTCAAGCATCACTAAATCCATGCAAGCGATCGCAGCTTGAACTACTTGTGGAGTCCGAAGTATTTCTTTCTGGTTTTTTTCATCCACATGAAATAAGTGGGAAACTAACCCCATCTCGCTGCCAAATTCTAAGAACTGATCTTGCAGGCGGGAAATTAAATCTGGTGGAGATGCAAAATTTTCTGTTTGTCCATCACCGGATGAAATTTCTAAAATCTGCTGCCATAAAAATCGGTGATGGGAAAGGCTAAATTGCAAATCTCGCTCTTCTAGTTCGTCAATAATTGCTCGACGCTGTTCAGGACAATGCAAGTAAATTCTCAGTAATAACGCTTCCGCATGTTCTAAAAGGCTGCGTTCTGTAGGGAGTGGAGAGACGCGATTAATCGCGTCTCTACTAGGGGATTTGCTACCTCCCCATGCTTTCTTCGCTGATACAGGCTTAGTATATGCAGTCGCAACCGGAGCAATTTGAGTTAATAGATTTTCGACTCGTAGCGGTATAAGTCTGGTATCTCCTAAGCTGAGTATTTCTGCACAGTAGGAAACATAATAGTTGCGTGTATCGCTGTTAGCTATATTTTTAAGTAATTTGACTAATTGCTGAGTTACTTGCTGAAAATCAGTAGCTTGTCTCAAGTCACGATCTTGAATAATTTGCTGAATCTGCCAGTCTAGCCAAAGTGGCGCATTTTTCAGCAGTTCTCCATAATCTTCTGGAGTGTGGGTATGCAAGTATTCATCAGCATCTTTACCATCGGGTAAATTGAGAATTTTTAGCTGAACTTCGCCTTTGTATGCCAGTTCGGCAATTTCACCGATCGCCCGTTCGGCGGCATTGGTTCCGGCTTTATCAGCATCAAAGTTGAGTACTAATTGTTTCGATTCGGTGTAGCGTAATATTAACCGGACTTGTTCTAAGCTTAAAGCTGTACCGAGGGAGGCGACGGCGTTATTAATACCAGCGGCGTGGAGAGCGATCGCATCAAAATATCCCTCTACCACCACGGCTTGATCGAGTTGGGAAATCCCAGCTTTAGCTTGATCGAGGGCAAATAATGTTTTACCTTTACTAAAAAGCTCGGTTTCTGGTGAATTGAGATATTTAGGTTGCTCATCAGTCAGAGTTCTACCACCAAAGGCAATGACGCGCCCTTGAACATCACGGATGGGAATCATCAAGCGATCGCGGAATACATCATAATAACCGCCCCCTTCCCGGCGTGGCTTAATCAATCCCGCTTTTTCCAGTATCTGCACTGGGTAATGTTTATCTTCCACTAGATAACGATAGAGAGTTTCCCAACCTGCGGGGGCATAACCTAAACCAAATTGCTGTATAGTTTCTTCTTTGAGTTGGCGGTTAGATTGCAAATATTGAAGTGCCTTTTGCCCTTGGGATTGTCTCAGGGCATGTTGATAAAACTGTGCCGAGGAAGCCAGAACTTCATACAACTGCTCACGCAAAGATAGCTGACGCTGTAATTCTTGGCGTTGTTCGGGTTCTAAGGTTTGCACAGGAACTTGGTAACGCCGTGCTAAATCCAGCACCACATCCGCAAAAGAACGCTTCCCCAACTCCATGACAAACTTAATGGCATTTCCTCCAGCTTGACAGCCGAAGCAATAGTACATTTGCTTGGTTTGGCTGACAGTGAAACTGGGAGATTTCTCGTCGTGGAAAGGGCACAAACCGACGAAATCTTTCCCACGTTTGCGTAAAACTACGTATTCCGAGACGACATCTACAATATCAGCCCGTAGTTTAACTTCCTCAATTGTGTCTGGGTGCAAGCGGGGGATTTGCATTCTAGTTTATCTATTAATTCATGGGTTGGTAGTTAACACTGCGGTGTATTTCCCAACTGATAGCTATTATATTCTTGTTGCTAGACCAAGAATGATATATAGAATTGCTTACACTTAGTTTTATCAGAGGAAATACTTAAAATGGGGCGTATTTTTATTTCAGCGGCTCACGGAGGCAGAGAAGCCAGAGGGATAGATCCAGGTGCGATCGCAGGTGGTACAACTGAAGCTAAAGAAATGATTCTGCTGCGGGATTTGATTGTCACGGAACTGAGAGCGCGGAATCTGGAAATTTTGGCAGTCCCTGATGACTTGAGTGCCGCCCAAACTATCACCTGGATAAATTCCCGCGCCCGTCGGGGTGATGTCGCCCTAGAAATTGAATCTGATGCAGCTAGCAGCCCTTCTGTGCGTGGGGCTAGCGTCTTCTACATTGTTAATAATAGCGATCGCAGAAGTAATGCTGAACAATTGTTAGTGGCGTTATTGCGCCGCGTACCCCAATTACCAAATCGCGGAGTTAAGCCAGATACAAATAGTGGATTAGGTAGTTTAGCATTCTGTCGCCAGACAACGCTTCCAGCTTTGGTGATGCAAGTGGGGTTTCTTAGTAATCCAGAGGATCGGGCTTTGCTACAAACTCGTCGCCGCGATTTTGCCTTAGGAATTGTCGATGGACTAGTAACTTGGAGTCGCGTGATTGACCCCAATCCTGGAACTCCGGCGGAACCAAATTATCCGCCAATTAATATCAATATTAATGGGCAAAATTACTCAGAGCAAGGAGTGTTGGTTAATGGGAATGCTTACATCCCCATTGATTTAGTAGACCGTCTACGGATTGACCTTGCAAAAGCCGCTAATGTTAATCGAATTACCTATCGCAAAGTAGTTTATGTCAAAGCGATCGAACTGCGAGATTTTAATGTTGCAGTCAATTGGGATGCTACAACGCGTACTGTTAGCTTGCGATCAAATTTGATGGTTTGCTCTGGTCAATTTGAGCGGGTAATGTCGAACGGTAATACTTCAGAAGTACAGTTACAATTATTCCTGAGAAACAATAATGAAAATGCTTTAGTAAAGTTTCCTGATATCCCAAAACTTTATCGAGAAGAAGCAGGTATAGAGGGAGTTAACTATGATATTGCCTTTTGCCAAATGTGTGTAGAAACTGGATTTTTACGGTTCGGTGGTGATATTAGACCTGAGCAAAATAACTTTGCAGGCTTAGGTGCGATCGGTGGAGGTTCGGAGGCTGCATCGTTTCAAAGTGCCAGAATTGGAGTGAGGGCGCACGTCCAACATTTGAAAGCTTACGCCAGTTTAGAACCTTTGGTACAGGAAGTCGTAGATCCAAGATTTCGCTTTGTAACGCGGGGAATTGCGCCATTAATTGATCAGCTATCAGGGCGGTGGTCAGCAGATTTGGATTATGGTGCAAGGATTTCAGCGATGCTTAAACGATTGTATGAGTCAGCAGGACTTCTTTGAGTGAAGAGTCTCAACATTACTAAGGTTCTGTATAACGCGATCGCCTACGGTGGGCGGAACGCCATCGCAAACGTGGTCTTCTTCAGGCATGAGGATGCCGTAAAGTTATTGTAGACTTGATAGCAATTAAAAAAACAGACCGTGATCGTCCCATCAAGCAGTAGAACGTTCGTAGCAAGTCATAACAGTAGTTTAGAGTTTACCAGCCTCGCAAAACTATCAAATGGAAACTTGCTTGCAGAAGTGGATCTTCGCCGGACTGTAGTAAGTTTAAAGCTAAGGCAAGACAAAAAAGCATCGATGGGTCAATTTCTCACTCCCGCCTCAGTAGCCCAATTGATGGCTGGAATGTTTAATAGACTAGATTTGCCTGAAATATCTTTGCTTGATGCTGGAGCAGGAATCGGTTCATTACTAGCCGCTTTTGTAACAAAAGTATGTCAGCATCAACAACATACGTCAAGTTTGCGGGTTATAGCTTATGAAATTGACCCTTTTCTAATTGGATATTTGCATCAGACTCTAGAGCTATGTGAGAAGGAATGTCAACGTGTGGGTATTTCCTTTAATTACGAAATTCGTGAGACTGATTTTATCGAAGATGCAGTCAGGCTGCTTCAGATTGGTTTATTGAATAGTGCAAACGCAACAGAATTTACCCATGCTATTCTCAACCCGCCTTATTTGAAAATCAATGCTAATTCCAAGGTGCGCGAATTGCTGTGTTCCATCGGTTTGGAAACTAGCAATCTTTATACTGGTTTTATGGCAGCTACAGCGCAACTCTTAAAACCAAGTGGGGAGTTTGTAGCGATTACCCCACGCAGTTTTTGCAATGGCCCATATTTCCGTGACTTCCGCAAGATGTTTTTAGAGATGATGGCTTTAGAGCAAGTACATCTTTTTGAGTCGCGGCAAGAAGCATTTAGTGACGATGATATTTTGCAGGAAACTATCATCATCCAAGCTAGAAAACAAAAGCAGAAGTCTAGCAGCGTCATCATCAATACCAGTTCTGGTGCTAATGATGACTTGATGTTGTCACACTCTGTACCATATACAGCCTTAGTTCAGCCCGATGATCTAGAGCAGTTTATTCATATTATTCCAGATAAGATTAGCCAGCAAATAGTTCAGCGAATAGCACTTTTCAACTGTACATTAAAAGACTTAGGGCTAACAGTTTCAACCGGACGGGTAGTAGATTTTCGAGCAAAAGATTATCTAAGAGCAAATCGAGAAAACAATACCGTTCCTTTAATTTATCCAGTGAATTTATCGAATGGATATGTAGAGCACCCAAAAATAACTAAAAAGCCTCAAGCAATAGTTCATATAAAAGAAACAGCGAACCTTCTCATACCAAATGAGCATTACGTCCTATGCAAAAGATTTTCATCGAAAGAAGAGAAAAGGCGTGTTGTTGCGGTGGTTTATGATGCCAACCAATTTAATTATGCCTATGTCGGCTTTGAAAATCACTTGAATTACTTTCACAAAGATGGGCGTGGACTTAGCCTTACCTTAGCTCGTGGGCTTGCTGTTTATCTCAATTCAACCCTAGTTGATGCTTTTTTTCGGTTGTTCAATGGGCATACTCAGGTTAATGCAACAGATTTGCGAAAATTAAAGTACCCTAATTTGGAACAGCTATTGTCATTAGGGACAGGGATTAAAGAGCAGTTTCCTTCTTTGCGAGAAATTGATGAACTTATAGAAAATAAGCTACTGAGTATGTCAAATCTGTCAGAGAATAATCCAATTACAACTAAGTCTAGAATTGATGAAGCGCTACAAATATTGACACAATTGGGCTTTCCACGAGCACAGCTTAACGAACGGTCAGCTTTAACTCTCCTGGCGTTACTTGACTTAAAACCGACAGACTCTTGGCAATTAGCAACTTCCCCTTTGATGGGAATTACGCCAATGATGGACTTTATGGCTCAACATTATGGCAAAACCTATAAGCCCAACACACGGGAAACAGTTCGCCGTCAGACAGTGCATCAATTTCTAGATGCAGCTTTGATAGTTGCTAATCCAGATGATTTAAGCCGCCCCATCAACAGCCCAAAAACTGTATATCAAATTGAAAACAGTGCGCTAGAACTATTAAGAACTTACGCCACTAACGAATGGGAAAAGAGCATCCGTACCTACCTTGCTTCGGTTTATACTCTAAAAAAGCAGTATGCTCAAGAGCGCGAAATGTCCCGTATTCCGATAGTGATTGCAGGGGAAATTAAAACTTTATCACCAGGTGGCCAGAATATTTTAATTGAAAAAATTATTAATGATTTTGCCCCCCGTTTTACTCCTAGTGGAAAGCTTATTTATGTTGGCGATACAGATGAAAAGTTCACCCACTTCGATCAAGTAGCATTGGCAGATTTGGGGGTTAACATTGATTCCCACGGCAAAATGCCAGATGTGATCATTCATTTCACAAGAAATAACTGGTTGGTGCTGATTGAAGCTGTAACCTCACATGGACCAATTAATCCTAAACGGAAGAAGGAACTTGAAGTTTTATTCAGAAGTGCCGAAATACCTCTAGTGATGGTAACAACATTTCTCAGCCGTAAGGCAATGGTGGCATATCTGGCAGAGATTGCTTGGGAAACAGATGTTTGGGTTGCTGAAGATTCTACTCACTTGATTCATTTCAATGGTGAATATTGATTGCAGGCTTACCAAATAGAAAAGAAGTAAACTTCCTGAATATACAGCATAATTCAGGTGTCTATGTAACATTTATAGCACAATTTGCTTGCGTTAAGGCTTAACTCTTTGTCAATACTTTCTTACATATCTTGCTTATATTCTTCTAACAACTGCGGAATGTGATCATACCCATCTACACCGATAACCGCGATAATTTTAGGGCGATGTTGCTGTAAAAACTTTTGGAAAGCTTCTGCCCCTATTTGTCCTTGTAAAATTGTCAGTAACCCTGCCGGTTGTCGCCACTCACGAGAAGCAATTTGCTCCAAAAGATACATTCCCAAGCAGCCTGTGTAAATAGTTTTGTCTGAATTTTGTAGATGGTAGTAAGCTTCTGCCAAATAAGCTAAGTTCCGCCCTTGGAGATACAAATCGCCAGAAACTTGCGCTGTTTTAAAGCCATCTTCAAGATATTTAATTGCCGTTTGGTGTTCTCCAATTACTAAATAGGCAATTCCTAAGCTGCTGACACATAAGGCTTTACTTTGAATATCGCCTAATTTCTCTGATAATTTTAAACCTTGTTCTAAATAGTTAATTGCGGCTTCATAAGTTTCCGGTTCTAGGTTTTCCAATTCCTGAGCCTGCATAACTTCGCTGTAACCTAAATTTACCAGCGCGTTTGCTTCTCCTGTGCGATCGCCTGCTTGGCGACTTAGTATTAATGCTCGTTGACTGTAGTTAATTGCCTCAGCATAATTTTGCTGTTGCACGTAGGTGCGGCTGAGGTGGTTGAGATTGGCAATTTCACAGGCGCGATCGCCTGCATTTCTGGCTATCTCTAGCGCCTGCTGATGAAAATCAATAGAGCGCTGGTATTGTCCCAAAGCACGTTGTGAATAGCCTAAAAGTGTCAAAATTCGCGCCTTTTCCTGGGTTCCCTCGCCTCGACGCAATGGCTCATCCAAATAATCAAGGGCATCTCGCAAGTAAGTGCCAGTAAAAGAGGCAAAAATCCCGCCGTAAAAGGGAAAATACGGACGCTGGGCAAAGGTTCGCAAAATCTGGAGCATGATTTGAGAACAGGCATCGCCGTATATTTTCCCAATGCTGCCAAAACCACTTGCTAACTGACTCCAAATCACTGCAAAGGTTAAAAAAGTGGAAATGGACAACTTTGGCCCCGCTTTAACATCGTAAGCTTGTTGGTCAAACCAGTTAATTAGTCCCCGTTGCAAGAACTGTAAAATCAATGCCATTTCCACCCAATCTCTGAGGGTGATTCCCCGTTGTCGCTCGGCAAACTCAATTGCCGATTCTTCCATAGCCAAGGTGCGAAGCAGCGTTTTGGGTAACTCACTATTGAGTTGTTTAGCCCAACTTGCCCAAGGGCCACGTTCTCCCGGTACGCCGCCAAATCCCAAAGATTCTTTTTGCTCATACATCCAACTGAGCAAGTTGTCTTGCAATCGCTGCCAAGAAGCTAAACCACGGGTAATCCCTTCGGAAAATTGTTCTAAATCAGCATCTGCCTGAGCAAATTGCAGCAATGCTTTTGACAATTGCTGTAGCTGTTGTAAATTTAGCGGATACTTCTGATTGGGGTCAGTAACCCGTATAAATGCCGCCAGACGTTCGTCAGCAGAGGCTGTGGTAATTTCTGTAACTGCGGAGGCGATCGCTTCTGTGGCTTTATTTTGCTCTGAAGAGCGTTGCCATTGACTTTGAATAGTCTTAATCGCTCTCAAACTCCGAGTCGCCTTAGCTTTTTTGAGTTCATCTTTTTCATTATCAACTTGGCTTTGGAGAGCATTCAGGCGATCGCTCAAAGCTAGCTCAAAGACTTCCCCTGTACCGGAAGTGATCCCTTTAAGCAGCATTTGATACACCATCTCAACAGAGCTAATTTTGCCCTTGAGGGTGGTTTCGACAATTTCATCGATTAAGGCAAGATAGCGATCGCGCAATGGCAGAGAATCTGACACTTTAGCTACTAGGAAACATCACGTCAATTCTAATTCTAGTCTTAGCAGCAGAGGTGGGGAAATTTTGAATTATTCAAGTCCGTCCGGTGAGGTTAGCAATTACGGCTGCTAATTCGCCCGGATTGACTGGCTTGGGGACATGAAGCTGAAAGCCTGCTAACAGGGCTTGCGTGCGATCTTCTGCCCTAGCATAGGCTGTCAGCGCCACTGCTGGAATCCGTCCACCTTGATCTGTTGGTAGCGCCCTGACTTGACGAATTAGTGTGTAGCCGTCTTCTTGTGGCATACCAATATCGCTCACCAGTATATGGGGGTGAAACTGTTGCAGGGCAAGCAGTGCATCACTTGCAGATCGAGCAGCCATGACTTGGGCACCATACTGTCCCAGAATCGTAGTCAGCAAATGACGCGCGTCTGCCTCATCATCAACAACCAGCACCCGCAAGCCATCTAGCTTTGGCAAGTAATAGTTAGCCTCTTGGGTATCTCCAACAGATGAAAGCTGCTCCGCCGTATTAGTCTCTACATAAACGGCTTTCATTGGCAGATTGACAATGAATGTTGCCCCCTGTCCAATTCCTGGACTTTCGGCAGAGACTGTGCCGCCGTGTAATTCTACCAAGTGGCGGACGATCGCTAACCCTAATCCTAATCCACCATGCGATCGCGTGCTGGAACTGTCTTCTTGACGGAAGCGTTCAAATACATGGGCTAGGAATTCGGCAGCAATTCCCACTCCTGTATCACTCACTCGAATTTGCACGCATGATTCAATTCGCTCCAATTCCACATCAACTCTTCCCCCCTTGGGTGTAAACTTAACGGCGTTGGAGAGCAAATTCCACACAATCTGTTGCAAGCGGTTGGCATCACCCACAACTACCCCTACTTCCGGGTCAAATTTACACTTGATGCTAATCTCTTTGGCCTGGGCTGCTGGATACACAGTATCGATTGCTGCCTCTATAAGTGGTACAAGTTTTACCCGATGAATACTTAAATGGAGTGTGCCTCTAATAATCCGCGAGACATCTAAGACATCTTCAATCAGTTGAGTTAGGGATCTGGTGTTACGCTCAATTGTCTCTAGTGCCCGCGCAGTAGTAGTTTCATCAAACTTGCGATTCCTAAGTAGTTGTGTCCAGCCCAATATGGCGTTTAGGGGTGTGCGGAGTTCGTGGGAGAGTGTGGCGAGAAATTCATCTTTCATCCGGTTTGCAGCTTCTGCATCGGCGCGTGCTGCTTGTTCGCGCTCAAGCAGTTGTTCGCGTTCTTGCTCTGCTTGCTTGCGATCGGTAATGTCAATCATGAACCCATGTAGTAGCTGCGCTCCATCCTCATCCCGCACGACATTAACAATGTCATATAACCACACGACTCTGCCATCAGCAGCCAACACCCTGTATTCAAGTTCGTAATTATTTAGTGAGAGCGAAGATTCTTGGTAATACTGCATAGCCCACTCCCGATCTTCTGGATGTATACATTTTGCCCAAAAATTATCGGTGTACCAGTCTGACAATGGATAGCCAAGAATCTCAACAGTTTGTGGCCCTACATAGGTAAAATTCCCCGTAGTAGCATTTACCTCCCAAGGAATCAAGCGGGCTTTTTCTGTGAGTGTCTTTAACCGTTTCTCGCTCTGTTTGAGAGCTGCTTCTGCTAACTTGTGAAGTGTAATATCTGTGATTAGGGCAACAAATCCTTCAACTTTTCCTTGCTGACTAAACTGGGGAACGTAAGTGACATTCACGTAATGATTTGTGCCATCTTTATCGGGTAATTGGGTTTCGTAAGTTACTTGCTCTCCTGAAAGTACCTTTTCTATATAAGGCAGAATTGACTGATAAACTGATTCTCCAACAATTTCTCTAATGTGTTTACCATAAATTTCCGAAGTAGGAATTCCAAACCAATCTTCATATCCTTTATTATTAAAGCGATAACGCTGCTCCCCATCAACATAGGAAATCTGAACGGGCACAGCATTTGTAATCAGGCGGAGTTGATCTTCTCGTTGACGCAGTGCTGCTTCTGCTCGTTTGCGTTCTGTAATGTCGCGTTGAGTTCCCCACGCTCTGACTAAAAAGCCATTTTCAACAATTCCTACCAGATTATTCAAAAAATATTTGGAATTACCTTGCTTATCTATTTCATGAGACTCTGCATCAATGAGTCGGTAGTTAGAACGAATAAAACGACGCAGGTATGCAATATTATCTGGATCAGAGGGAATGAGCAAGTCTCCTAGTCTGGCGCTGATGATTTCTTCGGCACGAGAAAAGCCATACATCTGTGCCATAACATTGTTGCATTCCGCTAAGTAAGCATATTGGTAAAAATGTTGAATTTGTTCATCTTCTGGGCAATCTAGCGAAATTGGTACCTCTAGTTCAATGCACCAAATACCTTCTGAACTCTGCTCTAAAAAAGCGCGGTAGCGTTCTTCGCTTTTGCCAAGGGCAAGCTCTACTTGTTTACGTTCACTTAAATCAAGTACAAAACAGATAACATCCTCTGGATTATTTTCTAATAAAGCGCAACCTAATAGGATGGGAACACGGCTGTCATCTTTGCGGATGTATTCGTTCTCAAAGGGCTGACACACGCCTTTGGTTGTGAGTTCTGCGTAGGCGTAGCCCGTCGTAGGCATCGCGCTGTTATTTGCTTCAATATATTCTGGTGGTATCATGTCACGCCATCGAATTCGCCCTGCTAGCAAATCCTCCTGCGAATAACCTACCATTTGTAAAAAAGCATCATTAGCCTCTGCGATCGCCCCGTCCATATTGGCTACAATTACCCCAATGATGTTGGAATCTACCAACCTTCTCAACCTAGCTTCGCTCACCTGTAGCTTCTGCAAACTCATTTGAAGATGTTGTTTGGCAGTGCGTAACTTTGAGTTCAGCAAAGTGATGAGTGTTGTCACCAGCATAAACCTGCCTAACTGCACTATGCTGTCTAGGTTATCAACAAAGGGCGAAAATACTGGCTCTAAGAAAAAGTAGCTGACGGCTAAAGTAGACAAAGCGGTAGTCAGCAATCCTGCTTCCATGCCGGCATACCAGGCACTAACCGCCACGGCAGCAAAAAACAGCAGGAAAATAGTTGGTTTCAGTAGTGGCTGTAGCAATAGTGTTAGTAGCAATGCGCTACCAACAGCCAATAGTGCCACAGCATAGGGTGTTAGAAGGGAACGTATTCCTTTCAATGTGGCTTCTCCTTTTATGCAGCTAGCTAAAGGATTATTCCCAAAATCAGCTAGACAATGCGTTGGCGTAGCCTGTCGTAGACATCGCTCAACACCTATTATGCATCGGAAAAATACACCCCTAAGCAGTTAGTTGCTGCGAATCTATCTAAAGTAGTAAAACTCAGCTTTAGCAAATGTTCAATAACCTGATAGTTGTCGCTCTAATTATATACATTTAGTTTTGATTCTCCATTAAAAAGCATAGATGTATTAAGTTTATGAATTAATTGCTTTTAGTATATAAGTCATCATTTCTCCTTTGCCTTTAACCTGAATTAAACCTCGTTTCTCCAATAAGTATTTATCCTTTAAAAGCTGATAACTTGCTTCACAAACCTGGATACTACCTGCTATACCATGTGATTCCATTCTACTTGCAGTATTTACTGTATCTCCCCAAAGATCGTAGGCAAACTTTTTTAGCCCAATTACCCCTGCCACTACTGGCCCAGTACTAATGCCAATACGGATGCGAAATACTTGGTTATTTTCTGCATTGAAGATAGCTATAGCATTTTGCATATCCAATGCCATATTAGCTATAGCTGGAGCATGGTTTTTAGACTGATTTGGCAATCCAGCAACAGCCATATATGCATCGCCAATGGTCTTGATTTTTTCTACCCCATGAAGTTCTGCTAATTGGTCAAACAAACAGAATATTGTATTTAATAACTCGACTAATTCCGCAGGAGATGTACGAGTTGAAAGCTCTGTAAAACCGACAATATCGGCAAATAGTACCGTAACTTCCAGAAAACTATCGGCAATAGTTGTAGGCTGTTGTTTTAATTGTTCTGCAATCATCTCTGGCAGGATATTTAGTAGCAGCCTTTCTGATTTTTGCTGGGCTAGCTCCATTGCCTTACGGGCGTAAAATTCTTTTTTTCGCAAGCGTTCGTATAAATAGACAGAAAATACACAAATTATGCAAGTCCAAAAGAAGTATAATCCTTGTTCAGCATAAAAAGCTAATGGATTTTTCAAGATAGGTTTGGATAAAATATATAAAGTTAAATAGCAAATTATTGTTCCAAGTTGAGATATTAAATGCATCCACCATTGGACTGGAACAATCATAGCCTGAGTGAGAAACATCAGAGTCCAAATATTGCTTCTAGGTTCCAAATCATTAAACAGCAAAGCTATATCAATTTGGACAGCACAAGTTACAGACCAGCATAAACTCAAAAAAATTAAGTCAGAATGACGGCGGCCGATAGGAGTTTTACATAAACCCCAACAAATAAGAGTGAATAATTCTACTACAATACCAATTTTAAAAGCGTATATCTTGCCTTCTAGATGTGAATTTGCCCAAAGAAAAAAAGCGATTAAAGTCAAGCCAGCTACCAGCATAATCTGCGCCTGTAATTGCAGCCGTTTTAGCAGAAAGTTCTGTCGCTGTTCTTTATAAGATTCGACAAGGTTATTGTTGGTTTGTCGATCAGACATTCCATGACTAATGAGCGTATCTAGTTGGGTTTTGTCAGAGTTACTTGGATGAATCATGCACTTTTTGCGTTATTAGTAATCAAGGGAGTGTTGACTGTTGACTGTTGACTGAGGAGTTATTATTCGCCCCTCCACTCTCTTGCTACCCTGCCCAATGCCCAATACTCATGGCCCGTACCCCTACACTAAATTTTGATCGTGGCACATTAATTTTGCATCCACCACCACGCGGCAAAGGTTGGATGGACTATGCTACGTGGGATGATAGAGTTGAAAAATTCCGCATTCCAGCAATTAGATACCGATCGCTAGTGGAAGCACTACAAGCGGAAGATGTGAATTTTATCGATGAGGCGAAGGAATTTTATCCTGTAGATTTGGTTCCCACTCTGGAAATGGAACCCTATCCTCACCAGACTGAGGCGCTAGCAGCTTGGAAACTAGCGGGTAGACAAGGGGTTGTTGTGCTGCCCACGGCGGCGGGTAAGACTTATTTGGCGCAAATGGCGATGCAGTCAACGCCGCGCACAACGCTAATTGTTGTACCAACTTTGGATTTAATGCATCAATGGTATGCACACTTGGTAGCGGCTTTCCCTGATGCTGAAGTGGGATTGCTGGGGGGTGGTTCGCGGGATAGAACGGCAATTCTAGTGGCAACTTACGACAGTGCAGCAATTCATGCTGAGACGTTGGGGAACCAATATGCGTTGATTGTTTTTGATGAATGTCATCATTTACCGACAGATTTTAATCGGGTGATTGCTGAATATGCGATCGCACCTTATCGTCTTGGACTCTCCGCTACGCCAGAACGCACCGATGGTAAACACGCTGACTTAAATATTCTCATTGGTCAAGAAGTATATCGCAAACGCGCTGAAGATTTGGCGGGGAAGGCGTTAGCAGAACATGAAATTGTCCAAATTAAGGTAAAGTTATCGCAACTTGAGCGGGAAAGATACAATCAACTAATTCAAACTCGGAACGACTTTTTGAAACAATCCAAGATTTCTTTGGGGAGTCTTCAAGGTTGGCAAATGTTCGTGCAAATGAGTGCGCGATCGCAATCTGGACGTAGAGCTATGTTAGCGCATCGAGAAGCGAAAGATATCGCTTTAGGTACTGATGGAAAGTTGCGAATTCTGATTAATTTATTGGCAGAACATTATCCGGCAAGAATTTTGATTTTTACTGCGGATAATGCAACAGTTTATCGCATTTCTCAAGAGTTACTAATTCCGGCAATTACTCATCAAACTCCAGTGAAAGAACGGCATGAGATATTAACAAAATTTCGAGAGGGTAAATATAATACTTTGGTTGCTTCTCATGTGTTGAATGAAGGGGTTGATGTGCCGGCGGCAACTGTTGCAATTATTTTATCGGGGACGGGTTCGGCTAGGGAGTATACTCAGCGATTGGGTAGGATTTTACGGAAGGGAAATATTGAGAATAAGCAGGCGATTTTGTATGAGGTGGTGGCGGAAGATACGAGTGAGGAAGGGACTTCGGCTAGGCGGAGAGGGGAGAGGATAAGAGGACAAGGGGACAAGGAGACAAGGGGACAAGGGGAGAAGAAAGGGAATTTGCAGGTTGTGTATGGGAGTGGGAAGGAACGGAGTTTGAAGGCTGCGGAGCAGTTAGAGATTAATTATTCAACCGGAAGTCCAAAATCTAAAATCCAGAATTCAGCAGATGTTACCGACAGACTTACTGATGCATCGCCAAACCGGGGAGGAGATCATTCCGAAGAGACTGAAGATTGATCAAAAAACTTCAGAGTTGGCGATTGAGTTAATTAATTATTTTCAATCAGCAGTGGGGAAGACTCAAGGTGTGCTTGAGCGACAATTGACTGATTTTGAAGGAGATTCTACAGATTATCGGGTGAAGCGGGGATTAGCTTATATTCTCAAAAGTAGTTTTTGTACTTTTGAGGTGGTAAGTCCTTTGGAACCACAAATGTTAAGAGAACGGGTGTTTTCGTTGGCTGCAAAGTCTGTTTCTAGTCGAGAATCAACACAAGTTACTCTGAGTAAAATTGCTGATGAATTAACTCAAGAACTTGAACGGGAAGTTTTATTAGAACAGGTTCGTAATGGACTCTATGCTGATTTATCTGAAAATAAGATTTTGACTGTTTTTGATGCACCAACAGCGCCAGATTTGATAAATAGATATAACTTATCTCAGGTGCAGGGTGTATTTTATAAAGCCAGCCAACTTGTATTAAATGCTCATCGGAATGTTCCGGGAGAATATAAGCTGTTATTTCGCTATCTGAAGTTGTTTCAATTAATGGCTTATATTGAGGGTGATGCTGACCACGGGTTTACAATTACGATAGATGGTCCAACGAGTTTATTTAATCCTAGTACACGATATGGGTTAGCGATCGCTAAACTTATTCCAGCTTTACTTCACGTTACTAAATGGAGTCTCTCGTCGATTCTCCAAACCCGCGATGCTTATACAAATAGTTGGAAAACTGGACGTTTTACTCTCAATTCCGAATGTGGTTTGGTATCCCACTATCCACCAGGAAAGCCCTACGATAGTATGCTAGAAGCATCCTTTGCTGATAAGTGGGATGCTTTGAAAAGTGGTTGGGCATTAGAGCGAGAAGTTGATTTGATACCAATTCCTGGTAGTGTGATGATTCCCGATTTTCGCTTAGTTCATGCTGATGGACGCACCTTTTTATTAGAAATTGTTGGTTATTGGCGACCAGAATATTTACAAAAGAAGTTTTCTCAAGTGCGACGGGCTGGACGTGATGATTTGATTTTGGCAATTTCCGAGCGACTTAATTTAGAAAAGGCGGGAGTAAAATTAAATGATGTCCCCGCCAGAATTGTTTGGTTTAAAGATAAGTTGTTGCCGAAAGCTGTATTAGCTGTAATGGATTGATTAAGGATAAATGAGATGAAAAGTATAGAAACAATTGCCACGGTTAGCAAAGATGGTAAGATTACAGCGCAATTACCATTGGATATTCCAGAGGGTGAACATCAGATAGTAATAGTAATTGATGAAAAACCTTTGGCAGAGAAAGCAGAGAGCAAGGAAAAGCGTCCTCCTCTAAACTTTCCTGTGCATAATTATGGCCCTTGGCCTGAAAACCTTTCTCTAAGACGTGAGGATATCTATGGTGATTGGGGACGCTAACTCTATATTTCAATACGGTTCAGTTAAGCCAGAAAAATAAATTTGCGTAGGTTGGGTTGAGGAACGAAACCCAACATTTCCGAGGCTTTGTTGGGTTGCGCTTTGCTTAACCCAACCTACAAATTTTCTTAACTGAACCGTATTGCTCTATGTTTGTGTCCACAAATATCTTGGTGTATGTAAATGTTTCCGAATTTTCCCTTCACGAAACAGTGATGTATTAATCTAATAGAAATAGTATGAAAAGTATAGAAACAATTGCTACAGTTACCAAAGATGGTAAGATTACAGCGCAGTTACCATTGGATATTCCAGAAGGTGAGCATAAGGTGGTAATAGTAATTGATGAGAAGCCTGTGGCTGAGGAAGTAGAGACGGAAAAAAAGAAAGCGCCTCTCAAATTTTCCGCCTATCCTGTAGGATTAGTCTCGGAAAGCCTCACTTTCCGCAGAGAAAACCTTTATGCAAACGACTAATAACTCTGTCTTAATCGATACGAATATTTTAAATGTTTGACTTTTGACTTTTGACTTCCCCAAAGGGGCTGATTAACTCCAAACGCTTCTGCGTTCCCAATATTCAGCAACTCTTTTTTCCCACTGCTCCCAGTAATCTTTAATAACTGCTGATTCAAACCAAAATACCTCTGCTGGCATTTCTGGAATCGCTACTACCAAGAGAGCGTGCTTTAGCTGAATCCCATAATCTCGATAATATTCGTTAGCTGCTCCTATGTACGCAGTAAGTTGCAGTGGATGTTCATATAAATGCTCAACTGAACCTTTGGGTTTGTCTGCTGTTTTCCACTCGCAAATACAGGGAATACCTTGATAGCTGGCAATACAATCAACTTTGCCAGAATAACTCAAATTATGATGAAAAACAGAGCCTTCTACAAGTCTAACTGTGTCGATTTCTTCTAAAACTGGCTTGATACTCTCCCAATAAGGGCGACTCGCTTCGGGACAAACTGGGTTTTGTCCAAGAAGGTAGCGCTCAATTTGTTTGTGTGTTTGGGTTCCCCGCCGGCTAGCAGTTGTAGTAATGCGGGTAGCTTCTTCTGTACCAACACGCGTTTTCCAGTTTAATAATCTGTCTCTGTCTGCTTGTGATTTGGTGGCATTAAGTATTGTCGTCACGCTGGGAAAACGATTTCCGTTGGCATCTACATAATATTGTTTACCATTTTCTCGCTTGGCTGTGGCATTAATTCGAGGTAGCAGTTGGGTATCAAATTGCATTATTAATTCGTAGTTCGTAGTTCGTAATTCGTAATTCGTAATTAAGAAAGTGGGGATTATAAATTGCAATTACTCTTATTCTAATTGTGCTAATGCTTCATCAATATTTAGAGGTGTTTCATATTCTACTGCCTTCATTGCTAAGATAAGTCCTTCATCCTCAATCCTCAATAGTTTCTAGCAAGCGTAGATAGTCATCAAAAGCTATGAATACTTTGCGGATATTACCTTCCATGTCAGTAGTCACTTCTTGAGCAAAAGGGTATTTATCAGCTTGCATTTGGGTTGTGATTTTAGTAGTCGTACTATGACTTTAGCGTTAATACATATAGTATGGCTTTAACAAATGTAGTTGTGAGATTTTACTTAAGAGAAAACGCGATAAAACCCGCTTTTCTAGAGAAATCTTAATAAACTTGTATTATTTATTCCCAATGAGATGCACTAAATTACAATTACTTCACAGTGTAACTTCGTAATTAATGGGTAAAATACCCCTTTTCTGTCACTCTCCGGGAGGGCGATCGCTAGAAGCCTCATGATGCAATCAATACAAGCTATACATACTATTAGAAAAAAACTTAGGATAAATTAAGTGAAAAATTCTATTTTTATATCGTATCGGATTAGTGACACGGGTGATTCAACTGGGCGCATCTATGACTACCTGGTGCATTACTTTGGGAAGGATCATGTTTTTAAGGATGTCCAAAAGATCCCGATGGGATTGGACTATCGAAAGGAGATCAATGATGCTCTGAGTAGTTGCCGGGTAATGCTGGTGGTGATTGGGCCTAGCTGGTTAACGGTAACAGATGATGCAGGCAATCGACGGTTGGATCAATCCGAAGACTGGGTACGACTTGAAATTGAAACTGCCTTGAAGAAGAACATTCCGGTAATTCCTCTGCTGATGAAGGGAGCGAAACTACCGACTGAAAGTGAATTGCCAGAGAGCATTAATGAATTGGCGTACCGTAATAAAACTGAAATTAGGCTGAATGATCCTGACTTTGACAAGGATATGAGGTGGCTCGTTGACAACATCAAGGAAGGAATAGGTGTAATTGAGACATCAACTGAAATACCGCAAAATCTACCCTTGAGTGGGGTGGTGAAATTTTTCGGGCGTGAAGATGAATTGAAAAATCTTCACCAACTTTTGCAGGATAATAAACAAGTTGCCATTACTGCGATCGCTGGCATGGGTGGACTGGGTAAAACAGAACTGGCCTTACAATATGCAATGGCTCACCGTGAAATTTACAAGGGTGGAATTTGCTGGTTGCTGGCAAAGGCTGGAGATGTGGGCATTCAAATTGTGCAGTTTGCTAGAACGCAGCTTGATTTAAAGCCGCCAGAAGATTTTGATATATTCGCCCAAGTGCAATACTGCTTTCGGCTTTGGCGCGAAGGCGATGTGCTGCTAGTCTTAGACGATGTTGGAGAATATCAACAAGTTAAGCCTTACTTACCCTCGTTATCTTCCCGGTTTAAAGTGTTGATTACCACGCGCCAACACTTAGGAGCATCTATAAAGGAATTATCTCTAGATGTATTGCAACCAGAAGCAGCGCTAGAGTTATTAAGGTCATTTTTTAAAGAAACACCACAGCGAATTGAGCAAGAATTGGCTGTTGCAAATCAGTTGTGTGAGTGGTTGGGATATTTGCCTTTGGGTTTGGAATTAGTCGGGCGATATTTGGCGCGGAAACAAGACTTATCTCTAACAGAAATGTTGCGGCGGTTAGAGAAAAAGCGGCTCGAACAACGCGCCCTTGTGAAACCAGAAGCCGATATGACAGCACAACGAGGTGTGTTAGCAGCCTTTGAGTTGAGTTGGCAGGAATTAGAAGACAGCGATAAGCAGCTTGGCTGTTTGCTGAGTTTATTTGCCGCCTCACCTATACCTTGGAAGTTTGTGGAACAGTGTTTACCAGAGTCAGACGAGGGAGAGTTAGAGGAAATTAGAGATGATATCTTGCGGAAACTGCATTTGCTACAGCGTAAAAGTGAGGGAGTTTATCAACTACATCCACTGCTAAGAGAGTTTTTTCAATATAAGCTTACAGGTTTAGAGCAAGCAGAAGAATTAAAGCAAAGTTTTTGCAAAGTAATGGTAGCAATTGCCAAAGAGATCCCTGAAACCCCCATCTTTGAGCAAATCAACGCTATTTCCCTCGCCATACCTCATATAGCTGAAGTATCGAGAAAGCTGATTGAATACGTCAGCGATGATGATTTAATTTGGGCATTTATAGGTAACGCTAGGTTTTACAATGGTCAGGGATTGTATGAAAAAGCAGCACCTTGGTTTGAGCAGTGTCTAGAGGTTAGCAAAAAACGCTTGGGAGAGGAACACCCAGATGTTGCACAAAGCCTCAACAACCTAGCACAACTCTACAACTCCCAAGGCAGATACAGCGAAGCTGAACCCCTTTTCATTCAAACTTTGGTAATCAGGCGTAAGTTGCTGGGCGAAGAACATCCAGATGTCGCACAAAGCCTCAACAACCTAGCGGAACTCTACGAATCTCAAGGCAGATACAACGAAGCTGAACCCCTTTTAATCCAAGCTTTGGCACTCACGCGCAAGCTGTTGGGAGAGGAACACCGATTTGTTGCCTTGAGCCTCAATAACCTTGCGGGACTCTACGAATCTCAAGGCAGATACAGCAAAGCTGAACCATTGTACATCCAAGCTTTGGCACTCAAGCGCAAGCTGCTGGGAGAGGAACACCCATCTGTCACTATTAGCCTCAACAACCTTGCGTACCTCTACCAATCTCAAGGCAGATACAGCGAAGCCGAACCCCTTTTCATCCAAGCTTTGGCACTCAGGCGCAAGCTGCTGGGAGAGGAACACCCATCTGTCGCCACTAGCCTCAACAACCTTGCGGGACTCTACCTATTGCAAGAAAAATACAGCGAAGCTGAACCGCTATGCATCCAAGCTTTGGCACTCAGGCGCAAGCTGCTGGGAGAGGAACACCCATCTGTCGCTGCTACACTCAACAACCTAGCGTTACTCTACTACTCCCAGGGCAGATACAGCGAAGCCGAACCCCTTTACATCCAAGCTTTGGCACTATGGCGCAAAGTGCTGGGAGAAGAACATCGATATGTCGCTGCTAGCCTCAACAACCTTGCGGGACTCTACCTATTGCAAGAAAAATACAGCGAAGCCGAACCCCTATTCATCCAAGCTTTGGCACTCAGGCGCAAGCTGCTGGGCGAAGAACATCCAGATGTCGCACAAAGCCTTGACAACCTAGCCGGACTCTACAAATCCCAAGGTAGATACAGCGAAGCTGAACCCTTGTGCATCCAAGCTTTAGATATTTTTGAGCAACAGTTAGGGTTGGATCATCCTGATACTGTTACTGTGCGTGAAAATTTAGCAGATTTGCGCGATCGCCTCCCCTTAAATCCAGAATAGACTACATAGGCATACAAATTTAAAGGTTTTGTGCAAAGCATACTGTGATAAAACTGAAAAAGGCGATCGCTTTAACTCGGCCTTTCCTGTTCTGAACTCTGAGGTAGAATGAGGTTCCCCAATCTACGCGAGTTTTAGTTTTTAGCCTTAACCTAAGCGTATTGTTATATAGGCAATTGCCTCACTCGGAAAGTTTCATTACTTACAGAAATAATTGCCCCTAACTCTAAATCTTCCTGACATTCACTCAAAACTTGCGTCAACCGTTCATTAATTGCATCATAATTTTCGTTCCCCAACCTAAACAAAATCACACTGGGTAAACTCTCCCCACTCACGGCTAAAAGTTGGGCAAAATCTAAATCTATAGTTAATAAAATTCTTCCTTCTGCACGGGCTTTAATTAAAATCTCATCATCTGGTAGTCTTTGCAAACCTTCATCGCGCAAATGCACTACATCATAACCAGCACCACGCAACCAAGTTACAGTGCGTAGTGAAATTCCCATATCTGCCAAAAACTTCATTATTACTTGTTAAGCACTTTTGAAGGTATAAACCCGTTCTTGAGTCAACCACGCTGCATAAAGAAGAGATTGACGAATATCTTCTGCTTCTAAATCAGGATATTCTTCTAAAATTTCTTCTATAGACTTTCCATGAGCTACCAAATTTACCACTAAAGAAACTGGAATCCGCATCCCGCGAATGCAAGCTTGTCCAGCCATAATGCTAGGGTCAAATGTAATTCTCTCCAGACCTAACATAAACGATCGCTCCAAAATCTTTTTCATCGCTCTGAGGTGCAATGATGATATTGTAAAGCCTAGCGCTCTATTTTTGATTGTAAACCCATAAGCGATCGCCTTTTAAAATCCTGAGTGCATCAGTGTCGTTGTGTAGAGTGCGAATCTACACGTAGGTGTAGCCCGCCGCAGGCATCACCCCGCCTCAAATCCAGAATAGACTACATGGGGATACAAATTTACAGGTATTGTACAAAGCGTACAGTCATAAAAGTGAAAAGCGCGTTAGCATTCGCGTACCGTTCCGAAGGAAAGATATCGCCTAGACTTAAATTCATATTGAATTAAGTAAAAATGCCTGATTACTTATGCAAAAGCAGCTTTTCTTTTCTCAAAAGCAGCTTTTAATCTCGCATTTTAGTGTTTTCCACAAGCAAAAGCAGCTTTTACTTCTCCAAAAGCAGGTTTTAATCTAACATTTTAGTGTTTTCCACACACAAAAGCAGGTTTTAATCTCACATTTGAGTGTTTTCCACACACAAAAGCAGGTTTTACTTTCTTAAATCCCAGTTTGCTTACTCATTAGAGTAATTCACGCATTCATTTTGGTATATCATTGAGCCTACGCAGGTAGTTCTTCGCTGGAACAAATTTCTATAGAGGTTTAAGTGTGTCAATCAAACGAAAAGAGCTAATTAAATAATTAACTTAGAACAAAATGGCTTTTATTTATTCAGAGAAGGAGGAAATCACTTACTCAAATAAATCAAATCCCTTTTCGCTTCTCAGCTTTTTGTCAAAAGTTGCTGTTGAACTACAACCATAATCTTGAGCGATCGCACCAATTAAATAGTCAGAAAAATCTGCACTTCCCTGCTTAAATCGCTATAATGCTTGATAAACTACAAAGCGATTTTCTAACTCAAACACCGAACATTGCAGCATCAAGTCTATAGTATTACTAATTTCTTCTCTACTAAATTGATAAGGGTTCCCGCGCAAAACCCAGACTAATTCACAGAGAACTATATTAGCAACAAAACATTACACATTACACATTACTCTCCCCTTTCGATGATTTCAGCAGCTTGCTTCCACTGCTTTTCATCATCTTTGGTCAAGTAACGCACTAAAATATTTGTATCAAGTCCAATCACTTGAACCTTCTTGGATGGCTACTTCCATTTCATCTAAAGTTGCGCTTTTCATTCCCGGACGGTGTAAAAGCCCTGATAAGCTTTGAATAGGAACATTTAGGGGAATCAGTTTGACTATTCCATTTTCATCTATGAAAAAATCAACCTTGCTACCAGTATCCAGATTAAGATAATCCCTAATTTCTTGAGGAATAGTTATTTGTCCTTTGCTTGTAATGATCGCACTAGCCATGACTCAAGTTCCTTACTTGATGATAACTTCTATATTAAACTATGATGCGATCGCGTAGCCCGTGGTAGACATTGCGTCTTTTTCTTTTTGGTTAATAGAGTGCTTCCTCAGAAGCATTAACTAAACTAGCAAACTCAATTTATATTACAGAAATAACACTAGCCACGCCTAAACTGAGAGTTAAAACAACTGTTCAACACAATTATCATTTAAACTCTCACTTTTATTCAAATATTGTCGGAAATATAACCGATATAATTCACAAGCAACAGTACTGCGTAGGCGTAGCCCGTCGTAGACATCGCCTTCTAAATTAATTAGCCCCATACTCTGTAATTTACATGCCAATGCTGGCTCTAATTGCACATAATTTGTAGTGTTAATTACCTCATAAAAAGCATCTTGCAATTCTGGCTCATCTCGTAGCACTAATACAAACTGCCTTAAATACTCGTGATAAATTCCTGCTTCTGTGGGTGCTTGTTGCAATAGCTGTTCTAAATCCCCTTCTAGTCCTCCTTTACCCACAAGGTGATATAATGCCAAGCGCACCAAATAAGGATATCCCCCCACTATTGCCATCAAACTCTCGACGTTTTTACTATCTGTCCAATCCAAGCCGTGACGTACTGCTAAATCCTGTACCTGTTCTTTTGTAAAGGGAGGTAACTTAATAGGCAAACCAATATTAAATGGTGATTGAGTCAGTTTTATAGGAACAAGATTTTCCATTGAATAAACCAGAACTAGGCGCAGTTTTTGCCAAATTTCTACCCCTTTGGCTCGTTCATGCCACGATCGCACCAATAGTAACAATTCTCCAACAATTTCCTCATACTCATACAGCCAATCCACTCCATCCATTACCAACACAAGGGGAGTTTCCAGCGCAGAGAGTAAATACTGTTGGAAATAGATAGAACAACTCACCTTGCTACCCATATCTTCATCCCAATAATCATTGAGTTTTGGTTCTAGCTGTAATTCCCGACTCACGTTGATACAGAACCAGCGCAAAAATTTATCTAAACTGGCAAATATTGCTTTATCTACTTGCTGAAAATCCAACGTTACAGTACTAAAACCTTGATTGTTAGCGCGTGTAAGCAACCGCAAAATCAGAGAGTTTTTCCCCATCTTCTTGGGTGCTTTGATGCAGATGAGACTCCCAGGTTCAGCCATTTCTGCGTAGGCGAGTTCCTCAATTGGCGGACGAGGGATGTAAAATCTGGAATTAAGGGATACTGACCCACTAGGAAATTCTAAGGATATAGCCGTGGCTGCTTTGTTGAATTCCTTAACTAACTGCTGATGTGTTTTACTAAGACGATGATTTTCTACAGTCTGGCGGAAGTTTGATTTATTTATAGGTTCTTTGCAAAAATCACTCAGCAATTGCCATAAATGAGCAGCAATTTTCCTGACATGTTCCTCGTCGTAGTGAGCTTCACAGACTATATTCGTGTAGGTTTTTCCTTCCCACGAAGAACGCAATATGATCTCTTGAAGTGTCGTTAAACCGGTTGCTTGACTGGCTTTTAGTAGCAATACTACTTCATCTATAGTCATTACTCATCGGCTCTAAAGCATGAAATTTTCTCACACCATTATTCTTTGGAACTCAATGTAGCCTGCCTTCTATGGATAGCAGCCAGCCCTTTCCCAAAAAGCTACAAACAAGGATTGACAATTTATTTGTATCCTAAAATATTTGACATGAATTAATCATAGAATTTTTTTTACAAAATTTTTCGACTTTTTAGGTGATTATATGTGATTTGAACTACTTTTTTTAGACATATCTTAGAATATAGATGCACACAATGTAGCGATTTTTTTTTAAAATGGCCACGGCGATCGCAACAGAGGTTACATTCGTCCGTTTACCTTTTTCTCAATTCCATCCAAATTAATGATATGGGCTGATATATCTCTGACCTAAGTTACAGCCTAATCAACCAAGTAGACGATTTGTTAACAAAAGTACTGTCCATAACTGGATCGTCAGGGTGCTAAGACAGCGTAGAAAGAGCTACAGGACATCTTCCTCATCGTACCAGCAGCTATGCATATCGAAGAACCCGCTACTCATAAATCGGAAGCTCTACTTTCAGTACAAGATTCTCAGAGTTTCCCAGAATCACAGCCACTGCAAAAAGGACAAAAAGACTTATCTCAAGAAGATTTAGATCCTTGCCAATGCTCACAAGCCGCCTTACAAATGGCATTATTAGCCAGTGGCTTGGGGTTGTGGGATTGGAATCTGGTAACTGATAAAACTTATTATGATCCCCAGTGGAAGCGCATTCTGGGGTATGAAGAAGACGAAATTGATAATGATTATACATCCTTTGAGCGACTTGTACATCCAGGGGATTTAGCGAGAATTCGCCAGACATTGCACGATTATCTCCAGGGATGCACACCTGTGTTTGAAGTCGAATTGCGAATGCTGACTAAATCCGGTGAGTGGAAGTGGATTCTGGCTTGTGGCAAAGTATTTCAGTGGGATGAATTCGGTAAACCAGTGCGGATGGCGGGGACGCACAAGGATATTAGTCAGGATAAAGCGATGTCTACGACGGGCTGCGCCTACGCTATTCAACAATACCGACTATTTGAACAACTCCAAACAGAAATTACCCAACGCCAATCTACCGAAGACCAAGTTAAGGAAAAATCACAGCAGCTAGAAATTACCCTCGAAGAACTTAAATATACCCAAAGGCAGTTATTGCAGAACCAGAAAATGGCTAACCTCGGCCAACTGGTGGCAGATATGGCTAACGAAATTAACAACCCCGTTAGCTTCATTTACGGCAATCTCCATCCTGCGAGTCAATATGCTGAAGACTTAATCAGAATCATTGAACTTTACCAACATTACTATCCCAAACCGGCCCCAGTCATTGCCTTACATCTGCAACGCCTCGACCTTGGTTTCGTGAAGACAGACTTTTTCAAATTGCTGTGGTCAATGCGAGCCGGATCTGAGCGCGTCAAAGAAATTGTTTTCGCGTTGCGGAATTTTTCAACCTCTGACGAAGGTCAAATGAAAAAAGTTGACCTGCATAAAGGACTTGATAGTGTTCTGAGGATTTTGCAGCATCGTTTGAAAGAACAACCAGATAGATCAGGTATTGAAGTAATTAAAGACTATGGGGAATTGCCCTTAATCGAATGTTACCCTGGTGATCTAAATCAGGTATTCATGAACATCTTAACTAATGCTATTGATGCTTTAGAAGAAAGGATGAAACATGATTATTCCTTTGCTCCCAGAATTTTTATTCAGACAGAAATTATTAGCAGTCATTTATCATTGGTCAACAGTAATGAACCTTGGATAAATGACAAACGGACAGGGAAAAAACACAAAGTTATAATTCGTATTTCTGACAATGGTAAAGGCATACTTCCCCATATCCAAAGACAGATATTTGAACCATTTTTTACCACCAAACCAGTAGGAAAAGGGAAAGGACTGGGACTATCAATTAGTCGGGAAATTATAGTTGAAAAACATCAAGGAAAACTGAAGTGTAATTCTCAATTAGGTCAAGGCACAGAGTTGGTCATTGAGATGAATACAACAGCAAGACACTATACCGCTATGAGAAAACACGCCAGCTTTTAAGTAATTAGCCTTGAGTAGGAGGTGTTAATTTTTGCAAGTCGATGCATTAACAAAGCGGCATTATACTGAGCGGATCTCAAAGTTAGGGTTAGCGTAGTACAAACAGCACAGTAAGTAATGTTCACGTTTTACCTAATCAATGAGAGTAATGCACGCGCTATCCTAAGTTGGCGATATGAGCCACCTTATGATCTATACAATTACTCAGAGCAAGAAGCTAATTCACTACAACATATTCTGCACTCCCAGAATAACTTCTATAGCATTGTGGATAAAAATAGCGAGTTGGTAGCTTACTGTTCTTTTGGACAAGATCGACAGGTCACTGGTGGTGATTACCGCGATCAGGCGCTAGATATTGGCATGGGAATTCGCCCTGACTTGACCGGACGAGGAAAGGGTGCTGAGTATGCCAATGCCGTATTGAAATTTGCAGACAGTTTATTTAACCCAAAAGCTTGTCGGGTGACGATCGCGGCATTCAATCAGCGTGCGATAAGGGTATGGCAGAAATTGGGATTCGAGTATCAGCAGTCGTTTGAGCGAGAGAATGATGGAATGAAATTTATCATTTTATTACGAGCAGACTGCTGTAAGACACTGCCCAATTTTGACAATTTAGCTTAGAACACCTCTAACCATACCTAAACTGACATTTAAAACAGCAGATGTTAGATCATCAATGTCAGAATACTGAGTCATAGGATGGGAAAATAAAGGTGATTAATGCCCATCTCCAAACTTGCTAGGCCATTCACCCAAGACAGATAAACAGCAAATTTTATCAGTCAAAATCTATGAATTTGACCCCCTCCCAAACTCGAAAGCGACCCACTCAAGCGATCGCAGCCAAAATTTTTCACTGGTGTAACATTATTAGCCTGTTTATCATGCTCACCAGTGGATTACAAATTTACAACGCCAACCCTGTTTTTGGTGGGCGTGCAGGTTTGCACATTCCTCCGATATTTACCTTAGGAGGTTGGCTTGCTGGAGGTAGACACTGGCATTTTGCAGCAATGTGGCTATTTTCGCTGAATCTCCTGTGGTATGGAATTTACGTTTTAATTACCCGGCGCTGGCGACATCGGTTTGTCGGTGCCAATGACTTGAAAGCATTACAAAAAAGTCAAAATTCCAAGCGTCTAATTTATGCTTGGCATCGGATTGCCTATACAGCAATTATTCCTATTTTGCTTCTAGCGTTATTTACAGGAATAGGAATGTATAAACCTGCTCAATTTCCCTGGATTGTGGATCTGTTTGGCAGTTGGCAAGCATTGCGAATCGTTCACTTTGCCTCAGTGCCGATGGTTATCTTATTTGCAGTGATTCACTCTCGATTAGGGCAGAAAGCTGGTGGTACTGAATTAACAGAATCAATGTTTTGATAAATAATCTTTTTTTCACAAAAATATGAACTTTTTTGATAAATTGAATCGTAATATCTTGCAAAATCAAAGCTTACTGTTTGTAGGACTTGATCCAAATCCAGAGATGATGCCTGTGCGTTATGAATCTGAAGAACTCATAACTGGTTTGGAGAAATGGTTACAATTCATTATTGCTGAAACTTCTGATTTCGTTTGTGCCTATAAACCGACGCTTGGCTTTTACGAAGCATTAGGTATTCCCGGTTTAGAACTGCTGTACAAAACTTTAGCAGCAATTCCATCCCACATCCCAGTTATTTTAGATGCTAAACACAGTGACTTAAATACTAGTACCATTTTTGCTCAAACTGTGTTTACAGAATGGCAAGTGGATGCAATCACTCTCAGTCCTTATACAGGACAAGATCACGTAGCACCTTTTTTGGTCTATCCTGATAAAGCGGTGTTTATTTTATGCTGTACTTCTAATCCAGGTGCAGAAGCTTTACAGCAATATCCTACAAACGAATCGCCCCTTTATTTACAGGTAGTAAAAGAATCAAAAACCTGGGGAACTCCAGAACAATTGGGTTTGGAAGTGGGAACTACAAATCCTGAAGTTTTAGCACTTATTCGAGCGATCGCGCCTGAAAGAATTATTATGGCGCGTAGCATCTGGGCGAAGAGTGGAAACCTGAAGCCAATTTTAGAAGCAGGTTTGAATGCTAACGGTGATGGTTTGCTGATTCCTGTTCCTCAAGATATGTTGGGAAACATACAGCTATCTGAAGAAGTCCAGTCTTTACGCGCAGAAATTAATCAAATAAAAACCGAAATTATTCACGAAAATTCTACATGTTCTGTGTGGTTTCCTGATGTTTGTTTGCTAAATCAGCACCCACAACAGGATTTGATTTTACAACTTTATGATATTGATTGCATTATGTTTGGCAGCTTTGTCCAAGCATCAGGAGCTATATTTCCTTATTACATTGACTTACGCAAAATTATTTCCAATCCTCAAGTTTTTAATCAAGTTCTCACTGCCTATGAGGATATTTTGAAGAATCTCCATTTTGATAGGTTAGCAGGTATTCCCTACGGTTCTTTGCCTACTGCCACCGGTTTAGCTTTGCGCCTTCATTGTCCGATGATTTTCCCTCGTAAAGAGGTGAAGGCACACGGAACTCGGAGAGTAATTGAGGGTAACTTTCATCCCGGCGAAACGATTGTGGTGGTTGACGATATTCTCATCAGCGGTAAAAGTGTCATGGAAGGGGCAAAAAAGTTAGAATCCGCAGGATTAAAAGTTAATGATATTGTGGTATTTATCGACCATGAACAAGGGGTAAAAGATAAATTACAGCAAAATGGTTATCGCGGTCATGCGGTTTTAACTCTTTCGGAAATTACGAATACTCTGTATCAAGCTGGACGAATAAATGAGGAGCAATTTTTAGCTTTTAATGAAAGTTAGTACTCAAATAACCGAAAATTGGGAATGGGTAAAGATTTTCATCATCTCCGTCCCCTTATTCATATTTAATCCCCAGGTTCAATTTAGTCACTAGAATAATTTTGATTTTTAAATTAATTATGAATTTTTCACTCAATCAACTACTTAAATGGTTAATTTTTACGCTGCTATTTCCTCTATTATTTCTCAATACTTGGCTAGCATTTTTACTTTTTAAAACTTTTCAACCTGTCGGAACAATACTTGTCTTGGCTATTTTGCTTGCATTCGTTTTAAACTATCCTGTTTCGATTCTCCAACAACGAGGAGTTAAACGCAGCTATGCAGTATCATTAGTTTTTATATTAGCATTGTTAATTATTGTTGCTCTGGGTATTACTTTAGTTCCTATTGTTTTAGAGCAATTTAATGAAATGGCTAAAGTTCTCCCCCAATGGATTGATTCTAGCGAAGAAAAACTTAAAATTTTAAATGATTGGTTTTTTAAGCACAAAATAAATGTGAATCTGAGTCATTTATTAACACAAATTACTGACCAATTACCCAATGAGATAGAGTTTGTTTCAGATAAACTTTTAAGCATTATCAGAGATACGATTGATAGTATTTCTGAGGCATTAATCATAGTGGTTCTAACTTTTTATCTGTTGTTAGATGGGCCAAGAATTTGGGAGGCGATATTTAAAAAGTTACCTGGGAGTTTACCTCAACAGGTAAGCCAGTCAATTCAGCAAAACTTCCAAAATTACTTGATTGGTCAGGGAACTTTAGCTTTGCTGATGGGTGTTTCACTAACATTATTGTTTTTAGCTTTTCAAGTCCAGTTTGCTTTACTCTTCGGTTTGGGAGTTGGGCTTTTGAGCTTAATTCCCTTTGGCGATGTTGTCAGTCTTGTTGTAATAACTTTAATAATAGCCACACATGACTTTTGGCTAGCAGTGAAGGTTTTTGCGGTAGCTGTTGTCATTGACCAGTTAATTGATCAGGCGATCGCACCACGACTTTTAGGCAAGTTTACTGGACTTAGACCAATATGGGTGTTAGTTGCTTTGCTTGTAGGAACCAATGTTGGTGGAGTCTTGGGTTTGCTAATCGCTGTACCTGTAGCTGGTTTTATCAAAGATGTAGCAGATGGTTTTTCTAAACCTAGTGGTTTCGATCAACCTGTTGATGGTGATGCTGCATCAGAATTGTTAGTAGAGGAGTCAGCATCATGACTAATTTGTGAGGGGGTAGCGGGACAAGGTAATTCAGAATTACAATCTCCTGTAGAATTGCCCGCTTTTAAGCATAAGAAAAAATCAAGCTACAACGGAGATGATCACAAAAATAACTTTAGACTTGACAGACAGCTAGTCAACTTCATATCTCTGCTTATGTCTGGCTAAAAGCTCTTGATATTTCTGATTTGTCTTTGCTTGCATCCATTTGACTTTAAATATTGCTGCTGATTCAGCTTTCACAGGGTCTACTTCATAGGGTAAAATCTCTTTTTGCGAGTCCTGTTTGTATTTTCTGCCGCTTTTATGATTAGCATAACGACGAGAGCGAGTATAACCCATTTGGATAAACTTTCGTGCCATATCCGCTCCGACAAAATCATCTTGTTCTAGATAAACAAGAAACATCTCGTAGATTTTTTCACTTGACTCTCTAGCAATATCAGGAGTTTTGAACCGCCAGTAGGGAAGAATTTCTGATTTGTATGGTTCTACCAAAAGTACACCCTGCTCACCCTTGCCAACACGATAGAGTTCGGGATGTTGGCGAAAATCAATATTCTTAAAGTCTAAAGAATAATCAAATGGCATGATAGATTTTTATTTAGGAATAGTAAACTTTAAGAAAAAGTTCAACTTCTATCCTAGTAAAGAGATTTTGTTCTACTATGCTATCTAGCACCCAATCTGTGAACAGTGTCCTTGCGCCGGGAAATCTGCGTAAAGTGCATCACATTGCCCTCAACGTCCAGGATATGCAAGCTTCCCGCTACTTTTATGGCACAATCCTGGGTTTGCATGAACTGACAGGCGATGAAGTACCCGCAACCCTGGTGGAACTTGTTGCTTCAGGAAAAGTAGCCAACTTCATCACCCCGGATGGTACCGTCTTGGATTTATTTGGGGAACCAGAATTATCACCACCAGATCCCAATCCAGAGAAGACTTTCACCAGAGCATACCATCTGGCTTTTGATATAGATCCGCAGTTATTCGAGCAAGCGGTGACAGTAATCAGAGAAAATAAAATAGCGATCGCACATGGCCCAGTCACTCGTCCTACTGGTAGAGGAGTGTATTTTTACGATCCAGATGGCTTTATGATTGAAATTCGTTGCGATCCAGAAGCCAGTTAACTTAGGGGTAATAACAAAAGTATCTACTATGTCCGCAAAAATCACGCAAATATTTAAAGTAATTGAAGACACAATCACAAAACCGCCAATTCCACACGAACCATACAAGCAATCATTGAAAGCCTGGGCGATGTATTGTTTGCGAGACAAAGGTTTTATAGTTGTTTATGCTCAAAATGCCGACTTTGCCATTGAAACTAAAGGCTTAGAAAAGCTATATTTCAAAGTTTCCAATAGCCCCGATGATTTAGATAATTCTATTAGCTGGATTGTTTGGGATAGTGCAACCAAAAACGCCAGTCTCATTCCCCAAAAAATAGACTGATGCTAAAAAATTGCTGTAACCGAATAATTTGTAATTAATAGTCTAGAGTAACCAAATTCATTCAAGGAGATAATAGAAAATTATTCTTTGTTTAAGAGTAGCTACCTATCTTCTATTAGTAAATTACGAATTACGAATTAATCAGACAACTGCTGCACGAATATTTGATGTTCTGGCGAATTTAATCCCAACTGCAACACAGCCAATACTTGCTGCATATTGCCAGCAAGTAAATCCGACATTGATAACCACAAACCAGGAAATACTTGACTTTTGATAATTCCATCTGCGTCCACTTCTAAGGACACATATTCTCCTTGTTGCAGGCAAAACCAATCTAATTTATTTTCAAATACTTGCCAAATAATGTATTCTTTTACCCCATTACGACCATAGACTTTTTTCTTGTCATGTAAATCAATAGCAACGCTGCTAGCTGCTATCTCTATTACTAGTTCTGGCGCACCTTCGATGTAATCATCATCACTAAAAAGAGATTGTCCTCTAGCTGCTGGTGTTATTAATAGCACCCCATCAGGTTGCGGTTCATTGTCTCGATCTAAGCGGACTGTTGGCTCAATTCCTAATCTCACACCAGGAGTGGCAATTTGGTAAGTCCACAACCAGCCTATTAGATGACCATGTGGTTCAGCATGACTTTCAAAGCGTAAAGGGGATGCCAAGTATACAACTCCTTCAATTAATTCTGCCTTTTGATGACGGGGCATTGCTTGATAGCGTCGCTCAAATTCGTAGCGAGTGAGGCGATCGCCATTCTCTAAAGGAGGAATTCGCTGCTTGAGTGATAGGTTGACCATGATTTTCTGCTCTGGCAAGGAGTCTTACTTTATTATGGCTTGGTACATATTTTTTTGTGATCTACTGCCAAAGTCTCATCTTGTCAAAGAATCGTTAGAATTAGGTTTCTCAAATACCATTAAATGCTGTTGGGGTAATAAGTTTTTGGTTTCACGCCAAACCAAACCAACCGCTTGCATTTCTTTGCTGACTTGCTTTTGAGTCATCTTGTGCAGACGTTTAATCATAATAAAGGGATTTTCACCCCGGTACTCAACCAGCACTACCCGACCACCTGGTTTAAGTCCTTTCACAATTCCTTGCATCACTTCTTGGGGATACTCAAGTTCATGGTAAGCATCTACCATCAACGCCAAATCGATACTTTCAGATGGTAAGTTGGGGTTACTAAGGGTTGCTAAAACAGGCTCAACATTGGTGATATTTTTCTCTTTTTTGAACAACTCAATGATTTCTAACATTTCTGGCTGAACATCTACAGCCAAGACTTTACCTCTTGTTAATAACGGCGCAATGCGAAAGCTCAAGTAACCTGTACCAGCGCCAATATCTGCTACTACATCGTTAGATTTAAGGTTAAGGAGGCTGACTATTTTACTTGGCTGTTCCTCCACCTCTCGGCTTTGTCGTTCTAGCCAGCCTGCGCCTGTATATCCCATAACTTTGGCAATTTCTCGCCCCATGTAGTATTTGCCAATACCATCTGGACTATGAATTATCCGTTGTTCGTAAACTGTGGTGGATGGAGAATCTGCTCTTGCTATGGCAGTTGGCTTAACCAGCAAGCATTCAAGCATTAACAGGAAAATTACTATAAAAGGTAGGATTTTAAGCTTGTGGTTATAACTCATCTTTTTTTGTATTTTAAGAAAATCTCAGTTATACCCATTCATCTTAATTCTTGATGTGGATCAAATTGCGGGGGATACCAACCCGTTTCTATCCAAAAACGTCAAGTAGCTTGAATTTATTTATTAATTTGACCTTAGCGCGAAGCCCTGGAAGTGACTGATCTTTGCAAATTAGCTAGAGCGCGATTGTAATCCAAAATAGCTGTAACTCGATTACCTTCTGCTCTTGTCAGGTCATTTTCAGCAGAGATCACCTCTGTTTGAGTACCCACACCAGCTTGGAACCTCAGCCTTGCTAAATTCAGAGCTTCCCTGGCTTGATTTAAAGCCACGCTAGAAGTCTGCACATTATTTAAATTGGCTTGCAATTGAGAATAGTACTGTTCTACATCAAAGCGAATTAGGTCGCGCTGGCTACCAAATTGAGTCTCTGCGATCGCAATATTAGCTCTCGACTGAGCCGCCCTTGCTCTTGCTGCTCCCCCATCAAACAAACTGAGATTTCCTTGAATTCCCACTGAATAGCCATCAGTAATGCTGACACCATCATCATACCGATCTAGCAGATTGTAATTACCTACCAAACTAATTTGTGGCCCTAGCTGTGAAAGTGCTTGTCGTCGCTGTTGCTCACCAATGTTACGTTGTGCTAATTGCTGTTGCAATTCTGGACGATTTTGAAGAGCTAGCACAATAGTTTCTTCTACTGTTGGCTGCCAAAGACCGACTAATTGTACCGGATCTGCCGCAGTGATATTAACCGACTGTGCTAAACTTAACCGAGTTGCTAACCGACGACGAGCGATTTCTTGCTGTGAGATAGCATTAGTCAGTTCTTGTTGGGCGTTTGCTAAATTCACCTGAGCTTGCAGCACATCGAACCGCGTACCCACTCCAGCCTGTTCTCTCGCTTGAGTATCCCGCAAACTAGCCTGGGCATTATCCACGGCAGACTGATTAATTCGTGCTTGTTCATCTGCTTCTAGCAAATCATAATATTCAGTTGTGACATTCAGTTCGATTTCCAAAGATGTACTCTCAACATCTAATTCATCTATCCTTAGCTGTTCCTCTGCGGCTTGGATAGTAGCTTGTTGGTTCCCAGAACTATAGAGGTTATAGTTCAGTTGTGCTGAACCATTGAAAGAGGTGCTGGCTGGAGATGAACTGTTAGTAAAACCATTGCCACTGTTAGTCAAACTACTGTTAATACCAAGAGTAGGAAATAAGGCAGCTTGAGACTCGCGTAGCGACGAGCGACTGCGTTCTAGCTCTAATATGGCTACTTGTAAGTCTCGATTGTTGCGTTTTGCTAGTTCTAAAGCTTGTGCCAAACTGATTGGCACAGTTCCCTGAATCTTTACTTCCTCCGGTTTGGTAGGAAATTGCAGAGGATTGGGATTGGGGTTGAGGTAATCGGGAACCTGTACAGAGTTTGAGGAATTCTGGGGTTTTGGGGGAGTTGCTGCACTTGCTAAAGTTGGAAAAAGAATAGCGATGCCTGACGGCAAAGCTACCGCCAATGCTACGCTCACCCAGGTAGAATGCACAAATAATAAACTGAAATTCATAATCTAAATGTAGTCATTAATTAGGTTTTTTTGAGGATACGTCAAGAGTTTTTATCCTGATTAACCTACAGAAATTTAAATCTTAAATTCCCCCTCAAAGGGTTGATCTTAACAAATTAGCCTACAATCAAGCCATCTTGAACTCGAATAATCCTTTTGGTTTGAGCCGCGATATCTGGTTCATGAGTGACAATCACAATCGTGATCCCTTGGTCATTAAGTTCTGTCAGCAAACTCATCACCTCATGGGAAGTTTCAGTATCTAAAGCTCCTGTTGGCTCATCTGCCAAAACTAATGCAGGTCGGTTGACCAAAGCGCGAGCGATCGCTACTCGTTGTTGTTGTCCCCCAGATAGTTGACTAGGACGGTTAGATATGCGTCCCTCTAGTCCCACCTTTTCCAAGGCTTCTAATGCCCTTTGACGGCGTTTTGGTTTGGGTAAATTAGCGTAAACCATTGGCAACATAACGTTTTCCAACGCTGTCGCTCGCGCCAATAGGTTAAATTGTTGGAAAACAAAACCTATTCTTTGGTTGCGAATATAGGCTAATTCATCATCATCAAAAGTCGTCAGGTTTCTGCCTTCAAAAATATAGTCTCCAGTCGTAGGACGATCCAGACATCCCAAAATATTCATGAGCGTGGATTTACCCGAACCTGACGCACCCATAATCGAGACATATTCCCCTTCTTCAATAGAGAGTTCAATTCCTTTGAGTATTGGAACACTAACTTCTCCCAAGTAGTAAGTTTTAGTAATAGATTCCATCCAGATCATTGTTGGCATAGTAGAGAGACGCGATTAATCACGTCTGTACAAGAATTACGAATTACGAATTACGAATTATTTAGTCGCTTCTTAAAGCAGTGATTGGATCTAATTTAGATGCGTTTCGTGCTGGAATCACCCCAGCTAGTAAGCCAACGCTCAATGAGAGTCCAAATCCAGCAATGATCGACAAGAAAGAAATGACAAAGGGAAATTTGAAAGTGCTTGCAGCTATAAAGGCTAATAAAACGCCAGTGGCCATACCAATACCTCCACCAGCAATGGAAATTACGATCGCTTCGGCTAAAAATTGATTCAGGATTGCAGAATTGTTGGCTCCTACGGCTTTGCGAATCCCGATTTCTCGTGTCCGCTCAACCACGGAAACTAGCATAATGTTGGCAATACCGATTCCACCAACCACTAACGAAATTCCAGCGATCGCTACCACCATTACTGTAAACAAACCCACAACATTAGTGAAGGTACTAACAATATCAGCTTGATTGGTCAGCCGAAAATCATCGGCTTGTGGCGGATAAATGTTGTGACGCAACCGTAAGAGATTGGTGGCTTGAAACTGAGCGGCTTCTAATTCTTCCTGATTAGCACCTTTGACTAAAATTCCATTTACAGAAACGCCTACGAGGGCATTATTCCCAACTAGTCTCTTCGACATACTAGTTAGAGGAATGAAAATCTGGTCATCTCGATCCATCGGCCCCTGAGAACCTTTAGGTTCCATCACCCCAATCACTTCATAAGCCTCTCCCTGAATGCGAATTCTCTCGCCGATAGGATTTACACCCTGTCCAAAAAGTGTTCTTTGAACTGTAGGGCCAAGAATAGCTACCTGTGCGACAGTATCTAGTTCTTCTTGAGTAAAATATCTTCCTTGTTGGGGGTGAGTATTTCTGACTTCTGGGTAGTTCAAATCTGTGCCATAAATGGTTGTTGAGGTATTCTGTCCCCCATATACAACTTGGGCACTCCGTTGGAGATAAGCAGAAACGATCTGTGCTGATGGCGCTTGTGTAGCGATCGCCTTTGCATCTTCCCAAGTCAAAGTACTGCTAGAACCTACTCCTTGACGGACATTCCCGCTTCTTGCCGCACCCGCCAAGATTTGGATCACATCTGTACCCAATGCTTGTATCTGTTGCTCAACCCCCTTTTGCACTCCCTGACCGACAGAAGTAATGGCAATGACTGAAGAAATCCCAATAATCACGCCCAACATAGTTAAACCTGTGCGTAATTTGTTACTCCACAGAGTCTCTGCTGCCATTGTTAAAATTTCCAACAACGGTACTGTGCGGGTATTCTTAGCTTTCTTAGAGCCGCTAAATATCTTAAACATAAGGTTTTATTTACAACTAACTTTAAGAACCACCGCCACCGCCTCCTCTTCCGCCGCCACCGCCTCCTCTTCCACCACCACCTCCGCCTCCTCCTAGACCAGGAAAAACTCCTCCTCGTGGTGTTGATTGCGGACGTGATCCTGGTGGGAAACTGAGTAACACTCTTTCGTCTCCTGTCAATCCAGACTTAACTTCGGTAAAGTTATTCACGGTAACGCCAGTCTCAATGCGAGTAAACACAGGTTTGTTATCAGCTCCAGCCACAAACACACCTGTGGCATTGTTTTGGCGCACAACTGAGGCCGTTGGTACTACTAGAACATTTTCAACTTGACCGACTTGAAAATCTACTTCCACATTCATCCCAGATCGGAGTAGCCTTTGAGGGTCTGAAAGCGATACTCTCACTTCAAAACTGGTGACGTTTTGCTCTACTATTGCTTGGGCAGCGATTTGACTGACTTTACCTTCAAAGGTTTTTCCTGGGTAGGCATCTGCTTTAATCGAAACTTTTTGACCAAGGCTGATTCTGGAAATATTTGTTTCCGCTAAACTTGCGACAACTTCATTGGTTGAAGCTAGAGACAAGATTGAAGAAGAAGAAGAAGAAGCTACTTCACTACTGGCAGTTGTGGGTGTCACGAAAGCGCCTGGATCAGCAAACTTCTTTGTCACCACACCATCGAAAGGTGCGCGAATAATTGTGTCATTGATTTCGGCTTGGATGTTTTGCAGCGAACCGCGAGCAGATGTTACCTGGGCGCGGGCTGCGTCAATATCTTCTTGGCGCGTTCCGGCTTTCACAAGTGCTAAAGCTTGCTGTCTTTGCTTCACCACAGCTCGTGCTTGCTCAATATCTTCTGGACGTGACCCGGCTTGTTGCAGAGCCAGTGCTTGCTGTGCTTCATTTACACTAGCTTGAGCGCTGTCACGATTGGCACGGTTTTGGTTAAGAGTCTGAAGGGAAATACCACCTGCATTGTAAAGTTGCTGATTACGAACCAAGTCATCTTCTGCTTGGCGAAGGGAGGCTTGAGCGCTTTGCAAGCGTGCCCGTGCTTGGGCAATATCTTGAGAGCGATTGCCGGCTTGTACCTTTTGCAGATTCGCCTGGGCTTCGTCTAATACTCCTTGGGCTTGAGCAATATCTTGAGGGCGATTGCCTGCGATCGCCTTTTGCAGATTTGCCTCGGCTTGTGCCAATTGTCCTTGAGCAGAGGTGAGTTGCCCCCGGAGGTTGGAATCATCCATGTAAGCTACAATCTGTCCTTGTTTGACGAGATCCCCTTCCTTTGCCAGCAGTGTTTTCAAGATGCCTGAATTTTTCGGGCTGAGGTTGATTGACCGCTCAGGCTTCACCGTTCCGTTCGCTGAAACTGTGATTGTTAAACTCTGCCTTTCTACAGGTCTTGTCAGCACCCGGCCTCTGGCTTCTTGACGGGAAACAACGGCTACTTGGTAATAAACTGCATAGCCAATTCCTCCTAAAAGGCAAAGGGCAATTAGCCAAGAGAGCCAATTACGCCTGCCCTTTTTTTTCTTTACCTCTGGAACTAAAATTGGTGAATCTACGGTATCTGATGTATCAATTTTCATAACTAAATTTGTTTATAAAGAACGGCTACCGAGCTAGTTATTCACGGCTAAAACTATAGCCTGGTAGCCCTATACTGACAATAATTTTGAGTTTTTGGTGTTTTAAAGGTTTATTTGCAGTACCAATCCACTAGGAAGTCTGAAGTAATCATCACGCACTCTCACTAATCTCCCAGATGGAACAATTTCCTGATTGGGAAGAAGAATGTCCCCGTTGGGAAGTCTGAAATAACCTTGATTACGCAGTCTGACTATGGATCTAGCAGGAATAATTTGCCCGTTGGGATATCTGATGTCACCATTACCAAGTCTGACTACTCTGCTATAGGGCTGGTTGTCACGGTTCCAATTGCCCCAGTTTCCAGGGTTTCTGACTTCTCCGGGATAGGGTCTGCCGTTGCGGTTCCAATTGCCCCAGTTTCCAGGGTTTCTGACTTCTCCAGGATAGGGTCTGCCGTTGCGGTTCCAATTGCCCCTGTCTCTGGGGTTTCTACGTTCTCTATAGTTGCGTCTGCCGTCGCGATCCCAATTTTGATCGCGATCGCCAACAACATAGACTTTCGTCTGGGCACTTGCAGGCGCAGTCAACAGAGTAGGGACAATGACCAGGGCAGCAGCAGCTAAGACTATCGATACACGGTTTGGCTTCAACATAGAATTGACTCCTTATTTGCATTAAAGTTCTATTTTGCTGAGGTTTGAATTCAGCACATCAAAGTGTTTAATATTTACCTCATCGTATAAATTCATACATAATAATTATTGATCAAAAAGTTCAAACCGATGTATGACGAAAGTCACTAGTAATTCCACGCTGATGTATGACCAAAGTCACCAATTTTTTTAATGGGGAGTAGAGAGCAGAGGGGGTAAGGGAGAATAATTAATGGCCAATAAATACCTAACCCCTTTGATTTAATCCTGGCTTGGTGCAATTCCTTGCCAGACAATATCCACAAGACTCTGGACAAATAGTGATACTTCTGTGGCACGATCTCCAGAATTTAATGGTAATTCGGTAGTTGATGTACTGATTTGAGACGATATCTGCTCTAAGAAAACGTAGTTCATCAGCGATCCTAGTAAGATATGAGCCACTGTCTGGGGATCGCAAAGGCGAAGCCGGCCTTGGTTGATCTCATGCTCTAGGAAAGCAGTCAGTACTTTGACATCTCGCATGGGCCCTGGTTCTTTACCTCCAAGTTGTGGGAGCGCATTGCCTCGCGATCGCAGCATCATGATTAGAGGCAGCACCTCACGATGGAATTCCATAATCTGGAGACAAATATTGATTAGGTTTTCTTTGAGATTGCCTTTGCCACAAAGAGATTCCAACTCACTCACCCAGAGGGGTTTTTCTGGAATTCCCATCGCTGCAAAAAATAATTCTTCTTTGGTTGAGAATCGCTTGAAAATTGAAGCTTCAGAAATACCAGCCTGTTGAGCAATTTCTAAGGTTGAAGCACCAAATCCTTGTTGTAGGAAAACTTGACGGGCTGCTTCTAAGATTTGCTGATTGGTGATTCTGGGTATACGAGCCATAAATAAGTAAGTGATTACTTATTAATATATTGCTTTTATTATGGGGATGTCAAGAACTAATGACGTAAGATTTTGCTGCCGTCAACAGCGGAGATCGTTTAAGCTAGCTGAAAGATTCTTTGATTAGTGGCTTAAAGGCGGTAGTGTGCCTAAACATGTTCGTTTGATTTCTTTTCTAATGGTTTGTAGTTTGTGGAGTATGCCAAAAGCCGCTAACGCGCAGGCATTAATACCCCATACACTGCAACTAGATGGTACAAAGTTAGAGAAACAGGGGTTGAGCTTGGCACAAGAGGCGGCTCAACTGGCTCAGTTTCAACAGGTTGAATTAGCTTTGCCACGAGCGCGGCTGGCTAGTCAACTGGCTCCTAAGAATGATAAAGTGTGGTTGCTCTTAGGTGGATTGCAACTACAAACTAAAGAGTTTGACGGGGCGATCGCTAGCCTGAAAAAAGCGCAATCTATCAACCCCAAAAATGGTGATATTTTGTTTGCTTTGGGTTCAGCTAATTTTCAGCAGAAAAATTACCAAGCAGCTGTTGTCAATTACCAAGATGGTTTGAAGTTAAAACCCAATGATCCAGAAGGGTTGTTTAATTTGGGTAATGCTTACTATCTGCTGGGTCGATTGCCAGATGCGATCGCACAGTACAATACAGCAGTTTCTAAAGATAAAAAATTCTGGCCGGCGATCAATAATATTGGTCTAATCAACTACGAACAGGGTGATATCCCCGGAGCGATTAAGCAATGGCAATCTGCTGTAACCATTGATAAGCAAGCCGCAGAACCTTTATTGGCCTTGGCAGTGGCACTATATACTAAAGGTGATAGCCAACAAGGATTAACCTTGGGAGAAGCCGCACTCCGCATCGATTCGCGCTATGCTAATTTGGATTTCCTCAAAGAAAATCTCTGGGGCGATCGCTTACTGTCTGATACGAAAAAATTCCTAGAATTACCCCGTATTCAAGCGGCCCTACAGCAACGAGAAAACTCATTATCAGCCCCTGAAAAACAGCCTACCCAATAATAGAGTTAGGAGTTACGAGTTGGGAGTTAGGAGTTAAAAGTAAATATTTCAACTCATAACTCAGCACTCATAACTCATAACTTTCCTATTACCACTTGCCTAACAGTACCTTTTCGTAGTACATCTATACTAACTAAAGACAGGAACTAGTCGCTCAAAAACATTTGCGGGCGAGTATTCCTGAAATAAGTCGTCAATTCTCAGTGTTCATTTGTGGGCAGAAGTGCGATGATTTGGTCAACAAACTGTTGATGGTCAACAACTGGCTTAGAAATGTAGCCATCAGCACCGCTTTGTTTGAGAAAGTTCTCGCGATCGCCTTCCATAGCATGTGCCGTCACCAAAATAACAGGTAAATTTGCTGTTTTTGGATCAGATTTTAACATTTGTGTAATTTTGATTCCATCAACAGATTTACCTTGGTAAACGCTTCTAGATAGGGAAACATCCATCAAAATCAGGTCGGCTTCTCCTGATTGGGCAATTTTTATTACTTCTTCGACATTTTCAGTGTGTTTCACACCCAAGCCGCCACGCTTGGACAAAATTTTGGAAAAAACACGAGCATTAATTAGATCGTCTTCGACAATTAAAACAGTTTTCATGAGAATTTTAGTTATAGAGGTAGAGGTAAGGGGATTAGGCAATTCAAAATTCAAAATGAGAAAGTGCAGTCATGGCAAGTATCCTGGCTATGGAGTCTATACAAATTAAGTGTGCAGCAGATTATCATTCGATTAAAATAGCTACCTGCTATCTGTTTCCTTTTTAATAGTGAATGTACATCCTTGTCATCAAGGATGATACTACTGCTTTTTCTTTTATGACTATCAATATTTTGTTAGGAATCCCATTTCATCCGTTATGCTGTGGTTGCTGCAATATTGAGTTCCGCCGGCTTTAGTGTAGTTAAATTTCAGGGAAAAAACTCATGGCAAAACAGTTAAACCTTCTCTCAACGGGACAGGTAATTACAACAGCCCTGCACACCGAGATGCAACGGTCTTATCTAGAATATGCCATGAGCGTGATTGTCGGGCGAGCGCTACCAGACGTGCGTGATGGCTTAAAACCAGTGCATCGTCGCATTTTGTATGCAATGCACGAACTCGGTTTAGTACCAGATAGACCCTATCGAAAATGTGCCCGCGTAGTGGGTGATGTGTTGGGTAAATACCATCCTCACGGCGACCAATCAGTTTACGATGCTTTAGTCAGGCTGGTGCAGGATTTTTCTAGCCGCTATCCTTTACTAGCAGGACACGGTAACTTTGGCAGCGTCGATAATGACCCGCCAGCGGCGATGCGTTACACAGAAACGCGCCTCGCACCCATCAGTCATGAGGGAATGCTGACAGAAATTGGTGAAGAAACTGTGGAATTTGTCGGGAACTTCGATAATTCCCAGCAAGAACCAACGGTGCTACCTGCTCAATTGCCGTTTCTGTTGCTCAATGGCTGTTCTGGTATTGCCGTGGGAATGGCAACGAATGTTCCACCACACAACTTGGGGGAAGTTGTCGATGGGTTAATTGCCTTAATCGACAATCCAGATTTGCCAGATGAAAAATTATTTGAACTAATTCCAGGGCCCGACTTTCCCACTGGTGGAGAAATAGTTGGTGAGGCGGGAATTCGGGAAGCATACACCACAGGTAAAGGTGGAATTCTAGTGCGGGGAGTCGCAACTCTGGAGGAAATTCCAGCCGCGAGGGGAAGCAAGCGACGGACGGCAATTATCATTACAGAATTGCCTTATCAAGTGAATAAGGCTGCCTGGATTGAGAAGGTAGCCGACTTAGTAAATCAAGGACGCTTGCAAGGAATTTCTGATCTTCGGGATGAGAGCGATCGGGAAGGGATGCGGGTGGTAATTGAACTCAAACGCGATACCAATCCCCAAGAAGTTCTCCAGCATTTGTATCACCAAACTGCCTTGCAAATGACTTTTGGGGCGATTCTCCTAGCAATAGTGAATGGACAACCCCGACAGTTAAGTTTGCGTCAACTGTTGCAGGAGTTTTTGAGTTTCCGAGAAGAAACACTCAACCGTCGCTACAATTACGAGTTGGGTAAGGCCCAAAGTCGTGTGCATTTGGTGGAAGGTTTACTCAAAGCACTATCTAATTTGGATCAAGTAATTGAAATTTTGCGGCAAGCTCCCGATGGGAGTACGGCAAAAATTAACCTTTGTAGCCGACTAGATTTGAGTGAGGTACAAGGAGATGCAATTTTGGCTATGCCGTTGCGTCGCCTCACCAGTTTAGAACAGCAAAATTTGCAGCAGGAATTTGACGAGCTAAGTGAACAAATTGGCTTGTTGGAGCGGTTACTAAACGATCGCCGAGAATTGCTCAAGGCATTGAAAAAAGATTTGCGATCGCTCAAGCGCAAGTACAGCGATCCCCGGCGTACCAAGCTAGCGCCCACCAGCACTGATACAAGAATACAAGAGGACAAGGGTAAAAAAAGACAAGGAGTAGAGGAAGAAGAGGAACTTAAATCTTCTGAACCGGCAGAGGAAGCGGTTTTAGAATTTACCCAACGGGGTTATGTCCGTCGCACCCAGCCATCTGGGAGAAAGTCAAAAGGTGAAAATGGTCTGCACGATAATGACTTCATTATCCAAACTGTTTTAACTGACACAGAAAAAGACCTGCTAATACTAACCGGTGGTGGCAAAGTCTATCCTGTGAAGGTAGGAGAAATTCCCCCAACCACTGGACGTTCTCCACGGGGAAAACCTTTGATTACTATGCTCAGTAGTACTGCTCAAGGTGCTCAAGAAGCTGTGGTCAGCCGCTTTTTACTGCCGGAAAATCTCGAAACGAAGCAGATGATTCTCCTAACAAAACAGGGACGGATTAAGCGTCTGTCTCTGGGAGAATTTACTAACTTGACTCGACGCGGAATCACGATTTTGAAGCTCAAAGACGATGATGAATTGTCATTTACCCAGTTCACTGCTCCAGGGGAGCATCTGATTTTAGCTAGTTCAGGTGGGCGAGTGTTGCGCTTTGCAGTCAATGATGAACAATTACCGATCATGGGTCGCACAGCGATGGGTTTACAAGCATTTCGGTTATTGAAAAATCAGCAAATGGTTGGCTGTGTCACTGTCGGTAAAGATGACCAACTGCTGCTAGTTACTCAAGAAGGATATGCCAAGCGAATGCCTGCGAGTCAATTGAGAGCGGCTAATCGCGGTGATTTAGGCACGCAAGCGCTGAAATTTGCCAGTAAAACTGACAACCTAGCTGGTATGGTCATAGCGATGCCTTCGGCGGGCTACGCCAACGCCTCTGGCGAGGTAGCTTTAGTGACGAATAAAGAACGGGTAGTGCGCATACCTGTGGAAACAGTTCCTATTTTAGGTAGAGATGTGAAAGGTGAAAGCATTCTCCAACTCAACCGCGATGAAAAAATCATCACCGTTGCCGAAGTCCGTTAGCAAAGGGGAGTAAATAAAGTAAATATCCACGTATGCTCCGAAAAATTTTAACTTTTTGGTTGCAACACATACATCCTCGTCTGGCTCCCTTGCTGACCACAATTGGTATCGTTGGACTGGCTAGCTGTCTGCTGATCCTTTTTCTTCTGGCAGAGCTTTTTGAAGAAGTCTTCGAGCGAGAAGCTTTTGCATTTGATACACATTTTCTGTTGTGGCTGTATCAGTTTTCTAATCCCAGTCTAGATAATGTGATGCTGGCAATTACGAACCTTGGCAATCCCAATTTTGTCGTGGTTGTCGTCACACTTAGTCTGACCATACTCTGGTGGCGACGTTACCGGCAAGAAGCCAAGATATTTGCGATCGCTTGTCTGGGAGCTTTTATCCTCAACACAGGACTAAAGCTGTTATTTAGCAAACCCCGCCCTGAACTTTGGGATCGGTTGATTACTGAACGATCTTTTAGTTTTCCCAGTGGTCATGCTTTAGGTTCTCTGGTGCTATACGGCTTTCTAGCTTACTTGTTGGCAACTCACTATCCTAAATTTTCTCAGTTTATTTATAGTATGGCGGGGGTGGTAATTGTTGCTATTGGTATCAGTCGGCTGTATTTAGGAGTGCATTGGCCTACGGATGTGATTGCAGGTTATGGAGTTGGATTTTTGTGGCTGATGATGTGTATAGCAATGCTGAAATTGCAAAATATGAGGCAATTTTAGTAATTATATCTGAAGATAGATGTATTAATTTTTTAGATATCAACTTGTGCCAGATAAGTCAAGCTATAGAAATAAAAATATAAATTAGGTTTGCATCCATGAAAAACATTGTTATATTAGTTTACATAAGGTAACAATCCTTAGTAAATCCAATTTAGAGTGCCAACCATGACTAACGCAACTACGACAAAAGTTATCACCCCCGTAATTGAAGATCGCAACGCTTGGCGCTGGGGCTTTACCCCACAAGCAGAAATTTGGAACGGTCGTTTGGCAATGATCGGCTTTTCAGCAGCCATTTTGGTTGAGGTTTTTTCTGGACAAGGCTTTCTACATTTTTGGGGCATCCTGTAAGTTTTAATATCTAAGATGACCTATAGATGACCTATAAATAAAAAAACCTGGAGTGCTAATTCACTACCAGGTTTTTTATTTATCATTTGTCAGTTGTGCTTTGTTTATTCACTAATGACCAATGACTAATTGACTACCGAATATATTCCTTGAGAACGCTGTTACGATTTGGGTGGCGTAACTTGCGGAGTGCCTTCGCCTCAATTTGACGAATGCGTTCGCGGGTAACGTTAAAAATCTGCCCGATTTCTTCAAGGGTCTTCATCCGACCATCGTCCAAGCCGTAACGCAGTCTGAGAACATCACGTTCACGAGGACTGAGACTGTCAAGGACTTTTTCGAGGTCTTCGCGCAGAAGATTTTTGGAAACTTGGTCTTCTGGCGTTTCACCATCGGATTCAATAAAATCGCCCAATCGAGAATCTTCTTCTTTACCAATAGGCGTTTCTAATGAAATGGGCAACTGGGCAGACTTAGCAATAAAACGCAACTTCTCAATGGTCATTTCCATCCGAGTAGCGATTTCTTCTTCAGTTGGTTTACGACCCATTTCTTGAGACAGTAACTTGGTAGTTTTCTTAATCCGAGAGATGGTTTCGTAAAGGTGAACTGGAAGGCGAATTGTGCGGGATTGATCTGCGATCGCGCGGGTAATTGCTTGACGAATCCACCATGTAGCGTATGTAGAAAACTTATAACCTTTTTCGTGGTCAAACTTTTCAGCGGCACGAATCAAACCGAGACTGCCTTCCTGAATTAAGTCCTGGAACGACAAACCACGATTCATGTACTTCTTAGCAATTGAAACTACAAGACGGAGGTTCGATTGCACCATCTTGTCTTTCGCCCTGCGACCAACGTGGAGGCGATAACGAAAAGCTGGTAGGGGTAGTTGTACTGCTTCTGCCCATTCGCTATCTCGAGGATCGCGATCCAACTGTTCTGAGAGTCTTTCCCGCACTCTCTCTAATTCCAGTAAATCGGCTATTTTCCGCGCCAATTCAATTTCTTCGTCTGCCCGCAACAGACGAATTCTACCAATTTCTTGCAAGTAAAGCCGAATTGAATCTTCGGTATAGTGCTTTTTCTTGCTTTGTGTCCGACGACGCGATTTAGCGGCTTTTCCAGACTTTGCGTCGTCCTCATCAGACTGAGGCTCTAAAAATTCATCGTCACCTTCATCGATGATCAGCAAGTCCTCTTCATCGTCTATTAAGAGTTCTTCTAACTCGAGCTCAGGCTGATTCATTATTTCTAGGTCAGGCTGATATATGCTTTCGAGTACGTTGTTAGCCTGGTTCATGCCGCGTTCCTCATGCTCCTTGCAGAATCAATTACTCAAGATGTGTTTACTGCTCTTTTAAACGAGCTATTTGTCAACCGAAAATAATCTTTTTGGCAGATTTGCCAGATATATTTTCGGGCGTTTTAAACCTCCAATTGGAGGGTTTTTTACTTTAGTTTAAGCCATTACTAAAAGTGACTTGCTCATCTTAGTAAATGTTATATGTGTTGCTATCACACACTGCTTTCAACTAACTGGTCAAAAAAAAGACTCGCCTTTATCAAAAAATTTGCCACTCTATACTAATGAATTCAGACTGTTGGCAGATTTTCCTATAAAGACTCTTCCGATTGTAGCCTGTTTCACAGAAATTGCACTCTTTTTGTGTATTAATCATGATCTTCTAAAGCAATTATTAGCCACTATTACCAAAAAGATATTAAAAACGGGAGTTCTACCCTTAAATTTTTCTCCACTTTTCGGAATTGCAGTGACCTGCTTATTACATTACAAAGTAAGTACGTTTGCTTTTGCCAAATTTCATGTATTTTACACAACATTAATTACTTAGGAAGAGTGCATTTTATGTTAACTCAGACAATTCGTCTTAATCTACCCATTTTTACATTTCCTTCACAAATTACGCATTCCTTAGACTAAACCGGGTCTTAACCTTGGGTAAATACAACAAGGGTGGTGGTGCTTGCCTTAAAGCAGTTAACCTTCCGCAGACTAATTACCTTAACTGAGGAGTTGAGGCTGGGGCGGAATCGACCTGATAGCAGATCAATTTAGGTTGAACTAATTCGGTCTTATTCACACGTTAGCGCACTGTGGCGATTTCAGCCCTATGAAACTTGACAAACTTTTCTTATTGTATACAAGGATATTTTAATCAATTCAAAAACAATTTGTCCTGCGAACTTGCCAGTATAGTCTTATTTAAGGCAAAAGTTCATTAGATACATACGATACAATAGCGATCTCCACGGCAGTACATGAAGATATTAACAAGTTTGCTGCCAGTTGGTGTCTGCTTCCAGTAGGCATTACCTCGAACAAAGATAAGCCAGAAGATTGTCTGATGATTTGGTTACAAACTTTGCTTGCGTAAGTAACTTGTAAACTTCAATACTTTTATTTCGGTAAGCTTCTGTCATCTTATTATGAGAAATCCTCAAGATACTTATTAATTGCTGTTTGATAGATGAGATTCAGTTATTTTCTTAAAGCATAACAAATGTGTTTTTAGGTGGTGGGCGAAATGAATCAACCAGTCACTGCAAAGATTATTATCTTAACTAAATTTCCAAAAAAGTTGGTAGTTTAGCTAACACTAGAAGATTGAACTTTTGTAAAATCTTGACAAGAAGCAAATTATATGTATATTTGCTAACTGGAAAATTTAGAATTTTTGTAGTTATGTAGTACTGACCTACCACACAAGTAGTAGGTCAACCTAAATTTTTTATTTTAATTGATTGTTAGCGTCTAGTTAAAAGCCAGGGTAGCTTTCAAGTCTACCCCTAGCGAAAGCTGGAAACTATGAGCAATGCTTGAACTACCGTGGTGTTGGGGTGGTGTTTAAACTTGCGGGAAAATTAGGTGGCAGAAGTACCTGGTCAACTACATGAACGATGCCATTGCTAGCTGGGATGTCTGGCTGAGCCACTTTAGCGTTGTTGACTGTGATTGAATTGCTGGCACGATCAACCGTGATTTTAACGGGATTACCCTCAACTGTTTTAACTTGTCCAGATGTCAATTGCTGGGAGGTAATTCCGCCAGGTATAACGTGGTAGGCCAGAAGCCTGATTAATTGTTGTTTATTTGCTGGTTGTAAGAGTTGGTCTAAAGTAGCTTTTGATAAAGCAGAGAAAGCGGCGTCAGTAGGAGCAAATACTGTGTAAGGGCCTGGTGCAACCAATTGTTCAGTTAAGCCCGCAGCTTGCACTGCTTGGATGAGAGTTTTAAACTGTCCTTGACTAGCTGCGGACTTTGCCAGTTCTGCTAAATTTTGGGTTGCAGTTGTGCTGTTAGGAGTTGGCGTGACAGGAGGGACAGTTGTTATGGGAGTTTGGGCAACGGGAGGAACAGTTGCGGTGGGAGTTTCTGTGACAGGTTGAGCGCAGGCAGACAGAACAACCAAACTACCTATGCCAATAATATTGAACAATACTTTTCGTACTATGCCTTTGCTCGCTTTCATAGCTTTGTGTCGAATCCAATTAAATAGGGAATTATTAACAATAGTTAATGAATTTATGGATATAGTCACTCATCTAACGACATATTTTGTAGTCTGAAAAATATTAATACAAAAATTTATTTATTTCTTAGTTTGTCATCAGCCAAAAGAGGTATTTTTTATAGCAATTTTGGATATAAAAAAGGTAATGGGTGAAAACCTATCACCCATTACCTTTGTCAAAAATTCTTAGAGTAGTAGCAGGGAATTGATATTAGATATCTAAATCAGTGAAGTTCAGTTTAGAACCATAGGTTTCGATGAATTCTCGTCTGGGTGCGACGCGATCGCCCATTAAAATTGTGAAGATGCGATCAGCTTCGGCAGCGTCCTCAATTTCGACTTGCTTCATTTTGCGGGTTTCTGGGTTCATTGTGGTGTCCCAGAGTTGTTGTGGCATCATTTCACCCAAACCTTTGAAGCGTTGGATGGTATAGTTGGCGTTAGCAGGAAATTTGGCGATCGCTTGATTTTTTTCGCGATCGCTATAGCAGTACTCATGATTACGTCCCCGTTCTACTTTAAACAATGGGGGACAAGCAATATAAATAAAGCCTTGTTCGATCAGTGCCCGTTGATATCGATAGAAGAATGTTAACAACAAAGTTCGAATGTGCGCTCCATCTACGTCAGCGTCAGTCATGATGACTATGCGGTGATAACGCAGTTGGGCGGAATCGAATTCATCACCTTTGACACCTAAACCAAGTGCTGTAATTAACGCTTGAACTTCATTATTTTTATAGATTTTGGCATCGTCGGTTTTTTCAATATTGAGAATTTTACCACGTAGAGGCAAGATAGCTTGAGTCCGGCGATCGCGTCCTTGTTTGGCACTTCCACCTGCTGAGTCCCCTTCCACGATGAATATCTCAGATTCGCTGGGGTCACGAGAACTGCAATCTGCCAATTTGCCAGGTAATGGCGAAGATTCCAGTACGGATTTGCGCCGGACTAATTCCCGCGCATGACGGGCTGCTTCTGCGGCTTTGAAAGCTTGGATAGCTTTATCTAAAATTGAGTCTGCTATAGCAGGATGAAATTCTAGGTACTCGGTGAGAACTTCTCCCACCAAAGAATCAACAATTCCTCGAACTTCGGTGTTACCGAGTTTAGTCTTAGTTTGTCCTTCAAATTCCGGGTCGGGGACTTTAACGGAAATTACCGCAGTCAACCCTTCGCGGACGTGTTCGCCACTGAGGTTAGGTTCATTATCTTTAATTTTATTGCGCTTGCGAGCGATCGCATTTAATGTCCGAGTCAGAACCGCTTTTAATCCTTCTAAGTGTGTACCACCATCCACAGTACGAATATTGTTGGCAAAACCCAGCACATTATCCGTATAAGCATCAGTACACCACTGCAAAGAAACTTCTACTTGTACATTGTTCCGTTCTCCCTGTACATAGATAATTTCTTCATGCAGCGGTTGCTTCTCACGGTTCATGTAAGCGATATATTCTTTGATCCCACCCTTGTATTCGTAGGTTTCTACCTTGGGTGTATCGCTTTTTAGAAGTTCTAGACGGTGGTCAGTAAAGGTAATTTTGACACCTGCATTCAGATACGCCAATTCCCGTAGGCGACCTGATAAAGTGATGTAATCAAACTCAATGCTAGTTGTAAAGATTTGAGTATCTGGCTTAAAGGTGACAGAAGTTCCAGTTCTAGCTTCTTTGTAAGGCTTTACTTGCAGTTCACTAACTGGGATGCCCCGTTCATAGCGTTGGAGATGAACTTTTTTATCTCGCCAAACTGTAACTTCTACAACCTCAGATAGGGCATTAACAACAGAAATACCAACCCCGTGCAAACCTCCAGAAACTTTGTAGCCACCGCCGCCGAACTTACCACCGGCGTGCAGTACCGTCATCACGGTTTCCAAAGCCGATTTTCCAGTGCGCGAGTGAGTATCAACGGGAATACCGCGACCATCATCTGTTACAGTCACGGAACCATCAGCGTTGATATCCACTTCTATATGAGTGCAATGACCCGCCAAAGCCTCATCGATTGAATTGTCCACCACCTCGTAAACTAAATGGTGGAGTCCTCGCGGCCCAGTGGTACCGATGTACATTCCTGGTCTTTTGCGGACGGCTTCCAGACCTTCCAGAACTTGAATCTGATCGGCACTGTAACTGCTCGTCATGTAAACTCTCCTGATGCGTGGGGTTGAAATCGCCTAAAGGCAAATAAAAGTAAAAACACTCCAAAATTGTAACACAAAAGCCTTGCTGGCGTCTGTAGGGCATTTTCAAGAGAAGTTTATACTGGGGTTGCAGTACCGTATAAGAGGGGCACAGGAGCAAGGGAAGAAAACTAATGACTAATGACTAATGACTAATGACTAAATTAATTGTGATTTGTGGGGCGACGGCAACAGGTAAGTCGGGTTTGGCTTTGGCTTTGGCGATGCGGTTGGGTTCTGTAATTCTCAGTGCTGATTCTCGTCAAGTTTATCGTGAGTTTAATATTGGGACGGCGAAACCAACTGTGGCTGAACAAAAATTGGTGCCACACTATTTAATAGATATCTGCGATCCAACAGACACGATGACAGTAGCAGACTATCAGGAACAAACACAAGCCTTAATTGCTTCTGTTGATGTTACACCACTTTTGTTAGTTGGTGGCACTGGTTTATATATCCGTTCCATTGTCCAAGGGATGAAAATCCCTAGAGTTGCACCACAAACAGAATTGCGATCGCAGCTTGAATCTCTTGGTCAAACTCAACTCTACGTAATGTTACAACAAGTTGATCCAGTTGCTGCACAAAAAATTCATGCTAATGATTCAGTGCGAACTTTAAGAGCTTTAGAGGTATATTATGTTACCGGGTGCCCCATTTCAGAACAACAAGGGGAGAATCCACCGAATTATCCGATTTTGCAAATTGGTTTAGATTGCGATGTTGAAAAGTTGGATGCTTGGATTAAACAGCGTACTGAGCAAATGATAGCAGATAATTTCGTCGCTGAAGTGGAGTATCTTTGTCAAAAATATGGCGCTGATTTGTCTTTGTTGAATACTTTGGGCTATCAAGAAATTAAGCAATATTTGGCTGGGGATATTTCCTTAAATGAAGCAAAAGAATTAATAGTTTTGCATACACGACAATTTGCCAAGCGACAACGCACTTGGTTTCGCGCCTATCCAAAAATTGAATGGTTTGATGCGAATGATCCTGATTTATTAGAGAAGGTTTGGCATCGTATAAATAAATTTATAAGTTGCACGAGTTAGTGAGATTTTTTTACTCATGCAAAGACGTAAAAAAAACTTTGCGTCTTAACAGCGAGTGTTTTATAGAGTGTCGGGATCTACGCCCATAGCCCGTAGCCTATCTGCTAGTAATTGGGTGCGTTGTTCTGCTTGTTCGGCGCGTTGTTGTTCTTGTTCGGCGCGTTCATCCCCAGTCAGTAGAACATTACTATCTTGGTAGCACCAGTGTAACCAATGATTCTGTCTGCCTTCAAATTTACCTTCCCACAGAGTTATACCTAAACCAACTTGTTCAAGCCAAGTTTCTGAAGTTTCAAAGTAACGCCTTCCCCTAAGTTCATAAACGCGTAGTACTTTTTCTCCTAATTGCTGATTCGGGTCGTATACGATGTAGTAACTAGCCCGCATATGTTCATAAATTTGCAGCTTTTTGCCCAGTTCATCACCTTCTTTATTAGAGACAATTTCGAGTACAACTTCTGGAGATTTGCCAAAACGCCAAACCATATAACAACGATTTTGTTTTTCCCACCATTTCTCAGGTACTTGTACATCTAAGCTGAGAAAGACATCAGGTACAATAGGGGGCTGAAGGTCTGTGTAGTAAATGCCCACATTAGCTTCAGCTAAAAAAGTCTGATGTTGTAGACAACTGTAAAGAGAACTCACTAAAAGGCGTTGTTGTTTAGCAGATGCAAAATTATCCACAGGTGTATCATTTTCAGTGACTAGCTGGTTGGCATCTGGCACATAGTAATCATCATCATTGATTAGAAGTTGCTGAACCATGATTTTATCCAGTCTTTAAGAGCATTATTTCTAGGTTAGTTTATTTTTTGAAGCAGAGGAGTATATATGATTAATATGGGACATTTTTGTTTAAGATTTATATGAATTTAGCTTAGATAATGTGCTTGCATCTGATATATCTTACTTTCACATATTATCTGATCTGGTATTTGATATATGCTTTTACTTAAAATAGTTAAAAATATAAGTGCTTTATTTACATCGTTTTTCGGGTTATGATATTGATTAAAGGTTTTTAATACTTGAAGCTGATAGATTAAATATCATCGCTTCCCATTCGGTTATGCCAATAATTGGTTAAGATTAGTGTGCTCGCTCTCTCAGACGATCAAATTTGTGTTTTTACTCCCACATCCTTTGAACTAGATATGCATTAAAAAATTAACAAAGGCATCGTTTAAACATTGCCTCAGTGGCTGCCTGGACTTAAGAAATTGAAAGCCTGTGTAGACAGTTAAAGTCTCTTCTGGGGGCGAATTCTATTTGCTAGGGCTGTTTACAAAAATCTAAACTTACTGATGGGGATGTAGAAACCTCATCTTCAACAAAGTAAGATGAGGTAGTTCATTCATATATTTTGTAGCAGATACTTGTGGAAAAGCAAATGCTAGATGTAAATTTTGTTATGAAAGTTGGCGATCGCGTCCGCGTTAAAGATTCGGTAGTAGTGTATCATCATCCTGAACATCGGAATCAGCCTTTTGACATCAAAGGTGAAGAAGGAGATGTAGTAAATATTGCCACCCAATGGCGAGACAGACCCGTAAGCGCTAATCTGCCGATTGTAGTCCAGTTTAGTAAAAAGTTTAAAGCCCATTTACGTGAAAATGAATTAGAAGTCATTTAGATGACTCATCGGCGGCGAAACCACTGGAAAATATTCAGTTCGCCGCGCATTCTTTTAAGCTCTTGGCGGTGCTGTTCTGCTGTTGTATAATACCATTCACAATAACGCTCAAACTCTGACCGGGAACGAACTTCGTGATAGAACTGGTGGGTTGTTTGGTAAGTAGCAAAAGCTTCTTCAACTTGGGGTTGAGGGGATGGGATAATATAGGGTAAATTTTTAGACATAATTTTAAGAGTGCTAAGGTATTTAAAAATTAAAACTCTGCGACTATTGAAATTATAGCTATTGGCGATACACGACTATAAAATCCAGGACTTACGCAAAAACCCTCTACAACTCTTATTACTTGGCGCACTTGGCGTACTTGGCGTTTCGTTTTTTCATGATTTTGCGTAAGTCCTAAAATCTTGTGAGTAATGCTGTTGAGCCTGTTTGCGTGATGCGATAGCAGATTATTTTTTAGGGGATGATGGGAGGGTTTGACGGATTTTACCGAAGTTCAATGTACGTGGGACAGATTCGCTTAGTCTTGGGCGTAAAGATTTGTCGTTGATGACAAAGATGTTTGTAATTATCTCCATTCATTTGTCTTCAAGGAATCCTGTGAATATAGTATTCTTTGGATAATTATCTTCAGTTTAATTGTGGCTGCCAGACGCTTGAGTTTTACGGGTTTGCTCAAATATTCATTTTTAATCAAAAGTTATACGAACAACAAGGCTCTGGATTAGCGCTTAGTATTGTTCAGCATATAGCGAAATTATATGGTGGTGAGTTTATGATCAATAGCATTCCTGATCAAGGAACTATATAATTATCACTCTTTCAGAGCCAACCTCGTAAGCAATAGACAAAAGAACCAATGTACTCTTTTAAAGCGCTGGTAAATTGGTTTAAGTTGTCGGTATCAGGTAATAAATTCAATATAGCGCCTTTGGGAGTGCTGCCGAGTTCTTGGAGTTCACCCTCACTAACTATAAAGTCAGTGGGTGCAGGAATAGCATTAATTCCTTGACGTTGAAAAATTCTAAGCGATCGCGGCATGTGCATCGCCGAAGTAACTAATAACACCTGATTGATGCCACGTGATTCCAAAATTTTTCGGACATTCACTGCATTTTGATAAGTATTAAGAGATTCAGGTTCCTGAACAATCGCTTCAGATGGAATACCAATAGATGTGAGTACTGTTGCCATATCTGCCGACTCTGATGAACCGCTTCCACGCCAATCAATGCGACCCCCACTGAGGATAATTATAGGCGCTCTTTTTTGGCGATACAGTTGTGCGGCATAAATTACGCGATCGCCTGATTCACTCAAATCGACGGTAGGTCTGGGGGGAAACGCTGATTTGGTTGCGCCACCTAAAACCACAATTGCTTCTGCAACTGGTATTTGGGCGGGTGGCAGATTTTGCCATTCTAGCGATCGCACGAGTGATTTAGCAATCCAACCATTACTGCAAAATAGCAATAAAGTTAGGGCAAAAGCAATTGCGATCGCCGCAGTGCGCGGTCGTTTCCACAACGTGATTAATGCTACTACCAAGCTCACGCAGGCTAATCCTAGTGGATAAAAAAATAGTGGCAGTAATTTGGATAGATATAAAAACATATTGGGGAATAGAGAATGGGAAATAGGGAGATGAGGGAGATGAGGAAGAAGAACTATTGATTATTGCCCGATAATCAATGCTCAATGCCCCATTCCCAAATTATTACTTTTCCCAAAACCTGAGATTGATACTACTTCCAGGAGCGCGACGGTAACGGCGGGTGTTTCTTCTTCTTTGCTGTTTGTTGATCCTATCGTTCGTTGGTTCAACTTCGCCCTCTTCTGATTCTTCAACTTGCAGCTGAGTTCTAGTTTCTTCCTTACTTCCCCACCAAGCAGTAATCCAGCCTCCAGCTAAAGCACCTATTCCACCTAGTAAGATACTCATGGGTGCTGGATACCCCAAATACACAAAGCCAAGCATGAAAAATAACCAGTATTTCAATCCTGTATCCACGCCATCAGAAGAGGCTACAGTTGGAGGCTGGGGGCTATTATTGGTTACATTTGTGATCCAGCTTAAGATGAAACCGCCCATGATACCTAAGAAGATGCTCAGGGCTGGTGCAGAGCCGGTCATTATTAATATAAATGTTAAAAATGCACCAAATAACAGCTGAGAAAAGAAGCTGGGAGAAATACTGAAAAAATCGTTCTTTTTGTCTGCCATAGAATAAAAAAAGGCTATTAACTAATTCGTTCGCGCAGCGTCTCGTAGAGAAGCGTTAGCAACCTAGGAGCGTCTGACTCGCTAACGTAATTCCTAATTTTCGATTCAATTACGAATTACGAATTACGAATTACGAATTATTTTAATTGTGCCTGTTGTGGTTGAGTTGTATCCAAAATCTTTACGTAGGATTGTTCTTCTTCAGTGAAAGGTTCAGCTTGTTTGATTTGTAAGTCTAATAAATCAGCGGTGGCATCAGCAATATCACCAGTGCGATTGTTCAGACGTTCTTTTAGAACTTCTAACGGTGCTGTGCATTGAATAATCTGAAGCGGTAGTTGATATTTCGTAGCTTGAGCGATCGCTTCTTGCCGCAACTGCTGTCGATCATACTTGGCATCCAAAATCACCGAAAAACCTTGTTTAGCCAGGATAATTCCCAATTCCAATAGCCGTGTGTAAGTTTTCTCGGTCATCTCAGAGGTATATAAATCATCGCCACCCTTTTCCCATAAGGGAATTCCCCCTAAATGTTTCCGCACTGCATCAGAACGAAGGTGAATCGCTCCCAGTTGACGGGCTAAATTCCTTGCTGTGGTACTTTTACCAGAGCCTGACAACCCCGACATCAAAATTAGTTGTCCCAGCTTTGGTTTAGTATAGTCCCAAGCCTGTTTGTAATAGTCAGCGGCGGTTTTTGTCGCTTCTTCCTTTACCGTCGCGGGTACACTCGGATCATCTAGCAAAAACGAAGTTACCTTTGCCCGGACATAAGCCTGACGGCTTAAATACAAGGGCAGCACCTGTAAGCCTTCCCAGTCTCCAGTTTGCTCTATGTAGGCATTCAAAAAGGCATTACCCAAGTCTTTGCGCTGCCGCGCTTCCAAATCCATCACCGTAAACGCCACATCGTACATCACATCGACAAAGCGAAACGGCTCATTAAACTCAATGCAATCAAACAGCAGGATTTTATCGTGCCACAACGCAATATTTCTCAGGTGTAAATCCCCGTGACATTCACGAATATAATCGTTTTGAATTCTGTTAGCAAATAATTCTGGATGTTCTGCAAAAAAATTATCTGTATATTGCTTTGTTTCTAGAAACTGCGCCTGAGTCTGTGGGCCACCGATATACTTCTCAGTTTGCTGATAATTTTCATCAATTGCAGCCCGAACTTTTGGCACTTCACCAAAACTGCGAATATAATCATTCGTCTGTGCTTCGGCATGGTATTGAGCCACGACCCGTCCCAACTCTTCTAGGTGTGTCTCATTTAAGTTACCCTGTTCAAAAAGTGTACTTAATAAAGACTCTTGAGGAAACTGGCACATCTTCAGCACGTATTCTACAGCCTCGCCCGTTCCCCCTAACTGATATTTTTCCTCTAACAGAGTTATAGGCAAAACTTCTAAATACAGTTCACCAGCACCCCGTTGATTTAACCGTAACTCTTCTTGACAAAAATGCTGCCGCTTTTCTAAGGTGGAAAAGTCCAAAAAACCAAAATTCACAGGTTTTTTCAGCTTATAAGCGTAATCCCCAGCCAGCAGCACATAAGAAACGTGGGTTTGAATTAGTTGAATGGGTTCTGTTACCGGATGGGGATAAAATCCCGGCTGTAACATTTGCTGAATTAAGACTGGAAGAGTCGCTTCTGTCATCTCTGTCCTCTGCGCTCTCTGCGCCTCTGCGGTTCAAATACAAAAAAACCAGGAGTTCCCCCCTGGTGTCATCAAAAATTATTACACAGTTTACCTAGCTTAAGAAGCTGCTTCAGTTTCAGCTTCTGTCCCAGCATCTTCAGCACTGATTTGTGGTGGCAAAACGCTCACAACAAGTCGTTCTGATTCAGCTAGAGGTTTTACACCTTCAGGAAAGGGTATATCACTAATACTCAAGCTGTCTCCAATTTGCAGGTTAGAGACATCGATTTCAATTACATCTGGGATGTTTTCTGGCGCACAACTCACTTGCAATTCGGAGATTACGGTGTCTAAAACACCACCATCTTGTTTAACACCAATAGCATTTCCCACAAAACGCAGCCGTACTCCTACAGTTGTGTCGCCGTGGCCTGCAACCGCGAAAAAGCTGAGGTGGTAGGGTGTACCTTTTGCTGGATGGATTTGAAGTTCCCGCAGTAGGGCTTTGCCGCGCCAAGGTACATCAGCAACGTTTAACTCAATCAATGTATTGTTGACTGAAACTCTTTTGAGCAAGCGCTCAACAGTTTTGGCATCAATGGTCAAAGAAATTGATTCTGTACCTTTGTGACCGTATAAATTGGCAGGTATCAGTCCAGAACGGCGCAAAGCTCTTGGCTTGCTGCCTTCTGGGCGTTTTTGAGATTCGACTGTAATAGCCATAGAAATTGTGAGTTGTTAATTAGAGTTAGGAGTTAGGAGTTAGAAGTTAGGAGTTAGGAGTTTTGAATTAATTACTTACTCCTCACTCTTAACTCTTAACTTTTAACTAAGCACTGAGCAGGGTAGCAGGTGTGCCGTCGGCCTGCAATAAAGCGCGTTTGGGCCCGTGGATGGGGTCTTCTACGATTATGGTTTGATCGCGGCTTGCTCCTAGTGAGACGATCGCGATCGGGACTTCCATCAATTCAGCGAGGAATTTTAGATAGTCCAGTGCTTGCTGTGGCAAGTCTTCCAGGGTGCGGCAGTGGGTTGTTGACACTTTCCATCCTGGTAAGGTTTTGTAGATGGGGCGACATCTAGCAAATTGACGAGAACTTGTGGGGAAGTGTTCACTGCGTTGGCCATCTATGTCATAGGCGACACAAACTTGGATTTCCTCTAATTCATCAAGGACATCCAGTTTGGTGAGCGCCATACAATCCATGCCGTTTATCCGCACGGCATAGCGACCAATGACAGCATCAAACCAGCCACAACGGCGTTTGCGCCCGGTGGTTGTGCCAAATTCGGCACCGCGATCGCACAACAATTCTCCCAATTCTCCATCCAATTCGGTGGGAAATGGTCCCTCTCCCACTCGCGTTGTGTAGGCTTTCGACACTCCAATTACCCGGTCAATCATTGTCGGCCCTACCCCTGTACCAACGCAAGCCCCCCCGGCCACAGGATTAGAGGAGGTGACATAGGGATAAGTTCCATGATCTAGGTCAAGAAGCGTACCTTGTGCACCTTCAAACAAAATATTCCGCCGTCGCTGAATCGCATCGTATATTTTTAACGATGTATCAATAACGTAAGGGCGCAAGCGTTCTGCATAACCCAGATACTCTTCAATTACCTCTTGTGGATCTAGAGGTGGCAAGTTGTAAAGCTTTTCTAAAATGACGTTTTTATAATTAATCGTCCATTCCAACTGCTCACGTAGCCCATCCGGGTTCATCAAGTCTAAAACCCGAATGCCTGTACGTTCAGATTTGTCAGCATAAGTCGGCCCAATGCCCCGACCTGTTGTGCCGATCTTATGGCTTCCCCGTCGTTCTTCGGATGCCTGATCAATCAACCGATGATAAGGCATCGTTACGTGGGCTGTCTCAGATATCAGCAGGTGGTCAGTGGAAATATTTAATTCTTTTAATTGGTCGAGTTCTGCGATCAAAATCTGTGGATCGATGACTGTTCCACAGCCGATAATGCAATCGGTATTTGGATACAAAATACCAGAGGGAATCAAGTGCAGCTTAAAGGTCTGACCTTTAACTACAATCGTGTGTCCAGCATTGACACCCCCTTGGTAACGAACCACAACATCTGCGGAACGGCTGAGTAAGTCAGTTATTTTACCTTTTCCTTCATCGCCCCATTGGGCACCTATGACAATGACGTTAGCCAAGAGCTTATATTAAGAAGTAAAGTTTCCACAAACTATAATTATTAACACATTGCTTGAATCATGTCAAGTTTATTGCAGAATAACTTAGTTTTCAATTCAGGCGGTTAGAAACTGCCGCTGTAACGTTAAGTTGACATCAATGCCCTGGTTTTGTTTTGGATTTATGGATAGTGGGAGGTTAATTACAATTCCATAATTATAGATACGTTGCAATGCAATCTATCTACAAACATTATGGATAGGCAACTTAATCTGATCCAAACTGCATTGGCTATACTACTGCTCAAAATGAATTTATATTAAAAATTAGCGGATTTATTTGTGACTATTATGTATAAATCATCATCCCAAAAAATCCTAGATATTTAAAACTTGAAGAGATTGTATTTTGTTACCCGTGCTGTCACAATCATTAAAATATTCTCAGTATTTGCTTTTAATCTTTAATTTTAACTGATGGAGGGCATCTGCGGCAGAAAGGGCGATCGCATGATCAAAAAATGGTATCGAGTCCAAAAGCTGAAAGCAATATTCATCTTAGCGTTGGCAGTTATATTTACTAACGCTGTAGTCTCCTATAGCAACACTGTTAAGCTGATTTACAACCAGCAAGGGGTGATATACTCCTATGAAGTGGTTACTCAACTTCAAAGTATCCAATCTACACTCAAAGATACCGAAACGGCACAACGTAATTACCTAATTACAGCAGATGCAGATGATCTAAAAACCTATCTTGCAGCTTATCAACAAACTAATAGCAATATTCAGATTCTCAGCAAGTTAACTGCCCAAAACCATCAAAAGCAGCAGTGGATTTCTTTGTTGGAGCCAAAAATTAGCAACAGGCTCAACATCCTGCAACAAGAAATTTACCTCAGGCAAAACCAGGGATTTGAAGCAGTTCGGCAGCGAATCTTATCTGACAAAGACAAGCAAATTGGCAAAGAAATCCAACAACTTATTCACGACTCTTTAGAACTGGAGCAAAATTTATTACAGCAGGGAATGCAGCAGTCACAAGCAAATTCCCAAAAGGCGATAGTTACATTTTTTATCGCTGCTGTTGTGGATTTAGTACTGGTGGGGCTGCTGTATGACTTGTTGTGGCGTTATATCAGGCAACTTCAGCAGACGGAACTGGCCCTACGCCAAAGCGAAAATCGTTTACGAGCGATGATAGATGCAGAACCAGAATGCATCGAGTTAATTGCCAGGGATGGCACCATTTTAGAAATTAATGCCTATGGACTGGCAATGCTGGAAGTGGAAAGTGCTGATGTTTTGATTGGTAAACCAGCTGATGCCGTAATTTTGCCAGAGTATAGAGCAGCCTTTGCCGACTTGCATAAAAGTATCTGCCAAGGTAACAAGGGGACTTTGGAGTTTGAAATCATTGGATTTAGAGGTACCCGCCGCTACATGGAAACTCATGCCGTACCACTATGTAACGAATTTGATGGCACCTTCATTCATTTGGCACTGACGCGAGATATAACCCAGCAAAAACACGCAGAACAGAAAATCCGTGAACAAGCAGCGCTGCTGGATGTATCAACTGACGCGATTCTGGTGCGAGATATCCACAACCAAATCTTGTTTTGGAATAAAGGTGCTGAACGTCTATACGGCTGGAAGGCTGAGGAAGCTGTGGGCAAAAATGTTTTGCAACTTTTGTATAAAGAGATTTCACCACAGTTAGAAGATGCTTACTTGAAGGTAATGAAAGCGGGTGAGTGGCGCGGTGAGTTGCATCAATTAACAAGGGAAGGCAAAGTAATTATCCTTGAAAGTCGGTGGACACTGATCCGACATGATAATGGACAACCCAAATCCATTTTGAGTGTGAACACCGAGATTACGCAGCAGAAACAATTGGAAGCTCAACTTCTGCGATCGCAACGTTTGGAGAGTATCGGCACCCTAGCTGGCGGTATCGCCCATGACCTCAACAATATACTATCCCCAATTTTAATGTCAGTTCAACTGTTGCAGAAGAAATTGCCCGATTCGCAGAGTCAGCAAATACTGCAAACCCTAGAAAATAATGTCAAACGCGGCGCTAATTTGCTCAAGCAAGTGTTGTCCTTTGCACGGGGTATTGAAGATAAACAGACAATTGTCCAAATTCAGCCTTTGATGGCAGAAATTGAGCAAATTATCGTTCAAACATTCCCTAAATCCATCATCTGCCAGACAGATATTCCCAAGAATCTATGGTATGTACGTGGAGACACAACTCAACTACATCAAGTGCTGATAAATTTAGTAGTCAACGCCCGCGATGCTATGTCTAGTGGCGGTATATTGAGGATTGCGGCGGAAAATCTGGTGATTGGTGAACATTCTGCCCAGATAAATATTGATGCGAAAGTGGGTTCTTATATTGCGATCGTGGTGACGGATACTGGTATGGGGATGTCGTCGGAAGTCCAGCAACGGATTTTTGAACCATTTTTCACTACCAAAGAGGTAGGCAAAGGCACAGGTTTAGGACTTTCCACGGCGTTGGGTATTATTAAAAATCACGGTGGTTTTGTCAATGTTTACAGTCAAGTAGGCAGAGGCACTCAATTTACAGTGTACTTACCTGCCTCAACATTCAGAGATACACATTCGCTGTCTCTAGAATTGGAATCAGTTACAGGAGATAGCTAATTTATTTTGGTGGTGAAAATATCACAAACTAAAACCAAATAGCCATATATATAAACCAGGTGGTAGTAAATCCATGCTATACGCAATAGCTCTCATTGCCTCATTTTCTTTGAAAGAAGCACAATTTCTAGCTATAGCAAATTTTTTGGAGATATTTTTCAGGTTTGTGGTTTCTAACATGGTCTTAATTTCAATCCCCAATAGGGATTTTAGTAAGTTTCAAGCGTTTCAATACCCAATAGGGATTTTTAGAGAATTTTTACTATCAGCCAAAAATTAGCGATCGCTTAGTAATAATAGGAACAGTAAGCTAATCGTCATTTAAATTGCATCATTTTCATGGTAATAAAAGCTGCAAACTGCGATCTCAATGTGCAAATTAAATGCTTAACAGCTTATCTTTATAGCGGTTAATTTCTCCCTGTGTTTCTGCTATTTCAACTAAACTAACTTTGTTTGAGCTAACCGCAGTGGGTTTAAATGTGAGAAAAATCAAACTACTGGCTTTGATATTAATTAGTTTGACAATGGTGTTGTGGTTTAATTTGCGTTCTTCAACACCGTCAATACCGACTGTTGCATCTTCACCACCAAAAACTATCCGCTACTTCGAGCGCACTTTGCCCCAAAGCATAGCTCACATTTTGTTAATTCCAGCCAATAGCAGATTTTTGGTGACTCCTGAATTATCACAGAAGGTAGCCACTGTAGAGGAATTTGCCCAGAAGCATCGAGCCGTAGCTATTTTGAACGCAGGCTTTTTTGACCCAGCCAATCAAAAATCGACATCTTACGTTGTCCTACAAGGGAAGTTGGTAGCTGACCCCAAGGAAAATGAGCGACTGGTGAACAATCCCAACTTAAAACCTTACCTGAGTCAAATATTCAATCGTGCAGAATTCCGCCGCTACTCATGTGGGCAAACTATCAGTTATTCTATTGCCCTACACAGTCAGTTACCACCAGCAGGTTGTCAGTTAGTCGATGCTATAGGTGCTGGCCCACGCCTATTACCAGAACTCACGTCAGTAAAAGAGGGCTTTGTGGATAATTCCAATAAACGAGATGCACTTGGCAGCAACCAACCCAACGCCAGAACTGCTGTGGGTATCACTCGTGATGGCAGCGTTATTTTAGTTATGGTGGCTCAAAAACCCTCGGCTCCCGCTAACTCTGGGATATCCTTACCAGCATTAGCTGATTTTATGAAAACTCTTGGTGCTGATCAAGCAATGAATCTGGATGGGGGGAGTTCGTCTTCACTTTATTACAAGGGCAAAACCTTTTACGGGAAGGTTGATTTGGAAGGAAATCCTATCAAGCGTCCCGTGAAGTCAGTTTTGCTGGTTCAGGAAAATTAGTTTTGAAGGCTATCTGAGGGAGGAAGTCTTTACTACCCTCTTACCGCCGACTGCGAAAACCCTGTCTTCCATTAACTTGGTCAAAGAGGACATCGTATTTATCAAAAAAGGCGATGCCAGTATTTACAAATATAGGAAGTTCTGCTTGTGGCGAAATACTCAAATTCCAGCGATTAAATCCGTCGCGGGTTCCTGGTGTCAGGCTGTAATCAAAAATGCTATTAATTGCTACTTTCAAAGCTGAACGTAACACTCCTGGCTTGAGCTTACCTGCTGTAGAAGCTGACTTGAATTCAGTCAAACCATTAATGGTTCCAGTATCAGTGATCATTTTGCCATTACAAGAATTTTTAGCAGAACTCCCAGCAAGAGTTAAACAAACTTTGCTCAGTTGAGAGTCCCATCTGTTACCGGGTACACCATTAATTTCGCTTTGTTTACTCCAAGGAGCCATTTTGAAACCTGCTTGGTTATTAGCAGTCAAACCGAGAATTAGGTTGCCATTGTTGTTACTACCACCATTTCCAATCACTATAAATCCGTTACTCAGATTTCCTGGTAATTTTCTCAACGGATTATAGGGAAGTGACTTTTCAAAATAGTTGACACCGATAATACCAGAAAATGGCGCACCACTCTTTGCTGAACAATTAGGTTTTTGGGCAATACATTGGCGGCTAGTAACAACTTGTACCGGAACTGGTTCTGCGGCGGGAAGCAAACCAAATCGGACATTAGCATAAACTAATTCTCCCTCCAGGATAGTACCATCGCTTAATACTTCCTTGATATTTTGTCCTGTTTTGCGGATAGGAGCATTACCTAAAAACTCTTTGGGAACTCGCAGCCCTGCTGACCCTGTATCTAATAAGATACGTCTTGGCTGACCACCTGCGATCGCTATTTCCAGAAAATAGCCACGAACACGTTGGCCAAGGGAAGGTTTTGGATATAAAGGTAGGGATATGGTATCAAAAGTTGGTTTGCGGGGTGTATTTTGAGAGATATCGCGCAACGCTGGGTTTGGAAAAAGAGCCGCAAATGCTGACTGTCGTTGCGCTGCTGGTTCAGGCGCGATATCCCAAAGGCTTTCGTAGTAGAAAAAGCCGCTACCTAAACCGCGTTGTTGCGCTGCTTGCACCTGGGATTGGATTTGTGGCATGGAAACTGGGCGATTTCGTAACCCCGCCATAATACCGATACCAGTTGGGATGATTTTTTGGGTTTCTAAAATTTCTGGGCGGGTAATTTGAGCGATAAAACTTTCTAAATCATTACGGTATACTTGCATGACTAACTCATCGACAATACCTAACCGTACCCAGTTGAGCCAGTCTTGCAGTTGCAGCTTGTAGGCAAAATCATAGTAATTGGGAGAAACTGAGAAGATAGCATTCGGTTTTCTAGCTTTCACAGTTTGGTGGAGGTCTACCATGAATGCAGTGATTTTATCTGCCCGCCATTTTATCCATGCTTGGGCTTGGGGATTCGGTGGGGGAGGATTGCCCGTTTCTTGAGTATATAGACTAATTGTGTATTTATCGTAACCAAAATCCACAGGTAAACTCATGTGGTCGTCAAATTGAACGCCATCAGCATCGTATTGAGTAATGACTTCCATCACGAGTTCGGTGATAAACTTTTGCACTTCCGGGTGAAACGGATTCAACCACGCTACCTCACCCGCAGCACTAATTGAAGTTTGAGTCCCATCCGGCTTTTGTGTCAGCCAATCTGGATGCTGGGATGCGAGTTCCGAACTTAGGGGAACCATGAAACCAAATTCAAACCAGGGTATTGCTAGTAGACCTTCTCTGCGGGCTTGGCTGATAATGTCTGCAATCACATCTTGTCCATCTGTTCCTTTGAAGAAGAAGGGAATACCCTTTTTTTGCATGATGGCGCTGGGATAATGTGTATAGCCATCGTTCCAGACTACTGGATAAACGGTGTTAAAGTTTAGCTGCCGCAGTTGGCTCATGGCTGCTTGCACCTTTGAGCGATTTCTGAAAACGTTAAAATCGTTACCACTCAGCCATACCCCCCGAATTTCTTGACGAGGTTGAGGAGGTAGTTGGGCAAAGCTAGGGGCAAAGCTGTTGATTAGCAATACCGTAACGAATGATATCAGACATAATAATGGCAGCAGACGCTTCCTTAAAAGCCACCAACCTTGATGAATGAAAGGCGATGTCTGACGACTAGGCGCAACTCTACCAGACGCTTTGCGTAGCTTGCTGCGATATAGGAATAAGCTACGCACGGTGTTAACTAGTAAGTTGGTTAGAGTAGCATTGATTTCTATGCTTTTTTCCCAGAACTGATTTGTCATTACTTCTGCTGACTAAATGAGGTTAATTGGTTATATTCATTCCATATAAACGTTAAATTGCTACACCAGGAAAACTGATACAGTAATTTAGCTGCAAGATAGTTGACGCAGTTATAGGGTTTGTGGTGCCAAATAGAAATGTTTCAAATACAACCTCTAATAAATTCTCGCTGCTCTCATGCCTACGCCTGGTAGATTTTTTGCATAGCACCATTCCTCCTATTGGAATTAAGTCAGAATAATAATAGGCAATCATAGAGGGTGCTGTTATGTTTCGTCTAACTCAAATTGTTCGGAACTTGTTCCTTCGTCTTCAAGGCTTGTTTGGTGTTTTATTCAAAAGTGTTTCCAATGCTGTAGGAAATTTATTTGGTTTTTTTGCCAACCTGTTTGGATTTACAAGGTCTGATTATTTCTTGGAATCTGATGAGGCGCAAGGTATAAAGCAAGCTTCTGCAAAAGAGCCAATTAAAACGAATCAGGATAACACTTCTAAAATTTCTGCCACTAACCGCCGTCGTCCTAATGCCAAAATTGACGACTACTACCTCAATATGGCTCGCGATGTGAAAAAGAACTAATAAAAGCCATCAATTGGAGGGTGGTTTTAGTAACGCGTTAGCGTTCGCGGAGCTTCTTGTAGAGAAGCTCGCCGTAGGCATCGCTTTGCCAGGGTAATATCATCTCAATTAGGCTTGACACAAGGACTCAGAAGACTTTTAGCCTGCACTATGCCTTATTGGTTAGTAGTGCATAGGCTACGCCTATGCACTGCAAGGAAAAGGTAGAGGCTACCAATTAATTACGGTACTAAATTGACAATCTCAACTCGTTGCAAAAACCTCTCAAAAAGCTGACAATCCTCTTGACTCAGCCCAGAAAACGCGAGAAATTCAATTTTGCTAATAACTGAAACTCCAATCCAATCAACATCTTGGAGTAATTGAATAAGTTGAGAATTTCCTTGAAGCAGAGCTACTATCGCATTCGTATCCAACACGTAGCGATTACCACTCATCGCGTAGATTTCTCTGCATAGCTACCGCATCTCCCCGCCAAGTTAATCACCCTACTAAATCAGAGAAATCATAACTAGGTTGCTGCTTTTCCTATGACGAAACTGGATTCAAAATAACTATAATTTCTACTTAAACAGCCGCTAACTGCGTTGGAATATTAAGATTTAAATATCCTGATTCATCAATTTTAGTTGTAAGTTTTAAAACTTCCATTGCCAAATAATTAGTAAACCTCATCTTATTCTAAATTTTGTAGAGCGAACACTGCTCAATCAGATCCCCAAAACCCCGACTTTTCAAAAAAGTCGGGGTTCTTGTACCTCACGATAAATCCTATTCTCATTCCCTGTTCTACCTAGGGCGTGTTTTGAAACTATTCCTTTAGCCTCCTAACTTTTTAGATCCCCCTAAATCCCTTCCATCCATAATTTACTAGCACTTGTGTGTACACCGTAACCGCAGACTTTAAAAATGGCACCTTAGCCGATTACTCAAAGGACTGGGCGATTTTGAAGCTCAACAAGCCTATCGGTAAAAAATATGGTTATTTGGGCTGGAAATCCCTACCATCTTCTCGTTTGGTTGGCGATACGAATCTAATTACTTTATGCCTAGTTCTCTAATTTTTTGGTGGTGCATGAGCATAGTATCAGTTTTCTCAAAAACTTCCGCCTGCACTGCTTATAGTGTGAGAGCGTTTTTCTGAAAAATCATCCAGCCACAATTAACAGATTTGTATGTGCGTAGGCGTAGCCCGACACAGGCATCGCACATACAACAATAACTATATCCAGCTTGAGGCTGGACAATAGCTAAAGATATTTTTGAGATTGAATGTTTACTTGATTTTTAACTTACTAAATCAACTAAGGCGTTGCTTTGAAAGCGGACTATAGATGAAACTGAGCAACCGCGATAATTCTCAGAGGTGAATACTGATAGTGTGATATTAGCTTGACCGGGATCTAAAATGCGTTTTACCTTGCAGATTTGCATTTTGTTGTTGCAGTAAGCAACAATGCGATCGCCAGCTTTGACTTCCAACGCTTGAATTTTCAATTAATACCAACCTTGCCAGGAATTTGCTTAGTTAAAGGAAAAATATATTGCTATATTTCACTTGCTCAACAATAGCAATGTTTATTTAGCGTAACACAAAAATTAAAATTTTTCAATGCTATCAATTTAATCTTGATAATGTCAAGTTTATTTTTGCTCAAAACACTATATAAATGATGGATTTTCAGAAACTATGGATAAAATCCCAACTTTTGTGCAGCGTCTCGGTCGTAGCCTCTGTTAAATCATCCCACGGCTTTTCATGAAAAGCCGTGGGATTTCGAGTCATTAGTACCAATGACTAATGACTAATGACTAAATCGGCGGACCGCTATCCTGGACACCCCTTTTGTTGGGATGGGATTCCCCCCGATGTTCATTATTTCTTCGAGTATAGATTTTTTATTTCTATGTTTTTGTTACAATTAATAAAATTTTTACCTAAAAATACCACTATGGCTTTATATGCTGAATTACATAGGCACCTGGGCGGCTCGGTCGTACCCAGAGTTTTATGGCGATATTTCGAGCGACATTCTTCGGATTTGATTTCTCGCTTTGCTGACTATTCAGAATTTGAAGATTTTTATACTCGCCCACGCAACACCCTGGATGAGTATTTAGAATTACACACTCTCGTAGAAAGTGTGCAAACTGTGGAGACTTTACCTTACTTTATCTATCGCTTGGTGCGGGGTGCTTACATTTTTGAAAATTTGGCTTACCTGGAACTGCGTTACACTCCATATTTACGGACACCTGAGCATCTGAATCAATCACAGAGAATTGACAAGATGACAGAAATTGTGCAAGTAGTAGGACTTGCTAGCCACCAGCCAGAATATCCGATTGTTACTAGCCAAATTCTCTGTATGCACACGCGCCTACCTTATGAAGTGAACAAGGCGATTGTTGATTTGGCGGCGCAAAATAAGCAGTATGTCTGTGCAGTAGATGTAGCGGGGGGTGATAGCTATTATGCCGATCGCTTAGAAGAATGGATTAGCTTATATGATTATGCGCGATCGCAGGGCGTTAAGACCACCGGACATTTATATGAAACCACTGCTGGCTGTTACCCCGAACTCTTACCCTATCTCATGCGAATCGGTCACGGCATCCAAATTCCCTTACTATATCCAGAGTTACTTAATGATGTCGCTAAACGCGGACAGTGTTTAGAGGTTTGCCCCACAACTTACCTGAAAACTGGTACTTTGCAGGATATCCGTCAACTCAAATTAGTTTTTGATCGTTGTTTTGAAGCTGGGGTAGATATCGCTATCTGTACTGATAATGCTGGATTGCACAATGTGCGTCTACCATTTGAGTATGAGAATCTCTTGACTTATAACATTATCAGTTTTGCCCAACTACAAGCTTGTCAGGATGCAGCTTTCCGTCATGCTTTTGCTTGGCCTTACAGTCAACGTCCCGCATCCCTGTTGAATGGGTTACTGAAACCTGAACCACCTAAAGTTTTGGCAACAAGGGATAGTAATTAACCACCATCTAGAGGTAAGCAGAAAGTAAGTTAATTCAATGTTAATTAATGTTGCAATCAGTTAGTTTTGATGATGCCGTAGAGAAAGCTGTAATGCACAGTAGATATCTTGCAAAAGTCAATTTTTTAGGGATTAAACCACAGATACACGCAGATATTTTATCGGTGTTTATCTGTGGTTTCCTTTTCGCTAATTCAGATTTTTGTTAGAAGTCTAATGTGCAGTACAAAAAACTAGCAATTATGCAATAAATAGACTTGCATTGAGATAGAAATCCTAAATCATTCGTGAAAAAAATCTATTGCCTATTGCCTACCTCCACGACAAGTTCACAATCTCATTTAGAATTGCTATATATCTGGGTTAAGTTTAAGCGGCGACACCTTCTGTAGCACCACCGACTGAAATCCAAGCTGCAAGACCACCTTTGATTTCCGCTACCTCAACAAACCCTTCTCCTCTCAGAATTTGTGCAGCCTGGGTTGATTGTTCGTCACTGTCGCCATAAATATAAATATGGCGTTCTTTATGTAAAGCAGATTTGGCTCTAGATGCCAAATCATCTAATGGGATGGGTATTGCTCCACTGATTCGACCGTTATTGTAGGTGTGGCGCTCACGCACATCAACAATTGTAAAACCTGGTTGACCCCATTGCAAACGGGTCTTTAACTCATGGACATCAGCAACTAAGTTATTACTCATAAGTTTTCTGGTTCATCACCTCACAAGCAATTTATCAAAAATCTTCCTTTAATTGAGTTTTCTTTACAATTAATAAAAATTTCTGGTCAATTCGCCTGCTTATTTCTCCAAGCTACGGGAAGCTAAAGCTACATCTCCCCCAGTCTTTTTCTTCTCTACGGCTGCGCGTAGCAAGATCCCTGTAAAGGTACAATTTTTAATTTTTAATTTTTAATTTTTAATTGATTTCTCCCTCCACTTACCTTGCACCCAGAAGCTATAAACTATAATTTATGGCATCTACTATTCAAGCTCTACCAACAGAAGTCGTATATCTCATTACATCTGGTGAGGTAATCGACTCTTTTGCTTCTGTGGTGCGGGAATTGGTAGAAAATTCCCTAGACGCAGGTGCAACGCGAATTGTGGTTTCTTTATGGCCGCAGCAATGGCGAATTCGTGTTGCAGATAATGGTTGTGGAATGAACCTAGATGATTTGCAACAAGCAGCCACAGCCCACAGCACCAGTAAAATTCGCTCTGGTGCCGATTTATGGAAAATTAACAGTTTGGGGTTTCGTGGTGAGGCGTTACACAGTTTAACGACTTTGGCAGATTTGGAAATTTTGAGTCGTCCTGTGGGTGGAAACTTAGGATGGCGGATTAGCTATGGCGATAGTGGGGAAGTTGTGCAAGTTGAAATAACTGCGATCGCACCTGGTACAGTGGTGACAGTTTCTCATCTTTTCGGTAACTGCTCATCTCGTCGTCAGGGATTACCCACAGCAGCACAGCAAATGAAAGCCGTGCAAGCCACAATTCACCAAATTGCCCTATGTCATCCTCACGTTACTTGGCAGATTTGGCAAAATGACCGTCAATGGTTCACCATCTCTCCAGCTTCGACAACTGGGCAATTGCTACCACAGATTTTACCCCAAGTGCGACAAGGTGATTTGCAAGAAGTCAAACTCGAAATACCCAACCCTCCCAACTCTTGTACAGACGCGATGAATCGCGTCTCTCCCCACTCAGCACTCAATTTAGTGGTAGGATTACCTGATCGCTGTCATCGTCATCGTCCAGATTGGGTACGTGTAGCCATTAACGGACGGATGGTTAAAACGCCAGAACTAGAGCAAACGATATTATCAGCATTTCACAGAACATTACCACGCGATCGCTATCCAATTTGTTTCTTACATCTTGCCATTTCCCCTGATCAAATTAATTGGAATCGCAATCCAGCGAAAACAGAGATTTATCTCAACGAAATCATTTATTGGCAAGAACAAATTACCCAAGCAATTAACCAAGCACTCAGCATTTCTTCTAACAATCTTAAAGAAGCTGTTCACACGACACGAGTTAGTAAATTACTCAAAGCCGCAGAAGCAAAAGGCAGCTACAATTTCAATTCTCAAAATCCTAACGAAAATCCCAAAACTCCTAACTCCTCACTCCCAACTCCTAACTCTTTAAAAGCTGTCGCTCAAGTTAGCAACACCTATATTGTGGCGGAACATCCAGGTGGTATGTGGTTAGTAGAACAGCATATTGCCCATGAGCGAGTTTTGTATGAGCAACTATGCGATGATTGGCAACTTGTTCCTGTCGAACCGCCAATCATTCTTTATCAATTATCGCCAGCGCAAGTATCACAACTGCAACGCATCGGTTTAGACATAGAACCCTTTGGCGAACAACTTTGGGCAGTTCGTAACATACCTGCACCTTTGCAACAGCGAGACGATTGTGCAGAAGCAATTTTAGAACTTAGTTGGGGAGGCGATTTACAAACAGCCCAAGTAGCTGTCGCCTGTCGCAGTGCAATTCGTAATGGTACACCGATGAATCAACAAGAAATGCAGACACTTTTAGATAATTGGCAACGGACTCGCAACCCCCGCACCTGTCCCCACGGCCGACCAATTTATTTATCTTTAGAAGAATCAGCTTTAGCCCGGTTTTTCCGGCGTAATTGGGTAATCGGTAAAAGTCACGGAATTTGATGTTTTCAGTAAGTGTACACACAAGTCAAATTACCCCCTTAATCCCCCAGATGTATTGGGGGGAAAAAATTAGGGGTTGTCCGAATTCAATAAACGGCTGCCCGAATTCAATAAACGACCGCCCGAATTCAATAAACGACTGCCCGAATTCAATAAACGGCTGCCCGAATTCAATAAACGACTACCCGAATTCAATAAATGACCGCCCGAATTCAATAAACGACCGCCCGAATTCAATAAACGACTGCCCGAATTCAATAAACGACCGCCCGAATTCAATAAACGACCGCCCGAATTCAATATAGGAACTTATAGCAATCTTATTTGAGTTGTGAAAATTTTTGTTATGGTCGTCCTTGGTCATTTGTGATTACAAAGGACTAATGACTAATGACATCTTCACGCCTAAGCCTATGTAAAAACAATTGCAGAAATATTTATAAGTATAATATTGTAAAGAATGTTTAAATAAGAAAGGCGATGTCTACAACAGGCTACGCCTACGCAGACTCTTGACCGAGGGCGATCGCCTTGCATTTAACCCCAGGGTTTTACCCCATCCTAACCCTCCCCGATGGATTGGGGAGGGAACTAGATATCTTTTTTCCCCCTTTATACGGCAATACAGTTCTGTTAAGCTTTTTTCTCTAAAGAAAAAATACGGTATTCCTCGTATCGATATGGTTAACTATGCTTGCGATCGCTCAAAATGCCAGCATCAATCATACGGTGATATTCGTCAATCGTCCATTTAGCAACAATAACAGTCATGACGATTGATTCCTCCCAATAATTCTTGATATTTTCCCATATTAAACGTACTTTAAAGGAAGCCGCTAGCGTGTTTGTGTCTATATAGCCAAGGCTTACAATCATTGTAGGCGGCTGTAATTATTGACAGAAATGGTATTAGTTTTTATTGAAGTTTAATACTTATATCTTCGGGTAGAAGGAAAACAATATTGTAATTTATAAGCTAGTTGTGAAGTTTTCTGATGGATGAAATTATGCTGAACATTATTGCTTGGATAATTTTGGGTTTAATTGCCGGAGCTATAGCAAAAGCTATTTATCCCGGTCGTCAGGGTGGTGGAATTGTTTCAACTATGGTTTTAGGTATTGTAGGTGCTGTGATCGGTGGAATTTTAGTTACTCTTTTAGAGACAGGAAGATTTCAATTAACTGCTGCAACTCTCAGTATCCCCGGTGTAATTGTTGCCGTAATTGGTGCAATAATTGCGATTTTTATCTGGAACCTATTAGCTAATCGTGCCACTCATTAGTTTAATTAAATACCCAGCAAAATCAATCATGGTTAGAACCAATTTCTTAGTAATTCTCCCTTGCAAATTTTACGCAGACACAAAAACTCCACTTACTAAAAGTTAGTGGAGTAATTAATGTTAGACTATCAGTTATGAATCATCGCTACGATTTGCACTGTAAAAACTAAATTAGTCTAAAGCTTTCTTAAGTTCGTCTTTAATGTTTTCTACAGTGTGAGTAACTTGGGCTTCAGCTTGCTTTGCTTGTCCTTCAGTCTTATCTTGTGGATTACCGGTTATTTCACCCACAACCTCTTGAATTTTTCCTTCAATATTTTTCGCAGTAGCTTCTACTCTTTTTTCGGCACTCATGGTTTTTATTTCCAGCTTGTAGTTGATTCAGTTATTACATAAACTAACAGTACTGTATTATTTTTGACTTCCATCAACCGATAGAATAATCTGGTAGATGATCTTATCTTAAGATATGTACGAAGTGCTATGGGAGCACCCAACGTAAAAAATATGAATATATAGCAATCCTATTTGATTTGTGAAAATTCGCGCTGTCTAGATCCCCGACTTCTCAAAGAAATCGGGGATCTAACTTTTCACGAATGATTTAGAAGTGCTATATACATCTTCATAGAGAATTAGTATAAGTCAACGTGAGTTCGATGAACCTCTCCCTCCCAGCCTCCCTCTCGAAACGGAAAGGGAGGATCAACGAAAAATTCAGCTTTTTGCTCCTCTCTCCGACACGGAGAGGGGTTGGGGGAGAGGTCAAATAAAACTTGTCGAACTCACGTTAAGTTAAAGCAAATTTTCAACAAAAGGAAAGTCAAGGAGTGGCAACAAAACGTAAAAAAAATGTATGGAGGAGTGAGATTAATGACATCATTCGGGGTGCTTGTGGAGGATTTTTATTTGGCATACCCTTGCTGTATACAATGGAGGTTTGGTGGATTGGATCGTTAGCAAAACCACAACTGATGATGATGGCGATCGCATTCATGTTTATTGTGGTTTACTTGCTCAATCAAATAGAAGGCTTTCGGAAACGCAGATATACTTGGCTAGCTTATCAAGCGGCAATGGATACCGTAGAAGCGATCGCAATCGGACTAGCTTGCTCTACCTTTGTGCTGCTACTATTGCGAGAATTGACACTAGAAACATCCCTAAAGGAATCTTTAGGTAAAATCATCTTTGAAAGTGTGCCCTTCGCTCTCGGTGTAGCATTAGCCAATCAGTTGTTGGGAGATAATGGAAACAGCAATGCACAAGGACAAGCAACCGATCAGGTAAACAGCACAACCAAGAACAAAGGGGATGATTTACACGCCACCTTTGCCGATGTGGGTGGAACCCTGATTGGAGCAACCATAATTGCATTTAACATTGCTCCAACAGATGAAATTCCTATGCTTGCAGCCGCAGCCTCACCACCTTGGCAGTTGGCAATGATCGCCACATCTCTGCTGATTTCTTATGGCATTGTATTTCAGGCAGGCTTTTCTGACCAGCAAAAGCGAAGACAGCAAAAGGGAATTTTCCAACGACCATCAAGCGAAACCATTATGTCTTATCTAGTTTCACTACTAGCAACCGCTTTTATGTTGTGGTTCTTTCAAAAGTTAACTTTTGGCGACCCTTGGACAATGTGGTTAGATCACACCTTAATGCTGGGGTTACCTGCAACTATTGGCGGTGCAGCCGGAAGGTTAGCAATATGACTAAAACAGAACAACCACCACGCTCTATTGCAGAGTGGGTGACATTCAGCGTTGCCTTACTTATCCTAGGAATCGTTGTGAGTTTGGTAGGCTACACTTGGCTGAACGAAAAGAATCAACCTCCCATCCTTTCTGTTACCAAAAAACAAACAATTCGGGAAGTTGACGGACAATTTTATGTTCCCTTTGAAGTCGAGAATACTGGAGGAGACACGGCCGAATCAGTCCAAATTATGGCTGAGTTACTAATTGACGGTAAAGTTACAGAAACAGGAGAGCAACAGATCGACTTTTTATCTGGTGGGGAAACTGAAGAAGGCGCATTTATATTCAGCCAGAACCCAGCCCAAGGTGAGTTAAATGTGCGTGTTGGTAGCTATAAATTGCCCTAGTGAAGATTTAAAACCGCAGATATAGCGATTTCCATGTAAACGAGGGACACGGCAATGCCGTGTCCCTATAAGTATCTGTGTTCATCTTTGGTTAATTATTTTTTTCTGTATGTTACCTAACCCATGCGGGAACGGTTATAAACAGAGACGAACACAAGTAAGGGACTTCCAACTAAAAAAATATCCCATCGCTTTCTTGGCAGGGGAGCAGGGAGCAGGGAGCAGGGAGCAGGGGGGGAGGAACAGTCGTGTTGAGTCCAGAAATTAGGATAATTTATTTTTTGGAGTTCCCTAATTGTAGAGTGGGTATCTTGGAAGTCTTTAGTTAAGGGTGTCAAGATACTCACCAAACAAGATTGGATATTTTATTTTTTGGAAATCCTTAAACTTTAACCTTAGCTTTTGACCAAACGCCGTTTTCATCTTCATCATATTGCTGATGAACAGACTCCCAAGCAGCTTGTTCAGCAGTGAACTCGTCATTTTTTTCATTGAAGACAGTGTTATAGCGCTCAATGAATGTGCGTTGAGCTTCATCAGAAAGATGAGCGCGAACTTCAGGAGACAAATCTTCTGGGCTGTTGCACTGTCCGGGACAAGGGCGAGCAAAGGTTTTTTCAATGGTGTTAATTTCTTCGCCACCAGCACTTTCGAGGAGCAATTGAAATTCGCCGGTGCGATCGCTCGGTACTTCTGCCATCAATAAGAACTCGCCAGCTTGTAAGCGGGTTTGGTAGATAGTCGCTTTATCTTCTGGCATCCCCAAAGTAGTTAGAACCGATACTAGGCCAGCACCTGCACTACCTGCGATCGCTCCACTAGCAGCCCCTAACAACACTGCACCAATAGGCCCTGCTGCTACGATTGGGCCGACAAAGGGAATAAACAATACACCTACACCCGTGAGCAAGCTGAGAAAGGAACCAAACAAGGAACCAAAAACTGCCCCTGTTCTCAAACCTCCCAGAATCACATCTTTTTTACTAATAAAGCCAGCGATTCTAGTTTCCGACTGAAAATTTCTGCCCATGACCGAAATATGATCTCTAGGCACACCCCTGTCTAGTAAACGTCGAATCACATCATCAATTTGCTTCTGTTCTTTGAATACGGCAGAGATAGTACGTTCTGCTTTATAAACTTCTGGCACTTAAAAACTCCTTTTTTGGTTTGTATTATCTTGCTTTTGCAATGAATATGGTGAATAGGTAGATGTAGGAAAATTAACCCTTTCACACCATTTAGAAGGAGGATTGATTTCTCCTTCTAACTGATTTAACAGACAACCATGCTCAACTCAGCCCCTATGAGCTACACACCGACAGGAGTCTTGGCCCCTTCTGCTGGCTGTCTACCATCTGGGCCGAGTGCTTCCCCTTCAATAAATGAACGCAGCATCCAAGCCATTTCCTCATGCTCTTCCATGAGTCCAGTCAGAAAGTCAGCAGTTCCTTGATCGTGGAACTCATCACCAGACTGATCCACATGGTCTCTTAAGTTACGAATAACCTGCTCGTGGTCTTCCACTAGATTAGCTACCATCCCCGTTGCTGTGGGAACATTACCAGCATGTTCCTTGAGAGTAGCAATCTTGAGAAATCCTTCCATTGTGCCAACTGGATAACCGCCCAAAGCACGAATCCGCTCTGCTAAAGCATCAATATTTAGAGTCAGCTTTTCGTAGTGTTCTTCCCAAAGCTGGTGCAAAGAGCGGAACTGAGGCCCAACGACATCCCAGTGATACTTTTTGGTTTTCACCAACAGTAGATAGGCATCTGCCAAATCTTGATTTAACAGATTAATTACACCTTGACGCTGTTCTTCTGTCAAACCAATGTTTATCGCACGCATTGTTTTCCATCCCTAAGCAAACTTATCTACTAACTTCCCAAATTTCACACAGATTCCACATCAACCAAAGGAAATATTATGAGCTTAAATTAATTACCGCATTTATAATTATGCCTATGTCTTAATAGGTAGTGTTAAGCCAGTAATCTAGTAATTAGCGAACTTTATTGTTTTTAAGATCCAAAAATCAGAATATTAAATATAATAGTTAATTAAAACTATCTAAACGCAATTTCCCAAAAATTGCTTAGGATGAACATAATTTTATATCTACTTGAATTTGCCACCTTAAAATTAATTACTAATTAGTAATGGGTGACTGCGTTTACGCAATCACCCATTATTATCGAAAAATTACCAGAACTATTATTTTAGTTACTTACCTGTAACTTTCTCCAACACATTCTTTATATTTTCTTCAACAGATGTTGCACTCTGGGAATTTTCTGGACGCTTTTGCTTATCAATATCAGCAGCTCCCTGCACCTCATTGAGTCCTGCGTTAGTTTCTTTTTGAGTCTTTCTCAATCCTATTGGTGGTTCTTTAGCGGCTTCGTCAGTTTTGCGCTGAATGTCAAGCAGTTGTGTAGTAGCTTCGGTAGGGTCACTTTGGTAGCTATCGATCGCAAAAGCAGGAAAAGCACTAGATAACAATAGTATAGCGCAAGTAAAAGCCACAACTAGAAAACGTACTGGGCTTAAGATAGATAAAACAGAAGCAATAATCTTCATTTCAAATCCTCGATAACAGCTTTAACAACGCAGAACTTTGATTGAAATAGCGGAAGCTCATACCTTTATTTGGTAAACTTGAGCAATAATAAAAATATCAAGCCACGCTTCAATCTGGAAGTTCTTTAGAAACGAACCTGATGAAGAAATTGTCCTTGTACTTCTGCATCGAAATAGTAAGGGATAATAAGCAAATACCACCTTAATTCTTTAGCAAAATCATTACGTTTTTTCTTGACAATCTTCTCTCAAGGTTCCCTGTATCTACTTGTACTTTGAAAATGTTAATGCCTGCATCAATCTCTAGAATGAAATTTCCTATATCTATAGTTGTAATAAAATCAGTCTCTAGGTATATCGACTTAATATAGTTATGGCAGGTTAACGAAAATTGGCGGGAATCCCATCTCTTCAAGGAGTATCCGGGATAACTTCCCGCCGATTTAGTCATTAGTCAGTGGTAAATAGTGATTAGTACCAATAACTAATCACTAATGACTTCGATTTCCCCAGCACAATTCAAGAGAACATCGCTTTGCTCGTTTTTTCGAATTGCCGCGGAATGAGTTAATGTTTCTAGTATTATGTTCAGTTAGCTTGACTTTATCCAGTCAAAGGACTTTAAAGACTATGCACTTTAACTAAACCGGATTGCGAGCACAGGAGCAAACAGAAAATTCTGCCCCTCTGCTCTTAATAGTCCCCATTGGCAATTTCCTCTAAACTTGATAAGTCTGCTTTATTACCTCTTCTATTGAACTTACGCAATGGAACATTTCTATTAATTCATGGGATCTTGTTTTTCGCTTCGCCAGCAGCACTTTTAACGGTGTTAAATAATGAACATCGGGGTCATCTCCCAAAGCAACTTCGGCTGCTTGCAAGACTTTTGTCGCATTCCCAAAAATATCCTCGTTGTCAAACCCTTCTTTTGCAGAAAGTTGATGTAACGCTGCATTAGGTACGGTTGCTCTACCCAGCAAGGTTTCATCTAACACCAAACCTTTCAATAATGTCAGCAAAGCCGCATAGATTAAAAAATTATCACAACTATCACAAGCCTTAAATTCAATACGTCCTACTTCAGCCGGAATACGGGCGATTTTTGTCAAGGAAGGTGTGCTATCAATCAGTTGTTCTTGTTTTTGAACAAAAACTAGGGCTGCTGGTCTTTTTCCGGTTCTGATAAAAGTTCGTACTGATAGTCCATCCCATAAACCTCCCTTATAAAAAGGGGAACTATAACTAAAAGGGACGATATAAGGACTGTAATAAGTTAACTTTCTGCCAATATCAATTACACGTTCAGTAGACAAATCTGCCACTGAAATATTTAAGTCCGGGCCGTATGACACCATATGAATATTAGCAGTTTGTTCGTCAGGATAAGCCTCTAACTGTTTGATTTCATAATCGTTTAATGGGGGTTGAGGCTCAAAAACAGGATTGTATGGATTAAAACTAACTAAAACTGGTGAGAAACCAAAGTTAGCAGCAATCTCACGTAGCAAGCCAAAACTTTCTGATAATTCAGTAATAGCGCCTTGAATATTAGAATGTATAGTCGTTCTAATTTCAATACCTTTAGCATGACAGTCTATCACCTTGTCGGAATCTGCAAATCTCTCAAACCCCTCAATATACCATCTTTTGATCTTAATACCTGCATCCCCAACCCGCAGTTGAGGATAGTCGCTGAGGTATGTGGGTAGCTTTTCAATAATTTGATTGAAATCAGCAAATTTGGTGTGGGAAAAATCAGCAAATTTTCCTTCTTTGTTTAGGAAAGCGACTTCATGCTCAATGCCAAATAAAAACATTATGTATACCTTAATTCTTTAGAGTTAGCCTAATTTAACTAATGCCAAGCAATACGAATCCCACAGAATAGGCGTTCCGTTTCCTCAAAAAACTGTCATCGCAGAACTATGACATCCGGTAAATCTATGTCAAACCAGCAAACCTTGCCGTTATCCACTCGCTCAAAGGGTGTATTCAGTCCTGCACCAATCTCGATAACGGAACCCTGGGGATACTGATTGAGGTAAGTGCGTACCCAGTTGTCGAGGATGGTTCTTCATAAACAACAGCCTATCTGAGAAGATTTAGCAGTAGTAAATTTATTAAATTCGTAGTCTATCGCTGCAAGAATCTGAGATGATTGAGGATCTACTATAATTGGATCTGCTGCCTGAAGCTCACAATCTCTAGCCCAGAGGGGAATTAGTAGTGTTTCTTGAATGGTACCGAGGTGAACTTTGGTTTTATTCATGAATACCTCCACAACACAGATTAAATCTCCATTTTCAGTTTAAGTAGAAAAAATTCTCAACATTACTCTCAAATGGATTTTACCCCAAGACCGACTGTTGCGATTTGAAAACTTCTCTGGTTTATTTCTTGAGGCGGCCATGCCTACGCAGTTTCTGGTTTTTCTCTGCTGCCCCACTATCTTCCTAGTCGCTGGGTAGGGTAGCTTAGTAATGACTGAGGAAAGCTTGAGACGTGAGTTTATGACAAGTACCGTTCAATCCCCCTACAGCAGCGAACAGATTGCCGCTTGGTTGCGTGGGCTGCTCACCATTGCTTGGGCAGATGGTAATTTTGATGCCCAAGAACAGGAATTAATTGCCAGCATCACCAAAAATGAATTAGCTCCTAAGATTCAATGCGACTCACTAGAGGTAATTACGCCAGAAGAATTAGCCGCAGTGTTGGGTAAAGGTACATCAGCAGCGGAAAATTTCTTAAGGACAGCGATAATGGTAGCGATCGCAGATGGTACTTATTCTCCCAGCGAAGATCAGGTTCTGCATCAGTTCTGCCAAGCCTTAGAACAGCCAGAAAATTTACTAGAAGCCCTTCGCCACACCCTAGAACACCCACAGCAAGTTACCACCCCCGCTATCCCCACCCCTGCGCTGACAAAGCCTCAAATTGATGCACTACACCCCCTGCGTGACTGGCTGGATGGGCTAGATATCCAAGACCCAAGAGTAGCCCGCTTTTTGTGTAAAATGATTCCCTCCCAGTGTCCCTTTGAGCGGGATGTGACCTTATTTGGACGCAAGATTGTCCACATACCGCCGATGTGTAAAATTAACCCGTTGTATGAACAACTAGTGGGCTTACGTTTCCGCGCCCTCTCCTATCTGGCAGATAAATGCGGTGAAGATGTTTCACCATATATTTAGTTAAAGTGAAGAGTGAGGAGTTATAATTTGTAACTCCTAATTCCTAACTCCTCACTTTTCACTATTATTTAAGTATGCAATTTATCGACCAAGCAAAAATTGAAGTTGAAGCTGGTAAGGGCGGCGATGGTATTGTTGCCTTCCGCCGGGAGAAATATGTGCCGACCGGTGGCCCCTCTGGTGGTAATGGGGGACGAGGCGGTTCGGTAATTTTCGTTGCCGACGAAAACCTGCAAACTTTGCTGGACTTCAGATACAACCATCGCTTTCAGGCAGAAAAAGGGACTCGTGGTGGCCCAAGTAACTGCACCGGAGCAGGAGGAAAGGACTTGATCATCGAAGTTCCCTGCGGTACAACCATTTATGATGCTGAAACTGGCGAATTGCTGGGGGATTTAACTGAGCCGAAGCAGACTTTGCTGATTGCCCAAGGTGGTAAAGGCGGACTGGGAAATCAGCATTTCTTAAGTAACCGTAACCGCGCCCCAGAATATGCCCTCCCAGGATTACCAGGGGAAATAAAGCAGCTGCGCCTGGAATTGAAACTTTTGGCAGAAGTGGGGATTATTGGCTTACCAAATGCTGGTAAATCCACTCTAATTTCATCTTTATCAGCAGCACGTCCGAAAATCGCAGACTATCCCTTCACTACCCTGATCCCAAATTTGGGTGTAGTGCGGAAACCTACTGGTGATGGTACTGTTTTCGCCGACATTCCCGGACTAATTGAGGGAGCAGCTCACGGTGCAGGACTGGGACATGATTTCTTGCGCCATATCGAGCGCACGCGAGTGCTACTTCACTTGATTGATGCCACTAGTGATGATGTCGTTAGAGACTACAACACAATTAAGGAAGAATTACAAGCTTATGGGCGGGGTTTAGCAGAACGCCCACAAGTTGTGGCGCTGAACAAAATTGATGCAGTTGATCGGGAAACTGTCGATTTGGAGGCGTTAGCAACCCAACTTAATCATCTCTCTTACGCCCCGGTTTTTGTGATTTCAGCAGTTACCCGCACCGGCTTAGAACCGATGTTACAAGAAATCTGGAGAATTCTCGACCAAATGAAGGTTCCTGAAGAAGTCGAGGCATTTAGATAATTACTAATTCGTAATTCGTAATTCGTAATTCGTAATCAATATTTTCAGAGGGGGTAGCTGTCGGTAGTAAAAAACAAAGTATTTTTACTCACGGGGTGAAAGCTGTTAAAATTACGAATTACGTAGATTGCTTCTCGCCAGAGGTGAGTATTATTAATTACAAATTATGTTGACGCATCTTGGATCAGGGGAATTTTAATCATAAACTCAGCGCCTTGTCCTGGCTGCGAAAGACATTTTAAGAAACCGCCATGTCTTTGTGTAATAATCTGGTAGCTAATGGCAAGCCCCATCCCCGTACCTTTGCCGATGGGCTTGGTGGTAAAGAAGGGGTCGAATAGTTGTTTTCTAACATCTTCTGGTATTCCCAATCCATTATCGGCAATCGTAATTGTTACTTGATTTGGTTCCTCTAGTTGAGTGCAAATGCGAATTTGCGGGGAGGTCATTTGCTCTACCCTACGGGCGTTTTCCCAATGGATAGGACAAATGACATAGGCGCTTCGCCTTCCCGCAGGGTATGACTCTTCCAAAGCATCGATCGCATTTGACAAAATATTCATGAATACTTGATTTAGCTGCCCAGCATAACATTCAACCAGCGGGAGTTTGCCGTATTCTTTGATTATTTCAATTGTCGAGCGTTGCTCATTACCCTTGAGGCGGCTTTGCAAAATCATCAGAGTACTGTCGATTCCCTCATGGATATCAACAGCTTTCATTTCGGCTTCATCCAAGCGCGAAAAATTCCGCAGGGAAAGCACAATCTCCCGAATACGGTCTGCCCCAACTTTCATTGAGTTGATGATTTGTGGCAAATCTGATGTCAAAAATTCCAGTTCTATGAGTTCTGCAAAATCCTGAATTTCTAGCACAGGTTCAGGATAATGATTTTGGTAGAGTCGTAAAAGTGAAAGTAAATCTTGGGTGTATTCTTTGGCAGGGTTGAGATTGCCATAGATAAAATTCACCGGATTGTTAATTTCGTGTGCCACTCCTGCAACTAGTTGACCCAAGCTGGACATTTTTTCAGTTTGAATCAAGTGAGTTTGGGTGTGTTTAAGTTCGTGGAGTGTTTCTTTGAGTTCTTGGGCTTGTTGTCGAAGTTGCGCTTCTGACTTTAGCAGGGCTTCTTTGGCTTGTTTACGTTCTGTAATGTCCCTAGCAACAGCTACCTGACAGAAAGGCTTTCCTGTTTCAGGATGTTTAACCATAAACAGGCTGCAATCTGTGGGAATTTCTATATCCGTTTGAAAATGCCTATGGCGAAACTCGCCCTGCCAGAAACCATGTTCAAGCATCAAAGGAATAATTTGCTCTTTCAACTCTGCAAGAGCTTCTGGTGAATGAAAATCAACCAATAATTTAGTTTTGGCTTCTTCCAGCCTATTAAGTCCTACCATCTTGAGTCCGGCGGGGTTCACATAGACAACTTGCCCTTCTATTGAAGAAATACCAATAAAGTCGCTGCTGTTTTCAATCAACGCGACAAATTTTTGCTGTTCCTCTTCAGCGCGTTTGCGTTCTGTGATGTCTAACACCAGTGAAGCAACACCAACCACCTGGCCATCAGGAGCCACTAACGGGTTGTTATACCACTCACCGACTATTGTCCTACCATCTTTAGTGATGTTCTCATTGACACTCAAACTTCCTCCACGTTGTGTTAACAAGGCGGTGATAATCTCATTTACGTGCTTTCTAGCGCTTTCAGGTACTATGGTCTCAAAACTAGTCCCCAGCATTTCCTCTGTGGTGTATCCAAAGATTCTTTCTGCTGCGCGATTCCATGTCTGAATCTCAAATTTGGTATTCCATTCAATAATGGCTAAAGGTGTTTGTTCAATCAGCAACGCCAGTCTTTGCTGTGAAGCTCTAAGTTCTGCCTCTGCTTGCTTGTATTCGGTAATGTCGCGGTAATACCAAATCCTACCGTAATAGTCTCCTAAAGGTGATATCTCATCACAAGCCCCTTGCTGTTTATGCACGGGTGCAGAATAGCGCTCAAAAATCTCTCCAGACTTGAGGAAAATTTCATCACGGCTGCTTTCTTCTGGATGCTGGTAAAGATACTCCACCTTAGCCAGAAATTCGTCTGGATTTACTAGTTTGTCTAGTACCCATCCCACGAGTTGGCGATCGTCTCCTGTTTGGATCAGGGCCGCAGGAATTTGCCATAGCTGGGAAAATTTCTGATTAAATGATGTAACTGTAAGATTTTCATCAATAATCAGAATTCCGTCGATGGAAGCTTCTTGTTGAGCTTGCAGTACAGCATTAATGCGGTGTAGGTCTTTCTCTGCTTGCTGGCGTAAGCGCAGCGCAGCAAGCTGTTCGCTGATGTCGCAAATCAAGCAACGCCAGCCGACCTGCTGACCCTGTGAATTATACATAGCAACCATCCTGATCCGAGCAGGAAAGGCTGTACCTCCTCGTGACTGTAGATAGGCTTCCCAATCCTGCACCTGCTGCAAATTTGCCAGTTGGTTCATGAAGGTTTGGCGGTCTGGTTCAGCGATAAAGAGGATTAATGGTTTACCTACCAGATACTTTTGTCTCACAGATAGTAAAGCTGCGGCTACATAGTTAGCCTCTTTGATGATGCCAGCTACATCGGTCACCAAGTAAGCATCTGGGGCGAGATCAAACAAATCCCGGTAACGCCGATGCTCTAATTCAGCCGTTTCACGAGCGATCGCTAATTCTTCGTTTTGTTGGCGCAGTTCTTCTTCAACTACCTGAAGTTCTTCTAGGGTTACCCGAAGTGCCTCGCAGGTTTCCATAAGAACAGTAGTATCGGTAATGCCAGTTATACCTAGAACTTTCCCGGCTTCATTCTGTAAGATGATGTCTCGAATACTACCCACAATAAATTTATTACCAGTCTCATCCTCAAAACAAGACTTTTTTGTAGAGATGAGATGGGTTATACCCTGAGCATCGGTAAAAAGATCGTGGTTTTCATTCGTAATATTTGTGGTGAAAACCAGTTCATCTTTTTCGCGGAACACATCAGCTTCTGCTTGAGGAAAAAAATCATAGTCTGACTTACCAATTAATTCTTCTCGACTATGACCGACGAAATCAGAGTAGGTATCGTTAATTAATACCCAGCGATGTTGGCGATCTTTCACAAAAATTGGGTCAGATATGCCATTGATCATCTGATGCAGAAACGCCAAGGAGAAGTTTTGCGACTGCGTGTTTTGTTTTTGCGCGGGATTATCTAAGAATTTAGGATGGTTCATACCCGAATTTATCTTTAAAATCAAGCTAAACAAAAGCTGTTTAGCTACGTGTGCGCCAGCATGATTAGTATTTATTATTCCCAGACTAAATACGGTTGCAACAACCAAACCAGTCTCTAACTTTTAGTGTTTCCAGGGGATTGGGGACTAAGAAGATTGTGCTTTCTGTGGGAACAAAAACGCTAGGTGATGCCTGCGGCGGTCTACGCCAACGCATTTATCAACTGTGGTGCGGCTTTTTTGAATAGCATAATTGATACAAATGCTTAAAAGCCTTGCTTGCTCGTAAAAAAACGGAGTTAGACTAGAACCACAGGGTAACAATCAGAGGAATATTATGATGAGCGATCGCGACTATACATTAATCATTGACAAAAGCGGTAGTATGTCTACACCAGACCAAGTGGGTGGTAGAAGTAGATGGGAGATAGCCCAAGAGTCTACTCTCGCTTTGGCAAGAAAGGCTGAACAGTTTGACCCCGATGGCATCACCGTTTACTTGTTTTCCGGTAGATTTAAACGCTACGACGATGTGACCTCAGCCAAAGTCGCACAAATATTTCTCGAAAATGACCCTGCTGGAACGACAAACTTAGCAGGTGTACTTCAAGATGCTCTCAATAACTACTTTCAACGCAAAGCTGCCGGTAAAAGCAAGCCAAACGGAGAGACAATTTTAGTCATCACCGATGGTGAACCAGACGATCGCAAAGCTGTGTTTGAAGTGATCATTCATGCGACTCGCCAGATGGAACGTGATGAAGAATTAGCAATTTCGATCATTCAAGTAGGTTCAGATGCCCAAGCAACTAAGTTCCTGAAGGCTTTGGATGATCAATTGCAAAGTGTTGGCGCTAAATTTGATATTTGCGATACCGTCACTTTAGACGACTTAGAAGAAATGAGTCTTGTAGATGTATTGACGAACGCAATAACTGACTAATGTGTTGATCACCCATAGTCCAGTAACTCTGAACTCTTAATTGGAGAATTGAATAATGCTCGAAAATCGTGACTATACCTTGATTATCGACAAAAGCGGCAGCATGGCAACCCAAGATCAAAAGGGTGGTAGAAGTAGATGGTTTGCGGCACAAGAATCTACTTTAGCTTTAGCTAGCAAATGTGAGCAATTTGACCCAGATGGCATTACTATTTATGTATTTTCTGGTAAATTTAAGCGATACGAAAATGTGACATCCAGCAAGGTAGCGCAAATTTTCCGAGAAAATGATCCTTCTGGAACAACTGATTTAGCAGGTGTGTTAAAACACGCAACGGATGATTACCTTCAACGCAAAGCAGCTGGTCAAACCAAGCCAAATGGTGAAACAATTTTAGTGGTTACTGATGGTGAACCGGACGATCGCAAAGCAGTCATGAGGGTGATTATTGAAGCTTCTCGCCGCATAGATCGAGATGAAGAATTAGCCATCTCCTTCATTCAAGTCGGCACAGATCAACAAGCTACCCGATTTCTCAAAGTCTTAGACGATGAACTCCAGAGTGCTGGTGCTAAATTTGATATCTGTGACACCATTACTATGGAAGACATGGAAGATTTGAGTCTATCCGAAGTGCTACTTAATGCCATTAATGACTAGTACAGTTCGGCATAAATAATCCACGCATTGAAAATGTCTAAAACCCTATGCAGTGGAAATTACGTTAGCGTAGCGGGGCGTAGCCCATTACGAATTACGCAAAGCGGTACTAGCTATACCATTTATTAGGAATTGCAAAAATGGATTCCATTGATAAGCTATTAGCTGAACTCCAAACCGAATACAAAGAAGTACAACCACAACAACAGCAGTCAAAATCAGCCACAGCTAAATCGTTTATTCCAGCATCGCCAAAGTCGGCATCTTTTATGGATAACCTTTTGGCAGAAGTTCAGGCTGATTTTGCCGAAGAGGATGCTGCTATTGAATTAAAAAGGCAGCAAGAACTAGAACAAGAACGAATTCGACAAGAACAACTCAAAGCCAAACAACTAGAAGCTTTGAAAGTGGAAGCAAAAAAATGGTTAGCCAAAGTAGATCCACTGTCGTCCGAAGGACTTTGGTTTGAAAGGTTTGCTGAAAGTTACCCCTCAAAATTAGAGGCCGCGATTGAGTATTTACGAAACAACGAATAAAGTAATTCGTAATTCGGATAAATCTGCCAGCTAAAATTATAAGGTAGCAATTATTATTTATTATCTATGCTCAATATTAATGGCTATTTGTTTGAGCTAAATGTTGCACAGCCCATTCATGCATAGCATAGAGAATTGGTTGCAAAGTTTCTCCTAAAGGTGTCAGAGAATATTCTACCTTGGGTGGAATTTGGGGATAAACTTCTCGATGAATAATGCCGTCTTCTTCCATTTCTCTAAGTTGCTGAGTCAGCATCTTTTGCGTAACTCCAGGTAAAGCCCGTTGCAACTCACCAAACCGTTTTACGCCAGTCATTAATTCTCTAATAATTAAAACTTTCCAACGTCCTCCAATTACCTTTAGGGTAGTTTCTACTTCACAAGTCAGCCTGAGATGGTTTTCTGCTTCAGCTTTCATAGTTTTTTGTAGGAAATATTTTAATTTTAAGTGCTTTGAGGGGAGTTGAAGCACACCTGCCCCCAGCCTCTTTATTTAACGTTGCTAATGCGCCAAGTGCCAATCATGATTGTTCACTATTAATACTCTCATAAATACTGGATATAGGAATCATATTTGATTTCTGAAAAAATCTAAGTATTTGTAGGGTGTGTTAGGCGTAAGCCGTAACGCATCAAAGCCTTAAGAATGGTGCGTTACGCTGTCGCTAACGCACCCTACGTATCTTTTCAAAAATCAAATACTAGTCCTATAGTAGTTTTTCAAACACAACTGCTTTAAATTCTTGATTGTTCATCACTTGCATAAATATTTTTTCGCTACCATTGTTGATTGTGTCTATTTTCAAGTCTAGATAAATCATGAGTGAAAGTGAAATGAGTCACTTTTTACGTAGATTTTGGTTTGAAAACATGTATTTTTATACGTGGTTAAGTCAACGTTAAGAATTCTCTCAAAATCGCCAGTTTTTGGAGTGTAAACAGTTACGTATGGGAAAATAAACTTAAGCATCAACAAATATCTTTTTGTAAATTTTTGTTTGTTTTTAAGAACGTTAATGTGTTGAAACATACGCATATGTGTAGGTGGGGTCCGTCGTAGCTATCGCTGCATAGCTGCATACATTAATTTAAATTTCTCTTGATTTAGTCTCTGGGAATCAGCAAATAAAGGCTGATTCTCCCAAAGATGAACTTTTATTTACTCAATGCAGGCTTAATGCATTAAGTAAGTGCAAGTTTAATAAAAATTGGAGGTTATAAAATGGCAATTCGGAATAACTTAGTTACTAATTTCTGGCAAAAAGTGCAAAAAGATTCAGTTAGCTGGGGATCGTTAGCTCTTTGGATAAGTGCATTATTTGTTCTATTAGTAATGCTTACAATGTTTTCTAACGCTTAATCTCAGCAAGATTATTCTAGTTCCTGGGCAGTAGCCTGGGAACTAAGATAGGGTAAAATCACATCCATAAAAAACTCAAATTTGCAAATCTTAAGTTTGGTATAAAATAAAACTTAAAAATGCAGCGCGATCGCTCTCTTTGGGTGGAGTAAATGCCAGATATATTGTGATTCAACAACGCCAATTTTGGGAACTAATTAGTTAACTGTTCAGAAACTCACCAAAAACTGATAGCGTCAAACAAAGTAAAATATCGTTGTGGACGTTAAAGCTTGAAAACGCGTTCTAATTATTGGCAACTGCTGCCTTATATCCGACTCCAGTGGCAAACCATCACCAAGGGTATTATTGGTATCTTGGGATATGTGCTGGCGACATTAGTGTTGATCAATCTTGCCGGGAAATTGGCAACTCCCTTTGCACAAGGTAATGTAGTAGCGATCGCTCAAATAACTGGCAGTTGCGCCTTAGTATTTCTTGTTAGAGGATTGTTTCAATCTATACAAGATATGTACATGGCAAAAGCTGCTTTAAGAGTTGCTTTTAACCTCCGCCAGCAAGTCTACGCCCATCTTCAAAAGCTAAATCTCAGCTATTTTGAGACGGCAAAAGCAGGTGATTTGTCTTACCGCCTCACGGAAGATGTTGACCGGGTTGGCGAAGTGGTAAATAAAGTATTTCACGACTTTATCCCCTGCATTTTGCAGTTGCTAGCAATTCCGATTTACATGGTTTACCTAAATTGGCAATTGACATTAGCAACAGTGATAGTTGCACCGCTAATGGCTATTTTAGTTGGCTGGTTTGGTGAACGGTTACGCAAATATTCCTTAAAAAGTCAAAATCGCGTGTCGGGTTTATCAGCCATTCTCGCGGAAGTTTTCAACGGTATTCGTTTGGTACAGGCTTTTGCTGCCGAAAATTACGAAATTGCCCGCTTTGGCCATGAAGCAGAACGCAGTCTCAAAGCAAAATACTCAGCCGAACGCCTCAAAGCGATTCAGATTCCCATCGTCGGATTTCTGGAAGCTTTGAGTGCGTTATCGTTACTGATTGTGGGAGCGTGGCAAATTTCCCAAAACAACTTGACAGTGGCAAATTTTTTCAGTTATCTAGCGGCGGCGGCGCTGTTAATTGATCCCATTGGTCATACTACTAACAACTACAACGAATTTAAGCAGGGTGAAGCATCAGTTGATCGCGTTTTTGAATTGATGGCAATTCAACCAACGGTGATCGAAAAAACAAATGCGATCGCTCTACCTCCAGTCAACGGCAAAGTAGAATATCGTCATATTTCCTTTGCTTATAAACCGGGAGAACCTGTATTAAAAGATATCAGTTTATTGGTATCACCAGGTGAAGCGATCGCTCTTGTGGGTGCTTCTGGCGCTGGTAAAACCACATTTGTCAATCTTCTCCCCCGTTTTTACGACCCCGAAACTGGTCAAATCTTCATTGACGGTGTTGATATTCGGGATGTGAAGCTGCATAGTTTACGGCGACAAATTGGGATTGTTCCTCAAGAAACCATCATGTTTTCGGGGACAATTGCCCAAAATATTGCTTTTGGACAAGATGTTTTTGACATGGAAGCAGTTATAGAGGCGGCGAAAATTGCTAATGCTCATCAATTTATTAGCCAACTGCCAGAGGGTTATCAGACTTGGGTGGGTGAACGTGGGGTAAACTTATCAGGTGGACAAAGACAAAGAATTGCGATCGCTCGTGCTGTTCTGCTCAATCCTCAAATCTTGATTCTTGACGAGGCGACATCAGCATTAGATTCTGAGTCAGAAGCGCTGGTACAGGAAGCGCTGGAAAGATTGATGCAAAAACGCACAGTATTTATTATTGCTCACCGTTTATCAACCGTCAGACGGTGCGATCGCATTTTAGTTCTCGAACAGGGACAAATTGTTGAATCGGGAACTCATGAGGAATTATTAGCCTTAGAACGTCGCTATGCGCGGTTTTATGCCCAGCAATTTAGTTAGCTCCGAACTTTAGACATACGGAAAAATTAGCGATTGAGAAACCCTTCAAATGTCCTTTATGGATTTAGCATCATTTTTGCAAAAATAATTTCATTAACAATATCCATGACATCATTTATTACATCTTCTGCTGTTGATGGATCATTGATATATTGATTCAGTGACTTGAATTTTTCCGGTGAGATATTTCCCATTAGTTTACTATCCCAATTTTGTAGCATTTCGTCGAACACTTTTTTGGCATCGCCATTAGTGCATACAATAGGAATCACCGGAATTTTTTCTTGTTTAGCATACAGATAAGTTTCATAAGTTCCGCCAACACCCCCCAGAAGAATAACCAAATCTGAATGTCGCAAACAATCGAGCCATTCATTAATACCTGACTCCGTATATTCGACTTTTCCACCCTTAAATACAGGTTGTTTTCCTCGCGGAACAACGTGTGTTAACTTCTCGGTTAAGCGGATATTTTGTTGCGCGATTTTTTCAGCAAACTTATCAGCTACAACATAATCTACTCCCTCCCATCCACCTGTTATCAAGTTATAGTTATATCCTGCTATTTTTTCACCAAGCTTTTGAGCGCACCAATTGATTTCATTAGGAATATTAAAGTATCCTGTGCCTGCAACTAAAATGCTTTTTTTGCTTCTGAGTTGAACAGCATCATTTTTAATAGAATCAGTAAGCTGATTGATAAATGCATTAAAGTTATGTGATGGATCAATGCTTAATTTATCCGAGATAAAAAACATGAATTCATCAATTTTTTGGGAAATTTCTATAATTTTTTCAGCCACATCATACATTGCTGAATGTTCGTGCGAAGATACTTCTGAACCGATGAGTTGTTTGGTTTTTTCTCTCTGTTGCTTCCAGTATTTTATGTACTCGCTCTTACCTTCTTTGGTATATACATTGGCATCCTGTAAAACAACTGGAAAAACTTTTTGTTCATAATCCTTGCGTTTCATGATTTCAAGAGCTTCAAACATACAGTATTCCGAACGCAAATATTTGTCGCTGACAACAATAATCACATAGTTACCACGCCCGATTTCCTGCATGAAGTTCTGTATACTCTTACCTAGTGTTAAGTAATTGCGATCGCGAATTAAGTTGTAATGTTCAGAAACAAGTGCTGCACAAATTTTATCAACTAATTCTTCGCGTTGACTGCCTAATTCACTCTGGTTATCTTTCCATGCATACGATATGTATATCTGATTCATTTTTTTAAGATTTTCTTAGATGCTATAGAGAAGTTTGGAAACAATGAGTGAATAGAATTTACTACTACATAAACTCTCGTCCAACTACGTGGACTAAAAAATAACCCACGAGGCAAATATGACTCTGAGCGTGGGTTTTCAACCATCAAAACTTTGGATTTTTGTCTGTGTAGTCGTGATTTATAATCGCCAATACTAGATAAAATTTTACTTTTATATTTGACAACTGACCTACGTATTTTCTCGCAATTCAGATTTCTGTATTTCTACAATTCAGCATTGCTTGTAGAGACGTTGCATTGCAACGTCTCTTATCTTATTAGATTATTCGTCGTGTCAGTTACAGCAGATTTAATCTCAATCAGTCTGTCGCTATGAAAAAGAAAATAGCTGTAATCTTACTATTTTTTAGACTGAATTTGCTGCACTAAATCATAAAAAGGTTGCCAATTATCTTCCTGAGCAATTGATTCCCAAATAGATTCAATCACAGGTCTTAATAATGCTGTTTTAGGATTATGATCAGCTAGAGTTTGGGCAATTACATCGATGCGATCGCGCTCCAAATCATTCAAAATTTTATGGTATAGTATGCACCAATCATCAAAAATTCCTGACGCACCCGGTACTGGTACAATATCTGAACTATTCATCACAAAACCTGGCTCATCTCGCCATTTAGATGAAAAAGTCCGAGCCATCTCATAAAAGAATTGGTGATAACCAACTTGGCTCTCTTTCAAGAATTCAATCGTTAGATTTAAGAGTTCCTCAGCTTCTGGATGCGGCAACTCCATAAAACCTAACTTCTTCAACATCAAAGAACTGTATTCAGCTTGATAATACTCATCAAACATTGCTAATCCAGCTTCCATTTCCTCTTTATCGATAATCGCCTTTAAAGGTTCCTGGAGCATTTGTAAATTCAACTGACAAATACTTGGTTGATTACCGTAACAGTAGCGTCCATAATAGTCAAAATATGCAGCTATAAAGGATGGGTTGTAAGTTGGGATAAACGCGTAAGGGCCATAGTCAAAACTCTCTCCAGTAATCGACATATTGTCAGTATTTAGGACTGCATGACAAAAGCCAGCCGCCATCCACTGGGCTACTAATTCTGCAACTCGTTTCACTAATTCGGCGTAAAACAAGGCATATTTATTTTGTTCAGCACTTAAGTGTCGATAATACTGCTCAATTACGTGGTCTAATAACTTCTTAGTTAAATCTGGACGCTGGAAATAATGCAGTCGCTCAAAAGTGCCAAACCGAATATGAGAACTGCTCATTCTAATCATCACACATGAGCGGGTAGGCGAAGGTTCATCGCCCCGCCAGAGGGGTAAACCTGTTTCAATCATACTTAGACAGCGCGAGGTACGTACACCCAATTGGTGTAGTGCTTCGGCAGCCAAAACTTCCCGCACCCCGCCTTTGAGCGTGAGCATACCATCGCCACCACGGGAGTAGGGCGTTCTCCCAGAGCCTTTCGTGCCAAAATCGTACAATTCGCCATCATTGGCACGTACTTGTCCATAGAGAAAGCCTCTACCATCACCTAACTGTCTGTTATATTCACCAAATTGATAGCCGTGGTAACGTAGTGCCAACAAGGGTTTACGCCCCTGAAATTTGCCAAAAGCTGTGATAAAATCTTCGTCTTTGACTACTTTGGGATCTAAACCCAAGCGGGGTAGTAGTGCATCGTTACGCCAACGCAGGAGGTGTTGAGGAAATTCCTCTGCTGCAACCTCATCGTAGTAGTCGTCGCCTAGAGATTCTAAAGCGCTTTCGTAGTTGAGGGAGAGAAAAGGATTGCTAGAATTTTTGTAGTTTGGAGTTTCGGCCAGAGTCATTACGAGCAAAGCTTAATTCATTCTTCCCTTAATACTACCTCTGGCTTCAGCATCAGCATAGACGCAAAAAGCGACCCATATCTAAAATATGGCAGCGTCACCATCAAAATCTGGAGCGCATAATGGATAAAGTTTTGCAATTAAAGAAAAAGTTAACTCAATTAGCTATTTTAGACGCTACATTTGAGGTTTTTGGTTCAGAATCACACCAATATCAATTCAAACCTTGCTTGAGTAACAAAGATATTCAAGCGTTTGAATCTAGATACAATATTACGCTACCAAGTGAATATAGAAACTTTCTCTTAGAAGTTGGTAATGGTGGTGCGGGGCCAGGATACGGGTTATCTGGACTGTCGGGAATTGAATCTGAAGATGTCACCCCAGAAAAACTATACCAAGAGAACTACGAAATTCTTTCTAAACCATTTCCTTTAACAGAGGCATGGAATGATTTGGATTTGATTGTCAAGAATAATACGGGTTTTGTTATCAACAATGATGCCTACTTCGATGATAAATTTATCCAGGGCACTCTCACCATTACAAATTATGGTTGTGGAATTTATGCGATGTTAGTCATTACCGGGGAGCAGTCAGGAAAAATCTGGATAGATGACCGGACTAATGATAATGGGATATATCCTGCTTCTTTGAGTTTTTGTCATGCTTTCCATGACACCGACCCTGATGATTTTCATGCAGATAGTGATGAAGAGCAGCCTATAAGTTTTTATAATTGGTATGAAGACTGGCTTAACCGAAGTTTGGATCAAATCCGCCAGTCTTCGTAATTCGTAATTCGTAATGACGCTCCTACGTTGCTAATGCTTCGTTATTTGCTATCGAGGGTCATCATCCATTACGAATTATTTTAATATTGAGGTGCTTGCCAATTAGGATTTATGAGACTTGTCAAAATATGATCTTCCCATTGCCCATTAATTAACAAATAGTCTCTAGCATATCCTTCAACAACAAAACCGAGTCTTTTGAGTACATTGCCACTACGCTGATTGTGAGGCATATAATTAGCCATAACCCGATGAAAATTTGACTCTTGAAAAAGATATTGAGTTGCGGCTTTTAAAGCTTCTGTCATATATCCTTTACCTTGTTTACTTTCCGCAAGGCTATATCCCACATAGCAAAAATGAGCGGCACCCCGGACAAAATTACTAAAATTTACAGTTCCAATAATTACGGTTGGATTTTTTTTTGTAAAAATAAATAGCTTTAATGATTGACCATTAATAAATTCCAGAAAACTATTCTCTATCTGATACTGCCAATATTCTTCAGTGAAAAAACCATCAGCCCAAAGAGGGTAGAATGGAGTAAGATAAGTTTTGTTATGAATAAAGTATTTGAGAATTTGGGGTATATCTTCATGGATCGCCGCTCGTAAGAACAGGCGATCGCTTGTAATTAGTGGCAGTTCTGATATCATAAATTACTTCATCGACGGGATCTCTTCCCGGAACATTCTCTAGATTTTGTAAATTCTCTCATAACTCGCGGTTTCGCAGCAGTGAGATTAGCTGTATTATTATGTTCCAATTTCGATAATCAGTGATCTAAGTATGGGTGTTTTGCCAAAAACGCCATTCTTCCGCTTTACTTCCAACAGATAGGGTGAGTATTTTTGCTGTGAATCTGCCATTCCACCAAAATCTTGATAAGCTGATGTCTAATATCTAGAGCCAAAGGATTGAGAGCCAATGGGTGATAAAGGACAGTACGCGGCATAACTTCGATGAAATAGCTTTGCCCAAACGCTGTACCGCCGGAAATTCAACCAAAAGACAGCTCAAGATTTAACCCAGTCTACAAGAAGGATAGTGATGTGGTGGGAATACGCTACGATTGGCAGGAATTAGAGATTCGGGCGATATACAACACGCCATTGCTAGAGCTTATTTATCAAGCTGCTAGCGTGCATCGCCAATATCATGACCCAACAAAAATACAAGTTTGTAAGCTTATATCTATTAAAACGGGAGGTTGTCCAGAAGATTGCAGCTACTGTGCTCAATCTTCCCGCTATAAAACAGAGGTAAAGGCGCAAGCACTCTTAGAAAAAGAAACAGTAGTTAGCATCGCCCAGAAAGCTAAAGAAACTGGTGTTAGTCGTATCTGCATGGGTGCTGCTTGGCGCGAAGTGCGGGATAACTCACAATTTGAGGAAGTCCTGGAAATGGTCAAGGATGTAACCGCAATGGGTTTAGAAGTGTGCTGCACTCTGGGTATGTTGACGGCAAATCAGGCCCGGAAATTGGAAGAAGCAGGACTTTACGCCTACAACCATAACTTAGATACCTCGCAGGAATATTACAGCACAATTATTACCACGAGAACTTATAGCGATCGCTTGAACACAATCGAGAATGTCCGTCAGACAAATGTTACCGTATGTTCCGGCGGTATCCTCGGCTTGGGCGAAACTGTCGATGACCGGGTTGGGATGTTACAAACTCTGGCAAACTTACATCCGCATCCAGAGTCAGTACCAATTAATATTCTTTCACAAGTACCGGGCACACCCTTAGAAAATCAGCCGGATGTTCCCATTTGGGATATTGTGCGGATGATTGCCACAGCCAGGATTTTAATGCCAGCTTCTGATGTGCGTCTGAGTGCTGGTAGGGCTAGACTTTCTCAAGTTGAACAAGCTTTCTGCTTTATGGCAGGAGCCAATTCTATTTTTTCTAGTGACGACAACAAAATGTTGACGGTGACAACTCCCTGTCCAGATTACGATAGCGATCGAGAAATGCTGAATTTACTCGGTTTGGGGATGCGTCCGCCTTCCCAAAGGCAGGAGAAAGTAGCAAGTCCGGCTGTTGTCGGATAAATATTTGATTTCGTGCAAAACATTTAGTCAAGGATTTAGATCCAGACTAAATGTTTTTTGTTATGCCTTTCTTGAACAAGCTAGCTGCTATTCTCCTTCAAATGAAGTCAAGAGCTTTCTTAACAGCACAATCAGTAATTCCCGTTCTGATGGCTGCAAAACATTGAGTATGCGATGCTCATTGGCAACATGAGCTTCTACGGCTTTCTCAATTAAGTTGAAACCTTCTTCTGTCAGTTTGATTAAAGTACCGCGCCGATCGCTCGGATCAGGAATTCTTTGTACCAACCCAGCTTTCTCCAGTTGGTCGATGCGATGAGTCATTGTGCCGGATGAAACCATCAACGTGTTAAACAATGCCGTTGGTGATAGCTGGTAAGGAGCGCCAGAGCGACGTAAGGTAGCTAACACATCAAATTCTCCAAGATTCAGACCAAACTGAGAAAACGTCTCTTGGATTGCGTGTTCAAAATGCTTGGCTACCCGTCCCATCCGCCCTATTACTCCCATTGGCGATACGTCCAAATCAGGACGCTCACGTTGCCATTGCGCCAAAATCATATCGACTGAATCGGAAGCCATTGTGCTGATTGCTTATACAAGTTTCTTGATATCAAATATCTTAACATCAAGATAAATGCTAAAATCTCGATATCAAGTATCTTGATATCGAGATAAATTTTATGAAGATAAAGACTGCGGGAAGGTTTGATATTTGGCTGACAGCCTTAGCACCAGCAATCTGGGGAACTACATACATTGTGGCAACCGAACTTTTGCCACCGAATCATCCGTTGTTAGTTGCAGCATTGCGATCGCTACCCATCGGTATTTTTCTAACCGCAAGTTTGCGACAACTCCCCAAAGGTATTTGGTGGTGGCGGATTTTGCTGCTGGGAGGGTTGAATATTGGTATTTTCCAAGCCTTGTTATTTGTGGCAGCCTATCGTCTTCCCGGTGGAGTAGCAGCAACTGCGGGAGCAATTCAACCGTTATTGGTAGTGATATTTTCGTGGCTATTACTGGGCGATCAAGCATCAAAACGATCAATTATCGCTGCAATTGTCGGATTTATTGGCGTTGGTTTATTGGTTCTCAGTCCTGCGGCTCGTCTTGATTGGATCGGAATTGGCGCTGCGATCGCGGGAGCAGTAACAATGGGCTTAGGAACGACATTAACCAAACGCTGGAAACGTCCAGTTTCTCTGCTGGTGTTTACGGCATGGCAATTAGCAATCGGCGGGATGATTCTTTTACCTATTGCCCTAGTTTTTGAAAAACCGTTGACTAACCTGAGTGTGACAAACCTATTGGGATTTGTCTATTTGGGTTTGGTGGGAACTGGGTTAGCTTATATGCTTTGGTTTCGGGGAATTGAACGATTAAAAGCAACAGCGGTTTCTTGCTTGGGATTGATGAGTCCTGTGGTTGCAACACTGATGGGATTTGTGGTGTTACATCAAACGCTAACACCAATTCAATTGATTGGAGGAGCGATCGTACTAGTGAGTGTTTTAGTGGGACAACAAACTAATCGATTGAGCGATCGTTCGACTACTTTGAAGCGAAACTTGTTATGAATTGAGGGACAGACAGAATGCCCATCCTTCAATCATCGGTTGATAGGTTGAATCTATCTCTCGGTTAAATTATTTTGGCAGTCCGCAAACCGAACAGCAGACCGACAGCCAAACCAAAGAACAAAGCTAAAAAGCCGATGTAAGCTACAATTGCAAACATTTATGTTTCTCCACAATAGTTTCTAAATCTATTGAATCATTAGTTGTTGGGCATTGGGCATTGGAAAACTTTTCCCCAATCCCCAGTCGCCAATCCCCAATCCCCAGATTGCGATAGAATACAGCCCACGGGCGCTTGTTAGGGATTGGGCAATGACTTCTGTAATTAATGTGAATTTACCAGAGCAGTCTTATGAGATTGCGATCGCACCTTCGAGTTTAGATCAACTGGGTCAGCAGATGGCCAGTCTGAAGCTAGGCAAGAAGGTATTGCTGGTTTCTAATCCGACGATTTTTAAGCATTTTGGGGAAAGAGCAATTACATCCCTAACATCTGCTGGATTTGAAGTTGCTAGCTGCACCCTACCACCAGGAGAACGCTACAAAACCCTCAATTCCATCCAAAAACTTTACGATATCGCCTTAGAAAACCGCCTAGAACGTTCTTCGACTATGGTGGCTTTGGGCGGAGGTGTAATTGGCGATATGACTGGCTTTGCGTCCGCAACTTGGCTGCGCGGCATTAATGTTGTCCAAGTGCCTACAACTCTGTTGGCGATGGTGGATTCCGCAATTGGTGGCAAAACTGGCGTGAATCATCCCCACGGTAAAAACTTGATTGGGGCATTTCATCAACCACGCTTGGTTTTGATTGATCCAGAAGTGTTGAAAACTCTTCCTATGCGAGAGTTTCGGGCAGGAATGGCAGAAGTTATTAAGTACGGTGTGATTTGGGATGCCGAATTGTTTGCCCAGTTGGAAGCAAGTAAACGCCTCGACCAACTCCGCTATGTAAAGCATGACTTGATAAATACCATATTAACGCGCTCTTGTCAAGCTAAAGCTGATGTTGTTAGCAAAGATGAAAAAGAAGGTGGATTGCGGGCAATTCTCAACTATGGACATACCATTGGTCATGCAGTGGAAAGTTTGACTGGTTATCGTCTAGTAAATCACGGTGAAGCAGTGGCCATTGGCATGGTAGCAGCCGGACAAATTGCTGTGGATTTGGGAATGTGGCAAAAGGAAGACACGGAACGTCAAAACGCTTTAATTCAAAAAACGGGTCTACCAACCAAGTTACCAACTGGGATAGATATTGAAGCAATTATTGACGCGTTGCAACTAGATAAGAAAGTCAAAGCGGGGAAAGTGCGGTTTGTTTTACCAACGGAGATTGGTGTAGTGACAGTTACCGATGAGGTGCCATCGGAAATTATTCGGCAAGCGTTGCGGGGAATGTGAACAATTTACAATTGAAACTGAGCTAAACGTGCTTGTAACTGATCGCCTGGATTGGTGGCTACCCGTTGATCCTGTTCAAAGTAATCCAATGCTGCTTCCGGATCTTGCAAGTCAACGGCACTTTTGCCTAAGCTGATAAAGATAGAACTTAAGTAAAGTTTGGCTGCAATTTTCTCAGCGATCGCTAAACTTTGCTCTAATATTTATTGACTCTTGCCATTGCCAGTTATTTGCAAGGCTAAACCAAGCGATCGCAATCCACTAACTTTGACTTCCGAATCTGGCATTGTTCCCAGCTTTTGAGTCAGTATTTCTAACTGTAGAGGGTACTCTCTCCAACTGCGATCTTCTCTGGAATGACGCAGCATTCACAAAATAGTCACCTTTTGTTCATAAAAAAAGTCCCCTCCTCGCTTGCGCGAGGAAGGGGATGAGGGTGGGGATAGTCTAATATCCGCCTTCTTCTTCGTATTCTGGCTGCCTTTCTTTAACTTTCTTGGGAATATTCACGGGCTTCGGCGCATCTTCCCAAGCATCGCCCTCTACGTCGTCATAATCATCGTATTCATCAACGTATGGCTTTTTGCTATAGGGCTGGGCTTCATACTTTAGCGGCTGCGGTTGTTGATACCTGTCGTTGCCCGTTGCTTCGCTCCAGTTATCTTCTTCCTCGTCTTCTTCGTATTGAATAGACTCATACTGCCGCGCCTTCATTACCTGACGCTGTGGCCTTTCCTCTTCCACATAGTCTTCTGTCCATTCTTCTTCCCGCGCTACAGGTTCGGGGGCGCGAACTTTTTGCCTGGGTGGCTGCAATGGCACTCCACTAGGCAGTTGATTGGCTGGTGCAACTTGGCGTGGTGGAGTATAGCCGTATTCTTCTTCTATATCTCGCTCCCAAGGTGCTTTGCCGATACCCAGGCGCTCTAGTAAACCAACTGTCAACTGGTTTACCCGTTCTTCGGCTCCCTCAAACACAATCAAGCGATTGGGGCCAGTGCTGACAATTTCATCTACAGAGAACTCGTAAGTACTCAGAAACTGATCAGGAATTTGGGGCAATCCTAAAGAAGCAATAACTATGGAGTTGAGCTTCCCTGTTTCGCCGTTGAACTTGAAGCCCCGAACTTTGCCTAAGACTTCACCTGTTTCTGTAATTACTTCCCAGTTAATCAGATTGCTGAGAGATTCAACTTCGATATCTTCAATTACATCTTCGTTATCAACCAGGATGACATCACCAATCTGGCTGATGTTGTTGAGGTACATATAGCGCGGTATGCCCGAAATAGAGATCAGGCTGTCTCGCAAACCAAGAGCCACAACCTCTCGTTGATCAATATCAACCCAGACTTGACTGATGATGCCTAACCGCTTGCCGTTATCGCGGGTAATCACCTGGGTATTTAATATGTCGGAACGCCTAATTATCTGTTCAGAGGTCATTCTATACCGAGTCCTGATCTCCAATTCGGTTTATATATACACTATTATTAACAAAAATTCAAGCAGATGTATTGGATGATTGTAACTTAATCCCCAAAACTTGAGTGTAAGCTCCTCGTGCTTGAGTAACGCCAATTGTGCGTTCGGCTGATTCTATCATCGGACGACGCAAACTCACAACTATAAATTGCGCTTGTTGTGACTGCTGTTTAATCATTCTAGCTAATCGTTCTACGTTTGCCCCATCTAGGAACATATCTACTTCGTCAAAGGCATAAAAGGGCGATGGGCGGTAGCGTTGCAGGGCAAAGATGAAGCTCAAGGCTGTGAGTGATTTTTCTCCCCCAGACATGGAAGCTAGGCGCTGTACAGGTTTGCCTTTGGGGTGCGCGACTAAATTCAGTCCGCTACTAAAAGGATCTTCAGGATTTTCGAGTTGTAAATAGCCATCACCGTCTGAAAGAATGGCGAAAATCGATTGAAAGTTTTCGTTGACAGCATCGAAAGCTTCTTTAAAAGCAAGTTGCCGCAATGTGGTAAAGTTTTCAATCCGCAAAAGTAGTTCAGTGCGCTCCCCTTCTAGTGTCTCTAATTTTTGTGTGAGTTCTTGGAGGCGGTTTTGAGTGCGTTCGTATTCTTCCAACGCCAGCATATTTACAGGTTCCATTGCCTGTAAGCGTTTAGTAAGCGATCGCAATTCTTTTTGCAATTCTTCCAAATCTACCTGATCTGGAACTTCTGGCAAGGGATTTGGTAATTCTGCTCCCACATCCCGCAACTGGCTTTGCAGTGCAATTAGTTCCTCTCGGCGCTTCTCTTGGGTTTCTTTGAGTTTTTCTATTTCCCATTGCAATTGTTGCTGGCGCAAAAGATGCGATCGCACTTCTTGTTCTGTAGCGTCGCGTTTTTGTTTCTCTTCTCCCAAACTCTGCTCCATTTGATTTAACGATAAACGGGTTTGGGTGATTTGGTCGTCTAACGTTGTGGTTTGTGCAAAGACGCGATGAATCGCGTCTCTACAAGAGGTTTGTTGGGTTTCGTATTCGGTGATTCGCGTTTCTGCTTCTTGGATTTTTTCTTGTAAACGTTGTTGCTGATTTTCCAAATTTTTTAATCTTTGTTCAGCTTCGCGTAACGCTGTCTCCCGTTGTTGCAATTGTTGCTCTTGAATTTTAATAGTTGCCTGGATTTGCTGCCATTCGCTGGGAGTTTGAGATGCTTCCAACTCTGCTAAAGCGTGTCGCAATTGTTGCAACTGAGTTTCTTGTCCCGGTAATTCCCGCTCTAAAATTTCCAGACGGGATTGAGCAGTGGCTAACTTTTCGCTGTTTTGGGCGAGTTGCGATCGCGTCCCCTCTAATTGCGTTGTCAAATTCTTAATATCTTTTTGCAACTGTTCCAATTGCAACTGCTGTTCGCGCCGCGCCTGACGCGCTTCTGTTAATTCTTGCGTCAGTTTTTTAGTTCTGGTTGACAAAGTTACGATCGCTTCAGTACAACGCTCTAAAACCCGCTCAATGTCCACCAAGCGAGTTTTTAAAGCGATCGCTTCATCAGATTCCGCCGCTTCCGCATTGCCAAAGCGCAACGCCGAACGATTGCTGTTGCTACCACCAGTCATTGCACCGCTGGTTTCCAGAAGTTCCCCGTCTAAGGTGACGATGCGATACAGTCCTAAATTTTTCCGCGCCGCCTCAAGGCTGGAAAAAACTACTGTGTTACCGAAAACATAGCTGAATACATCTTTGTAACGGCGATCGCAATCGACTAAGTTAACAGCATAATTAACGAAACCGCTAGCAAAACGCAGCGTTGCATCTTGAGTAAATTTGGGAGCGTGAATTTTATTCAGCGGTAAAAAAGTCGCCCTCCCTGCACGCTTCTGTTTGAGCAATTCAATACCCGCTGCGGCTACACTATCATCTTCCACCACAATATGTCCCAAGCGTCCACCGGCAGCCATTTCCAAAGCTAGCTGATGGCGGGGTTCCACCTTTCCTAACTGCACAACTAAGCCACAAAGTCCAGGCATTCCCGATTGTAAAATTACTTTACTCGCTTGGGTTCCTTGGACTTCTTGCTGTGCTTGCGCTTGTGCTTCTATTTTATCCAACTGGCGTTGTTTTTCCCGTTGTTCAGAAAGTAAGCGTTTTTGGGTTTCTTGTTGGATTTGTAATTCTTGTTCTGTGGCTGAGAGATTTTGGGCTAAATTTTGGATGGGTTCGCTAGAGGCGTTAAATTCTGTTTCAACTAGACTGCACTCAGTTTGTTTTTGGGCTAAGAGGGGTTCGTCGCGTTCAATTAACTGGGTTTGCTCTTGAATTAACTGCTGTAACTGATTATTGCGTTCCCTGAGTTGAGCTTGTTCGGTGCGTTGCGGTTCTAGGGTGTGCAGCAGAGTTTCAATTTGACGGTTGAATGCCGTTTGTTGCTGAACCCACGCTTCGGAAGCTGAGGCGATTTCTGCGGCGGCTTCGCGGGAGGTTTCTAAGGCTTGGTGGGCTTCATTTCTTTGGTGTTGGGAAGACGCGATGAATCGCGTCTCTACAAGCTGGGTTTTGGCAATTTCTTCTAGGGAATGACGGTGTTTTTGAATTTCTTGCTGAGTTTGAAGCAGACGTTTGGCGGTTTCTTGGGAAGTCGTTTGTAATTCCGTTAGCTGACGCTGGAGTTGTTTTCGTTCTGCTTCTTGGGTGGCGAGGGTAGATTGTACCGCCAAAAGTTCATCTTCACCTAATGCTTTCACATGGGCGTTGAGTTGTTCAAGTTCAGCAGTTTTTTGGACGATTTCGGAATTGAGGTTTGTGAGTTGGGTAGTGAGTTCAGTAGAATTGCGATCGCCTGTTTGAATTTCGTGAACTAACTTTTCTTGTTGTGCTTGCAAGGAACGCCATGATAAAACAGCTTCCCAAGATTGCTTGGCCAGAAATTCTGTGCGGAGTTTTTGATATTTCTCAGCTTTAGCACGATCTTGGGAAAGGCGATCGCGCTGTGCAGTTAATTCCGTTTCAATAATCCGACAGCTATCTTCCTTTTCCTTTACCTCATCTAAAGTTGATTTGGCTTGAGTGATTTTGCGATCGAACGCCGCCACGCCTGCCAATTCATCAATAATTTCCCGCCGTTCCCGCGCATTCATCGAGATAATGCTGGTGACATCCCCTTGTAGCACCACGTTGTAGCCTTCAGGATAAACCCGCAGGTTACTTAGTTGCTGATGCAACTCTGTCAGCGTGCAAGCTTCACCATTGATATAGTAATTCGACGTGTAACTTCCTTGGTGAGTGACTCGCAGCCTTCTAGTAACACTCCACTCTCCCGATTTTGGATTTTGGATTTTGGATTTTGGATTTTCTTCCCCTGCTCCCCCTGCTTCCTCTGCTTCCCCTACTTCCTCTATTTTCTCACTCTGCACCTTTGCGTCTTTGTGTGAGATTTCATCCGACAAATCAAACGTTACAGTGACGCTAGCCTCAATAGAAGCACGCCCTTTAGAGGTTTGAGTGTTATTTACCAAATCTGGCAGGCGATCGGCTCGCATTCCCTTAGAACTAGAAAGTCCTAGACAAAACAGAAGTGCATCTAAAATATTAGATTTACCCGAACCATTTGGCCCAGATATGACGGTACACCCCGGCAGCAAAGGGACTGAGGTAGTACCGCCGAAGGATTTGAAGTTGGTAAGTTCCACGCGCTTGATATGAACCATAGGCGCTGGTTAACTGGGCTAATGAAGAACAAGTGTATCAACTAATTAAAAATTCGCAAGAGGGTAGGGGGGAAATTAGGGATTATCGTAGGTACGTAGCGGCTTGAGGCAAGCTACCACACGAGGCAACAGAGACGCAGAGGAGGGAGGAAAATGGACTGAATTAGTAATGTATAGTAATTAACTAGTACCTATGTCGTAAATATGCAGCCACGTAACCCGCAGCTAATCTGGTTATTTATCATTGCTCTTCTGACTGTACTTGTTAATAATTGTCTGAGTTTTCTCCTCAATCAATTATCAGACATCTATAAATGGAAAGATGTAATTCCAAATTATGTAATCTGGCTGCTAGCTTTGATTATGTCAGTGCTGTTTGCTTATTTTAGCTGGCTAGCTATTCATATTCAGAATAATAGCAACAGTGGGACACAAAGACCTACTAACAGAGTTGATCCCAAATTGCTTAAAGATTCACGAAGCAAGTTTTTAAAGGTTTTGAAAGTCGATATTGAGGAGCGGCTGGAAAAATCGTTGTACAACAACACAGTTTTTATTCCCCTTGATATAGAACAACAGGGTAATCAGTCACCATCTCCCCAGGCAAGGAATCAAAGCATACAAGTCAATCCCCTATTAACCGCACAAAAAAAAATCATTGAACCAATTTGGTCTTGGATAAGAAATGGACAAAATACTCCTCTACCTCCAGAAAGCAAAATTGTTGATATTTTTAATCAAGAAGACGGTAAATTATTGATTTTGGGTACACCAGGTTCAGGTAAAACGACATTGCTGCTGAAACTAGCAAAAGAATTAATAATGGGTGCTGAAGTAGATGAAAATAAACCTATTCCGGTGGTTTTTGAACTAACTAACTGGCAAAAAAAGCAAAAAATTACTGATTGGCTAGTAGAGCAACTAAAATATCAGTATAGCATCTCTGAAGATATTGCTAAAGAATGGCTCAATACGAATCAAATCTTGCCTTTTTTTGATGGTTTAGATGAATTGAAAGAAGACCTAGTAGAGTGTATTCATGCTATTAATAGTTTTATCAATCAAAACCCTCAACCGCTCCATTTAGTTGTTTGCTGCCGCTCCCAAGAATACAATAGTGGTAATACACTGCTGCGAGGGCTAAATTCAGTATTTGTCCAACCGCTAAATCAATCTCAAATTGAAGCATATTTTAGTCTTGCAAATCGTTCAGATTTGTGGAATGGAATTAAAATAAACCCTGATTTATTGGAGTTGGCACAGTCGCCTCTGCTGTTGAAGTTTATGGTAGAGGCTTATAAACAAGCTCCAGCTAGAAAATCGCAAAATTTCAGTTCTCCTGAAGTCTGTCGTCAGTCTTATCTTGATGATCTATTCGATACTTACATCAAAGTTAAGCTAGATGAAACCCAACAAAGCAAGTCATATAAACCAGGAAAAGAGCCAAGTAAGAAAGATACTAAGCTTTGGTTAGCTTGGTTGGCTAATAAGCTGAAAGATAACAAGCAGACAGAGTTTTTAATTGAAAAAATGCAGCCGTATTTGTTAGATAATTTTTTATCAAAATTGCTATATAGTCTGATTATCGGGCTGATTTTTGGGCTGATTTATGGGCTGATTTTTGGGCTGATTTTTGGGCTGGTTATTGGGCTGATTATGGGGCTGATTATGGGGCTGACTTTTGGACTTGATAAAAGTATAAAACCTGAAGAAGCCTTCCAAATATCTTGGTTAAAAATGCAAGATAATTGGAAAGAAATAATGGGATGGCTGATTTTTATTCTGATGATTGTTATTGGGCTGAGTTTTTGGCTGAGTTTTGGGTTGATTTATGGACTGATTATTGGGCTGATTAGTGGGCTGATTATTGGGCTGATTAGTGGGCTGCAAAGTGAGATAAAAAATAGAAAAGTCCCCAATCAGGGTGTTTGGAAATCTGCCAAAAATGGTTTAATTATTGCTATAATTAATTTTCCTATTTGGACAATGATTGCTATGCAGATTTGGCTAATTAGAGGAATAACGATTGAGCCAATCCAAGTGCTGATTTCTGGCCTTGGTTCAAGTTTGGTATTTGGATTTACTTTCGGAGGTAGTGCTGTCATCGAACATTGTGTTCTGCGCTTAATTCTCTGGCAGAATGGCTCTATTCCCTGGAACTATGCTCAATTCCTTGGCTATGCAACTGAAAGAGGGTTTATCATCCAATTAGGTGGGCGCTATCGCTTCAAGCACGACTTGCTACGGGAGCATTTCGCCAAACTTTGATAGTGGGTATTCCATATAGTGCAATTTTATTCTCTTTTCTCAGACGTAGGACGATCATATTTGTTTGTTTAAGATAATCGTTATTACAGTTAGTATAAGCTGTCACATCATTACTTTTATTTAACGTGAGTTTGATGGCTCATATAGTTTCTGCCTAATTATCTTCATCAAAAGACCTCTAAGAGATTTTACTACACAAATCTGTTTTTCTGAATTGGAGAGGGACAGACTTTAACTTTAGTTCAAGGCAGGGAAAGGTTTGTAGAACTCACATCACGTTTATTTAAGGAAATCAAAAACAGGACTTACATCTGCGTAAGCCCCTGTTTAGTTTTCATGCCGATATTAACTGAGAGCTTCAGTTATTCTTTTATGGCTTTTTCACAGCTTCAACTTTTGCCTCCACTTTCACCATCTTCACACCTTGAACTTCTTTAGCCAAGGTTTCAGCTTTCTGGAGTTCTTCAGCAGAAGCCGCTGTGCCTTTGAGGATAATTTCACCCTCTTTATTTTCAACTTGTAACTTGTTGTCTGGCAAGCCTTTATTCAACTTTTCACTAACTTCAGTTTTTAAATCGCTCTTAGCTTTTGTTGCTGCCGTTTTTTCAGAATCGGTTTTAACTTTAGTGCCTGTACTAGCTGCTAAAGGAGTCGTTTCTTTTGCTGGAATTTTAGCAGTAGTTTTATCAGCAGTTTGATTTATCTGAGAAGCTGGTGTTGCTGGTGCTTGAGCGGCTTGATTAGTAGTGCTAGGAGTTTCCAAACTAGCTTGAGGAGTTTCTTGGCAGCCAAAAGTACCAACTACCAAAATGCCACTAACAAGCAATAGAATTAGCTTTTTCATTATCTATCTCCGAATTGAGTAATTGAAGCGATTAATTGATGTGTGTGTCATGGTGAGGAGCAGATGTTAAAAAGCAATTAAAGGTGGAGTAACAAAAGTGCCCAAGCAATAGCTCATGCTACTGAAAATCGAAACTTGGACGATTTCTTGCAGCTAAGATTTTACTGCCAGTTTTAAGAAATGCCAATTCAATTTTTCTGACGGCTGCTAACTAGGATGCCTTTGTATACAGCCTGTAGCTCTCTATTAATTTTATGTAGATGCCCAGTAGCTCTCTCAATGGTAGACTATGCCACCCCATTATGGTGACTCGATGTTATCAGATTTAAGTTAGTTTGGCGATGTCTATAACCTACGCAACTCAAAAACTCAGCGTTTTTGCAATACTGTGCCAGCAAAATTACCAACAAAATGTTACTTTAGAAAACTATGGCTTACTTACAACGCCCTAAATATCAGGAAAGATTAGCCAATGCCCTACCTTACTTCTGCTAGCGAAATTAGTGACATTGTTGCTGAATATACCAACACTAAAACTCTGTGGATAGATACAGAAGTGGCTGACTATAAAAGTCGTAATCCCCGACTATCACTGATTCAGGTATTAGATAATCCTCAAGATATGAGTGGCGATCGCGTCTACCTTTTAGATGTCCTAGATCAGCCTGATATTATAGCTGAATTTATTGAAGAAATTATGATAAATTCTGCTATTGAAAAAGTTTTTCACAACGCCAGTTATGATCTAAAGTTTCTCGGTAACAAGAAAGCCAAAAATATTACTTGCACCTTGGAAATGGCAAAAAAAATCCCTTACTATCTTTTGCCATTACCCAACTACCAACTCAAAACTATAGCTACAGCACTTTGTAGCTTTAACAATATCGATAAACAAGAACAACAAAGCGATTGGGGAAAACGTCCCTTGACTGAAGAACAGATAGAGTATGCTTACTTAGATTGTATTTATCTTGCACAAATCCACTCAATTTTGTTAGGATTACAAGCCCAAGCTAGCCCCAACCCCGCAACGGAAGACTTAATATCACTAAGTACCAGATACTCGCAACTTGAGCAGCGATGGAAGTTGTTGAATTCAGAATTTGAGCATTTACAAGAACGCATGAAAAAAGCCATGCAGGCTCAGAATATATCTGAAACTTCTTATTACAAACTGACTAGCTATGAGCGTACTACAGTCAAAGCTACTTTTACAGAATTGGCCAGGCTAGCACAAAGTGAAGGTATTAATTTAGATTTTCCCATTACACTAACTCAAAAACTCCAAAAAGATTTAGGGCAAAATTTGGAACAACTTTCTGTAGACATTGACAAAACTACTTCTTGGCGACTAACTCCCAAAACTCAAGAGAGTGAAACAGAAGATGAGTAAATTGTTCATCAGGCTACAAATGTCAGAATTTATGGAGTTATTATTTAGAATAAATCTTAATATTTTAAATATATTTTTTCAATAAGTATTCTAAAAAACATGAACGACAGTAGTTTTATGTTCAGAAATCCCCGTCAAGAAGCTTAGAGATGACAATAGGAAAAAGCGAAATTGGCATTTTTTATACTTCATATTTTATCATCTATCCTATACATAATGATTAAATAAGTTAGTGAATATCAAGTAAAATCGTCATTTGATTTTACACTTCTATCAAAAGTTAGAATAATTATTGAGTTCAAGAATTAAAATCTAGATTTTGCTACTAATTTCGTTCAGGCGTTATGACGGTTTATATTAAATTATGAGACGGCGTTTATTTGGGCAAAAGCGAACAAGGGTAAATAAAATATTTACCATAGCTATTTTTACTACATTGACTACAATTAGCAGTATTTCTTGTAGTAAGAATGACAATGTGTTGGTGACAGAAATAGGAGTCAGCCAACCTAGCCGTCGTTCAGCTACAGCTTCCATTGGTGGGGAATTCTATCTTCAGGGAAAGAATCAGCATTTAAACGGTGATTTACAAGCTGCGATCGCTTCATATAGTAAGGCAATTGATCAAAATTCTCAATATGGCGCTGCTTACAACGGGCGGGGATTAGCCTACTTTGATTTGGGAGACAAGGAAAAAGCGATCGCAGATTACAATCAAGCCCTTCGTATCAATTCTAACGACGCGGAAGCCTATAATAACCTGGGGAATGCCCGCGCCTCACTAGGAGGTAACAGAGAAGCAGTTAAAGATTACAGTGAAGCGATTCGCCTCAATCCCAACTATGCCGAAGCCTACAATAACCGGGGGAATGCCCGCGCTACCAATGGGGACAAAAAAGGCGCACTAGATGATCTTGACCAAGCAATTCTCCTCAACCCCAAATATGCGATCGCCTACAATAACCGAGGAAATGCCCGTGCTGCCAATGGAGATCCACAGGGTGCGATCGCAGATTACAATCAAGCCATTCGCCTTAACCCTAACTTTGCCCCTGCCTACAATAACCGAGGAAATGCCCGCGCTACCAATGGAGACAAACAGGGGGCACTCAAGGACTTAGAACAAGCAGCAAGTATTTTTCAAAATCAAGGTAACAACGACTTGTACCAACAAGTGATGAAAAATATCAAAGAACTTGGACAGTAGGGAGCAGGGGGACAAGGAGGACAAGGGGGACAAGGGAGAATTATTGAACAAGTCTCTTCCTTGTCTTCCTTGTCTTTTCCCAATGCCCAATCCCCAATCCCCAATCCCCTATTCTTCAATAATCGGGCTGCGGAGGTCTTCTACCATCGCTTGAATTTCTGCTGGAGGAGGTGGTGTTAAGCGCGAAACCACTAAGGTAACAGCAAAGTTAATTAGCATACCCAAAGTACCAATTCCTTCAGGAGAAACCCCAAAAAACCAGGGTTGCATACCTCCAAACTTGACGCCAACAATGTAAATGATCGTAAAAATTAAACCCGTCAACATGCCGGCGATCGCACCTTCAGAATTGGTGCGTTTGTCGAAAATTCCCAGGAAAATCACCGGGAAGAAACTAGCAGCAGCTAAACCAAAGGCAAAAGCCACCACCTGACTAACAAATCCTGGCGGATTCACCCCAAAATAGCCGGCGAGGACGAGGGAAAAACCTACCATGATCCGCCCGACAAACACCCGTTTTTGTTCTGAGGCTGATGAATCTACGATGCGGTAGTAGATATCGTGGGCGATGGAACTGGAAATTACCAACAATAAACCTGATGCTGTAGACAAAGCAGCAGCTAAACCGCCAGCCGCTACCAAGCCAATCACCCACGGAGGGAGGTTAGCTACCTCTGGGGTGGAAAGCACGATGATATCTGGGTCAATCTTTATTTCATTAGTATCTTTATTTGGAGTTAACTGGAGACGGCCATCCTTATTTATGTCCTCAAAACCCAAAAGTTTAGTTTTTTCCCACTTCGCCGCCCAGTCTAGCTGCTGCACTTCTGCAACTGTATGATTGTGCAGGGAATCGATCAGGTTGTAGCGGGCAAACATCGACAGGGCTGGAGCCGTTGTATAAAGAATGGCAATAAATAGTAGTGCCCAACCAGCAGAAAAGCGGGCTGCACGCACACTTTTCACTGTGTAAAAACGGACAATGATATGGGGTAAGCCAGCAGTACCTACCATCAAAGCAATGGTGGTGAACAGCACATCTAGCATCGACTTGTTCACAAATGGCTCAGTATATTGCTTAAAACCCAGGTCAACCTGAATTTGATTAAGTTTTTCTCCAATATCACTGAAGGTAAATGCTAGTTGGGGAACAGGATTACCAGTGAGAAACCAGGCGATCGCGATCGCTGGAATCAGGTAAGCAAAAATCAACACACAGTACTGTGCTACTTGTGTCCAGGTAATGCCTTTCATCCCCCCCAACACAGAGAAAAAGCCGACGATCACCATACCGATGATCACACCTGTATTGATATCTACTTGTAGGAAGCGGCTAAAAACAATGCCCACGCCCCGCATTTGTCCAGCAACGTAGGTGAGGGAGATGAAAATGGCTGCCACTACCGCCACCAGACGAGCGATATTAGAGTAGTAGCGATCGCCTACGAAATCTGGCACTGTATACTTACCAAATTTCCGTAGGTAAGGAGCCAGTAATAATGCCAGCAGCACATAGCCGCCAGTCCAGCCCATTAAATAAATAGAACCGTCGTAGCCCAAAAAAGAAATCAGCCCCGCCATTGAAATAAACGAGGCTGCGGACATCCAGTCGGCGGCGGTGGCCGCACCATTAGCAATTGAAGGTATCCCTTGACCTGCTATAAAGAAGTCTTTACTATTTTCGACTCGTGATTGCCAACCTATATAAATGTAGGCAAGGAAGGAAAGTCCAACTAATACAATAGTCCAAATTTCAACTGACACGGTTTTTCCTCACTTCTTGAGATTGTATTTGTTGTCTTGCTTGCTGAGATTGTATTTGCGGTCTAGCTTATCCATTTGAAAGGCATAAATGAAAATCAAGGCCACAAATACCAGGATTGATCCTTGTTGCGCCATCCAAAAGCCAAAAGGAACGCCAAAAAACCGTATCGCATTCAAAGGTTGAACCAACAAAATACTGAAAACTAGGGAAACCAATGCCCAGACAATTAAAAGATTACGAATTAAAGCAGTATTAGCACGCCAATAAGAACGGCGCTGATCTTCATCCATTGTTGTTCATCATCATTGCGTTGGTGCATCAAAATAATACCAATAAGCCGTTAATATCCTGTCTAGTGACTGTATTAATTTTTAAATTATTTAGTAAATAATATTTAAAGTTGAGGTATCAAATATAACTAGCTAATAATTAGCTGAGAATTTGTCTATGGTCAGTTATGAACAAATGTTGGTTGATGAAGCTGAAATATCCAATAAATCATTGATACACAATAATTTTATATACAAAACTTTTAAAATATATTACGTGTTATTTACTAGAAATTTTGCAACTATAAATGCTATGAATTGACTTTTTAAAGCTATACAAGCAATTTACGCTATAAAATTGAGTAAAGTTAATTAAAAAAGATACGAATAATTACTATAGATTATTACTTAGTTATATTAGTAACATTTATGTAATGATCTTGTTATTACACACATGGCCCATTACAAAAAGATAGTAAATTATTATACTAATACTGTCTTACACAGCTTTCTGATGCATTGCAGCCGTTATAGATGAGAACTTCGATCATTATGGTGAGAAAAAGCTGATTTCAAGCAACTGATTTGCTTCATTCTCAGCAACCAACGTCTCCATAGATTTTTTAACTAGTTTTGGAAGCCTCGCAAAAATAACTTACCTAATTTATTGGTGAGCAACCTTGATTCTCAAGGTTTGCAGTTCTTAAATTGGGTAACTTTTTCGTGCGTGTCTTTGGAAAGTGCGGATTTCAGTTTTAACCATACCACAAGCCAGAATATATGTTTATCCAAACACTCATCACAGAGCCGATTCATTTTTTCAGAATCGTTGTAATTGTCATATTCTCCATCACTTTGCATGAACTTGCTCACGGCTGGGCTGCGATGAGTCAGGGAGATAACACTCCACAAAAAACTGGTCATCTCACACTTAATCCTGTAGTTCACATGGGTAAGGAATCAATCATCTTTCTCTGTCTCATGGGTATAGCTTGGGGACAAATGCCCGTCAACCCATCTAAGTTTCGCTCTCCCAAGCTAGGCAATATTTTGGTATCCGTAGCTGGGCCATTATCAAATCTGGCTTTAGGCATTCTATTTATTTTGATGCTTAAATTTCTCTCTAATCCGAGTCTCTCAGGACTTTTGAGTGGAGAATTTCTTTACTTAGCGGCTCGGATAAATTTGACCTTATTTCTGTTTAATCTGCTACCAATTCCACCACTGGATGGTTTTCATGTTTTCAGTGAAATTTTTCCTCAGCTAAAGCCACTGCAATATAACCAATTCGGAATTTTTGCAATGATGCTTCTATTTATAATTCCAGAATTTGGGACGGGACTTAGTGAGATTGCTCATTTAGTTATCCAATCGGCGCTTGGGGGAGAATCAGCAGCTTCTTAAACAAAAATAGATTATTTATATAGTAATCCTATTTTATTTATTTGTGAAAATTGAAAGCCATGCAATACTGTTCGGTTAAGGCAAGAGGCGCGATGAATTGCCGTCTCTACGAAACGACTGATTATTGTAGAGACGGCGATTTATCGCGTCTTTGTGATGATTTATCGCGTCTGTCTTTGTGAACTCAAATTTTCATCAAAAAACCTTAACCGAGCAGTATTGGGGGGTCTTGTCGATCACGAATGATTTAGGATAGCCACCTTTTTGCTATAATATTCAGTCTTGGCATAAATGCTGATAATACTATCACCAACTACAAAAAAAGTACCTTCTTGCTCATCTTTAGAAAATTGTAAATTTGGGTATTTAGCAGCAGCTTCTTCAGCAGTCATGGCTTTTGCTCCCATTTGTTGTGGCAATACTCCAGTACAACCAATGTAAAATACCAAAGGAGAAATCTTATCTTGGTAAATATTTTCTACATATTGTTCTAACTTGGTATTCGCTGCCGTTAAAGCTGCAACCATTTCCTCTTTACTGATCTGCTTACCAGCTTGTTTATCTTGCAATAACTGCGCCAAACTATCAGCACCAACTTTCTTAAGAATACTTACGACTATACCATTTTGCTCAAGCCCAAGAAAATCATCAAAAATTGGTTTCATAAACTCGTCAACTTTCGTAATTTTGGTGCGTGATGATAGCCGCCTGTGCCTAAAAGCGAGATTCTCATTCACTGCGATCGCAAAACTCGGCTTAATGATAATTTCTCCAGTCTCTTTGTCATAAAAGCGATACATTCTATTCAAAAACTTGTTAGCAGAATGAAACTTACTCAGGTTAAGAATATCTTGACTACCGATATCAATTTTATAGCTCAATCTTGAGTCAAGGGTACCATTAACTAGAGCTTCATGGATGTCTGTGTATTCATTAGTTGTAGGGAAGTTGATGTAAACATTTTTGGACAGATAGTGCTTTTTAAACTCCTCTAACTGTCCTGCTACAAATACATCTGACTCCTTTTTCAAATGAGCAGAAATAATACTAGTAAGTACTTTAATTTCTGCGAGTTCATTGAATAGTCCATCAATGCTGCTGTAACGACTATTAGTAGCTACAAGAGGCAAGTTATCTAACTGAATTGTATGTTCAGCACGGAAGTCAAATTCTTCTGCATCTAACACACCTTTTTCTTTGAGTGATTCAAAGGCTTTTTTACTACTGATTTTGATTTGTAAGGACTTGACGTTTATTTTGCCGTCACTGACAATCGTGTAATTATTAAAGCTATTAAGGTCATTTACTAGCAAACCTGCTACCTCAATAGTGGGGGTTTGGTCTTCAAATTTGGCAAGTTTGACTTTACGTTTGATAAGCATATTGATAGTAGCAGTATTCCGATTAAACTGAAACTCGCCCATACCAACATACTCAGCATTATCTATATTTTCTGTCCGCAACCAAGGCTGAAGCAGTTCTCCATTTTCGTTTCTAACACCTTGGATGCGCTTGATCCCTGTCCTTTGATAATGTTCTTGTAGGTGTTTGATATTGACGATAATATTTTTGCGGTATTGTGCAAAAATTTGGATTAGTTCTACCAGAGAAATTTTATTATTCGTCATATTGCTACCTTCCATACAAAGATCAAGAATCTTTTAAATCCACGGTTACTGAGGTTTATTACTCTTTCAAAATAAGCTATTACAACCGTGCAAAATTGAAAGAAAAACACACAATAAATTGATGCCAAAATGTTAAATTTGGCTTATATCACACAAATATTGTGTGTTCATGATTGCATTCACTAACTAGCTACTATGGCGTTCATTTACTACAAAGTTTGGGCATCGCCTGGTAAACTTCGCGTTGCATACTCACCGGATATTATTTTATAGTACAAGTGTATCACAAAAATACCAAGTTGTGTAGGCATCCCTTAATATCTCTATTTCTCAAAGAGGTGATTCAAAGTTCTTGTATAAATTTTATCGAAAGTTGCATTTAAGAAGTAATTCCTTTACTGATCTCTTTTTTTGCGTATTTTGCGGTAATCTGCGGCAAGCTGCTGCCTCCATACATCTACATTTCATAAATATTAAATGCATCTTCATTGAGAATTTATATTACCCTTTCAATTAAGTAAAGTCGATAACTACTGTTAATTTGAAATGCGTTATCTTTCGGCAGTATCTTCATAATTAGCGGTAAAAATTCATAATTTATGCTGAGGCGATCGCTAATTTAATTCCATAAAAATAGTAACAGCTAATTACAAATTTTGAATTAGATTTTCAGAAATCATAATCAAAATTCGGTTTTACTGTTTGAGGATAGAAAAGAAAAAACGATGAAAAACAAAGTATTGTTTGGTACCATCTTTATGGCAACCTGGATAGGAACATTAATCCCCAGTGCTTTTGCTGCCTCATCCTGTTCTGTGGGACAAAAGGCTGAGGTTCTTTGGAAGGAAGCATGGTATCCGGCAACGGTACTTAAGGTTAATGATGATAATTGCTATATTACTTACGATGGTTATGATAGTTCCTGGAATGAATGGGTTGATGCTGCACGCTTCCGGGTATCATTTCAAGTTGGAGATTCAGTTAGAATCTTGTGGAAAGGAAAATGGTATCAAGGGCAGGTTTTAGAAGTTAGTAACAATCTTTATAAAATTACTTATGATGGCTACGATAGCTCTTGGGATGAGTGGGTTGAACCTTCCAGAGTAAGCAGATAGGAAATATCTCACTTTTATAAATTGGGAGGGACGACTTCACCTGTAAGAGTCGTCCCTTAAATTTTTTATAATTTAATCTGGCTGCCTCCCTAAGAATTACTAATAGAAAAACCTCGACGTGTGGGTTTAATAGTAGCTAACTCTACCTGAAAACTTACTTTGTCGCTCATTTCACCGCTTCTCGCTTCCAAAGTCCACTTACCAGGACGCAGATACCAAAATAAAGAATTAGCTGACTGTGTATTTAGCTTTTCACCATTTAGCCACCACTCTACAGGCGCAGATTTATTTCCCGCTAGCTTAAATTCGAGTTTTTGCTTCGCTTCTTCACCTGGATATAGTAAGAATAAATCGCCATGATGCGGAGATAAAATTCTCAAATTGGTAGAAACAAGACTCGATTGCTGTTGTTTTGCTAACCACTCATCATACTCTGGTGGCAAAGTGAATTGATTTTGACTTTGGTAGGCAATCTTATCTTCTGGATAGAAATATTCCTGCACCACTGAGGTACATTCTGATGTTGGGCGTAACCCCGAAATAGCACAAATAGGTAATTGCACTAAACCTTCTGGAGGTGGAAAACCTGCTGGTTCTTGATGTTCGTGCAGATGTAACATAATCCGATTCCACAAGGGAGCAGCCCCTGTAACGCCTGAAACTTGGCGCATCGGTTCGCCGTTGAAATTGCCTACCCAGGTAGCGACGGTGTAATCTGTGGTGAAGCCCACCGTCCAAGTATCCCGAAAATTGGAAGAAGTGCCAGTTTTAACAGCAACCGGGAAAGGTAAATTTAGCACTGAGTCTACACCAAATGCTGTTGCACGAGCATGGCTGTCACTGAGCATATTAGTTATTAATTGCCATATTGTCGTCGAATTTGGAATTTTAGATTTAGGACTTTGGTATGAGCGCTCAGTCAAAGGATTTTGGATTGGGGAATCGGAAAATGTGCTTACTAGCGGCGTAGCTTCTCCGAGCTGCGCCATAGTAACATAAGCTCTAGCTAATTCCCATAAACTAACTTCGCCACTACCGAGAGTTAACCCTAAACCGTAATGTTCTGGGGTTTGATTAAGGTGTTCAAAGCCCAATTGATGCAGACGTTCGAGGAAAGTCTGCACACCTACCTTTTCTAACACCCGCACTGCTGGTACATTTAAAGAATTTGCTAAAGCGATTCGCACCCGCACAGGGCCAAGGAAGCTTTCGGTATAATCTGTTGGGCTATAAAGTTTTGCGCCGGGAATGGCGTAATGGGCGGGTACATCTGCCAAAATAGTATTTGGGCGAATTAAACCTTTCTCTAAAGCTAATTCATATACAAAAGGCTTAAGAGTAGATCCTGGTTGACGTAGCGCCTGTACTCCATCATTGCGTCCCAGTTTGGCTTCATTAAAATAATTAGGTGAACCGACATAAGCCAAAACTTCGCCGGTGCGGTTGTCAATCACCAATGCAGATGCATCATGGACATTATTGGCGGCCAGAGAAGAAATTACCTGCTGCACCTGTGCTTCGACAAACTGCTGTAAAGGAAGATTTATAGTCGTGCGGATAACGGATTGATCCCCCCTAACCCCCCTTAAAAAGGGGGGGATTAAGCCCCCCTTATCAAGGGGGGTTGGGGGGATCTGATTGGCTAACCAAAATAAAAAGTGTGGCGCGGCGATAATTCCCCGTTGGCTAGACTGAAACACAACCTTTTCAGCGGATGTTCGGGCTGCGTTCGCACCACTAATATACTTTTCCTGTACCATCCGATTGAGGACATATTTTTGCCGCTGCTTCAGCCGTTCCCAATGCTGATAAGGGTTAAAGTATGTGGGATTATTGGGAATAGCAGCTAACAAACTAGCTTGAGCAAGATTCAATTCACTAGCTGGGATGGAAAAATAAGTCTGCGCGGCTGCTTCCACACCATATATATTGCCTCCCATTGGCAACCGATTGATGTATGCAGAGAGGATTTCATCTTTATTCATCCCTGCTACTAACCGCCAAGATAGCCAAATCTCTTGCATTTTACCTGACAGAGTACGCGGGACGGGATCTAACATCCGCGCCAACTGCATAGTAATTGTGGAAGCACCGGAAACAATTCTTTTGGCGTGGATGGCTTCTTTGCTGGCGCGGATAACAGCCTTCATATCCAACGCCCCGTGATGGTAAAAGCTAGCATCTTCGGCGGCTAAAATAGCATGGATAAACTGGGGCGAAACCTGATTTAGTGGTACTACTGATGTGTGCTCTTGGTCACGGGTGAGCAATGTTCCTAATGGTAAACCATTGCGATCGCTAAATTGCATTGCTAACTGATTTTGGGCAATGTCTGCGGCCCGAATGGGAGCAAAATAGGGTAGCAAGCGTACCACTAGGCATATTAGCAGCCCAGCTAGGATAACTTTACTATGCTTAATTTTGGTTAGCGATCGTGAAATTATTTTCATCAGGAAATCCCTGCCCAATAAAACCTATCTTAATTTTGACCATGCTATTACATCTACATCAGTAAATATGTCATATCCTTAATAATTCATTTGTCATAACCTAGCAGATATAAATTAATATTTGCAGAAGTTAAATACTTCTTCATCGTTAAGAATTGTAGTCATTTTTGGAACAATAACACTGGATTAGTTATCTATGTAAATAAACATACGAGACATCCAAACATTGGATATAAATCACTAGTGATAGCGTGCCCTCAACAAGAGTTGCAGACTTTTGTTTGCGATATTTTTTTATTTTAAATTAATAAAAATATGATTATCAAAATTTTAATCCGTTTCCACCATAAAATTATCAATTTCTTCCTTGGCGTAGTTGGTGTATTTTGTGGTAGCCTGCGGCAAGCCGTTCGCGTAGCGTCTCGTAGAGAAGCGTCTACGTTAAAAAAAATTAGTCATTCTTCGAGCCGGAAGAGAATAATCCAGTATTTTCTCATCTTTACATTTATGCTAGGGATGGCAGGATGTAATTTTTTTGGTATCAACTCAAGTAAAGAACAACTACCAGCAGTTTCCCCACTCACACCGCCAAAATTACCAGACTGGATTGAACAAATTAGTCCTATTGGGGATGCGAAACCTCTTAACCAAATCCGCATTCGCTTTAAAGAAGCTTTAATACCAGTTGAAAGCCTAGACAGTCCAGAACAGCAAAAAATATTGCAAAAATTTGTACTTTGGCCGCCTTTACCCGGCCAATTTCGCTTTTTGACACCGCGCATGGTGGGTTTTCAAGCAGAGAAAGCCTTGCCAATAGCGACAAGATTTCAAGTCACTCTCAAAGCAGGTTTAGCCGATTTAAAAAATCATCGCCTAGACAAAGATTTACCTTGGACTTTCAATACAGCATCTATCAAACTGACTAATTTACCCGGTGTGAATCCCATTGAAAAGGCTGATGTTGAACCAATTGATTTAAAACAAAAGTTACAGTTTACTTCCAATGTAGAATTAGATTTAGCTTCTATTCAAGAGCATTTACAGTTAATTCCTGAAGGTAAAAATAAGGGTATAGGTTTTAAAGTTGAATTAAATAAAGAAGAAAAACCATTAGAAGAGAATGAAGATCCTTTAGAAAAAATTGATCCTTCAGCACGCAATTGGATTTATAACCTCATCCCACAGCAAAATCTCGAAAAAGCAACCCCTTATCGCCTAGTATTTTCTCCCGGAATCCTTCCTGCTTATGGCAATCTCCCTACAGAGAAAGAATTTACCAGTAAGTTAGCAACTTATTCGCCTTTAGCATTTCAGAAAATTAACTTTTACGGACAGCCAGATGCAGGTGGAACTTTTGGAAGATTTCTTAAAGGCAGCCCTCAGTTAGAATTTAATAACGTCTTAGTGGCAGATTCTGCTAAAGAAAATATTAAAATTAATCCGGCACCAAAAGACATTTCGAGAATTCTGCAAGTAAACGATGAAGATAAAATTGTTGGCATCAATCCTTATGCGCTAGAACCTGCCAAGACTTATACAATTATTATCGGTGCTAATCTCAAAGATAAGTTTGGGCAAACTTTGGGTAAACCTATCACGCTTAAATATGATACTGGAGATTTAGCTGGGGATATCTGGGTACCATCAGATTTGAATATTTTCCCCACAGGTAAAGATTTACAGTTAAATATTAGTACGGTAAACCTACCAGAATCAAAATACAAAGCAGCTTATCGAGTAGTCCAACCAACAGATTTGGTTTATTTTAATTATGGTAATGATTTATTACCAAAACCTTCTAATTGGCAAAGTTTTAACGTATCAGGTAAGAAAAATCAATCTGTTGACGTTGCTGTTCCCCTGCGGGAAAAAATAAGTGCAGCTACGGGAATGTTAGCTTACGGAGTGCAAGCCCGCACTAATAAATATCAGGAGAATGGTAAGGAACTATGGCGAGAACCTACGACTTATGGCATGGTTGAATTGACAAATTTAGGCGTATTTACTCAGTGGTTTCCTGAGTCAGGGTTAATTCGCGTCAATCATCTTACAGATGGTTCGCCAGTTAAAAATAGCGCTATTGAAATTTATCAATCAAAATTACAGGCAAAATCTCGCCCGGAACCTGTACCTTGTGCAACGGGTAAAACTGATGAAAATGGTACTTTTAAAATTAATAGTGAAGAATTACAGCAATGTTATTCTGGGAATGAAAGTTATAGTAAATCACCACAATTATTAGTAATTGCCCGTGAAAATCAAGACTGGGCATTTACCAGAACTGAGGAATATAGCGGCGTATATGGATATGGGATTGATGCAGGTTGGCAAGATGGTAAGCCAGAATCACGCGGGGTAATTTTTTCAGATAGACAGTTGTATCAACCAGGCGAAAAAGCTTGGTTTACTGGTTTTGTTGACTTCTTACAAAATGGCACAATCCAGCAAGATAAAAATGCTGTTTACCAATTAACTCTGGTAAATCCTGATGGACAAAAAACTAACTTAGGTACGCAAACTACAAATGAATTTGGTACGTTTTCTCTGGAAGTGCCAATCAAAACTACTCAGCGCTTAGGCTATTATACAATCCAGGCTAAGGGGAAGAATGGGCAAGAAATTTCTGGAGAATTTCGGGTAGCTGAGTTTAAGCCACCCAACTTTAAAGTCGAACTTAACTTAGATAAAGAATTTGCTCTTATTGACGAGAAAGTTGATATTAATGCCACAAGCAATTATTTGTTTGGTGCGCCTGTAGAAGGTGGAGAAGCAAAATATTTTGTCACTCGCCAACAATCTAATTTTATCCCTAAAGGTTGGGAGGAATTTGCTTTTGGTCGGCAATGGTTATGGCCGGAGGAAACTCCCACCATATCTAGCGATGTATTGCAAACTAATGCCCAGTTGGATACTAATGGTAAAAGTAGCCAAACGGTAACTGTGGCAAATGATTTACCATATCCGATGACTTACCGGGTAGATGTACAAGTTGCAGATGTTTCTAATTTATCTGTAGCGAATTCCAAAACTTTTACAGCCCTACCAAGTAATCGCCTTATCGGGTTAAAAAGTAATTTTATCGCTGATGCTGGGAAGGCTTTTCCCATTGAAGTGATTGTTACTGACCCTACAGGAAAAACGATCACAGGTCAACGGGTGCGCCTGGAATTACAACAGATAAAATACAGCAGCGTTACGCAGTTGGTGGAAGGTAGCCGAACCGCAAAAAATCAAGTTGAATATAAAACAGTGGGACAAGCAGAAATTACATCTGCTAGCAATTTGCAATCGGTAAACTTAACAGCGCCTGAATCTGGTTCATACAGGATTAGAGTTAATTTTAGCGATGCTAAAAGCGAATTAAGTGCCACAGATTTACAAATTTGGGCAACTGGAGGAAATTCAGTATTTTGGGGTTCTAGAGAACAAAATGTCTTAGAAGTTAAATTAGATAAAAAAGAGTTCAAACCGGGTGAAACTGCTACTGCACTAATTCAATCTCCCTATGCAGATGCAGAATTGTACTTTGCTGTAATTAAAGACAAACCCCTTTATCAACAGATTACCAAAGTTCAGGGAGGCGCACCACAAATTCAGTTTCAAGTTACGCCAGAAATGCTGCCAAATGCAGCCATTGAAGCTGTATTAGTCAGACAAGGTAAACCCATAAGCCAAGTGGAACCAGGAAGTTTAGATAACTTGGTCAAAATTGGTTTTACACCTTTTAAAGTTAACTTGGAGGAGAAGTATTTAAAACTGCAAGTTAAGCCAGTGCAAGCATCATTAGAACCTGGTGCAGAAGAAACAGTACAGCTAGAACTAAAGGACAATCAAGGAAATCCCACCCAAGGACAGTTTACAGTCATGGTGGTAAATGAGGCTGTGTTACAACTTTCTGGCTATCGTCCGCCAGATTTGGTGGATACAGTTTATGCAGAACAGCCAATATCTACCCGCTTTAGCGATAATCGACCAGATGTAATTTTACAACCACAAGATGTAGCTAAACCCAAAGGTTGGGGTTATGGCGGTGGTTTCTCAACTGGTGCAGCAAATACTCGCACTCGCACAGATTTTCAAGCCTTAGCTTACTACAACGGTTCTGTTCTTACTGATGTTAACGGTAATGCACAGATAACCTTTAAACTCCCGGATAACTTAACTACATGGCGGGTGATGGCTGTCGCCACTGATGGAAATCTGCGTTTTGGGAATGGAGACGCGACGTTTATCACCACAAAACCACTGCTAACTAATGCCATCTTGCCACAGTTTGCCCGTCCTGGCGATCGCATCCTCGCTGGCTTATCCGTAACTAACAATACTGGGAATACAGGAAATCTCTCAATTAATGGCGAACTTAGCGGTACTGTGAAGTTTGCCGAGAAAAACCCCACAACTACTGCTTTGCAAACCAAAGCTGAATCTGCTACTCATGCTTATCGCTTTCCAATGGTGGCAGATAATGTGGGAGTTGGTAAAGTTCGCTTTACGACTCAGCTAAATGGTACAGCCGCAGATGCTTTTGAAGTACCTTTGGAAATTAAGTCACTGGAAATTACCGAACAAGTCGTTGAAACTGGTGTCACTGAAAAACAGGTGAAGATTCCCCTGAATGTTGACAAAAATACCTTCCCTGATGCGGGAGGTTTAGATATTCAGCTGGCGAGTACTTTGATACCGGAGATTCAAGCACCAGCAAAGCAGGTTTTGGAAGATGATGATTTACCTTTCACAGAACCTGCTGCAAGTCAGTTAATCATTGCTGCCAATCTGCAAACTATTGCCCAAAAATATGGTCAGACATTTGCAGAATTTAATCCTAGCCAACAGGCGAAACAAGCCCTTGAAACATTACAAAAACTCCAAATAGCTGATGGTGGTTTTGCTGCTTTTCCCGGACAACAAAAATCCGACCCTTGGGTTTCTTCCTATGCAGGTGAATCTTTGGTAAAAGCCAGTCAGGCGTTCCCTAATTTAGTCGATTCTGCAATACTGTCTCGCCTCAAAACTTATCTGCAAAAAGTTCTGGCGAACCCTGGAGAATACGAGTTTTGCAAACAACTACTATGTAAAAGGCAACTGCAACTTAATGCTTTAATTGCTTTATCAGAACTGGGTGAAAAACGCAATACTTTCCTAGCAGATATTTATGAACAGCGCAATAATTTTGATATAGTAACTCAAATTAAATTGGCGCGATACTTATCTCAATTCCCAGAATGGCAAGACGAATCTCAACAATTAGTGAACAAGCTGCAACAGAATATATATGAAACTGGTCGCACAGCAGTTGTAAGTTTACCCCGTAGTTGGGGATGGATGAGTTCATCGACTACCGCGCAAGCGCAAGCTTTACGATTATTTATTGCTAAACAAAGTAAATCTGAAGTGATAGATAAGTTATTCCAAAGTCTTATCGCACTGCGACGGAATGGCACATGGCAAACTAACTATAACAATGCCCAAGCATTAACAGCTTTGGTAGAATATAGCCAACTGCAACCCACACCACCTAATTTTGTTGCCACAGTGCAATTAGCTGGTAATAAGTTAGGAGAAAATAGGTTTAATGGCTATCAAAATCCTAGCTTAAAGCTAAATGTGCCAATGAATAAATTACCTCGTGGTCGTCATGATTTAATGCTGCAAAAATCAGGTAATGGCACTTTACACTATCTGGTTGCTTATAATTATCGCTTGCAGGGAAATCAACCAGGTAGGTTTAACGGTTTACGGGTAATACGAGAAATTAGCAAATTAAATGAAGCGAAATTTCTGCAAAAAACAGGACTTTACGCTTTTGATAAACCCTTGACTTTAGCTTCTGGACAAGTGTTTGATATTGGTTTAGAAATCATCGCCGATCATCCTGTGGATCATGTGGTGATTAAAGATCCGCTACCATCAGGTTTTGAGGCGGTGGATGCAAGTTTTCAAACTACCACAGCTGCATTACAAGCAAAAGCCGATAGCTGGGAACTTGGCTTTAGGAATATCTACCGCGATCGCATTATCGCCTACGCCGACCACCTGGAACCAGGAGTTTATAGCCTCCATTACTTAGTCCGTTCTGTCACCCCTGGTACATTTTCTTGGCCTGGTGCTGAAGTTCACCTGCAATATGCACCAGAAGAATTTGGGCGTACAGCTGAGTCTACATTAATCCTGGAAGAGGGGAAATGAAAGCTATTTTAGAGCCTTTAGCCTCCAGTAACGTTTTGTTTTAGCTGTTAATTTATTCAGCCAGGGGAATGTCAATTCAACCTCTAGCCAGAAAAGAGCGTATTTGTAACTTCTTCTAACACCTTTAATGCTGTTAATGAACCTCGAATCAACCGAGTAGCAGCAAGGGGTTGTCGAAGCATTCCCATCGCTAAAGGAAAAGGGTTTAGGGAACCATCAGAGTTAATTGCTGCTGTGAGATCGGGGATATCGTGCTGACAATCGTCACAAACTACTCGCAGCATTGCCACGTCCACCCCGGCTGTATTGAAAAACTCTAGGGCGGTAAATCCTTCCATATCAACAACATCAGCCGCCAAAGTCTCACCTAAACGGTGTTTTTCGGCAGCAGACCAAATCACGCGATCGCTTGTCAGTGACTTGACAAATGATATATTTCCTGGTATAGAAGAGTGCAATTGATCTGTGAAAGTGCGATCGCATTCTTGCTGCTTCCCCTGATAAACACAATCTTGATACAGCACAATATCACCAACTGCATAGCGATCGCTCAAGCTGCCACATACACCCATAATCAGCACTCTGGATTTTGGAGCCAGAAATTGTCCATTTCCTTGGGATTGTTGGAGGTATTTGAGTAAAGGCTTCATCCCAACAGGTATAGCTACTACTGTTGGGATGGAACCACTAACGCCGCTTAATCCGCGACACACAGCTTTATGTTCTGCTCCCTGAGGCACCAGAATTGTGTTGATGGGCAAAAAATTAGACACTAGCCCTCTCGACAGTTTCAAGTTTGCGTTTGGGTATAAATAGGCGAGCGTGGCTTAATTCTTCTGTACCTTGGAGAGTGATGTCTACGACGGGCTACGCCTACGCAGTTTGTAAAGCTCCGACAGAATAATTCCTTATGCTCGACAGAACCAAGTTTCATTTCTAAAGTTCAATTCTGTATTAAAAATTTTGCCACATCTGAGTAACAATAAGTAATATTGCCGTTTTCTGGTGCTTAAAACTCGCAAACCGAAGGTGATTGCTGTAGCATGACTAAATAATTGTGTCACCCACACGATAATTTTCCAAGATGGTAAAGCTTCATCGCTCAAAATCCGCACGAGAACTCTTCAATATTTCCAAATTGGCGATTCAATTTTCGTGGCTGACGGTGAGTTTTTGGATTGCCGTAACGGTAGCTGGTATTCTGGCTTTCAGTTCTCTCAAGTATGCTTTGTTTCCAGATATTACATTTCCAGTAGTGGTTGTAAATGCTACAGCCCCTCTGAAAACTGCTCTGGATACAGAGGCAAAACTCACCGAACCCTTGGAAGAACGCCTCCGCTCCCTAGAAGGACTGGAGAATATGCGCTCATCCACTTATCCAAGTCAAACAGCCGTTGCCCTTTCTTTTGCCGTTGGGACGAATTTAGAAACATCGACCAAAGAAGTTGAAGCTGCCCTCAAGCAGTTGACTTTGCCTCAGGGAGCGACTTCTAAAATTATTCCCCTGAATTTAAATGAGTCAGCCGCCATTAGCTATGCCATTGAGAGTCCCACCCGGAATCTCACAGATTTGACAAAGTTGGCGCAAGACGAGATTGTAAGTGCGATCGCTAAATTACCAGGAGTCCTGAAAGTCTCACTGTTGGGTGGTGCTACTGCAACTCCTCCCCTAAATCCAGCTAATGCCAGTGCATCTGTCCCCCAATCAGGGGCAACATTAGTCAGGTTTAACGGGCAAGATGCACTAGCATTTCAGGTAATCAAACGCGGTAGCGCTAACACCTTAGAAGTAGTCAGTCGGGTTGAGAAAGAAGTCCAAAGGCTACGCTCTACCCTCAAGAATGTCAACCTCACTTTAGCTGCTACCCAAGCAGAATATATCCGCCAAGCTACCCAGTCAACAATCGATGCGCTGATGGAAGCAGTCTTGTTGTCTATCGTAGTAATTTTTCCTTTTTTATGGAATTGGCGGGCAACTTTCATCTCTGCCTTGGCGATTCCAACATCTTTGTTGGCGACGTTTATTGTCATGGCAATTTTTGGTTTCAACCTAGAAACGATTACGTTGCTGGCTTTGGCCTTAGTGATTGGCAGTGTAATCGATGATGCGATCATCGATGTCGAAAACATCATGCGGCACATCGAAGAAGGGGAAACTCCTCGCCAAGCCGCCTTTTCAGCAACAGATGAAATTGGCTTAACAGTCATCGCCACCACTGCTACAGCAGTAGCGGTTTTTTTACCCATTGGTTTGATGGGTGGAGTAATCGGGCAGTTCTTCAAGCCGTTCGGAATTACGGTTTCAGCAGCCATGATTGCTTCGACGCTGGTCGCCCGTACATTGTCACCAGCCTTAGCCACTTTCTGGCTAAAACCTGCTACTTCAACTCCGCGCCGCCAGGAAGCAAACACCTGGCTGAATTTTACCCAATATTACAGAAATTTACTCCACTGGTCTTTAAACCACCGCAAAACAGTTATCGCATTAGCCATACTTAGCTTTGTTGCAGGTATGGCACTGAGTCTACTCATTCCCAAAGGGTTTATTCCTAAATTAGATCGCGGCGAGTTCAATATTACTTACACCGCACCCTTGCCAAAAATCCCTGAGCAATTTTTGCAGGGGCAAGGAGGACAAGGGGGACAAGGAGGACAAGGGGGACAAGGGGGAATTTCTTCCTTATCTGCCGCATCCCAATTCCCTATCCCCAATCCTTTGAATGATTCTCTAGAGGTTGCCAAGAAACTAGAAGATGTGGTGAGAAAATCTCCAGTAGTAGAAACGGTGTTTACTACTGTTGGTTCTCGTGAAGGTGAGCCAAACAAAGGTACGCTTTATGTGAAGCTGAAGGAAGACCGTAACATCAAGACTGCGGAAATACAAGACCAATTACGCTCGTCTTTGCCTAATCTTCCTGGTGTGAGTACCAGCGTAGAAGATATTCAATTTGTTGATACTGGTGGACAAAAACCTTTACAGGCATCACTACGAGGCGATAACCTCCAAAGCCTCAGCAAAGCTGCCAAGGCAATTAAAGAGCGCATCGAAAAACTACCGGGATTTGCTGATGTCACTGTGACAAGTGAAACAAACCCGCAGGGCACAGTTTTTCAAATTGAGCGGCTCAACAATCAAAGAGTTGCCTATATTAGTGCCAATCTGGGCAAGGATTTGTCCTTGGGTAGTGCCACCGACCAATTAGTAGCAGAAGCAAAAGCAGTGTTACCTGCTGGTGTAACTTTAGACTTGGGAGGAGATTCTGCCCGCCAAGGTGAAGTATTTAGTAGTTTTGGTACTACTTTACTTTTATCAGCATTGTGCATTGTCGTAGTACTGATTTTGCTGTTCAAAAGCTGGATAGACCCAGTAGTAATAGGTGTTTCTTTGCCCTTGTCAATTGTCGGTGCCATGTTGGCTTTACTCTTCACCAAGAGTGACTTTGGCATGATCTCGCTGATTGGCTTTGTGTTTTTGTTGGGACTAGCAAACAAAAATGCCATCTTACTGGTAGATTACATCAACCAACTCCGCAAATCTGGCTTAGACCGCACAGAGGCGATTCTCAAAGCTGGCCCAGTGCGCCTCAGACCAATTATGATGACTACTGCCTCTACACTCTTAGGGATGCTACCGATCGCATTGGGCTTTGGTGCTGGTTCCGAATTGCGATCGCCTATGGCTGTAGCGATCGCAGGTGGACTCATAACTTCAACTATCCTCAGCTTGATTGTTGTGCCGGTAGTCTACGCCATTTTGGATGATTGGTTTCCCCGATTTCAGACGAGGGAGAGAAGTTGATGCAAGTCTTTGTCACGGGGGGTACGGGCTTTATTGGTGCTCACTTAGTACGGTTGTTACTCCAACAGAGATATGATGTCAAAGCACTGGTACGCTCAAGCAGCAATTTGGAGAATCTACGCGGTTTGGAGGTGGAAATTGTCAAAGGCGATTTGAATGATTCAAATCTCTGGCAACAAATGGAAGGTTGTCAATACCTATTTCATGTGGCAGCCCATTATTCCCTCTGGCAAACAGACCGGGAGTTACTCCACCATAACAATGTCTTGGGTACGCGCAATGTGTTGGCAGCAGCTCGCAAAGCTGGGATTGAGCGCACCGTTTATACTAGTTCAGTAGCGGCAATTGGAGTAGGATCATCTGGTCAAGTCGTCGATGAAACACATCAGAGTCCTTTAGAAAAGTTGGTGGGTGACTACAAAAAGTCCAAGTTTCTCGCTGAACAAGAAGCCATGCAAGCCGTTGCTACAGGTCAGGAAGTAGTTATTGTCAATCCCAGCAGCCCAATTGGCTCGTTGGATATCAAACCTACCCCGACAGGTGATATAATCCTGCGGTTTTTGCGACGGCAAATGCCCTTTTACTTAGATACTGGTTTGAATTTTATCGATGTGCGGGATGCGGCATGGGGACATTTACTGGCTTTGCAACGGGGTAAATCAGGCGACCGCTATATCTTAGGTCATCAAAACCTAAGTCTCAAGGAACTACTCGAACAACTTGCCGATATCACCGGTCTAAGCGCCCCTCAACGAACAGTACCCGCTTGGTTGCCCCTTAGTGTTGCTTGGGTTGATGAAAAGATTCTCGCACCCTTGGGAAAATTGCCTTCAGTGCCATTAGATGGCGTGCGGATGGCGAAACAACCTATGTATTACGATGCCGCCAAGGCTGTACGAGAGTTGGGTTTACCCCAATCTCCGCTGAAAGCGGCACTCAAAGATGCTGTGGATTGGTTTGTTGCTCAGGGTTACGTTCAATGAAAAATATAGCGATTCACGTGTGGATGCAATATGTAGGGGTGCATAGATGTGCGCCCCTAAAGTGGTGTTTTTATATTTAAAAGAGGAGCGATCGCAACAATGGCAGTTAATCTACAACAAGCTATGGATATTGGGAAGTATCTTGTTACTCAGCGTTTGAAAGGACGTAAACGCTTCCCTTTAGTATTAATGTTGGAACCTCTTTTTCGGTGTAATCTCGCTTGTACTGGTTGTGGTAAAATACAACATCCAAAGGAAATTTTAAAGCAAAATCTCACCCCAGAACAGTGCTTTACCGCAGTGGAAGAGTGCGGCGCACCAGTTGTCTCAATTCCTGGGGGAGAACCTCTGCTACATCCCCAAATTGATGAGATTGTCCGGGGCTTAATTGAGCGCAAGAAATATATTTACTTGTGTACCAATGGTTTGTTGTTAGAAAAGAACCTGGATAAGTTTGAACCTTCTCCTTACCTGACTTTTAGTGTGCATTTAGATGGGATGCGGGAGTTGCATGATCAGTGTGTCGATCGCAAAGGTGTTTTTGATATTGCTGTCAAAGCCATTCGCGCCGCTAAAGCTAAAGGCTTTCGTGTCACCACTAACACCACTATCTTTGAAGGTACTGAACCCAAAGATATGCAAGAGTTCTTCGACTTTTTAGAAACACTAAATACTGACGGGATGATGATTTCTCCCGGCTACAGTTACGAATGGGCACCAGATCAAGATCATTTTCTCCACCGTGAACAAACACGCGCCCTCTTTCGGGAAATTCTGGCTCCATACAAAGCTGGTGAAAAAAACTGGAACTTCAATCACAATCCTCTGTTCTTAGATTTTCTCACTGGTGAAAAGGACTATGAATGCACGCCTTGGGGTAGCCCTAGTTATAGTGTTCTTGGTTGGCAAAAACCTTGCTATCTGCTGAACGAAGGTTATTACTCCACTTTCAAGGAATTACTGGCACAAACTGACTGGAGTCAATACGGCCAGAAGAGTGGTAATCCCAAATGTGCCGATTGTATGGTTCACTGCGGTTACGAACCCACCGCCGCAATGGATGCAATGCAACCGCAAAATATGGCGCGTGCCCTTGGCAGTGTGTTTGGTAGAAGCTAAAAAGTAGCAAATACTACATATTGAGAGGGTGCGATGCCTGCGGGGGGCTACGCCTACGCACCCTCTAAATATTATTATCTGGTTCATTGCGATTTATGAAAGTCATTATTGGCTAATAGATTTTGGTACTAGCCTATTCACCTGGCTTGAATATGATTGAGCGATGTTGGGTCTTAGCTGAAGAGCATGATTTGAAAGCAGTTAGACCGATTTGAAATTTTGCCAGAGGCTATAGAGCATATTCTTCACTACCGCTATGAACCCACGGCTGCAATGGATGCAATGCAACCGCACATATAGGGCATGCCCTTGGCAGGAGCTAAAAAGTAGCAAATACTACACAACTTAAGGGTGCGATGCCTGAGGTGGGCTACGCCTACGCACTCTTAAAGGGATTTCCAGAAATAAATTCTCCCATCTTTTGGGCTGGAGAAAAGTCAAAAGAGCAAAGAGAGGAAAATGTAAACTTATGTAAATGAAATTAACAAACATAACAATAATTTGTAATAAATAATGACGCGGCAGCATTGTATAAAGAGAACTTGGAAGTAAAAAACAACATCTTAATCAGGTTTTCCAGTCGTTCATAGAAGTTTGAAGTTTTTTAACAAAAGTTTTAATCTGAAAGCCTGGAGATCGTAAACTTATTCCGTGGATGTCTGTTTTAAACCTTTCGTAACTCGTCAGGCAGTGCTGACATCAAAAAAGCTGAACCATTCAGTTTTGAGTCCAATTATTCTTACAGCAAGCAAATTAGGAGATTTAAGGCAATGGTTTTAGATGCATTTGCAAAAGTAATCACCCAAGCTGATGCCCGCGGTGAATATCTCAGCGCTGCTCAGTTGGATGCCCTAGCTGCCCTAGTTAAAGATGGCAACAAGCGTGCAGATACCGTAAACCGGATTACCAGCAACTCCTCAGCAATTGTTGCCAATGCAGCTCGCGCTCTGTTCGCAGAACAGCCTCAGTTGATTGCTCCTGGTGGTAACGCTTACACCAACCGTCGGAATGCTGCTTGCTTGCGTGACATGGAAATCATCTTACGCTATGTAACCTATGCAATCTTTGCTGGTGATGCAAGTGTGTTAGATGATCGTTGTCTAAACGGTCTCCGCGAAACCTACTTGGCTCTAGGAACTCCTGGTGCTTCTGTAGCAGTTGGCGTGCAAAAGATGAAGGAAGCAGCTTTGGCTCTTGTTAACGACCCCAATGGTATCACTAGAGGCGATTGCAGCGCTATATCATCTGAAGTTGCTAGCTACTTTGATCGTGCAGCCGCAGCAGTAGGCTAAACCCGTTCGAGACTATTGACTGACAACTGTCAGTTAGACAAAACAAATTTCAACAAAATTGTAAATAGGGAGATACTAAACCCATGAAGACACCTCTTACCGAAGCAGTTGCAGCAGCAGATTCTCAAGGTCGCTTTCTCTCCAGCACAGAAATTCAAACCGCTTTTGGTCGTTTCCGTCAAGCTCCAGCTAGCTTAGAAGCAGCAAAAAGCTTGTCTGCTAATGCTCAACGTTTGACAGAAGGCGCTGCTCAAGCGGTGTACAACAAGTTCCCCTACACAACTCAACAACAAGGTCCTAACTTCGCTTCTACCAGCACTGGTAAAGCAAAGTGTGCGCGTGACATCGGCTACTACCTGCGGATCGTTACCTATTCCTTAGTTGTCGGTGGTACGGGCCCCTTGGATGACTTCTTGATTTCTGGCTTGGCTGAAATCAACCGCACTTTCGATCTATCTCCCAGCTGGTACGTTGAAGCTCTCAAGTACATCAAGGCTAACCACGGTCTAAGTGGTGACCCTGCTGTAGAAGCTAATTCCTACATCGACTACGCAATTAACGCTCTAAGCTAATAGAGTGTATTTAGCCCGGAAAGGAAAACAAGCTCTGTTGGCAGATAGCTAGGAGTTGGTTTACCTTTCTGGGCAGTTTTATTTTCAAAAGACTGTTAAAAGACTAGAAAAAATTTTTCTAAAAAGTTTTCAGTTTTGCAGTTAAAACTGAGGAGGTTTAAAAATGGCAGCTTTGGGACAAGCCACAAGGCTAGGAATTGGAGCCTTTGAAAACTCAGGACTGGCAGAACTACGTCCCGATAGAACAGAAGCGGATGTGCAAGTGATCATCCGAGCAGCTTACCGTCAAGTTTTGGGAAATTCATACCTGCTGGAAGGAGAGCGTCTTGTCAGTGCAGAATCACTGTTGCAGCAAGGTGTGATTTCAGTTCGGGGGTTTGTGCTAGCCATTGCTCAGTCGGAACTATATCGGGAGAAGTTTTTCCATTCAAACTCGCAAATTCGATTTATCGAGTTGAATTATAAGCATTTATTGGGTCGTGCCCCCGAAGATGAGTCAGAAATTTCGTACCACGTTGAGCTTTACAACTCACAAGGTTACGAAGCTGAGATTAACTCATACATAGACTCGCAAGAATATCAAGAAAGCTTTGGCGAAAATATTGTCCCATACTATCGTGGCTTTCAAAGCCAAGTAGGGCAGAAAAATGTTGGCTATAGCCGACTATTCCAACTGTATCGGGGTTATGCCAATAGCGATCGCGCTCAAGGGCAAAAACAAGGACGGCTAACTTGGGAAGTAGCTAAGAATCTGGCTTCACCTATCTACCCAGTCTCTACAGGAGCCTTAACAGGTCTCTCAACAGGTGGTCGAGGAGAAACATACCGGATTAGAGTACTACAAGCAGCTTCTCCAAACTCAGCTGTAGTGCGGCGCGGTACTGCGGAGTTACTCGTTCCCTACGAGCAACTTTCTAGTAAATTGCAGCAGCTTAATCGTAAGGGCAGTAAGGTTATTAGCATTACTGCCGTATAAATAGGGAATCGGGAATTAAGTGAGGAGTTAGGAGTTCGGTGAGGAGTGAGGAGTTAGAAGTTAGAAGTTATGAGTTTTGAATTCCTAACTATACCCCAACTCTCAGCTGTTAACACCTAACTCCTCACTTTTACCAATTACTAAATTACAAAAGGAAAATTACCAATGGCTATTACAACAGCAGCTTCCCGTCTGGGAACAGAAGCTTTTAGTGATAACTCTCCTGTAGAATTGCGTCCAAATGCAACTAAAGAAGATATAGAGAGAGTAATTACTGCCGTCTATCGTCAATTGTTGGGCAACGATTACTTAATGAAATCTGAGCGCCTCACAAGTGCTGAATCTATTCTGCGCGATGGAAAAATTACAGTCCAAGAGTTTGTACGTCAAGTAGCTAAATCAGAACTGTACAAAACCAAATTTTTCTACAACAGTTTTCAAACTCGCGTCATTGAACTGAACTATAAACATTTGTTGGGTCGTGCTCCCTATGATGAGTCTGAGGTAGTCTATCACTTAGACTTGTATCAAACCAAGGGATATGAAGCCGACATTGATTCCTATATTGATTCGCCAGAGTATCAAAGTAGCTTTGGTGAAAATATTGTGCCTTTCTATCGCGGCTTTGCAACTCAAACAGGTCAAAAAACTGTTGGATTTAGCCGGATATTCCAACTTTATCGCGGCTATGCTAGTAGCGATACCTCCCAACTCAAAGGCAATTCCTCTCGCCTTGCTGCCGAACTAGGTCGTAATAGTGCATCTGTTGTTGTTCCTCCATCTGGTGGCCCTTCAGGTTTTTCCTACGTTGCTCCTGGAAAAGGCGTTACCCCCAACAGTACCTTTGGTGGTGCAGGAACTTTTGGCAAAGAAGGCAGACTCTACCGCGTTGAAGTAGCAGGCGTTTTTGGAGCTGGCTATCCTAGCACCCGCCGTGTCAATCAAGCTGTAGTTATACCTTATGAAGAACTATCTAGTTACTTCCAGAGAGTGGTAAAACAAGGTGGTAAAATCGCCAGTGTGAAGCCGCTTTAGTGTCAATGGTCATTAGTCATTGGTCATTAGTCATTGGTAATTGGCAAAAGACAAAAGACTAATGACAACTTCGATTTATAAATTTGGAGTTGGTTTATGCTTGGACAAATTAGTGGTAGAAATAGTAATCGCTCCTTCCGCTATGAAGTAGTTGGTCTGCGCCAAAGCGAAGAAACGGAAAAAGTCGGCTATCCCATTCGTTCTAGTGGCAGCGTGTTTATCACGGTGCCTGAAAATCGGATGAATCAAGAAATGCAGCGAATTACTCGCTTGGGTGGCAGAATAGTCAGTATTCAGCCATTGAATGCTGAGGCTAAAACAGATAGCGAACAGAGCGATCATTCTTCTCATGAATCCCAGTCCGCAGAAAATTGAAGATTTATCACCAATAGGTGACAATGCCGACGGTGAATCTTTAACAGTAGAGCAAGCGATCGCTAATCTTGAAAGTGCAGATTTAGGTCTGCGGTTTTATGCTGCTTGGTGGTTGGGCCGATTTCGCATAGGTGAAGCAGCTGCGATTACAGCACTGATCAAAGCGTTAGAGGATGAAGCCGACAGAACACCAGAAGGCGGATATCCTCTGCGACGGAACGCAGCTAGGGCCTTAGGGAAACTAGGCGATCGCCAAGCAGTGTTACCTTTAATTGTGTGTTTAGACTGCTCAGATTTTTATGTGCGCGAAGCAGCGGTTCAATCCTTAGAAATGCTAGGCGATCCGGTTTGCATTCCTGCCCTGATCAATCTATTAAGACTAGGTTTACAGGGAGAGCAGCTTGTATCAGAGCAGCCTGATTTATCTCAACCCTACGATGCCCTCTTAGAAGCCTTGGGAACTTTGAGGGCAACTGAGTTCATCCCTTTAGTAAAGCCATTTTTAGAGCATCCAATCGAATTGGTGCAATATGCTGCTGCACGAGCGATGTATCAATTAACCCAAGAACCAGTTTATGGAGAACGGTTGGTACAAGCTTTAGCGGGTGAGAAATTGCAATTGCGTCGGGCAGTGTTGGCAGATTTGGGAGCGATTGGGTATCTACCCGCAGCAGATGCGATCGCACAGACTCTTGCGGAAAATAGCCTAAAGCTAATTTCTCTGAAAGGATTACTAGAACATCAAGTCAATCACATAACACCAAGCATTTTGTCAGAAGGTGCGATTAAAGTGATGCATTTGATGGACTCGCTGTTGTAGTCATAAATTCTAGATGATGAGTTGTCATTAATACCTTTAAACCAAATGTTCACCACACATAAACCCCCAACCCTACTGCAAAATCAGGGCTAGGGGGTTTATGTATGATGTCAAATACTGATAACTTAAGCTACAATTGGCTGACGACTAATTACACATGAAAAATTATTATGAATAACAGTGAACTTGCCCAAATATTGATCCGTGCTGTAGAAGAAGCAGATTCCTCGGATCGCTTATTAGACGCAGTTCAGGAGTTAGCAGCAGCTGGTATAGAGGAAGCTGTTCCTACTCTCATTGCAGCTTTGGGCTACAACAATCCAGGGGCGGCGGTGGCGGCGGTAGATGGACTGATTGCGATCGGGGAAGTTGCAGTACCGCCACTATTGCAACTCATTGATGACTACAACTACGGCGCTAGAGCCTGGGCTATTCGTGCCTTAGCGGGAATTGGCGATGTCCGGGCGCTGGATACATTGTTAGAGGCAGCAAAAACCGATTTTTCCCTGAGTGTGCGGCGGGCCGCTGCCAGGGGATTAGGCACTTTGCGCTGGCATCAAGTAGCGCCTGAAAAACTAGAATCTATTCAGACTCAGGTATTAGAGGCGCTATTACTCATTTCTCAAGATCCAGAGTGGGTAGTGCGCTATGCAGTAGTGACGAGTTTAGAAACACTAGCCATTGCCATAGTAGTCACCTTACCCGATCAAGCGTCGCGCATTACAAATCAACTTCAGCAAATTTTCGATACAGATGTTGATCTCGGAGTTCGTACCCGTGTCAAGTTTGCACAGGAAAAAATTCAGCAGCAGCAATATCAAGAAGTCTTTGCACCTAAAAGAAAGCTACACGAGACTGAAGTGCCTCATCGTGGCGGTGGCAGACGTTAACTAAGGGATTTCCAACAAATTTATAAGTGATACCAGAGGGAGAAGGCAGCGACTATTGGCATATTGCCGCCGTACACATCAATGGCCAAGCCTTCTGCCTAACCCTCACGCACTTAATAAACTCAAATTATAGGATTCTGGCGCTTAACAGGTTTAGGCTTAGGAATCGGTTTAGTGTTTGTAGTCAGTATCAAGTTTTCAACGGCTTGGGTAATTGCCTGTACTTGTATTGGTGCTAAACAATCAGGAGAACTATTTATCATCTGTAGCAGTGCAGGGATACCTTGTAAAACTGGAACTGAGCAATCATTTGCTCCTATCCATTTAGCAATTGGGAAAACTACTGGAGCCGCAACAAACCCATTAGGAAGGTTAGGCATTAATGAAGTAATCCACTGACTAAACATTTTTTGATGATAAATACTTTGAGAAGTGGGACTATTGTCAACTGCTACCCAATTGTTACCTTCACGCCGTTTCCATTTATCTTTATAAGCGCTAAATGAACCTTTCCAGGTTTTGACCTCTACTAAAAAAACACCACTTTCACCGATAATTAAATGGTCTATTTCCGTTAGAGAGCCTGAGCTAGTGGGGATTAAAGCATTATTAAATATCACCCATGTATCGGGGAAAGATTGCAAAAGTAGTGATACTCCCCATTCCCCCATATTGCCTTTGAATTTATTTCTTGCTTGGTTAAATTCAAACATGAATGAACCCAACCCACCTAAAAAGCCATCACCTAATCTTTCATGAATTTCTTGGTGTTTGGTAGATTTTTTGGTGTCGATTTTTTGTTGGAATACTGCCCTAAGTGAGGGTGATTGTTGAAGAGTTCTCATCAAAATTGTAGTAATGTTTGTCAGTAACCGCCATTTTTAGAGTTCCCAGAATTGGAGGGAAATCGCTCTCCCCTAATTCATATAGAAAAAATTTCATGCTACTAACAGTGATAAAGCTAACGAGACAACAAAGAGTGAATTTCTCCCTGGATATTGCCACGAGCAGATGGTTCGGCGAACTCTAACATTAAAGGCGTAAAGTAGATACGCGATCGCTTTAAAAATCGTTCTAAAACCTGCTGACGACCTGTGATATACTCTGCCTCTGACACCCAGCTATATTCCTGGCGAATGGCATGAGTGTATTCTCCATACTGCACTTGGTTAGTAGCCAAAATCGCTAAATCTGCATCAAGTAAAACTTGGCTATCACAATCATCTACCGCAGCTTGGTGATCTTTAGTGTTCAGAATAAGACGGGTGACAGTAGCTATGGTACTTTCTGGAATACCCAAATTACTCAGCAATTCCAAAGCATAGTCTGCACTTCGTTCTTCATTATCTTGAGCTTCAGTGTTATATACTACATCGTGGAACCAGGCAGCTAGTTGAACAGCAGCTAGGTTGTTGGTGTAGCCTTGTAAAATCTGAATTGTGCTGAGGACGTGATCAATGTGTTTCAGTGTATGGTAGTAGCGATTAGGGGTAGAGTAAGCTGCAACCAAAGGATTAAAGGCTTTATCAGCCGCTATCTGGTCAACGCCAAAGAGTTGGAGTGTGTGTTTCCAGTTAGAAAATAAAATATGCGTGAGGTTTTCTGTAGGCATAAATGTAGTATTCACACTCTTAGTATGACTGAGCTAATCTCTTGTGTTGCAACATCTGTCAATCAAGTTAGAAATAGATCAACAAAAGGATAACATTTGTTATTCAATTGGGCATTGTGATTAGGGGAGAGGAGACAGGTGAGAGGTTATAGGGAATAATCTGTACCCTGTAACCTATTCCCTTCTTTACTCCCCACTAAATATGGTGACAGCTAAATGAAAGCGTCAAAATAGAAGACACAGGCTTTGTACAAAAAGCCTTGCCTTAATTAAGGAGTTTACTATCAGTGGTATTACAAGTACAAACAAGCGCCTACGAAGCTAAAACCCAAGAAATTGCTAAACAACTTCTCGCAGCAACGCAGGAAAATCGTTCGTTTTTTTCTTCCCTGCGGGATCAAATGCGCTGGGATGATAAATTACTAGCTTGGGCGATGAGTAATCCTGGGTTGCGGGTGCAACTATTTCGCTTTATAGATACGCTACCTGCTTTGCACAGTAAATCAGAAATTGCCTCACATTTACAAGAATATTTAGGAGATGAATCTGTAGAATTACCGGCAGCTTTGAAGGGAATGCTAAACTTTGCTAACCCCGACTCGATGCCAGGACAAGTTGCTGCTACAACTGTTGGTACAGCGGTTGAAACTCTTGCCCATAAATATATTTCTGGGGAAAATATTAAACAAGTCATCAAAACAGTTGAACGACTGCGAAAAGAAAAAATGGCTTTCACCATCGACTTACTTGGTGAAGCAGTAATTACCGAAGCCGAAGCGCAATCTTATCTAGAACGCTATCTAGAATTAATGCAACAGTTGGTGGAAGCATCGAAGAATTGGACAGCTATACCGGCTATTGATGAGGCTGATGGCGAACCAATACCAAAAGTTCAGGTTTCTGTTAAATTAACGGCGTTTTATTCTCAATTTGACCCATTAGATGCTAAAGGTAGTGAGGAGCGAGTTAGCGATCGCATTCGGATTCTCTTACGTCGTGCTAAAGAGTTGGGCGCAGCTGTGCATTTTGATATGGAACAGTATGCCTATAAAGACATAACTCTCAGCATCTTGAAAAAACTCTTACTAGAAGAAGAGTTTCGGCAACGCACAGATATTGGCATGACAATCCAAGCATATCTGCGTGATAGTGAACAAGATACCAATGACCTAATTTCTTGGTTGAAAGAACGTGGTTATCCCCTGACAATCCGTTTGGTAAAAGGCGCGTATTGGGATCAAGAAACCATCAAAGCAGCGCAGAAGCATTGGCCGCAGCCAGTTTACAACGATAAAGCGGCAACTGATGTTAACTTTGAAACCATCACTCAGTTGTTGTTAGAAAATCATCAATATGTGTATTCTGCCATTGGTAGCCATAATGTGCGATCGCACTCTCGCGCCATTGCCATAGCTGAAAGTTTAAATGTCCCTCGCCGTCGCTTTGAATTGCAAGTCCTCTACGGTATGGGTGATAAAGTTGCAAAGGCGTTGGTTGACAGGGGTTATCGAGTCAGAGTTTACTGTCCCTACGGTGAATTATTACCTGGAATGGCGTATTTAATTCGGCGGTTGTTGGAAAATACAGCTAATAGTTCTTTCTTACGGCAAAATCTCGAAAATCGACCGATTGAGGAATTATTAGCGCCGCCGATTGTCAAAGAAGAAAAAAACTCTTTAACTCCTAACGTACAGACGCGATTAATCGCGTCTCTCCAAACTGCTCACTCTCATTTCCTCGGTGCGGCTGATACCGATTACGCTGAGGAAGAGGTGAGAAGGAAGATGGCGCAAGCTTTCCAAAGCGTTCGTCAACAGTTGGGGAAAACTTATTTACCCCTAATTAATGGCGAATATGTTAATACGCCGGAATTTGTTGATTCTCTCAATCCTTCTAATTTCAGTGAAGTAATCGGTAAAGTTGGGTTGATTAGTGTTGAACAAGCTGAACAGGCGATGCAAGCTGCTAAAGCGGCGTTTCCTGGATGGAGGAAAACACCAGCTAAACAACGCGCTGATATTTTGCGGAAAGCGGGTGATTTGATGGAACTCCGCCGCGCCGAACTTTCAGCTTGGATAGTTTTGGAAGTTGGGAAACCAGTTAAGGAAGCCGATGGAGAGGTTTCGGAAGCGATAGACTTTTGTCGTTACTACGCTGATGAGATTGAACGGCTAGAAGAAGGTGTGAATTACGACATTCCTGGTGAAACTAATCGTTATATTTACCAGCCACGAGGGATTGCTGTAGTTATTTCACCCTGGAATTTTCCGCTAGCGATCGCTTGTGGAATGACTGTCGCAGCTTTAGTTTCAGGCAATTGTACTCTCCTCAAACCTGCGGAAACATCTTCTGTAATTACGGCAAAACTTACAGAAATCTTAATCGAGGCTGGCTTTCCAAAAGGTGTATTTCAATACGTACCTGGGAAGGGTTCGCAAGTCGGCGCTTATTTGGTAAATCATCCAGATACTCATGTAATTGCTTTTACTGGTTCTCAGGAAGTTGGCTGTAGAATTTACGCGGAAGCGGCAACTTTAAAACCCGGACAAAAGCACATGAAACGGGTGATTGCTGAAATGGGTGGTAAGAATGCCATTATTGTCGATGAAAGTGCTGATTTAGACCAAGCTGTTGTGGGGGTAGTGCAGTCGGCATTTGGTTACAGCGGCCAAAAATGTTCTGCTGCTTCCAGGGTGATTGTGCTGCAACCGATTTATGATGCTTTTGTGCAGCGGTTGGTGGAAGCGACAAAATCCTTGAACATTGGGGAAGCAGAGTTACCGAGTACACAAGTTGGGCCGGTGATTGATGCTAATGCCCGCGATCGCATCCGCGAGTATATTGAGAAGGGTAAGGCAGAAGCACAACTAGCCTTAGAACTACCAGCACCCGAACAAGGATATTTTATCGGGCCTGTCATCTTTAGCGAAGTCTCGCCAAATGCAGTAATTTCCCAGCAAGAAATTTTTGGCCCTGTGCTGGCGGTAATTCGGGTGAAAGATTTCCAGGAAGCACTAACAGTTGCCAATGGTACAAACTACGCTTTGACTGGAGGACTTTATTCTAGAACACCTTCGCACATTCAGCAGGCGCAGGTAGAATTTGAAGTCGGTAATTTGTATATCAACCGTAATATTACCGGAGCGATCGTTGGACGGCAACCCTTTGGCGGATTCAAACTTTCTGGAGTAGGTTCTAAAGCAGGTGGCCCTGATTACCTCCTACAATTCCTGGAACCACGCGCGGTGACAGAAAATATTCAGCGCCAAGGTTTTGCACCAATTGAAGGGGCAGATTAAACTACAAGAATAAGTAGGGCATATGCCCTACTTATTTGATGATTGAACCGCAGAAAGAGTTTGATGAGTAATTTAGTTATAAAAGTTGCTGAATTACCTGAAGAATTTCCCGCAATTCAAGCAATTAGGCGAGCAGTTTTTCAGGAAGAACAAAAGGTAGCTCCGGCTTTAGAATTTGACGGTAAAGATCAAATATCTGAGCATTTGATTGCTTATTTAGATAAGGAAGCTATTGGTACTGCCAGAATTAGATATTTGGATGATAAAACTGCCAAGATAGAAAGGCTTGCTGTGTTATCTACAGCTAGAGGGCAGGGTATTGGTACAAAAATTATGGAACATGCATTACAGGTAATAGCTAACAAAAATATTCCAGAAGTTGTGATTCACGCCCAAGAATATGTAAAAAATTTGTACAAAAAATTGGATTTTGTAGAAGAAGGAGAAATATTTGAAGAAGCTAGTATTCACCATGTGACAATGAGAAAAAAACTCACAGTCCGAATAAATAAAATATTTTTTTAATCAGTCATAATTAAAGAGGTTTTCAATGAATTTAACTACATTACTCCTCAATCCAAAAACCTCGCTTTTCCTATTATAATTAGCTCAAGTATCGCATCAATAATGATTCTAGCTGGACTGTCCGAATTGGCTTAACTAGATAGTCATTAGCACTACCTTGCATCATAGTCATTTCCTCTTCTAAAGGTTCGCTAAAGGTCATCATTACAATCGGCGTATTTTCCCACGCGGGATCTTGTCTAATGATATTTAACAAATTTAAGATACTAACATCACTGATTAACTGGAAATCAAAAAAAACTAAATCTGGTTGGAAATTTTGCACTTGGTTCAAAAATTCTTTTTCATTATCTATCCACTTAACTTTGTAGCCAATTGTGTGGAGATAATCTTGCAACACAGTGGCAGTTTTTTCTTCTTTCTCCACAAGCAAAATAGTTTTATTTTTGGGGATGGCTGGGGAGGAGGACAAGGAGGATAAAGTAAAATTTTCTCCCTTGTCTTCCTCAACTCCTTCATCCTCTTCTGTTGGGGAAAACACTGGATTTGGTAAAAACAGAGTGAACTGACTCCCTTCTCCCAAAGTCGATGTAACCGTCACATCTCCACCATGCAAACGCGCTAATTTGCGCGTTAAAGCCAAACCCAAACCTGTGCCTTCATACTGCCGATTTAACTGACTGTCAAGCTGTTTAAACGGTTCAAATAAAAATTGAAACTGACTTGAGTCTATACCAATTCCAGTATCTGAAACTGTAAACGTAGTTCCTTGCGGTACTTTTTTCACTACCAGCGATACCTGACCGGCCGGGGTGAATTTAATAGCATTAGTGAGCAGGTTGAGTAGCATTTGCTTAATGCGCCGCTCATCAGCAATACAAATATCCTCTTCTAGATCAATTTTACAGGTGAGTTCCAATCCTTTTTCTAAGGCGCGATCGCGCACTGTCCACATGGCATAATTACATAAATCTGATACTGGTAAAGGTGAGAGTAACAGTTCCTCTTTGCCTGCTTCTACCTTAGATAAGTCAAGGATATCGTTAATCAGTGCCAGCAGATGTTCACCACTACTATATATACAACTTACATATTCGTTCTGTTTTTCATTCAGAGAACCGACTATTTCTTGTTGCAACAACTCTGACAAGCCCATAATCGCATTGAGAGGCGTTCGCAACTCATGGCTCATGGTTGCTAAAAATTCACTTTTTGCCCGACTAGCAGCTTCTGCTGCTTCTTGAGAAGCACGCAGTTTCAATTCTGTTTCCTTGCGTTCAGTAATATCCTCAATCATTGCTAGAAAAAACTCAGGTTCACCATTGGTGTCTGGTATAACAGAAACAGAAATATGAGTCCAAACTAAGCTACCATTTTGATGCAGGCAGCGTCTTTCCATCTCAATGCGATGTTTATCGCCAAGCTGCTTTTGAAGTTCAGAGGGTTGGAAGCCAAAGCTTAAAGTTTTCCCTGAGTTTGTGCGAATTCCTGACACCAGTTGTTTGTAAAGTTTTGAATCCCCCTTTTGTGTGGAAATATAATCTGTAAAGCGCTTGCCGGATAGATATTCTCGGCTATATCCTAAAATCTCACACAGTGCCGGATTGGTATCGACTATCTGCGCTTTCATATCTATAAGTCCAATGCCAATAGAAGAACGCTCAAAAATCGCTCGGAATTGCGCCTCACTGTGTCGCAGTGCTTCCTGTACAACGTTTCGCTCGCTCGCTTCTATAGCCAGGGTCACGAAATCTGCAATCGAGCCAGCAAAAGTTTCTTCTTCCAAAGTCCATTGGCGACCTTCGCCTATATGTTCGTGACAGACTACACCTACTAAACGACCCTCTAACCAAATCGGTGCATCTAGCAGGGATGTGATGCCCAAAACAGAAAGATAAGACTCGGATAATTCTTGGGTTCTTGTATCGTTTCTGGCATCATCTGCGGCAATGGTACGTTCCTCTTCTAAAGCCTGGAAATAAGCTGGATAATTTTTTTGTGAAAGCGAGTTACCAAAGCTATGCTCCTTGGTGTTTACATCATATAAATCGATGCATTCAATTTTTGAACGCCCTTCATTATATAGCCACACCCCTACTCGCTTCACTAAAAGTGTCCGAGCAGCAGTTTCTGTAATTTCTCTTAATACTGCATTAAGATTACCTAGCTGAAATGTTTTACTCCTTGCCAGCTGTACGAGCGTCTGGCTTTGCTTTCGCCGACTATTTTCTCTGATTTGTAAAGCCTCTTGGGCCTGCTTGTGCTCTGTAATATTTCTAGCTGACACCACCTGCATTAGTTGCCCTCAAGAAGAAATAATTTTGTCTTGCAGTTCTACAAAAAAATTAGAACCGTCTTTGTATAACTACAGTTACTTAATAGGGTTTTTCATAACCGGAAAGTATATTTTTTCTCACCAAATCTTATGATTCTGGATAACGAGTTCTAAACTAGATTTTGCTCATTACTTCTGTTACATCATGCCAGTGATTTTTGCCAGGGTATAATTAGCATTTTGAATAATTTCACCATTAAGTAATTCCACCAAGAACTACAAGTAGTATAGTATTTTGAATTTGGGTCTGGCGAGTAGGGAGTGATGTAGTTCAATTACCTAAAAGTCGCTGTAAGTTAATTTGTTGCTTAGTACTGATAACAATTCTTTGTGAAACTGCACAAAATCATGGATGGTTAGACTTGAGGCTTAAGTCTCAAGTTTTAGAGCAACCTCACAGCTAATCAGGATGACTACCAAAACACCCTTGATTCTCCTAGAGAAAGATACCTAATGACTAAAATTTTGCGAGAATTAAGGTAATGCCAGCTTTTGTGGAGGTGGAGCAATGACGGATAGTAATGTAAGAATTGTTTCTCTGATTCCCGGTGGAACAGAGATTTTAGCGACACTAGGGTTGGTTAATGCCATTGTAGGGCGATCGCACGAATGCGATTACCCTCCAGAAATCCAAGATCGCCCCATTTGTACCGAAGCACGCTTAAACTCCAATGCCTCCAGCAGCCAAATTCATGATGAAGTGAACAATTTATTGCAATCTGCTCTCAGTATTTATCAAATCAAAACAGATGTTTTAGAGCAATTGCAGCCTACTCACATTCTCACTCAAGACCAGTGTGATGTTTGTGCTGTCAGCTTACACGATGTTGAAAAGGCAGTTGCCACACTCATTAACAGTAAACCCCAGATTATTTCTTTACAACCCAATATTCTCCAGGATATTTGGGCTGACATTGAGCGAGTCGGCAACACCTTTGGCGTAGACTCGGTAAAAGTCATAGAAAATTTAGAAGCTCGCGTCAAAATTTGTCAGCAAAGAATCCAGGGGCTTTCTTTAAATGAACAGCCTACTGTCGCCTGTATTGAGTGGACTGATCCTATGATGGTAGCCGCCAATTGGATTCCTGAATTAGTCAATTTAGCAGGAGGACAGTCCTTATTTTGCGCTACAGGTCAGCCTTCTCCCATCTTGCCGTGGGAAACACTATTAACAACCGATCCAGATGTAATTGTTTTTATGCCCTGTGGCTTTGATTTAAATCGCACTCGCCAAGAAGCCAATTTGTTAACTCAACGTTCAGAGTGGGAAAAACTGCACGCTACCCAAGCTGGTAGGGTTTACATCACTGATGGCAATTCTTTCTTCAATCGCCCAGGGCCTCGACTGGTAGATTCTTTAGAAATTTTGGCAGAAATTTTGCATCCAGAAATTTTTCAGTATGGCTACAAAGGAACAGGTTGGGAACCCTTGTAAAGAAGAATTCCGAACTCAGGAGCCAGAGTTCAGTATGAATTCGAGTCTAATGTTTATGATATTGGTTTAAAACCTTGGCAGGTTCCAATCCCACACGAAGAGTAATTCTGATTCCTGGATTCTGAATTGTGAATTCTTCTTTAAGGTGTTTGTTCAGAATCCGTCGATGGTTCATTGTTAAATAACAGCAGGCGTGCAGCGAGGATGGCAAATCCTATAGCAGCGATCGCTTTTAACAAGCGTGTAGGTAATAATTCGGCTACTGCCCCCCCTGCTAATGATCCCAATAGGCTTGTCAACAGCAATGCGCCTGCTGCACCAAAAAATACTGCACGCGGAGAATTACAACGCCCTGAGAGTGCGATCGCTGCTAGCTGACTTTTGTCACCTAATTCTGATAAAAAAACTGTAATAAAGCTCAGTCCTAAGAGATGCCAATCCATATGTTTAAGGGGAGCGGGAAATGGGGAGTTTTTCTAATGACTAATGACCAATAAATACATCCCAAAACAGCATTAGGGAAATCATTAACAACATCACACCTGCTGATTTTTCTACAGTTTTTGGGCTGAGTCGGGTGGCTATCCAACTACCTAAAAGCACGCCTAATAAGCTGGTGGTTATTAGCGCAGCCGCAGATCCGATAAATACCACCCACGGCGAATGAGATTCTGCACTCATTAATAGGGTGGATAGCTGAGTTTTATCTCCAATTTCTGCTAGAAAAACGGTTACAAAAGTTGTACCAAAAACTACTAACGCTGATTGCTGCTTTTGAGGACTATCGGCAACTACAGGCTGAACTGGCAAGGCGATCGCACGAGTTAAGTTCAAATCATTGCTATCTTTCAGTTCTAGCTCGATCTCAGTTTGAGATATGCCAGAAATCTCCAAAGGTGCAGAGTCAAGTTTCACAGGCAGTAGTTTTGTTAGTAAGTTGCTTTCATATTTCTATCATATTCTCAGATTGTTGTAATAAATTGCAACTACATAAATAGAGATATAAATAGAGATAAAAAAATTATGGAGTGTCTTTGCGTTCTTGCATACTCCTCACAGCCCAACAGCTTTATTGAAGCGTAGTATTTCCAGACTGCGATCGCCATATACTCCCTCTATTTGCTGGCGACAGCAGTCAATAGCAAAATCGTTAATTTCTTCTGGTTCAACCCCATACATATCTTGAAACACTTCTGATTCCACACGGCAGAAGCGAGGACGATCTGAGTAGATACGGCATTCTCGCGTGGTATGGTCGAAGTTAACGCACCATCCCGCTTCGCCTACCATGCTGAGATAGAGTTCTAGTTCTGGTGGAGAGAGATACTCATCTAAATCTGGACGCTCTGCTGGATCAAGATTACAGCAGGCTCCACATTGCTTTACACATTGCCAAGTTGCCATTTTGAATTAGGGATTAGGGACAATGGAGCAAGGGCAGAATAATTAATAATCAATGCCCAATGCCCTTATTTTACGTTTTTATGTCTTTTCTTATAATTTTGTTAAGTAAATTAAATCTAACAGACCATAGCCAGATATGATCGATTTCGGGTTTCCTAATTAAGTTATTGAATTTTTTAAGACAATTGGGAGGAGAAAAGAAAAAATGGACGCTTTGTTTAACGCTTTTACCAGTATCAATTGGGAAGTTATTTTCCAATTGCTGTCCGTGGCGCTAATTGTGATTGCTGGACCAGTGGTAATCTTTTTGCTGGCATTTCGCAACGGCAACCTATAAGAGTGCTGAGTGCTGACTAAGGAGTTAACAGTTAAGAGTTAGGAGTGAGAAGTTAATTAAGAATTCATAACTCATAACTCATAACTCAGCACTCAGTACTGATAATGCCTGAAGGGCAGCTTGGATAATAGTGTCATACTGTGGTTGAGAGATATCAACTTCTTTGGCGTTTTGGCGATTAGTGCCTAGTAAACCGGTTATGTGTCCTGGCTGCATGGCTAAAACTTTGCCTTCAGAATTTTTAATTCTTAATTCTGCTTCAATACCGTTTTTATAGAAACCACAAGTATACTGTCGCTGGTTGTATTCAAACGTGGTGCTTGAGGGGGTAGGTGGTGCAGCAAAAAATTGTTGAAGCTGAATTGGCAGTCTGACTCCTATTAACTCTAACTCGATAGTAGTGTTACCGTTAAAGTAATTTTCTCGTAGTTTATAAGCGACATCCACTCGCGGCGGTAAGCGGAAATAGTCGCCCCAACGCCAAGCGATCGCTTTAATTTTGTATTCTTGATTATCAATAGTTTGAGCAATTGTCAGTTTAATGTGACCCTTCCCAACGATTTTTTGCTCAACCACTTGAACATTAGGTGTCCAGAAAACTGGATCGGGGTTGTCCATACCGCAGGGATGTAGAGCATTAAGCTGTTGATAAAGCTGCTGATTGATGTGATTGAGGTTAACTTCGGCATCAATTTTGAGCAGAGGCTTGAGATGCTGCGGTTCAAGACACTGGTTAGCAAACTCAATCAAACGCGATCGCACCATCTTTAAATTCTCTGCTGGTAGAGAGAATCCCCCGGCTGCTTTGTGTCCGCCATATTTGCCGAGTAAATCGTGAGAATATTCCAAAGCTTCAAACACATTAAACTCTGGAATTGATCGTGCAGAACCGCGTATATGTCCCTCATCCTCAAAAGTACCGATGAACACGGGAACGCCGTAACGTTCAACCAAGCGGGAGGCGACAATCCCAATAACACCATGATGCCAATTGGGTTGAACAACAACTAATACACGGTCTTGCTGTAGAGATGCAACAAATTCTGCTTCTACATAAGCGATCGCTTCTTGTTCAATTTGCTGACACATCTCCTGGCGACTGGCATTTATTTGTTCGCACTGCATTGCTCTTTCCAGCGCCACCCCCATATCATCTGTAGTCAGCAGTTCAATCACAGTCTGGGGATTACCAATTCGACCAATAGCATTAATTCGTGGCCCTAGGCGAAAACCGATATCTTCAGGCTTTAGCGATTTTGGATTTTGGATTTTGGATTTTGGATTGGGGATTTTCTCCTCTGCCCCCCTGCTCCCCTGCTCCCCTGCTCCCTCATCTCCCCTCGCCTGGACGCCGCCTACCTGAATCAACGCCTGCACTCCAGCTAAGTTGGATTTGGGTAAATGCTGTAAACCGCGTTTCACCCAACGGCGATTCACGCCTGTTAAGGGGGCTAAATCTGCGATCGTTCCCAGTGTAAATAGTGCTAGCATCGGCTGAATCAAGCCCTTAGTTTCGCCTAGCTGTTGTGCTAGAGAGACTGCCAAAATATAGGCGACACCAACACCAGCAACACCCCGATAAGGTGAGGATTCAGCTATCAGTTTAGGGTTGAGGATAGCGTTAGCTGGCGGTAATTTTTGGGGGATATCGTGATGATCGGTGATAATAACTGCAAGACCAAGTTCTCTAGCTCTAGCAACTGGTTCAAACGCAGAGATGCCATTATCTACAGTCAGAATTAGCCCTACACCTTCGCTGTGGAATTCTTCAACTATGCGTTTATTAATACCGTAACCTTCGTGCATCCGGCTGGGAATAGCATAATCTACCTGTGCGCCTAAAGTGCGGAGACTACGCAAAAGTAGAGCAGTGCTGGTCATTCCATCAGCATCGTAGTCACCACAAATAGCGATTTTTGTTTGAGAAGCGATCGCATTTTGCAACAACTCCAAACTAATCGCCAAATCCGGGAAATCTTCTAACGGCGAAGGCAAAACTAAAGACTCTGGATTTAAAAATGCTTGTACCTGTTCTGGTGTTTCCATACCCCGATTAATCAACAACTGGCTGATAATCGGTGAAATATTTGTCAAAACAGCCAGATTTTGGGAAATTTCTGGCTTTTGTGGATAAATTTGCCAGCGCTGATCGGGTAAGCGCCTGCGAGGCTTTGATAATTCAGATACAGGTCGGTCTAGCACAATATAAAGTTAGGAGTTAGGAGTAGAGACGCGATTAATCGCGTCTGTACAAGAGTTATGAGTGTTGAATTGAGAGTTGTTTCTTAACCCATAACTAATAACACTATTTGCTATCTAAAACACGTTGATTTTACCATCATCCATAATATATAACGAGCGATCGCCTGGAGAGCGCCAAGTCGGACGGAGTTCAAGCCGCAATGTGCCAAAGTTAGGTTTCGAGACAATTGCTTGTAGTGATAAACCCGTTTCGCTCCAAAATATCAGAGATGTATTTGGTTCTGTACCCTCTATTTGTTCTAAATTTAATTTCTGCCCTGGACTCAAGGATATTGCACCAGTCCCAGAGGGTTTTTGGATTTTGATCAGGTTGGGTGTGCTATTTACGACTTCAACCCGGATGCTTTGCCCAGGCGTAAACTGAATTGGGCGAGAACCACACTTAGAAGCACAAGTTCCAGCTAAAGTATTGCTGGGATTATTGATTGATGCAACTAAAATGGTAGCTGCAACTAAAGCAAATGACAGAGGCTTAAACATAATACACAGTATAAGTACTAAGTTAAAATGTTACTTCAATTTAGTATTATCAAGCCTCAGCATATTTTCCAGAATTAGAACTGTAATCTGTTTTTAACCAAAGCGTCCACTGATATAATCCTCAGCTTCTTTGGTTTGAGGAGAACTGAACATTTGGGCTGTAGGATTAAACTCAACTAATTTTCCGCGACGTTTGCCATGCTCGTCAATTTCTGTATTGAAGAAAGCCGTGAAATCTGCGACTCTAGAAGCTTGCTGCATATTGTGTGTCACCATGATGATGGTGTATTGCTGCTTGAGTTCTAAACAGAGTTCTTCTACTTGGCGGCTAGAAATTGGGTCGAGAGCAGAACATGGTTCATCCATTAATAATACATCTGGCTTCATGGCGATCGCACGAGCAATACAAAGTCGTTGCTGTTGTCCGCCAGATAATGCAGTTCCCTTTTCTTTGAGTTTGTCTTTGACTTCATCCCAGATAGCAGCGCGTCTGAGGGAATTTTCTACCAATTCATCAACGTTACCTTTATAACCGTTAGCACGCGGACCAAAGGCAATATTTTCGTATATTGACTTGGGGAAAGGGTTCGGTCTTTGAAAAACCATTCCGACTTGCCGTCGTAATTTTACAGAATTTATCTTAGGATCGTAAATATTGCGATCGCGGTAATTTAACTTACCCTCTACCTTCGCTCCAGGGATTAAATCATTCATCCGATTAAAGCAACGCAGTAAGGTACTTTTACCACATCCTGAAGGGCCAATAAAAGCAATGATTTGTTTTTCAGGAATTTTTAGGTAAACATCTAAAAGTGCCAGAAACCCCCCATAAAAAACCTTTACACCTTCAACATTGAACACACCATTATCTTGGTCGATTGTGGCGCTATCTGATTTACTTCTACTATTGCTATAAGTCATTTTGCGTATTTCCTAATATCTGTGAATGTAATCAATTAGATATTTCATTACCTAATGTATTGAGAAGCGTTGCCGGATATAAATTGCTACACCATTTAAAACTAAAATCAAGAGCAACAACGCAATAATGGTCGCTGCGGCTGCATCTGCAAAACCCGGTTCAGGACGAGTAATGTAACTATAAATTTGAATGGGTAATGCCATAAATCTCTGGAACAAACCAGGGTTAAAGGTGAGAAAACCCACAGCACCTACAACAATTAGAGAGGCTGCATCACCAATAGCGCGGGATACAGAGATAATCACCCCAGTCAAAATACCGGGAATAGCATAGGGTATGACATGACTACTAATAGTTTTCCATTTGGTGACACCTAAGCCGTAGGAAGCATTTCTTAAGGAATCCGGGACAGCACGAATTGCTTCTCTAGCTGTCACAATAATTACTGGCAAAGACAACAAAGATAAAGTCAATGCACCAGAAATCAAAGCGGGGCCGAACCCAAGCAAATAATTGAAAACTCCTAAACCCAGCAATCCATAGACAATAGAAGGCACACCCGCCAGATTGCTGATATTAATCTCAATAATCGCTGTCCACCAAGCTTTAGGTGCATACTCTTCTAGATATAAAGCTGCTCCGACACCAATGGGGACAGTGACTCCAATCACAATAATTCCTAAAAGGATACTGCTGACAATAGCAGGACGAATGCCACCTTGGTCAGGAAAACGAGAAGGGGTTTCTGTTAGAAAACCGGGGGTTAAAAATCTAGCTAATCCATCTCGAAAAATATCAAAAAGTAGCAAAGCCAGAATAAATATACCAATCAGCAATCCTAACAAAAAAACTATTTCAAATATTTTTCCTAACGTCTCTCTACTCTCAACATTATCAGTAAACTCTGCCCCAGAATCTAGAGAATCATCTTGTTGATAACTTGTAGCCATACTTCTTAATCGTATTTTTCTTTAAAGCGATTTGCAATCCAGTAACTAACAATATTCAAAGCTAGGGTTATTAGAAATAAAAGAGCGCCCACAGCATATAAAGTCTTGAAACTGAGGCTACCACGCGGACTATCTCCACCAGAAATTTGTGCCATGTAAGCTGTCATTGTTTCTACTGATTCCGCAAAGTTAATAGTCAGCTTTGGCTGTTGACCTGCGGCGATAAGGACAGTCATCGTTTCACCCACAGCGCGAGAAATACCCAAAATAATCGAGGCTATAATTCCAGAAAGCGCTGCTGGGAGAACTATTTTAAAAATGCTTTCCAGCTTAGTGATACCTAAAGCGTAAGCTCCTTCACGCAAAGAATGTGGGACTGCTCGAATAGCATCTAAGCTGATGGAACCAACAGTAGGAGTAATCATTATCCCCATCATTAACCCTGCACTCAAGGCATTAAATATTTCTAGAGGGATAATATTCCGCAGCAAAGGTGTGAGGAACAACAGCGCAAAGTAACCATATACTACAGTTGGTATCCCTGCTAAAAGTTCCACTGCTGGACGTAAAATTGCTGCTACTTTGGGTTGAGCATACTCACTTAAATAAATGGCAGAAAATAAACCCAAGGGGATAGCAACTGCCATAGCTATAACTGTAGTTAAGAAAGTACCAGCTATCAAGGGCCAAACACCAAAATGTCTATCTGCAAATAGAGGTGTCCACTTAGTATCAAGAAAGAATTGAGCAAAGGTAACTTCTTGGAAAAAACCAAATGCCTCCTGAAAAATAATTAAGACAATACCAAAGGTAGTTAAAACCGAAACTAAAGCACAAGCAAATAAAATCGCCGCAATAATCTTTTCTAAGATATCTTCAGATGCATTTTTCTCTAGTGACTGTCTGAACAGTTGATAAGAATCTTCTTCAGAATTGCTATTTTGCATAAACAGTTCAATTTTGAATACAATGACACTACAAAGACTGGTACTTTATTTAAATAAAGTTTGTGATTGGCTCACCTGGTTTTGCTTTTTTAAATTTTGTACCAGTTTCACCAGTAGCCAATTTTCGTTTTACCTTGACATAAGCTTCATCAGGTAATGCTACATACCCCACGCTATCTACCCACTTCCAAGAATTTTCTAGATAAAATTCCACAAATTCTTTGACTGCTGGCTTACTATCTAAAGATTTTTTACTGACATAGATGAATAGAGGACGAGACAAAGGTGTATAGATATTTTTGATCACATTATCTACCGGAACTGGTTTTTCACATTTTCCTGTAGGGCTTTCGACAGCAACTAAATTGAGTTTATCTTGGTTTTGAATATAGTAAGATATGCCTACATAACCTAAAGCTGATACGTCACCTGAAACTCCTTGCACGAGCAAATTTTGATTGTGACTGGGAGTATAATCTGTACGACCATTCTTGGCTTTGCCAGTCACAGCTTGAGTCATATAATCAAACGTTCCAGTATCAGAAGCCGGAGCATAAAGCTTCAGCTGTTGGTTAGGAAATTTGGGATTAACTTGATTCCAATTCAGGATTTTACCGTCTGATTTAGCGCTCCAAATCGTACTCAGTTCCTTTATAGTTAGACATTTGGCAAAATTATTTTGACGGTTGGCAATCACAGCGATGCCGTCTAAAGCTATGGGGAACTCAACAAATTCAATATTCTTACTTTTACATTTTTTTATTTCTTCATCCCTAATAGTACGAGAAGCACCAACAATATCAATATCGCCAGCACAAAACTTACTAATACCACCACCAGTACCACTTGAGGCAACGCTAACTTTAGCTTCAGGTTTAACCTTACCGTATTCTTCTGCAACTGCTAAAGAAACAGGAAAACCTACGGCTGCACCATCAATACTCACCTGGCTTTTCAGTTCTTGTCCGCCGTTACAAGCAGTGATACTGCTGCCAATAAACATTAAACATGTGAGAAAAAAGCCATCCTTAAATCTGCTATTAAATCTCATAAATTATCAATTCAGATGGAGTAACTTGGCTAACTGCAAAGTGTAGGTAACGCTGCATGAAAAAAGGGATATTATGCTTTGTTCGCAGCTTGGACTTTATCAAAAATTGCCCCATCTCCAAAAAACTTCTTCTGGATAATATCCCAACCACCTAAATCTTGAGATGTGAATAAAGTTTTAATTGAGGGATATTTTGATGCTACTTCTTGGGTAACGGTGGGGTTAACAGGACGATATTGTAATTTGGCAAATTCCCGTTGAGCTTCTGTAGAGTAAAGAAAATCAACAAACCCTTGTGCAACTTCTCTTGTACCGTGTTTATCGACGTTTTTATCGACTACCGCTACAGGATTATCAATAGAAATATTGACTTGTGGTACAACATAAGGCAATTTCGTCCCCTTTTTTTCCGCCAAAATCACCTCATTTTCGTAGTTAATTAAGACATCTCCCTCACCTTTTTGGAAGAATAAATCGCTAGCCTCACGGGCATCTTTCGTTAAAATAGAGGTATTTTTATAAACTTTGGTAACATAATCTAGCGCTGTCGCCTCATCACCGCCTGTTAGAGTTATCGAACCCCAAAAAGCCAAAAATTCCCAAATAGCAATACCAGAAGTTTTTGGGTTAGCTGCAATCACTTTCACGCCATCTTTTGCCAAGTCTGCCCAAGTATTGATGCCTTTGGGATTGCCTTCGCGCGTAACGATCGCAGCAACCGATCTACTAACGATACCACTTCTCGGAGCTTTGATTTCCCAGCCTGATTTAATCAAACCCGCTTGCTGAATTTTGTTGACATCTAGGGGAAGTGCCAAATGTACTATGTCTGCTTCTTGCGAACCGGAAATCACAGCAGCAGTTTGAGCGCCAGAACCCCCATAACTTTGCTCAAAAGTGACGTTTTGGTTATGTTCTTGCTTCCACTTTTGGACAAATTTGGGGATTATCTGGTCATGAGCTGCTTTGGTAACAGAGAAAGAAACTAGTTTGAGATTAACATCATTTTTGCTAGCTGAACTCCTTCCAGAGCAGGAGGCAACTGCTATACTCAAAAAAGCACCTATGAGAAACAGACTCACGAAGCTTTGCACAGTGTGTCTATTGAACAAACTCTTAATTGTGTATTGATAGGAGAGTTGTATAGCCTGCACAGCTTTTATGACATAAGCCTGCATACCTTCACTTAGTAATTTACTTAATTGTGTCAGCTGTTGCGACTTGCTCATCAGAATCACCCTTAAATCTACGGTATTTCTAGGCGAATACCGTAATTAAGAGAAGTATAGGACATATAAAACAATATTTCTCATCTAGCTTTAACTATTTTTACTAAGTCAGCAGTTACTCATCAAAGTAGCAAAAATAGTGTTTAAGCTCTGCGCTTTACGCAACTCTAAAAGCTTGATTTATTTCCAGCCTACATACGTATTTATGTATAGAATAGCTACAAAAATTTGTTGCTAAGGATTGAGAAAAAACAAAAATTTTTCCCTTTTGTCTGTAAAATATCTAACCCTGGTTTTACTACGTCAAACCTATCTGTCTCCTTACTAAGGAGACAGATGTCCGATTGGACAAGATGAGGTTTTTCTTTTATTTTGGGTAATTCGATAACTTGGTGTACACGCTAGCCGAGTCTGAGAGGGAAAGGTTTGTCGAACTTACTTAACATTAGTTCGGTCAGTGGCTTAGGCAATTGTGAAAAATCGATATAATTCGTAAGACAGGTATAAGTATCTTCACTAGTTATTGCGTCGTCTACTCTACCCGTATTGCTACAACCAGCTTAGGATAGACTAAAAGCGTTTTTTGCAAACAATGGTAGAAAAAATCACAGCTGTGTTTAATGGCAAAGTGTTCTATCCGGCTGAACCGATCGCACTGCCAATCAATACCCGTGTGCGAATCAGTATTGAAATTTTACCGCCAAGTGAACACGAAACGGTATCATTTCTGCAAACAGCGCGATCGCTCAACCTAGATGGGCCAGCTGACTGGTCTACCAATATAGATAAATATTTGTACAGTAAGTAAACTTTCCATGCATTCTGAAGTCTTTCTTGATACATCATTTGCCATTGCCTTATCTGCACCGAGCGATCGCTTGCATGACCGAGCCTTACATCTGGCTAAAATGTTACAAGCGGCAGAAACTCGCTTGGTGACAACACAGGCGGTGATGTTGGAAATTGGCAATGCCTTATCCCAACAACCTTATCGTCAAGCGGCAATTATATTATTAAATTCTCTAGTAGCAGACTCCAAAGTGGAAATTGTCCCCCTCTCCCAGGAACTCTACGAACGTGCTTTCGAGCTATATCGGGAACGAACTGAGAAAGAATGGGGATTTGTGGATTGCGTATCTTTTATAGTTATGCAATATAGTGGAATCACTGAAGCGCTGACTGCTGATGAGCATTTTCAACAAGCAGGCTTTCGAGCATTACTACGAGAAAATTTGCCTTAAAGATTGGGAATTAGGGATTGAGGATTGGTTATTCACAAATGACTAATGACAATTAAATATTTCGTTACAATCGGTGTGTGCATTAGGCATTCAAGAGTTATCAGCCATGAAATTGATTTCCGATCCACCGATTCCTGTAAAAATTCAAAAGATGAAGGAACGGGTGCGGTGGATGCATCCAAGTTTTGTGCAACGGGGAATTGATCAAACCTGCATGGTTATAGATGATGGCAGGCATAATAGTCCAGAATTTTCCTTTATGGTTATCGGTGATTCTGGCACCCAATCCCATTATCGGCACCACCCCCAACGGAAAGTTGCTGAACTAATGCTTCCTCACCGCGATGATTGCAGTTTTGTGTTGCACACAGGCGATGTAATTTATGTGGTGGGTTCCCAAGAGTATTATTCGACAAACTTTATTGAGCCTTACCAGGAATTTCTTGTAAATGGCGACAACTCGAAAGATATTCCCTACGATCGCATGGTGTTTAATCTGCCATTCTTGCCAGTACTTGGTAATCATGATTACTACGATGTACCGTTGATGTACCGTTTGTTTACTGGAACAACATCTTCATTACGTCGCCTGTTGCGCTACAAAGATATTGAGATTGGCTGGCATGGATCATATCAAGGTAATGCCTATGCACGGGCATTTATGGACTATACAGGGGCGATGTCCTCTTCAGAATTAGAACGTCATCTAGATCAACACTATACTGCTAAGACCGACACAGGGCGCTGTTTGCGTTACGAACCTGGACAGTTTACCCGCTTACCCAATCGCTATTACACCTTTCGTTACGGCGGGATTGACTTTTTCGCTTTGGATTCCAACACCTTTAATACACCATCACCTTTACCTGCAACTCAAGAGGGAGAAATTTACCGCCGGGAATTGCAAAAGCGTCGCCAGGAAATAGATCAAGAAGAATTGCAGATTTTGAAAATATCTGATCGCCTGAACCCCGATAAACCCATCGAAGCGGAACAACTTGATGAACTTAGTGCCAAATTAGAGCAAATAAACGAGATCAAAATCGATATTGAAAAACAATTGGCATCTCAGAGAATGCCTGCGATCGACTTTGAACAACTTGAATGGTTGCGAAGCAGACTAATCGAATCTTGGAACACCTCTGAAGTGCGAGGACGGATTATCTTTTTCCACCATCCACCATACGTCACAGAAGCTACCAAGTGGGATCAGGCGCAAACCTTAGCAGTTCGCCACCGCTTGCGCTGGGTATTTGAACAAGTGGCAGAAACTCTTGGTTCTTTAATTAAAGAACGTCCCATAGTGGATTTGATTTTAAATGGTCACGCTCACTGTTTGGAACATCTGTGCACAACTGATACCGGATTTGCTGACTCCCACATTAACTGCATTATCTCTGGTGGTAGTGGTCATCGTCCCCGTTATCAACGGCGAGAGGGGACTGAATTGATGGAAACTTTTACGGAAATTGCAGGTAAACCCACTCGGAAAGTTGCCGATTCAAAGCTTTTTGTGGGTCGTCATGATTACAAATTCCAAAAGCGCCTGCCTTACTCATGTGTGCGGATTGATGTTCTGGATGGTTGCCCGCCCAAGTTTATCATCAGACCGCTTATTACTGAACGGGTTGAACAAGAGTGGCATAACCGCGAGCTTGAACCTTTTGTGATTTAAATAAAAAACCTCACCCTGGTTATTGCAAGCGTTTATATCCTAATCTTGAATAGAGTTTTGATAATTTCAGATTATGGCAGGACATAGTAAATGGGCAAATATTAAGCGCCAAAAAGCCGTAGTAGATGCAAAAAAGGGAAAAACCTTCACTCAGTTATCGAGGGCGATTATCGTTGCGGCTAGAAGCGGTGTACCAGATCCAGCGCTGAATTTTCAACTTCGCACGGCAATTGATAAGGCAAAGGCAGCGAGTATCCCCAATGATAATATTGAACGAGCGATCGCTAAAGGTGCAGGCACTTTTGGCGGGGATAATACTATCTTTGAAGCGATTCGCTATGAAGGTTACGGCCCTGGTGGTGTAGCGATTTTAATTGAAGCCCTCACAGATAATCGCAATCGCACTGCTGCTGATTTGCGTGTAGCTTTCAGTAAAAATGGTGGCAATCTTGGTGAAATAGGTTGTGTTAGCTGGATGTTTGAGCAAAAAGGCGTTTGTGTAGTGCAGGGTGTGGTTGACGAAGAACAGCTTTTAGAAGCATCCCTTGAAGGTGGTGCTGAGTCTTATGAGATGGCTGAAGATGAGATGGCTGAGGTATTTACTGACATTGGCAATTTAGAAACCCTTAGCCAGACACTCAAAGTTCAAGGCTTTAAGGTAACTGATGCCGAATTTCGCTGGATTCCCAGTAATAGTGTAGAAGTTACCGATCCAGATCAGGCGCGATCGCTTTTCAAGTTAATTGATACTCTAGAAGGCTTGGATGATGTGCAAAATGTCACATCTAACTTTGAAATATCAGAAGAATTAATGGCTCTCAGCCTTTCTTAATCTGGATTCACACAGGTATTATAAGCAAATAGCAGTTATTTTTATAAAGTCAAGAATGTTACATAGAACTTTGAACTGCCAGCAACTCTGATGGTTGTGAGTATTTTTGAGCATTTAACCTCCGCTAGAATCCCTCTCTCTCAATTGGGAGCATCTCAATCAGTGGTTTTTTTAATCAACTTGCTCAAGAGGGCGCGATCGCGTCAAAATAAGAGTAAAGACGCTGTTACCTAACTTAACAATGGCCTTAACGCAGCTTGAGCAAACTCTTCCCCCTCAACCAACACCGCCAAATGAGCGGGGATATGAATATGATTTGGTAATTGTCGGCGGTGGGATTATTGGGTTAACTCTAGCCTCTGCTTTAAAAGATTCTGGCTTGAGTATCTTGCTGATTGAGGCAAAAGTGGCATCAGCGGCGGTGGCTAAGGGGCAAGCCTATGCAGTTCATCAGCTTTCAGCGTTAATTTACCAAGGAATTGGAGTTTGGGACAAAATATTGCCTCAAATCGCCAAATATTGCCGAGTTCGTCTTTCTGATGCCGACTATCCCAATGTGGTGGAATTTACCACAGATGATATAGATACAGCAGAGTTGGGTTATGTGGCGGAACACCAAGCGCTGTTACAGCCGTTGCAGGAGTTTGTCCAAAATTGTCCAAATGTGACTTATCTGTGTCCGGCTGAAGTGGTAAATACGCGGTACCAGCAAGATATAGTCGCGATAGATATTAAAGTTGCTGATCAGTTACGGACAGTTCGGAGCAAATTACTGATAGCAGCAGATGGGGCGCGATCGCCAATTCGTCAAGCTGCTGGTATCAAAACTTCTGGCTGGAAATATTGGCAGTCTTGCATCGTAGCATTTGTAAAACCAGAAAAACCGCACAACAACACCGCTTACGAAAGATTTTGGTCTAGCGGGCCCTTTGCGATTTTACCTTTACCGGGGAACCGTTGCCGCATTGTGTGGACAGCCCCTCACGAAGAAGCAAAAGCTTTATGTGCTTTAGATGATGAGCAATTTTTGGCAGAACTCACCCGTCGCTATGGCGATCAAATGGGGAAATTGGAATTACTAGGCGATCGCTTTGTATTCCAGGTACAACTCATGCAAAGCGATCGCTATGTTCTTCCCCGGCTGGCATTAATTGGTGATGCGGCGCACAATTGCCATCCTGTCGGCGGACAAGGTTTAAATCTGGGCATTCGGGATGCAGCAGCTTTGGCGCAAATAATCCAAACAGCGCACCAAGCGGGTAAAGATATTGGCGATATTCAGATTCTTAAAGGTTATGAACGCTGGCGCAAGCTGGAAAACCTGACGATTTTAGGTTTCACCGATTTGTTAGATCGGATGTTTTCTAATAATTTCTTACCTGTGGTATTGGTGCGTCGCCTGGGTTTATGGTTTTTGCAGCGAGTACCCGTTTTAAAGGTCTTTATGCTGAAGTTGATGATTGGCTTGAAGGGACGAACTCCAGAATTAGCAAAACTATCAGGCTTAAACGCTATACCACAGCAGCTTGAAAAATCTGGTTTGGGGTGAGATTCAATTCAGGAAAAGTTTGGGAGACAATGCGATCGTTATCTCGAAACTTACTTATTTGATATTCTTCATCAACCAAGTTACACACGGTGATTGTCGGTTGTTTGGGATTGCCGATAAAATTACGTCCACCCAAGGCAGCATAATCGACAATCCAGTATTCTGGGATACCCATCTCTTCATAGTCAGCATACTTCAAGTAATAATCGTCTCGCCAGTTAGTTGATACAACCTCAATTGCCAAAGGTATTGATGCACCCAAACTAACAGTAGATTCTTTTTTCCATAATTTCTCGTTTTCCATATTTGCACGGTTTAGCACCAACACATCTGGTAAGTAACCAGAATCTTTTTCAGGAGGTCTAACTATAACTTGGTTAGGTATGAAGTAGGGCAATCCTAGACGCTTGATTTCAAAAGGAATTTCGATACCTAGAAATCCTTTAACTTCTTCGTGTTCCCCTACTGGTTGTGCCATCTCAACAATTTTTCCTTTATGTAATTCGTAGCGGACTCGTCGATTTTCGGGTAGCCAATCGACGAATTCCTCAAAGGTTACTAGCTTGGGTATGGCTTGAGTCATAGATGATAGAGAATTACTGAATCATAGAAATATTATCTCTAATTCAGCGATCGCATTGCTTGCAAATTAGCCTAACCTTTTACAGTCCGATCGCTATAGCTCAAAATAAACGCTTACGAATTGGCTGCCCAAAGAATGGAGAAATTGCTATGGCAAGTTTTAGGTGATGCGTTACGCTGCTGCTAACGCATCCTACAAGATCGGGCGATCGCACTATACAGGATCTTTAGCCGATGGCAATGCAATTATTATGTTTTCAGTGATGGTGCTGCCCATAATTTAGCCGAAAAGAATAAGATGCACCAATTTCACCAATACTGGGATGAGAAGGGTGGACTAAAAGCATTTCAGAAGCAATTAGACAATCTTCTTACAGAAATATCTTCTACTTTATAGAGCGATCGCTAATCTTGTAGGATGCGTTAGCGCCAGCGTAACGCATCCCCCATGTAATCAACGTGCTGAATTATGGATTCTCAGCTGGATTTGGGCAAACTAATCAACAAATCCGAATAGCATCATTCAATGACCAATTACCGCAGAATAAGGATTGAGGGCGGCACTTACTTCTTTACCCAGGTCACACATCAAAGACAACCGTGGCTTTGCACGGATATTGCCCGTCCTTTGCTGCGGTCTGCATTTCTCAAGGTTCGTAAAAAATATCCGTTTGTGATCGATGCCATTGTGTTGTTACCTGACCACATCCACTGCATCTGGACTTTACCACCCAATGATAGTGATTATGCAACTCGTTGGCGATTGATTAAAAGCGATGTCACCAAGCAAGGAGCGTCTAAGCTACAGTTGCTGGCAAACCGGAGTGAATCACGGCAGAAACGCAGAGAGAGCAATCTTTGGCAGCGACGATTTTGGGAACATTGGATTCGAGATGATGCTGATTTTGCGCGGCATTGTGATTATATCCATTACAATCCAGTACAACATGGGTTGTGTCAGCGAGTAATCGATTGGAAGTTTTCAAGTTTTCACCGATATGTAGCACAGGGTATTTATTCGGTTGATTGGGGAATGAAGGAGGAATTGATGCCCTTATTAGAGGTATGGGATCGGTGAGTTCAAGGTTTTGGGTGATGCGTTACGCTGCTGCTAACGCATCCTACAAGATCGGGCGATCGCACTGCGAACAGCTTTTCCACCAGGGAAGCGCGGGTATAAATTAATTTATGTTGCGTTTCGTAAAGCCTGCGGCATAGCTACGCTTAGGGTGCAGTCTCTCGTAGAGTAGCCGCAGCATCTATAGACTTTTCTCCTCTTCTGACAAATCATTTATGACATACCAAAGATAGATGCAATAGTATCTAATATGTGTTAATTACTCATTACTGCCAACAGTAGGATTGAAAATTAAGATTTTTCTACATAAAATTAAAAATCTAAAATTAAAAATTGGTAACACTGATGGTTAAGAGTGTTAAAGTTTCAGGAAATTCATCGGAACTTTTCAGCGGGTATTCATGCTGAAGAAACTACAGAAAAAACAAATTTCCATAATTGCGGGTGCGGCACTCTTTGCCTTTTTAGCTGGGGCAATGGTATCAGCACCTGAGATTGGTAAATCCGTTGGGCAATGGCTCAAACTGGGTAAGAATCAGGCAGAGCAAGCATCTGATGCTAGTATTGCTCAATCAGCCGTCTTTCCACTGATATCACAATCTCTGCCAGAACGGGCGGCAAAACTAGCAGAAATCGCAGGGCAGTCGCGATCGCCTGACCGAAATCGCGCTCGTTATCTTTTAGCGAGTGATTATATTGAAAGAACCCAAGCGCAAAAAGCCCTAGCTTTACTGCAAGGCTTAGAGAAAGACTATCCTATTCTTGCGCCCTACATTTTGCTGAAACAGGCGCAGGCAGAGGATATGCTGGGGGAAGATGGTAAAGCCTCGGATCTTAGGCAAAGTGTACTGAAACTGTATCCCAAAGAAGCGGCCGCAGTAAAAGCACTATATTTGATTGCCCTACCGAAGCAGCAAGAAATAGCGATCGCTCAATTTCCTTCCAATCCTCTAACTTGGGAAATTATTCGTAAACGCTTACAAGAAAATCCCAATCAGCCACAATTACAATTGATTTTGGCTAAATATGCCTATGACCAACCTGGTATAGTGGGCGTTTTGGATCAGTTGGTAAAACAGCCTACCCTCAAACCCGAAGACTGGGAACTCATTGGTACAAGCTATTGGGAAAATAATCAATTTCTCAAAGCGGCGAATGCTTATGCCAAAGCACCTAAAACATCGCGCAACCTCTACCGCACTGCACGAGGCTTACAGGTAGGAGGCAAAGATAAAGAAAAAGCGATCGCCACTTATAAACTACTAGTACAGCAATTTCCAAATGCTGAGGAAACTGGGACTGCGCTACTACGGTTAGCAGAAACCGCAAAAACAGGTAAAGACGGCTTACCCTATCTTGACCAAGTAATTAGTAAATTTCCGGAACAAGCTAGTACTGCACTGGTACAAAAAGCTAAAATTCTCCAAACTCTCAAGGATCAAAAGGCAGCTAGCGCAGCGTGGCAATTACTCATAGCCAAATACGGCAATTCTAATGAAGCGGCAGAGTACCGCTGGAAAATAGCCCAAGATAAAGCCAAAGCTAAAGATTACGTCGGTGCTTGGCAATGGGCAGAACCAATTGTCAACAACAATCCCAACAGTATTTTGGCTCCGAGAGCAGGCTTTTGGGTAGGAAAATGGGCAGCTTCACTAGGGAAACAGCAGGAATCTCAAACTGCTTATGAGTATGTGGTTAGCCAGTTTCCCTACTCATACTATGCATGGCGAGCCGCGACAATGTTGGGGCTAAATGTTGGCAACTTTGACAACGTGCGCGTCATGAACCCAGAAGTAATCGCACCCCAGCGTCCGTTACCGCCGGCTGGCTCTGAAACTTTCAAAGAATTGTATCTGCTGGGTCAAGACCGTGATGCCTGGTTACAATGGCAAACAGAATTTCAAAACAAAATTCAGCCAACGGTAGCAGAGCAATTTACTGAAGGGTTGATGCGGCTGGCTAAGGGAGAAAATCTCATCGGAATTGACAAAATTTCTAAATTGGAAGACCGGGAAATCCCAGCTGAACTTGCCCAATATGAGACTCTGAGCAAACAAATCACCTACTGGCAAGCCCGTTATCCATTTCCCTATCTTCGAGAGATTGAAAAGTGGTCTACTGAGCGTCAACTCAATCCCTTGCTAGTCACTGCTTTGATGCGTCAAGAGTCACGGTTTGAACCAAAAATCAAATCCGTCGCTGATGCCACTGGCTTGATGCAGGTGTTGCCGAGTACAGCTAAATGGATCGCCCCACAAATCAAAGTGGATTTCAAAACAATAAGCCTAGAAAATCCCAACGATAACATCATGCTGGGTACATGGTATTTGGATCATACCCATGAGCAATATAACAATAACTCCTTGCTCGCGATCGCCAGTTACAACGCTGGCCCCGGTAATGTCTCCAAATGGCTGCAAACCCTAACTACACAAGACCCAGATGAGTTTGTTGAACAAATTCCCTTTGATGAAACTAAAAATTATGTACGGCAAGTATTTGGCAACTACTGGAATTATTTGAGGCTTTACAACCCTGAGATTTCTGGCATTGTGGCAAAGTACTCAACTACACACCCCAAATTGCCGACGCAGTAATTTTACTCAATCGAATGAGCAAGTACAGAGCAGAGGAGCAGGGAAAGCACATATACAATTTTACTTCTCCTCATCTCTAGCTCAAATGCAAAATTTTACACATAGTTAAGTGGGGCGATGCCTAGGTTAGTCTGCGCCTACGCGGTTTTTTCTGTTGAGAGGGTCAGGCGATCGCTTATTTCACTGTTCACAGCTTAAGTTGAGCGCGGCTTAGGTATTAATATATCTTAATATATTAAATGTTACTTTTTTCGCGCCATCCTTAATTTCTGTGCCCCAATGGAGTTAACTTCAAAAGAATTTAAGTCAGAACTGATATTAGAAATCCAAGCCTGCCTGCAATTGGCAGTTCCTCTGGTAATTACTCAAATATTAGAAGCGGGCATTCCTTTATTGGATGGGGTGATGATGGGCTTACTTAACAGCCAAGCCCTAGCAGCAGGTGCTTTAGGTGCTGTTACCTTTTCTACCTTAGCTTCCATTTGTCGTTCTATTCTTTCAGCAGCAGGTGTGAGTGTCGCAAATGCCTTTGGTGCAGGAAAGATAGACCAAGTTCGCCGAGCTACCGGCCAAGGAATTTGGTTAGCTGTAACCATGTGCTTGCCTGTGATGTTTATCATTTGGCACTTTGACTATATGCTGCTGCTGACTGGTCAAGAAGAAAGCAATGTTTTATTAGCTCAAACATATTTGCGGTCTATTGTTTGGGGTTTTCCTGCTGCACTCGGTTTCTGTATCTTAAAAGAAGTTAGCTCTGCGCTCAATCGTCCTCAATTTCTAACAGTAATTACGGTAGCTGGACTATTATTGAATGCGGCTGCTAATTACGTGCTAATGTTCGGTAAATTTGGTTTACCAGCCCTTGGTTTAGCCGGTATAGGTTGGGCAAGTACACTCATTTTTTGGCTGAATTTTATCGCCGCCGCCAGTTGGATTTGCTTTGATAACTACTTTAAAGATTACCAGCTTGATCGCGCTCTGCACCAGTTCGATAAAGATATGTTTATAGATATCTTTCAAACTGGATGGTTCTTGGGGTTGCAGTATGGAGCAGAAATTGGAGTATTCACTGCCACTGCTTTAATGATGGGGTGGTTTGGGACAGAGACGTTAGCAGCCCATGAAATTACTGTTGAGACAGAAAGTTTTGTCGAAACGGTTTCTATAGGTATTTCCTATGCCATCACGATGAGAGTGGGACAGTTGAGAGGACAAAATGATCTTAGGGGTGCAAGCAGAGCAGGATTTATCTGCATTGCGCTTGTTACCCCCATTGTGAGCATTGTGGCACTAATTTTTTGGCTGTTTCCCAACTATATTGTGGCAATGTATTTGGACACCAGTAATCTGGATAATATCGAGATCGTTAAAACGGCAACTTCTTTCCTAGCCGTGGGGGCATTAGTCCAGATATTTTATAGTATTCAGACTATTGCTGCTGGTGCATTAATCGGGTTGAAAGACACCAAAGTGCCAGTGTTAATAACTATGTTCGCTTACTGGGGTGTAGGTCTAGGTGGTGGCTATCTGATGACATTCACTTTAGGCTGGGGTGCTATAGGTTTATGGTTGGGTTTAGTACTAGGGCTACTTATGGGTGCAGTGCTTTTAACTTGGCGTTTTTATCTTTTGACTTCTGAGATTGAGTCTGCTTGAACAGCCCTAAAAATTTCAGCATTTGTACCTTTGCCATGCAGACTCGACAATTTCAGCAATGATTTCTGTGTATGTCACACCACCCAAACGTCCCATAATTACCAGGTCTGAGCGGATATGGTGTAGTCCTGGCAGTGGGTTAACCTCCATAAACTGCAACACACCACTAGCATCGCAGCGCAGATCCACGCGGGCAGCGTCACGGCAACCAAGAGTATGGTAAACATCCAATGCTAGTTGCCTTGCCTGTGCTGCCAGTGGTTCGGGATCTATGAGTAAACGATAAGATACCCGTTCTAGATACTCATCTTTATTAAGAGTGGTATAAGCGAAAGCTTCAGTTTGTCCTGTAAAAATTACTTCCATCACACCTACTACCTGTGAGTTGCTACCGTTACCAATAATGCCCACTGTTACTTCTCGACCGGGAAGAAAGGTTTCTACGAGTACGGACTGCTGAAAAAGTTCGCGTAACATTTGATAAGTATTGACTAGCCCCTCGCGTTCTTTGACAAGAGAACGCTCAGTTACCCCTTTAGAACTGCCCTCCGCCACAGGCTTGAGGAAAACTGGCATTGGCAGCGACACGGCTGCTGCTTCTGCGGTAGTACTCACAACTTCAAAGGGAGCTGTAGGCAAACCGCGATCGCGCACCACCCTTTTAGCAAGTGCCTTATCTAGCGTTAAGGCGCAGGTGAGCGGATCGGAAAAGGTGTAAGGTTGAGCAAATAATTCGCAGACTGCCGGGACTTGGGCTTCACGGGAGCGACCCTGCAAACCCTCAGCAATATTGAAAACCAGATCCCAGCGATCGCCTTTTGCCAAACGCAGAGCCAGTTCTCTACCATTGCCGACACGTTCAAATTGATGACCTAACTGAAATAGTGCATCTTCCAACCCGATGATAGTTTCTTCATCGTCGAACTCCATGACTTCAGATGCACTGAAACCAGCCTGAAGGTAGTCTGCCTTCAAGTCATAACACAGACCAATTAATAACCCCATAGCCTTATAATTCCCAGTGAAAAAGCTTTCGCTGTTAGCTTTAATGTACAAATTAGGTATCTTCATTGAGGAATGAAGATTACTAAATCCTCAATGAAGCGAAGATATCTGATCAACAATATCAAACCATACAGGAGATTTGTCGTGGCGATCAACTATATAGTGTTAGCCCTGCTCCACAGGATCTACATAAGTGTATGTCTCACCTGCCCAATTTCGCACTGTAGCTGTGCCCTTCTCATAAGCAACTAGAGTTTCGGCTTGAATTGGAACTTTACCACCGCCGCCAGGGGCATCAATTACATAAGTTGGTACAGCGTAGCCAGTAGTATGACCACGCAATTTAGAAATTAAATCAAGCCCTGTTTGAACACTCGTTCGCAGATGTGCGGTGCCAACAACTGGGTCGCATTGGTAAAGATAATAGGGACGTACACGCAGCTTCAGAAGACCGTGAAACAGATTCTTGAGAGCTTTTTCAGAGTCATTCACACCTTTTAAAAGCACAGTTTGACTACCTAGAGGAATACCACCATCAGCTAGGCGATCGCAAGCTTGCGCCACTTCTGGGGTAAGTTCTCGGACATGACAAAAATGCAAAGACAGCCACACACGATGCTTGCGGAGCAAAGCAACCAGTTGCGGTGTAATTCGCTGTGGTAAGAAACTCGGCACACGAGAACCAATCCGAATAAATTCAATATGCTCAATGGCACGTAACCGCCCAAGCAAATTATCTAAAGGTTCATCAGACATCAACAAAGGATCACCACCAGAAATTAGCACATCACGGATCTCGGTGTGTTCTTCTAGGTAAGCGACGATCGCATCCAAGCGCCGGGTTACTGGGTACATCTCACCTTGGCTCACCAAACGAGAGCGGGTGCAGTAACGACAATAAGCAGCGCATGTGTCTAGAGCAAGCAGCAACACCCGGTCAGGGTAGCGGTGTACCAGTCCTGGCACTGGAGTATCGTTATCTTCACCGCATGGATCTACCATGTCTGCTGTACTAACTATTAGTTCTTCTTGGCGTGGAATGACTTGTAACCGTAGCGGGCAAAGCGGATCTTCTGGATCAAGTAGTGATGCAAAGTATGGGGTTACGGCTACAGCAAACTTCTCTGGTGCGATTAAAAGTCCCTGTTCTTCAGTAGCACTAAGCCTTAATAACTTCTGAAAATGTTCCAGCTTAGTCAACCGATGACGCATTTGCCAGCGCCAATCGTTCCAGCGTTCTTGATTGTAAGTCTCTCCTAAAATCTGACAAATTTCTTCACACCGAACATTGGTAACTAGAGGCTCTAGAATAGTGTTTTTGATCATGGTTAGAACTAAATTAATCTGAGAATAATAAACCAATCACAGCCTAGTTCTTTTACCTGCATTCGTAGATAAAAGAAAAAACTATTGACAAATGTGACCAATCCTGAATTAAACTCCTCATCAAACAGGTAGTGATTGTTGTGGCGTAGAAATATAAATAGTTTGACTTGTTTGATGTCAGAGATGATGGCTATTTCTGCCTCTAATAACAAGGATTTGGCACATCCTCAGTATAATCACGGCAATGATTAAGAGCGTTCATAATTGCCTCAGATTTAAATGCCTCAGCCTTAGCAGCATAAACAGCTGGCTTTTTATGAAGATGAGGTGGAATTTTAACATCGACTTGAATACAAGGCATGAAAACAAAGTTTAAGTACTCTAGAAATGATACCAAAAGTTTAACAATAAGTATCTTTATACACAGAATATAACTCTGCTGTTATGCTTGTTAATTTAATTATTTAGCTTTTTTGATTGAGATAGGTATTAGGCAGGCTAAAGATGATGACTAATTTCCAGAAAAACCAAAAACCTCTTTCAAAGCCAAACAGGCTAAGAAAAAGGCATGAATCCAAACACTATCCACCCACTAAGGATGAAAATAATTTTTTGGTGTAAAAACCGACAACATACCTTAGTAGGTCAAGAAAGGCTATAAATCAGTTACAAACTTTGTCAAACCTGTACTTAGTAATCTGAATCGCTAGGATTGCTGAGTGATGTCAATTGCGACTCGACCGCATTAAGATAACCTGGATCATTCAAAACTTGTGCTGGTAATTTGTGAGCTTTGATAGCAGCCTGAACTACATCTTTTGCAGTCAGGTTTCCTGTTTGGTATTTAAATACTAAAGCGCTCCCACTGGGAATACCCTGCTCTTTAAAATAACCTTGATAAGCTAGAAAGGCAGTATTGAAAGGTTGGAGATAGCTGGCCTTTGTGGAATTAGCATGTAAAGTATTAGAGTTAACATCTGTGTTGAGTTGTCCGCTACTATTGTTAGTATTAACTGTTTGAGCGCCAACAATTTCAGGTATAAAAGCAATACAAGCAACGATAAGCGCAGAATTGATCAAGTTTATAAGTTTCATAAATTTTTCCTCATTTGAACTAGGTTAATTAGTTTTATCTAGTAATCAAATCCTATTTTTTGGCAATTTCAACCACATAAAATGAATTGTTTGCCAGCGTTTATCGAAGGTGCGATCGCTCACATATATGTAATGATGATATTCTCTTCTAAATTTTTTTTACTTTAGGCTATAAACTAAAATCCAACTGGGTTTTGGCTAATTAACTTTGCATACCAATATGCTAGAAAATCTTTCTGACAAAAGCAAATACTTTTAATTCTTAATTGGATAAATAAAATTGATTGTAATTAATACTGACATTGCCAAGTTTTCTCTCAACTTTACTTACCATTCATTTGAGCTTGGATAAACTCTGGTGTAAGTTAGCCGTTAAGGAGGATAAAATAAGCTGAACGTGTCAAAATGTTAAGTGTATAGTTTATTTGCAAACTCACTTATGCCGAAAGCAATTTGGAATGGCGCAGTTTTAGCCGAGAGCGATAATACCGTAGTTGTGGAAGGCAACCATTATTTCCCTGTTGACACCATTAACAAGCAGTATTTCACAGAAAGCAATACTCACACCACTTGTCCCTGGAAAGGTGTCGCTAGCTACTACAGTATCGACGTGGATGGACAAATCAACAAAGATGCTGCTTGGTACTATCCCAGTGCTAAGGAGAAAGCTAAGAATATTGAGGGTTATGTCGCCTTCTGGAAGGGTGTAAAAGTTGAGGCTTAATAAGGGTTCCTGAAAGTATTTTAGTTTCAGGGACATTGATATTATGTCCAGCTAATTGCCCATACATAAGATAATTTGCCCGCGCAGAGAGAAGTCTGAGCGGGCTTCGTATTTAAACTATTTGCGAATTTATTTTAAAATTCAAAAACTCTGGGATATTAGTCTTACATCTTTTAACTGAATATTAATCATTTTATGAATTGACTTTTGTTGGTTTTAGCCATGCAAAAACCTGTGTAACTGTTAAAATCAGTTGCAAAAATTCAGCTACAGGCAATACTTCATCTCCAGTCATCTCTATAAGTTGCTGTCCTAGCAAAAATACTAATATTAAGCGTTCATCTGGATCGATTAACCACTCTAATCGAGTACCGTGTTTTAGACAGTGAAGAATATTTATAATTACCGTTAGTTGTATTCTGTTCTGGTGAAATAATTTCAATTGTCCAATCAGGATAAATACCAAAGGTATTTTAAATTTCCCCATTAGCATCAAAGGGAATGCGTTCCCAAACAAATACACTCACGTCTGGTACAATCGAACGTCCACCAAAGGTACAGCGTAATTCTGGAAAAGCCAAAGCAATTTCTTGTTCTTCAGCTATTTGGCTAATTGCGTTACAAAGTTTTAGTTGTAGCCGAGAATGTTTGCCTTGCGGCATTGGTTTCTGGTAGATACGACCATCGATAAATTCACTAGCAGGCTCTGTTTCTGGCAGTTTGAGGAACTCTGCTAAGGAGATTGATTTATGCAGCGTACTTGTCATAGCTGTGCAAATGCCATATTTGATTAGAATCTTAGCATTTTCTATCCTTGGATTTTAGGAAGCGAGTCTATTCTCCTTGATGTTGCTGCTTAAAATCAGCTAATATTTGTTGAATTTCTTCTGCTGAAATGTCTTCTTGTTCAGATTTAGAGTAGATGGTTACTAAAATAATATTTGTATCTGTCTTTAAATAATAAATTACTCGATACCCACCACTTTTACCTTTTTGAACATCACTATTTTTGGCCCGTAGCTTAAAAATTGTATATCCAACTCCGGGTATTTTGTCTCCTGGTAATTCTCCTGATTGCAGTTGTTCTATTATTGGTTGAATATCATTACTAATATTCCGGTACTTTTTGGCTAAGATACGCAGATTACGTTTAAATTTAGCAGTGGCTTCGACTTGAATCAAAGGTGGTTCACTCTGCATCAATACCTTCCCACAGTTGAGATATAGGTATAGTATTTCCGGTCATTGCATCGTACCAACCTTGACGAAAACTTTCACAGGCAGACTCAACAAGTTCATCATCCTCTTCATTCTCTTCCGTGATTAAGACAATGACTCGGACGCGGCTGTGTTTTGCTATAGTCAACGGCTTGTCTAAAGAAATTTGACCCCATTCGTTCACGGTTCCCTTGACTTCAATTGCTTTCATTGTCGTGAATCTGAGTTGTGCTGTTAATAGTATAGGACTTGTATATATAAGTTTTGTTTAAGCTGTGGTAACGATCGCATAAGCATTTGCCACAAATAGATAAGCTCTGGTAACGAAACCACTTCATTGATAAGCTTTGCTTAAGCGTTGTTAACGATCGCATAAAGGTTGTCACAAATAGATAAGCATTCTTAACGAAATAACTTAATTGATAAGTTTTGTTTAAGCGTTGTGAACGAAGACATAAGTTTTGTCACAAAAACACAAGCATTCTGGACGAAACAAGTTGTGTTCTGAACGAACAGACAAGTTTTCTGTAACAACAGACAAGCGTTCTGAACAAAACAACTTGTGTTGTGAACGAACAGACAAGTTTTCTGTAACAACGGACAAGCATTCTGGACGAAACAACTTGTGTTGTGGACGAACGGACAAGTTTTCTGTAACAACGGATAAGCATTCTGAACCAAACAACTTGTGTTGTGGACGAACGGACAAGTTGTGGTAACGAAAACAACTTTATTCTTAACGTCCGCTTCTGTTTTGGTAACAAATTGACAAGCTGTTGCGTTGCGGCAACTTTATTTGTAACGTCGTTGTTGCAAAATTACTTAAACTATTCTTGTGAAGAGGATTTTCTTTAAGCTTTGCATTGCACGAGTAGCAAAATTATGCTGATGCCAAGCTTGATAGAAATCGCGGTAAGGCATATTCTTAGCGCATTCCCAGGCTAAATCGTAGTACTCATCATCCAATCGCCAACCACTCAAAGCTTTGACTACCTTAAAGCGATGCTCATTGTCTCGTAGGATTCCCCCTAAGCTTGATATTGCTGCCTTACGGGTGTCGTTATCCACAGTAGTTGATTGCAGCAGTTGCACCAAGGCAGCGATCGCAATTTCATTGCCAGTGCCGATTTTCCCTAAGCTTTCTGCTGCCTGCCTACGGGTGTTGTGAAACACAGTAGTTGATTGCAGCAGTTGCACCAAGGCGGCGATCGCAATTTCATTGCCAGTGCCGATTTTCTCTAAGCTTTCTGCTGCCTGCCTACGGATGTAGTCATCCACAGTAGTTGATTGCAGCAGTTGCACCAAGGCAGCGATCGCAATTTCATTGCCAGCGCCAATTTTCCCTAAGTTTTCTGCTGCCTGCCTACGGGTGCCGTTATCCACAGTAGTTGATTGCAGGAGTTGCACCAAGGCGGCGATCGCAATTTCATTGCCAGTGCCGATTCTTCCTAAGCTTTCTGCTGCCTCCCTACGGGTCAGGTAAGACACAGTAGTTGATTGCAGCAGTTGCACCAAGGCGGTGATTGCAAATTCATTGCCAGTGCCGATTTTCCCTAAGCTTTCTGCTGCCTCCCCACGGGTGTAGTCATCCACAGTAGTTGATTGCAGCAGTTGCACCAAGGCGGCGATCGCAATTTCATTGCCAATGCCGATTTTCTCTAAGCTTTCTGCTGCCTCCCTACGGGTGCCGTCATCCACAGTAGTTGATTGCAGCAGTTGCACCAAGGCGGCAATCGCAATTTCATTGCCAGTGCCGATTCTTCCTAAGCTTTCTGCTGCCTCCCTACGGGTGCGGTCATCCACAGTAGTTGATTGCAGCAGTTGTACCAAGGCGGCGATCGCAATTTCATTGCCAGTGCCGATTCTTCCTAAGCTTTCTGCTGCCTGCCAACGGGTGTAGTCATACACAGTAGTTGATTGCAGCAGTTGCACCAAGGCGGCGATCGCAATTTCATTGCCAGTGCCGATTTTCCCTAAGCTTCCTGCTGCCTCCCCACGGATGTAGTCAACTACTGTGGATGATTGCAGCAGTTGCACCAAGGCTGCGATCGCAATTTCATTGCCAATGTCGATTTTCCCTAAGCTTTCTGCTGCCTCCCTAGGGGTGTAGTCATCCACAGTAGTTGATTGCAGCAGTTGCACCAAGGCGGCGATCGCAAATTCATTGCCAGTGCCGATTCTTCCTAAGCTTTCTGCTGCCTCCCTACGGGTGCGGTAAGACACAGTAGTTGATTGCAGCAGTTGCACCAAGGCGGCGATTGCAAATTCATTGCCAGTGCCGATTTTCTCTAAGCTTTCTGCTGCCTGCCTACGGGTGGAGTCATCCACAGTAGTTGATTGCAGCAGTTGTACCAAGGCGGCGATTGCAATTTCATTGCCAGTGCCAATTTTCCCTAAGTTTTCTGCTGCCTGCCTACGGGTGCCGTTATCCACAGTAGTTGATTGCAGGAGTTGCACCAAGGCGGCGATCGCAATTTCATTGCCAGTGCCGATTTTCCCTAAGCTTTCTGCTGCCTGCCTGCGGGTGTAGTCATCCACAGTAGTTGATTGCAGCAGTTGCACCAAGGCGGCGATCGCAATTTCATTGCCAGTGCCGATTCTTCCTAAGCTTTCTGCTGCCTGCCAACGGGTGTAGTCATCCACAGTAGTTGATTGTAGCAGTTGCACCAAGGCGGCGATCGCAAATTCATTGCCAGTGCCGATTCTTCCTAAGCTTTCTGCTGCCTGCCAACGGGTGTTGTGAAACACAGTAGTTGATTGCAGCAGTTGCACCAAGGCGGCGATCGCAATTTCATTGCCAGTGCCGATTTTCCCTAAGCTTTCTGCTGCCTGGCAACGGGTGTAGTCATCCACAGTAGTTGATTGCAGCAGTTGCACCAAGGCGACGATCGCAATTTCATTGCCAATGCCGATTTTCTCTAAGCTTTCTGCTGCCTGCTTACGGGTGCCGTCATCCACAGTAGTTGATTGCAGCAATTGCACCAAGGCGGCGATCGCTTTTGTACGGTCTGTTTGTTGCAATACAGACCTAGCTTCCCCTTTAATTGGATAAATAAATTCTGTCCAGTTCTGTTTTTCGATACTGAAATAACCAAAGCCCGATTTGACAATTTGCGCTAGTATTTCATCGGCTCTAGAATAACCTCTAAACTCGGCAATTCCTGCCGCAGCTAAAAAATAGGCGCGATATTCATAACATCCTTTATCTATATCTTCTCTATTCCAATTACCACATCCATCTTTAAAGTTGATCAAAGCATTAACAAACTGCTGCTTTTTATTTTTGAGGTTTTCTTCTTCTCGCCCTAACCAAAGTAATATTGTTTGCTTCCATTGCGGTTCAAAGATGCGATAAGTTCCTTGGCTGGGATTATGGGGAACGTGCTTGAGAAAGAAATGCCCGTCATCAATTGCTTTAGCAGCAAAATACTCTTGAAATGAGGCATGAAAGAAAGCGTAAACAGGTTTTCTATTTGTATCTATCCCTACACAGTTCAGCCAACCGCGATTTAGTGCCAATTTCAGCAGCGAATTTTCATCTTCAGCATTCCCTAAGAAGCGAGTAACAAAATCCTCTTGCAAGCGAAAACGGGTTGCTTCTTTGTCTATTGCTTCTTTAGCTAATTCCCCTAGTTTGCCATTGAGTTGCTGACGCTGGCCAGAGTTTGTAGTAAATTTATCTTTTTTCCACTTGTAGAAGTCATCAACAAATTGCTGATATAGTCCCGCTTGAGTATCGGGTAATTTACCATCTCCTGATTGCCAATTCAAGCAGAGCAGCGTCAACCGCAGAGGATTTTTCACTAAATCTTGAATCCGTTCTTTACCTGATTCTTTCAGGGCAGTGCATAACTGCTTTCCAGTTTCGGGAATAGTAGCGAACCGTTTGTGAATAAATCTCTCTACCTGTTCAGGATAAGAAAAATCTAAACTGCGATAGGTATCAAAATCATCAAGTGCATTAATGCTGCTATCCCACAGATTAACCCGACAGGTCAGTACAATCCGCGCTTGAGAAATTAATCCTGCTTCACGGAATTGTCGGGCAATTTCTGCGAGAGGATTACCTGAAGATGCGAACATTTCATCTAACCCATCTAGCAGCAGCCACACATTATTTTGATTAAATAGAGCAACAAAATCATCCTTCAGTTGCGTAGTGGCTTCAGCTTTACCTATTTTCTCAGCCACCTGAATCAACCAAGTCTCGAATAAATAAGATTTTAGTTCCTGACCTCGCAAATCTGCTAAAGATACCCAAATGACAATCGACTGATCAATCTCACGAGATACCCAATCAGCAATCTGCTGTAATAGTGTTGTCTTTCCTGCTCCTGGTTCGCCAATGATGGCAATCCGTTTACCTTGACTTTTAGGTGTGTTCTTCTGTTTGAGAACTTCTTTAAGAAAAGCATCATAATCAAATGCTTTGGTGATTTCTGTCTCCTTGTACAGTTCTGAACCCTGTTCTGGAGAAACATCACCCTGACGTTTAGATTGTTTTTTACGCTCAACTAATCCCAGTGGTACGTAAACATCATCAACTTGCAGGATGACTCCTTCAATTGATGTCAGAGGATTTGTAGTCAGCTTTCGCCGTTTTGCGAGTATTTCACGGCAGACTTTGCGCCAGTTATCGGGAGTTAACTTTGTCCCATCCTCCCCTTGGAACGACTGTAGTCAGCTAAACGTGACTGGAGCGTTAAATTGATTGCCTTGGAAGAGATTCTTAATCTCATCTGCTAACTTTGCATTGTTGACAACTGAGGGCTGCGAGTTGATTTGTTCTACTAATTTTTTAATTTCCTTAGCAGTCTCAGACTGGTCCTTGTTGACTGCTGTTTCTACTTCCACAACTGCTTGAGCAATTTCCGGATCTTGGTCTGCTGCGGCTTTCAGTTCCAGCACTGCTTGACCATAATCTAAACGCTGCAGTTCATTTCCCTCAACAGCACTGGTGAGTAATGGCGACTTATTCTTTTGGCGGAGCTTTTCTATTAACTTGCTACTTGCCGTCCATATAGCATCACCAATGTTTTCGCCGATTTTCTCCAGTGGTTTAGTCAAAAGCGTAGTAGTTGCGATCGCAGTCACAACAGCCGTCAGCGTCATAGGTTCCATAAATTCACTATAGATAAGTTTATGTCAGTAATTACTTCAAGCTTGATAAATACCATTTCGCAAAAGCTTGGCGATTATTGCCAACATAACTCAGAATATCACGCAATTTAGTAGCAATTATCCAGTTGGGTTCTTAGTTGCCAGGAACTAGCGAATTGCAAAAATCTTTAATTAACCCTATTCTGGAGAGTCCATCGTGGAGAGTGCGATCACTTAAATCATACTACTTCTTTATACGCGGACTAATGAAAAAGGCAAATTTTTAACCCACGGAGGTGGGTTTTGTTTGTGTAGCCGCGATTTCTAATCGCCAGGGCTACCGCAAGGCGGAAGTCAAAAATCAAAAGCCAAAATAAATATGCATAAACGTTTCGTTGATTTACGCCGTGCTGTACTAGAGCGTTAGCCTTTGCTGTAAAACACCCTACGAAAATATCTGAAACATAATTATGAATTATTAATTAGAAGCTGCCTTTTGCGCTACAGTGCGAATTATTTCCTCCAGCGTTTGGAGTAATTCTTGCTCATTATAAGGTTTAGAAAAGTAAGCCCGCGCCCCTAATTGCATAGCGAGTTGTCGATGTTTATTGCTACTACGAGAAGTCAGCATTGCAACTGGAATATTTTTTGTATCAACATCTGAATTTACCTTACCTAAAAAGCCATAACCATCAAGGCGAGGCATTTCAATATCACAAATTACTGCTTCAACTCTCAATCCACTATGGAGTTTTTCTAAAGCATCTTGACCATCTTTAGCTTGCTCTACTTGATATCCTCCTTTTTCAAGGGTCAGAGCTAAAAAGCGGCGAACATTAATTGAATCATCTACGATTAAAATTGTGCCTTTCTGCTTAACAGATGCTGCTGATATTTTCTCTTCATCAAATATGAGGAACGGTGTCTTTAACCTTGCTGATGGTAATTGAGTACCTCTGGGAGTCCGCCGATTTGTAGCAATCCAATACAGCAACTCATTAACATTAACTAGTGGCACTACTCGACCATCACCGAGAATTGTGCAGTTGCTGAAGCCTTCAGGTAAAGGTATATTTCCCTCAACTTGGCGAATAGCAACTTCCTGTTCACCCCAGCAACGGTCTATTTGGATAGCTACTGGCTGATTATTACCTTTGACTACTAACACGCTGTTAGCATTAATTGCGGCTGGAGTCTCCAACTCTGGGCTATCGTAGCGCAGGCAATTAAACTCTAAGTAGCGAGTCAGGCGAATCAGTGGTAGCATGGTTCCTTGCCAATTTAGAACTTCGCTACCTGCCATTTGGAAAACTCGCTCGTCTTGGAGTAAAGATATTTCTGAAATGACATCTGTGGGAAATGCCAATAGGATTTTGTTGATTTCTACCAGCAGAACTCGCGCAACGGAAAGTGTAAATGGAACTGATAGGGTGAAGGTAGTACCAACCCCTGGTTCCGTATCAACTTTGACATCTCCTCGAATCAGTTTGAGGTTATTGCGAACCACATCCATACCAACACCGCGGCCAGATAATGCTGTCACTTGCTCGGAGGTGGTAAAACCTGGTTCAAAAATTAGTGATAACAGTTCTTCATCACTAGCATTAGCGAGTAGAGAAGCATCTAATCCCATAGCTAGAGCGCGGGTGCGAATTTTCTCCAGAGAAATGCCCCAACCATCATCACGGATAGTAATGAGGGTACGATTACTGCGGTGAGTAGCTGTAATTTCAATCAATCCTTGTTCTGGCTTACCCAAAAGGCGGCGGGTGGCTGAGTCTTCAATACCATGATCGAAGGCGTTCCTTAATAGGTGCATTAAAGGTTCGTTTAATGCTTCTAAAATGCTGCGTTCAATTAAAGTGTTGCCACCTTCAATTTTTAACTGGACATTTTTCCCATACTCTACATTTAAATCGCGCAAAGCTCTAGGAAAACGTTCGACTAAATCGGACAGCGGCCGCATCCTGATATGATTTAGTTTTGTCTGTAACTGTTTCGATGTTTTATTTAGTTTACGAGCAATTTGGTCTGTATCATCTACACTGAGTTGTACATCAGTTGTAACTTCCTGTACCTGAACAATGGTTTCCATAACTTCCTGCGATCGCAGGTTTAAATCGTTATAGCGATCCATCTCTAAGGCATCAAATTCCCTTTCTATACCTTGTGTTTGGTGGCTATTTTTATCTTGCACCCGCACTTCAGTAGACATGGAAGCTTGAGTGGAAATTTTGTCGTAGACTATACGTAATTCCTGATTTTCGCGGTCGAGAACTTGGACTCGTTGGTTAAGGTTACGAACGAGTTTGCGTAATCTTTCTAGTTGGGAGTTTAACCCATTCCGCTGAACAATTAGTTCGCCAAATAAATCATTAATTTGCTCTAATTGTTTGCTAGGAACTCGAACGCTATTTTCATGAATTTCCCTCTCTTTAGCAACGCCATTTTGTTCTCCTTTGCCTTCACCAAATCTGGCATCTGGAGAATTATTTTCTTTAGCAAATATTGTATTGTGCTCGGTGACATTGACAGCATTTACGTCATCGGCAAATTCTGCATCCACAAATGTAAAATTAGCCGCGATACCTGCGGTGGGCTGCACCAACGCTTCATCATTAGTCCAATTTTCCCTAATGTTTTCTGGTTGCCAAACAGATGTTGACACTGCTTCTGTGTCTGTGGCGATAAACTGTGGTATTACTTCTGCTGGTAATAGTAGCTGGGATTGCGTATAACTACCAAAATCAAGTTCTGTAGGCAAGTTATCTAATTGATTCGTCAGCACCAAAGCTTGCGATCGCCGCCATGCTTGCAATGCTAACTGGGCAATTTCGGGAATGCGCGAGCTAGTAACAGTTTCCAATTGCTGTGTTACTGACTCACAAAGCTTGGTAAAAGCTGCCAACTGGAGCATTTCCCCTAAACCACCCAATTCAGCTGCCATGATCACAACTTCTTCATGCAAACCGGACTGTTCGCTATCTGCCAATACAGATTCTAGACGCTGTAAACACTCTTCTACTTCTGTGCCAAATAGCAAGGGGATAACGTCTTGGCCATCTTCTGGGGACAGCATAGTTGAGGCATCCTCAGGGGTGGGGTCACCCAAGCGATCGTGCAACTCATCAAAAATTGGGTAACAGAAGGTTGCTAACCACGCATCTTCAACAACATTTCCTTCTGCAAGCAATTCTACAATTTGACGCAGCCAGTCAACTCCAGATAGCAATAAACTTTGCAACTGAGTATCAATTTCTAACGAATTTTTTTTAGTTTTTAAAACTTTAAAGGAATCTTCCAGACGGTGAGATAAATCACTTAGCGATCTAAATCCCATCATCCCCGCACCACCTTTGATAGAATGAGTGGCGCGGAGTGCAGCATTGATTTTATCTAAATCGATGCGATTAGTAGTATCGATTTCCAACAATACCGATTCTAAGGTATTCAAGTATTCAGTTGCTTCTTCCAGAAACTGCATCTGGATTTCTAGTTCTTTGTCTTGTAACATGGTTTTTGTTAATAGTCATTTGTCATTTGTCATTTGTCATTTGTCAGTAGTAAGTAGTGAAAAACAAACAACTGACAGATGACCACTAACTAACTTTGAAAGCCTCGACAGTCTCTTGCAACTGCTGGGAAATCTCCACAGTTTGTTGCAGAGATTCGGAAACTTGGCGAGAAGAATCGCTAGTGCGTTGTGATATGGCAGCGATATCTTTCATTAATTGGCTAACACTTTGTGATGTTTCAACCTGAGATGCAGTTGCAGTAGAAATTGACTGCACCAAGGAGTCAATTTGACACGATACATCCAAAATTTGACTCAGACTTTGTTTAGCCTCCTCCACAATTCGAGTCCCTTCTACCACTTGGGTGGTTCCTATTTCCATTGCTTGCACTACTTCACTGGTTTCGCGTTGGATATTTTCAACAATTTGTTCAATTTCTTGGGTTGCTGCGGCACTCCTGACTGCTAGTTCGCCGACTTCTTCAGCCACTACGGCAAAACCTTGACCTTCTTCACCCGCACGCGCTGCTTCAATACCGGCGTTAATCGCAAGCAAGTTAGTTTGAATAGCGATTTGGTTAATCAAGGAAACCACGCGAGAAATTTGTTGCGAAGATTCTCCCAAACGTTTCACTTTCTTAGCAGTTTCACCCACAGTTTCCCGCAAAGACAGGATATTTTGTACTGTCAAATCCATCGCGTGTCCACTCTTGGTGGCGGTGTGAGCAGCATTGTTGGCAATGAAAGCAGCTTTTTCGGCGCTTTCGGCTACGGCTTTCATGGATTGGGTCATTTGGTCAACAGCATCGAGGGTGCGGTTGATTTCGGCAGCTTGGGTGAGTGCTTCTTCTGCTAGATGGCGAATGGCTCCTTCGTTAGAGCCAATGGCACTATTCACATGGATAGCAGCTTGTTTAACTTGGGTAACAATATCCCGGAGGCTTTCCACAATGGAGTTGAAAAAGTCGGCAACAGTACCTATTTCCCCAGCGGTTACGTCTGCACGCACTGTCAAGTCGCCTCTGGCTGCACCTTCTACGTCGTTGAGTAGTTGTAAAAGTTGTTGTTGCAGTGTTTCTTTTTCTTGCTGTTCTTCATCTGAACCCGTTACGGCAAAATTCCTAGATTGCTCTATCTCCTCTAATAACTTGGCTTGTTCTAAGGCATAGCCAACTTGAGTTGCTATCTGTTGAAACAAGTCAATTTCCGGCTGTTGCCAAACACGAGGAGTTTCGCAATGATGAGCAATTAATAAGCCTAAAAGTTGCTCTTGGGCAAGAATCGGTACGATCAAATTACCTTTGACAGCAAATTTTTCCAAAAGTTGGATGTAACCGTTGGCATTTTTCAGGCTTTGGTCTTGATGAATGTTGGCAACTGCTTGCACCTGTCCATCGTGATAAGCTTCTACATAACGTTCCCGAAAATAGGGGTCGTTAATTTGCACTCCGAGCATTTCCGGCCAATTACCAGTTACCGATTCAGCAACAACAACGCCATCCCAAGTATCTGGATTCAGACTATAAATGATTACCCGGTCTGTTTTTAGCACTCGGTGAACTTCTTTCACTGCTGCGTGATAGATATCTTCAGTTTTGAGAATTTTCCGAATTCGTAGGGTAATATCTGCTAGTAATTTTGCCCCTTCAACGTCTACTTCTTGTTCCTTAACTAAGACCTGCAATTGTTCGGCCATCTGGTTGATATTTGCACTCAATAACCCTAATTCGTCTTCTCTTTCGATTTCCAGACGGGTATTGAATTTACCTTGACCAAGCTTTGCTAATGCCGCAGTCGCATTGAGAATTGGCTGTGTAGTCAGTTTAGCTAACCGAGATGCGATCGCAGCTACAATCAATGCTGTCACTGCTGTGCCGATGGCTATAATCCACAATAATTGTCTTTGCGGCTCAAATACAGTTGCTGTGTCTGTGGATAAAAGTACCTGCCAGTTTAAATCTGGTAAGCCTTCTAGCGTACTAGCTGGGACGTAGCTGACTAGTTCTTGTTTTTTATAAATTTTGGGAACTTCTATAAAACTATTTGGCTTTTTAGCTGCAAGCAGTTTGGGTAAACTAGAATACTCTTCCTTTGCCTCTTTCCCCAATAATTCCTTTTGTGGACTCAAGAAAACTGTTCCCGAAGCATCGAGCAAATGGTATTGTTGCCCATTGGCTACATAGTTTTTGACTACTTCCTCTAAAGATTTTACGGGCATACGCGCTCTTAGCACACCAATAGTTTGGCCCGTCCTTGTCTCTTTCACAGGTGTAGCTAGATAAATACTCACTACACCAGTATTTTTTGCTGCTTCTGGCTTACTGATAACAAGAGTATCTTTTTGCAAAGTGTCTTGAAAATAAGTACGGTCTTTTTGGTTTTCTAGTGGTTCGCCTGTGGACTGCACAATTAAGTTACCTTGGCGATCAAAAACAGCAACACTGTCATAAGCTTTGTAGGCTTCGACAACTCGATCTAGAACTGCTTGTTTTTGCTGAGTAGTGATACTGACACTAGCTTGGGGACTTGTCAAAAATAGCAAGTTTGATATTACCTGAATATCTGCGTAGCGTCCCAGCATGAAGCGGTTAACTTTATCACTTAAATCAATGGCTTCGGCTTGTTGAGATTGAGTAATTTGCTTAGTAATCGATTTATTGGCAAAACTAAAAGCGATCGCGCCGATGCCCAATACTGGTATTGTACCGATTGCGATCGCTAAAATAGTCGCTTTCTTAACCAATCCCAGCCTTGTAAAAGAGCCAATAGCCTGATTTAGAGAAGAATTATTAGCCTTTTCAGTAGTAGTCTTAGTTGGTAGCTTTACTACGCTACCAGTAATTTTTTGGGATGAAATCAGGGATGCTCGATTTTGAGCACCACTCCCTTGATTCGTGTTGGTTTTATGAAACATAAAAGTAGTTCTCCTAACTATGTGAATAAGAACACTAAAAATCCTTTTTTTAGTAATAGACCCTAATCACTGCGGAGAATAGAAGACTGTACAATTGCTTGTGCATCTAATACCAGTAATATTTCTTCTTGTTGCACAACGCAGCCACATAAATAAGGAACTAAACTGGATGCCACTTGTCCTATAGGAGAATGAATATCATCAGCCATGAATTTAGTTGTACCTTTTATTTCTTGGACAACTAAGCCCAACACCAATGATTCCACTTGGATAATGATCGCATTGTACTGCCGCAGTCGATAATCTATAGATTCTAAATTGAGCATTCTTGGCAAATCAACTACCCAAATTATCCGACTGCGCCAATTCATTAATCCTAATATGCAGGAGGGCATATTGGGCATTGAGGTAATAGATTCAACAGGTACAAGAATTGCCTCTTGCGTATGTTTCATTGATAAAACAGCAGCAGTCTGTTGATTTAGCTGAAACTTCAGATAACCGTCTGCTAAGTTATTTTGGGTTGGTTTTGAAGGAAGTGTAATGTTGTTACTAGTCATTGATTCAAATTACCACTGATTTAATAGTACGTAGGAGATGTTCGCGGGTGTAAGGTTTAGTGATATAGGCATCTGCACCTTGTCTCATCGCCCATAAACGATCAATTTCTTGATTTTTGGAACTACAAACTACAATCGGCACTTTTGCAGTAATCGGATTTCTTCTCAAATAACGACATAATTCAAATCCACTCATTTCTGGCATTACTACATCAGTAACGATCGCATCTGGTTTTTCTAACACAGCTTTTTCTAAACCCTCTTTCGCACCACTTGCTTTAATTACGTTATAACCACTCTCTTTGAGATAATGGCTCATTAATTCCAATTCACTGGGAGAATCTTCTACAATCAGAATCGTGCCAAGCAAAGTCAGGCTCACTATTAAATCTCCTAAAAAAATAAATTAAACATATTTTGTTATTTTTATTTGCCTTGTTTAAATCAACCAAGATGCTTAAAAACCATTTTTAGCAATTCTGATTGGGTGAAAGGCTTAGTCAAATATCCTGATGACCTGACCATTTTAGCCTTTGCTCTGTCGATAAATCCTGTTCTACCAGTCACCATAATGATCGGTGTATTTTTAAAAGCTGAATGTTTCCGTAATAAGGAACATAGTTCGTAGCCATCTAAACTTGGCATTTCAACATCTAGCAAAATCAGATCGGGCTTACTCCGAAGAATTTGCATTAAAGCTTTTACTGGATCATTGATCATTACAACAGAAAATGTGTTTTCATCCAAAAAGTGTTTGATGGAATTCAAAACTGTTTGGCTATCATCAATGCAGGCAATTGTATATAGTTTTTTGCTAACAGTTGGCTGAGTAGTTTTATTATTCTCAGAAATATCAAAATTGATTGGTATCGGTAACTTTTGCCCAAGTTTTATTTGCAGTTGTGGCTGAACTTGAGATGGTTGTGTTTTAGACAAAACTTGGGAACTCCCACCAGCCGGTATTGATGACTGGATATTTTGCCGATTTCGTAACTGCTTTTGACAATGTTCAACAAGTAACCGCAAATCCAGGCGGCAGAATTTTGGTAGTTTATCCAAAGAGCTTTCCGGGCTGAATTCATAGCTACCTTCTTTTAAACACAGAAATGATTCCAGTACTTCTTTTGCCAATTCGTCTATCAGGCTTCCTGCTTGTACAGAAGTAATATAATCCTGATTTACTAACCAACAAATAGCTTGGTAATCTGCATTTGGTATTGATTGATGTTCATTCTTCGTCTCAAACATCAGCCGCATCTGCACGCGAGTGGCGCTGTTGAGAGCTGGAATTTGCTGGCTCAAGCGTCGCAAGTGACTGTCAAGCCGCTCAAACAGTTTATCTGAATAGGAGGCATAAGTAAGTTTACCGTCCTCTAGATAAATTGACCAAGAAACTATTCCAGTAAATATGTTTAAGCACCCTGTAGCACGCCGACTGGTTAATTGTGCCAACAGAGATAGCGGATGTAGTTTCTGGAACAACCTGTAGCTACCTATAGGAGTTGTGCTCATTTTGCTTTTACTTCAGCTAAATTCGATACGTGTAAGCTAATTTCATACAAAGTGATTTCACAATTGAAATCAGGTAAAAAATATTAAACTTTTGTATGTTTAGGTACATCAGTTTATATCTAGGGTTTGTGTTGAAACTCAACGAAAACAGCGTTATTTTCAAAGATCAAATCTCAGTAAATTCGTAAATTATTATTAATTTACTTCCTGTTACTGAGATTTACAGACATCTTCGGAGAATAAGACATAAAAATGTCAAGACTAGATGAAGCCACTTTCCATTGAGTAACCCCAATCTGACCACAGGAATAATACTGATTTTGTAAATAGTAATATATTTGAACTTCTGTATTTACACTTAAGTAAAACCCAGTCTTTAACCAACTAAGGACTATAATGAAGCCACTTTGCATTGAGTAACTTCAAGTTGACCACAGCAATAATACTGATTTATTGATAATAATAAATTAATTTTTTAATATTCACCAAGGCGGCGGGAAGCCCACTTCTTCTCTACGAGACGCTGTGCAAACAAAGGGTGTTCGGGATAGCCGCCTCGCCGTTAACTGTTGACTGATGACTGTTAACTGTCAACCGTCATCAGTTATCAGTATGCACGTGTTATCCCATCCCCTTTTAGAGGTGGGATGAGCTTAAACTTAAAAATGTCGATTAAAGAGAATGTAAAAGTTATTTTTTGTAGCGACAGCATAATCCACTAAAAGCACTTGGAATGGTACGTTATACTCCTAATGCACCCTACCTACGAAAATTGTAGATTATTAAATCCACGTTCTTTATATTTGAAACTATGCTGGCTAAACATATTTTTATTTAGCAGGACTTACGCATTTAAAACCTGAAACTTCGTTCTCGTAGCGCACTCCTCCTTAAAAAGAGGATCTTTTATGCGTAAGTCTTATTTAGGTAAAATTTAAATAGGCTGGTAACTATCCTTGAAGTTTTAACTCAAGGATAGTTACCAGCCTAGATAAGGCAATTCAATTTGTTAAAAGTGCGGATGAAAGGACTTGAACCTTCACTCCTTTCGGAACTAGAACCTAAATCTAGCGCGTCTGCCAATTCCGCCACATCCGCATCAGTTTACTATCATACCATAAGAAATTATTTATGGGAATAGAGAATGAGGGACAAGGGAAAAATTAATTTCCTATGCCCCATACCCAATTACATAACTGCAACACGAGGCAGACGATGCTTAAACCCACAGAGAATTTCCCAAGAAATAGTGTTTAATTGTTCTGCCCAATCGTCCGCTGAAATTTGTTCTTTTCCCTGTTCGCCTAGCAAGGTTACTACTTCCCCTTCTTGGATATTGGGTATAGCACTCACATCCAGCATCAATTGATCCATTGTAATTGTCCCGATTTGCGAAACCCGCTGACCGCGAATTAACGCCTGCATTTTGTTCGAAAGATTACGAGGCACACCGTCAGCATAGCCAATTCCCACGACAGCGAGGCGAAGTTCACGCGGGGCAATAAATTTATGACCGTAGCTGACACCAGTTCCTGGGGCAATTGTTTTGACTTGGGTGACTCGTGCTTTAAGTTGCAAAACGGGCTTGAGGTCGATTGCATTTTGTAAATGCGGGGCTGGGTAAAGTCCGTAAACAGCTAAACCTACTCGCACAATGTCGTAGTGCAATGCCGAATCTGTTAGTGCAGCCGCTGAGTTTGCCAAATGCAAGCAGGGCGGTTCAATTCCCATTGCTTTGATTTGAGCGATCGCTTCCTCAAATCGTTTATGCTGTTCTTCCATTGCCGTCGGATCAGGATCATCTGCTGTTGCCAAATGAGAATAAATACTGGCAATAGAAAGATGTGGTAACCGCTGCACTAATTGCACAAATTCGCCAGCTTGCCGCCAATCGGTTCCCAACCTAGACATTCCCGTGTCTAATTTGATGTGTACGGGCACTGGAGAACCATGATTAATGGATTCTAGGATATCGGAAAATACCAAAGCTTGTTTAGGACTACAGAGTGTGGGCTGAAGTTTCCAATGTGCGATCGCATGAATCTGCTCTGGTGTATGAGTTGCCCCTAAAATCAAAATGGGTGCTTGAATCCCGCCTTCTCGTAATTGAATTGCTTCTGGTACTGTAGCGACTCCCAGCCAACTAGCTCCCGATTGAATTACAGTTTGGGCGACTGTTACCGCTCCATGTCCATACGCATCGGCTTTTACTACTGCCATCAACTGGGTACCTGGCGATAAAAACTGTACCAATTGCTGTATATTGTACGACAACGCCCCTAAATCAATTTCTACCCAAGCTCGTTGCGAAAACCACGCGTAGGGGTCGCACTGCTGATTAGGAACTACACCAGGGATTTGTTTGCGACTTAACATTTGTACTGACTCCTATCCCACCACGGCTAAACTTCCAAGTTATCTATCTATACACGCTCATAAAAGCGAGATCAGATTAAATAGGAAGTTTACCCTTCATATTGGAATTGATACAAGATATTGCGATAGTAAAGTAAAAGTTAAAAGTTGTGAATTTATAAGTTTAAACTCATAACTTAATTTCCGAATTCTCCCGAAAGTATAATTTATTCTCATCACCCTAACAGGGTAGATTTGTGTTAATATATGTAAAACTTAGTGTAAAACTAATACCCTGAGCGCAGATAAATGGGGAAGGTTTTAGTCTTAAACGCCTCTTACGAACCTCTCAATATAACGAGTTGGCGTCGTGCTGTGGTTCTGTTAATTAAGGGCAAAGCAGAACACGTGGAACACAACGGTAAATTCCTATACTCGGATTTTCCGTTGCCGACCGTAATCCGGTTACGTCATTACGTGCGTGTTCCTTATAAAGAAATTCCTCTGACTCGTCGAAATATATTGCACCGTGATGGTCATGCCTGTCAATACTGTGGTTACACAGGGGATGAGTTGACTCTAGACCATGTAATACCGCGATCGCGCGGCGGGGGCGATAGCTGGGAGAATATTGTGACCGCTTGTGTCCGTTGCAATGTCAAAAAAGGCAGTCGCACTCCCCACGAAGCTCATATGCCTTTGCGTCATCCCCCACGCCAACCTTATAGCAGCCTCTATTTTGAAGTCAGCAAACATCTTAAGAGTGGACTGCACACAGAGTGGCAAAAATATGTTATAGGTCTTTGAGCAAAAAAGCAGAGGAGCAAAGGGGGAAAGAAAAAATAACCTCTTGCTTTGGGACATAACCAATAACTTTAGTTATGGAGCGTTTAAAAATTGTCGGCTATATGGCTTGCAACGAAGGCGAGTGCGTCTCGTAGACAGGCACAATCCGTCAATGCTCAATGCTTCTACATTTGTGTATGGGTTTCCCCCTTGCTCCTCATCTTTCCTGGCTTCTGCCTTCTTCCACTAGGCTCGCTCTAAATTATCAGAATTATCAGAATTTTCAAAGGGGATACTAAACACGCGTTGTTGATTAAAAATAATTATTAATTGATTTGCTCAATAGTCACAATGATGAGAATATTAAGCATAAGAATATTTCAAATATCAAGGACTAATTCTAAAATATAAAATAGAAAATATACCCTAAGCCAGATAAAAATTCAGTTGATTCAATCAAAGGACGAGAAAAAAGCTCCTAAAAGAAATTTATGCTGTCAGATACAGCCCGATATACTAAACTTCTTTGCCTCCAGCACCTATACGCACTCTCATGGAATTTAGTTTATTGTTAAGCGCTGTTACTGACAAAAAATATACTTAGATGTATAGTGCAATGTCTTGAAATTTTTGCGAAGATCAGAATAATGTGGCTAAATTCAGTGAATTGCTGATCGTAGTATTTCTGAATTAAAGGAGCCTCACACTTTAAAAAAGTTCCCTATGTACTTGAATTCGCCCGTTACTCAGTTTGAGAGTTTGTCATTGACCACAGAGCCAAACCCAGAGGAACCTGAAATCGAGAAAGCGCCAGTGGAAGTTGCATTTAAGAGTCCGTCATTACCGCCATCGGTAGGTGATGGGGCTATATATCTCAGTCAGCGTGGTAATTCGCTGGCACAACAAAAGTCAGAAGAACTGCAAAAAACTCTTTTGGCACATCGGCACGATCGCCAACTGGTAATTCTGCAAGATTTTCCTGACCCTGATGCCCTTTCCTGTGCTTGGACTTATCAGTTAATCGCCCAGCAATATGATATCAAATGTGAAATAATTTATGCTGGTGCGTTGAGCCATCAAGAAAATATTGCTTTGGTAAGGCTAACTAACTTACCAATCCAACGTTGGACACCGCAAACGTTGAAAACCAAAGATTTGTCATCTTATCAAGGTTTTGTACTAATTGATAACCAGGGAACCACTTCACAGCTACTGTCAGCGGTGCAGCAAGCTGGAATTCCCCTAGTGGTACTAGTTGATCATCACAGTATACAAGGTGATCTCCACTCAGAGTTTGAGGATATCCGCCCTTATGTAAGAGCAACAGCAACAATTTTTACCCAGTACCTCCAGACGGGATTACTGGCATTAGATACCAGCATAAATCAACACGTCAAATGCGCCACTGCCTTGATGCACGGCTTGCGATCTGATACAAATCGGCTCATGCAAGCGCAAGAAGAAGACTTTATGGCAGCGGCGTATTTAAGCCGATTTTATGATGCTCAACTGCTAAACGCCATTTTACAGGCGAACCGTTCCAAGCGGGTAATGGATGTGATCGAGCGATCGCTAAAAAATCGCATCGTCCAAAATAACTTTTCCATTGCTGGTGTTGGTTACTTACGTTACGATGACCGCGATGCCATCCCCCAAGCGGCTGATTTTCTCGTCACTGAAGAAAACGTCCACACCGCCGTAGTTTATGGCATTGTTCACGATGAAGACGATGAACTAGAAATAGTCATCGGCTCCTTGAGAACCACCAAACTCACCCTTGATCCTGATGAATTCATCAAAGAAGCCTTTGGACAAGATAGTGCAGGGCGCTTTTTCGGCGGTGGAAGAACAAGCGCAGGCGGCTTTGAAATTCCGATGGGCTTCTTATCTGGCAGCAACGAAAATTCTGCCTATGCGAAAATGAAATGGGAAGTATTCGATGCTCAAATTAAACAAAAACTGCTGAGGTTGGTTAATCCCAGAGATAACCCGATTCAGTCGGAGTAGAAAGAGATTAAGGAGATGGGGAAAACTCCTAACTCATGTAGCAGTCAAAATGTTTGGTCAGATAGCATCCCTAAGTCATTTGTGATAAACATATTTCCCGACTTTTGAGAAAAGTCGGGAATTTTGATCTTTTCACAGAGGCTGAACTGATTGAGGATGTAGTTCATGCTTAATGTTAAGTAGGTAGGCACAAATAAAATTAAATCGCGCCTACCTATTTTATTTGCTAAAAAGAAGCGTCATGAAGTCTATAGAACTCCAAATGTTACAAACTCTGTATGAGCAAGATTTTTGTGCGTGGGTAGAACAGACAGCAGAGCTTTTACAATCCCATCAGTGGGACACGCTGGATTTAGAACACTTAATTGAGGAAGTCGTGGACTTGGGTAAGAGTCAACAGCATGCCTTGCAGAGTGCGTTCAGGTTATGCATACCTTATTTGACTTAAATCTCATTGCCATTAATCCAAAAACAATGATGGTTCATATTTCCCCTATTCTTAAAATCACTGAGTATCGAATACTTGAGGGGATCAAATTACGAGTTCCAGAAGAAAAAATTTGCCATCCCAAACAGGAGTATTTGAAACAGAGGTTTGATCAGTGTAAATGGTGTCCTGCTGTTGAATAATTCAAAATCATCTTCATTTTTTGTTGAGAGGTATCAAAAATGATCCAGTAAGAGTTATCGAAACTTCGCGTTATACCGGACAAATGAGAGATTAATGAATACGTAGTAATAATGATTAAGATTAGGATAGGTTAATTAACACCAGACGTAAATCCTAACTAAGCAAGGGCTACGCTAAAAAATTCAAAGTATGGAACTATACTTAATTCGTCATGGCATCGCCGAAGACAAGGGATTAGGCATCAAGGATGAGGAGCGCAGCCTTACCAAAGAAGGAAGGCAAAAAACGGAGAAAGTTGCTCAGAAACTTGTTAAATTGGGTTTAAGCTTTGATTTGATTCTCACCAGCCCCTTAGTGCGGGCCCGCCAAACGGCTGATATCCTCATATCAGAAAAACTAAGCTCCCAGTTAGAGGAATCTAGCCACCTCGCCCATGATGGTCAAATTTCTAGTTGGCTAAAAGACTGGTTAGAGCCAAGAAATTATTCCCAAAATACCCAACTGGCGCTGGTTGGACACGAACCTGATTTGACCAATTGGGCAGAAATTCTCCTATGGGGAGAAGTCAAAGAAAGCTTAGTCTTGAAAAAAGCAGGTATGATTGGGATAAAACTACCAGAAACAGGTTCTCCTCTGGGTCGTAGTCAGATGTTTTGGTTGACACCACCCAAGTACCTGCTATAACAGTTTTTCAACATTTTCTATTGTTGTTAGAACGGCTACTGTTATGGCGACAATAAATTTCTGGTAAGTTAGCTTGATCAGATATTTCACAAAGCGAATGGTGTTGCCATGATGGTGTGCGAATACAAGCCTGGTTTAGAAGGCATTCCCGCCGCTCAATCAAGTATCAGCTATGTTGATGGGCAAAAGGGAATACTAGAATATCGTGGCATCCGGATTGAAGAACTAGCAGAAAAAAGTACATTCCTAGAAACTGCTTATCTCTTAATCTGGGGCGAACTGCCAAGCAAGGAAGAACTGGAAACATTTGAGCATGAAGTTCGTTACCACAGACGAATAAAGTACCGCATTCGGGACATGATGAAATGCTTTCCAGAAAGCGGTCACCCAATGGATGCGCTGCAAGCCTCTGCTGCTGCTTTAGGCTTGTTTTATTCGCTCCGGGATTTACATAATCCTGCTTACATTCGAGATTCGGTGGTGCGCCTGATAGCAACCATTCCCACGATGGTGGCGGCGTTCCAACTGATGCGAAAAGGCAATGACCCGGTGCGTCCCCGTGATGACTTAGACTACTCCGCCAACTTTCTTTACATGCTCAATGAGCAAGAACCCGATCCTCTGATGGCGCGGATTTTTGATATCTGCTTGATACTTCAGGTTGAGCATACAATGAATGCTTCCACCTTCAGTGCCAGGGTGACAGCTTCCACCTTGACTGATCCTTACGCTGTGGTTGCTAGTGCCGTGGGAACCTTGGGAGGACCCCTGCATGGTGGAGCCAATGAAGAAGTAATTCAGATGTTGGAAAAAATTGGCACTGTGGAAAATGTCCGTCCCTACATAGAGCATTGTCTGCAAACTAAATCTAAGATTATGGGCTTTGGACATCGTGTGTATAAAGTGAAAGATCCACGAGCCATAATTTTACAAGGACTAGCAGAGCAACTGTTTGAAAAGTTTGGCTATGACAAGTTCTATGACGTTGCTCAAGAAATGGAACGAGTGGTAGGAGAAAAACTCGGTAGCAAAGGGATTTATCCCAATATTGACTTTTACTCAGGTTTGGTGTACAGGAAGATGGGTATTCCCACAGACTTGTTTACGCCAATATTTGCGATCGCTCGCGTTGCCGGTTGGCTAGCCCACTGGAAAGAACAACTAGCAGAAAACCGGATTTTCCGTCCTACCCAGGTTTACAACGGTCGGCACGAAGTTACTTATACCCCCATTGAACAACGTTAACTGGCAGTCAAGCAATTTTGGATTTTAGATTTTGGATTCTTTTTCTTAGTGAAAACAAGGTGCTTTTACCAAAAAATCTCAAATCGACAGTCTAAAATTACTAAGTCATGTCAGTCCCCAGTTCTGGGGAAGCAGAAAATTTCACAAAGCAGACAACCGTTGCCAAAAGGGAAGCGGAGTATTTGTGTTGTCGTGCCGGGGGACAAGGAGGACAAAGTAAAATTTTCTCCCTTGTTTTCCCCTGCTCCCCAAATTCTGAGGATTTATTAGCCAATCTCAATGCCAACCATAAGTAGAAGTTCTCATCTCGCTTCAGAGGGCTAAAACCATCCAAGGATATACTAGGCATGGGAATTAGCGACAAATCTTCAATCAAGCGTCATCTGGGCAAAAATTATAAATGGGTGAATTTACAGGTATTAATTTAACTAATAGTTGTGATTCACCATGACTCGATGTCTTAAAGAGCGGAAACATGAACTCAGGAATTGACCTCCAAGGAACTTTTATTGAATCCCTCCGGGATTTAGGTATACCAGCAGGAACAGCCAAAGCAATTTGGATGCCACTGCCAATGATACTGATGCTGATTGGGGCAACAGTGGGGGTATTAGTCGCTACTTGGCTAGAACGAAAAATTTCCGCCGCTGCACAGCAGCGAATTGGACCAGAATACCAGGGTCCTTTTGGGTTACTAGTACCTGTAGCGGATGGATTGAAGTTGGTATTTAAAGAAGATATAGTACCAGCCAAATCTGACCCCTGGCTGTTTACCCTTGGTCCAATTATTGTTGTGATTCCGGTGTTTCTGTCATTCCTGATCGTCCCCTTTGGGCAGAACATCGTAATTAGCAATGTGGGTATGGGCGTATTCTTGTGGATTGCCTTATCAAGCATTCAACCGATTGGTTTGTTAATGGCTGGCTACGCATCTAATAACAAATACTCCCTCTTAGGGGGGTTGCGGGCAGCAGCGCAATCTATTAGTTACGAAATTCCTTTGGCGTTAGCGGTGTTAGCGATCGCTATGATGTCTAACAGCCTCGACACCGTTGATATTGTCAATCAACAGTCTGGCTACGGCATCCTGGGCTGGAACATTTGGCGACAACCAATCGGTTTCCTAATCTTTTGGATAGCCGCCCTAGCTGAATGTGAACGATTACCCTTTGACTTACCAGAAGCGGAAGAAGAAATCGTCGCAGGCTATCAAACTGAATACTCAGGTATGAAATTCGGTCTTTTCTACCTGGGTTCTTACGTTAACTTGATCCTTTCTTCCCTACTAGTAGCAATTCTCTACCTGGGCGGTTGGGACTTTCCCATTCCCCTCAACCTCATCGCTGGTTGGCTGGGAGTCAGTGAACTAAATCCCGTGTTCCAGATAGTAACTGCTGCTTTAGGGATCACGATGACCGTGTTCAAAGCCTATTTACTAGTGTTTGTCGCCATCCTGTTGCGCTGGACAGTGCCACGGGTACGGATTGACCAATTGTTAGATTTAGGATGGAAGTTTTTGTTGCCAGTTGGTTTGGTTAATCTCCTATTAACTGCCGCCCTGAAACTAGCCTTTCCCTTCGCCTTCGGCGGGTAATGAAAGAGTTAAGAGTTAGGAGTTATAAGTTATGAGTTATGAGTTATGAGTTTTTAATTAACTCCTCATTCCTCACTCCTAACTCCTCACTCCTAACTCCTCACTCCTAACTTTTATCCCCTTAAAAGAGAGACAAAAAATGCTAAAGTTCCTGAAACAAGTTGGTGATTACGCCAAAGAAACAGTACAAGCTGCGCGTTACATTGGTCAGGGACTTTCTGTCACCTTCGATCATATGCGGCGGCGTCCGATTACCGTACAGTACCCTTACGAGAAACTGATTCCTGGCGAACGGTTTCGCGGTAGGATTCACTTTGAATTTGATAAGTGCATTGCCTGTGAAGTTTGTGTTCGCGTTTGTCCGATTAACCTGCCTGTAGTAGATTGGGAATTCGACAAAGCCAGCAAAAAGAAAAAACTCAATCACTACAGCATTGACTTTGGGGTTTGTATTTTTTGCGGTAACTGCGTGGAATTTTGCCCAACTAACTGTCTATCCATGACAGAAGAGTATGAGCTTTCCACTTACGATCGCCATGAATTGAACTATGACAGCGTGGCGTTAGGTCGTCTGCCCTACAAGGTAACAGATGATCCAATGGTTACACCACTACGCGAACTAGTTTACCTACCCAAGGGCGTCCTCGAACCACATGGACTACCCGCAGATGCACCACGTGCGGGTGCGCGTCCAGAAGACCTGGTGGAACAAACAGAAAAATGAATGTAATTTGTCATTTGTCCTTCGTCCTTTGTCTAATGACAATTGACCAATGACCAATGACCAATGACCAATGACTAATGACCAATGACTAAGGACAAAAAACAGTGAATCTAGCAGAAGGAGTACAGTTTGTATCGCTTGGCATATTGGGTGTGATGATGATTGGGGCAGCTATTGGTGTGGTGCTGTTCTCCAACATCGTCTATTCAGCCTTTATGCTAGGCGGCGTGTTCATCAGCATAGCGGGAATCTACCTGTTGCTAAATGCTGATTTTGTTGCAGCTGCACAAATACTGATTTACGTTGGGGCGGTTAACGTATTGATTTTGTTTGCCATTATGTTGGTGAACAAGCGGGAGAGTTTTGTAGCATTTCCCAACTCTTGGGTGCGGAAATTACTGACTGGTTTAGTCAGTGTAGGATTGTTTGGTCTTTTAAGCACAATGGTTCTGGCTACTCCTTGGGCCTACTCAACTCCTCCTGTGGCGGGTGGTGAAAGTTCTATCATTTTAATTGGAGAACATTTCTTCACTGACTTTTTACTACCCTTTGAATTGGCTTCCATTTTGCTGCTGATAGCAATGGTAGGAGCAATTATTTTGGCACGCCGCGAGTATTTGCCAGACCTGTTGACACCATCCAAACTGGGGCAAACTGTTTTGACTTTGCAAGAACGCCCCAGAGAACTGGTATCAACAACCAGCGAAACAAAAGAGTAATATTTACTACTCAGGTCGTAAATAAATAGCCAGATTTTTCAGGAGGGATATTCAGATTCATGCAACTCCAGTACTTTCTATTACTAGCAGCAGCTTTATTCTGTATCGGCATCTACGGTTTAATTACCAGCCGCAACGCTGTGCGGGTGCTGATGTCAATTGAGTTACTGCTTAATGCTGTTAATCTGAATTTAATGGCATTTTCCAACTTCCTCGACTCAACATTAATTAAGGGTCAGGTTTTCACAGTATTTGTGATTACCGTGGCCGCAGCCGAGGCGGCGGTGGGTTTAGCGATCGTGCTTGCCATTTATCGCAACCGCGATACCGTCGATATGGAGCAGTTTAATCTCCTGAAGTGGTAATTGTGCGTGCAACTCAAGCAGGTAATCATTGCTTATAAAGCGCGGGATGCCCGAAGTAAAGAATGGGCAGAAATCTGTGCTAAACAACTAGAAAGCCGCGAGTGCCATGTGTTGATGGGGCCTAGCGGGCCAAAAGACAACCCCTATCCTGTCTTTTTGGCTTCAGCGGGCCAACCAATCGATCTCGCTTTGGTACTCGGTGGCGATGGTACTGTTTTAACTGGTGCCAGACATTTAGCCCCAGCGGGCATCCCTATTCTGGGAGTGAATGTGGGAGGTCATCTGGGGTTTTTAACTGAGTCAGTAGAAGAGTTTCAGGATACTGAGAAAATTTGGGATCGACTGTTTGAGGATCGCTATGCTATCCAACGGCGGATGATGTTACAAGCTGCGGTGTATGAGGGTCATGGGTCTAATTTAGAACCAGTGAGTGAGCATTACCTGGCTTTGAATGAATTTTGCGTCAAACCCGCCTCCGCTGACCGGATGATTACTTCAATTCTGGAAATGGAAATTGACGGTGAGGTAGTCGATCAGTACGTCGGAGACGGGTTAATCATTGCTACTCCTACAGGTTCTACTGGTTACACTGTTTCTGCTAATGGGCCAATTATGCATGATGGCATGGAGGCGATTACCATCACTCCTATTTGTGCAATGAGCCTTTCTAGTCGCCCCCTCGTTTTGCCCCCTGGTTCTGTGGTAAGTATTTGGCCTTTGGGCGATTACGATTTGAGTACCAAACTGTGGACAGATGGGGTATTGGGGACTTCAATTTGGCCGGGACACCGCGTTGATGTGCGGATGGCAGATTGTCGGGCTAAATTTATTATTTTGCGCGAGAACAATTCCTACTATCAGACGCTGCGGGAGAAGTTGCTTTGGGCAGGTACAAGGGTTCGCTACAGCAATAATCACCGTAATTAAGTATTGTAGAGTGCATTTACCGCAGATTGCTTAGGCGTAGCCCGTCGTAGACATCGCATACCCGCCCCCGTAGGCGAGAGAGATCGCTACGCTCACTGCAAACATCGCAGCTAAAATTATCCAAGCCCCTGGATTTATCCGGGGGCTTTCTGCCCTGATTTTGACTTTCTTTGCTGACTTGCATTTATAGCGTATATCAAAGGAAAATTTTGTATCTTATTGCCAGATTTTTTCGGAATTAATGTCCATAATAAAAGCACTCTACCTCTAATTCAAGAGAGTAAAAAAGCTCTCTAGAGGTTCTTTTAGCGAAAACCGTCTCAATCACGCTTCGACACATTAATGCATAATGTGAGCTATTTGTATAGTGCCTAAATCCTAGTAGGATATTTTCGCAAATCTAAGTAGGAAGATAGATGGAAGTTTCTGGACGCAACATCAATTACCAACTGAATCCTCCTCCGCCTCTTGAAGATTTTCCCGTCCTTCAAACTGAAAAATATATCCTACGCCTGGCATCAACTGAAGAAGAATTAGAATCAATTTTCCAGTTGCGCTTTGAAGTTTTTAATCTTGAACTAGGCTTGGGATTTTCTGCTTCTAACTTTACCCAGATGGATATAGATAAGTTTGATGCGGTTTGCCATCATTTAATCCTGATCTCCAAACAAACGGGTAAAACCATTGGAACTTATCGGATGCAAACCTATACAATGGCTTCTCAAACACTAGGCTTTGATGCTGCCGATATATTTAATCTTAATGCGATTCCCAATTCTGTGCTTCAAGCATCAGTTGAAGTTGGGCGTGCATGTATAGCTAAAGAATACCGCAACAGTCAGGCACTTTTATTACTATGGAAAGGGCTAGCAAATTATCTCATCTGGAGTAGAAACCAATATTTTTTTGGCTGTGCATCATTACTAACACAATGTCCTTCGCAAGCTAGTTGCGCTTATGATTATTTTCAGAAAAATGGTTTGATGCATCCAAGTATTTTGGTTTATCCCAATCCACAATCTTGTCTAGAAATATCTCAAAATTGTCCAGATCCATATAATGTTGAAATTCCTAAAATTTTGCAGGCATACTTGAATATTGGAGCTAAAATATGCAGTATTCCAGCCATTGATAGACACTTTAATACTATTGATTTTTTAACTATATCTAATAGTAAAGATTTTGGTAGATGGCGTTACCAAATATTGTAAAAATTCTCTTTTGTCCTAGCGACGCTCAGTCGCGGCTACAGGAACAAAGTCCGCCTATTGTGCTCTTGCTAGTGCACAACACAGACTGTAAGAATAGGAATACTTGTGATATTTTACCTCCATCTACATCTCATCTGTAAAATTAAGGTCAGTTTTGCCGTATTTGATACAACCTTGTGCAATTGTTTTCAGAGTTAATAGAAGAGAGGTATTTATTGCGAATATTTCAAATCAAATGACTCTTAGTCAAAGCACGTTTGCAATGTCTGATAAACAGGCTCAGAATTACTAGCGATGTCTACAATGGGCGTAGCTATGGCACTTCACCCAGTGCACCTAAATAGATTATTTTAGAAAAATTATTGGACAAACTACTTATGCGCCATCTCAAATTTGCTCCGAGTTGGTTGCGATTTTTAATTATTTTCTTATTGGCAATGGGTATATTGTTTCGGTTTTTTAACCTTGATGGCAAAGTTTTCTGTCATGATGAAATTTATACCTCATTGCGAATTTCTGGTTACACAATTAATCAAGCAAAACAGCAAATTTTTAATAATCGTGTCATTACAGGAGAAAGCTTTGCTCAGTTTCAAGGTGCAAATAAACAAAAAAGCTTAAATGCCACGATTATGACTTTGGCAAAAGAAGATCCTTACCATCCACCGCTTTATTACATAATAGCCAAATTGTGGATGGAAATATTTGGTAATTCGGTGACGGCGATTAGGAGTTTATCTGCCTTCATCAGTTTGCTGGTTTTCCCTTGTGTTTATTGGCTATGCCGAGAATTATTTAATGTACCATTATCGGTTCCTGGTGTAGCGATCGCACTCATGGCAATTTCTCCAATTCACTTGGTTTATGCCCAAGAAGCACAAGAATATATTCTCTGGTTAGTCACCATATTGCTATCCAGTGCGTCTCTGTTGCGAGCAATGCGGCTGGAATCACAAGATAAAAATGAGCATGTGAAAGAACGGCAACGACCAGATTTATTCGCTATTTGGAGCATTTATGCAGTAACTTTAGCTATTAGTCTTTATACATTTCTTTGGAGTGCATTTGTAGCAGTTGCTCACGGAATTTATGTGATGCTCACTGCCAAATTTCAGTTGACTGAAACTGTCAGAACTTATCTTTTAGCATCACTGGTAGGTTTTTTAGCCTTCATGCCTTGGATAACAATTGTAATGGGTGACTTTTTTCAATTTTTGATTTCAGCAGATAAGACAATAACACAGCCAAACTTAACGCCTGTTTTTCCATTTTTGCTGATGCAGTTAAGCAGGATTTTTTTTGATATAGACCTTAGCCCAGATAATTATTTTAACTATTTAATTACACCAACTTTTTTAATTTTGTTAGGATATTCAATTTATTTTCTTTGTCTAACAACTAATTATAAAGTCTGGTTTTTTCTCATCACATTGATTGTAGTGCCAGCACTACCCCTAATACTGTCAAGTGCTGGGGGTATACAATCATCTACTGAAGCATATTTCATACCATCTTATTTAGGAATCCAAGTGACTGTTGCTTACCTACTAGCTACGCAACTATATAATGGGAGCTTGTCACGCCGGAGCATTTGGCACATAATCATGGCATTAGTGATTATTTGTGGTCTAATTTCTTCTAAGGTGAGTTCCCAGGCAGAAACTTGGTGGAATAAGGGTATGAGCTATGGCAATCCACAAGTTGCCCAAATCATCAATCAGACAACTCGCCCACTTTTGATTAGTGATGCTTTGGGCAATAATTATGGGAATGTTTTTTCTCTCAGCTATCTTTTAGAACCAAAAGTCCGTTTTCTGTTGGTAAACAACCAAAAAATTCCTAAAATCCCTGATGGTTTTGCTGATGTATTTTTATTAAATCCTTCAGACACTTGGCATGAAAAAATCGAAAAAAAGTATAAATTAAAGACAGATATTGTTTACAGTGATAAATATTATTCAGTTTGGAAATTGGCTAAATTTACGAAATTACGCCGACGTAATATTCTACCTAATAATAAGTTATCTGCAAGTTTATAGTGTGGTAATGTATATGTTTCATGTATATGGGTGGAAAAAGTATTTACAAAAGTTATAAATTATTAAAATATTTGCTTTTTTAAAAATTTAACAATAACACAATTAAATAAATATTCAACAGATTCTCATCTGAAATTAATTTAAGTGATAGTAAAATGCTTTATATTGCCATTTGACATGAATTTAATGATTAATTTAAAGGTGTTGTATGGAAATAACAGATTTTATACGTCTTTTACATCCAGCGATCGCAGTTATATTCGTCTTCCCACTCATCGGTATAGTGGTTAATTTTGCTTGGCAAACACGCCAACGCAGATTGCAAATTTTATCTGGGAGTAAGAGCAAAATTCCTCCAGTGGTGGGTGGAGAACATAAGGAGTTAGGTGAAAGACTAACAAGTGCAGTTGTCGGATTAAGTTTAATCGGATTAAGCTACCCTATAGGCAAAAATATTATCACAAATCAGTTATGGAATAAAACACCTTTTCAGTTTGCTTTTATTCTGTTAATATTTGCTGCTACTATCGCCTCTTTAGTTTTACTTTATCGGGCAAAGCAGCGAGTATGGCGGGCAATTTTTGCTACGTTAACTGGTGCAGGTTTAGTAATATTAGGTTGTCAGGATGGAGTATATCGTCGCACCAATGAGTGGTATTGGTCACATTATTATATTGGCATTACCGCAGCACTGCTAATGATTTTTTCATTGGCAATTGTTCAAGATATTTATCAAGATAAGTCCAATCGATGGCGCATCGTCCATACGATTTTAAACTGCATTGCTTTGTTGCTATTTATTGGACAAGGTATGACAGGAACGCGAGACTTATTAGAAATTCCCGTGAGTTGGCAAGAACCCTATATTTATCAGTGTGATTTTGCTAATAAAACTTGTCCAACGCCAAATCTCCAAGTCCCAAAGTGAACTCAGGGACTTCCAATAAAAAAATATCCAACTGATAGGGGAGCCAGCGCCTTCCCCAGAGTTATCTGTAGCAAGATGAGGATGTGAAAGCTTCTTCCGTATCAGGTTTTTCGTTCGTGAATTGGTATCAACTGGAAGCCAAAACACGAGAGAATACAGATGTGCGTCCCTATTACAGATAGGTAAAAATCCTGTAATGGAACTAAAAGCCACTACAGGAAAAATTAAAATAATCAAATAATTAGAGAAAACTTATCAGATTTACAACTTGGTTGTTTGTTTATGCAATATTATCTAACAGCCGATCGCGAATTGTTTTGAGTTGGTCTTGAGTCTTAATTGGCTCTCGCGGTGCTGGTAATTCGGTATTAGGCCAGTTAGGTAAATCATTGCACGGGCATAACAACGCCGGCATCCCGACGTTTCGGGCGGCTACTGGCATACTGCAACGGCCACAAGCCACCATATCCCATGCTGGTGTCAACAGTTCAGCAATGGTTTCATGTGTACCCTCTAGGTAACAATCACCCGATTCCGGTGAGAGAATTTTTTGCCAGCACTGTTCAAATTCTTCACTATAGCGATCGCCATCTAGCACCGATAGCGGAGCCTTAGCGAGTCCGCGAGCGTCTTGGGGCAAAAAGCTTGCCTTACCGTTGCCCGTAATCACTTTCTTACCCAACTGAAACCAGTAGGCGAGGTATCTTCTAACTTCTTGTTTGCTTGCCATATTACAATTTTAGATTTTAAATCTTAGATTTTGGAGTAATTTGAATTAATTAAGAATCTTGACTTCTCACTTCTCCTCCGCCTCTATTTGGTAATGGGTAACCAAGGATGCTGAGATTGAGAACATGACCACCAGTAACTAAATAAACAGTATTGCTGAGTACACCTAGCTTGCGCACTAAAGAACCCAAGCGATCGCGGAATGTCCTCCCAAGCGGATAAGCTGGTACCACACCCCAACCCACCTCTTCTGCTACAAACAGCATATCAGCAGCAACCAAATCCACCGTCTCTAATAACTCTGCAAGGATGTTTTCCCAGGTAGATTCGTCTTCTTCTAAGAGATTAGCAACCCAAGTCCCTAAAGAATCGACTAAAAGACAGGTATATGGTTTGGCATCGGCGATGGTAGCAGACAGTTCTACAGGTACAGATAAAGTCACCCAGTCTTGGGGACGGCGTTGTTGGTGTTCTAAAATGCGTTGATGCCATTCTTGGTCATCTGGGTTATCGGTGGCTGTTGCTACGTAAACAACTGCTTTTCCTGACTGCATGGCCAGAGTTTCCGCCCATTCACTTTTACCAGATCGTGCTGGCCCTGTTACTAAGATGATTTTACCCAACGTTGTTACCTGAATATTTTAACAATATGCCTACGGTTGCAATTTATCACCACAGTTTTTTACTTCATCGGTAAAATTTTTAGTTTCAAATAACTTTTAAGGGATAAAATTAGCACCAGCATCATTGATGCCCTAACTGGCAAAAGCCAAAAATCCCAACAACCCCATTTTCAATTATTCAACACCATTGGGGACAGCAAACTTTAGGATGTCTTTATGAACGCAGGCTTAAAACGCATTGAAGCAACTCTACACGATTTAGGGAATCGCGGCACTGCCTCTGCCGCTGAAACAGTTGATACGACGACAAAACGGCCTTTTTCTTTTAGAATCAGCGTCGGAGCCAACGAACCCACAGAAAGTACACAGACTTCATCCTCTCAGGAAGGACAAACAGTTGACTTGGGCGGAGATACTGAGAATGATTATCCTTCTGAACAAAATTTCTTTCCTCAGCATGACTCTGTGCAGACCTTTCAAGCAGAAGAGAATGGTGGCAAAACACCCAGCCTACCCAAGCTGAAAACTCCGACCTTTAGTAGCCATCGTCACGGAGCGAATCCAGCATTGGCGATGAATCTATTGCAAGAAATTCAGGAAACTGTCGCGGGTTGGCAAATAGAACTGCAAAATATTTTGAAGCAAATTCAGGATATTTACTTAGAAGGCCCAATTGTCAATGGCTGGTTAGAATCTAATTCCACCGAGCCAGAACCGGGAGGAACCGCAACACTGCGCCATGCAGAAGTTGATCGCCTGATGAACTACGTAGAAGAAATTTGCGCTACTGGTGGGAAAGTATCTTATCAATCATCTATTACTGGCTACCGCCTTTGTGGCGTGGACGATGCTGGTAAAGTTTGGTCGCGCCCATGTCCAGCAGATCAGGTTCCCAATGTTAGTATGGCGATCGCTCGTTACCAAAAGTTACGTCAACTGCTGGGGCGCAAGCAATCTTTGGAAACCCGCCTGAGTCAACTAGCCCAAACACTTGTAGTTTTACACAGTCATATTCAACAAACGTGAAGTTTTAAAGATTATTTCCGAAGAAACTCGGTTGGTAGGTAGGTAATTTTTGGTTTAGATTAACTCTCAGCAGGTGTGCGTTGGATTTAAGATTTTTATCTAAAATCCCAAATCTCAAATCCAAAATAAAATCTATGCCAGACACCCAAATCTCTGCCATTATCTGTACCCACAATCGAGATACCTATTTAGGGGCTGCAATTGATAGTCTTTTAGCGCAGGATTTTGCTGCTGACTTTGAAATTGTGGTAGTTGATAATGGGTCTAGCGATCGCACCCGTGAGGTTGTAGAACAAAGGGCCCACAATTCGCGCCTGAAGTATGTCTTTGAACCCACCATTGGTTTATCTGTCGCCCGCAACACGGGTGCAAAAGTAGCTAATGGTGATATTCTTGCTTATCTAGATGACGATGCCGTTGCGAGCAAGGGCTGGCTGCAAGTTTTATATTTTGCCTATTACAATAACTCTAAACTAGCGATCGCAGGTGGCAAAGTCACTCTCATCTGGCCCGAGGGAATCCAGCAACCACGGTGGTTATCTCCAGGGCTAGCTGCAAATTTAGGTGCATACGATTTGGGTGACAGTATCATCTATATCGAGCAACCTGGCTTAACACCCAGAGGCTTAAATTACTCCATCCGTCGTGGTTTCCTAGAAGAAATTGGCGGTTTTGATCCTCACCTCGGTCGAGTGGGGAAAAATCTATTATCAAATGAAGAACTGCAAATGACCGAATTTGCCCTAGAGCGCAATTGGCAAGTCGCTTATCTTCCCGAAGCGCTAGTTGCTCACAATGTTGCCCCAGAACGCCTCCAACGCTCCTGGTTTTTAAACCGAGGTTGGTGGCAGGGGATCAGTGAATGCTATAGAGAACAACTCACTGGTAAAGCTGGAATCGCTCAATTGCAGCGAGGTAGCGAACGGTTTGTGCGCGGCTTGTATAAGGCATTGCAATATTTTTCTGACCCAGCAGAACGGTTTGACAAACTTGTATATGCTTACGGTCAGATTGGTTACTTAAATGCTGCTATTCAAGGTCTTTTATCCACATCAAATAAGAAATAAAGAAGAATGGAGAAGTCAGAATTCAGAATTCAGAATGCTTTACTCCTAACTCCTAACTCCTAAATATATGTCATCTAAAATACCAGTTTCTGTTTTAATTCCCGCAAAAAACGAACAAGCAAACTTGCCAGCCTGCCTCGCTAGCCTCGCCAGAGCAGATGAAATATTTGTAGTAGATTCTCAAAGTACCGATAACAGCATTGAAATTGCTAAAAGTCACGGTGTAAATGTCGTGCAATTCAACTTCAATGGACGCTGGCCTAAAAAGAAAAATTGGTCTTTAGATAATCTCCCTTTTCGTAACGAATGGGTGCTGATTGTAGATTGCGATGAGCGCATCACCCCCGAACTTTGGGAAGAAATTGACCAAGCAATTCAAAATGATGAATATACAGGTTATTATCTCAATCGCCGCGTATTTTTCTTAGGAAAATGGATTCGCTATGGTGGCAAATATCCAGATTGGAATCTACGTTTATTTCAGCATAAAAAAGGTCGCTACGAAAACCTACATACAGAAGATATTGCCAATACTGGTGATAACGAAGTTCACGAACACGTGATTTTGCAGGGGAAAGTTGGGTATCTCAAAAATGATATGCTCCACGAGGACTTCCGCGACCTTTATCACTGGTTAGAACGGCACAACCGCTATTCAAACTGGGAAGCCAGCGTTTATTTTAATATTCTCACAGGTAAAGACGATAGCGGTACTATCGGTGCTAATCTATTTGGTGATGCAGTTCAACGCAAGCGCTTTCTGAAAAAAGTGTGGGTACACCTGCCATTTAAACCTATTTTACGGTTTGTTTTATTTTATATTATTCAACGTGGTTTTTTGGATGGCAAAGCCGGATATATCTATGCACGCTTGCTGAGTCAATATGAATATCAAATTGGCGTTAAACTCTACGAATTACGCAACTGTGGTGGTCACTTAAATACTGCAACTACCCCGAAGGAAGGAGCAGGGGAGCAGGGGAGCAGAGGAGTAGAGGGAAAGCTATTGACCATTGACTCCTAACTAAGTGATAAATGACTAAATGACTAATGACTAATGATCAACCTTTTGTAGATTTACGCAAATATGACCAATCTTGGTTTGATCGTGGGCGTCCAGCTTGGTATATTTTGTTATGGTGGCTTATACAAGCGATCGCCTTTCCCCTCACTCCTCAACCGTTAAATATTCTGCGTTGTGCTTTGCTACGACTATTTGGCGCTCGTATCGGTAAAGGTGTATTAATTCGACCCACCGCCCGCTTCACCTACCCTTGGAAAGTTACCATTGGGAATTACAGTTGGATTGGAGATAACGTAGTTTTATACAGCCTCGATCAGATCCACATAGGTGAACACTGCGTAATTTCCCAAAAAAGTTACCTATGTACTGGTAGTCATGATATCCAAGACCCTGCCTTTGGGTTGAAAACAGCGAGTATCACCATTGAGAATGGTGCATGGGTAGCAGCAGATTGTTTTGTTGGGTCGGGGGTGCAAATCGGGGCTAATGCTGTGATTGGCGCTCGTAGTAGTGTTTTTAGTAATATGCCTTCTGGGCAGGTTTGTTGGGGAAGCCCCTGTCGTCCCAAGACAGTTCGGATAAAACTTGATCCCCCAACAACCCCGTAATTTGATGGATAAACGTATTAGGGGCGCACAACTAGCTGTGCGCCCTTAAATTTTCTACATATTTCTCAATTGCATAGAACACAGTCTACTCGTAGAAGCACAGGATTGCTTTCTCTACCGTGTATCGTCGTGTATTGCATTGCATCCAAAAGAGAAGCGCTATAGGTGAATCATCAAGCTAAAATTGCAAGTAGCGTAGGATTACCTACGCCTACACCGAACCTTCAATTTGTAGTGCTCTAACTCAGAGGCTATGTACTTTTTACACACATAGCTGGGCTGATGTTTCCTACCTATAAGCTTTACTTTATAGACGTAGGTATTTCCAGGAAATAGTTTACTTTTAATTCAATCTTTTTGCTTGGATCTAAAAACTTGGCAGAAGATGTGATATACCAAATCAGCCAGAAGATAGTCTAATTAGCAAAAATTATTTGCCATTCCAACGAGTAGGTGATAAAGTGCCGTTTGCCATCCATATTCGTCAACTTGCCAAAGATTTTAAAGGCAAACAAATTCGATAATTTTTAAAATAAATTTAATAAGAGGCAAGTATGAATTTTAACAACAATGAAAACAATGTCATTTTAATAGTTGATGACGCTCCTATTAACTTAGAAGTATTATTCGATTTTTTAGAGTTTTACGGCTTTAAAGTTTTAGTAGCTGAAGATGGAATAACTGCACTTAATATGGCAGAATATGCCTCACCTGACCTGATTTTATTGGATGTATTAATGCCAGGAATCGACGGTTTTGAAACTTGTAGACTTTTGAAAACAAATCCAGCTACTCAAGATATTCCTGTAATATTCATAACTGCCATGACTGACAAGGTGGATAAAATTAAAGGTTTGAATCTTGGGGCAGTAGATTACATAACTAAACCTCTAGAACATAAAGAGGTTTTAGCTAGGGTAAATACCCATTTACGTTTACGAAACCTCACAAAAAAACTCACAGAGCAAAATAAACGTTTAGAGGCGGAAATCTTGGAGCGCCAGCGGGTAGAGGAAAAACTTCGATGTCATTCAGCTGCATTAGACGAGTGGAACAATCGCTATCAAGCACTAATTCAAGCGAGTGGTCAGATTCTCTACGACTGGAACCTGCATACCAATGAGATCAAATATGGTGGCAATGTAGAGGGAATATTAGGTTACTCTATGCCTGAGATGTTAGGAGGTTTAAACCGTTGGCTAGAGTTGATTCATCCTGATGATAGAAACTTCTTTAACGAAGAAATTAACCGCGTTCTATCCACAAAAGAGCGATTCCACCTTGAATTTCTTATATGTCGCAAAGATGGCACTTACATCACAGTTGAAGACAACGGGTATATCTTTTTAGACTCTACAGGCAAGGTTGCTCGAATGGCGGGCTTTGTAATTGATATTACCGAACAGCAAGCTGCGCTACGCGAACGCAAAAACGCAGAACAGAAAATTCGTGAGCAAGCCGCTTTGCTCGATATCACCACAGATGCGATTCTCGTTCAAGATTTGGTTCACAAAATTCAATTTTGGAATAAAGGGGCTGAACATCTCTATGGCTGGATGGCAGAAGAAGCACTGGATAAGGATGCTAATCAGCTTTTATATCAAAAGCAAAAATTTTGCCAACTGAAAAACATTCAGAAAACTCTATTTGAACATGGTTCGTGGCAAGGTGAGTTAAATCAAGTCACAAAACAAGGTAAAGAGATGATTATTGCTAGCCGCTGGACACTAGTAAATGATGATGAAGGGCAAGCCAAATCCATCCTCATTGTCAACTCCGACATCACAGAGAAAAAACAACTCGAAGCGCAGTTTCTCCGGGCCCAGCGGATGGAGAGTCTTGGCACCTTAGCAAGTGGCATCGCCCACGATCTCAACAATGCACTGACACCTATGATGATGACAGTGCAACTTTTGGAGGCAAAACTCCCAGATGAGAAAAGTCAGCAATGGCTAACAATTATGGAAAAAAACGTTAAACGTGCAGCAGATTTAGTTAAACAAGTGCTGTGGTTTTCCCGCGGATCTGTAGGTAATTTTAAAACCTTACAGGTGCGGTATTTAATTTCAGAAATTGAAAATATTGTTAAGCAAACATTTTCCAGAGCTATTGAAATTCGCATCGATGTTCCTCAGCAAAACCTATGGAATATCTTTGGCGATGCTACTCAGCTGCATCAAGTGCTGATGAACATCTGTATTAATGCTCGTGATGCCATGCCTCATGGCGGTATCCTAAAGATTTCTGCGAAGAATTTCTGGATTGATAGCGACTATGCCCGGATGAATATTGATGCTAAGGTGGGTTCTTACGTGATGATTAGCATCTGTGATACAGGTATAGGAATTAAAAGAGAAATAGTAGATAGAATTTTTGAGCCATTTTTCACAACAAAGGAACTAGGTAAAGGCACAGGGCTTGGTCTTTCAACAGTGCTTGGCATTATCAAAAGTCACGGCGGCTTTGTAAATGTAGTTACTGAAGTAGGCAAAGGCACGGAGTTTCAAATTTGCTTACCCGTCACCCAGACGATGGAGATAGACAGTAAATTATGTGGAGATCATGAATTACCAGCAGGGCATGGAGAATTGATTCTAGTTGTTGATGATGAAGATTCAATTAGAGAGATTACTCAAACCTGGTTAGAAAAAAATGCCTATAAAGTTCTATTAGCTAGCGATGGTATTGAGGCGATCGCACTATATACAAAACATCAACCAGAAATTAGTGTGGTCTTGGTTGACATGATGATGCCATCTATGGATGGGCCAACAACTATCAATGTGTTGAAAAAAATTAATCCAGATATCAAAATTATTGGGGTTAGTGGATTAGCCTCCAATCATGAAATGATTAGAATGCTTGGTAATAATGTCAAACTCCTTTTGTCTAAGCCCTACACCTCAAGCGACTTGTTAAGAAATTTACAAATGGTGATTAATACAAAGTAGAGTTTGTCATGAGTCATGAGTTATGAGTTATTAGTTATTTTCCCTCTGCCCCATCCCCTGTTTGTCCAATGCCCTGTTTGGTCAAGCAAAATGGTAAGCAGCAGTGGTAATATGTTTTCATGGCTGCTCTAATCCTTGCTATTGATGAACAAACTATTGGATGAAACGCTGTCAATCAAAATTGCTGAAAGCATAAACAGCAGAGCTAGCACTCCGTTTGATAATGCTTATAAAGCAGCATTATCCACTGAGGGAGCAAGATATATTCAGGGATTTTTAGCTTTTGGCGGAAAGCCATACAGACCGATTGAACACAGTTGGATTGAGATAGGCGACGCCTCGGATGTCCGCATTATCGATCCCACATTACCGCACCTAAACAAAAATCCCCAAGAACTCTGGTATTTTGCAGCACAAAGGCTGACCGTTAAAAAACTGAAAGCCATTATTGAAGAATCGAAAGAAGATTATCCAGAAGATGATCCATTACCAATCTATGGTGATCCACCTTATGAATATTATGGTGATGTGATGTTGGGTGGTCAAGACTATTTAGCAGCATATCAAGCCGCAGAGGCTAAATGCAGAGAAATCAACGAACTCAACCCTGAAAGGAACTAACAAAAGTGTATTAAATAATTCGTAATTTGTAATTACGAATTATTTAATAGGATTTACCATCGCTGCCGAAGTATTCCCTATAGCCACAAATTTTGTCTCCACGCACATCAAAAGAAACTGCTACCCGATTTTTGTAAAGCTGTCCGAACAAAAGCCCCTCATCCCGAAACTCAAAAACAGCTGTCGTTTCATTGCTAGTAACACGGTCTAGACCAGTCAGGTTCAAACCAGGATTGAAGGATTCGAAAACGTACTCAAAAAATTCTCTAGCTCGCTCTTTTCCGACGTTTAAGCCGTGAAATTTTCCCATTGGAAACCAAAGGGTAAAATCTTCTGTGAGCATATCTAACAATGCTTCCCACTCTCCTGTTGCCATACCATGCGTAAGATTATCAAATGCTTGCCGAGCAACTTTTAAAGTATTTTCTGAATCTTGTATCATTCTCACCCCCCACTGGATATAAACTAATACGGTGTTACTTAAAACCTCACCACTACTTTGCCACAATTATGACCACTGAGAAGATATTCTACAGCGTCGGGTATTGATTCTATGCCTTGAAACTGGGTTGGGTCAACGGCAACTTTGAGTTTGTCTGTGTAGAACAGGTTTAAAAGGCGATCGCGTGCCTCTGCCATATGTTCTTTATAATGAGGCATGAGAAAGCCTCTCACAGAAGCAGCTTTCCAAAATAGCTGGTGATAAATTCGTGGTTGTGTAATTTGCTCTACATCAATTGCGTATTCGGATATGAAACCTACTACTATTAACCGTCCTCGCACTGCCAAGTTTTCAACGCAGGTATCAAAAACTTGTTTACCTACACAGTCGAAAATTAAATTAACCCCATTGGGGTATTCTTGCTTGAGGACTTGATTGAGGTTTTCTGTGCGATAGTTGATAATGCGATCGCACCCTAATTCCCTTAGTAACTTTGCCTTCGCCTCAGAACTACAAGTACCAATAACATGATTCCCAGCTAGCTTTGCCAATTGCACTGCAATATGACCAGTTCCCCCGGCGGCAGCTGTAACTAAAACCACTTCATTACTTTTCATCTCCCCCACTTGTTCCAATGCAACTAAAGCTGATACACCTGTAGGCATTAGTGTTAGCAACTCTGGCGTTGCTTCCCGCACCTTCACTACTAAGTTTGCATCGATAACCTGATATTCTCGATAGCCGCCACCACGGACGGTAGTTACTACAGCATCACCTATTTGAAAATCTTTAACATTTTCACCCACAGCAACAACTTTTCCCACTGCTTCCACACCCAAATCAAAGGGAGGAATCAAGTTAACATAGGGAACCACCCCATGACAAAGTAATGTGTCAAAGCCACCGTTAACGCCAGCAAACTTGTTTTGAATTAAAAGTTGACTAGACGCAGGCTGAGGAATAGGAATTTCGACAATTTCAATGGCAGATTTAAAATCTTGATTAAGTTGCTTTGCTATTAACTTTTTGTAAACTATTGCGTTCATTTACCCATCTTAATTTAAGAAATATAAATGTAGGGTGCGTTATACTTTCAGCTAACGCACCATCAACAATCTAAAGTGCATTACACTCAGCTTATAAAGCTTTATCCCACTCTAGTTGATGAGCTAAACCATACTTAATAAAATCTTCTACTTTAGCTTTATCGCTTTTACCAAAAACGCCTAAGCTATAAGGATTATCTTGCATACGTTTTGTGACTTGCTCTTTTTCAAATCGGATAACTTCCTCTATAGATTTATCCGGTTTAAAAAAGTCTACAACCAAGACAGTTCTATCATAATTGGTATAATTATGCGGGCAGTGTGGATAGCTGTGATCTAAAACCAGGAATTTTCCTTCATGCCAATAAAGTTGCTCATGGCATATTTTCATAGCCACATCTCCCTCTGGGACGATTAATCCTAAATAGCCACGGTTCATGTGAGGGTTATAATTTACATGTAGCTTTATATCCAAGCCTGGATGGAATGTTCCGAAATACACATTTCTAATGATTCCATCATCGCTAAAGTTGACTTTTTCTATTACTTTAGCCAAATTCGGGAAGTATTTCTCTCTTAATATAAGTGCTTTTTGTGATGCATCATCTGACCCATAATCAGGATATTGTATTTGATGCGCCTGAATATATTTTTCAATAAACATACCTTGAAATAAAATACCAAAAGCACTGTATTTTGCATCACCCTTGGTTTTAATTGTTTGACTTTTAGGCCCCAAAATCTCATAAGTTAACTTTAACTCTTCATCAGATGCATTATTAATAAAGCGTGTAAACTCATCTCTAATCACTTGCCAGTTCTCTTCAAAACTTTTGAGAAAAGTAAAATTTTTTGGGTCTATATGATACTCATTAAAAGTTTCCATTGTCTTTTCTCCTGAAGATGATTTCATAAAAAACCGTTATATAATAATGGGATTTGGTCTTCGCCCCAATTCGATGTTGGAATTCCTGACTAAACTCATTTTAGTGTGAGGTCTACTGTGTCTGAAACTCCCGTATTAGATAAAATTATCAAAAATGTGCGGGTAGTTCGTCCCCATCAGGATGCAATCGAACTACTTGATTTAGGCATTAAGGATGGAAAATTTGCTCAGATTGCCCCTAATATTAGCCCAGACACAGCTAAAGAGGTATTTGATGGCAAAAATCTGCTCGGCTTTCCTGGGGTCGTGGATGCCCACATGCACATTGGTATCTATCAACCTCTGGACAAAGATGCTGTGACTGAAAGCAAAGCAGCCGCAATGGGAGGCGTGACTACCAGCCTGAATTACATCCGTACAGGGCAGTATTATCTCAACAAAGGCGGCTCCTACCGGGATTTTTTTCCAGAGGTATTGGCGTTATCCGCAGGTAATTTTTTTGTAGATTACAGTTATCACATCGCACCTATAGCCAGCCAGCATATCGACGAAATACCTCTATTGTTTGAAGAACACGGTGTCTCTTCGTTTAAAATTTTCATGTTTTATGGCGGTTATGGCTTGCATGGTTTGTCAGACCAGCAAAACCTCTTCTTGATGATTAATAAAGAGGAACGGTACGACTTCGCCCATTTTGAATTTATTATGCGTGGTCTAACTCGCTTGATGGAAAAACATCCAGAAGCGCGAGATACTATCAGCTTGAGTTTGCACTGCGAAGTTGCAGAAATTCTCAACGCCTACACCAAAATAGTTGAAAACGATTCTAGTCTTAGCGGATTACATGCTTACAGTGCAGCGCGTCCGCCTCATTCTGAAGGTTTAGCAATTTGCATTGCTTCTTATTTGGCGCATGAGACTAACTGTGCAAATATCAATTTGTTGCACCTGAGTTCGCGTAAAGCAATGGAAGCAGCTTTGACTATGCAGACTGCTTTTCCTCATATCAACTTTCGGCGAGAAGTTACTGTTGGACATTTGTTATTAGATGTTGATACTCCCAATTCAATTTGGGCAAAAGTCAACCCTCCTATTCGTCCCCGTGCCGATGTGGAATACTTATGGCAAGCAGTACTAAACAATCAAGTAGATTGGATAGTTAGTGACCACGCTTGCTGTTCTGCTGAACAAAAAAGAAGTGCTAAAGACCCGAATAATATTTGGTTAGCAAAGTCTGGTTTTGGCGGTACGGAATATTTACTTTCGGGTGTATTTAGTGAAGGTAGCAAGCGGGGGATGTCCTACAATCACATGGCTAAATTGCTATCTTGGAACCCATCGCGGCGTTTTGGTTTGTTAGAAAAAGGTGATATTGCTATTGGTTATGATGCTGATTTAGTGTTGGTAAATCCAAATGAAACCTTTGTGGTACATGCTGCTGAGTCGGAGTCACAACAAGGTTATACACCCTTTGAAGGAGCCGAGTTAACCGGACGGGTGAAGAGTACCTTTTTGCGGGGAAATCTGATTTATAACAAAGGACAAGTTCTAGGTTCACCTACTGGACGTTATTTAAAACGCTCCCACTATTCGTAAGCACACAATGATTGACGTGAAAAATACTTTAGAAGACTCCGGTTTTTTATGATCGCTTAACATTTAATATAGTTTCTACTAGGGGAATACTGTTTCTGTCTACCCTGTAGCAACTTCCGTCTTTCCTGTAAGAGCTTCTGCCTTCACGTTTCCGTGTTACGCGCAGTCTGTAGCAACTTCCGTCTTCACTGTAAGAGCTTCCGTCTTCACATTTCCGTGTTACGCGCAGGCTGTAGCAACTTCTGCCTTCCCTGTAGCAACTTCCGTCTTCACGTTTCCGTGTTACGCGCAGGCTGTAGCAACTTCTGCCTTCATGTTTCCATGTTACGCGCAGACGGTCGCTACATTTTGATCTAAAATTATTTGCGATCGTCTAGCATGACATCAAAGTGTTTAACTGTAGTTTCTGGTTTTATAAGATATTCTTTATCTCTAGGAAGAAATCTGACTTTTTCAATATCGTTACCAGCAAACTTGCGAATTGCATCCCGTGATTCCCAGTAAGAGATAACAGTAAATTCTGTATTATTTCCATCTGTGCGGCGAAGTACTTGCACTCCCAAATTACCAGGAATTGACTCAATTTTTTTAATTCCAGCTTCTACCAAATAAACATAGTATTCATCTGCTTTTGATGTTAGGGTTGTACCATGCCAAATACGTGCTATTACTTTCTTGGATTGGGTAGCAGCAGTATTATTTGGCATAGGTTGTGCTGAAACTGTAAGAATTTCAACTCGTGCAAAAGAAGCCAGTGGCAAAATCAAAGCTGAAACCGTCAATCCACAAAGAATACCAAAAAAATTACTTGGTGTAATCATTAGGTATCTCCAGGTGCGTATGACAGGACTGTTGCAACTTGTGATAAATCTCTATCAACTCTAACAAAGAATAAACCGCCATCATCACTGATATGCCTGGGAAGAGTACTAAAGCTAGGACAATACCAATAATGATCTTTTACGATTCGATAATCTCCTACATCACAATACCCCGTTAAGCAATACCCCTCTTCGTTGTATGGTTGTATCATTTGATATTTATTATCAAAATGCGGCAAGATGGTGAGCAACCATACTCCACCTCCGTTAATATCTTTCCTTAGCCACTTCTTATTTGCTTGCACAAACTGAACTGTATCTGCCTTGCCCCAAGGTAGTAATTTACTATCCAATGCTGGGATGAAGTCACGTAGTCGAGCATCTGGATGATCGTTTAGTGCATATTTATATTTGAGAGAGCCGTTTTCCATCCAGAGGATTTCCGTTTCCTCATCACCCAGAACTTTCCAAGGGCCTACTTTGACTCCTGCGGGGATAAAAGAGTAGCTATGCTTGCTTAACTGCCACTCCCCCACTTGGATTGCACCCCTAAGCACGAAAATCTCCAAATCAGAATTAAAGAAGCCAGACGGTGCTTCAAACTGCCGTGGTATTACAACTCTTGAGGTTGATGCACCACTGTCATGCCAAGTAAGTAATCGACGGCTTCCAGCTACTACATTCTCTGGCAGTTCACTAACTCTCCACCCTTGCTTTTCTAGTACAGTATTTGTGTCAAAGAATTGGTACTGACGAGGTAGGTATTCTTTAGCGATCGCGGTGCGCCTTCCTGATAGGTTCATGCGCCCTCTACCGTCTCCACCCCAATCCTCTTTTACAGATGCTACATGCAAAAAGTCGTCAGCCTCTTGTTCACGTGCAGAATTTTTTTTATTTTCCATGTTATTTAGAACTCACACAGCCAATCTTAAAAACGTATGGGGCACTAACACAGTAAATCATCTTTACAACAATGTAAATGAATTTTTAATGCTGATTGAATTAACTCATATTTTTTCTTAATATTTTTTCTGACAACTTACTCTTTAACATTTTAAATAAGTGTATTATCTAGAAAATCCATTACTATCTGCGATATTTCTTCAGGCAATTGGTTCATCATACAGATTGTCCCGCCTTCAATTTCAACTACCTTACTATGAGGAATTGCTTTGGAAACAAAATATCTATTTTCTACCTTGGCTAAACCAAGTCTGTCAAAGATTTTCATATCTTCAGTTCCCCACATAATCAAGGTGGGAGATTTGATCGACTGAAATCTTGTTGGTGCATCCAGACAGTAGTTTTGTACAGCCCAGATAGCATATAAAGGATAGCCAGAGCTTTTTAAATCGTCTAAAACCCAACGTTGATTTAATTCTGGAGAGCCTACATATTGGGCGCGGGCTGACCATCTTTCCATGAGATGAGAGCCATCTGCTTTTATTTTAAAACCATCCGAAAATCTCTTTGATAACGCTTCTTTTCCTTCTTCATCGAAGCCAAAAGCATTACATAATATAAGTTTATCTATTCTTTGGGGATATGCTACTGCCACTTCTCCGGCAACAAAAGCACCCGTATGATTTCCTAAAATACTTGTACTGGAAATACCTAATTCATCCAAAAGCGCAATGACAGTTTTCGCATAGTCTTGGATAGAGTAAAGTCTTGGAGGTTTATCAGAATCACCTAATCCTAAAAAGTCCATAGCAATGACACGCCTTGTCTGAGCAAGAATAGACATTAACTCTATAAATTCGTCACTGCTTCTGGGATTTTGATGTAGTAAAAGCAGAGGTTCTCCTTCACCACCAATCCGGTAAAGAATTTGTCCGTCTTCGGTGTCTAAAAAGGCTCGTTTGATTGGTTTATTCATATCATGCTTATAAATTTTAGTGTGAATTAATTGATGCTAAGACAAAATATTGATGAGGGCACAACAATGTTGTGCCCCTACTGCGTATTGCTACTTCATGCTTTTTATTTTTGATTAGGGCAATAAAGAGTATGAGTAATTTTTGACTTTTTATCTTTTTTGTGCTGCGTTCTGTAACCATTCAATTAGGGGTCTTAAAGTTCCTGGCAATGCTGCTTCACTCACAGTCACGGTATGCTGCCTGCCGTTATCTTCTACTGTTAACTTATACTGAAAGCGATCGCTCTGAGGATTTGGCGAGGTAATGTGTTCAGGTAGCCTAAATAAATCAGCAGCTTCCACCAGTCGGGGAAGTGTGCTGGCTTCGTTTGGTGGGAGAGTGTCTGTATCAACGGTTGTTTTCTTGGTAATCCCAGCAAAGCCACCCGTGCGTTCAAAGGATATCCGCATTTTTTTTGCTCTCCGTTGTGCTATTTAGTTGGGATAAATACAAAGACTGGGAGACGATAGTTCTCACCTCCCACTTTAGCAACAACAAACAACAGATTTATCAGTCCTGAGTGTTGAGTGAGGGATTAGAAGGTATTGACCATTTATTTCTAACTCCTCACTCACAACTCATAACTCCTAGATAACTCCTACCTTTTGCCAAGCATTCTGCACAGCTTTTTGCTCATGACTGTCATTACCATAGAGTTCGCCAGCAATTTGAATGGTGACGTTGGCAGCTTTTTTAAAATCTGCTTTGGCACGCAAGCGATCGCGTAAGGCTATGTACCAAATTTTACCAACTTTTTCCCAGGCATAGCCACCAATCTCAACAGCAGCTAGATAAAAGGCATGGTTAGGGATTCCTGAGTTGATATGCACCCCAGCATTATCTTCAACACCTGTATATTTATCTTTCATATGGGCTGGTTGGGGATCTTTACCCAGTACTGGGTCATCGTATGCTGTTCCTGGTGCTTTCATTGAGCGGAGGGCAACACCTTTGACAGTCGGTACTAAAAGACCTTCGCCAATCAGCCAATCTGCCTCTTGTGCTGTCTGATTTTTGGTCTTTTGTTTCACCAAGCAACCGAAGACATCAGAAAACGATTCATTCAGTGCCCCAGGTTCGCCATAATACTGTAATCCCGCTTCATACTGAGTTATCCCATGAGCTAACTCATGTCCAATCACATCAATGGATTTTGTGAAGCGTTGAAACATTTCTCCATCGCCATCACCATAAACCATTTGGTCGCCATTCCAAAAGGCGTTGTCATATTTGACGCCATAATGGACGGTGGAGTCTAAACGCAGCCCCTTGTCATCAATCGAATTGCGATCGAATATCTCATAAAACAAGTCATAAGTAGCACCAGCAGCATCGTAGGCTTCATTCACTGCTACGTCGCTGCTTGGTGGATCTCCTTCACCTCGCACCAATGTGCCAGGTAGTTGCTGCCCATTTTTTGCATCGTAGATGGTGCGGCGCTTTTCACCCGGAGAAGGTGCAAATGATACAGTACCTATGACATCTCTCCGTCCACGAAGCTGTGCCGAAACATTTAATGTATGAAAAGCCCAACTCCGCTGTTGGGGGTTGCCATTCACCACGACATTTTCCAGCATGTGGGGCGGGATAATACAACAAATAGGGCATCTAGAGTCAAATGGATGCTCATATTTAAACCCGGCTGATTTCTTTTTATTTCGAGCCATCCAAGATATTCTCCTTTTGAAACTAAGTGATGGCAAACAGTGGGTTGAACTCCACTTTTGAAACGAGCAGAGAAATGAATCTAAATCGCGTGTCCCTGGTTTCTTTATGAATAAAATTTTCTACTCTGTATTTTCGGATAGGTCTGTGGAGGATTGATAGTACCCTCACGGGTACTTTCTGATTTGGAAATATTGCATAGAAACATAAAGCAAGCTTAATTACCGCAAGTTTCAGCCAAAAACCTTGCGTCAGTTAGCAAGACCTCCTTCACAGACCTAATGCGTTTATATATTAGTTCTGATCAAGAGAAATAATGTTATTTATTGCTGTTTTGTTACTATCAAGCTGTTAATGCTATAAATACCTATTAGAGACAGGTAAATCCCAAATCCAGGCATCAAAACCTAAAATTTTTATGAAGTGTGATGCGTAAAACCCTCGGTTTCCAACCGGGGGATATAAGCGAATATGCCAAATAAATTTGGCTATCTTATGTGAGAAGTGTTAACATAAGATAGTGGTTAACTGGTCGACACCATG
>NZ_JACJTD010000019.1 GCF_014698505.1 Nostoc foliaceum FACHB-393 | reverse complement strand
AGCGGTCAAATGCTTGGATGGAAAGATGCAAAATCCTCGTCAAGAACTTTGAGAGAACTTTAGCGAATGCGACTGCCAAGGTTAATCTTTGTTTTATTCGGTTGATGGTTAAGAGGCTTGCTGCACCCTCTTAGATGTCAAATGGGTTCTATACAACCATTGTGTTTTTCGGTAACCATTTGATGGGCGATCGCTATATATTTAGTCTCAGAAAATCTCAACTGAATGTCAGTTTTACCCGCTCCTTTTGGGCCAACTAAGATGAATAGCATTTTCATCATATTTGCCAAGAAAGTTTGGAGCAATAATTTTTAGGCTTCAGTCTGGAAAAGCTAGACCAGTCATGGGGTCACGGATATACAACCCTAATGTGAGACTACGGATCGCTTCATCCCAAACGGGTATTAATTGTTCTGCTTGATCTGCCCAATAATCGAATGTAATCAAGCACTGAACATTTGACCCCAAACCAATGCAAGTCCGTGAAAAAGCTTCCCGTGGTTCTTCCTGAGTGTCAATGAACTTCATCTCTGTCCACACAATCCTGGCAGTTTGGCGCTTGATGGTAAAAATTTCTCCCTTGGCAATGATGTTACGACTGTCGTCTTCCATCACTTTCTTTAAAGTAGATTTTAACGGAAACTGGCTCCAGTCATTGGGTGGCAAACGATTGAAGGATACTTCCAGACAGCAATCATCGTCGGGCGGTTTTTTATCGAGGAACTTGAAGGATTTTTCTTGTGGCTCAAAAACCCAATTCTGGGGAACGTTGAAGCGAACAGCGCCTCTATCTGCTACAAAAATTTTGTAGCCTGATGGAGATTCCCAACGATGGTCAGGTTTTAGTTCAAGCGTTTCTTTAATCCACTGGAGATTGCTTTTTTTACGCTTTGCCATAGTATTTTTGCAAGTTTGCTCAACAGTGTCCGTGGTAGATATGGCCTACAAAAAATCACTTGGTATTGGATAATACTCAATCTCACTTGGCTGGCTAATGTTGCATGATTTCCGTGAACACAAGATTCAGCTTAACGTCCCAACATTTTATCTCTGAGATGCTTAATGCGATCGCGCAATTTTGCCGCCTCTTCAAATTCTAGTTTCTTCGCTGCCTCTTTCATCTGCGCTTCCAACAGAGTAATCAACCCTGGAATCTGTTCTAATGGCAGTTCATCTATATTTTCATCTACAACTTTCAAGTCAGTTGCATTTAACCGCCGAGATACATCTAAAAAAGCCAAAATCGCATTACTTGATTTTTTCACAATTGGTTGTGGTGTAATCCCATGCAGTCGATTATGTGCCGTTTGAATCCCACGCCGCCTGTCTGTTTCATCAATGGCTTTAATCATGCTACCTGTCAGGTTATCGGCATACAAAATCGCTTGTCCCTGGACGTGACGCGCGGCTCTACCAATAGTTTGAATTAAGGAACGCTCGGTTCGCAAGAAACCTTCTTTATCTGCATCCATAATTGCTACTAGGGAAACTTCGGGTAAATCCAAGCCTTCCCGCAGCAAATTCACACCAACTAATACATCAAATTTACCCTCGCGCAAGTTCTGTAAAATTTCAATGCGCTCAATAGAAGTAATTTCGGAATGTAAATACCGTACCCTTATACTACGGTCTTGCAAATATTCTGTTAAATCTTCCGCCATCCGCTTAGTTAATGTGGTAATTAACACTCGTTCATGGCGATCGGCTCTATCTTTAATTTCTCCCAACAAATCATCAATTTGTCCTTCTGTGGGACGCACGGAAATTTCTGGATCAATCACCCCAGTTGGTCGAATTACTTGTTCAACTACATGATCTTCAGAAATTTCTAATTCCCAATTTCCTGGAGTTGCTGAAACAAAAATACACTGATTAACCTTTTGCCAAAATTCTTCTGCTTTCAAAGGACGGTTATCAGCAGCGCTAGGAAGACGAAATCCATGTTCAATTAAAACTTTTTTTCTCGCTTGGTCACCATTATACATGCCGCGAATTTGAGGCACTGTAACGTGAGATTCATCGATAATTAGTAGCCAATCTTTGGGAAAATAATCAATTAAACATTCTGGTGATTCTCCAGCTTGCCTTCCTGCTAAGTGACGGGAATAGTTCTCGACACCGTTGCAGTAACCTACCTCACGCAGCATTTCTAGGTCATAGCGTGTACGTTGATCTATGCGTTGCGCTTCTAATAGTTTCCCAGCTTGTTCTAAGTCTAGTTTTTGCTGTTTTAACTCGGCTGCAATATCATTACAAGCAACTTCTAGCCGTTCTTCTGGGGTGACAAAGTGACGTGCGGGGTAGACATTCACGGCTTCCAAACTCTTCAGAATTTCCCCTGTCACCGGGTCAATATAGCGAATCGCGTCAATTTCATCACCAAAGAATTCGACACGAATTATTCGATCTTCATATGCTGGGCCAATTTCTAAGACATCGCCTCGGACGCGAAACTTTCCCCGACCCATTTCTATGTCGTTGCGGCTATATTGAACATTTGCCAAATCTCGTAAAATTTGGCGTTGATTCACTTCCATACCTATCTGAAGGGGGATGGCAGCTTTGAGGTATTCTGCTGGCATTCCTAAACCGTAGATGCAACTGATGGAAGCAACGACAATGACATCACGGCGTTCAAAAAGCGATCGCGTCGCTGAATGCCGCAACATATCAATTTCATCATTAATCGCTGCGGTTTTTTCAATATAAGTATCGGTAACGGGAATATACGCTTCTGGCTGATAGTAATCGTAGTAGCTGACGAAATACTCGACTGCGTTGTTGGGAAAGAAATCTCGTAACTCGTTACAAAGCTGTGCAGCCAGGGTTTTGTTATGCGCCAGAACTAAGGTAGGCTTGCCAATTTTCTCAATAACTGCTGCTACCGAAAATGTCTTACCAGTTCCAGTAGCTCCTAACAAAGTTTGGTAACGATTACCAGCTTGGATACTAGCGGTTAGTTGTGCGATCGCTTGTGGTTGATCGCCTGTGGGACTAAAGGGAGCTTGAAGACAAAATTCTGTCATACAGTTTTGCTGGAAATACCCGATCTCATGGTGACGATTTCGCCCTGTATCCATTCTAGCTGGCTTATTAGACCAAATAAATAGTAATAATTTTTTACAAAAATTTATAATTAAAATTTACTTATGTATCAGTTTTAAAGATACTTATATCTATATGAGGTTTTTTAAGGTTAAACTCTAATGTATATGGGAAAAAATTTCATCTTTCCTTAATTATTGTAAAATTCAATTAACAAACCAGAGGTGTTCGTTTATGGCTATTAGCAGCGCTGGCAAAGCAATCAGTTCTCGGCAAAACAATGCCAAGTCTCCAGGGGAAACTACAGAGGGAGTTGAAAATCAACCAGACCAGAGCTTGAATGCAGATAAAGTCGAGGAAGTTAATGAACTGCCAGTGGGAGCTTCTGGAACACTTGCAATTTCTGGAATTCGTCCCATAGGCCCTAGCGACTTAGAAGTTGCTGAAAAACTCTCAATTGCTGGGATTCGTCCCGTTAGCACCAGTACGTTAGAAGTAGTTGAAACCTATAACTCAATGGGTATTCGTCCAATTGGCGCTAATACATTCCAAGTTGTTGAAAGTATCAATCTCTCTGGGATTCGTCCAATTGGCTCAAGTTTATTGGTAATTGATGAAAGCTATTCAACATTCGGTAATCGTCCAATAGCATCAAATGAGATTGACAATTCAGAAAGCCTAATGGGTTTTCTAGATTAGATAAAAAAATATCCCCATAACTTTATTAACCCAGTTCCTATATGGAACTGGTTTTTTTTAGCTAAAAAAAGTAAAGATTCAATATTTGCACTTTTTCTATGTCTTTTAGCATAGATAACTAAGCTATCTTTACTTTATTTTATATTCAACCAACAGCCAGAACGCTTACTACAATTACCTTTCTGAATTACGAATTACGAATTACGAATTACAAATTCTTGAATATGCCTTGTGGTGGAAGGCTTTAGCAAAAACTTTAAGCTACTGTGTAAGGGTAATAACAAAGGATTTCAAAGTTAGTTTTGTAGCTTTGAAATAAACTTTTCATAAAAGAAGGAGTACCAAATGAGCTTAGAAGAACGGGCTAAAGCAACTGCTAAAAATATCGAAGGTAAAGTCCAAGAAGCAGCATCAGAAGTTACCGGCGATCCAAAAGATAAAACTGAAGGCAAAGCAAAACAAGCTGAAAGCGAAGTCCGTCACGGTATTGAAGACGTGAAAGATAATGTGAAGAAAAAGATTGACTAATAATTCATAATTTTTTTGCAGAAACTTTAGGGATATAAATGGGGTGGATTCCACTTTTGCAAAAAAGGATGAAGTATTTAAGATTCAACGCTATACCCCTTTCTTCTTTTCTTAGCAAGCGTGGAAAGTTAAAGGGCTAGCTTGGATTGACAGAAATATTGTAGAGGCGTAATAAATTACGTCTCTGCATTCCAGAATAACTTTATTACAAATTAGAGGAATAACCTCTATCGGTTCCAACCTTATAAATGCAATCAATTAGTTTGAAAATACAACCTATTCTATCTATTGTTTAAAGTGTTTTTTAGGAGGTAAATAAATGATTATGCTTCAGCAAAGTCGCAAAATATTGGCGACTTTCCTTTTAATCGGAGTCCTGATGATAACTACTGCCTGTGGTGGTGGTGCTGTGTCACAACTTGAGCGTCCAACTACCCCCTCAGCAATTGGTCGAGATGTAACTTATGCAGAGTTAGAGCGAGGCAATACCCCAGGAGGACAAACCTTTGGTACCTGGGTTGTGCAAACATCTCGCGGATTAGTTCAGGACGCTTATGTTCGTGATAACAACAAATTAGGTGTTGTTATTTCCCCTAAAGTTAGTCCTAACGAAGTGCGACCATTAGCAAAATCCTTGGTTCAAGGTTTTCATAAAAACTTCCCCAATCAAGACTTAAAGGTTTTGATTTATGCGCCTGATAAGCAATTGATTTTGACTACCGAATATGACACTCAGACTAATCAAGTTAAATATAGCTAATTGCTGTATTTGCAATAAGAGCTTGAAGAGAGTTTGATGAATTGGGATTTGGATTTATAGCTTGGAAATACCATCTCTCAAAATAAATTGATGGCAAAAAGGAGATAAGTAAAGTGGCCAGCAGCGAACAGTATAAACGTCAAATAATGAAAGATTTGGCTCAGGGCGATGTTGAATCTTTAGATGATACTACAGCCGAATCAACAGCAGAATATCAAAATTTTGATGATTTCGCTCAAAGGACAACACCAGATCAACGTCGGCAGTTATTTGGTCGATCTTTACATCCAGATCGGATACCAACCAGCCAAATGGAGCCAGAATTACAACAGGCGATCGCACAAATTAAACCCAATGAACGGGATGATGTAGCAAGAGCCTTTTTCAAACACTTGAAGGAAAGAAAACTAGACGAGAAGCATCTAGAGCAACAGTTGGGACTATCTACACACCACCCCAACCGGATGACTGCTGATGATGTTAGCAAACTAGCGTCTTTCGCTTATCACAACCATCCCGACATTTTCCGCGAAGTGCTGGCGGAGCAACCAGGGATTATCAAGTTTCTCAGTAATCCTGTAGTGGCAGGTATTATTGGAATTGCGGCGGCTAAGTGGTTAGGTAGTCGCAAGTAACTTCTGAATTTTAAGTTTGGAGGATGACTAAGAGATTAGGTGGGTATTACCCACCTTTATTTTTGATCAAAATGACCCAAATCAGCGATCGCACAATGGCAATTTCTACGATGGGACTAACTGCGGCAACTTTGCCCTAAAAATTATTCAAAATCTCAAAAAATTGTAGTAATATACCACAGTAATTAACTATCTTCAGCTACATCTGATTGTTAATGCTCTTAAATTTACAATCGATGAGAACATACCGTGAGCCTAACTCTTTATTTTCTCCGTCACGGACAAACAGAATGCAGCCGCAATAATTCCTTTTGCGGTTCCATAGACTCAGAACTTACCCCAGAAGGGTTGGATATGGCAAAGGCTTTTGCTGACGCATATAGTTATATCCCTTGGACAAAAATATTTTGTAGTCCAATGCGGCGAACTGTATTGACAGCAAAACCCTTATGTGCAGCAATAGGAATGGAACCACAACTCAGAGATGGTTTAAAGGAAATCAACTATGGCAAGTGGGAAGGAAAAACGCCAGAAATAATTAGCCGTGAATATCACGATGATTATGTTCGCTGGTCAGCAGATCCAGCTTGGAATGCTCCAACTAGTGGAGAAATGGCTGTGACAATTGCTTCTCGTGCCTTACAGGTAATTGAAGAAATCAAGCAAAATTACACTAGTGGTAATGTTTTAGTTGTTTCACACAAAGCAACCATCAGAATTATTCTGTGTAGTTTACTAGGGATTGATGTGGGACGCTTCCGTTTTCGTTTGGAATGCCCTGTAGCTTCAGTTAGTATTGTAGAATTTACCTCACATGGGCCGCTGTTAAAGGTTTTGGCAGATCGTAGTCATTTGGATGAGCAGTTGCGAAATTTACCAGGAACGTGAGGGGTTACTTGCATCGCATTGCTTTCACTAAGGGATCATTTTAGGGATTGAAAGCTACAGGCATTGATTTTATACCTTTCACCAGAAAAAACCATATCTGATCACAATTTTAGTCACTACAATTGCATCGATTTTATCAAGCTTTGGGAGAGGAAAAGAAGACTTGAACTAATAACCAATGAATTGACGCATTTGCTAACGAGTCTGCCTACATTAGGATTTACGCATAAAGATTTTGTGGGAAAATTGGTTGAAAAGTTTACTATTAACGCTGCCAATCATAGATTAATCGTCCATGACGATCACGCACCAGTTCCCATTCTCCATGACGATATGGTTGTCCGTGATAACGTACAGAGCGATAGCGTCGTCTATAATAATGTCGTCGATTCCGCTGGCGTTGATAGTAATATTTTCCAGTCCGTTGCCGTCTATGATAACGTCGTCGAGTCCGTCGGTGAGCTAATAAAAGCTCTTCACTTTGCTCTCCAACTAATTTTGTCTGTGCGTCAAGAGTGTGTTCATTGAGAACATTATTTAGAGTATTATCCTTGGCTTCAGCCAAAGCAGGTGGATAAATGAAGGCTAATAGCAGGAACACAATTGAGGATAGCTTTTTGAAACGGTTCACGTCTTTGCTTTCCCTAGACTATTGGTAATAATCTTATTTAATACTTAAGTTGAACAACTATATAGTTCAGAATTCACAAATCTGATTAATGCAAAAGTAATAAAAGTACTTATATTAAATGTGAAAAAGTTCGAGTTTGGCAAATTTGGTAGAAGCGGCAATTCATCAAAAACACTCATTTCTATCAAGTGAATTCTAGGTTAATTAGTACTGTCTTGTGGCCCCTACTTTTGTTTTTGTCAAGCAATATAATCATGCTGCTGACTCTGTACTGGTCAAGTATTTTGTAGTTTTGCAGCAATTTAGAGACGGTAGCTGTTACTACTGTTGTGATTCTTCTGTTTCATACCGCACGGTGTTGCAGTCTAGATGTATTCCAATACTACTCGGGTTTTGCATTTTGAACCCAAAGTTTGGTTTTGGGAAAGGGTTTTTTATTTCCCTTTTCCCCCTTAACCGACAAGTATTGAGATGTATTCTGTCTAAATCCTTGCTTTCAGCAGTCTAGCTATGCCCGCAGACTTCTCCTGTCAAAATCTCAGAGGTCGTTCTTTCAAAGGTCAAAACCTGTCTGGAGCAAACTTTAGTTATGCAGATATCCGAGGGGCGGATTTTAGTGGGTCTAATTTGATTTAGCGATCGCCATAAACACCTCAAATACATCATCTGCCATTTTGGCATCACCACAGACGTAGTAATTGCATTGCGGATAATTCACGACATGCCAGAGTTCTTGGGCTTTTTCTTGCATCAAGCCCACTATGTTAGGAGTTAGGAGTTAGGAATTATTATCTTTGTCCCCCTCACTTGCTGGATCAGTATATTTGCAGAGAACATTTATCCCAATTTTTAAAATATATAATACGACAATTGTTGCGATCGCTCCATCCATCGGTATTCCATTTACTGCTGCAACTGCCACCAATGAGCCAATAATACTATTGAGCAGAGAAGCACTACCAGGGTTCTTGGTGTATTCTTTGATTTTGCCCTGTAAACCATCATCACCACAGATTTCCGCGCGGATTTCATTGAGGGTGAGTTGCAAGAGAGATTTTTTGCCCCTACTATAATCTGTTTTGCCGACTTTCTCTTGCCAAAGTGCATCAAAAGTGGTTTCTAGATTGCCGTTGTGTTGTTGCAGAGTAGTAAGCGCTTGTTGGGCTGGGGTGTCGTTTGGCAGAAGTTGCTGAAGTTCTTGGATTTCAACAGGAGTTAATTGGGCATTCATATATATTTGACTTAATTATTTATGGAGTATTTGTTAGTTCCTGAATCAATTCTTCAGGTGTGATAATTCTGGGAGTAGCAACCGGAAAATCTCTAGGGTTGCGAGTAATAATAGCATCTAAGTGATTGAGTACCGCACTGCTGTATCGAATAGCGTCTTCAAAATCTCTAAAGTTAGCAGTTAATGCCATATTGATTGTGGTACTGTCTACTGTGGCGACTTAACAGAAGGTTACAATTCTATTTAAAAGGGATAGAGCAGATGCCCGAACTTTATCTTTCCAAATAATGTAGTAGAGGTCACTAAAAGTAGAAGCAGAAAGATAACCTTCTATTTGTTTTTGATAAATAAATGAGAATACTTGTATAGTATTGCTATAAAAGGGATGGCGTTCAAGAGCAAAATCCAAAATTATATTAGTGTCTAGTAAGACTCTCACAGATTATGTTTCTCTTTTAAGGCTTCCCATCTGGCTTGGTCTGGGTCAAAGTCTAGTGGCGATCGCACTTATAAGTGAATGTCTTGTCGTCACCAACATTACAACATTAAGGCTTAACGCTATAACATTAAGGCTTAATGCTATAACCTTAAGGCTTAACCTTATAACATTAAGGCTTAACGCTATAACCTTAAGGCTTAACGTTACAACATTAAGGCTTAAGGTTACGATATTAAGCCTTAAGGTTACGATATTAAGCCTTAAGGTTACAACTTTTTGACAAAAGCTTATGCGATCGCCCCAGATGGAAAAATAGCCGTTTTTGGTTCAACTGACAACACCCTGAAAGTGTGGGATTTGCAGACCGGAAAGGAAATCTCTACTTTTATTGGTGAAAGTTCTATATATTGCTGTGCAGTTTCCCCAGATGGATTGACAATTGTAGCAGGCGAAAGCTCAGGGCGGGTTCATTTCCTCCGTTTAGAAGGGGGTTCAAAAAATGAAACCGATAGCTGAAAATCCGATTGATATCCCTAGATATCCCCTAGAATTTCAGCAAATCATTACCGTTAAAAATCAAAACTTTGTCGGTCGTGAATTTGTCTTTGCTGCTATCAACAAATTTCTCAATCAATCTGACCGGGGCTACTTTACTATTATCGGCGATCATGGTATTGGTAAAAGTGCCATTCTTGCCCATTATGTCAGCCAAAATCCGGGAGTTGTTTATTACAATGTCGAAATCTCAGGTAAAAATCGCGTTGAAAAATTTCTGACGACAATTTGCACTCAATTAATAGAAATCGCCCAAAATCAAGGTATTAAAAATCTCACCGCTAACTTTCCTGACTCTACCACAGAAGACAGTGTTTTTTTATCGTTGTTACTGCAACAAATCAGCAATAGATTGCAACCAAAACAACGTTTAATTATTACTATAGATGGCTGCGATAGAATTGATATCAACAATCAACTACGCGGCTCAAATATTTTCTATTTACCCCGTTATCTACCCGAAAAAGTTTATTTTAACCTTAGTCGTCGTCCTTTTTTGGCAGATAAATCAGGTTTATTAATTGAAACACCAGCCCATTCTTTAGATTTATCAAATTACCCTGAACAAAATCGCGCTGATATCCAAGAATATATTAAAACTTATTTAAATGAATTATCTCATTCTGTAGACGCTTCTGCGTCTCCCCGCAGGGTGCGTAACCTTAGCCAAGAGAAGAATCCCGGAGATGTTTCGCTCAACATAACACAAGGTTTTGATGATGAAACCAATTTTATGTATGTTAAAGAAATTTTAGCAGATATTAATGAGGATATTTACCCCCAAAATTTACAGATATATTACCAAAATCATTTAGAAAAAATGAATTTAGCAACCCGTAAACAGCAACCAATGGCTTTGCAGGTGTTAAATATCTTAGTTCAAGAGCAACCAATATCAATAGAAGCGATCGCAGAAAGATTAGATACAGATGAATATGAAATCAAGGTAATTTTAGACAAGTGGCGAGAGTTTTTACATTTAGAATCAATAGCAGCAGAAATCCACTATAGTATTTATCATACTAATTTTCGTGATTGGTTGAGGCAACAAATTGAGTCTAACTTTTGAGTTAAAAGGGCGCTTAGAGGATGTTTAAAAAATCCTCTTGTCGATAGCAAAAGTTTTAGATCCCCCTAAATCCCCCTTAAAAAGGGGGACTTTGATTCCGGTTCTCCCCTTAAAAAGGGGGGTTAGGGGGGATCTCAAAGTGCCTAAAGTCACAGGGAAACACTTTTCAAGCAACCTCTTATAAACCGCGAGAGTAATATCTTATTAACCAGTAGGAGTAACAAGCAATTATGACTAAATATGTACTTTGGGGAACTTACTGCGAAGACGTTCTCGAAAAACGCGCCCCCCACCGTCAAGCTCATTTAGACGGATTAGCAAAACAAAAAGAATCCGGTGTGCTGATTACCATTGGCCCCACCAAGGATGTTACAAAAGTTTTTGGGATTTACGAAGCCGAAGATGAAGCCACTGTGCGCGAGTTAATTGAAAACGATCCCTACTGGAAAAATGGCATCTGGACTGAATATTCTGTCAAAGAATGGATTCAGGCTTTTTAAATTGATTGTGGAGTATGAGGGGGATAAGCTGGAACCTCTGAGCTTAGTTTTAACTCTCTCATCTCCAAATACGGTTCGGTTAGGGTTTTTTGATGAAAATTCTAAATCACAAAGACGCGATAAATCGCCGTCTCTACAATAATCAATCCTTCGTCTTGACGGCGATTTATCGCGTCTCTTGGCTTAACCGAACGTATTGTCTCATCTCCCTCATCCTCACTCCCCACTCCCCACAAATATGAAAATTTGGCAGGTTGATTTTTATCGTCGTCCCTTACAGGATGCATCTGGACAAGTTTTATGGGAGTTGTTGATTTGTGATGCAACTCGCAGCTTTGAGTATGAAGCCAGCTGTCTCCAGTCAGCAGCAAATTCGAATTGGGTTGCTGCTCAACTTGAGTTAGCCGCAGGTGAAAAATTGCCAGATGTGATTCAGGTGTTTCGTCCTCAGTCTCTAAGTTTAATTGAGGCGGCGGGACGCAATTTAAGTATAAATGTCGAACCTACGCGTCACACTTTGGCATTGAAGCAGTGGTTACAAGAAAAGCAATATCCCTCAGCGGTGGATAAACCACCTCCAGCACCATTACCAGAAAACCTCTGGGGAGAACAATGGCGTTTTGCGAGTCTAGCCGCTAGTGATGTAGAAACGAGATTTAGCGATCGCCCCATTCCCATTTTGCACATCCCAGAACATCTCAAACCCATCAATTTGGGTTTAGCGTCAACAGTGCCCGTCCCTGGTATCGTAATTTATGGTGGACGGCAATCGATGCGCCTAGCAAGGTGGTTGCAGCAAGCCCGTCCCGTAGGCTTGAATTACATATCTGGCGCACCGGATGGCTTAGTATTAGAGGCTGGCTTAGTGGACAGGTGGATTGTTGCCACTTTTGAAGATCCAGAAGTTAGAACAGCAGCCCAAACATATGAACAACGAAAACAGCAAAGCCGAGGATTGCATTTTTTGTTAGTGCAACCAGATGATTCTGGGATGACTTATAGCGGCTTTTGGTTGTTGCGGGCAGAAGATTGATATTGATTGCCAAAAATATTTGTCCGCTTAAGTTCTATAGCTGAAAAAATAAAATATTTGTTGGGTTGAACAAAGTGAAACCCAACAGAATCAAGGATTATTGGTGTTGAGTTACCCTGCGGTAAGCCGCTTTGCGTCTACGTTCCTCAACCCAACCTCCACCTAAATTTATAAAAACTAATCACAACAAAAGTTTCTGATTTTTATCTCGTGAGAGTTATAAAACAGCCTTAAAGTTGTCACCAATAGTCAGATATTGAAAACGAGTCTTTTGGCTCCGTTAACTAGCCTTTGAACTTTGCGAACATTTTTTTGTGCCGTTGGTAATTTCCTGTAACTGCACTGTAGTAAAGTGTAACTAATTGATAGCACTGTGAATAAAATCTTAATTTGTTCAGCTAATCCTCAAAATAGGGAAAAACTGCCCTTGGATGACGAAGCACAGAATTACCCAACTTCTGTACAAAATTGACTCACAACTAGATAAGCTTTTCCACTCAAAAAGCTGAAGGAAGACAAGGTTAATAGTAATGTTAAACTCACAGGCTAAACGCATCTTCATCAGCTACAAGCGTAATGCTAGCCCCGATGAACCAGTAGCGCTGCAAGTCTTCCAGGCGCTATCGCAGCAGCACAAAGTCTTTATCGACCAAACCATGTCTGTTGGCACACGCTGGGCTGAATGTATTGAAGCAGAAATCCGCCAAGCTGATTTTTTGATTACTTTCCTTTCAGGCTTGTCAACCAGCAGCGAGATGGTGGTAGCAGAAATCGAGACAGCACACCACTTGGCAAAATCACAAGAAGGACGACCGATTATTCTCCCAGTGCGTTTGGCGTATCAAGAACCGTTCCTGTATCCCTTGAGTGCTTACTTAAATGGCATTAACTGGGCATTCTGGAAAGATGCAGAAGATACGCCGCGCTTGATTGCAGAGTTGTTGCAGGCTGTCTCTGGCGGTGCATTGGCTATCAGTGAAGAAAAATCGAAGGCAGATTTACTCCAGATGAGTCAGCCATCACTCCTACCCCATCCCTTTCCCTCAGCACAGCCAGTCTCCCTGGAAATGCCGGAAGGGACAATGGAATCGCAATCTGCTTTTTACGTGGAACGCTCATCAGATGCACTTACTTTGCAGACTATTGAGCGGCAGGGTGTGACAATTACAATTAAAGGCCCCCGGCAAATGGGCAAAAGTTCCCTGTTAATCCGCACAATTAATACTGCTGTGAATGCTCTTAAGCGGGTTGCTTTGCTGGATTTTCAATTATTTGATAAAGCCGCCTTAACTAATGCTGACCTTTTCTTTCGCCAGTTCTGTACTTGGTTAACTGATGAACTGGAAATGACTGACAAAGTTGATGAGTATTGGAATATGCCCTTGGGCAATAGTCAGCGTTGCACTCGCTACGTCGGCCGCTATTTGCTGAAGGAGTTTGGCAACCCCATTGTCTTAGCGATGGATGAAGTTGAAAGGGTCTTTGATACTGATTTTCGCTCTGATTTCTTTGGAATGCTGCGAAGCTGGCACAATAGCCGCGCCACTAATCCCATCTGGAAGCAACTGGATTTAGCGCTGGTTACTTCCACCGAACCCTACCAGCTAATTGATAATCTCAACCAATCCCCCTTTAATGTTGGGCTAGTAATTGATTTAGAAGATTTTACAGCAGCACAGGTTGCTGATTTAAACCGCCGTCATGGTTCACCCTTCAACGCCAGGGAAGAAAAGCAATTAATAGCGTTGTTAGGTGGACATCCTTATTTAGTAAGGCTTGCACTTTACTTAGTTGCTAGCGATCGCCTCTATCCTACCGAATTATTTGCCAATGCGATCGCAGATAATGGCCCCTTTGGCAATCATTTGCGTAACCATCTGTTTCGGCTGCATAACAAACAGGAGTTAGTTCAGGGTATGTTTCAAGTGATTCACCAGAACACCTGTGTAGATGAGCGCATCTTTTTCCGCTTGCGGGGTGCAGGTTTAGTGCGCCGGGAAGGGCGTGTAGTGTTTCCCCGTTGTCAACTTTACACTGATTATTTCCGGGAGCATCTGCGTGGCTAATCCAACCATTTACACCGTGGGGGGGACTGTACAGGCTGGCGGTGGCATTTATATACCTCGTCAAGCTGATGAGGAATTGCTCGGTTTATGTCGGTCAGCAATATTCGCTTATGTTCTCACGCCGCGCCAAATGGGTAAGTCTAGCCTGATGGTACGCACGGCAGACACATTAAGGGAAGAGGGGATTAGCTCAGTAATTGTTGACCTTCAGGAATTGGGGGCAAATGTCACAGCCGAACAGTGGTATTTTGGCTTTTTGGTCAAACTGGAAGACCAACTCATGTTTGATACAGATGTGGTGAGTTGGTGGCAAGAACACCAGCATCTGGGAGTATCGCAAAGACTGACACAGTTTTTTGAGAGGGTTTTGCTGGCTGAGGTTGAGGAGCAAGTTGTGATTTTTGTGGATGAAATTGACTCTACCCTCAGCCTGGATTTTACCGATGATTTTTTTATCGCAATTCGTTATCTCTATGTTGCCCGTGCGACTAATCCTGAATTTGGGCGGCTTTCTTTTGTCTTAATGGGGGTAGCGACTCCCGGCGATTTAATCAACGATGCCAAGCGCACGCCGTTTAATATTGGACAGCGTGTAGATTTAACTGATTTTACCTTCGAGGAAGCTTTACCCTTCGCTGAGGGATTGGGATTACCCAGCGATGAAGCCAAGCAGGTATTACGCCAGGTGTTGAAGTGGACGGGGGGACATCCTTATTTAACGCAGCGTCTTTGTGGTGCCTTGGTTTTGATCCCCCCAACCCCCCTTAAAAAGGGGGGCAATGAACTTCCAGGTTTGGAGATTTTCTCAACCACCCTTAGCAACAGTTCTATTCTTCCCCCCTTCTTAAGGGGGGTTAGGGGGGATCAAGTCTTATCCGCAGCCGATGTAGACAGGATAGTTAGCAGCACATTCTTTGGTGCAATGAGTGAGCAAGACAATAACTTGCAGTTTGTCCGCGATATGCTGACTAAACGCTCACCAGACCCGGAGGTTTTGACTATTTACCGCGAGATTCGCTGGAGTAAGCGGGCGGTTGTGGATGAAGAGCAGTCTTTAGCTAAATCTCACTTGAAGCTATCGGGGGTGGTGCGGCGGGAAAATAATGTTTTGCGGGTGCGGAATGAAATCTATCGGCAAGTCTTTGATGACAAGTGGATTAATAAACATATACCGTTTAACTTGCGGGATAGGTGGGAGCGTCTAAAACCTGCACTGCTTTATGTGGCTGCGGTAGTGGTAGTATTTTCGGTTTTAATGACGACAGGAGTGGCTGTGTATGTGAATGACCAACGTCTGATTGCCCAAGATGCCCGCTATAAAGAAGAACAACAGCGTCGAAAAGCAGAAACTCAACGCAATAACGCAACGCAAGAAGCTGAAAAAGCGCGAACACAGCAGCAAAAAGCAGAGGAACAACGCCGGGAGGCAGAAAAGCAAAAGCGCATTGCTAATCAGCAAAGTGAAAGAGCTAAAAAAGGAGAGGAGCAAGCAAAGTCTGCACAACAATTAGCTGAAGAAAGGGAAAAAGAGTTAGCAAACGCACTTGATAAAACAAAAACTGCTGAACAATTAGCTAAGGACAGACAGGCAGACGCTGAAAAGCAACGAGATTTTGCAAAGGAAAAAGAACAAGAAGCGACTGCCGCTAAAGCAGATGCGGATAAACGTGGGATAAATGCCGAAATTCTCGCCGATAGCCTCAAATCACAAAACCTGATGGCAGGAAATTTAGAACTTGATGCTTTAGTAGCAGGTTTGAAGGTAGGAAAACAACTCAAAACACTAAATAAAAGTGTAGAACCAGATACCCGCATTTTGGCAGTAGCCACTCTCCAGCAGGTAATTTATGGAGTCAACGAACGTAACCGACTAGAAGGTCATAGCACTTCGGTTAATAGCGTGGCATTTAGCCCCGACAGTCAAACCATTGCCTCTGCCAGTTATGACAATACGGTAAAGCTATGGAATCACAACGGGCAACTGCGACAAACTCTCCAAGGTCATAGCAGTTCGGTTTTCGGCGTGGCATTTAGCCCTGACGGTCAAATTATTGCCTCTGCCAGTTCAGACAAGACGGTAAAACTGTGGAATCGCAATGGGCAAATGTTACAAACTCTCCAAGGTCATAGCAGTTCGGTTTTCGGCGTGGCATTTAGCCCCGACGGTCAAATTATTGCCTCTGCTAGTTTAGATAACACGGTAAAGCTGTGGAATCGCAACGGTAAACTGTTACAAACTCTCCAAGGTCATAGCAGTTCAGTTTTGGGTGTGGCATTTAGCCCCGATGGTCAAACCATTGCCTCTGCCAGTTCAGACAACACGGTGAAGCTGTGGAATCGCAACGGGCAACTGCGACAAACCCTCCAAGGTCATAGCGATTCGGTTAATAGCGTGGCATTTAGCCCCGACGGTCAAACCATTGCCTCTGCTAGTTATGACAACGCGGTGAACCTGTGGAATCGCAACGGGCAACTGTTACAAACTCTCCAAGGTCATAGCAGTTCGGTTAATAGCGTGGCATTTAGCCCCAACGGTCAAACCATTGCCTCTGCCAGTTCAGACAACACGGTGAACCTGTGGAATCGCAACGGTCAACTGTTACAAACTCTCCAAGGTCATAGCAGTTCGGTTAATAGCGTGGCATTTAGCCCCGACGGTCAAACCATTGCCTCTGCCAGTTCAGACAAGACGGTGAAGCTGTGGAATCGTAACAGGCAACTGCGACAAACTCTCCAAGGTCATAGCAGTTCGGTTAATAGCGTAGCATTTAGCCCCGACAGTCAAATTATTGCCTCTGCCAGTTATGACAAGACGGTGAAGTTGTGGAATCGCAACGGGCAACTGCGACAAACTCTCCAAGGTCATAGCGATTCGGTTAATAGTGTGGCATTTAGCCCCGACGGTCAAATTATTGCCTCTGCCAGTTATGACAAGACGGTGAAGCTGTGGAATCGTAACAGGCAACTGCAACAAACTCTCCAAGGTCATAGCAGTTTGGTTAATAGTGTGGTATTTAGCCCCGACGGTCAAATTATTGCCTCTGCCAGTTCAGACAACACGGTGAAACTGTGGAATCGCAACGGGCAACTGTTACAAACTCTCCAAGGTCATAGCAGTTCAGTTTTGGGCGTGGCATTTAGCCCCGACGGTCAAATTATTACCTCTGCTAGTGATGACAACACGGTAAAGCTGTGGAATCGCAACGGGCAACTGTTACAAACTCTCCAAGGTCATAGCAATTCTGTTAGGGCTGTGGCATTTAGCCCCGACGGTCAAATTATTGCCTCTGCTAGTTTAGATAACACGGTGAAGTTGTGGAATCGCAATGGGCAACTGTTACAAACTCTCCAAGGTCATAGCAGTTCGGTTAATAGCGTGGCATTTAGCCCCGACGGTCAAATTATTGCCTCTGCCAGTTATGACAAGACGGTGAAGCTGTGGAATCGCAATGGGCAACTGTTACAAACTCTCCAAGGTCATAGCAGTTCGATTTTGGGCGTGGCATTTAGCCCCAACGGTCAAACTATTGCCTCTGCCAGTGATGACAACACGGTGAAGTTGTGGAATCTCAATTTGGATGATTTAATGGTTAAGGGTTGTGCTTGGGTGCGCGATTATTTGCAAAATAACCCCAATGTGAGCAAGAGCGATAAGCGTCTATGTGATGATATTGGCACACGCAGGTGATAAACCTCTCCCTGCCTTGAACTAAAGTTCAAGTCTTTCCCTCTCCGAGTCGGAGAGGGAGGTTTTGCGTAGTAAAACCAGGGAGAGGTCTTTGATTGAGCTACGCAAAGAGATTTCTGTAATGAGCAGCCCCAACTTAGAATAAAGCGATCGCCTGTATGATTTTATGATGATAGTGCGATAAATCTGCCAGACACCACGAACAAGCAAAGCTTCATAACGAAACTCATGTGTTTGTTGATGAAACTCATGTGTTTACGTGTTATCACTTATATGATTTCATAATAGTGGTACGTCACTGAAGAATCTGATGGTACGTAGGCGTAGCCCGTTGTAGCGATCGCTCTTGCTGTAATCTGAGGAAGTGCGATCGCAATTAAGTTAGAGAAAGTGCGATCGCCTAGTTATAAGCTACAAATACTTCTGCAACAATAACCCTAACTTTTCCTTCGTCGCGGCTGGTGCTTTATCCAACTGAGTCAAAATCGCATACTGCAACGCCGAATGCGCCTCACTGGTTGGCGGATTCTCACTCAAGCGCCGCACAGTTTCTTGAATCACCTTTTGAGCATTCACAGCATTCCGCAGCAAATTGCCAATCACCATCTCCACCGTCACACTGTCATGGTCTGGATGCCAACAATCATAATCTGTCACCAGCGCTAAGGTTGCATAAGCAATTTCCGCTTCTCTTGCCAACTTCGCCTCTGGTAAATTCGTCATTCCAATGATTGTTGCATCCCAACTGCGGTAAAGATTCGATTCTGCCTTTGTAGAAAAAGCCGGCCCTTCCATGCACACATAAGTACCGCCGCGATGGAGAGTAACTTCTGGTAAATTGAGAGATGCGATCGCATCTGCCAACACAACAGCCAAATTCTTACAAATCGGATCGCCAAAGGCAATGTGAGCAACAATTCCCTCACCAAAAAACGTTGAAATCCGATTTTTTGTTCTATCAATAAACTGATCTGGCACCACCATATCCAGTGGTTTCGCCTCTGCTTTCAAGGAACCAACAGCACTAGCTGAAATTAAATACTCCACACCCAATTGCTTCATCGCATAAATATTAGCGCGAAACGGTAACTCAGAGGGTAACAGTGTATGATTACGGCCATGACGCGCTAAAAAAGCTACCCTTGTCCCATCCAAAGTTCCCAGAATCAAAGCATCTGATGGTGAACCAAATGGAGTTTGGATATGCACCTCTTCCACATCTTTGAGCGCATCCATTTTATACAGACCACTGCCACCAATAATCCCAATACTAGCTTGAGCCATGATCCTGAACCTGTTCCTTGCTGATCTGCTAAGTTATTTTACCGAAAAGGGGAGTAGCAGAGAAACCAAGAAACAAAGCGATTATATGAAATTAATTATCACCATAGTGTGTAATCGATGATTCATGTATACAAAAGTTAAACAGACGCACTTCTGAGCAGTGAAACAAAGCAAGCGTTATACTTTTGGGAAAAGGCTTATTTTAACCCCTGCTTTAACATTTTTATAAATCAATGACTCTCAATTTTCGCTTTGCGGTAGTCAGCGACTTACACCTGGCACTTCCTCACACAATCTGGGATCATCCCAGTCGGTTTCATCTGGTGGAAGTAAGTATCTCAGCATTTAAAAGTGTACTAGAACATCTAATCCAACTCGATTTAGATTTCTTGTTGTTGCCAGGAGATTTAACCCAACACGGCGAACCAGAGAACCATGCCTGGTTACAACAATGTTTAGCCCAGCTACCTTTTCCCGTCTATGTAGTTCCTGGCAATCATGACGTTCCTGTGCTGTTGGCTAATCAGCAATCAATTGCTTTTGCGGATTTTCCCTACTATTACACGAAGTTTGGCTATGAAGATCCGCAGCAGATTTACTACACGCGTCAGTTATTGCCTGGAGTTAAGCTAATTGGACTGAATTCTAACTCCTTTAATGACCAGGGTGAGCAGGTAGGGTGTTTGGATACCAAACAACTACAGTGGTTAGAAGAAGTATTGGCGGCATCTAGTGATGAATTAGTTCTGGTGATGGTGCATCATAATGTGGTTGAGCACTTGCCCAATCAATCAAATCATCCACTAGCAAATCGCTATATGTTGTCCAATTCAGCAGAACTGTTGCAGCTGCTAAGGCGCTACGGAGTCAAACTAGTATTTACGGGGCATTTGCACGTTCAGGATATTGCTTACTCAGATGGAGTATATGATATTACCACTGGTTCTTTAGTGAGCTATCCTCACCCTTATCGGGTGCTAGAGTTTCATCGGGATAACCAAGGTAAAGAATCGTTGCAAATTCTATCCCATCGGGTAGAGTCAGTGCCTGAGTTTCCCGACTTGCAACAGTCATCGCGGCAATGGATGGGCGATCGCTCTTTTCCATTTTTAATTAAGCTACTAACTCTTTCTCCATTAAACTTACCGTTATCGCAGGCAAAAAAATTAGCTCCTAGTTTGCGAGACTTCTGGGCAACTATTGCCGATGGGGATGCGATGTTAGATTACCCCCACTTTCCGCTAGAAGTGCGGCGTTACATTCAGTCCTATGGTGCATCGGCGCAGCCCAACCCAGGCATGGCTACTAGTGGAACTCTTACCATGATTGATAATAACAGCACACTTTTGCTGGGTTAGGAGTGATGAGTGTCCGTGTGAAGGTAACTTTTTTTTCTGGGCGAAAGAGCCTCTTCTTCTCCAGAGTGGCTTTTTAGATAGCGATCGCTCCTATGATAATTTTCCTATCAAAAGTTACCAAGACGCTGGCTACTTTTGTACAGACGCGATTAATCGCGTCTCTCTTGTACGATTAATCGCGTCTTTAATTACCGATATCTTCATTCCAAAGTTCGGGGTTAGTTTCAATAAACTCACTCATCATTTGTTCACAATTGTCAAGATTAAGATCAATTACTTCCACGCCGTGAGATACCATAAATTCTTTAGCACCAGGAAAAGTTCTGGATTCTCCGACAACGACTTTTTTAATCCCAAATTGTACTACTGCCCCAGCGCACAGGTAGCACGGCATTAAAGTTGAATAAAGTGTAGTACCTCTGTAGCTCCCAACTCTCCCAGCATTACGAAGACAATCGATTTCCGCGTGGGTGACAGGATCTGCATCTTGCACACGTTTATTGTGTCCTCTGCCGAGAATTTTGCCATCCTTGACGAGAACCGAACCAATGGGAATTCCACCTTCTTGTCTGCCTTGTTTTGCTTCTTGAATAGCAGCTTCCATAAACTCGTCCATATTAATTCTCCTTTTATGACAAAACAACTAGTATTAATGGATCACGATGGCGGTGTAGATGATTATTTAGCAACTATGCTGCTGTTGACAATGGATCATATTGAACTCCTTGGTGTTGTAGTCACTCCAGCCGATTGCTACGTTCAACCGGCTGTTAGCGCCACACGTAAAATTATCGATTTGATGGGATTTTCTCATATCCCAGTTGCAGAAAGTACTGTGCGCGGTATCAATCCATTTCCTACTCTCTATCGCCGTGATTCCTTTATCATTGACCATCTCCCCATTCTCAATCAAAGCGAAACCATCACTACGCCTCTGGTTGCCCAAACAGGTCAAGATTTCATGATCAAGGTGTTGCAGGAGGCATCAGACCCCGTAACGTTGATGGTAACTGGACCGTTAACCACAGTAGCAGTGGCATTAGACAAAGCACCAGACATTGAAGCCAAGATTCACAAGATTGTGTGGATGGGGGGTGCATTAAATGTCGGTGGTAATGTGGAAAAAAGTCTGGAAGCAGGACAAGATGGTTCTGCTGAATGGAATGTTTATTGGGATGCGGTTTCAGCAGCGCGGGTATGGCAAACCCAAATTGAAATTATTATGTGTCCTTTGGATTTGACTAACAATGTCCCAGTTACATCGGAGTTAGTATACAAAATGGGACGACAACGCCACTATCCCATCTCTGATTTAGCCGGACAATGTTATGCACTAGTTATCCCCCAAGATTATTATTTTTGGGATGTCTTAGCAACTGCTTATTTGGGACATCCAGAATTTTATCAATTGCGCGAATGGGAAACAGAAATTATCACCACTGGTCTTAGTCAGGGACGGACTAAAGTAGTTCCTGGTGGCCGGAAAATTTATGCAATGGATAAGGTAGATAAAGAGGCTTTTTATGCTTACATCTTGCAGCAATGGGCAAGATAAAAAACTAAAAAATTAGGTGGCTGGCGTAATACTCCAATTGGAGCGCCATCTGCTATTTAGATGTCGCCATTAAGTAAAGAAGTTTGTCATTAAAATGAAGATCCTGCAATTCAGGGGGTGGAGGAACAAGCGGTGGGCCTTCAATGATTACAGGAATAATTTCGGGGGAACGCAATCCATCAGATCCTTGCCGTTCAAGGGCATACAACACTTCTTTAAGCACCCACGGCGATTCTTTCGCAGCAGTAGACCAAAATAGTAGAAAGAGATCACACTCATCAATGTTGCGATAAAGTTCTTGCTCCCAGCGATCGCCAGGTTCTAAATTTAGGATATCTTGAAAAACTGTAATACCACTTACAGCCAGTCCTTGCACCCTTTTAAGAACTTCTATCCGATCTTTAGAAGAGTAAGAGACGAATGCTTTTCTATAATATCGAGCTACTTCTCCCACTAATTGGGGGTGTTTGGATGTAGAAGATGCAGAAGGAATAATTGATAGTTTGAATTTTAGATGTCCAAGAGGAATTGTATTTTGGCTGACAGTCACAGTTCCAATGACTGTTTTCTGAGTGATATCACCAGGAACCGTTACACCAAATTGAATAGAATCTGCTTTACCATTCCAACTCAACCGTTGAATCGGATCGTCCACTTCTAGTTTTGGAATTGACAAGTTAAACGTGAGTTCACTTCCTCGTTTAATAGGTACTCCTAAACTTCTCACTCCTAATTGTTTAGCTTCAGGATCAAATTGTTGAGCATACTGTTTGGCAAATTCAACTTGTTCAGGAAGATGAACAAAGACTTGGACAAGAAACATATCGTCTGGAGTTACAGAAGCAGGACTAAACACACTGCAATCTACCAAATCTTTCGCTATATCAGCAGGTTGTGAAGAGCATTCTTGAATAGTTGGGGTTTCTTGCAGTTGCGCTTTTAACTGCTTAATAACTTCTTTTTCAACCTCGATATCGCTACTATCCCAACTCGACTCATTTACTGGAACATTACTGTTTGCTTCTACCCCTAATCCACTGTAACTAACCAAACCGTCAGCCAAAAATTCAAAGGCTTTACGAGTAATTACTGAGTTGATTTTAGCAGGTAACAGCTTCTTCCAAAAGCTTGTAGAGCCTTGAGCCTGGGATGCCGAGCTTTGAGGTCTAGGTTGGTATATTACCGAGTCTGGTGGTACATCAGATGTTGCGGATCTTGGAGTGTATTCAGATAAATCCTGCAAAACACATATCTTAATATACTTCTTACGGATAAACCATGTATCTTTCCCATTGATAGAGTTTTTCAAGGTAATTCTGTAATATTCTTCCTCCTCAGCATAAGAAATGACTTCAAGGACACTTTTGACTTGAATTAGAAGTTTTTCATCTTCAGCTAGTTCCGCTAACTCACTTGGACGAACTTTCAGGAAAGTATCAGCAGTTACTGTAAAAATAAACATAATAATTAACCCTTAGATTATTAATAATTGATAAACTTCAAACCTAAGAAAAGTGCCGCTATAGTACCTGCAACAGAAATTTTTCCTTGAATAATTTTATCTAAAACTGATTCCACGGGAATTGATACAACTTCAATCTCTTCTGTGATATCTAGTTGTTGCTCTCCAAGTTTGTTCACATTCTCTGCTAAAAATAAATGTATTTTATTGGTATCCTTACTTGGCTTATCGTATAAAGTTCCTATTTTTCTCAATTCTTGAGGAATATAACCAGTCTCTTCAGTCAGTTCTCTAATCGCTGCTACTTCTGCACTCTCTTTTGCGGGATCGAAATTCCCTGCTGGCAGTTCCAAGAAAAATTCACCTACGGCATGTCTATATTGCCGGACAAAAATTATTTCTCTATTACTAGTGATAGGTAAAATCATCGCCACATCTGGTTTAATACTGACAAAATAATCATCTATAATCTTGCCGTTGGGTAATTCTATTTCATCCTGCCTCACCTGACACCAAGGATGAGCTAAAACCATTTTTGATTTTAAAATCTTCCATTTTTTTAAGTTGTTCATAAATAAAAATAATGTATAAAACTTTTAGTCATCAAGCAATGAATGTAAAAAAGTATAACAGATGCATCTGATAATCTAAACTTTGAACTTACACTGGCTTTTGCATAACATAATATGTATAACCAGTATGCAAATAAATATAAATTTATTTACAGTAAACAAAAGGTTTCCGTTGACTATTAGTCGAGGTACAACGGCACAGACAACTAATGTCTGGGTGAGAATTTCACATGATGGGATCGAAGGCTGGGGGGAAGCATCACCATTTGGTGTGGGTAATCATCGGCAATCAACTGATACGATCAAAAATGCTTTAGAACAAGTTGTGCCACTGTTGCAAGCATTCGGCCCCTTGCAAAGGCAGCAAATTGAGCAAGTTTTAACACAAAAGCAGGTTCCTTCTGCTGCAAGAGCAGCCTTGGATATAGCAATGCACGACTGGTTGGGTAAGCGCGTAGGATTACCCTTGTGGCAAATTTGGGGACTCGATCGCAATCAAATAGTCCCGACTTCTGTCACAATTGGGATTAATTCACCTGAAGGTGCCAGAGCGAGAGCGCGAGACTGGTTACAATTTACCGATGTCCGCCTTTTCAAGGTAAAGCTAGGTAGTCCTGATGGCATAGAAGCAGATAAAAAAATGCTATTAGCAGTGCGAGAAGAAGCATCTGAACCAGAATTATTTGTTGATGCTAACGGTGGCTGGAGTTTAGAAGATGCGATCGCAATGTGCAATTGGCTGGCTGAATTAGGTATAAAGTATGTAGAACAGCCATTGCCACGAGGGCAGGAAAAAAGTTTAGCAAAACTCAAAGAACACTCTCCTCTGCCCATCTTTGTCGATGAAAGTTGTTTCACAAGCTCCGATATTCCCGATTTGGCAAACTACGTGGATGGTATTAATATCAAACTGATGAAATCAGGGGGACTAACCGAGGCAATGCGAATGGTACATACAGCGCGAGCCTATGGGTTGCAAGTAATGTTTGGTTGCTATTCTGACAGTTCGCTAGCTAATACAGCAGCATTACAGCTAGCGCCATTAGCTGATTATCTAGATTTAGACAGTCACCTCAACTTAATCGATGATCCCTTTATGGGTGCATTGCTAAAAGAAGGGAGAGTTTTGCCAAACGATTTACCAGGATTGGGGGTACAACACAGTGCGTCTACCACTTAATCAACGAGTAGCTATCTTGCTACATGAAGGAACTACTGGAACACAGGGCAAAACGGGGTTATCTATTCTACGTTATAGTGAGGCCCCAATTGTAGCCGTAATTGATCGCGAATGTGCTGGCAAATCCCTACTAGAATTAACAGGTATCAAGCGTGATGTGCCGATTGTGGCATCTGTAGCCGCAGCCCTAGAGTACAAGCCGGAAGTTTTGGTAATTGGCATTGCTCCAGGTGGTGGTGCTGTACCAGATGATTACTGGGTAGAAATCAAAGATGCTCTAGAAGCTGGAATGTCGCTGGTAAATGGTTTACATACACCAATGGCGAACATACCAGATTTAAATGCACTGCTCAAACCAGGGCAACTAATTTGGGATGTACGCAAAGAGCCATCTAATATAAGTGTTGCTAGTGGAATGGCACGCACCCTTCCCTGTCGGCGGGTATTGACAGTGGGAACCGACATGGCGATCGGTAAAATGTCAACTAGCCTAGAGTTACATTGGGCATCAAAACTGCGGGGCTGGCGTTCTAAATTTCTTGCCACAGGCCAAACTGGGGTGATGTTAGAAGGGGATGGCGTGGCTTTAGATGCCGTGCGGGTAGACTTTGCCGCTGGTGCTGTAGAACAGATAGTCATGCGCTATGGCAAAAACTACGATATTCTGCACATTGAAGGACAAGGTTCACTGTTACATCCTGGTTCAACAGCAACCCTACCCTTAATCCGTGGTTCGCAACCAACCCAACTGGTTTTAGTCCATCGCGCTGGACAAACTCATAACCGCAATAATCCCCATGTACCAATTCCACCTTTACCAGAGGTGATTCGACTTTATGAAACTGTCGCTAGTGCTGGTGGTGCTTTTGGAAGTGTTCCTGTAGTGGGTATAGCGCTTAACACAGCCCATCTAGATCAGTCTGCGGCTGAGGAAAGCATCGCTCAAACAATAGCAGAAACCGGGCTACCTTGCACAGATGTAGTCCGCTTTGATGCCAATGTGTTATTGGATGCGGTGATGAAGAATTAAACGTATAAGCAGTAAGTCAAGAGATATGGCGCTTTCGGCGGCTGGGGCAGCTTCGCCTAAATTCCCTATGCCCTGATAAGGGACTTCCAACTAAAAAAATATCCCATCGCTTTTTTGACAGAGGAGCAGGGAGCAGGGGGGGAGGAACAGTCGTGTTGAGTCCAGAAATTAGGATAATTTATTTTTTGGAGTTCCCTAAGTCAATACAGTTCAGTTAAGTATTTCTTTCTTCCCTTTTTTCTCTTCCTTTGCGTCCTACCCTTCTCCTTCGGAGACGCTACGCGAACGGGAAGCCACTTCTCTACGAGACGCTCCGCGAAGGTGTCTATGCGTCTTTCTCTAACGAGACGCTCTTGCTAGCTTGCTTCCCCGTAGGAGTATGCGGTTCGTTAAAAAATTGACTTTGTTTGACAAAGAGTTAAGCCTTAACCCAAGCGTATTGCCTGATAAGTAATTTCTATCAAAATCATCAACCTTTTTTTGTCAAGCCCTCTTGACGTTTTGTAACAATTTTGTTAAATTTAGTTACATAAGTAAATAAAAAAAGAAAAAACTATGTACACAACTGTAAATGAAGACGGCATCCTCAATAACTACGCAGCCGAACCCAAGGTTTACTACGCCGAGTACCCGGCAATTTGGGAACAACGTAAATATGTTTTACAAAGTCTTTTTGCGACTTTAATTGTCACGACTTTAGTTTTGGTTGGTTTTAGCGTTAGCTAAGATTTTCCGATTTCAGTATCGCTGTATCTCATTGTCATTCATACTTCTCTCTTACCTCGGTTAGTTTCGCCGGGGTTTTTTGTGTTTTACCATTTAGAAAACCTCATTACCCGTAGTAGCTAAAACCCTCAGGCCTATGAAGGAGTGGGGCATCATGTAGAAATTCAAATACGGGTGAAAAAGCTACTCGAAGAGAAAAAAGCAGGAGAGGAAAAAAATAACGTTTTTGATGAATCAAAAAACAGAATTATTCGTCACTTAAACTATCAATTCCCTACCTATTTCTACTGGAGGATGATTTATGTCATCACAACTGCTTCGATTGATATCTTTGGGCAGCCTTGGCTTATCTTTGTGTCTGGGCAATTCGGCAGCAATGGCTCAATATGACTCTACTGGCGATGGCGTTGTCGTACCAACAGTACCATCAGGTGGATCGTCAGTCCCAATAGACACATCAACAGGTATACCACCTTCACCCTCAGCTGACGGTACAACTCGGTTTACCTGTCAGACTTACAATGGTCAGTACACTGTTATGTATCAGCCACAAAGTCAACCAGGTCAATTCTTTCCTTGGGCGGCACCTGCGGCTTTGGGCGGTGGTTGGGATGCACAAAGGCGTTGTGCAGCAATTGCCAGTCGTTTAGAACTTTATCGCCCAGATGGCTTACAAGAACTCCAGACATCTGTAGAAAATAACGAAAATATTGTCTGCGTCACAACTGAAGTTAACCCAACCTGTAGAATTGTGTTGACAGTACCGCGTGGGAAAGATGCCATTCTTATCCGCAATAGCATTTTTCAAAACTTGACTACTGCTGACAGCGGACAGCAGACTATAGCCGTTAACACTTATGGCAATCGCAGTAATGGAGTCAACGAAGTATATAATTTAGGACGCACACTTCTAGGCAGTGGTAATAATCGGGTTAGCTCGTCTAGAGGTGGGATTAATCTGAAACCTTTCCTCGATCGCAAAGATGGTGGTACTGGAAATAATTTGCGGAGTGGAGTAGCTATTCGTCGTCAGTCTCAACCTAACGGTGCTCGTCTAAATCCTGGTAAGTTCCGCTAATTGATGGTTCAGTAGTTGATACAAAACAGTTCAGTTAAGAAGAATTGTAGGGTGGGCAAACAGCCTACCCTAATTTTTGTTGGACTAAGAGTTTTAAAAGTATTGGGCGACTAGAAGTCGCTGCTAGACAAGCAAAGTCCACCTCCGTGGACTAATATCAAGTCTGGTAAATTACAGAAAGACGGCGGATTCACCCCATTCTTTCAATGTATGGGGTGAATTCGCCGTCTTGGTCAATAGTCATTACTATGAAAAAGCCACGAAAAATCACTAATGACTTCAAAATCCCCTAGCTGTAAAAAATGAGCAAAGCAAAGTTTTTACAGCCGGGGGATGAGTTAAGAATTACATTTGTTGTTTTAACCTTTTGCTAGCTGTTTCTTAATCTAGCTGGGATACTTTGAGGGTGCCCAATTAAGAACTAATACTAAAAAGTTATGTAGCTGTCTTCTGACAACCTCTAGGAACAGTGGTTTAGAAGACGTATTTTTTCTTGTTCATGTTGATATTACGTTCACCGTACCCCTACTTTTAAAGCTTTATACTCCAAATTTTCCACGCATCCTTCGGAAGCGTCTACGTGCGCCTAGTACAAAGGCGTACTACTAACAGATGGGCTAAATGGTTCTGTGGTTTCCGCAGACAACCACTAATCTCCGCAAAATTTGAATCTACCCAAGCACTAACTTATGGTAACTAATAATACAATCCGCTTTTCCCAATTCAATGCTTCCCTCAACCGCAGCGCTCAAGGTGAATTAGTTACCGATTTGTCAACTCCCGATAATGCTCAAGCAAAAGCTATTGCAGAAATAATCCAGCTTAACAACCCCGATGTGCTGCTAATCAATGAGTTTGACTACTCTCAGGAGGCAGTTCAACTATTTCAGCAAAATTATTTAGCCATCAGCCAAAACGGTTCGGCTCCCGTTGACTACCCCTACTTCTACATCGCTCCCTCCAACACGGGTATCGCCTCTGATTTTGACTTGAATAACAACAGTACAGTAGTTACAACCCCAGGTACACCAGGATATGGCGATGATGCCTTTGGATTCGGTGATTTTCCTGGTCAATATGGGATGTTATTGCTGTCCAAATATCCCATCGACACCGCCAACATCCGCACCTTCCAAAACTTCCTCTGGAAGGATATGCCCAATGCTTTGCTTCCCGATGATCCTACAACACCACAGCTAAATGATTGGTATTCTCAGGAGGAACTGGCAGTTTTACGCCTTTCTTCTAAAAGTCATTGGGATGTACCTATCCAGGTGAACGGAGAGACAATTCATGTCCTCGCCAGCCACCCCACACCCCCAACCTTTGATGGGCCGGAAGACCGCAATGGTAAGCGCAACCACGACGAGATCCGCTTTTGGGCAGATTATATTACTCCTGGTAAAAGTAATTACATATATGATGATGAAGGTAAAACAGGCGGGATTGCTGCTGGGTCAAGCTTTGTAATTGCGGGCGATCAAAATGCTGACCCGTTAGATGGTGATAGTTTTGACAATGCTATTCGCCAACTGTTGCAAAATCCCAATATTAATACTAATGTCATCCCTACTAGTCTTGGTGGCTCCCAACAAGCAGATTTGCAGGGTGGTGCAAACGCTAGCCAAAAGGGTAATCCTAGCTTTGACACCGCAGACTTTGCTGATACAGCTCCCGGAAACCTGCGGACTGATTATGTGCTACCGTCCGCTAACCTGACAATTGCCAAATCAGGAGTATTTTGGCCTCTGAATACTGACCCGACATTTCCCTTGGTAGGTACTTTTCCCTTCCCCAGTTCTGACCATCGCTTAGTATTTACAGATGTGCAAACTGGGCCAAATGAACCAGGTAAAACCATTCCTCGTGCAGGATTTCTGGAACAAACTACCTTTGTTACTGGCTTTATTCCTGCTGGCGTTGCGGGAACTGTGAATGGGGTACAGACTCCGGTGGGCGGACTATCTGGTGTCACTTATGATGCTGCGAATAACCGCTACTACGCTATCTCAGACGATCGCTCGCAATTTGGCCCCGCCCGCTTCTATACTTTCACTACTGATACTGGGGTGACTTTTACCAATGTCACACCTCTGAAAGATAGCAATGGCAACTTATTTGCAACATTTAGCATTGACCCAGAAGGCATTGCTTTAACTAACAATGGTACTGTTTTCATCTCTTCAGAGGGTGAAGTTAATCCTGGTGCAGGTAGAGTTAGCGATCCCTTTATTAAGGAATTTTCCCTGACAACGGGTCAAGAAATAGGATCGCTATTTGTCCCCAGCAAATTCCTACCAGTAGTTGAAGATACCAACGGCAACGGTATTGTAGATGCAGGTGACACGCAGACATCAGGTGTTTACAATAATTTGGGATTTGAAAGCCTCACCATCACTCCCGACCAAAAAACCCTATTCACCGCTACCGAAAACGCACTTTCTCAAGATGGATTAAGGGCTTCACTCAGTAGCGGCAGCCGTTCCCGAATTCTGCAATACAATCTGCTTAGTGGACAACCAGAAAAAGAATATCTTTACATTACCGATGCGATCGGGGATGTGCCCAACCCTAGCACAGGCTTTGCTGACAATGGTTTAGTAGATTTACTTGCGATCGATAACCGAGGAACCTTGCTGGCGTTAGAGCGTTCCTTTGCCCAAGGTGTAGGCAACACTATCAAAATCTACGAAGTTTCCCTGCAAGGATCAACAGATATTAGCTTCTACGATTCTCTGAATAATCTGAGTACTGAGCAAATAGCCACTATCCAACCTGCTCAAAAACGTCTGCTATTAAATTTAAATGATCTGGATTTGCCTAACGGTACAGATAACATCGAAGGCATCACCTTTGGCCCCAAATTAGCAGATGGTAGCCAGTCGATTGTGCTGGTAAGTGACAACAACTTCAACCAGAGCCAATTTACCCAAATCCTCACGCTGAATGCAGACTTAGTTCCAACTGCTGCACCCAAAGTAGAAACTCGTCCCGATTTGTTGGATGATGAAACACTCCCAGTCGATCAACGGGCCGATGCTGATGATCCTGCCATCTATATTAATGCTACAAACTCTGCTGATAGCCTAGTATTAACCTCAGTGAAAAATGGCGGACTGCGGATTTATGACTTGTCTGGTAATTTGTTAGAGACAATTAATCCCGGTGGTATTCGCTACAACAACATTGACCTGCAATACGGTTTTAAATTAGGCGATCAATCTATTGATATTGCCGTAGCTAGCGATCGCGGCAATGATAAACTAGCAATCTTCAAAATTAACCCCAATCCTGGCACTGACGGTAACTACCTGGAAGACATTACCGACAGCAGTCTTAGTACTCTCTTCCAAGGACTACCTTTTGCAGAACCTTATTCTTCATCTTCTCGGAGTGCTTACGGGCTGGCATTGTACCGTAGTCCAATCACCAATGATTATTATGTCTTTGCCAGTCGCCGCGAAACCGGAGATGTCGCTCAGTTTAAACTGATTGACAAAGGTAATGGGAAAATTGGTATTGAGCGAGTCCGAGAATTTACCGTACCAACAATTGAAGGACGCGATCCTCAAACAGAGGGTATGGTAGTAGACCAGGAAACTGGTTTCCTCTACATCGGCCAGGAAAATGTCGGTATCTGGAAGTTCCAAGCAGAACCAAACGGTGGCACAACTGGTAAGCTAATTGATCAAGTCAGAGATTTAGGTGGTACTAACCTTACCGATGACGTAGAAGGACTGACCATTTATTACGGCAAAAATGGCACAGGCTACTTATTAGCATCCAGCCAAGGCGACAACACCTTTGTTGCCTACACTCGTGAAGGTAACAACGAATATGTAGGTAACTTTGCTGTTGGAAACAATGGGCCAATTGACAGCGTACAAGAGTCAGACGGCGCAGAAGTAATTAACGTGCCACTGGGGCCTAACTTTCCATTTGGTTTATTTGTGACTCAAGATGGTTCCAATGAACCTGCCACAATAGTCAGCGATGAAGGTGAAGAAGAAAATATCAGTTCTAACTTCAAGCTGGTGCCTTGGGAAAATATTGCCAATGCTTTCCCCAATTCTCTAACTATTGACACCACCAGTTACGATCCACGCAATCCTGTTGCTCAACCCAAACTGACTATCTATGAATTTGACAACTTACCCAAGTTAGGAACAACCTCTGAAAATCAAGATATTTTGTTAGGTGGTTTCTCTGGTTTGTATTTCCAAGGGTTTGCAGCAAATGGGAATCTGAAGTTTGTCACCCACACAGACCGAGGCCCCAATGGAGAACCTGATGGTGTAAACAGACCATTTTTATTACCCGACTTCCAGCCAGAAATAGTCAGCTTTGAACTCAACCGCAGCACAGGTGAAATCAATATTACCAAGAGAACGGGACTATTCCGCCAAGATGGGACAACGCCATTAACTGGATTGCCTAATTTGCAAGCTGTAGGAAACGGTTTAGCCTACACAGATGAAATTGCCGTTGACTTAGACAACAATATCCTAGCTAACGATCCTTTGGGTGCTGACTTAGAAGGGATTGTAATTGCGAAAAATGGAGATTACTGGATGGTAGATGAATACCGCCCGGCAATTTATCACTTTGATGTTAATGGTAAATTAATTGACCGCTTTATTCCTCAAGGAACTGCCACTGCACCCAACCCAGATCAACCCCCTGGAATATTTGGCACTGAGGTATTGCCAAATGTTTACGCTCAACGCCGCAATAACCGAGGATTTGAAGCTGTCGCCCTGGAAGGTAATAAATTATATGCCTTTATCCAGAGTCCAATTGATAATCCAGATGTCGCCAATGATGCGACTTCCAGAAGTTCTCTCAACCTGAGAATTCTAGAGTTTGATATTGTCACCAAGCAGGTGACAGCAGAGTATTTATATCTCCTGGAAGGTCTCCCTGCAACTGATAAAATTGGCGATGCAGTCTCCTTGGGTAACGGCAAATTTGCCGTAATTGAGCGAGATGACAATGCTACATCTGCTGGCAATAAACTAATTTACCAAATTGATTTAGCCGGGGCGACCAACATCAACAACCCTGCTAACTTTACCTTGCCAGCGGATAAAACCATTGAACAACTTACTTCTGCCGAGTTAGCTACTGCCAATATCACCCCTGTCACCAAAAGCCTAATCGCTAATGCTGCTCAGTTGGGTTACACCGGAGTAGAAAAATTAGAAGGTTTGGCGCTGGTAGCACCCAACACTCTAGCTTTGCTTAACGACAACGACTTCAACGTTACGGGTAATACACCTGCTGAAAAACTCGGCATTCTGGAATTACCCAATAACCTAACAGTTGTAGAGCCTCCTTTCCCGAACGGTTTTGGTTCTAGCAACAGTGATACTGTCAATCTTGAGCCAGGACAATTCTTTAGTGCAGGTGACGGCGCAGACTTTGTAGAAGGTATTGAAGGTAACACAATCGACGCTGGAAAAGGTGATGACACTCTACTTGCAGGGAGTAACTCTTCAGTATTCGGGGGAGAGGGTAACGATCAGATATTTATTGGCCAAAATGGCCCCGCTAAAAATACCAATGCTGATGGTGGCAATGGTGATGATTTGATTGTCATGATAGAAGCCAGTGGTAGTAATAATTTGTTTGGTGGGGCTGGTGATGATACTCTCACAGTAATTGAAGGTTCTCGCCAATCATTATTCGGTGGTTCAGGCAATGATACCCTTAGTAGTGGGGGTAGCAATAATCGTCTCTACGGTAGTTCTGGAGATGACAAACTTTTCTCCAATATCAATGATTCGCTATTTGGTGGCGATGGTGATGATGTGATATTTGCTGGTCAAGGAGGTAGTAATCGCCTCAGTGGTGGTGCTGGTGCTGACCAATTCTGGATTGCTAATGGTAGTCTGCCAATTAGTAATAACATCGTGACTGATTTTACAGTCGGGATTGACAAAATTGGGCTTGGCGGTGTTGGCGTAACTCAATTTTGTGGGCTAACGCTGTCGCAACAGGGTAATGACACTTTAGTGAAAACAGGAAATACAGAGTTAGTTTTATTGCTAGGAATTACCTCAACTAGCCTAACTGCAAATGACTTCGTTTTCTCTGCTAGCGTTGTGGCTTAGTTTGTTGCCTAGCGTTATCTCAATCCTAAATCATTCTTGAACAACAAGATTCCCGACTTATTTAAGAAGTCGGGAATCTAAATATTTCACGTTTTGCAAAGATTTTAATGAATTTATAAGCCATTACAAGTAACAGTAAAATTGACGCGATCGCTAGCCAATTCAAGCCAAAAATAATCAAGCTTTACCTATTTAAAAACATCAATAAATAGTTTAATGACCAAAATAGATATTCCGAACTTTAATTATTGGATTTCATTCATCGTCCCAATAGAATAGATTAGCTTTCCGGCATCAATCTATTATATTTCCATAAATATTATTTTTTTGTTGAGTGTATTTTAATCATTTCTTCCAGTTAACTTATTGTTTTCTTAATCTTTTCATGGAACCATCTTTAGTGCGAGCTAAGTTCTCTCATATTACTATCAACAGATTTCAATTCTGTATCTAATCCTTCTACACTCATTACTCACTAACACAGATTAGTAGTTGGCATCAAATTCTCATTTTTTAAGCTTTCGATAACTCTGAGAAAATGCATTTTTTATAAATGTATTCTCGCTGTTAATCACAAAATCGGACTTAACGGACTTTCTGTAACTGTAGTATTGTAATTCTGAAATTTACCCGTAATTCCGGTTTTTAGCGTGAGAACATGATTTGTTTTTTCCACAAGTGATGCAATGAGAGAACTTGATTAGTTTGCGAAGCAGTTAAATCCAAATACCCAACCAACATTCTAATTATGGCAATTGAATTAGTAGGCTTTGCCTCTTTACCTGCTGATACCTATAGTGATGGGCCAGTTTCTGGTGAGGAAATTTCAGGGAATGGCAGAACGGGGCCTTTCCCAGGACAGCCAATACAGGGCTTCAGTGGTGTACAGTTTGCTAATAATGACTCTTTGTACTTTCTGTCAGATAATGGTTATGGCAGCAAAGATAATAGTGAAGACTTTCTGTTACGCATCCATCGTCTAGACCCAAATTTTAAGGGAACAGAAAATGGAGATGGCACTGTTAAAATTTTAGACTACATTCAACTATCTGATCCCAATAACAAGATTCCTTTCCAAATAGTTAATGAAGGAAGTTCTGAAAGATTACTAACTGGTGCAGATTTTGATGTAGAATCATTCGTCTTTGATAAAGACGGGACAATTTGGGTTGGAGAAGAGTTTGGCCCTTACCTACTGCATTTTGATGCCACTGGTAAACTGTTAGAAGCTCCCATTGCTACACCTGACTTCTTCAAAACTCTAGATGGAGGAGCACCTAAAATTCTTGGTCATAGAGGTGCAAGTGGAAAGCTTCCAGAACATACTCTAGAAGCTTACAAACAAGCAATTGCCGATGGCGCTGATTTTATTGAGCCTGATTTAGTAGTTACAAAAGATGGGGTATTAATTGCTCGTCATGAGCCTGCTTTGGCAATTTTGAATGCTGATGGCACTCTTAATTTAAGCAATACAACTACAGACGTTTACGATATTACCAAATATCCACAGTTTGCCGATCGCAAGAAAACAGTCAGTCTAGATGGAACTGAAATCACTGGTTGGTTCGCTGAAGACTTCACTTTAGAAGAAATCAAGACTTTAAAAGCGATACAGCGTGTACCTTTCCGCGACCAATCCTTCAATGGTCAATTTGAAATTCCCACCCTCGCCGAAATCATCGACTTGGTTAAAGAAGTTGAAGCCCAGACGGGTAAAAAGATTGGCATCTATCCTGAAACTAAGCATCCCACCTATTCTGCCGAAGAAGCTACTTACGTAGGCACTACCGAGAAAATTAACAGAAACATCAGTGAAATCCTCATCGATACACTCAAGGCTGAGAATTTCACCGATCCCAGTCGGATCTTCATCCAATCCTTTGAAGTTGGTAATCTCAAGGATCTCCACGATCGCATTATGCCAGAGGCAGGCGTAGATATTCCTCTGATCCAGCTTCTAGATGCAGCAGGCATTGAGCTAAACGGTGAGATCATAGAGACTCAGCCTTATGATTTTGAAGTCAGTGACGACCTTCGGACGTATGGTGATTTACGAACTCCAGAAGGTTTGGCTGAAATCGCTACCTATGCTGATGGCATTGGCCCTTGGAAGCGGTTAATTGTCAGTGTCAAAGGCACTGATGCTAATAACGATGGTTTGGCAGATGATGTCAATGGCGATGGAACAGTAAATGATGCTGACAAGACACTGTTACCTCCCACTACCTTAATTCAAGATGCTCACAATGCAGGTTTACAGGTTCATCCTTACACCTTCCGCGATGAAGACCTGTATTTAGCAGCAGATTACCAAGGGAATCCAGAACTAGAATTTCAGCAGTTCTTTCAATTAGGGGTAGATGCACTCTTCACCGACTTCCCAGATACAGGGGATAAAGTTCGAGATTTCTTGAGTGATCCTCAGAATAACTTAGTGCGATCGCCACAAAACCCCGATGTTCTTTCAGGAGATGCTTTTGCTAACTTGGGTGGCTCTAAAGGTTTTGAGGGTGGAGCAATCAACGCCAGCAAAACCAAGCTCTATATGCTGCTAGAGGGTACGGTTCAAGGTGATGCTTCCGGTGCTTTGCGGATTAACGAATTTGATATTGCCAGCCGCGAGTACACTGGTAATAAACTTTACTACAAGTTGGAAAATCCCGCGTATGCGATCGGTGATCTAGCAGTCATTAATGACAATGAGTATTTAGTCGTTGAGCGGGATGGCGGTCAAGGAACTTCTGCTCAATTCAAGAAAATTTTCAAAATAGACTTGTCTAAAACAGATTCTAATGGCTATGTAGTCAAAGAAGAAGTTGCAGACTTGTTGAATATTCAAGACCCCAACGACCTCAACGGAGATGGTAAAACCACCTTTGACTTCCCATTTGTAACAATTGAAAATGTTTTAGTTGTTGATAAAAACACCATTTTGGTAGCTAATGACAACAACTATCCCTTTTCAACAGGTCGTCCTGGAGATGATCCTCAGAATCCAGTCATAGACAACAATGAAATTATTCTCTTAAAGCTGGAGAATCCCCTCAACCTTGCTCCTGGTTTAGGTCAGCCAAAAGCTGAAGAAATTAAGTTTGGCTCCACAACCAGCGATGATATTACAGCCCAGCCAAATCAAACCTTATTTACAGGTGATGGAGCAGATTTTGTCGAGGCTACTCAAGGTAACACCATCCAAACCGGGAACGGGGATGACACGGTGCTTGTGGGTAATGACTCTTCAGTGTCCACAGGAGACGGTGACGATCAGATATTTATTGGTCAAAATGGCCCGACTCAAAATACCAGTGCCAATGGCGGTAATGGTGATGATCTTGTTGTCGTAATTGAAGCCACTGGTAGTAATAATCTATTTGGGGCAGCCGGTGCTGATACCCTGACAGTAATTGAAGGTTCTCGTCAATTATCCTTCGGTGGCTCAGGTAAAGACACCCTCACCAGTAACGGCAGTAATAACCGTCTTTACGCTGGTTCTGGAGATGACAAACTCTTCTCTAATGTCGATGACTCTCTATCTGGTGGTGATGGTGATGACATTCTGTTTGCTGGCCAACAGGGTAGTAATAGCCTGAGTGGTGGTGCTGGTGCTGATCAGTTTTGGATTGCTAACGCTAGCCTGCCAACTAGCAAGAACATTGTGACTGATTTTGCGATCGGGATTGACGTGATTGGCATTGGTGGTATCAGCGTCACTCAATTTAGTGATCTAACGCTACTGCAACAAGGTAGTGACACTTTGGTGAAAACCGGAAATACAGAGTTGGCTTCATTACTTGGAATTACCTCAACAAGCCTTACAACAAATGATTTCGTTTTTTCTGCTAGTGTCGTGGCTTAGGTTTTAATTTTTCAATTTCATACAGCTAATTTAGTAAAGTTTTGCAACCTCATCTTGCTTACAGGATGGGGTTTTTTAATTTGCGGAAAGAATACAATACGGTTCAGCCACTTTAGTACCTACTACAAACTTAAATTTACATCTTTTTTGTGACACTGACGTAAGCCATGTATATGTAAATGCGATCGCTAATAAAGCCTTTGCATAAGCACTAAATTGGAATTTTGTACGTGTATTCGCTGAGGTTTTCCTAAAAATTAGACAATAAGCTGTATAGTACATTCCTCACCTTGGTAGCAAAGAATATTACCTTTATTAACTATCTTGCTATTTCAATACAAACAGGTGTGAGGCAACCAAATATCATACTTCAAAACAATTATGACCGCATCATTTACAAATGCCATTAACTTCCTAGCTGGAACAAATCCCACTTCCGTTACGGTGGCAGATATTGATGGTGACAGTAAAAAGGACTTGGTGGTAGCTAACTCCGATGACAATAATGTCTCGGTGCTACTGAACGATGGTAATGGCAGCTTTGGCACTGCCACTGACTACACAACTGGTGGAAGTCCTAGCTTGGTTGCTGTAGCCGACTTTGACGGTGACACCAAACTAGACTTTGTAGTAACGAACTTTGCTGACAACAATATCTCGGTGCTGCTGAACAATGGCAGTGGCGGCTTTGGCGCTCCCACCAACTTCACGGTCGGGACAAGTCCTAGTTTCGTTGCTGTGGGAGACTTTGACGGTGACGACAACCTAGACTTGGTAGTAACGAACTTTGCGGACAACAATGTCTCTGTGCTGCTGAACAATGGCAGTGGCAGCTTTAACGCTGCCACCAATTTCACAGTTGGGACAAGTCCCCGTTCCGTTGCTGTGGGAGACCTTGACGGTGACGGCAAGCTAGACTTGGTGGTAACGAACTCTGATGACAACAATGTCTCGGTGTTGCTGAACGATGGCAGTGGTGGCTTTAATGCTCCCACCAATTTCACAGTTGGGACAAGTCCCCGTTCCCTTGCTGTGGAAGACTTTGACGGTGACGGCAACCTAGACTTAGTAGTAGCGAATTATAGTTCCAACAATGTCTCTGTGCTACTGAACAATGGCAGTGGCGGCTTTAACGCTGCCACCACCTTCGCAATCGGGACAAGTCCTCGTTCTGTTGCGGTGGCAGATATTAACGGTGACAGCAAACTGGACTTGGTGGTAGCTAATTCTGGTTCTAACAATGTCTCTGTGCTGCTGAACAATGGCAATGGCAGCTTTGGCACTGCCACCAACTTCACAGTCGGTTCAAATCCTGAGTCCGTTGCTGTGGCAGACATTAACGGTGACAGCAAACTCGATTTGGTGGTAGCTAACTCCAGCTCTAACAATGTCTCTGTGCTTCTAAATAGAGACTTGATGTTGAATGTTACCAGTGTAAATGAGAATGTGGCTGCGGCAACTTCTGTTGCCACTCTCACTACTAGCTTAGACACCAACGAGGTGTACACCTATAGTTTAATAGCGGGTACTGGCGATACTGATAATACTTTCTTCACCATTGTTGATGATAGCCTACAAATAATTAATTCCCCTGATTTTGAAAGCAAATCAACTTACAACATTCGAGTATCTAGCACTGACATTGCTGGATTCATCTTTGAGAAAGAGTTAGTTATCAATGTCAACAACGTTAACGAAATTCCCACGAACTTAATATTTACCGCTATCAGCGATGACGATGACGATGACGACGATGATGATGACGATAATGGTAGTGGTGATGGAGATGACGACGATGATGATGATGATGACGATAATGGTAGTGGTGATGGAGATGATAATGACGATGATGATAAAAAAATCATCGGTAACTTCAACACCATTGATCCAGACCAAGACGATGAACACACTTATAGTTTGGTAGCGGGTACTGGCGATACTGATAATGGTGCATTCATTATCGAGGGAGATAGCTTAAAAATTAAATCTGACGCGACTAAATCTAGTTATAAAATTCGCGTTCGCACTACTGACCTTGGTGGGCTTTATTTGGACAAGGAATTGGATGTTAATATTGATGGCTTTGGGTCTAATACAAATACCCAGATAACAACGATTTTCCAGCTAGTCAATATTACTCAGAATATCTTTATCGTCAACAGTAAAGTTAAGGGTCGTAAAGGAAAGCTCTCAATTAAGATAAAAAACAACAGCGCTAAAGAGGTGAATGAACTGTGTGTATTTGCTGTTGACGATGATGAAGGTAGAATTAACGGCATAGCGCCTGGTGCAGAGGGTTATACGCGAGTGGCTCTGGAGCGTTCCAAGGTGATTTTATCCTCTATTGCTAAACTGCCTAAGGGTTTTAAGAACGATGACTTGAAAAATATCTTAGAATTCGAGTCTGGTACGAAGCTCAGATTCTATATGATATCTAACAGTACTACTCAGGCTGTACTGTCTGGAAAAACTTCTTTCTCAAGTGTCGTTTTTTCCTCAGCTACAAATAGCAACATAGAGGGTGAAGGGTTTTCTCTCAACTTCCAGAATTTGGTTGTGGATATTCAGGCAACAGAGCAAGAGGTATCTTTAGGTACTGGTCTGCAAGGCAAATATCAAGGCGAACTGATTGATTTACGGAGTGTGACACAGTTAGTAACAGCTGAGTTTACAGTCAACAGAGAAGCATCTTACAACAACTTTGTCGGCTTCTATCAGGTGGCTGATGAGAATGGTGGTATTGACACCAACGGTGATGGCAAAGCAGATATTCTCGTTGGGCAGGCTGGTTACGCTCAAGCTGCTATGCGTGGGCGTGTTGGAGGTGTTGACTTGGCGGTGGACAACCAAGGTACGGCAAATTACACTGGCACTTTTGGGCCGAATTCTCTGTTTGCACCATTTATTATTGTGGATGGTAAACCCGATGCAATTCTTAATGGGAATACCAGTAAGAATGTTTACTTCTCATTCTTGGGCGCTAACTCAGATAAGGTAGATCACATTCGACTGTTGGGAAATAACACCTTTGGTTTTGAAGATTTAGCAAATGGTGGTGATAAAGATTACAACGATGTGATTGTGCAGGTAAATTTAAGTGTCAATCTTGCATAATATCCAATACGAGTAATTACTTAGTAAAACATAATAGCCTCATCCCGCAACCGGGATGAGGCTATTTTATGCGGAGCAATTAAATAGACTCGATATTAATTAAACTAGTAAATTTACTGAAGGCAGTTATTATCTTTCCTTCATAAATTTAATAGTTGATTCTTGTAAGGTGACAAAAAATCTTCACCTTCACTTTTCCAGTTAATTTTTCTTAAATTAAGCTAGCAAAAAATTGATGGAGAATTCTTTCATAAATCGAGCATAGCGCTGTTTAGCGAGGAAAGCTCACTGTCTTTCGCCATCAGTGATACTGTCAATCCCTATATTCAAGAATTTGTAAAAAATAATTCAGAAATTTAAAGTTTTTTTTATTACATAATTCTTCATTAGGGTATTTACTTAGGAAAGCATCTGTGATATTTTCATGTTGATTATCACAAATTAAAATATGCAACGCTAAATTTAACAACCGCGTTTCTGTGTCTTGGTTTGATGATGAGTATCAATCTTACATACTTGCAATACTAAATATTACTTTTAAATTTGTATAAATTATGTAACGTTAACTAAGTGATAACTTATCCTCGATCTATTTACATTATCTTTGTTTTGAACAACGTATAACATTTGCAACCCTGTGATCTGAATGCAGGTCTGCAATTTAGACGAACTTCCACTCTGTGTTTTTACATATTTAGCTACACTAAATGCCATAGAAGTCTTGGCACTACTGGCATAAAACCAAACACTACCACTGTTAATAAAAGAGTTATTCCCTAATATTTTCGACTTTATTCCTGACTTTTACCTACGACTTGTTTTATATGACTTATATTAAGAACACTTTTCTCGAATTTCTCACTACCCTAGAAGGGTTTGATCACTTACCAGATGGAGCGATCGCTAATCTATCAGAACAGCTGCAAGCCTGGCGCTATCGCATAGGTCAGAAAATCATCGGTAAAGAAAGTCTCCCGGAACGCATCACGATCATTTATGAGGGACAAGTGCGCCTGTTGGGATATGACCCCCAGACGCAAATGCCAATTACCCTAAAATTACTGCAACCTGGGGAAATTATCGGCGAAATTGGTTTGTTGCGTGAAGTCGCCTGTGAGACAGCGATCGCCTCCACCGAAGTAGTATGTTTAACCTTGAGTGCAACCGCATATTTTAGCTTTCTGGCTTCATACCCAGCTTTTGCCGATGCTCGCAAGAACCGCAGTTATTTGGTGGAAGTTTTCGATATTCTCGGCTCCTATTGGCAAAAGCAAGCGATCGCTACTTTAAATCTCAGAGAACTGACAGAAAAAGCCTTACCACAGGCAAAAGTACAATACTTACCTCCAGGAAAAACTCCATTCAACCAACTCGATAACAAAAGCGTCTGGTTTGTGAGTGGCGGTGGTACAGTCACGAATTTATCACCTGGCGATCGCTTAGAATCAGACGACGATAGAGACAAAATCCAGGTTATAGGTCAAAACCCCGCACGGTTGCTTGGTATACATCCGTCAGATTTGATATTGGAAGATAGTCATCAGATAGAACTTGCAGTAAGTGACACCAAATCAGATAGCGCAGAGGAATTAGATATTCCCTACGCATCAGACGAAATAGTTCCACAGATAGCCCCCCAGACCTCAAAGAGTTCGTCAAAACACAAATACCCATTTTTTAGTGGTAAGGGAGAATTAAATACAGCCTTCGCCTGCTTCCAAATGGTTGCGAAGCACCTAGAAATGCCGTTCCGTCGAGAAGTAGTTCGCCGTATCTTAACTGAGCAAGTCAAACGTCAGGGGGTTATATCGTTTCAAGTTACTGCTTACCTGGCAGAGTTAATCGGACTTAAAGCACAGTTGATAGAACTACCAATCGCCTCAGTGGCGCGCATTCCTACACCGGCATTGATTCGCTATGGTGATAATTTTGCCGTTTTATATGAAGCGGATGCAAATACCGTGATTGTAGGTGTGCCATCCCAAGGAATTGTGCGCTGCAAACCCGCTCAATTAGTTGAACAATTAGATGTTGATCCAACCGACTTTCCGCCCAAAGTTAGGGTATTACTGCTAACTGCTACCAAAGAAACACCCCAAGAACGCTTTAGTTTACGGTGGTTTATACCCTATTTGTCACGCCACCGTCGAGTTCTGATAGAAGTCTTTATCGCTTCCTTTTTCGTGCAGCTGGCAGCGTTGGCAAATCCTCTGGTAGTTCAGTTAATTATTGATAAAGTTATCACTCAAAATAGTATTGGCACACTACATATTTTAGGGATTCTGCTATTAGTCGTTGGGCTATTTGAAGCAGTACTAACTACCTTAAGAACCTACTTATTTGTCGATACCACCAACCGGATCGATATGGGTTTAGGGTCGCAAATTATTGACCATTTACTACGTTTACCACTGCGTTACTTTGAACGCCGACCGGTGGGTGAACTTTCCACTCGCATCAACGAACTAGAAAATATCCGTCAATTCCTCACAGGTACTGCTTTAACAGTGGGGTTGGATGCTCTATTCTCGGTGGTGTATATCGGTGTGATGCTGATTTACAGTTGGCAACTCACCTTAGTAGGCTTAAGCACAATTCCAGTGTTTATCGTGATCACCTTAATTGCTTCTCCCACCATTAGCAGACAGTTACGTGCCAAAGCCGAACGCAACGCCGAAACTCAATCTTATTTAGTGGAGGTGATGTCAGGAATTCAAACAGTAAAAGCGCAAAATATCGAATTGCGATCGCGCTTTTCCTGGCAAGAGCGTTATGCTCGGTTTGTCGCTGCTGGTTTTAAAACAGTTGTGACTTCCACCCTCGCCAATTCTACCAGCAGCTTTCTCAACAAACTCAGCAGCTTATTAGTTTTGTGGGTAGGAGCTTATCTAGTACTCCAAGGAGAATTAACTTTAGGCGAATTAATTGCCTTTAGAATTATATCGGGTTATGTCACCAGCCCAATATTGCGTTTAGCTCAACTTTGGCAAAGCTTCCAAGAAACAGCCTTGTCTCTGGAGCGTTTAAGCGATATTGTCGATACCCCACAAGAAGGAGAAACAGACCGCTACAACATACCCTTACCTGCGATTAAGGGAGCAGTGAAATATGAAAATGTTTCCTTCCGCTTTGGTACAAGTGGCCCTTTACAACTTTCTAATGTCAACCTCGAATTTGCACCAGGGAAATTTATCGGTATTGTCGGACAAAGCGGGTCTGGTAAAAGTACGATGATGAAGTTACTGCTCAGGCTTTACGAAACTGAGTCCGGCAGAATTTTGATTGATGGTTATGATATTGCCAAAGTAGAACTTTATTCTCTACGACGACAAATTGGCGTAGTTCCCCAAGAAACGCTGTTGTTTGACGGCAGCGTTCAGGAAAATATTGCCCTAACGAATCCCGATGCGACAACCGAAGAAATTATCGAAGCGGCTCAAGTTGCGTGCGCCCACGAATTTATTATGAATTTGCCCAACGGTTACAACACGCGTGTGGGAGAACGGGGTTCTGCACTTTCAGGTGGACAACGGCAAAGAATTGCGATCGCTCGCTCTGTTTTACAACGACCAAAATTATTAGTTTTAGATGAAGCAACCAGCGCATTAGACTATCCCACAGAGCGGCAAATATGTCTCAATTTAGCCAAAGCATTCAAGGGTGATACAGTATTTTTTATTACCCATCGGCTGAACACCGTAAGTAATGCAGATATGATCGTTGTCATGGATAATAGCAGGGTTATAGAACAAGGTAGCCATCAAGAATTAATGTCTACTAAAGGTCATTATTATTACCTGTATCAGCAACAAGATGTGAACTTGTAATTAGTCATTGCTGGGAGCAAAAGTTTTTAGCATTGGTAAACATTGCCCACCCTAGAAAAAATCCAAAATCGTTATGACTCAACTTAATGGTAATCACCTCAACGGCAATCAGAAAAACGGTAATCAAAAAAATGGAATCAACCAAGATTCACCGATACTGACAAAACAACAGAAAGCTGCCCAAGAGGCTTTAATTAAATCAAGTACTCAAGAATTTGAGCAATCTGTTGTCTTGCGCCAATCTCCAATTTGGTCGCGTACAATCATGGTGACCCTAATGGGGCTAGCCTGTTTTGGGATTACTTGGGCTTATTTTGCAAAAATTGAGCAAGTAGTTCCAGCCACAGGGCAATTAAAGCCAGAAGGAACAATCAAAGAAGTTCAGGCTCCTGTTAGTGGAGTGGTAAAAACGGTTAATGTTAAAGATGGACAAGAAGTCAAGCCAGGAGATTTACTGCTGACTTTTGATTCCATCGCTTCTGTTGCTGAATTAAATTCTTTGAATAAAATTCGCCTTGCATTAATTAAAGAAAACCAGATTTATCGCCGATTGATGGGTGCAAGTACTGGCACGGGATCTGAATTGTTATATTTGCGCGGTAATTTGCCCCAAGAAACTACTTTTCTGCTGAAAAGCCGGGCAGCGTTAGTAGCAGAAAATGACTTATTGCGGACTCAATTAAAAAATTCTGGTCAGGATTATCGGCTGGGAATTGATGAACAGCAACGTCTACAAATTGCCAAAAGAGAATTAGATTCTCGTTCTGCGGCGGCGGAATTAGAAATAGAAAAAACCAAAAAACAACTTTCTCAAAACCAAGTCAAGCTAGAAGATACTAAAGCAGGTTTAGCAATCCAACAGCAGATTTTAGATAAACTGAAAATATTAGCGGAAGAAGGCGGAATTTCTCAGCTTCAATATCTAAATCAGCAACAACAAGTACAAACCCTCGCTGCGGAAGTAGCACAACTAGGTGAAGAACAGAAACGCCTCCAGTTTGATATTCAAAAAGGACGGCAAGAGCTAAGTAATACGGTAGCTGTTTCTGATAAAAACATTGTGGATAAGATAGCTGATAACAAACAGCGCATTGCTACAATTGATAGTCAGTTCATGAAAGTTATCCTCGATAATGAACAGCGTTTGGCAGATGTTAATAGTAAAATCTCTCAAACCCAGTTAAATGTTAAATATCAAGAACTCCGTGCGCCTGTGGCTGGAACAGTTTTCGATTTGCAAGCGAAAAACCCTGGATTTGTAGCGAATCCGACTACAAAACTGCTGCAAATTGTCCCAAATGAAAACTATATAGCTGAAGTTTTCATCACTAACAAAGATATCGGTTTTGTGCGAAAAGGCATGAAGGTAGATGTTAGGATTGACTCCTTTCCTTACAGCGAGTTCGGCGATATCAAAGGGGTAGTGCTTGGGATAGGATCAGACGCATTACCGCCAGATCAAACACATCAGTTTTATAGATTTCCGGCAAAAGTTTCATTGGATAAACAATCCTTAGTGATTAAGGGTAAAAATGTCTCCTTGCAATCAGGTATGTCTATCAGTGCCAATATAAAAGTACGCGAAGAACGGACTGTGCTTAGTTTATTTACTGAGTTGTTTACCAAGCAAGTTGATACTCTTAAAGAGGTACGTTAATTTATAAAAGTGATATCTATGGTGGGCTGTTTGGTGAAGCAAATTCATCGCTGCTTGCAACTAAAACTTTATGTGATGGAGCGATCGCTGTCTGTAGACAATCTTAATCTCTTTTTCAGACAGCGATCGCAAAACGGCCTAGCGAGTCGTCCGATATTTGCTTTAGGCTAATGCCGCTACCTTCTCTAGCAAGCCCTGAAACAACCTCAAGCCATCGCTATTCCCCAGCATCGCGTCAGACGCTCTTTCTGGGTGCGGCATCATCCCCAACACATTGCCCTGGCGATCGCAAATCCCGGCAATGTTGTTCAGTGAACCGTTGGGATTCTCGCCTTCATAACGAAACACAACTTGCCCGTTACCTTCAATTTCTGCAAGAGTGGCTGCGTCAGCGTAGAATTGCCCCTCTCCGTGGGCAATGGGCAAAGTGATAACTTCACCAGTCGTATAATCTTGTGTCCAAGGGAGATCGCTACGCTCAACTTTCACGAGGGCGCGATCGCAGATAAAATGCAAATCCCGATTTTTAGTTAACACCCCTGGCAAAAGTCCAGCTTCAGTTAATACCTGAAAACCATTGCAAATACCAATTACAAACTTACCTTTTTGGGCGTGTTCCACAACCTGCTGCATCACGGGTGAAAAACGCGCGATCGCACCGCAGCGTAAATAATCCCCGTAACTAAAACCACCAGGAATGATAACAACATCCAAATCAGCAATGTCTGTTTCTTGATGCCAAACCATGCGAGTCGGTTGCCCCAGCAAGTCTCTGGTTACATAAGCAACATCGCGATCGCAATTAGAACCTGGAAAAACAACAACACCGAATTTCATGATTAGTTAGGAGTTAGGAGTTAGGAGGCAGGGGGCAGGGGGCAGGGGGCAGGAGGCAGGAGTTAGGAGTTCTTAATCTTCCCCTGCCTTTTCTGCCCCACGACCAGTCCTTAAAAGACTCCCGTTTGGGTTTCGACCTCAATCAAATCAAAGCGGTAATTTTCAATTACAGGATTTGCTAGCATTTGGTCACAAATGCGATCGAGGTCTTGACGCGCTTTCTTCTCATCAGACGAGGTAATGGTGAGTTCAATGTACTTGCCAATCCGCACCTGGTCAACGTTCTCGTATCCCAGTTGCTTAAGACCGGATTGTACAGCCACACCAGCGGGGTCTAAGACTGAAGGACGAAGGGTCACGAAAATTTTGGCTAGATACTTGGTTTGCACGGGCTTTTTCTAAATGCTGCGATCGCTATACTATAACTTTCTGTTCCAACTGAGTGAAAATAAGATTACGAAGCGGTTAAAGTTAATTAATCAATTAGCCCATCTAACAGCTTCAACTACAGTGGCATATTTAAATAATTGTCTATGAGAGCCATACGCACCCGCAGTCAAGAGCGTATTTTCAACCTACTGAAAACCATTAAAAAAGGCATTTCCGCCCAGGATATTTACGTAGAACTACGTAATACTAATCAGAGCATGGGTTTAGCGACAGTTTACCGCTCCTTAGATGCCTTAAAACTCGAAGGCATAGTACAAGTGCGGAATTTGGCTAACGGTGAAGCCCTCTACAGCCTAGCACAGCAAGACAAACACCACCTTACTTGTTTGCAATGCGGTGTCTCAATTCCAATTAATCAATGCCCCGTTCATGACTTAGAAGACCAGTTAGAATCCAGCCATAAGTTTAAAGTTTTTTACCACACCCTAGAGTTTTTTGGGTTGTGCAGTCAATGCCAAGTAAATCAAGCTAGTGGAATTAGTCAATAGTTATACCAATTTTATGAGAGGAATAAAGCGTATTTTACTTCTGAATTCTGTTAGCGCAGCGGGGCGCAGCCCATTCCGACTCCTGAATTCTGCTGTAATAAATGCTTTATTCAAATAAAACTCAACCACCTAAATACGTCTGCAACTGTTAATTGCCAATTTTCCAAAACACTCAATACGGGTAAAATATCTTGTTTTTCTTTTAATTCTGGTAATTTATTGGGTTCAAAAATCATGATTGACTCATCAGCAGAATCGAGCAACCAACCTAGCTTTGCTCCATTTTGAATAAATCCTGGGTAGCCGCTGCCACCATCTTTAGTGCTAGGGGATTGCCGCCATAGTGGTGGATGAGGTTTTGCCATTCGGTCTCTGACCCCATACATATCCCTCTTTGCCGAAAGATAGCCCGTCTATCATCTGGAGTCAGTCCACTTAAGGGCAATGATCGCACCATGCTCCATTCGCCTTCTAGTATTGCTATTTCCCGTGGCTTCTCACGACTGGTCAGCAAGCAACAGCTTTGATGGGGCGTTTCGCCCATCATTCTGAGCCATTGCCCATAGGCTTCATAGCCCGATCGCCACTGACCGGCTTGCTTACTGTGTAAAATGGTTTCAGCGTTATCTAAAATCAACAAACATCGCTGCGATCGCAAATACTGCATCAATAAGATCAGCTTTTCATCCACCGTGGCAGGAATGACAAGATCAGCTTTTCATCCACCGTGGCAGGAATGACGGGATCTTCTCCCTGAATGGGCATAAGAAATTTCAGCAGGCTCGACAGGAGTTCTTCTAACGGTGGCGCATTGGAGAGACTTCGCCACATGACAATTTCAAATTCTGCCTGCATTCCAAGTGCAGACTTTACAGCGATCGTACTTTTGCCAATCTCCCCGATGCCCAATAACCCGACAATGCGACATCCCTCAGCGATGATCCACTGCCATCGTTGCGCTAGTTCTGTCTCGCGTCCATAGAATACCGATGTATCAACAGCATTATCCCAATCTTGTTTAGGGTTTGCCTGTCGGTTTTGGGACTCCTCAGCTAACGAAATGGGGGATGTCAAGTCTGCATTCGTTAATTCCAGCCCAAACGCCCGAAAGAGATATTCTAACGACAGCGATCAACTCCCTGTTCGCGCTTGAGAATCCGGGCTAGGGTATTGAGGGAAAGTCCAGTGCGATCGCTTAAATCTTCCTGTGTGAACCGTTTATTCCAAGTTTCCTCAGATTCTGCTTGCTGCTTTGCTGTCTGAAACCTCTGCCATCCGTGAGGTGAGAGGACAATTCCTCTAACCCGTCCATGAGTAGAGCGATCACGCTTGGGTTTCGTTGCATTAGAATCCATTGGCCCCTGTTTCGGATTATGTTTAACTACAATGATTTTCATTATTAGTAATTGCGTATTTTATTTTTTGGAAGTCGCTAATTTTTTCTTAATTCCGCTACCAGTAAAAACCTTTTTAAAGCACATTGATATAAAATATACTAAGAATAAATACAGAGAAGATTGAAGTAATTCTCTGTGAGTACCATTTTTTTATATAAAGGGGTGCATTATGGAATATCTTGCTTATTCTCACATGTTTATTGCTCAAGAAGAGGCATCGGGAAACACGAAATATAATTCGTCTAAATCTCAATTAAATGAGAAAAAACATCTGAAAATTTCTGACATAGTTATTACTAAAGAAGACACATCTGGAATAAGCAAACCTAAATTCAATTGGAAAAAACTTCTTAAATCTTCAGCTTGGTTAGCTTTAGCAGGTGTTGGTGTATTACTTATTGCTGCTGCTCAAATTCAAATGAGTTCGGCTGCATTTGTCAGGACTAACGGCAGTTGTTTGCGTATCCGTACAGGCCCAGGCACTAACTATTCGTATGTGGATTGTGTACCAAATGGCGCAACACTTCCAGCGATTGAAAGGTATGAAAACGGTTTTGCTAGGCTTTCTACGGGTAGATACGTTTTTGCCCGATGGGTTGGTGATAGACCTAACTACCCTCCTGTGACTAGACCGGGTGGCGTTGGTGGTTCAGTTATTCTTACCCCTGGTTCTAGAGGTCAGCTTGTAAGAGACGTTCAAACAGCTTTAGGTAATCTTAGAGTTGATGGAATTTATGGTCAAGAAACTGTTAGTCGAGTCCGAAGCTTTCAGGCAAGTAAAGGTCTACTTGTAGATGGTGTGGTAGGGCCCGAAACTAGAGTAGCTCTGGGTATTTAGCCAAAAGCCACCCTTTATAATCTCGTTTCTAAGTTTTAGCTTTTTTCTTGTGGGATAAAGAGAAATCTAGGCAAAATGCCTATCCCACAAGATTATGAGAAAGGCTAAAAAAAGAAAAATCGGCTTTTTTGCCGATCTTATGCACCCTGAAAAAGAGAAATTTTGCATTTTGTTTAATCTAAGTTCCTAAGTTGATGTTTCTGATGAAAGACCCAGGTAATTTTGTACAATCTGCAAAATGCGTTCTGCTGCATGACCATCCCCAAAGGGATTAATTGCATTTGCCATTGCTTCATAAGCATCTGGATCACTTAGTAACTCAGCAGCATTTGCAAAAATGTTCTCACTCCTAGTGCCTACAAGTTTGGCTGTACCGGCTGCAACAGCCTCTGGTCTTTCGGTGGTATCTCTCAAAACCAGTACTGGTTTTCCCAAGCTGGGGGCTTCTTCTTGCAAACCACCAGAGTCAGTAAGCAAAAGATGCGATCGCCCAATTGCTCCCACCAATTCTCCATAATCTAGAGGATCTGTCAAGAAAATTCGGGGGTGATTCCCTAAAAGTTGTTGTAGCGGAACTCGCACTGTTGGATTGCGGTGCAATGGTAGCAGTAAAGCTGTATCAGGAAACTTGTCTAATATCTGTAAAAACCCCTGAGCGATCGCTAAGAGCGGTTCTCCCCAATTCTCCCGACGATGAACTGTTGCTAACAGAACCCGATATGATTCCCAGTCTAAGCCTGGTACATTACAAACGGCTTCGGTTGCAGCTATATTCAACAGCGCATCAATTACGGTGTTACCTGTCATGTGAATTTCACCCAAAACACCAGAACGGTGCAAGTTTTCCACAGCCCAAGGAGTCGGCGCAAAGTGCAACTGAGTAATTTGAGAAATCAACCGCCGATTAGCTTCTTCTGGGTAAGGATTGAAGATATCATCAGTTCTTAACCCTGCTTCTACATGACCAATAGGGATTTTTTGATAAAAAGCTGCCAAAGCTGCGGCAAAAGCTGTGGTAGTGTCTCCCTGCACCACAACTAAATCTGGCTTTTTCTCCTTGAATAATGCTTCTAACCCTTGTAGACTACGACAGGTAATATCATTTAAAGATTGTTGAACCTGCATAATTTCCAAGTCATAATCTGCCTTGATGTTGAACAGGTGCATAACTTGCTCAACCATCTCCCGATGCTGCCCAGTTAGAATTACTTGCAACTCAAAACTTGAAGACTTTTGGAAGACCTGAATCACGGGAGCTAGTTTAATTGCTTCCGGACGAGTACCCAAGATAATGCAAACCCGTTTTTGATTAGTCATTTGTCATTAGTCATCTGTCATTTGCCAATGGTTATAGTCAATGGTCTATGGACAATAGTCAATAGTTGTCGATCAATCATCACACAAATCATAAATATTAAAGGATGAATCATACAAAAAGCATGAAAAAACCCGGCTTAACCGGGCAGACGCACTGTTTGTCGTATTTACCTGCAATGACTAATAGCATGAAAAAACCCGGCTTAACCGGGCAGACGCACTGTTTGTCGTATTTACCTGTAATGACTACATTTTAATCTCACAAGTTAAAGGGCAAGCAGCGTAAACAGTAGACTGCATTTGGTCTGCCTCTCCATGAAGCCAGCTTAACCATTTGATTTCACTGGGATGAACTCCTTTAAGAGTTAGTACACCCGCAGCCAATACAACTGCCATGACATTAAACATTATTAAAGCACCTGCTACTAGCAAAACAGCACTAACAGGCATTACAGATTGCAAAATAATCGACAACAGACATCCGACCGTAGCCATCAAGACAACTAGTGGAAAACCCACAACCAACAAGCATACTGCCAATGTAAAAGTCCATATTAAAAAGCTTTTAATCATCAACAAGGAGTAGGTCTTTCCTAGATTAGAGCTTTGAGCAGAAACCATGACTTTTCCTCCCAAAAATACACAGCAAATTTTAATTTTTCAGTCATATCTCGCTTTTGGCGAGTAAACTGAAATTTGTTTCTCAGTGAAATTCAGTATATAAAAACTAATTGGGAAAATGAGCATTTGTTTACTAAACTTTACAGTTAATTTTTTGTAATTGTGAATGTAAAGTCAAGTTTCTATCTATTAAAAAAACTTGTTTCCTACATCTATCTTCAGGCATATAACCTAAAAGACATGAGCTTTTAACCTTGATCCCCAAGACATTACTCCTATCCTACTTAACATTTCTTATAAAAATTAATAGTGATTCTCATAATTTATAGATGGGCTGAATAAATGCTCTGCTAGCGTTTGTGCTGTTAATTGCTGGCAACTCATGTCTCTGCCTGGGATAAATTTCTCATCTAAGGGTTTAAAATATTATATTTCATACTTTTGTAACATATAACACTAATAAAGCTATGTAGTATTTCTGAGGTGTTCTGAGTCCTTGCGTGTGTTAAACCAGTTTAGATAGGTTAAATAATTTATCTAAATCTTCTAATTAATGGAATCTTAGAGAAAAAAGATACAAACTGATGTGGATGAAATGGATTGACCGTGGTTCTAGAGTTTCAATCGCCTCCCATCACCGCTAGGGCTTGCACGCAAGCATTCTCCAAAAGTCATCGAAGCAAGTGACTTGACTTCTCGTTAATTCAACTTTATTAACTGCCAAATGTGAAGATATATGACAGAATCACAGTCTCCATTAAATTCTAACTCTGCTGCTGGACGTAACCTGCCACCAATGCCGCCACCACCGCCAACCTTTAGTACACAACGGCAGATGACACAAACATTGGATATGTCAATGGATAGGAGCACTAACGCGCCTGTTGCAGGTCATCGTCCGGGTAGTCCACCGCCAATCCCTAGTTCAGTTCGCCCTCAAAACAGCAGTCCAGAACTCACTTTAGCGAAGTTAATCCGAGAAGCTTACGATCAGGGATATTCTGACTTGCACTTGGGTGTGGGTGAAGTACCCCGCTTCCGCAGCCGAGGAGAAATTCAATCAACGGATTATCCAGAAACAGATAAAGAAGCTTTTATGAATTGGTTGCGGGAGGTGATGAGTGAGGGGGAAATTCAGCGCTTTGAAGAACACTTAGAATTTGATGGAGCAACTCAATACGACTTTGCTCGCGTGCGGATTAATGTTTTTGGCTCTCTCAAAGGTGCTGCAATGGTGTTGCGGTTGATTCCGCTGAAAATTTTAACTATGGAACAGTTAAACTTACCTCCAGTTTTTCGGGATATTTGTCATCACCACAAAGGTTTGATTTTGGTGACTGGGCCCACTGGTTCTGGTAAGTCCACCACAATGGCAGCGATGGTTGACTACATCAATAAGGAGATGGCCAAGCATATCATCACCATTGAAGATCCAATAGAATTTGTCCATCAAAGCCGCAAGTCTTTAGTCAAACAGCGGGAAGTGGGAATGCACACCCGGAAATTTGACAATGCTTTGAAAGCAGCTTTGCGGGAAGACCCAGATTTGATTCTGGTGGGGGAAATGCGGGATAAGGAAACAGTCAACACCGCTTTAAAAGCTGCTCAAACTGGTCACTTGGTCATGGGAACCCTGCACACCAATAGTGCTGTCAAAACCATTGAGCGGATTCTCAATCTCTACTCTGGTGACGAACAAGATGCAATGCGGGTAGCAGTTTCTGAGTCTTTAGTGGCAGTAATTGCCCAAGGTTTGTGTCGCACAACTGATGGGAAGCGGGCTGCTTTCCACGATGTGCTGATTAATACTGAGGCAATTAAAGAATGGATCAAAGACGGCAAGTATGATGAAATTGGCGAGTTAATGAAACAAGCTAGCTTTGACGGCATGATTACGATGAATCAGTCGTTGCTCAATCTCTATCAAGACGGTCGCATTACTGAAGAAACTGCTTTAGAAATGTCACCAACTCCTAACGAAATGGCGCAGTTTCTCCGAGGTAGAGTTTAAGATTGGGGATTAAGGATTGTCTCGTTCCCAGTCTTTGACTGGGAATGCGAATTCAGAGGCTCCGGCTCCAATTCTAGCGGCACCAGCCCAATTTAAGATCGTTTCCAGTAGGCGACTAGAAACGAGATTTACATGCTTTTTAATAGGTTCGCAATTTTCTAGCTGATCCTGGTTGCGGTTATAGCTAAGGTAAAAGGTAAAAGAGAGAACTTTTACTTTTAGCTTCCTAGCCTCTGTGAATAACTTGACGACAAATAAACTATCTACACCCCAGTTGTTTAAAGGCATTGCGCTATTTACACCTGGAGGAGATTTAATTTATTGCATCGACCCTAGCAAGCAAGGTCGATGGCACTTGCATTTATGCTCGGCTTTGCAAGAAATCCTAGATTTGCCAGAGCCGCCGCACTTTTTAGTGCCTTGTTATACTGCAACTATTGACAACTGGTTAGATCCACGCACTCAAAAAGTGCGAACTTTTGCTGAAGCTTATCCGGCTGTAATTAGACATCAAGCTTTGCTTAATGCCATTTTTGGCACAGGGGAATTAGTATGGCAAGCAGCTCCCTGGCAAGAGGGGTTGTGCGATCGCATGGTCTTAACAACTTATCGTTCCTCATTTTCGCAGCTTTGGGAGGATCATGACTTAATTGTTCGTCTAGACCTTTCTGATCCTGTGCCAAAATACCACCAGCCAGTAATAGTACAAAAAAAGGAAGTAATCACACAAGGCTATGTTCTGCGCTTGTTTGTTGCCGGACATAGCAGTACCACCGAACGCATTCTGCAAAATTTACACGAATTGTTGGAGCGATCGCTCGGACATCCTTATACTCTGAAAGTGATTGATGTTTTAACTCATCCAGAACAAGCAGAACTCAATCAGGTTTCTGCAACTCCCACCCTTGTCAAAGTTTGGCCGCACCCAATTCGGCGAATCGTTGGAGAGTTGGATCATGTAGAAAAGATTTTACAGATGTTAGCTGCTAAGGAAAAATTTTAAGTTTTATAACGATATCATCATAGAAAGTGCGTAGATGTCGCCCAACCCAGGCATCGCTTTAAGGTCAGCTAGGTACAGTTTGGTGCATCGTGGCAAATTTAGGGTTAAAAGTGAAACGCAGAGGTTTGAGGGGTGGCAATTGTTTTCGCTAGGAATAAAAGAAAGTCTGTACTTGAGCTTAAGGACTTGACGGCTGTATAATCTTTCAAATATCCGCGCAGCTTATGTAGAATGGCTTTCAGCTATTTTCGTCTAGCACAATTGCCACTCTTTATGTTATGGTTTCGCACCCTGCGCTATTAAACCTTGAAAACCAAATAAGGCAGGGTTTTCAGAGAGAAGCGATCGCAATCAACTAAAATCCCTATTAGGGATAAGGATCGCATATCAGTTGTTCGGGGATGTCCACCGCGTTTAGCTGGTGGAATCAAAGGAGCTAAAATTGCTCATTCTGAGTCACTAAGGTCTGTAGAATAAGGCTTTCGCGTTATTGCTTACTATGTATATATACTGCATAAACAGTATTGTATCGTTGCCTTTTTACCTGATGACCCTCCTTTAGATTTACTTTATAAATAGCCTCTTAGCAATACCTGGATTTCTCGCAAGTGGAAAATCCAGGCATAGTAAGTTATGTAAAAAGTTAAAGGTGAATTTCACCTGACGAGGGTAACTTAGTTTACTGGAGTTCGAAAATGATTAATAACCAAGAAATACCAAGTAGAGTTCAAAAATACTGAATGCAAGACATTATTACTCAGTAAATATACTTTGTATTTGAATCTTACAGTTATTCTTCTACAGGATTGTTTCCCCTTTATCTTTTATAAATAGCCTCAGAGATTTCCGAAATTGGTCGCATCTAATTTGGATTTAATACTATTGAAAATACTCAAGACAGGTGAGTGATGAATAATCAAAACTTCAAGAAAACATCTAACAATTTTATAAAAGCTTTTCTGGCTACGGCTACACTGATGACGGCTTCTATCGGCCCTGCTTTTGCTAACGACAAAGTTGAAATTTTAGGTGCAGAATATGGTGGTAACGGTTGCCCTGAAGGATCTGCTAGTGTGGGTGTGAGTCCCGATGGCCAAGAGCTAAGTATTCTATTCGATAAGTTTATAGCTCTGGGGAATAAGACAGCAGAAAGACGCAAAAGCTGTAACTTGAGCATTCCGATTCAAGTACCCCAAGGCTTTCAAATTTCCCTCTACGATGCTGATTATCGGGGCTATGTTGCTCCCGCCACAATTGGCAGACTAAGAGCAGAGTACTTTTTTGCTGGTCAACGTGGCCCTGTTTTTTCTAGGACATTTAACGGCGAAAGAGACTACAACGTTCGAGATCAATTAGTGACTGTGGCTGATGTCTGGTCACGCTGTGGCGACAGTGTAAATATGCGGGTGAATGCTGCGATGACCGCCAATGGTCAAGGGATGGCGACTGTTGACTCCTTTGACCTCGCCCACCGTGGTTTGGTTTATCACATCAAATATCGCAAGTGTACTTAGGTCTTTTTAAAGCAAGGAGCAACCAAACTCTTAGCTTTGGAAGGGTGTACCTGAACCGGGACAACACTAACTATTAAGTCCCGAAATAAACCTCCTCTGTTTAAATTCTGCTCTGGGCGCAGGCCAGAGCAGTTTTACTTTTTAGCTATCTTGGTATAAAAATCTTCATCGGTACTTTTAAAACTAGGTCGCTGTATCAAGCTGTTGATATCTTGTCGAAAATACTATTTTCTTTGTTAACTAACCTGCGGAATGTGGATTTAGGTTTCAACTTTAGGGTTTTCAGACAACATTTTTATAATCTAATCAGCATTCAGGTTGAAAATTAAAATAGGAGTCAGAAAAGGTATTCTGACTCCTGATTTTATTATTTAAGAAGAACACACATAAACCACGTCTTCTTTATAGAAACTTGCTTACCAGTAGTAATTTAGCGTAGAAAGCTACTAACCAACCACAGCAATATAAAAGTCACCACAGTAGAGAACTGATTGGTTCCCAGACTGGCAAATGATATTTGTGGTAATAGCCAGCTAGCAACTAGTCCCCCAGCGATTAAGCCAATTATTAAACTGACCAGGGTGAACAAAACTGCTCTGCCAAATTTGCCTTCCTTACGATTGAGAAAGTAAATACTGGTGCCTACCCCAACTACCAATGCTAACTGCAAAACCTGATCGCCTCCCTCTGGATAAAACAGGCTAATAGAACTCAAACCAAGAAACCAAGCTCCTGGTAAGAGTATATCCGCAGGCGTTGGCTGATCCAGCATGCGTTGCAGCCATGCAGGTGACTGCTCGCGAGGGGTTGGACTTTCTTTTGGAGGCGATTGCACGCGCAATTCGGGAAACCTGATACGCTCAGGGACTTTAATTTTACCTTCCTGGCGCATCCGTAAGCGATCCATTAAAATCGCATCGTAAGCTGCTTCAATTACTTCTAAATGCTTGGCATCGCCACTATGTTGCTCGAATAGGCGATTACGAGCATCCTGAATTTCATCGAAGCTAGCCTCTTCTGATACCCCAAGTTTTTCGTAGGGATTTTGATCGCTCATGGGAGTTTGTTACTTCAGCCTCAGTCAGCGGCAGTCTTTTGTCGAAGAAAAAACAGCTTTAGGTTTTATTTTGATCGAAACTAAAGTCTCGACCTATTTTATGCCCTACCAGGATAGTAGCACGGGTTAGTTTGATCGACTTTGTAATTTCAACTATAGTCACTTTAACATATCACCATAACTCCGTGTATACCCTCATGTCGTTGCCTAATTCTGGCTCTAATCTAGAATTTGAACGGAGAGTACCTAAAACACATAGTTTTTATGAAGAAATCAACTTTTCTGTTTCAAATTTGGCAACTTACTGTGCCCTAATAGAGTTTTTTTTAATTATACTGAATAATCGCTTGTGGTATATAACCGCATATCGATTTAAAATTGAAACGTTTTAAGTTACCACCTAACTGGGATCAAGAACGTGTCTTGGTGTCAAGAACCTGATTAGAGTATTTATTTTTGAATGATCAGGATTCTCATACCGTAGCCATGTAGATTCTTAGTTAGTCCTAAAGTGGCAACTGCGTTTTTACGCAACCCTCTTGTTAATCTTACGAATTTTTGTGCAAAGTAATGGTCATGGCTCCTGCCAAGATTCTTGTAGTAGACGACGACCCTGCGGTTCGGAATTTAATCCAACGCTTTCTGATTAAGCAGAACTATCAGGTAGAGGCTGCCGAAGATGGAAAGACAGCCTTAACTCTATTTGAGCAATTTAACCCCGATTTGGTGATTCTAGATGTGAATTTACCAGATGTCACTGGGTTTAACCTCTGCCAAGAGATGCAAAGTCGTAATGGTGTGTTTGTTCTGATGTTGACTAGCCGTGCTGACGAAGCTGACAAAATTCGCGGCTTTGCTAAAGGTGCTGACGACTATCTCACCAAGCCTTTTGGGCTAGGAGAGTTAGAAGTCAGAGTTGGAGCTATTTTGAGGCGTCAACGAGTGATAACTACTGCCGAGCAGAAACGCTTGGTATTTGAAAAACTTATGATTGATCCAGTGCGACGGGAGGTGGCACTTAATAACCAAGCAGTACCTTTAACTGCTCTGGAATTTGACTTGTTACATTTTTTAGCCAGTCATCCAGGTCGAGTTTGGCGGCGTGCGGAGCTAATCCAAGAGGTATGGGATTATGAATATGTCGGCGATCAACGGGTTGTAGATGTCCATATCGGACAAATTCGCAAGAAGATTGAAATTGATGCTAGTCAGCCAGCATTAATTCAAACTGTACGTGGTGTAGGGTATAAGTTTGAATCTCCTGCTCACCCCCAGCAATTGGAAGCTAAGTCCTGAGTCAACAGTCTAGAGTTTTTTAACTCTTGACTGTTGACTGTTGACTCTTGGCGGAGAGATTAGTGAATTTATTTGGCTTCGGTAAAAGACAAATTTTAGACAATCAAAATAGGTAGATATTACTCAAATACAGACCAGGCAATTATTTGAGATATTTATTTATCTGTTTAAGACAGTGGGCAGGAAGGAGAGTCCACTGGAAAATATTTCTTTGCATATGACTGTTTTGGAAGATATAACGGTGCTGAGGTTGGAGTTAGTAGGGGCGCACAGCTATGCGCCCCTACTAACGTGTTTGTATCCAAAAGAAAACCGCTATACAACAAGTACTAACGGTCAACTAATATATTCAAGTCTTGCCTCAATTTTAAATCTTGCGCTATTACCAACTAGTAGTTTTGGCAACAGGAGAAACTATTGGAACCTCTTTAAGGATCAGAATCTACTGATCTTTTTTGTTGTAATATTGCCCCAACATGGCCGATCGCTTTGGATCAAAATCCCATTTATGGGGCACGGTTTGACGTGCCCCTATTAGGGCATGAGCCAGAATAACGCCGTTCATACCAGTACCTATGGGGTGTCTAGTAGATTAGCTGTTGCGGGTGAATCGATGCTGGGAATTTCTACTGTGGAGTGGTGGAACAAAGTTTCCAGATAGACTCGAGCAGCACGGCGATCGCTATCTCCATTTTGGAGTAAAAACAATGATAGCGCCGCCGTCAATACTCTGTTTTCATCCCAATCGGGATGGGTTTCTAAGTAGTTTTTTAAGGATTCGTGGAGTGTTTCGGGAATTTCAGTAAAGATGCTAACCGTTGCTTTCATGAGATTTTCCTCCTATGAGGATAATCAAGAGGGACAAGTTGCTTGCGGTGAAGCGGCTTAAGGCTACCTCACACGCTCTTTCGCTATCCCGCCAATCTACGCTTACATCTGGTGGTAATATATTTTACACATTTGATGCCAACGGTTGAACGGATTACAAAAGCAAGCCGAATCATTGTGCGCCAAGAGGGGGTGGGTTTGTCAATGCTGCGAAATGTTAAAAACGATTGTATAAAAAATAAACAAGAACGAAGTAATCAGCGTTAGAACCGATTTTTCGTTACTTTACTTTACAAAAACTCAGTCCTTGAAGTTCCTTAGCACTGTTAATTAACAATCCCCAGTAAGACGGCAACAGCCTATTGACTCGTAGAGCACCTGTGGAAAACTGCTAAAATCCCTGTGGAAACCCTGTGGAATGAGTGAGGAAAATAGCAGCCAATGATAAGAATTACAAAAATGTCACTAAACTATGACATTTAAACTCATGAAATTAGCTTCTCAATCTCAGTTATCATCGTGGCTGCCCTCGATACATCCTCAGGTATGGGTTTTTGCAATTGGTAGATTTCTGTCGGAAGTTGGCACCGGCTGTACCCTGTTTTACGCTCCGATCTTTTTTGTAAATCAAGTTGGTTTATCTGCAACCAGTGTTGGGGTAGCCTTGGGTAGCGCTTCGATTTCCGGCATTGTAGGGCGGATTGTAGGTGGTTCTTTGGCTGATTCTGGACACTGGGGACGTCGCCGCACTTTGTTGCTAGCGACGGCGATTTCAGCAATTGCTTCTCTAGTGTTAGCTGCAACCAATAATTTTACGATTTTGGTAATCGGTAGCTTGATTGGTGGTTTAGGGATAGGTTTCTATTGGCCGGCTGCTGAAGCTGTTGTTGCTGACGCTAGCCAAATTGACAATCGCCGCGAAACTTTTGCGATCGCTCGACTAGCTGATAATCTTGGGTTAGCTATAGGAATTGTACTTGCTGGGTTTTTGATCGCGATAATTGGGAGTTATCGATGGCTATTTGTCATTGATGCCATCTCTTTTTTGGTATTTTTTGGGGTTGTCTATGTGGGAATTAGTGAAACCGAACAACAGCAGATAGGGAAATCTGAAAAGATAGAACTTTTTGCTTCTTGGATGGCAGTATTAAGCGATCGCCGTTTCCTGGTCTACATAGCAGTTAATATATTCTTTACAATCTATATTTCTCAAATCCACAGCACCCTGCCGCTTTACTTCAAAAACTTTGTTATAAAAAGTACTACCGAAGGATTTGCTCAAACTACGATTAGTGTTTTATTTGCTTGGCATCTGGTGTTCGCCATTATCTGTCAGTTGCCTGTTACCAGTGTGTTAAAACGCTGCTCACACACACTTGCGCTCACTGTCTCCGCCATTCTTTGGGCAATTGGTTTTGCCCTCATTTGGGTAAGCGGCACTGCCCCATCTCATCATCTAGTTTGGGCAATATTGGCATTAGGAGTATTTGCTGTGGCGATTGTTTCCTACAACCCATCTGCTGCCTCTTTAGTCACTGAGTTAGCCCCGGAAAATCAACGCGGCGTTTATTTTTCCATCAACGCTTTGTGCTGGGCTGTTGGCTCTTTTATTGGTCATCCATTGGGTGGATGGGCATTAGATCAACCACAAATTATTACTAATAGTTTATGGTTAGGCTTCATCTTGAGTGTGGCGATCGCTGTGGCAATTTTACAGTATCTCAATCGAATTTTGGCCGAGTAATCACCAAAATGGTATTATGCTCATGTTTAGCGATTTTATAGGGAGTTAAATCATAGTGGTACGTTGATACAACAAACGGACAAATCATTTAAATCGCTGTGATCGGGCTAAAAGTCCGATAAATTTTGATTTTTTGTTTGTTGTCATAATCTACTATGAATATTCCTGCTTCGTATATCGAAAAAATTGGTGCTATCTATCCCAATATCTCTGTTGAGCATCTTGACTTTAATCAAGATGGAATGGTTAACGATGTGGTGATTGTTAATCATGAGCTTGTATGTCGTTTTGCCAAAGATGACTGGGGAAAACAGGTACTTTCCCATGAAGCTAAGGTATTAGAAGTGGTACAAAAATATGTTGAACTGCGAGTTCCCCACTTTGAATACCTGGAAGAAGGCTTTGCTAGCTATAGATTTATTAAAGGCGAACCGCTATCTCGTAACACCTTGCTGAAGCTGAGTGATGCATCACAAGAGCATATCATCTTCCAACTAGCTAGATTTCATCAACAATTACACAGCATCCCAAATGAAGTTTTAGTTAATGCTGGGGTGTCTTCTTCTGGTGCAGAACGTTCTTGTGAAGATTGGTTGCAGTTGTATGAGCAAGTTCAGGAAACTCTCTTTCCTCACCTGTGGCGTCATCAGCAAACTTGGATACACGAACTTTTTGCACCCGTAATTACAGGTGAACTTGACCTCAGCTACACGCCCGTACTGATAGATGGCGACAAGCCAGTGTATCACATTCTATTTGACCCGATTTCAGAAAGCATCAGCGGTCTGATTGATTTTGGTACGGCTGGTTTGGGAGATGCAGCTTGTGATATTGCAGTGCAACTCTGTAATTACGGAGAAAGTATTGTGCGGCGTATGGAAAGCGACTATCCGATGTTACCAGATGTCATCGACCGGGCGCGTTTCTGGGTGGGGACACTTGAACTTCAGTGGGCTTTAGCTGGAGTAAAGTTTAACAATATCTCATTGTCGTTAGCACATATTGGTTTAGCCAGAGAGGTTCAACCTTTAGGTACACGCTTAAGTTAACCCAGCATAGCCAATAAAAAACGGCACACTTGTTGAATTTTAGAGACTGGCGAAGTTAGGGAAGAAAGTTTTGTATTTACTTCCCCGACTCGCTCATTTATTTGCCTATATTCTTTACTGGCGACGTTCTTGCAACTTGCGATACACCGCTTTCAAATCAACTTGATGGTGAGCTAAGGCAACCAAAGTATGATAAAGCAAATCAGCCACTTCACCTGCGATCGCATCTGCTTCATCATCCTTAAAGGCCATTACCACCTCAGCAGTTTCCTCACCAATCTTTTTCAAAATTTTGTTATCACCACCTGCGAATAGTTTACAGGTATAAGAACTTTCAGTAGGATTATCGCGGCGATCGCATATTATTTGAAATAATTGCGACAATGTATCCCCTGGCGGTGGGGCAATTCTCCCTTCTATTTGGTGAAAGCAGCTGCGTTCTCCAGTATGGCAGGCAACATCTCCTAATTGTTCTACCCCTATGAGCAGCGCATCACTATCACAGTCATAACGGATACTTTGCACTTTTTGAATATGCCCAGAAGTCGCTCCCTTATGCCACAATTCTTGCCGGGAACGGCTCCAAAACCAAGTTTCTTCAGTTTCCAAAGTCTTTTGTAACGACTCTTGATTCATCCACGCCATCATCAGGATAGTACCATCCAAATAATCTTGGACAATTGCAGGCACCAGACCCCGTTCATCGTAGCGAATTTCCTCAACAGGGATGGTGTAATGCAGTGAGCGCGAATCGTTAGAAGACATACCAGCTAGTTTGCTCTAATGAGAATAATTTATGGATTCACGATACCATTCTGAATAGAGCAACTGGCATGTTTTTTTTATTGCACTATCTTATCTAGCTCTCAACAAGAGCATTTCGTTCCATAGCAGACTGCATCTTTACAGCACTCAACGCGACTTTGTGAGCTTTTGAGGCTTCACCATACCAATGAATTGCCGAGTTAAAAGCTGCTCGGTAAAGATCCTGGTATGCTTCAGATAATCGAGTTTGAATATCTAGAGGCAAGTCTTTATTCGACTTGTATAACATATTGTTATTTTTTGGTTCAGCTATTTATATAGGATAGAAATTCTAAGCAGTTTTTGACCCTATCCTAAGATAGAGCTTTTTATTGCCCACTGTTAGGAGAGAACCTTGGTAAATACCACAATTAAAACAACAAAATCACAAGAAGTCTTCGCCGCTGCTCAAAACCTCATGCCAGGAGGAGTCAGTTCTCCTGTTCGTGCCTTTAAATCTGTGGGCGGACAACCCATCGTTTTTGATCGTGTTAAGGGCGCATATATTTGGGATATAGATGGCAACCAATACATAGACTATGTAGGTACTTGGGGCCCAGCTATTTGCGGTCATGCTCATCCAGAAGTAATTGCAGCGTTGCATGAAGCTTTAGAAAAAGGTACCAGTTTCGGTGCTCCCTCAGTCCTAGAAAATGTTTTGGCAGAAATGGTCATTGATGCCGTTCCTAGCATCGAAATGGTCAGATTTGTCAACTCTGGAACTGAAGCCTGTATGGGAGTTTTGCGACTGATGCGGGCTTTTACAAAACGAGACAAAATCATCAAGTTTGAAGGGTGCTACCACGGACACGCCGATACTTTTCTAGTGAAGGCAGGTTCTGGTGTTGCGACACTTGGCTTGCCAGACTCACCAGGAGTTCCGAAAGCGGCAACTAGCACCACTCTAACCGCGCCTTTCAATGACCTAGAATCTGTCAAAGCGTTGTTTGAAGAAAACCGTGACGAGATTGCTGGCGTTATTCTTGAGCCAGTTGTTGGTAATGCTGGATTTATTGCACCTGACGCGGGTTTCCTAGAAGGATTACGCGAACTAACTCACGAGCATGGAGCGTTATTGGTATTTGATGAAGTGATGACAGGCTTCCGTATTGCTTACGGTGGCGCTCAAGAAAAATTTGGCGTTACTCCCGATTTAACAACCTTGGGTAAGGTGATTGGTGGTGGTTTGCCAGTAGGAGCTTATGGCGGTCGTCGAGATATTATGTCAATGGTTGCCCCGGCCGGCCCCGTATATCAAGCTGGGACTCTTTCTGGTAATCCTTTGGCAATGACTGCTGGTATTAAGACTTTAGAATTGCTGCAAAAACCAGGTACTTACGATTATCTTGAGCGGATTACTAAAAAGCTAGCAGATGGTTTGCTGCAAATTGCTAAAGAAACTGGTCATGCAGCTTGTGGCGGTCAAATCAGTGCGATGTTTGGCTTATTCTTTACCTCTGGCCCAGTTCATAACTACGAAGATGCGAAAAAGTCTGATACAGCTAAATTCGGACGCTTCCATCGGGGTATGTTAGAGCGTGGTATTTACTTAGCACCCTCTCAATTTGAAGCTGGGTTTACCTCTTTTGCTCACACTGAAGAAGACATTGAGCAGACTTTAGCGGTTGCACGGGATGTAATGTCTAGTCTGTAATGCAAACCTAGTCAAAGTAGGGGAGCAAATGCATCGCGGTGAGTCCAGCACAGTAGTACTCATACGTGTCAACTTAAGTTAAAACTCCTTTAAAACCTTGTTCCCAGTCGGAAACTGGGAACGAGATAATCTCTAAAAGCTTCTAGACTGGCTTTCACGTTAAGTTGACATCAATGCCTTGAAGACAGATATGGTTTGTCAAACCACTCATATTTGCTCTTGCGTGTCAATGGGTAAGTCATGCAATGTTCTTACAAAAAAACCGTCCAAAACTAGCATCTGAACGGAATTTTTTTGTATTAATATTTAATGCCAACCTAGTCTTCTACAGGTTGCACTGTTACCGAAAAACTACAAGTCAGGAGGTAAAATAACCTGATCAATTGCATGGATTACACCGTTGCTGCCTGTGATATCTGCCTGAGTAACTTTAGCATCATTGACAGTTACACCAGTAGCCGGATCAACTTTAACGTTGATTGCGCCGCCTTCAAGGCTTTTAACTTCACCAGATTTCAAATCAGTGGACAATACCTTACCAGACACTACATGGTAAGTTAAAATCTTGAGCAATACTTCTTTGTTGTCTGGTTTTAACAATTCTTGCAAAGCATCTTGTGGCAACTTAGCAAAAGCTGCATCAGTGGGTGCAAAAATAGTTAAGTTATCTTTGCCTTGCAAAGCCCCAGTCAACCCTGCTGCCTTTAAAGCCTTAGTTAAGGTGGTAAAAGAAGCATTTGACTCTGCCAACGCTAACAAGTTTTTACCTTGATTGTCAGTTGCCCCTGGTCCTGGTGGAGTTGTAGTAGGTGTCTCAGTGGGTTGAGTTTCCGGTGTACTACGTGGGGTGCGGGGTGTTGGTTCACTAGGTGTGGCACTACCGCCCCGGTTATAAGGAGGCTCGTTGAAAATACTTGGTCTGGGATTTGTTTTACCACTTTGCTGCGCTACTTGTTGGCGTTTGGTATTGCCTTTTTCTATTGGGGAAGCGTTTGCTTCAAGCCGTTGACCCTGATTATAAGGGGCTTCGTTGAAAATACTGGGGTTAGGATTTAGTGCGGATTTCGCGTCAGATGGTAAGGTAATGAGAAGGTTGAAACTAGTAAATCCTGCTATGCCTGCCAACGTGGTCAGCAATTTGCTGTAATTTGTCTTCATAAATTTTGTTTGTCTTTTTTGTCCACACATTACATAAAGATTTATAACATTTTGCTATGCACAAAATCTAACCGAAGAGGGAAGTAACATTATTCCTCCGAAGAGTTTGTATTGACGAGGTTAAATATATAACCACGACTCACGCTTAACAGATAAAATATACTTAGCATACATTTCATGTAAATTGAGCAGATTTTCTCCATCACACCAAAAGGAGTTAAAAATCCTGACATGGTATATCGTAAATTCTAAGAAAGTGGAAAAATCTCACATTTACAAGTTATGAATTATGACAAGCTTTGTTACAGAATATAATTAAAGTAAAATTTTATACGAATTTGTATATGATTTAATAGTTGCTAAAAAACCTGAATTATATATGTGACAGGGCTATGATGTCAAAACTCTCATTAATTTACTCAGCAAAAGTACACAAATTAAGTATTTAAATATTTCAAGTAGGCTAACCAGTTACGGAAATTAAAGTAACTGCTGAAGACTAAGACTTAGGGGTTCAATTGTTTGATGTATGCCAATTAAATTATTTAATTATTTGATAACTCAGAAAATAATATTTTTTCAATCGAGAATTTTTCCATAAACTCAGGTATAAGTTCAATCCTAATGTCAATTAGATAGATAATAAGCAACTAATGTTAAGAAAAATTACTTTAACTAAAGATACAATTGTAAAGTTAAGAAGTTGACCAGTTATAAGGTAGACAACATGTTGGAATTATACCAATGGGAACTATCTCAATACTCAGAGAAAGTGCGCCTAATTCTAGATTTTAAAGGACTAGATTACCGCAAAATAGAGGTTACACCTGGTATTGGACAAGTAGAACTGTTCCGGCTGACTGGTCAGAAACAAGTCCCAGTATTAAAGGATCGGAACAAGTATATTGCGGATTCTACGGAAATAGCTAAGTATTTAGACTTAGAATATCCCGATCGCCCGATAATACCGCAAGACCCTAAAAAACGGGGTTTAACTTTATTAATAGAAGAATGGGCTGATGAGTCCATAGGTATCAAAGGTCGCAAAGCACTATTTGCAGCCATAAGTCAAGATCAAAATTTCCGCAAGTCTTTATTACCCACCTCAACACCAGATATATTTAAAAGTCTGGTTGAAGGAGTACCTACTGACTTACTGACAGTGATGGGTTTTGGCGTAGGTTATAGTCCAGATGTGATAAAGTCAGCGATCGCATCCTTAAAACAAGACTTGGAAGCAGTAACGTTATTATTGGCAGATAGTCCTTATTTAACAGGAGATGAGCCAACTTTAGCTGACTTGGCAGTAGCTGGCTTATCGATATTGCTCAAGTTCCCCTCTGGCCCCTATCTGGATTTACCAGCTTCTATTAGAGGTAAAGGATTGCCAATTTTTGCAGAGAATATAGATTATGAACCATTCTTTACCTGGCGCGATCGCCTTTACGCCCAATTCCGTAAACCATTAATCAGTACCACTCCACCAACGGGAAGTGCGCCAACTTCAATTCAGATTGACTAAGTAATGGGGCATTAGGCATTGGGCATGGGGGAAAATAACTAATGACTAATGACTAATGACTAATAAAATGAATTCGGGACAGCCATTAGGTTCGGTTATTCAAGGTTCTCTAACTGAAGGTTTAGAAGTACGATTGCATCCTGACATTTCTGTGGAAGATATGCGGGTAGGTAAGTTCCTCGTTGTGCAAGGGATGCGATCGCGTTTTTTTTGTATGCTGACAGATGTAGCATTGGGGGCTGCTAATGCCCGAATTATTGCCAATCCCCCTAATTGGGAAGACACCTTTTTACGAGATGTTTTAGCCGGAAGTGGTACATACGGTACTATCAACCTCGCGCCGATGTTGATGTTCACTCCCGAATCTGAAGAATCTTTCTCCCCAACAAATGGCACGACAAATCCCTTCCTCCCATCAGTGACGGGTTTGGCTTCATTTGTGCCCCAAACCAGTACTACGATGGAATTGTTGCCTGTTAAAACTATTCCCAGCCACTTTAGCCAAGTTTACGAAGCAAGTGTTGACGATTTTCGCCGGGTATTTGGTTGGGAAGATGACCCCCAAAGGCGCAATTTTTCTATCGGCAAACCTTTAGATATGGATGTGCCAGTTTGCATCGATTTAAATCGCTTTGTGGAACGGAGTAATGGGGTTTTTGGGAAATCTGGTACTGGAAAATCCTTTCTAACACGGCTACTTTTAGCTGGGGTTATCCGTAAAAATGCGGCAGTAAACTTGATTTTTGATATGCACTCTGAGTATGGCTGGGAAGCTGTTGCAGAAGGGAAGAACGTAAATACTGTTAAGGGTTTAAAGCAACTTTTTCCCAGCAAGGTAGAAGTTTACACCCTTGACCCAGAATCGACAAAGCGCCGGGGTGTGCGTGATGCTCAAGAACTCTATCTGAGTTACGAGCAAATAGAGGTTGAAGATATTAAGTTATGTAGCCGAGATTTAGGACTCTCTGACGCAGCCTTAGATAACGCCAATATTTTATATAGCGAATTTGGCAAGTCTTGGATTGTCCAGTTGCTGAATATGACTAACGAAGAAATCGAGATGTTCTGCGACGAGAAGCGGGGACACAAAGGCTCGATTATGGCATTGCAGCGCAAACTATTACGGATGGATAGCTTGAAGTACATGCGAGCGGTTTGCCCCCAGAATTATATTAGTAAAATTGTCCAGTGCCTGGAATCTGGGAAGAATGTTGTGATAGAATTTGGTTCCCAGTCTAATATGCTCTCTTATATGTTGGTGACGAATATGATCACCCGACGTATTCACGAGCATTACGTCAAGAAAGCAGATAAATTCCTGCAAAGCAAAAACCCGAGCGATCGCCCGACACCATTGATGATTACCATTGAAGAGGCGCACCGTTTCCTTGACCCGGCTATCGTCCAAAGTACTATCTTTGGGACTATTGCCCGTGAATTGCGGAAGTATTTTGTCACACTTTTGGTAGTTGATCAACGCCCATCAGGAATAGATAATGAAGTTATGTCCCAGATTGGGACTCGCATTACCGCTTTGCTTAATGACGAAAAAGACATTGACGCGATTTTTACGGGTGTATCTGGTGGTAGCGGACTGCGATCGGTATTGGCAAAGTTAGACTCTAAGCAACAAGCTTTAATTTTGGGTCATGCCGTTCCGATGCCAGTAGTAGTACGTACCCGTCCTTACGACGCAACATTTTACGAACAAATTGGTGAACCAGCCTGGGAAGAAAAACCTGACGCAGAAGTATTTGCCGCTGCTGAACTCGCCAAAGCTGACCTGGGATTCTAAATAGTCATTTGTCATTGGTCATCAGTCATTAGTTATTGGTCAAATAATGAGTCATAACCAATGCCCCATGCCTAATGCCCAATACTTCGACTACGCTCAGTACAAGTGTACAATCCCCAATTCGTAACATCCCTCCATCCTCACAGCAAATTTAGTTCGGTTATCCGGCTAGTTTTTGGCAACAGAAGAGGAGTTTTTAGCGTCACTATAGATATAGTCAGTAATTTCAAGGAAGTTTAATTTTTTTTGCAAACGGGCAACTTTGAATTATAATTAGAAGCTTTATCTTAAGATACTTTACTATCTGCCTGATTTATCGTACTATAAAGCTAAGTGGAACTCATACCGACTTCGGATTTTCAGCCACTGTCAGTAACTGCCTAAAGAAGAATTCTCAAAAACAACCAGCGTGCTTATATAAAGATTGAAAATTTAGGAAAGGTAGGGGAACCTATCATTGGGGGCTTACCGTCTGGACAACGGCTGCATCAATTGATAATTACTTTTGATAGCTTCCGATATTTTGTGATAGATTTACTACCTTTTTCTAACCATTTTAGTAAGAAAATATACTTTGTGTTTACGGAGTAGAGGAAAACGCACCAATGCCTACTGTCAACACCCCAACGGAAAACCTCAATACCAAATTCACGGCTGATATGGTGCGAACCTATCTGCGGGAAATTGGTCGTGTACCACTGTTAACCCGTGAACAAGAGATTGTCTATGGGAAGCAGGTACAACAAATGATGAAGTTCATCGACGCCAAAGAAGCTTTGGCGAAGCAACTGCACCGCGAACCGAATATGTCAGAGTGGGCTGATCATGTTCAACAATCGGAAACCGAGGTGCAACAAACGGTGGCCCAAGGTAAACGGGCAAAGCAAAAAATGATCGAAGCGAATTTGCGCTTGGTTGTTGCTATTGCTAAAAAGTACCAAAAGCGGAATATGGAATTTCTGGATTTAATCCAGGAAGGAACGCTAGGATTAGAGCGGGGTGTGGAGAAATTTGACCCAATGAGGGGTTATAAGTTCTCAACTTACGCTTACTGGTGGATTCGCCAAGCGATTACCCGAGCGATCGCTCAACAAGGTCGCACCATCCGGTTACCGATCCATATCACCGAGAAACTGAATAAAATCAAGAAAGTGCAGCGCGAATTGGCTCAAACCTTGGGGCGATCGCCCACTCCAGCGGAAATTGCCAAAGAACTGGAATTAGAACCTGCTCAGATCCGCGAGTACCTGAACATGGCGCGTCAACCAGTGTCTTTGGATGTTAAGGTTGGCGATAACCAGGATACTGAGTTACAAGAAATGCTCGAAGATAGCGGCCCATCGCCAGAGTATTACACCAACCAGGAATTCTTGCGCCAAGACTTGAACAACCTGCTAGCAGAACTAACTCCACAACAGCGAGAAGTTTTAGCCCTACGCTTTGGTTTAGAAGATGGTAACGAAATGTCATTGGCGAAAGTTGGTGAGAGATTGAATCTCAGCCGTGAACGCGTCCGCCAGTTAGAGCATCAAGCTTTGGCTCATCTGCGTCGCCGTCGTGCCAATGTTAAAGAATACGTTGCTAGCTAAAACGAGAGACGCAAAATGCCGCGTCTCTACACCACCTTGGTGATGCGCCTCCTGAATTCAGGGGGCGATTTTTTTATGCTAATAACCAGGGAAAATATTTGGATTTCACATTTCACACTGTATTTATACGGTGATGCATCTGAGAAAATAGTGTCAGTAATTTTTATTTATTAAAAAGTAAAAAACAAAATGCCAAAAAACGATGTTAATTGAGAACCTTTAATTTCTGATTAACCTCACCCAATGGGATGAATCTATTGGATGAAGAATAAAGACTCTAACTGATGCTAATCTAAGATTGTTGAACTAAATTAAATAAAAACTTTAGTTTTTGACAGTTTTCTTTTTTGGACAATAGTAATATAAGTCGTTAACAAAGTCTTTGACAATTAAGACTTGGTTATGATTTAAGTAAGTTCTAGAGAACTTAGTTAGTTTTTTAACAGGAGAAGTAGGGTGCTTAACAACCTTCATCAGTTCTTATCTCCCCGTCAGTGGGGAATTTCCCTCGCGGGCTTAGGCTTACTTCTCGGTTTGGGCTGTATAGCCAAGCAAACTCAAGTAGTATCAGTTACAGATTCTCCATTATCATCGGCTCAGATTCAGAAAACCTCCGAAAACTCTCTTTTGTCGCAGCTAAGAAGAGTTAGAGAGCAGAGAAGTCAACTGAATGCAGCTTCTGGAGATAGAGGGCTTTTTGTCCATAAGAGCGGAAAAACATTACCTACAACCACAGCGTTGGTTCCAAGTTCTCAGGGAGCTACAAAAGGGGCAGAAGTTTTACCAAAAGCAGTTTTTCCTGTAAAAGATGGGGTTTACCTCTATGGTCAATCCCCAAAATCTAACCAGCTTGGTCAAGGTTACATCATATTTCAAAAGCAGCAGAATAAGGTAACGGGTGCATTGTATATGCCCCAATCAGAGTTTAATTGTTTTCAGGGTACACTCAACCCATCAGGAGAGTTGGCGATGACGGTTAATACTTCGTCAAATGAAGCCAGTTCTGCTCAGTCGAATCAGGTAGCTGCAAGCAATAGATTGCCTCAAGTCGGTGAAGATGAGTTAAACTCTTATGCTTACTCGGTGGCTTTGCAAGACTTTCATCGCTTAAATTCCATCACTGCTAGCGATCGCCGCGCATTGCAAATGTGCAAGTAATCTTCAAGTTAATACTCAATTCCGGGTTGCGCTTTAACGCCTTGATCGCGGAAAGGGTGCTTAACTAGGGTCATTTCCGTTACGAGGTCAGCACGCTCAATTAAAGCAGCTGGTGCGCCTCTACCTGTGAGAATAACATGCTTATTAGCTGGTTTTTGCGCCAAACCTGCTAAAACATCCTCTACTTCTAAGTAAGACATTTTGAGGGCAATATTAATTTCGTCTAACAACACCAGATGAAAGTCTGGGTTGCGGATGTATTCTAATGATTTTTCCCACGCGGCGCTAGCTTTATCAAGATCGCGATCGCGGTCTTGAGTTTCCCAGGTAAAGCCTTCGCCCATTGCATGAAATTCTATCTGGTCTTCCCAATAGCTGAAAACCCTTTTTTCTGAAGGTTCCCAGCTACCTTTGATGAATTGGACGATCGCAACTTTATACCCGTGACCAAGCGATCGTAACACCATCCCCAAAGCCGCAGTAGTTTTACCTTTACCATTACCAGTATTTACAATAATTAATCCTTTTTCTGGTACAGCTTGTGCTATGCGTTGATCCTGTACTTCCTTACGCCGCTGCATCTTTTTGCGATACTGTTCATCAGTCAGAGATGAAGACATTACTTCATCAATCAAGCGCCCAATCTCTTGGTCTTGGTTTAATTCTTGTGGTGTATCGTTTTTCATCAACCTTGTGTGCAAATAACTATTAAAACTTTCGAGAATGAACTGAAATTAAGTGTATTATCCAATTTTACTGAAATTACATAATTGGATATGTCCAGTAAGATTTTATAGGAAAATATTGATACCGTGTTAGTTTTTTTTTACATCATTGGCAGACAACTAAGTAAAACTCTATGATATACAAACTCAGCTTATAATTTGAGTTCAATATTGATATTTTAAATAATTTAATAGGTTTATTAAATCACTTTACTGATAAAATTCTGTCTTTTCCTTCGACAGGTCAGTTGGGTAAAAAAATTATCATTTATCACTTATTTAGAAAGTGACATTAATTTTACTAGGGGTACTTTTATATAAATTGAGTTACTAAAACAATATAATTACTCTCCCTCATCATCATCTGATTCATCATCTTCACTCCAATACTGTTGAGGTGCATTTCCGTGAACTTCTAAAATCTTTGGTTTTTTGATTTTATTATCAGGCGGATTAATTGCTTCTAACTGTACATCAAATTTCCAGTTATCACCAAAATCATAAAGATAGGTCATTTTAGCACCTGGTTCTAGAGATAAATCACCAATCTGCACTTGGTCGGCAAATGGAGGAGTTTCCAGGTACGGATGACCTATTTTGATAGTACGACCAAAACGATCTTTATAACTAAACTCATATAAGTGGTCGTAGTCAAAATCAAAAGCATCGAGAATTATTTCTGCTAGCCAGCCTAATGATTTCTTCGCTGGTATGGCAATGCGTCTCCAAACTTGAGAAATAGATACTTTAAAAATATAAATACCATCAATTAAGCCTTGCTTTGGAACAAATAAATTATGCTCCCATTCTGGAAAAAATGCTTGAAAATGTGACTGCAATTTTCCAAAAGTCACATTGACATCATCCTGCAATTCTCCTCGTATACCCAGTGGAAATAGTAATTGCAACAGAGCATCACCAAAGGGCAAGCGTTGTAAACTAGTAATGCGCCACCCCTTGCCTTCTTGTGGTTTCCCTTGTTTGATAGATAACAATCCAAATAACTCTAATAGAGCAACATTATGCAGACCAGGGTAATAACTAATATTGTGTTGATCATCATATTTAGGAAACTTTAAACCTTTATCTGGGATGCGGGGCCAAAGTTGAATACATCTAAATAAATTCCCGAATGAGTCTTGATGCTCACCCAAAATTTCGTTATTTCCCCAAATTAACCAAGCTTCTAATAAGTTGAAATAGCGTTCTGTTGAGTTGAGATTTGACCATGATTCTAAGGTAGCTGCGTCTAATACTAAAATTTGCTTCTTACCTTGGGATCTAATTTGGCCTATCCCAGAACTGCGTAATAACAAATATAGTCCATTAATGTAGGGGTATGATTTCTGTACAGGGCGTTTGAGTTTAATTTCAATTGGGTGACTTAACCGAGAATTAACTTCCGATAGTACTTTAAGCGGTAAAAGGTTATTAACACTACTAACTTCCACTCCATTTGGTTGCAAGAAATCTATCAAAGTTTGAAAATCATGCAGAATCGTACCGGGTTGATTTTCATCAATGCTGAGTTCTTGTAGAAGTTTTTGTTGTGACTCTGTTAGGGAAGGCAGTTCAGGATTGAGTGTGCGTTCTAGTCGTGCGAATAAATCTTCCATAGATAAAAATTCTAAATTCTAAATTCACCATTTACCCTTCCGTAAAATCCTGTTCTCTTTATACTATGACTTCAGCAGTTACGCTAAAAATATTGACTCGCCAAGTGTCATAGCAGGACTATCAACACCGTAAGCTTAATGTAATGTGAATAATAATATTTTCACCTTTTACTTGACAATTTCAGGAATTTGATATGAATAGTAACACTCGTCTACAGATGATTTTAACTGATACACGTATTAATACAGTATTACCTGCGATCGCTCAACTAAATTTACCTAACTGGTGGTTAGCTGGGGGTGCAGTCAGAAACACAGTTTGGTCTTCAATTTTTGGTAATGAGTGTGGGTTAGGTATTAAAGATTTTGATATTGCATTCTTTGATATGGAGGGGAACCGTTCTCAAGAACTAGCAGCAAAGGCGACTCTCACAGAACAATTTCCTCATGATCAGTTTGATGTTAAAAATCAAGCCAGTTTTGCTCGTTGGCGGCTTGGTAGCAGACCCTACACTAGTACAGAGGATGGCATCACAGATTGGCTGCACACTGCTACTGCTGTGGGAGTTCGGCTAGATACACAAGGCCAATGGCAATTTTTTATTCCCTATGGGTTAGATGACTTATTTGATGGCATTATTCGACCTACGCCAGCACATACTCATAACCTAGATGCCCACAATAAGGCTTCTGGGTTTTTACAGAAGTGTCCTTATCTGCGGTTAGCGTAAAAGTTACAGTCGGGCTGTAGACATTGGTTTTTGTTACAAGGTTAATTTATAACCCTTAGTTACGGGATCTCAATGTTAATAATTTTCTACGTACTGGGAATAATTAAAATAGAACCCCTTTGATGACAAGACCAGGGGTGATGCTAATTTTGTAACTTGATAGTCAAAAATCAATGCCAAATCGTACTGGATACCAAATCAACTCGACTCTCCACGAAGGAATCCAAACAATTATTTATCAAACACAAACCCCAAAGACGCAACAGCGAGTTATCCTCAAGTTGCTTAAAAATGAATACCCTACCCTCGAAGCCTTTACTCGCCTTAAAAATGAGTATCAAATTCAGCAAACTTTAGACCATCCCAATATAGTTAAAGCCATTAGTTTGGAAACCTTTGATAATCGTGTAGGACTGTTGTTAGAAGACTTTGGTGGTCAATCTTTAGATCAACTTCTACAGACAGAAAAACTTGACTTAATTAAGTATTTAAACATTGCTATTCAACTGACCAAAGCTCTAGATTATTTGCATAAACACCAGATTATTCATAAAGATATTAAACCTAGTAACGTCATCATTAACTCCCAGACAGGTATTGTTAAACTCACTGACTTTGGTATAGCCTCCCGCCTCAATAAAGAAAATCCTCAGTTTACTAATCCTAACTGCGTTGAAGGCACACTTGCCTATATGTCTCCTGAACAAACTGGGAGAATGAATCGCATTCTCGATTATCGCACTGACTTTTATTCACTTGGTGTGACTTTGTATGAAATGCTCACTAAGAAAACACCATTTTTTAGCCAAGACACCCTAGAAATAGTTTATAGTCACATTGCTGTTCAACCAATAAAACCGCAGACATTAAATCCAAAAATTCCTGCCGTCGTCTCAGAAATTGTCATGAAGTTGATGGCGAAAAATGCGGAAGACAGATATCAAAGTTCCACAGGATTATTAGCAGACTTAGAACTATGTCTCAACCAGTTAGAAACTAAGGGTACAATTAATGATTTTGTTCCAGGTCGTTTAGATATCTTAAGCCAGTTATTAATCCCACAAAAATTATATGGTCGTGAAGAACAAGTTAATGAACTCTTAGCCGCATTTGAGCGCGTTACATCTGGAACTAGTGAAATGATGCTAGTCTCTGGTTATTCTGGTATTGGCAAATCAGTTCTAGTCAACGAAGTTAATAAACCCATTACTCGCAGACAAGGTTACTTTATTTCTGGTAAATTTGATCAATTAAAGCGAAATATCCCTTATGCTTCTTTAATTCAAGCTTTTGCTTATTTAATGCGGTATTTGCTGACTGAAAATAATGAAAAAATAGAAAAATGGCGGAATAAAATTCTATCAGCTTTAGGAACAAATGGAAAAGTTATTACTGAGGTAATTGCAGAAGTAGAGCTAATCATTGGTACACAGCCTGAAATTGCCCAAATTGGTGCAACGGAATCACAAAATCGCTTCAACCGTGTTTTTAAAGAATTTATCCAAGTTTTTACCCAAAAAGAACATCCTTTAGTCATATTTTTAGATGATTTACAATGGGCAGATTCAGCTACCTTGAATTTAATTCAACTGCTCATAACTGATACAGACAGCAAATATCTGTTATTTATTGGGGCATATAGAGATAATGAAGTTAGTCCGGCACATCCTTTAATCCAAAAAATAGAAGAAATTAAAAATAGTGGCACAGTTGTCAATAATATTGTCTTGCAACCTTTAAATTTAGGGAATGTGACTCAGTTAGTTGCAGAAACTCTACAGGACACAGAAGTTAATTATGATTCCGAAAACAGAGTATTAGACAATCAAATTATCCAACTAGCTGAATTAATTTCTAACAAAACAGGTGGCAACCCATTTTTTGTAACACAACTAATTCAAGCACTTCATCAAGAAAAAGTTTTAACATTTGATTTCATTAATGCTAAATGGCAGTGGAGTCTAGAAGATATCCAATCAATTGGAATTACCGATAAAAATGTAGTTGAATTAGTTGCAAGCCGAGTTCAAAAACTACCAAAGTTTACCCAAGATGTTTTGAAATTAGCAGCTTGTGTGGGTGATAGATTTAGTCTGGATGTTTTATCGATAGTCAATGAAAAATCAGCTTCATTGACCGCAAATGATTTACACTCGGCTTTGCAAGCGGGATTAATCTTGCCTTTAAGTGAAGCTTACCGTATTCCTTTAGTTTTTAATCAAGAAGAAGCGGTTAATTTCAATTTCGATACCTCACGTGTGGGTTACAAGTTCTTACATGACAGAGTACAACAAGCAGCATATTCTTTGATTCCAGAAGAACAAAAGAAGTCGACTCACTTGAAGATTGGGCAATTGCTTCTCCATAATATACCTAAGGAGGAAATAGAATGTAACATTTTTGATATCGTCAATCAGTTGAATGTAGGTATTGTTAACCTGATAGAGCAATCTGAAAAAACTGAATTGGCGCAATTAAATTTAATTGCAGGAAGAAAAGCTAAAGCTTCTACAGCTTACGAAGTGGCTCTTAAATACTTCACAAATGGGATAGAACTTTTAAATATAGACGCTTGGCAAACTGAATATACCCTAACCATAGGTTTATATGAAGGAGCGGCAGAGGCAGCCTATCTGGGAGGTAATTTTGAGCAGATGCAACAATGGTCTGAGGTGGTGCAGCAAGAAGCCAAAATCCTTTTAGATAAAGTGAAAGTCTATGAAGTACAGATTATCGCTTCTATCATTCAAAGCAAACAACTGGAAGCTATCAAAATAGCAGTATCAATTTTGAAATTGTTAGGAATAAGTTTTCCAAGTGAACCAACATCATTTGATATTCAGCAGGGGATGGATGAAATCGCTGCTTCTTTGAAAGGGAAAGCCATTGCAGATTTAATTGACTTACCATTAATGACCGATCCTAACAAGATTGCAGCCATGAGAATCTTAATGGGAGTTCTTCCTGCGGCTTTTCAAACTGCTCCTGCAATGATGCCAATTATTGTCTGTAAAATGGTCAATTTGTCCTCAATGTATGGCAATACGGCTGTATCTGCCTATGGTTATAGCCTTTATGGATTGCTCCTTTGTGGAGTTCAAGGAGAAATTGATTCTGGCTATGAATTTGGTAAATTAGCTTCACGTCTGGTGTCACAATTTAATGCTGAAGAACTCAAGGCTAAGATTTTAACGGTTGTTAGCGCTCATGTTATGCATTGGAAAGAGCATGTTAGGGAAACATTAATAACATCAATAGCAGGATATTCTAGTGGTCTAGAAACTGGAGATTTAGAATATGCTGGTTATTGTGGTTACATTTATCCTTATCATTCATTTTGGCTGGGTAAGGAACTTTGGGTTCTAGAAAAAGAACTGATAGCTTATTGTGAATCGCTGAAAAAAATCAATCAACAAGTAGCTTTAACTTGGAACTTAGTATATTTGCAAACAGTGTTGAATTTGAAAGGAAATTTTGAAAAGGTAGACTGTTTAATTGGAGAAGCCTACGACGAGCAAAGGATGCTACCAATTCATCAGCAAGTAAATGACCTTTACACAATTAACCATCTATTTGTTAATAAACTAATGCTTTCTTACATATTTGGAGAGTATTTTAAGGCTGTAGAAAATGCTGCGATCGCAGAGAAATCTTTAGGTGGTGTTACAGGATTGTTTGTTGTTCCATTGTTCTATTTTTACGATTCTTTAGCCCACCTGGCAATTTATCATACTGCTCAAGAGTCTGAGAAGCAAACTATTCTAGAAAAAATCCAAGCTAATCAGCAAAAGATGGAACTCTGGGCTACTCATGCTCCCACGAATCACTTACACAGATTTTATCTCGTGGAGGCAGAACGGTATCAGGTTTTAGGTCAAAAGCTGGAAGCGATGGACTACTATGAGAACTCTATTACTAAATCTCAAGAAAACGGTTTTCTTCAAGAAGAAGCTTTAGCTTATGAGTTAGCAGGAAAATTTTATCAGTCTCTAGGTAAAGAGTTAATTCATCAAACTTATATAACTAAAGCCTATTATGCCTATATTCGTTGGGGTGCGATCGCTAAAGTTAAATACTTAGAATCAAAGTATGTTTTTCTAGTAGGACAAACTAATACGATAGAAACTACTACTTCAAAAATAGATACAATTCACCTTACCACTACCACGACTACTAATAGCAGTTTGAGTGATTTTTTGGATTTTAATGCATTCATCAAGTTTTCGCAAGCGATTACCAATGAAATTATTTTAGAAAATTTGTTGAGCAAGCTAATCAAAATTTTACTAGAAAATGCTGCTGCACAAAAAGCAGTACTACTTCTACTTAAAGATAATCAACTATATATCGAAGCTTCTGGAAATCTTACTGAAGATGTAGTGACAGTTTTACGCTCTATTCCTGTTGAAACCTATCAGGATTTACCGCTATCTGTAATTAATTACGTTTTTCGAACTCAGCAATATCTTGTATTAAATGATGCAATAGCTACAGAACCTTTTAACCTTGATATTTATATTCAAAAATCTAAAATAAAATCAATCTTTTGCTTGCCCATTATTTACCAATCACAGCTTACAGGTATTATTTATTTAGAAAATCAGATATCATCAGGAGCTTTTGTCCCAGAAAGGGTAGAGGTATTAAAAGTCTTGGTTTCTCAAATGGCTATTGCCATACAAAATGCCCGATTGTACACAAGAGAACAAGACAAATCTAGAGAATTAGAACAGTTAATAAAAGATTTCCAAGAGGCACAACTACAACTTATCCAAAGTGAAAAAATGTCTTCTTTGGGTAATTTAGTTGCAGGTGTAGCACACGAAATAAACAATCCAGTTGGTTTTATTGCAGGTAGTATAGTCCAAGCAAAAGATACTGTTAAAGATTTAATAGGGCATCTGCAACTGTACCGAGAAAAGTTCCCAAATCCTGGTGCTGAAATTGAAGAAAAAGCCGAAGAAATAGATATAGATTTCCTGCTAGAAGATTTACCAAAAATGATTGATGGTATGACAGTAGGGACACAGCGCATTCGTAACATTAGTACTTCCCTTCGTACTTTTTCACGGGCTGATACTACCTCTAAAGTATTAGCTAATATCCATGAAGGTATTGATAGTACTTTATTGATTTTACAGCATCGCCTAAAGGCTGATCATAATCGTCCGGCAATTCAAATCATTAAGCAGTACGGAAATATCCCACTAGTCAAATGTTATTTAGGACAATTGAATCAGGTGTTTATGAATGTTATTGCAAATGCAATTGATGCTTTAGAAGAAGCAAATATTGGTCGTAGTTTTATAGAAATTCAAGACAATCACCCTAATACTATTATTATCTTCACTAAGATAGATGAAGATAATAATCTGATAATTAAGATTCAAGATAATGCTAAGGGGATGTCAGAAGAGGTTAAAGCCTGTATATTTGAAAATTTATTTACTACTAAATGTGTAGGAAAAGGTACAGGATTAGGATTATCTATTAGTCGCCAAATTATAGTAGAAAATCACGGTGGAAGTTTGATTTGTGAATCAGTGTTGGGACAAGGAACAGAATTTATAATTTCTATTCCCGTTTTGGGAGAATAATTTCTCATGCTAGAGACGCATTAGCAAAGCTATATCCGCAGATACGCGACTTTTCAAATAAGTCGTGTATTTTTCATATCACAAATGTTTAAATATTGCTATAGTAATTCTATTTTATTTGTAAGAAAAGGTTATTTACTTTTTCATAAAACTATGCAAATGATAACTTTAATTACTTAATCAAATCAACACAAATACAGTGATAATTAATACTCAGAATTTCATCATTCATCTGTTATAAATAATTACATACATCAAATCTTGTACTATTTTTCTTGTTTACTAGTAAATTAATTTACTAGCTGATATCAAAGTAAGCTCTCGCTAAATTCCCAATAATTTTAGCCAAGTTTTTATGAGCTAACAAGTCCCGCAAAAACTTGAGTTTACAGCAAGTACAAGATACGAAAATTATAAAAATTAAGGTGGTCATCCTGTGGAAAAGAGAAGAGAAAGTGGGCGAATAGTTCCAAAGGCTATCTCGTTTTTGTTAAATCGTATAACTTTGATTGTGCTTGCAGTCACTCTTGTGCTGTTTATTGGAGGTAAGTTTGAACTAGCAAGTGCATCTCAACCTAACGCAGAATTAGAAATTCAAAAATTAACATCTTGTTACGCGTTAGGAACTGATGCTATTGGTAGAGGAAATCTCCTAGAGGGAAAGAATATTTATCGGGATTGTTTTACTCAAGATGCAGTCCTCACTGCCATTTTTCCTGATGGGGCGAGTGAAACACGTTTTGGAACAGATTCTTGGGCAGATTTTGTCTATTCAGTATTCGAAGGAAATGGTTATACAGCTACCCAACACTTGATAGGTACGATAAATATTTCAGTTCAAAATAATCAAGCAACGATGACCTCTTACCTCCATGCAACTCACAAACGTTCGGAAACCAGCATTGATGTTGCTAATGGTACTTATGAAGATGAAGTTATCAATAAAAATGGGCGCTGGAAAATTCGTAAACGTACTCTCAAACTCATCGATTTCTTGAATCTTAGTTCCCCAACTACTGCTTCCTCAAGCACTAATGCCCGAAGCACTAATTCCTCAAGTACTTTGGTAATACCAAATATACCTCGCTTAAAGTAGTAATCGTTTAGAGATGAGATTTGGATAAGTATTCTTCATTTCTCTTATGGGAAAAAGCTAAGGGGTGAATATTTTAATTCATCCCTTTTTGCTTTGCCACTTAACCGAACTATTGTGTAAGAAAAAACACAGTTTTGCATTCAATAATTTCGTGAAATAAATATCCTAATCTCAGCGTTAGTAAAGCTGCAAAATCAATCTTTATTCTGTTTGATGCGTGAGTAAAGAAGTTCGCGTAGGCGTAGCCCGTCGTAGACATCGCTCCGAGGATTTACAATTAAGCATGGACTGTTACCGCCACTTCCATTACTTACAATAACGACAGTAATGCCGGATTTTGGACAAACTCCTAAACAACTGGTGCTAACCACCCGAAATTTACCCCATAATCCCTCAAGTTTCAGACGAGATTTCAACCAATTCTCTAAGTCTTCGGAAGCCGTTGAGCCTGATTGCTCGTTTGCACATTGGGAACATACAAGCACTAAACCAGACTCCCATCGAGGTGAAACACTGGGAATAGAAGTGTCTAACGGGCGAGAATTTATTAAGGGTGATGGTTGCTGAGGAGTGGATGCAAAACTCTTGAAGATACGTTGGAGCAATCTCTTAATACGCTGGATCAGTTTTTTCATGGATGATCCGATTTATTTCTCTGAACAACTTAAAAAGACCTCTCCCTGGTTTTACGATGTAAAACCGTCCCTCTCCGAGTCGGAGAGGGATAGACTTGAACTTTAGTTCAAGGTAGGGAGAGGTTTGTTGAACAGGATAGTGGTAATTTCCGGTTTAATCTGTTCTGCTAGATCATCTCGTTCCAACAAGAATCAGCGTTTTTGAGCAATTTGCTGCAAGTATGCAATTAGCTGTTCTCCTGCGGTGTCAATATGTCGTTTCAGTAACCTGACAGCAGTTTTTGTATCCTGCTTTTGACAAGCATCTAGGAGTTGATAGTGTTCTTTTTGCGATCGCTCTTGATAATCCATCTGTGCTAATTGTACCCGGACATAGCGATCGCAATTAACGTGTAAAGTTTTGATCATCGCCAGCAACCGGGGACGTTCAGCAGTGGCGTACAGTGTCGCATGAAATTCCCAGTTGAGTTTTGCCAACACACCTGCATCAGTTGCTTGATCTGTAGCTTCCAAAATCACAGCAGCTTTTTCTATATCTGTTTCTCTGAACTTAGGTATTGCCAACTGCATCGCTTTCACTTCTAAGGCGCTACGAATCTCACAGATTTCTTGCGCCTCTTGTGCTGTCAACACCGATACGATCGCACCACGATTTAGATGCAGTGTCACCAATCCTTCTGCTTCTAGCTGCTTGAGGGCTTCGCGCACGGGAATGCGGCTAACGCCAAACTGAGTGGCGATTTCATCCTGTCTCAAGGATTGTCCTTCCTGAAAAATGCCGCGCAGAATCGCTTCCCGCAAAGCATCGGCAATTAAATCTGGGGTACTGCGTTGTTGTTGCAGCACATTGGCTGCTAAGTCATTTAAGTTCATATTGAATATTGTATACAAAATCCAAAAAATTGTATACAATATCCAAAGTAAGTTTTTGAAACATCCCTTCAATACCACGGGAGACAGTTATGAGCATCGCATCTCAACCAGACCGAGTTATCATCTTCGACACCACCCTACGGGATGGCGAACAGTCACCGGGCGCAACCCTCAATGTAGAAGAGAAATTAGCGATCGCTCATCAACTAGCTCTCCTTGGTGTCGATGTGATTGAAGCCGGTTTTGCCGTTGCTAGTCCGGGAGATTTTCAAGCTGTTAAAAGCATTGCTGAACAAGTCGGAATACCTGGTGGGCCAATCATTTGCAGTTTAGCTAGAGCCATTCGCCAGGATATTCACGCCGCCGCCGAAGCTTTGAAAGGTGCGGCTCGTCCGAGAATCCACACGATGATTTCTACCTCTGATATTCACCTGCAATATCAGTTGAAAAAGTCTCGTAGCGAAGTATTAGCGATCGCATCAGAAATGGTTGCCTATGCTAAGTCCTTTGTAGACGATGTAGAATTTTCACCAATGGATGCGAGTCGCACTGAACCAGAGTTTCTGTATCAAGTTTTGGAGGCGGCGATCGCAGCAGGTGCGACTACAATCAACATCCCTGATACCGTTGGTTACTGCACACCCAAAGAAATCGGAAATCTGATTCAGGGAATTCGAAAACATGTTTCTAATATCGATGGAGTGATTCTTTCCATTCACACCCAAAATGATTTGGGTTTGGCGACAGCTAACGCTTTGGCAGCAATTGAATATGGTGTGCGTCAGGTGGAGTGTACCATTAATGGCATTGGGGAACGAGCAGGCAATGCAGCCTTAGAAGAGATTGTCATGGCGTTGCAGGTTCGCAAACCCTTTTTCAATCCTTACTTTAATCGTCCGGTTGATGCCGATACACCCCTGACTAATATCAAGACTCAGGAGATTTATAAAACCTCATCCTTGGTTTCTCAATTAACTGGAATGTTGATTCAACCCAATAAAGCGATCGTGGGAGCAAACGCTTTCGCCCATGAGTCTGGTATTCACCAAGATGGGATCATCAAGCACCGCCAGACTTATGAAATTATGGAAGCTGCTGCGATCGGTTTGCCAGAAAATCGCATTGTTTTGGGCAAGCACTCTGGACGAAATGCTTTCCGTACAAGGCTGAAGGAATTGGGGTTTGAACTGAATGAAGCAGACTTGAATAAAGCCTTCAATCGGTTCAAAGAAGTCGCCGATAAGAAAAAAGAAATCTCAGATTGGGATTTAGAAGCGATCGTTCGAGATGAGACGCAGATTCAAATAGAAAGTTGCTTCCAAATCGAACACGTCCAGGTAATCTGCGGTGACTGTACTTGTCCAACTGCAACCATCACAATTGTCACTCCTGAGGGCAAAATTCTCACAGATGCGAGTGTAGGCACAGGCCCAGTGGATGCGGTGTATCAAGCAATCAATCGATTGGTGCAGATTCCCAATCAACTAATTGAATTTTCCGTCCAATCTGTGACTGGAGGAATTGATGCACTGGGAACTGTCACAGTTCGTTTGAAGCATCAAGAGCGGATATTCTCTGGACAAGCATCTGATACTGATATTGTAGTAGCCGCAGCTTATGCTCATGTAAATGCCCTGAATCGTCTCTATCGTTACTTGCAAAACCAAACTGATAAATCCCATTTGCATGAGACAGACTCTGCTGTTGTATCTAGGTAGATTAGATTAATCAGGTAATTATAATCTGTCGGATAGTAGTTGGGCAATTTGTTGATTAATAATTGCAACATCAAAACGCCGACTAGCAGTAGTCCTAGCATTATTGGCTATAGTTGCAGTTATTTCCGTCTCCTGGAGACAGGTGATAATTACTTGTGCAAGTTCTTGGGATTCTCCTGGTGTCACTAAAAAACCATTAAGTCCATGTTCTACTAATTCCATTACACCTCCAGCTTTTGCTGCAACTACAGGTTTTCCACATAGCATCGCCTCTACAATCACTCGACCAAAAGGTTCTGGGGCAGTAGAGGTATGTGCTACCAAGTCACAAGCTGACATTAACTGGGGAATATCAGAACGAAATCCTAAAAATTTAACGCGGTTTTCTAGTCCCAGTTCAGCAACTTGTTGGTGTAACTTTTGGACGTAATCTTGTTCACCAAACAGTGCATCACCCACTAAAATTGCTATCACCTCTGGCGGACATTTGGCTAGGGCATCAATTAAGATATGCTGCCCTTTCCAAGGTGCAAGACGGCTAAAGTGTCCGACTACAAATTTTCCTTCTAACCCTAACTGTTGCTGTAATTTATTAATGTCAGACTCATCAGGTTGATAAATTTTTGGGTCAAAGCCGTTATAGACAACTTCAACTATATTTCGGTCTCCTCCCGCTTGTAAAAAGGCGGTTTTACTAGCTTGTGAATTAGCAATTACTAATGAGGCAAAACGATTAGCTAGGTTAATAGCAACATGAAGATTAGTTTGACTGAAATGTTCTGTGGAAAGAATATCATGTAAATGATAAACCAGAGGGCGACGGCTGAAAAAACTTGCTAATGCTCCTACAACTAATGCTTTTTGGGTATTGGCATAGATTAAATCGTATTCACGGGCTTTTTTAACTATCTTAGTAATCAAAGGTGCAAGTTGTCCTAGACTCTTGAATCCTTGTAGCAAACTGCTTTCTTTGCGAACTTGGATTGCTTGAGTTGCGAGAACTTCCACGGGGATATGATTTTGTTGTAGTAAATCTTTAAATGAACCATCTGCAAATAAACCTACCAAAGCGCGATCGCCATAAGGTTTAGCAATATCTATTAAACATAATTCGGCACCGCCTGGTTTACCACTTTGGTCTAAGAAAAGAATTCTCATAAAACCTCTATTTTAGCTAGTTTTGACGCGCGTAGTGCCCTTAATATCTATTACATGGCATCTGGAAAACCTCTCTCTAAATCTCTCTCCTAAAAGGAGAGAGACTTTGAATTTTCCCACTTCCCGCGACGTGTTGGGGGTTAGGGGGTTAGGTTTTTGGTGAACTTTTCCACATAACTTAAAAAGCCAGCTATTACAATCACTTGTTTAAGCTAATAAAATGTTCCGTACTTGTTGGGCGATTTGATTCCAGTCATAGTGTGTGGTGGCGTACTGGCGACAGGCTTCTCGTGAAGGTATAGAAATATTTCCCAAAAGCACATCTTCTAATTTTTCAGCAATGGCCGAGGCTTCGGTCGAAGTAGTAATTAAATCGGGTGAGAATTCTGATAAAATTTCTGGCATTCCCCCAACTGGAGTACATAAAACAGGAGTACCACAGGCTAGAGACTCGATTATTACTAATCCAAACCCTTCAAAAGATTGACTAGGCATGAGAGTCAATTCAGCAGCTTGATAAGCTATAGGTAATTGCTCATCAGGTAGAAAACCTAAAAATTTAACGTTGTCATCTAGTCCTAATTCTGTAGCCTGTTGTTGTAGTGCAGCTTGGATGTGACCACGACCTGCGATCGCTAACCAAACATCTGGTATTCTGGGCTTAATTATAGCCAGTGCTTGCAATAGTTTATCAACACCGGTTCGATGTACTAAGCGGCGGGATGTAAATATTATCCGCCGATTACTAGGCCAGCCTAGCTTTGCACAAGCCTCTTGGGGTGATAAATTTGGCTGAAACCAGTTTATATCAACTCCACCAGGAATAATATTAATTTTGCTCCACGGTACTTGGTATTTCTCATGTAGAATTTTACCAAATGCTTTGCTCAAAACAATGAAGCGATCGCAGCGATTATAGGTGTTTTGTTCTATTAGCCAGTGCTTGATTAAAAGGCTAAGGTTTTTATTAACCACTTCTTGCTGACTCTCAGAAGCCCAAGGACCATGAAAGTTAAAAGTAACTGGTACTCCCTTTGGTAAAATATCCAAAATAGGAAAGCTATATAGTGCAAAGTGCAAATTAATAGCATCTGGTTTGCTTGTTCTTGTTTTCTTAAAATTATTGCGAATCGACCATAATCTTTGCCAAATGGCACTATCAACAGAAGCCAAATTAGTCAGCTTAATCGGCGAATTTATTTCCGCCTCTGGTAGACCTACTCCGCATAATTCAACCTGGTCTTGATTTGCTGCTAATTTATGAGTTAGTTCATAAATATACCTTTCTAGTCCTCCGGGACTTTTGGGAAACCAGCCCAATCCAAGGGTGAGAATAGATGCAGACGATGAAGCAAAGTTTTCTGATTTATTTCCCATTGATGTATTTCCTATAAATATATTAAAACAGGCGCACAGTCGTGCGCGTCTACATCTGTATCCAAACCGGAATCACTAAAATTTTCAAATATACATTATCAATAAGAGCTTTTGTATAGAACACCAATTTATAAACTATTTATATGTCAACGTCAACAAGGAATTGAAACTGTGTTTTTAGTAACTAAACAACACTTAGCTAGACATATATGATACCTACCAATCAAGAAAGATGAATGCTATATAGGGAGAGAAAAAAGTTGATAAAAACTAATAAATTTAGAAGTATTTTGTATTAATGTTTACCATTTTTATTAAACAATAGGTAAATATTAATACTTAAATATATTAGTTGGAAATTCAAATAATCAGGTGAGTTTTATAAAGATTATGTAAAACTTGCTATTAAATGTGATGTCTATGGATAGCCTGTATCTTAGCCACTTCAAAATAGTTATATTTTTTGCGGATTACCGAAAAAATGATTGTATATAAATAATTAAAAGCTTAAAAAATATATGAAAAATAAATTACTGACGCAGTTAATAAAACTCCGTCACCGACTCAACCAGCACCTCAAAAAAATATTTAAGATTAGATATATACAAAAAAGTAAAACTTTCAACTTTTTACTAAGTCTGACTGTTGGAGTAATTGTTACTACTCTTGGAATTACAACAGACTGGGCGACAAGTGGAACACGCACGCTTATCTACAAAACATCGTCGATAAGTAATACTATTGGCAATGAAAGGTCGATACAAAACAATACTGAAACACCCACAATTACACACAAAGAAATCTCGATAAGTAATACTATTGCCAGTGAAAATCTGCTAGTACAAAACAATACGGGAACATCCACACCTACCTATAAAACATCGTGGATAGGTAACACGATTGGCAGTGGAAATCTGCGGGTACAAAACAATATTGAGGCAATGTATGTTGCCTCTGATGGCACAGTTTATACTAATAGCCATTGGGATGAAGCGGGAATGGAAGCAGCCATATATAAGGATGGTAAGGTTATTGGTGCTATTGGGGATACTCACGGTTGGAGTCGTGGAGGTGGCAAAGCTGTAACAGCAAATAGTAAATATATTTACATTGCCATGACTCAGGGATCGAGGGGCAAAACCAATGAAGATTACCCAGCAGAAGGAACAACTTGGCATTGCGTTAGACGCTATGATTTGTCGGGAAAACCAGCACCTTTTCCTGAAGGGCGTGGCTGGGATAAAAGTATGTTAATTACCAGTACTAAAAGTGAAGTTACTGGATTAGCAACTGTGGGTAACGAGTTGTATGTGAGTGATTTTGCTACCAACCAGATTCGTGTCTATGATACTGATACGATGAAGGAACTACGAACCTTTACCGTTGCTAATCCGGGAGCAATAACTATTGATCTACAAAAAAATCTGTGGATTATTCAAAGCAAAAATGGTAGTAAGCCTGCCAAGATTCTTCATTATTTGCCGAGTGGGAAGCAATTACCCCAACAGATTGCAGATATCGTTGAACCAACTGCGATCGCAATTAATCATCAAGGTAAGCTGTTAGTGGCAGAAAATGGGCCGCGTCAGCAAATGTTGATTTATGACATCAAAGATAAGCCGACGCAGGTGGGTAGTTTCGGCTCTCAAGGCGGTATCTATGCAGGAGTTCCTGGTGAAGTTCGAGATTTAAAACTTTACGGGCTTACCGGAGTTGGTACAGATGCTTCCGGCAATATTTATATAAATAGTAATGGTTTCAACAAATCAGGAACAGATTTGCGGAAATTTTCGCCATCGGGAAAACTAATATGGCGATCGCTAGGATTAATATTCGTCGATAATGCAGATGCCGATCCTAAAACTGATGGTGTAGATTTATTCACCAAACAAGAACACTATCTAATGGATTACAGTAAGCCTGCTGGTAAGCAATGGACTTACAAAGCCTACACCTTAAATGCTTTCAAATATCCTCAAGATCCCCGTCTGCATACATCGCCAGATGGAACCTTTGTTCGCCGCATCCAAGGGAAGCCGTTCTTGTTCCTCACAGATATGTATAACAGCTTTCTGCAAATATATCGTTTTAATCCAGACACAGATGGCAAAGTTGCCATACCAGCCGGAATGTTTGTCGGTAGCAATGGCGCAGATAAACCATTTATCACCGGAAATTGGCCACCGCATCAACCAGAGAAAGGGGAATGGATCTGGCGCGATCGCAACGGTAATGGCAAATTTGAAAAGAACGAATATGATACCAGCAAAGATTATCCCTATATCGGCGGGTGGTGGGTAGACAGCAAAGGAGATGTTTGGAAAGCTTTGCGAACAGAAGATGGCATTCGACATTATCCGTTACAGGGAATAGATGCTAAAGGCAACCCCATATACAGCTATGGTTCGATGGAAAAGCAAACTACTCCCAACATATTTAACGACTTGCGGCGGATCGAATATTTCCCCCAAACAGATACTATGTATTTGTCAGGCTTTACAGTAGATCACCCTGCATTCGGTGACGATGCTGGAGTTGCTGGATCTGAGATTGCCCGTTTTGACAATTGGAGTAAAGGAAATCGTACTCCTCGCTGGCGGATTGTAATTCCTTACGACACCACCGGGAAACGCGAAGTATCTACAGCCGCGATGAGTGTGGCGGGAGATTATGTCTTTGCCGTGACAGTTAAAACCGCAGAAGTATATGTTTACAACGCCAAGACGGGAGCACAAGTACAACAGTTAAAACCAGGCCCAGAAGTTGGCAGCGAAAGTGGCTGGATTGATATACCCTACGGCATCCGCGCTTTTCGGCGTTCAAATGGTGAGTATCTGGTATTTGTAGAAGAAAATTGGAAAGGAAAAGTCATTGTGTATCGGCTAGCGGGGTAATACCGCAAGGCGGAAGTTAAAAGTCAAAAGTCAAATCTTACCAGTTTGGCTAATTAGACATCTCCGAAAATTAATTGCATGACCCCTCTCCAAACCTCTCCCCGAAGCGGAGAGAGGCTTTAATTCCCCCTTCCCTGCAAGGGAAGGGGGGTAGGGGGTTAGGTTAGGTCTGCGCCTGACTTTAAGGTTTCTAAATCTTTTTCGGAGATGTCTATTTACTGTACCTGAAAAATTTGCAGACAAATAAGGTGTGTTTGGGCATAGAGTTAGGGAGTGTTGACGAGGTATTTATAAAGGTCATTAATGACAGCATCAGCCGCAAGCAAATTTCCGCCTCGCCAAGTCATGTAATTTATAGAGTAAACATGATTTTGTTGAACGGCTCGAAGCTTTTTCCAAAGTGGGTTTTGCTTGAGTTTATCAAGAGACTTTTGATCATCATTACTCAAGGTTCCCACGAATAAAATATCACCGTCAGCTTTCTCTAATTCTTCTATAGAAAAGTAAAGCTGTGTATAAGGTACAATAATATCTTGTGCTTTGGAACGTTGCAGCCCCACATCCTTAAGAATAGAATCGGGAAATGAGTTCTTAGCTTCGCTAAATATCGCGCCAGGAGCCAAGAAGACAAGAGAAATTTCCTTGTGCTTGTAGCGATCGCCTAAAGCTGCTTTGAGTTCTTCAACTCGTTGATAATAGCGTTCCCAAGCCTGCTTTGCAGCTTCTTGTCTTCCTAATACCTGAGTAACAAAATCAAATAGCTCTCGCCAAGTTTTATTTTGTCGCCAATCAAATAGTACAGTGGGAGCAATTTTTGAAAGTAAAGGATAAAATTGCTTTTCCGCGTTCCAACCTATAATAATATCGGGCTTAAGCAGTAAAATTTTTTCTAGATTAGGTGAAGAAATTCCTAATGATTGGATAGTATCTACTTTACCTTCTAGATATGTATCTTCACTTAGCATATCAATGAAGGTACTTCCCAGGGGCTTAACTCCAAGGGTAAGCGCATTACCTAAAGTTGGTAAAGAAAAAGTGACAATACGCTGAGGATTAATCGGAACGCAGGTTTTTCCCATTGTGTGTTTAACTATATGGCAATCTTTACTTACCACTTCAGCAGGAGAAACTGTGTTTTGAACTGTATAACTGCTACAAGTCGTAATTAGTCCAAAAACCAAAACTGTTAATAGTAAATAACCTATCCAATGGCGTATTTTCGCTGTCTTCATGACTTCAGTCAGCTTCTTAAGAGTTCCACAAAATTGTACCTATACAAAATCTAAACTGAATCTTCTGCAAATAGAATTAAAACTGTACTGAAACTGACCCGGTGATTGCAAAAGGCGAACCTTGAGTAATATTTGCTCGATTGTTTGAACCGGAAGCATAACGAATATCAAAAAGGTTTTCAATACCTAATCTAAAGGTCAGGTTATTAACTTTGTAAGCAGCACCTAAATCTACTCGCACGTAGCCAGGAAGCTCAAAAGTATTTTCATTATCTCCTTGTCTTTCACCTACATAAACTAAACCTGTACCTAAACTCAAACCCCTTAGCGAACCTTCTGTAAAGTCGTACTTTCCATACAGCCCCACGCTGTGTTCTGGAGTATTAATCGGACGGTTCCCTTCTTGACCAGGGACGACACTTGTGGTAATTTCTGAATCTAGGTAGGTATAAGCTGCAATCAGGCTCAAATTCTCGGTTACTTTTCCTGTGACATCTAATTCAAATCCACGGCTACGAATATCGCCTACAAGGATGCTGAAATCAGGGTTGCTGGGATCGCTTTCTGCAATGTTTGTTTGTTCCAACTGAAACAGTGCAGCCGTGACACTCAATCTATCATCTAACAGATTTACTTTAGCACCAACTTCATATTGAGTAGCTTTTCTGGGTTCGGCAAAACCACCATCTGAAAGTAAACCAAATTGTGGCTCTGTCGATTGACTAAAGCTAGTATAAACTGAAGCTGAATCTGTCAGGCTATAAACTAACCCGATGCTTGGAGAAATGTAATTATCTTCTTGTTGAGTTACGCCACCATTTATATTCTCAAATCCGCCGTAACGCAAACCTGCTAGTAAACGAAATTGTCCAAGTTTGATGAAATCTTGAATGTAAACGCCCCAATTGCTATCACTAAAATCAACTGTCCTATTAGTAAGTCCGGTGGGGATAGGAACATCGAAAGTAGGGTTAGCAACGTCAATACTACCAAAAAAACCAGCATTCACACCATTGAACCTTGAACTGTACTTGTTGTATTCAACCCCTGCTAGTAACTTATGTTCTATGGCTCCAATATTGAATTTTCCTCTGATTTCACCTCGCAGATTGTATTGATTATAGTCATCAAAAATTGTTCGGTAAAAACGTGTTAGAGTATCACCTTCAAAACCAAGTGCAACAAAGATCGGATTAGCTTCTCTTTGTGTATTAAAATACTGACCGCTGAGATTAAGCGACCAATCCTTACTAATTGGCTGATCTAAGTAGGCTGCAATCCGATAGTGATCGTAAATTTGGCTATTGCGGGGGTCTGTGTAACTGCGGTCATAGAAAAACTGACCATTAAAGAATTTAGCTCCAGTATTAAAGTCTTTATCTTGTCGGTAATACTCCCCATCAATTGTTAAAGAACCACCTTCACCCGTTGATAATGTCACAGAAGGAGCAACAAAAATGCGATTATCTTCAACGTTATCTACAAAATAATCCGAATCTTGATAGGCCAGAATCAGGCGATAAAGTACATTTTTGTCGTCAGTTAACGGCCCTGTTAAATCAACCTCACCACGATAAAAATTAAAGCTGCCGATATCGGCTGAAAATTTATAACTGGGAGTAGCTTGGGGCTTCTTGGTAATATAGTTAACGACTCCACCAGGGGAACCTGTTCCATAAAGTAACGAAGAGAAACCTTTCAAAATTTCCAGACGTTCAATATTTGCAAAGTCTCTAATTAAAGAACGGTAATTATCTCGTAACCCATTAATATAAACTTGGCTACCTGTACTAAATCCCCGAATTTGAAAATCAGTGAAGAGTCCACCCTGCCCAACATTTCCTGCTGTAACTCCACTAATGTAAGGGGCTAAGTCTTCTACTCGTCGGGGTGCTTTATCTTCAATAAATTCCTCTGTAATTACGCCAATTGATGCAGGTGTTTCTATTAATGGAATGTCAAGTCTACTTCCAGTGGTAGCATCTGGCACTCGATATCCATTCTGTTCCCCTGTCACCACCAACTCAATCGGCTCATCCTGCTGCGTCGCTGATTCTTCCGGTACTGTCTCACTTGCTGGCTTTTCTTGAGCTTGTGGCGTTTCCAACGGCTGTGGTGGCTGCATCGCCGTTGCAGTAGAAGTTATACCAAAAACCAGCCCTGCATTATCGTCAAATAACTCAACGGTTGGTAAAGTGTTCTCACCTACCACCGTCACCCGCACAGTATTTGCATCAATATTCGTAACCGTTATTTCAGTAATTCCCGCAGTTGGTTTTTCCGAACGAAAGTTGAAAGCATTGCCGTTAGGTAACTGCAACTGAGCATTAGGAATATCTGCAATAAAATTATTCTCGGTGTTGCGATTTGTAATTTGTAGTTGTTCTCCCAGAGGTGTCTCTAAAATTATCTCTACACCTTTTTCAGTGGGATTCGCCTTAACTCCCGTGACTGGGATAATTTCTGATGTAGGTGTTGGTGACTGCACCAAAATTTGAGTATTGCCAGAAGAATTAGTATTTTCTGCCCATGTTGCTTGCACTCCTAGAATCAAAAATACATTTGTCAGCAATAGCAGCCGCCCCAGTTGTAAAAAATTCACCATCACTCCCCCACCTTCAAGCTTAATAGAAACTTTTCCTAAATAGCTTATGAAGAAGTATGAAGGTGAAGATAGAGATAATTCTGCTCAAACGGAATTTTTATTCTGCTCAAACGGAAAATTTCTTAATACAATCCCGTGGACGGATGCCAAACTTTTTCCGAAACGCTCTCCCAAAAGCAGTCAGGTCATTGTAACCTACCAGATGGGCAACTTCTCCGACCTTCCAACTACCTGTCTGAAGCATTTGCCATGCTTGCTCCATGCAATAACCGTGGAGATAACTAAATACCGTCGTGCCAAAAACCTGACGAAAACCCTGTTTGAGAGTGCATTCATTTAAACCTACTAGTCTTGCTAACTCTGCTAAACTGGGTGGGTTATCTAGCTTTTGTTGCAAAATATCCCTAGCATAATAAATTCTATCTACTAAATCGCCTGTCAATGGATGAAGATTGCTTTCACCATCTTGAATTTCTGTTTCCACAGCTAGCAACATTCCCATCAACTCTAAAGCTTTGCCTTCCAGATAAACCCGCTTGGCAATTCCACGATAAGGACACTGGATAATTTGCTTGGCAACAGTTTGCATAGCTGGTGTAGCGATCGCATCACGACAGTAACATTCTTTCCCAGATGATCTGACCAAATGTTGCAATTCCTTTGGTATTTCCCCATCTGGATTACCAGCCAGAGAGGACAATGTCTCAGGCATCATCTCGATAATCACTTCCAAAAAAGGCTGTCTGGCGGAAATATCACCTAGTGATTCTATTTCTATACCTTTTCCGTAGACACCGTATCTTCCACCCTCAAGGGAAGTTTGCCGGCTCTGATTTTCTCCAGAGAGATGAAAGTGATACTCTATACCAGTTGTATCTAGATCGGAGAATTCTACAGTCAAGCGATCGCGCATCTCATAGTCAGCAATAGTTAAATGTAAACCTTCCCTAAGTTGAATTTCTCGCCAGTAGCCTTGTCCTAATGGCTGCGGAAACTTGTGCATCACATCAAACTTGTCCTTGGGGTCAGGATAGTGACTAGTTCCATTAGTCCGCATCTCGTTCCACAATTCATCGTAAGCTTGTTGGGAAATGGTGATAGTCATTTAGGATAAAGTCTTAGCCTCTAATCAAGAAATTATCTCATTAATTTGAGCGATCGCACGGGCATTACTGCGACGATAAGCTTCACTTTCTGAAAACACACGCGATCGCTCGTAGGTTTCAGCAGTAAAGCTTTTAATTGTGGCAAATGATATTGGTGATGCCAAATTGGGCAATAATCGAACTTTCTTGTTCTACTACAACATTTATTAAATAGGATGGTGCGAGGTCAAAGATTTTATTGAGGATAGTAAAAATTGCAGCAGTCCATACTTGAGGGCGATAGTTTTTAGCGTAGTTTAAGCACAGTCTGGTAATACCAATTCTCTAAATTTTGGCAATAGATTCAAATCCTCTAAAGCTAGAATGTATAGGACTTTCGTAATTACGTAATTATGAATCATTTTGTGGTGGTATTTGGGCGAAAATAGCAGACTGTAACAGTTCAGGAAGCTGTTTCCAAACTACATTTCCTTTATCGCTTTTGATATACAGTTGCATAAATTCTAATAACGCTGCTGGGCTTTCTTCTGGAGTTAGATTGACAAAGAGATAAGTGGGTTTATCGGGACTAGAAGCAGCTACAACACAGCCTTGACTGCACGCCCATAAACATCCCACTGGTTGAATTTCCACTTCATCATCTGGGAATTGCTCGGCGCATAAAGTGTTCAATTTATCAAGTAAAATATCGCCATCAAAAGGCGGCTTTGAAGGTCGTTTTTCAGATGAACAGTGGCAGGATTTACAGATAAAAATCGTGTGTTTGGGCATGGGTTTAAGGTGTGTTGACAAGGTATTTGTAGAGGTCATCAATGACTGCATCCGCAGCAATTAAGTTTGATCCGATCCAAGCCTCACGATCCACAAGATATACCTGACCTTTCTCAACGGCTCTAAGTGTTTGCCAAAGAGGCTTCTGTTGCAGCTTTTCAAAAGCTTTTCTGCTTTCTTCTCCCTTTTCTTGGAAAATCATCACAAAGATAATATCACCATCGACTTCTTCTAGTTTTTCTTCAGAAATAGGTAGAGGAGAATTTGAGTTCCTAACACGATGCAATCCAATATCGTTAAGAATGGAACCAGCAAATGAGTCTTGAGTGTCGCTATATATTCTCATGCCGCCATAAACGCCAATTATAGATATTTCTTTATCTTTATATTGATCGCTTACGGCTATTTTCAGCTTTTGAATTCTCTGGTAGTAGCGATTCCAAGCTTGTTGTGCAGCTTCTTGTTTTCCTAATGCTTCAGCTACGAAGTTAAAATGTTCTCGCCATGATCTAGTGCCACCTTCCCACTTACCTAGTGCCGTAGGAATAATTTGAGAAAGAAGAGGATAAATTTTGCGTGCAATTTCCCAACCTAAAATTAAGTCAGGTTTCAGCAGCAATATTTTTTCTAGGTCGGGTTCATACATTTCACCTATTTCGTCTATCCCCTCTATTTTGTTCCTCAAATACGAAGGGTACTCATAGTCTGAGGTACTTGCAATCGGTTTAATACCAAGCACAAGCGCATTAGCCAACGTAAAGCGCGATATGGTGATCAGGTGTTGAGGGTTATTAGGTACACAAGTATCCCCCATTGTGTGCTGTATCATTCGACATGAGGTCTCTAATGAATTAGCGAGTTGAGATTTTGAATGATGTGCGGGATAACTGCTACAAGCAGTAATTGACACAACCATTAAAATCCCAGCTAGAAATAAATAACATGAAGACAGTGGTAGGGGATATAACTTCATTGTAGATACTCCAATTGCGTTGATCCCCCAGGGCAAACTTGCTTTATAGAGGCAGGTGTCACAAGCCGTGAAGTCAAAACTGCCACCCTACCGTTGCCTGCACCGTGAAAGGTTCACCTGAATTAACACTGGTTCTGCTAGCAGCAGAATCATAATAGTTAACATCAAACAAATTTTTGAAATTGAGGGATGCCCGAAATCTATCCTGCTTGTAGAAGATGGCAGCATCAGTGAGGAAGTAACTAGGCAACTCAAAAGTGTTTGCCAAATCTCCTTGTCGATCGCCTACATAGAAAAGTCCTAATCCAATGCCTAAACCTTTCAAAGCCCCTTCTTGAAGTTCATAGCTTGTCCAGAGATTGAAGCTATTTCTGGGGGTGTTTCTCAGCAAGTTACCGACAGGAAGTGTATTGTCTTGAGTGATTTGAGCATCATTGTAGGCATAGCCTGCAATGATATTCCATCCTGACAAAATTTCGCCGCCAATGTTGAATTCAATGCCTCGGCTTTGCTGTTCACCTGTTTGGATAAAAAAGCCGACTCTACCGGGTGTTGGATCAGCGGTTGAGACATTAGAACGGGTCAGATCGTAGAAAGCAAGGGTTGCAGAAAGTCTATCAGTCAAATCTGCCTTAACCCCAACTTCATACTGAGTGCCGCGTTCTGGTTGAAAGGCACTACCTTCAAACGTGACTCCAGTGACTGGGTTAAAGGATCGGCTGTAGCTGGCATAGAGGGAAATTGGCGCAATGGGTTGATAGACAATGCCTACACGGGGACTAAAGGCATCACCAGATAGGTTTTGTTCAGCATTGGTGATGAGATTTTTTGTAATTCCTGTGAATGTATCAAACCGTACACCCAACAGCAGTTTCAGATTATCAGCCAGTGTAATCTGATCTTGAACATAAATACCTAATGTATCGGTCGAACTATCGTTACCTGCTCTTAAAATTTCATCACCAATGGGTTGTCCATAAACAGGATTGAACAGGTCAATTGAAGCACCTTCGCGCTCAATAAAAAGAAAACCGCTCTCTTGCCTAGTGAGATTCACCCCCGCAACAATTTGATGCTGAATGCTACCTGTAATAAACTCACCCACAATATAAGTATCAGAATTGAAGAATTGTGCATAGCTATCAGAGGATGAGGCTGTTCTAAGCAAGGTGCGGTTATCTGTAGCCAAAGCATTGCTGATTAATGCATCTAAATCACGATCGCTTCGCGAAAATCTAAAAGCATTGCGTAGCTCCCAGTTTTCACTAAACCGATGTTCGAGATTGTAGCTCACTGCAAGAGAAGATATATCGTCGTTTGAATCTGGCTCAGTGTAATTACGATTGCGCGGTATTCTGCCATTCGGATTTGGCAACACACTCCCTACAGCAGGGACACCGATATTACCACTTGAACGTGGGCGATTGAGATATTCAGCTTCTAGTGTGAGTTTGGTGCGATCGCTGATTTGCCAAGTGAGGACAGGTGCAACAAAGTATTGCTGTTCCTCATAGAAGTCAACGAAACTTTCTGTAGTGAGAGCTTCCATGTTCAGACGATACAACACTGTTTTGCTGTCATTCAATGGACCAGTCAGGTCAACAGCGCCGCGATAAAAATTGAAACTCCCCACAGAAGCTTCCAACAAGTAATAGGGTTCCGTGAGTGGCTGTTTGGTGACATAGTTAATTAAGCCTCCGAATTCGCCTTGACCAAAGAGAACGGAGGCTGGTCCCTTGAGAACTTCAATCCGTTCGATGTTAGCTAGATTAAAAATATTACTCCCAGGGTCTCTCAAACCATTTCTAAGAATATCTCTAGTAGCAACAAAGCCTCGAATGTTGATTGTCGCAGCTCCACTGCGAGATGCGCTATTTTGTCCCTGGGATACACCAGCTACATTTCTAAGCGCCTCACTTGGGTTTCTCACCTGTTGATCGCGCAGCACTTGCTGAGGCACTACCTGAATTGATTGAGGAATATCGCGCAGAGGTGTGTCGGTTTTGGTGGCAGTTGACGAATCTCTTACACGATAACCATCTTGCTCACCTGTCACGACTAATTCAATCGGCTCATCTTCAATCGGCTCATCACCTGCTGATGGTGTCTCCTGTGGTGTTTCACTTGCTGGCTTTTCTCCAGCTTGTGGTGTTTGGGGCTGTTGCGGTGGAGAAGTCGCAATTGCAGCAGAAGTTATACCAAAAACCAAACCTGCATTATCATCAAATAACTCAACCGTTGGTAAAGTTTTCTCACCCACCACCGTGACTCGCACAGTATTTGCATTAACATTTGTAACCGTTATTTCTGTAACTCCCGCAACTGGTTTTTCCGAACGGAATGTAAAAGCATCGCCACTGGGTAAACGCAGTTGGGCATTAGGAATGTCAGCAATAAAGTTATTCTCAGCACTGCGATTAGTGATTTGCAGTTGTTCGCCTTGAGTTGTTTGTAAAATCACCTCCACACCTTGTTCAGTGGGATTAGCTTGCACTCCTGTCACCTGTATTACCTCTGAGGAAGCTGGCGACTGTACAAGTAATTCTGCACTCTGGGAAATCTGCTCAATCTCACTGGGTTGAAGAATCTTTCTGTTTGATTTCTCTGACTTTGCATTCCCCAAAGAACTTGCAACTTGAGACGGAAAATGTCGGTGCTTCCTGTTACTAGAAGCTAATACTGGAGATTTCCTGTTGACAGACTCCTGAACTCTAACTCCAAGGGTGTCCTTGAATGTAGATTTTCTGAATGCCGCAGTAGAAGATTCACCTTGAGTTTCTTCACTTCTAGCAGGAGTGCTAATAAAAACCACAACTGCACCTGTCAGCAACAGACTTTGAAACAATTTATCTAACTTCATTGATTCACCTACACTCCCTCACACCACTTGACAGTATTAAGAAAATTTCCTAACTAAACTGGCAGTTTATGTATCATAGGGGATTCGGATTTTTTATTTGAACGCTAGACGGATTTTTTTTCTGAACGCTAGACGGATTTCTGGCGATGCTGAAAGTATTGATTGGGATTCAAGCCGAACTTTTTGCGGAAAGCTAAGGCAAAGTAGCTGCGACTATCAAAACCTACTCTAAATGCCACTTCTTCCACCTTCATTTCTCCTGAGACTAAAAGTTGTCTGGCTTTTTCTAGTCGATAGTCGTGCAAATATTTAAACGCAGACGTGCCGAAAACTTGACGAAACCCACGCTTCAACTTGAAGTCATTTAGCCCAACTTGCCGTGCTAACTCCATCAAGCTGGGTGGATTCTCTAGATTACCCAGTAAAATTTCTTTGGCTTGGTAAATTTTATCAATATCACTCAAATTCTTTGCAGTCAAACTACAATCATGAACTTCCTGCTTCTGGAATTGCTGGAAATGAAGCGTAATCAATTCCACCGCCTTACTTTCCAGATACATCCGCTTCATCAAGCCTTGATGGGGACACTGTAAAATCTCACGTAACACTCGCCGCATTTGCCGTGTTATTTTTCCTTGATGGTAATAAGGCTGTACCTTACCCCCAATTAAGGCTTGACGTAGGGAAATTGGTATCTGTTCTAAATCTTCCTCGCCAAAACCTTGAAAAAATTTCTGCGGTTCAATTTCCAGATAAATTCGTGAAAACTTCTCACCGGCTTTCCACCATTCAGTTTCTTTGATATCGTAGTTACATTCTGAATAATATCTGCCTACTGCTTCGTCTGTCTTGTCGGTTAAACCGTGGCGTTCAATTCTCACTTTTCCTGAAAGAAAAAAACTCAAGCCAAATCGAGATTTATCTAAACTATTTCTAATCCATACAAGATCATCAATAAACTCTTCTTCATGTATTGAAATAGACAATCCACTAAGTAATTCTGCCCAGCAATGATATGTATTACAGACATCAAAAATCTTCCCTTGGCGGATAGTTTCAACCCCCTTTGATTGAATAGAAACTGTACCCTTTTGCTCACTTTCTGCCAACAGTTCTTCCCAGTCTGTATCTGTCAGAATTTTTGTCATAGTTTAATGATAATTACTGTTATTATCAAGCTGATATATGATTGAAACTAACGAGCTTTTTCAAGTTGCCCAAAAGGGAACACCTAAATACTGGATGCAATTCTGATTGCGAACTGACAAGTCAGCGCTTGCGTGATGCCTACTGGAGCGATCGCTACGCTCCAGTAGTCAGTACCCCAGCCCGCTATAGCTTTAAATAAGAAGTGTTCTCAATTATTGCACGAAATTGGCTGTTAAAAAAGCGACTTATCGCAGTCGCTAGTGGTGGAGCTAAATCCCAGACTGTACGCGCCACAAACTCGCATAGATACCATCAAGTAGTAGTAAATTCTCGTGCTTACCCTGCTCCACAATTTGACCATGATCCATCACATATATGCAATGACTGTGGCGAATTGTTGAAAGACGATGTGCGATCGCAATTGTTGTCCGATTTTGGGTAATCTTATCTAAAGAACGTTGGATGGCAGCTTCAGTTTCATTATCCACCGCAGATGTCGCCTCATCCAAAATCAAAATCGGCGGATTTTTTAAAACTGCTCTAGCTATAGCTATCCGTTGGCGTTGTCCACCAGATAACTTTTGTCCTCGCTCCCCAACTATTGTTTCATAACCTTGGGTTAGTTGCGCAATAAAATCGTGTGCCTCAGCTATTTTGGCTGCATTGATAATTGCTTCATTTGTAGCTTCAAAAGTACCGTAGGCAATATTTTCTGCTACCGTACCATGAAATAAGAATACATCTTGACTAACTAGACCAATACTGCGACGCAAGTCAGATAAATTTAACTTTTGAATATCAATCCCATCAATGGTAATTGAGCCATTAGAAACATCATAAAATCGCAACAATAGTTTTACTAAGGTGCTTTTACCTGATCCAGTAGAACCAACAACCGCAATAGTTTTTCCAGCAGGAATATATAAAGATAAATCTTTAATTATTGTTCCACTATTTCGATAAGCAAAAGTAATATTCTTAAAATCAACTTCCCCCTGTACTTGTTCAACAGCTAAAGACATATCTCCCGTAGTAATTTCTATGGGAGTATCTAACAAATCCATAACTCGCTTTGTAGAAGCCATCGCCCGTTGATATCGGTCAAAAGTTTCTCCTAAAAATACCAATGGCCACAATAATCTTTGGACTAAAACTAGTAAAACACTGTAATTACCGATAGATATTTTACGAGAATATGCTGCCATACCTCCCAAAAACAATAAAGACGTAAATCCAACTAAAACCAACATTCTAATTACAGGTACAAAAGCAGCAGAAAGTTTAATTGCTTTAGCGTTGCTTTTTTTATAAGCTTCACTTTCGGTTGCTAATCTGGCACTTTCATAATTTTCGGCAGTGAAACTTTTAATTGTGGTGATACCACTAATATTATTAGCTAAACGTGAATTCAAAAAACTCACCTTTTCTCTAACATCTGCATAACGAGGTTCAAGGCGTTTTTGATATATTAAAGAACCCCAGAGAATAAAAGGCATTGGTAGCATTGCTGCTATGGTGATATTGAAAGGTAGAATTAGGAATGCACCGCCAATTAAAATTATAAATGAAGTAGTAACTTGGATAATTTCATTGGCTCCCCCATTTAAAAAGTCTTCGAGTTGGTTGATATCATCACTGAGAATAGACATCAAACCGCCTGTACTACTGTCTTCAAAATAAGCTGATTCTAATTCTTGTAAATGATTGTAGGCATCTAAGCGTAAATTATGTTGAATATTTTGGGCTAAATTTCGCCACAATCTATCATAAGCGTACTGAGAAAGCGATTCAAATATCCAAACAATAACAGTGATTAGTGAAAGTAGTGCAAATTGCCATACTACTTCTTTAATACCAAATTTAGCTATAAAGGAATCTTGCTGTTGGACTAATATATCTACAGCAACACCGATTAACCAAGGTGGTGCTAAATCTAAAATTGTATTGATAATAGAATAGGCTGTGGCTTGATAAATTTGTGGGCGATATTTGTCCCCGTAGTTGAGTAAGCGTTGGAGGGGAGAACGTTTCTTTGCTACTAGGTTAAATTCTGATTTCATTGTAATAATTAAAAGTGGAAAATTTATGTTTTTTACCTAGCAGAGTTTACTACCTTTTCGTGCATGAGTCTATCCAAAAACGGTAATTTTTTAGCCTAAAACGGTAATTTTAAGTTAAATATAGCAATCCGATTTCATTTATGAATCACTCGTAGAGACAGGGAACAGGGAACGGGGAACAGGTAAAAAGGAATAAAAGTGTACTGAGTTTTTTTCAGGCAATCAAATATGAGTTTTATATGCGGTACGATATTATATCGCAAGGTGTAGCTAGTGGCAGCAATAATTCTGTCGCGTAACTTAGGTTTTTGGTAAAAGTTATTCACAGCGGGATTCTGTAAACCCTTATAGAGTAGAATTCTCTAGCAAATTAAGGAGATGAGTAGATTGCAAATCCGCTCAGATGACCTGACAGCATGACCCGAACAGCGTATTCATGACGAAAAAACTGGCTTGATTCGCTTCTGGAAAGTAACTCCCTAGTTAGGGCTGTAACGATTATTCCAATAAGGAAAGAATTATGGTAGTTCCTCAGCTACAGCAATAAAGTAGCGCAGGTGTAGTAGTTCCATATTTTTGATATTTTATAAGTCTCAATTTTAAATAAATATATATTGGACATCTTAAAAAAGTCTACGTATCATACTCTTACAAAGATTTGAGCGAGGCCAGAGCAATGGGTGAAAAAACAATTTCGTCAGAAAATTTTAGAAGTAAAGTTGTCACACAAGGAGTGCAGCGATCGCCAAATCGGGCTATGCTGCGTGCAGTAGGTTTTCAGGATGAAGACTTTAACAAAGCAATTGTGGGTGTGGCTAATGCCTACAGCACCATCACTCCCTGTAACATGGGGATTAATCAACTAGCACTCATAGCTGAAGCTGGAATAAAACTAGCTGGGGCAATGCCGCAAATGTTCGGCACAATTACTATTAGCGATGGGATTTCGATGGGAACTGAAGGGATGAAATATTCCCTAGTGTCACGAGAAGTGATTGCTGACTCTATTGAAACAGCCTGTAATGGTCAGAGTATGGATGGTGTGATTGCCATCGGTGGCTGTGATAAAAATATGCCAGGGGCAATGATTGCAATGGCACGGATGAATATCCCGGCTATCTTTGTTTACGGTGGGACAATTAAAGCCGGACACTACCAGGGCCGCGACTTGACTGTTGTGAGTTCCTTTGAGGCTGTGGGTGAATACAGTGCTGGTAAAATTGACGACACCGAATTGATGGAAGTAGAACGCCGCGCTTGTGCTGGTGCAGGTTCTTGTGGCGGGATGTTCACAGCTAATACTATGTCCTCAGCATTTGAAGCGATGGGCATGAGTTTACCCTATTCTTCCACAATGGCGGCAGAAGATGACGAAAAAGCTGATAGCACCGAAGAATCAGCCAAGGTATTAGTAGAAGCAATTCGCAATCAACTGTTACCCCGGCAAATTATCACCCGTAAATCTATAGAAAATGCTATTTCTGTAATTATGGCTGTGGGTGGTTCAACTAACGCCGTATTACATTTTCTGGCGATCGCTCGTGCGGCTGGTGTAGAACTTAATCTAGATGATTTTGAAACTATCCGCGATCGTGTCCCTGTTTTATGTGATTTAAAACCCAGTGGTAGATATGTCGCCACAGACTTACATCAAGCTGGTGGTATTCCTCAAGTGATGAAAATGCTATTGGTGCATGGATTACTTCACGGTGACTGTATCACTATCACAGGTAAAACCATTGCCGAAATTTTAGCAGATGTCCCCGATGAACCACCCACTAATCAAGATGTGATTCGTCCTTGGAATAACCCAATGTATGCCCAAGGTCACTTAGCCATCCTGAAAGGGAATCTGGCTACAGAGGGAGCAGTCGCAAAAATTACTGGGGTAAAAAATCCCAGCATTACTGGTTCTGCACGGGTATTTGATTCCGAGGAAGAATGCTTAGATGCCATCCTTGCAGGTAAGATTAAAGCCGGTGATGTAATTATCGTCCGCTACGAAGGCCCGATTGGCGGCCCTGGTATGCGGGAAATGTTGGCTCCCACCTCAGCACTTATTGGTGCGGGTTTAGGTGATGCAGTCGGATTAATTACTGATGGACGCTTTTCAGGCGGTACTTACGGGATGGTAGTCGGACACGTTGCTCCCGAAGCTGCCGTTGGTGGTGCGATCGCTCTGGTCGAAGAAGGTGATAGCATCACTATTGATGCTAATTCTCGCTTGTTACAAATAAACATAGACGATGCAGAATTAGCCAGTCGCCGCGCTAAATGGCAACCCCGTCCACCTCGTTATACAAAAGGCATCTTAGCTAAATATGCTAAGTTAGTTTCCTCTAGCAGTGTTGGTGCTGTCACAGACTTAGATTTATTTAATGAGTAGGGAGTAAGGGTAGAGACGCGATATATCGTGTCTCTCTACAAGAGTGGTTAAAAGGGCGAATAAATTAAACTACCTCTTGTTGTTTTTGAGCTAAATACATTGCAATTCCTTTCTCGTAGTAAGCTGCTTCATTAATAAAAACAGGATAAACAGTAGATTCTCCCTCATAGAAAATATCTTTTCCTGCAAAAGTCAGAAACATTGGATCACCTGGATTCAAAGGTTCATAATCTCTAAACTGAAGCTGGGGATGAATCATGGCTTGAATTTCACCGCGTCGGTGCAGCCCGCCGTAGGCATCACTTCTCGGATAATCAATAGTCTTAATATATTGATAGAGTGTAAGCTTGCTGTCTATCTGCGGAAGATTACCTTGGTTATACCCTTCAAAATAATCCAAAATTGCATAAATAAGCTGTTCTGTTTGCTGAAATAATTCGGCGTCTAAAATATTCTGAGCTACAGCACCAACTTCTATAACAAAACCCAATTCACACAAAGAACGGAGAAAACCACCTTCTCTAGATTGTTGATTAACAAAAATCTTTACCATCGGATTAATAGAACTTAAATAAGCGCCTAACCGAAGTAAGAAAGGATGCATATCACAAAAGATCAGACTTAACCCCATGTTTGCAGTTGTGCTGTGCAAATCAACAATTACGTCCACAAAAGGCTGATTTTGCGGTTGTAGTATCTGTTGAATTGCTTTTGCCCGCGTATCTTCATAACTTAAAAGTTGGGGATTTTGTAAGCCTTGATTGGTGAAGCAACGATTTAAATCTTTGTCAATGTATCGTTTGCCTTCTTCAATAGCTTTGAGATTCCCAAGTAATGCCAGAGTTTCAAAACTTACTCTGTTGATTAAATTAGGATACTGCTGAAACTTTTTGACTAAATGTATTCCTGTTAACTCATTACCATGATTTCCTCCAACGATCGCAACTCGTTCAATCTGACTCATAACAACCTCATATCTAAAAAAATACTCTACAGTTATTGAGAATGGTGCAAGATCCAAGATAGAAGTATAACTGCTGCTGACTAAATCTTGTAAAAGATTGACGCGATGTCTACGACGGGCTACGCCTACGCTCGATGTTCGAGCCAAAATGTGATAACTGTTAAGCTGTTAGTTTTAGCGCAAAAGGGGAGGAAATTTATGGAGCAGGATTTTCAAGCGATGCCTCCGGCGGGCTACGCCTACGCTGAACTTTACAAAAACGCTCTCCTCAACGATGTCCTTCCATTTTGGGAAAAATATTCTCTCGATTGGGAGCAAGGCGGTTATTTTACCTGCCTCGATCGCAAAGGCAAAATTTATGATACAGACAAATTCATCTGGTTGCAAAACCGTCAGGTGTGGACTTTTTCCATGCTTTACAACCAGCTAGAAAAGCGCGAGAATTGGCTGAAAATTGCCAGCAATGGCGCGAATTTTCTCGCCCAACATGGCAGAGATAGCGATGGTAACTGGTACTTTGCCCTCACTCGTGAAGGAAAACCACTAGTTCAACCTTACAATATTTTCTCTGATTGCTTTGCAGCGATGGCATTTAGTAAATATGCACTCGCAGGCGGCGAAGAATGGGCCAAAGATGTAGCAATGCAGGCTTATAACAACGTATTACGCCGTAAGGACAACCCCAAGGGCAAATATAATAAAACCTATCCCGGCACACGCCCGATGAAATCGTTGGCTGTACCAATGATTTTAGCCAACCTGACTCTAGAAATGGAATGGTTGCTGCCAAAAGAAACCCTAGAGAATGTCTTAGCTGAGACTGTCCGCGAAGTGATGACCGATTTTCTCGACCAAGAACGGGGACTAATGTACGAAAACGTTGCCCCTGACGGTTCCCACATAGATTCTTTTGAGGGACGCTTAATTAACCCAGGTCACGGTATCGAAGCGATGTGGTTCATCATGGATATCGCCCGTCGCCAAAACGACACCAAAACTATTAATCAAGCCGTTGATGTGGTGCTAAATATCCTAAATTTTGCTTGGGATAGCGAGTACGGTGGATTGTATTACTTTATGGATGCAGATGGTCATCCCCCACAACAATTGGAATGGGATCAAAAGCTGTGGTGGGTTCACCTAGAGTCATTGGTTGCATTAGCAATGGGCTATCGCTTAACGGGGCGTGAGGTATGTTGGGAATGGTATCAAAAGATGCATGATTACGCCTGGTCACACTTTGCTGATGCAGAATACGGTGAATGGTTTGGCTATCTCAATCGGCGTGGAGAAGTATTGTTAAACCTCAAAGGTGGCAAATGGAAAGGATGTTTTCACGTACCGCGTGCATTGTACCTTTGTTGGCAGCAATTTGAGGCATTAGAAAGCCTGCGGCGGTAAATAACGCAGTCAGTTTGATCTTTGCTAGTGTACAAGTACTATTGGAAAGATGTCTCATGAATGTTGTGACACCTAAGCGATTTACGATCGCAGAATACCATCAATTGATTGAACTCGGATTTCTGACAGAGGGCGATCGTATTGAATTAATTCGAGGAGAACTGATTCTTTGGTAATGAACTTGACTGGCTAGCTTATGAACTTAGCGATTGGCTAGGTTTAGCAATTACTAAAGAGTGAATCACAAACCAAATTCTGCTACGCCATTCTCATCCACATCTGCATCCTTACTCGCGATCGCTAGTTCAATTTTCATCAAATAAAAGGCGAGAATCGTTTCAACCTATGCGATCAACTCTGAAGTTAAAAAAGTCTCTTTACCACAGGGAAACTTTAGTTCTATGTCTAATTTGCTCCCTATTTCGATAACATTTAAGTTAAATTTGGTCAATGTTAACATAGGTTCTATTTCATTGCCTTTTCGACTTCTTCGCAAATTTTCACCCAAGCTTGATTACGTTCTGGCTTATTTAGAGTGTCGAGGGGTTTACTTGGAGGGTGAGCAGCTTGGTATTTTTCGATGTCGGTTTTTCTGTATGAGCTTGCACTAATTGGAATCCAGAAAATGGTTAATCCCTCTTGTTCGGCTGCGTTGAGTAAGGGGGGAAGCTCATGTCTGTCGATGAAATCAGAGCCTATAAAGTCAGGACTGACTAGCAGGATAGCAACTTTAGCCGTAGCTAATGCTTTTTCAATCTCGGCTTTCCATTTTGCGCCAGGTTTGATTTTGGTGTCATCCCAAACGATAAAACTTTCTGCACGAATATAGGGTTTTAGTTGTTTTTGTAGTTCTGTTAACCATTCTGCATCTTCATGACTGTAGCTAACAAATATTTGGTTTCTGATGTTTTCTGACATAATTGGTTTTTTAATCGGGAATGATTCAATAATTTCTTTGTCTATTTGTTGTCTTTGTCGAGTTCTTATATCTTCATACCCATCAAGTAGTTGACGGATATTGATGTTTATTTTGAGTTTACCAATTGGATATTCAAGAACGCCCATTGATTCGAGTCCGAGGAGTTCTTGGTAATCGAGGGGTGGATGATTGCGATGGCCGGGAACGGGAACCCATTCGGTGATTTCGAGATTGGGGAGACTTTTGTGGATTTTTTGGAAGACATCGCGGAGGATGCCGAGAAATAAGCGGCGGGTTTCTTTGCGTTCGCTAATGGTGATGAAGATTTTTTTATCTTCGGGATCGGCTTTAATCCGAGCGATGTTGTAGATTTCGTTGTTTTCTTAATATTGCAGCATTACGCCACTGCGCCAATAGATTTGCTTATGGATTTTTTCGTGGGTGTTGACGATGAAGCGGGAAATAATGCTTTCGGGGAGAACTTTGTAATGGTATTGAAATTCGAGGGTTTCGCCTTGGAGTTTTGTTTCGTCTGGTTCGTCTTTAGGCAGAAGTCCCGCAATTAGAAATTGTGGTGGGTGACATTCTAGTGCAAAGCAAAGCTCAAATTCTTTCATCAGCCCGATCAGATAGCCATGACGCTCGGTGGGGTAGCGCTCTGGATTGAGGATGCGGGTGAGATCAGCGGGGGTGAAAATGCCTTTGGTTTTAGTTTTGAGGTCTTCATCGCTCAGGAGCGCGTAAATGCCTTCTGTCACCCAGTTGGGTTTGAGGACGTTGGTATTTTTGAGGATGGGATGATCGCGGAAGTTGAGAACTAAGCCAAGTCGATGGAGGAGATCGATCAGTTGCTCACGGTCTTGTTGTTTGCGAATCTGTTTGTCGTAGCAGATGCACAGATAATCGTCGTAGTCGATGAAGTCTTCAGTCATGGATTCGAGTTGTTGTTTAACCTCAAACCATGAGAGGGGTAAAAGGTCGTAGACTTCTTTGAGGTTGGCGATTTGCTGCAAAATAGCGGTGCGAAGTTCATCAATGCCGATATTGTCTTGGCAGGAGGTTTCGATAATCGCTTGGATGTTAGGATATTTTTCGCGTAATGCCTTGCGATTGATGTCGAGGGGTTGTTCGTCTTTTTTGTTGCCAACGATAATCACGGGGGACAGTCCGCCAAAGCTTTCGATTAGTTTGAGCCAATATTCGATGCGGTTTTCTTCTTCGCTGGTGCGACAATTACAAACTAGGAGATAGAGACTGCGCTTAGTCAGAAAAAACTGATGGGTGGCATGATAAATTTCCTGTCCGCCAAAGTCCCAAACATTGAGGCGGATGCCTTTACTATTGACCTGCACGTTCCAAGTTTCCACATTGAGTCCGTCGGTTTGGGGTTGATTTTTATCATATTTATTGTGGATTAATCGTTCAATGAGGGATGTTTTGCCGACGCTACCTTGTCCGATAAGCAAGAGTTTGGCTTCGTTGAGTGGACGCACTTCACCGCTACGGAGTAATCGCAAGTAATTGAAAATATCTTCAACTGAACCAACATCATTAGAAGATCCTAAAATCTCTGGTGAAATAGGAAGCGGATTTCCCCGTAAATCTAGTTTTTCCAATTTCGACAAACTTTCGATCGCCTCTGGAATCTGGGTTATTTGGTTGCGACTGAGGTCAAGCTGCGTCAGATTGGTTAAATTAGCGATCGCCCCTGGAATCTGGGTTATTTGGTTGCGACTGAGGTCAAGCTGCGTCAGATTCGTTAAATTAGCGATCGCCTCTGGTATCTCGGTAATTTGGTTGCGACTGAGGTCAAGCTTAGTCAGATTGGTTAAATTAGTGATCGCCTCTGGTATCTCGGTAATTTGGTTGGAACCCAGATAAAGCTCCATCAGATTGGTTAATTTAGTGATTGTCTCTGGAATCTGCGTAATTTTGTTGTAATTGAGATAAAGCTTCGTCAGTTTGGTTAATTTAGCGATCGCCTCTGGAATCTGGGTTATTTGGTTGTCACGGAGGTCAAGCCTAGTCAGATTGGTTAAATTAGCTATCGCCTCTGGAATCTCGGTAATTTTGTTGTAACCGAAGTAAAGCTCCGTCAGATTGGTTGAATTAGCGATCGCCTTTGGAATCTGGGTTATTTGGTTGTCACGGAAGTCAAGCCTAGTCAGATTGGTTACATTAGCGATCGCCTCTGGAATCTCGGCAATTTGGTTCAAACTGAGGAGAAGGGTAGTCAAATTAGTTAAATTAGCAATCGCCTCTGGAATCTCGGTAATTTGGTTGTTATAGAGGTAAAGCCCAGTCAGATTGGTTAAATTCGCGATCGCCTCTGGAATCTCGGTAATTTGGTTGCCACTTAGGTCAAGCCCAGTCAGATTGGTTAAATTCGCTATCGTCTCTGGAATCTCGGCAATTTTGTTGTAACCGAAGTAAAGCCTAGTCAGATTGGTTAAATTAGCTATCACCTCTGGAATCTGGGTTATTTGGTTGTCACGGAAGTCAAGCCAAGTCAGATTGGTTAAATTCGCGATCGCCTCTGGAATCTGGGTAATTTTGTTGGAACTGAGGTAAAGGGTGGTCAGATTGGTTAAATTCGCGATCGCATTAGGTATTTCAGTTAGCTCTACTCGAATTAAGATAAGTTCCTCTAAATGTAGTATTTGCGTTACCACATCGGGAATGCTCTCTAAAGGATTGCCACTAATATCCAACTTACGCAAATTAGGCAAACCCAATAGTTCGAGTGGAAGCGTTTTTAAATTGTTGCCTGAAACCTTATGGAGTTCGCGGCCTCCTACTTGTTCATAACCTTCAACCTTCTTTCCCAAAATCAAAGACTCAAGCTGCTTCAACTTACCAATTTCCACTGGTAACTCAGTCAACTCCTGTCCCGACAGGTCTAACTCTTGCCAACCCTCAGCCACCGCGCGATCTATCAGTACCAATAACTCATCCTGCGTCATAATTCCAAGGAGAAGGGTAAAAGGAAAGAAGATTGATGAAGATTATCTTAACTGATTAGAGAAAAATGCCAGATTATCATTTTTTGGCGATCGTGTCTTAAGATGATGGGAAAAAGCGATCGCTGTTTGGGATATTTCGGATTTATACCAATTCACAAAAATCCTGATACATATAGATTTCTCGTAGGGGCATGGCATTGCCATGCCCTTACCAGCGTATTTGTATCATTATTAAAGTGAAATGGTATTAGGCGTAGGCGTAGCCCGTCGTAGACATCGCGTCTTTAGATGTAGCGATCGCATATATCTAAATCTGGATTTTAAATATTTCTATTATCACAATTCATATTAATCTTTTTGAACTTAGCGATTGGCTAGGTTTACCAATTACTAAAGAGTAAACTTCGTAGAGTAATCTGCTTGCTCTTCTAGTTCAGTGTCTTCATCATTCATCACAAACTAAATTCGGCTGCATTATCCTCATCCACATCTGCATCCTTACCCACAGCAGTAGGTTTAAATTTAGAGCCATGAATTAATTCACCAAACGCAATTCCTGAATTTTGGTGAAGAATATTCAACACACTCATAAAATCTCGCACAATTTCTCCTGGTGTAAGTAAAGCTTCTGCACCCAAGCGATTAATAATTTCTTGGACAAACTCCTTCAACTCACGATTTGTCAAAGTCTGTTCATACCCAAAATTGAGTGCATGAATCTCAGCTAAACGTTGCAGAAGCGTCAATATTTCTGCTTCACTCAACGGATTTAGCCGAATCACTGGCCCTAAATGTTCCTGAACATTAGCTTGGGCAACAAAACGGCTTTCTTTTGTGCGTCTTTGCCAAGCTTGGTCTGCAAAAAGTCCGCGTTTGGGGTCTTCTAAAAATTTAGTTGTTCCACCAACAACAATACCAAGATGTTCTGCTTTACATTGCATGGTATCGTTAAACATTGCCAGGAGCCGATTATAGTTCTTTTCCCGTGTGACTGTAGTAGATATTTGATATATGTGTACAGCTTCATCAACTAAAATTAACAGTCCTTTATAGCCAATCTCAGCGACAAATTTCGCAAACAGTTTTATATAGTCATACCAACTATCATCATCAATAATTACCCGCACTCCTAAAGCTGCTTTCGCCTCAACTTTAGTAGTAAATTCTCCCCGCAACCAGCGCATTGCTGCATTTTTTAGATTATCATCATCCATTCGGTAGCCGCGCCAATAAGCAATAATCACGCTACCAAAATCAAAACCGTGAACTAAATCTTCAATATACTGAACTACTTCTCTAATTTTTGATTCAACTTGGTCATCAAAACCATCATCATTCGGACGCATTCCAGTTTCTTTAACCACTTCTTGTTGAATTTTATTAATCCATCCTTCTAATATTGAGACTAAAGCACCACCATCAGGACGAGTTTTTGTAGCTAGATGGCTCATTAATTCTCGATAGGTGGCTACACCTTCATTGTTGCTTCCAGCTAATCGACGTTCAGAGGATAAATCAGCATCAGCTACTACAAAACCTTGCTCCATAGCGCGGTTGCGAATTAGTTGCAGTAAAAAACTTTTACCGGAACCATAGTTACCAATTATGAAGCGAAATGCTGCTACACCTTCTGCAATATCATCAAGATTTTGTAATAGGCTTTTTAGTTCTTTTTCTCGACCTACTGCTATATATTCAACTCCCACTCTTGGTACTACCCCCGCACCAAGAGAATTGATTAAAGCAGTGGAGATTTTTTTCGAGATTTTGAGCTTTGCCATGTATTAAACTTTACTTTATTCTAAACGCAGAAGTACGCAGCAAGTAGGTAAGGTAGATATTCACCTTACTACTAATCTTACGACGGCAATAATAATTTAATTTGATGAAGCATGTCTAGCCATGAGGTCTTCATACACAGAAATCATTTTTTTGACATGCGTCATATACTCATGATAAACTTCTGGGCTTTCAGAATTGGAATCAATTATTAATTCACCAATAGTATCATTTGCTCGTTCATTTATAGAATCGATTAATAAATTCGGCATAGTGATATTTGCTTCGGCAATTTTTTTAATAGCAGCCTTAGGATTATCTTCTTTGACTATAGCTTTTAATACTTCTAGTTCGTATACTGGGAGATTTTCTAAAAAATTAGTCCATTCTTCAGGTAGGTTATCTGATATATCAACTTCCGAAGTGTTTTTGATTTCTGTAGTTTCCATTATTTCAGAAAAAGGAAACAACTCATTATCATTTTCTTGGGAATTATCAGACAAAGGTTCTGGATTGAATGTTTCTATTTGTTGAAGTAATTCCCATACTTGATTTTGCAATAAATCTCGTTCTTCTTGCAACAATGAAATTTGCCCTTGCAACTGCTGTAATTCAGCTTTTTGTTCTGCGAGTTGAGTTTGTGAAGCATTTAGGATAGCTTGGATATTTTCTCTTTCGGTTTTTGTCGCTACTAGTAATTGATTTTTTTGGGTTGTCTCAACTTCTAACTCTTGAATTGCAATTCTCAATTCGTAGAGTTTTTCTTCTAATTGGGGTTTGAGTCTGCCTAAAAGAGTTAAATTGCTTTCAATTTCTTGTTTCTCCTGCTGAAGTTCCGAAATTTGACTTTGCAAATGGGTGATTTCACTGCGAGATACATTACAATTTGACTCTAGACGGCGCTTTTCTGCTGTCAGGACAGAAAAAGCGTTGTTCAATTCTGCTTGATTTTTCTGCAAGTTATTAATTTCAGTTTGCAGGCTACCGATTTCAGTTTCTAACTGTTTTTTTTGTCCGGCAAATGTTCTTAATTCTCGATGTAAACTATCCCTTTGATTACGGCTTTCTGTGACTTGATTTTGCAGTTGTTGTGACTCTGAATATAATAAATTATGATGTTCTTCGATTTGGTTTATTTCTCTGACAACGCGAGCTTTCAATTCCTCCATTTCTTTAATTCGCTTGCGGAGAGAACCTAAAATAAACATTTCATAATTTCTGCGTCGCTTATCTACGAATAATGCTGCTGCATAGATAGTAACGGCAGTGATTAAACCTGTGAGAAAGGCTTTATTAAAATCCCAGTTTGGGACGAGGCTAAGTCCAAAACTCACACTAAAGGCAACTATGCCTAATATAAATCGATTGCTGATCATTACTGATTGCATATTGCTGGTTTTTAGCGGATTTAAATTATCAGAACAAGTAAGTCTCATACTAATTCGCAATGGGCTACGCCCTGCTTCTCTACAAGACGATAGAGAAAGACTTAATAAAAGCGGTTTCCAATCCGTTGCTATGTTTGTTGAAACAAGACATTTTTTCCCAAGTTGGTATCATAGTCGTTCTAAAATCTTTAATTGTGATTATTGGTGCATAACATTGTTCTGTAAGTAACAAAAAAGTGCAATCATTAATGAACTAATTTTAACCTGAACTTTTTGATGTATCCTTATTTACATTAAATAGTTTTAAATCTGCTTTTAAAAAATCAACAAACTGCCGTGCTGTACGTCCAGAACGACCATTATGGCGAGTTGCCCATTGTAATGCTTGAAATTCTAAATCTTCTTGGGTAATATTAATTTCAGCTTGGGCGGCTAGATGTTGTACAATTTTTAAATAAGTTTTCTGATCGGCTGGTTCAAAGGTCAAGGTTAAACCAAAGCGATCGCTAAACGAAAGTTTCTCCTGCATCGTATCCCAGGCATGGATTTCGTCGTTATCCTTGGGGGTAGGTCTATCTACAAAAAACTCCCGAATCAGGTGGCGGCGATTGGAAGTAGCATATACAACTACATTTTGCGGACGCGCGGTTAAATTACCTTCTAAAACTACCTTGAGCGCTTTAAAGGCATCATCATCTTCTTCAAAGGAAAGATCATCGACAAAGATGATAAATTTTTGTGATACTCCCCGTAAATGTTCCACAATTTCTGGTAGGTCTTTTAAATCAGATTTTGCCACTTCCAATAAGCGAAGGCTGCGATTGCTATATTCATTTAACAAAGATTTCACCAAAGAAGATTTGCCAGAACCCCGACTACCGTAAAGTAATACATGTAGTGCCATTTCTCCTGATAATAAAAACTCTGTATTTTTCAGCAAAGCATCTCTTTGAGACTCGTAACCTACAAGCGCACTCAGCTTAATTGGATCAGAATACCGAATACCAATAAACTGGCCAGCTTGCCAGCGTAAAGCGCGATATTCTGCAAATAAACCAGAGCCACATTGCCGATAATAAGCTGCTAACTCTTCTACAGCATCACCCCAATTGTCTAACTGTTGTAGATACGTAGCGAACTTTGTCTCTCCTCCTACGAATTCTTGCTCTTTATACCACACTACTGGTGAAATCGGCATGTGAGCTACACCTTGTATCCATTCACTTAAAGAAGCGCTGCTACATTCATAGAGACTTTGCAATATTTGTAAATCATGGCGAACTGCTGCTATTAAAGCTGGAGGCAAATCATCAAATTCTTGCACTTCAGCCAGCTTTGTAAAAGGATTCTTAGACAAGAGAAGTTGAGTAATTAAATAGTCTTCCCAATTTTCATTTCTAGCAGCCAAAGCGTGGAAGTAACTGCCGTAGGCTTGGAGAGAACCCCGTGCATCGGCATCAGTGTAACGTATAGCTTGCAACAGTTCCAGAAATGCCATCCCTACTTCGCTTTGGAGAACAGACTGGTACAGTAAAAGTGACGCTGCTTGGCGTTGGAGATATTGAACCTTTGTATATGAGGAAGAACTTGCCATTAGTATCGCTTGATTTCCATCAATTAACTGTGTGGTATAGCTAAATAGCTATGGTAAATTGTCTGCTGACCTTGGCAGTAAAGTCAAAATCTACATAGGTTTTAACAATGAATTTAAGTATAATTGCTGCTTTTGCCTACGGCATATTAGCAATTGCTGGTGGCATCATTGGTTACATTCAGGCTAAAAGTAAGGTTTCGCTCCTAAGTGGTAGCATTAGCGGTTTATTATTAATACTTGCCGCTTACTTTCAACTCCAAGGACAAACCTGGGGTTCGATTTTAGCAGTGTTAGTTACTGCCGTTTTAGTAGTCGTCTTTGCATTTAGATTGGCTAAAACACGCAAGTTTATGCCGGCGGGATTAATGACGATTTTGGGTATGCTGGCATTGGCGGTGATGGTGAATCAAATGGTGGCTTTAAGGTAGCATCAGTCTCCAAGAAATAACCACCCTTCTATTTTTTCTCACCTATTAAGTAGGTTGGCGTAAATAATTATCGTTGGAAAAAGGCAGGGGGCAGGGGGCAGGGGGAGAAAGAGTTTGAGCCTTGTTTACTTTTCTTCACACAGTTTGGTTTTATTGTGCCGACTTACTTAAGGCGTTCTTTCAGAGTCAGAGAAGTGGTAATTTGCAGCAGTGATTCGAGCAATCGGGTGTTTCTGCAATCCTATACTCAGTAAAGTTTTGCGTAAAAGCGTAATGTTTTTAATGCAAGCCGATGCATTAATAAGGCAAGCCGATGCATTAATAAGGCAAGCCGATGCATTAACAATGCAAGCCGATGCATTAACAATGCAAGCCGATGCATTAACAATGCAAGCTGATGCATTAACAATGCAAGCCGATGCATTAACAATGCAACCTGATGCATTAACAATGCAAGCCGATGCATTAACAAGGCAAGCCGATGCATATAGCGCTTCTCGTTTGAATGCAATACATTTTGACCTCTCTCCAAACCTCTCTCCTAAAAGGAGAGAGGCTTTGAGGCTTACTCCCCTTACCTTGCAGGGAAGGGGCTGGGGGTTAAGTTTGTATTTCACGCAATTGAGAACCGCTATATTGTCGGGTATTGCCAAATTGAATTCGCTACGAATTAATGAAATGCTTTACTTAGCGCAAAATCTGGTCAATCATCCGGTTTGCCTGGGAAGCATAACCGCCGCCAAATAAATTGAAGTGATTCAAAATGTGATATAGGTTATAGAGCGTTTTTCTTTGCTCATAGCCTGCATCTAAAGGAAAGACTTCGTTATAACCTTTGTAAAACGCTGCGGGGAACCCACCAAACAATTCTGTCATGGCAATATCAACTTCGCGATCGCCAAAATAAGTTGCTGGATCAAAAATCACAGGTTCTCCTGAGTTAGTACACCCAGCATTTCCACCCCATAAATCGCCATGTACTAAAGAAGGTTGCACCTGGTGTGCTGCTAATAGTTCAGGGATGGCAGCTAGTAATTTTTCTGAAGAGGGGAAATTTCCTCCCCGTCGCCTTGCCAACTGAAATTGATAACCCAGGCGATGTTTAATATAAAATTCTGTCCAGTCTGCTGTCCAAGTATTGATTTGGAGCGTGGAACCAATGGTATTGTTAATTTTCCAACCAAAACCTTGGCTACTGCTAGCTTTATGCATCGCCGCCAACTTGCGCCCCATCTCTTCCCACGAATTGCTGTTACCGCTAGCAAGTTCTAACCATTCCAGCACGATGTAGCTAGAATTCTCAGCTACACCCCAGCAAATAGGATTTGGGACGCGAATACTAGCTGTTGCGAGCATTTCCTTTAAACCCATTGCCTCAGCCTCAAACATCGCAGCTTCGGATGCTTGGTTAATCTTAAGGAAGTAGGTTATCTCACCATTGGAAACAGCATAACCTTGGTTGATGCACCCGCCACCAACTGTTCGCCGTTGCTGACTCTTAAATTTTTCGCCAGTCACCTGGCTAATTTGAGCATCGATTTGAGTCCACATTGTTAAATTGGGGAGTGGGGATGAGGGAGCAGGGGGAGCAGAGAGCAAGGGGGACAAGGGGGACAAGGAGGACAAGGAGGAATTATGGAACAAGTCTCTTCCTTGTCTCCCCCCTCTTCCTTGTCTCCCTTGTCTATTCTCTATGCCCCATTCCCCATTTTTCATTTACGGCTTGACGACAACTACACCATAAGCATCTGGAGAAAGATACTCTTTGGCTGCTTGCATCAAGTCAGTTGCATCTTGGCTCTGAATATGATCTGGGTAGTTAAAGGCGGGTTCTAAATCTCCCACCAAGGAATGATAGTAACCATATAACCCAGTGCGATCGCTTGGTGTTTCGTTGCCAAAAATAAATCTGTTCGCTACTCGCCGCCGCACACGGGCAATTTCTAATTCTGTGACTAACTCGGTTTGGACTTTGCGAATGTGTTGAGCGATCGCATCCTCTACTTGTGCTAAATTTTCTACTGCACATTTAGCTGAAATATAAAATATCCCTTGCAGCTGATTGCTCATGTTGCTCACAGAAATTGAAGAAACCAATCCCCGTTCTTCTCTTAAATCCCTCACCAGCCTTGATGTCCGTCCGTGTCCCAAAATTCCGGCTAAAACATCCAGTCCATAGGTGCGATCTAACTGAACCATTCCTGGAACCCGCCAAACCATCACTAGCCTTGCTTGCTGGAGACTTTCATCTACAAATTCTCGACGCACAATCTCTGTAAATGGTGACTCAGGATTTAGGGGTGAGTCGTGAGTAGGGAGTGGTGAGTACTGAGTTTGATGAGCTTTTGTAAATCCTTCAGCAATGATCGCAATTAATTCTTCCACAGGCAAATTGCCCACAGCTACAGCAGTAATTGACTGGGGTTGATACCAACTAGTATGAAAATCACGCATCTGCTGGGGTTTAAGTTCGGCAATCACCGATTCTGGCCCCAATACCGCACGGCGATAAGGTAGTTCATCAAAGGCTGTCTCCATTGCTCGTCGAAATGTACGCCGTTGGGGATTATCCTCTGAACGCCTAATTTCTTCTAAAACTACTAATCGCTCACGTTCAAAAGCATCATCAGGAATACTAGCATTTGATACTACATCTATTTGTAGTGGAGCAAGCTCGGCAAAATCTTTGGGGGCAGTGGTTATATAGTAGTGAGTATAGTCTTGGCTAGTAGCGGCATTGGTAACAGCACCCCGTTCTTCAATTCGACGTTCAAACTCACCGCTAGCCAGTCGTTCTGTTCCCTTAAAAATCATATGCTCTAAAAAGTGAGCCATGCCGTTAATGGCATCAGATTCTACGGCTGAACCAACTTTAATCCATAAGTTTAGGTTTACAGCTTCAACTGGCATCTGCTCCGCTATGATTGTCAAACCATTGGGCAACTGATGCAGGGTTGGGGTATTAAGACGAGGAAGTTTCCGTAGGGTTGAAGTCATTGCTACTTGCGTGAGGAGCTATGTTACTCCTTTATCTTATCCGTGACAGAAAATTATATAAAAAGACCACTAAGAGGTTTTAGTACGCAAAACCTGTCCCTCTCCGACTCGGAGAGGGACAGACTTGAACTTTAATTCAAGACAGAGAGAGGTTCGTCGAACTAACGAGAGTAAGGGTGATTGAAGGTTTCCCAAGCAGCAATAGCCGCCTTTTGCAGGCGAAAGCTGAAGTCTACTAAGTCTTTCATCATTAAGTGCCAGTTTCTCTCAGCTTCATCCTGAATTATCGCCCAAGAGTTTTCTAGGCGAAGGCGATCGCGTTCCATCAGCTTCCTGCCTTCAATCAATTCGCGTGCTTGACGCACAACTTTCAAATAGGTTTCACGGGTGAGAGTACCTGCTGAATCAGCCTCAGCTTGAGCGCGTCTTTTTAACGCTTCAATAAGCGCTTTGGTTTCGCGCTTCACCTCATCAGTTTCACCAACCATTTCGGTTTCCACTAATTCGTCTGTTTCAGAACTGATTTCTACAATTACTATGGATTCTGTAGATTCAATTACTGTGGTTTCAAAGGATTCGATATTGTTAGCAGTCATCGTTCAAACATCCTTAATTGCAAAGCTTACTTTCGGATGAAAACTGCACCCTCTACTAATAATTATTACTCATTCTGATAGGCTTAATAAGCTGTTGTTGGCAGTTGTTGCTCTAGTTTAAGCAATGCTGCAACTCGCGCCTCTGTAGCAGGGTGACTGGAGAACAAGTTACCCATAAACTGTCCAGAGATAGAATTGATAATTAATAACGGCTCATAAGCTGGATTGGCATTTAAAGGCATCTGCCTTGCTGAGGCTTCCAAGCGTTGTAATGCCCTAGCTAAGGCGCGGGGATTACCGGTTAACCTAGCAGAACCTGCATCAGCGGAGAATTCTCGTGTACGCGAAATTGCTAGCTGAATAATCGTCGCAGCCAATGGCGCAAGCATTACTGTTAATAAAACACCCAAAGGATTTGCACCTCTGTTACCATCTCGTGAACCACCGCCAAACCATAAGCTGTAACTCACCATTTGGGCTAGGAATGAGATAGCACCAGCAACAGTAGCAGCAACGGCTTGTGTGAGGGTGTCACGATTAATAATGTGGGTGAGTTCGTGGGCGATAACTCCTTCAAGTTCATCCTCTGGCAATATATTCAAAATGCCTTCGGTAACAGCCACAGCAGCGTGTTCTGGATCGCGCCCTGTAGCAAAGGCGTTAGCACCTTGGCTTGGAACAATGTAAACTTTGGGCATGGGAATGTTCGCGCGATCGCTCAATTTCTGCACCATCCGATAAAGTCCTGGTGCTTCCCTTTCACTCACAGGCTGGGCCCGGTATACTGCCAGCGCAATTTTATCTGATTGATACCACGAAAACAGGTTTGTTACTGCTGCCAAGCCGATTCCAATTATCAAGCCACTACTACCGCCAATTACCCAGTAACTAATAGCTATCAAAAGCCCACTTAATGCAGCTAGCAAAGCAACCGTTTTCACTTGATTTCCCATATTTTCGCTCTCCTGCTAATGCTGTATAAATTTTCTAGAAAACAGCATTAATTAAGCTACATCTTGATTGTATCCAGCTAAACTTAGATATATGGTACAGAAAACCTATCAGATAAGTACGGTTTTCCTACTTAAATTTTATAAATAAAAATTTAGTTGTTTTTGATACGTGCTCTTTTGATAAAATATATATTTATAGATAATAAAAAGACATCTATCTATAGATTCAAATTCTTGGCAGCTAACATCTGGAATTGTCACCGTGCTACCGGGTGCTCAGTGCATCTGGCTAACAGGTTTAAAAACGGGGATGGCAGCAGTCATAACCAAAATATAAGTAAGCTGAATCTCAATAATTATCTATCAGGTTGCGGTGGATAATACAGCCCACCGTAACCTTTAGACTAATAGAATGAGTTTAACAAAAGCGATCGCTTTACACTTTAAACTTCTCGGCAATCTGCTTCATCGCCTCTTCCACATTCTCCCGGCTGTTAAACGCCGAAATGCGGAAGTAACCTTCACCCGCAGCACCAAAGCCAGAACCAGGTGTTCCCACAACGTTGACAGTTTGCAGTAACTTATCAAAGAATTCCCAGCTGGATAAACCATTAGGCGTTTTCACCCAGACGTAAGGTGCATTTACGCCACCATAAACTGATAATCCGGCGGCTGTGAGTTTCTCGCGGATAATTTTGGCGTTTTCTAGATAGAAACTAACTAATCCTTTGATTTGCGCCTGTCCTTCTTCGGAGTAAACCGCTTCGGCTCCCCGTTGGACGATGTAAGAAACGCCATTAAATTTGGTGGACTGACGGCGATTCCATAGTTTCCATAGTTCCACATCGGAACCATCGGCGGCTTTTCCTGTGAGTGTCTTCGGTACCACAGTTAACGCGCAACGAGTTCCTGTAAAACCTGCATTTTTGGAGAAGGAACGAAACTCGATCGCAACTTCTCTTGCACCTTCAATTTCATAAATTGAATGTGGAATCGACGGATCGGTAATATAAGCTTCGTAGGCTGCATCAAAGAAAATAATCGAGTTATTAGCTTTGGCATAGTCTACCCATGCTTTTAAATATTCCTTGGTTGCAGTTGCGCCAGTGGGGTTATTGGGAAAGCAGAGATAGATTAAATCTACTTTTTTTGAGGGAATTTCGGCTGTGAAGTTGTTATCAGCCGTAATTGGTAGATAAACTAAACCCTCAAACTCGCCTTTATCGTTGGCATCTCCCGTATTCCCCACCATCACGTTAGTGTCTACATATACGGGGTAAACGGGGTCAGTAACGGCAATTATATTGTCATGACCAAAGATTTCCAAAATATTGCCGGTGTCGCACTTGGAACCGTCGGAGATAAAGATTTCGGAAGCATCTATATCAGCTCCCCGTGCTTGGAAATCGTGAGTGGCAATTTTCTCTCGCAACCAAGCGTAGCCTTGCTCTGGCCCGTAGCCTTTAAAGGTATTGCGATCGCTCATCTCTTCCACAGCTTTAATCATAGCTGTGCGGCAAGCCTCCGGCAGAGGTTCGGTAACATCGCCAATACCCAGCCGAATGATTTTAGCATCAGGATTGGCTTCTGCAAAGGCATTCACCCGCCGAGCAATTTCTGGAAACAGATAACCCGCTTTCAGTTTCAGGTAGTTGTCGTTAATAGTTGCCATTATATAGATTATGAAAAACGCCCTCAAATAGCTTACTGCTAATTTATGAGGGCGGGGAGTGGGGATGAGGGAGATGGGGGAGATGGGGGAGACAAGGGGACAAGGGGGACAAGGGGGACAAGGGAGAATTATTAAACAAGTTTCTTCCTTGTCTCCCCCCTCTTCCTTGTCTTCCTTGTCTTTTCCCAATGCCCAATGCCTAACTAGACATTTACTGGCTGTTTATTGTCGGCTGATGTGTAAATGTTGCGATCGCTAATTCCAAACTGCGTGATTGATTCTTGTCCTGTAATTAATCTTGCTCCGCGATTACGGGTGAAATAGTTCCAGGCCCACTGAATTATTACTACTAATTTGTTGTCAAATTCAATTAAGAAGTAGATGTGAATCACCAGCCAAAACAGCCATGCAAAGAAACCTTTCAGCTTGATAAAGCCCAAATCTACCACAGCAGAATTGTGTCCAATCATTGCTAAACTACCATGATCGGTATAAGCAAAGGGTGGCAAATTTTTACCTGCAAGCCGCTGTTGAACTAATGTTGCGACATATTCACCTTCTTGCTTGGCTACAGGTGCAACACCAGGTAGGGGTTTACCATTTTGATGAGAAAAATTTGCTAAGTCGCCAACTACAAAAATATTGGGATGTCCCTTAATACTCAAGTCAGGTTCGACAATAATCCGTCCAGCGCGATCGCACTCAGCACCTGTGCGTTCTGCTAGCACTTTTCCCATTGCTGAAGCTTTTACACCTGCTGCCCATAATACCGTTTTTGAGGCAATTTCTTTAACTTCATCGCCTTGTTTGAGAGTAACAATATCATTTTCAATATTCGTTACCAATGTTTTTGTCTGGACAACCACCCCCAAACGCGTCAGGGATGCTTCCGCTTCTTGTGATAACTCTGGTGCAAAGGGTGGCAGAATCCGATCCAGCCCTTCTAATAGTAAAATCTTGGCTTCCGATGTGTCGATGTTGCGGAAATCTTCTTTGAGAGTTTGATTTGCCAATTCTGCGATCGCACCAGCTAACTCTACACCTGTTGGGCCACCACCAACAATTACAAAGGTTAACCAAGCCCGGCGTTTTTCTGGATCGATTTCTTTTTCTGCGGCTTCAAATGCCGTAAAAATCCGGCGACGCATTTCTATGGCATCTTCTACAGTTTTCAAGCCGGGGGCGAATTCTTCCCAGTTGTCTTTGCCAAAGTAGGAATGCTTGGCTCCTGTGGCGACAATTAACGTATCGTAAGCTATTGCTTCGTCGCCTACAGTCACTTGTTGTGCTTCTGGATCAATATTATTTACCTCTCCCAATAGCACTTTCGTATTCTTGCTTTTGCTTAATACAGAACGCAACGGCGAAGAAATATCCGCAGGAGATAGGGCACCTGTCGCAACTTGATATAAAAGGGGTTGAAATAGATGAAAGTTACGTTTATCAATCAGAGTAACGTTTACGGCTGCCTTAGCGAGTGTTTTTGCCGCATAAAGTCCACCAAAACCACCGCCAACAATAACTACTTTATGGGGTGGATTATTGTCAAGTGAATTTACCATAAGAAATATTATCGTGTATGCCGACTATTGTAACTATTCTTAACAAATTTGTATCAAAATTGTCATCACATATTTTGTATTGCTCTTTACATTTGAAAAAGTATTAAAGTAACTAAAACTACAGGATAAAGAGAAATTTTCCAGATGGAGGCGCAAACAATAAGAGTTGGCAATATTTGAATTACTCTTTGCTTATGTAAATTTATCAACGGTAGATGTAGGATTTATGCAAATTTACTCAGAACTAGTTGATTCTGGTGCTTGTGTTAAACGTGGTGAATCAGTTCGCCGAGTTCGCCGCCAACGGTTAAAGCCATAGACAAGGGCAGCAAAAATTAACAAATAGGGACTGTAAACAATTAACCAAATACCCAGTTTGAGTAAGCCAACGGAAAATGAACTAAGGGAGTGAGTCGATTTGTTCCAAGTTTCCTGAACTTGCAAACCAAAGGCAGGTTGTGAACTGGTGCTAGAAACTGCTGCTTTTAAGTTCAGCGTAATAGTGGAATATGCAACTTGATTTTGTAAGCTTTTTAGTTGGGCATTAATTTGTTCTATGGTTTCTCGGACATTACTCAGTTCTTGGGCAACACTAAGCACATCTCTAACAGAACCTGCCCGATCCATAATTTTTTGCAAATTGGCTTCAGTTTTTTGCAAATTGGTCAATCTGGCTTGGAAATCTACGAGGCGATCGCCCACATCTTCGGCAGTGATATTACGACTTTCGACAGTGCCCAATTTAGCTAGCTCTTCTAAGGTAGTTTCCAGTCGGTTCTCTGGTATCCGCAATTGTATTGTTGCTGTGTGACGCGGGTTGTCGTTTTTGGGTTGTTGTTGTTTCAACCCGATCAAATCCCCTTGCTGTTTATTGATAATTTGCGAAACAGCATCAACAGTCTGATCTACAGAGTTGACAGTCAAAGAGATTGCTGCCTTTTTAATGAGTTGCGGACGAGAACGGGCCATTGGTGCAGCTTCCGCCTTTTGGGAAATACTGCCTTCATTAGCAGGTGCCATTGCTTGATTTGCTGCGCCATCGGCTGCCATTGGAGGCAAAGCCGGACGACTTGTTGACTGATCCGAAGAGGCGCAACCGGTGAAAATCAACCCTCCTAATAATGCACTCACAAATAAAGCAGATGTGCACGGTAATTTAGTTGAAGCGGACATAATCTACCCCTAGATAGATGAAGTTAACCCCAGTATTGCTGAAGTAAAACTCAAAGCCTGTATTGTTGCGATTTATGTAACAGGGTCAAACTAATTCGTAATTCGTAATTACTAATGACGCTCTTTACGTTCGTGCAGTATGTTGCAGACAGACGCTGAGACGCTACGCGTAGCTTGCTTCTTTGCGGGAGTACGTGCACTCTTTCTTCGCGCTGCGCTAACGTAATCACGTTACGGATGGGGATTTAGACCACACCCGTAACGGCACGACCCATAGAGTCTGAACCTTGGTTTAATTACGAATTACGTTAGCGTAGCGGGGCGTAGCCCATTACGAATTACGAATTTTTAATGGTTGACAGTTAATCTGTGGTTACTCAATTTGAGGTACAATCGTAAGCCTGCCAATAAATGACGATGCTTGCTGACAGGAGATGCTTCTATGGCCCGGATGTATTATGACGAAGATGCCAATTTAGACCTTTTGGCTGGAAAAACTATTGCTATCATCGGCTATGGTTCTCAAGGTCATGCCCACGCTCTCAATCTCAAAGATAGTGGTTTGAATGTGATTGTGGGACTATATCCGGGTAGTAAGTCAGTAGCAAAAGCTGAAGCTGCTGGGTTAACTGTGAAGAATGTTGCAGATGCTGCCAATGCTGCTGATTTCATCATGATTTTGTTACCTGATGAAGTCCAAAAAACGATTTACAAAAACGAAATTGAACCCAATCTACAAGAAGGGAATGTGTTAGCCTTCGCCCACGGCTTCAATATTCACTTTGGGCAAGTTGTACCACCGACTAACGTAGATGTGGTGATGGTAGCACCAAAAGGGCCAGGGCATTTAGTACGACGGACTTATGAACAGGGTGAAGGCGTACCAGCGTTGTTTGCAGTTTATCAAGATGCCAGTGGTCAGGCACGCGATCGCGCGATGTCTTATGCTAAAGGTGTCGGTGGTACTCGCGCGGGTATTCTCGAAACGACTTTCCGCGAAGAAACCGAAACAGATTTATTTGGCGAACAAGCAGTATTGTGCGGTGGTTTGAGTGCTTTAATCAAAGCCGGATTTGAAACTTTGGTAGAAGCTGGCTATCAACCAGAATTGGCTTATTTTGAATGTCTGCATGAAGTCAAGCTGATTGTTGACTTGGTTGTAGAAGGCGGTTTAGCCAAAATGCGCGACAGCATTTCTAACACAGCTGAATATGGCGATTATACCCGTGGCCCGCGGATTGTGACTGAACAAACCAAAGCTGAAATGCAGAAAATTCTCAGCGAAATTCAATCTGGGCAATTTGCACGGGAATTTGTTCTAGAAAACCAAGCTGGTAAACCAGGATTTACAGCTATGCGTCGCAAAGAAGCTGAACACAAAATTGAGGAAGTCGGCAAAGATTTACGCGCTATGTTTAGCTGGTTGAAAAAAGCTTAAGCAAAACAGAAAGTAGGGGCACAGCATCCCGTGCCCCTACATCTTGCTATCTAACGTTGTTCCCCATCTGAGTGGGAACCGCTATATGATGTCCATGAATTGTTAGCTGATAAATTACCACCCCATTGTTCCAGGGCTACCTTTAAATGGCCCGACAATATCAGCAGTAATCCATCCACCATAAAAATCGCCAGGTTGAGACATAACTAGCTCATCATTTACATAGCAAGCATCCATTAAACTAGGGTAAAAAGCATAGTATTCTTGAATCGTTACAAAATCAGGTGTGGGTTCGATATATCGCCAAGCAGCGTTATTTATATACTTATCACCGATGCTGATATCATAATATTGACACTTGCCTTTCCATTCACACCAAGTTTTTTTAGGTGTTTCAATCAGATATTCTAGTTTAATATCTTCAGAAGGAAGATAATAAACAGGAGGATGGCTAGTTTCTAAAACTCTTTTAGCTTTAGTTGTTTCTGCTAAAACAGTACCATTACAAATTATCCGAATTGATTTGTTGCTATCTTCTAAACGAGCCGGACGAGGATAATCCCAAACTGATTCTTGACCGGGTTCTGGTGGGATTCGATTTGGTCGCATTCTCAACAATCTCCTTTCAAATCTTGAGCAATTCTAAAACCAGCGTGTTGATAAAAGTAGGGACGAAACCAGTTTCGATAAGTTGGTAATGCCATTGAACCATTAGTAGCCCAAGAACCGCCAAGCATCATCTGATGTTTATCATCAAAAAAGGGTGCTGCTTGATCTTCGTAAAGCGGATGAGGTTGAAACCCTGGTAGGGCGTTGAATGTGTCGCCTAACCATTCCCAGACGTTTCCTCTGAGATCGTAAAGTCCAGAAGCGGTATTAGCTGGTTTGAACATTCCCACTGGGCTAGGGGAAATGAATTGTAAGTTGAGATTATAGTTAGTTGAGAACTGGTTATCCTCAGAGGTAAGTAAGGCTTGATTCCATTCAGCTTCAGTTATCAAGCGCATGTCTGAGCCTTGAAAACGACAAAATGCGATCGCTTCGTAGTAATTTACTTCTACAGGCCAGTCTAGGGGTAAGTCTATTTCGTCGAATATGGCTCGATAGCGATAACCATCCTGGAAAGGTATCCAGAATTTGGGATGTTGGACGTTGTAGAGTTGCTTCCAATCCCAAGATTCAGCATTCCAGTAGTCTGGATTATTGTAACCACCAGCTTGAACAAATTTTAGATATTCACCGTTAGTGATGAGATATTGACTAGCTAAAAACGGTTTAACTTCAACAGTGCGATCGCCATATTCGCTATCCCAACCATAAGTAAGATCATCCTTGGGTTTTCCCAATTTCACCACACCACCGCGAACCTGGCGCATTTCATTGTTGGGAATATTACCGTTGCTAGGTGCATAATTCCAGCCTTGGGGACACTTTAAGCGATCGCTAGGCAATTGACGCACCAGCATCGAAGAGGTTTCAAAGTGAATCCGACTATGTTCTATTCCCATCAGCAAAGCCCAGAAGGGATGCTGTTGATGAATCGGCAGATCCAGGGGAGTATTTTGAATAACTTTTGCGATCGCTTCTTTTGCCTTTTCTCGGTATTGCCAAACTTTTTCGACATCAGGCCAGCTAACCCCTTGCATAGCTGCGTCGAGTTCTGTTGGTGTTTGTGGATCAACTCCGATTTCAAATAGGGTTTCGTATTCTGAATTAATTCCAGCTTTGATTAAACCAACGCGAATTAACTTATTGATGAAAAAAACAGCTGAGTGACCAAGATAAAAAATTAGACGGTTTCTTAAAGGATCGGGGTTAAGATAAAAAGTTTCTTCCCCAACCAAACTTTTCATGAGTGTTTCTTCAAGTTCCCAAGAATTCTCAAAGTAGTTGAGCAGGCTTTGTGAATTGCAATCATTGAGTGTGGGGACTTGACTTGATGTCAGTTTATTTATCGTTTGAACTAAAGCCATGATATTTTTGACAGAACATTCATGAAACAAATTACATAAACTACGACTTCTTATTAAAAAAAGTTTTGTTTATGAAATTTTGTCTTGTGTCGTTATGATCAGACAATCTGCTAAATTTGTAAATAGATAAAAGGTATAGTTTAAATTACTTTAATTACGGCTTGCCAAAATAATATAAATAATGTAACAACGTTGCTCAACAGGTATAGGCGAGTTTAAAACATTTATTAACTGTCTTCTTGCTATCAAGTTAAGATTGCAACTAATTAGAGAAGCATACGGCGATGCCTTCACAGTAGGCATCGCGGATTTTAGATTTTATCTAATCTAAAATCCCAAATCGAGTTACCGATTCACCGCCGCAGCTTCCCGTGCTGCTGCTGCTTGATCTGGGTGGATACCCAAGCGAGTGAGATTAATCCGACCTTTGTTATCAATTTCGCGCACTTTGATAATCACTTCATCGCCCACCGCTACTTCATCCTCAACTTTGCCAACACGGTAGTCAGCTAGTTGTGAGATGTGGATCATCCCTTCTTTTCCAGGCAGAAATTCCACAAATGCACCTATCGGTATAATCCGAGTAATGCGTCCTGCGTAGACATCCCCTTCGTGTAACTTGCGGGTCATGCCTTGGATAATGTTTCTGGCTCTCTTCGCCTTGTTCTCATCCACAGCGGAAATTGTCACGGTGCCATCATCTTCGATGTCAATTTTTGCACCAGTTTCCTCCGTGATACCCTTAATAGTCTTGCCTCCAGGCCCGATGACCAGACCAATCATGTCTGAATCAATCTTGATTGTTAACAGACGTGGGGCATAAGCTGAGGTTTCAGTCCGTGGCGTGTCAATGCAGGCGAGCATTTTCTCCAGAATGTGCAACCGGGCTGCTTTAGCTTGGTGAACGGCTTGGGAAATAACCTCCAACGACAAACCGGAGATTTTCATATCCATTTGCAAGGCGGTAATCCCCGTATCCGTCCCGGCAACTTTGAAGTCCATGTCACCCAAAAAGTCTTCAATGCCCTGAATATCGGTGAGGATTCGCACTTCGTCCCCATCCTTAATCAGACCCATTGCTGCGCCACTTACGGGTTTGAGAATTGGTACACCAGCATCCATCAGGGCGAGGGTGGAACCGCACACTGAACCCATTGAAGTGGAACCGTTCGAGGAAAGTACTTCCGATACGATGCGAATCACGTAGGGAAATTGTTCTTTTGACGGTAGCACAGGTAGTAGCGCTCGTTCTGCTAATGCGCCGTGACCAATTTCACGCCTTCCTGGGGCCCGCATTGGCTTGGTTTCTCCGACTGAGAACGGCGGGAAGTTGTAATGATGCAGATAACGCTTGTGCTGATCTAGCTGCATGTCATCGTTAAGATTTTGAGCATCCCCAGGTGTGCCTAGAGTACAAGTGGATAATACCTGAGTGAGTTCCCGGTTAAATAAACCGCTACCGTGGACTCGCTTTGGTAAAACATCAACTAAACAAGAAACACGACGCACTTCATCGAGTTTACGACCATCAACGCGGACGTTATCTTCAATAATTTGTCGCCGCATGAAGTGTTTGGTAATATCTTTAAAAGTGTTACCAAGTGCCTTCTTATTTGCAGTTGCGGCAACTCGAATTGGGTCTTCTTCTGGCAGTTCGGTAATCGTCGCGGCAATTTCATCCTTGACGACATCTAAAGCTGCATCACGTTGGGGTTTTGTGAAACTAAATTGAGAGAGGATTTTCTTAATCTCACCGCTAGCGCGATCGCGGATATAATTTTCCAGAGTCTGGTCTACTTCTGGTGGTGCTTCTTGCACTATTACCAAACCCAGTTCTGCGATTAAATCTTGCTGCGCTTTGATTAAGTCCCGCACTGCTTCATAACCAAAGTCAATCGCCTCGATAATATCTCGCTCTGGCAACTGATTGGCTCCCGCCTCCACCATGATTACGCCATGTGGTGAACCTGCTACTACCAGATCTAAGTCTCCAGCTTCAGTTTCTGCATAGGTGGGGTTAATAATGAAATCATCTCCCACTAAACCAACCCGCACTGCTGCCATTGGCCCATTAAAAGGAATTTGGGCAATCAGGGTAGCGATGGAAGCGCCTGTAACTGCTAACACATCGGGTGGAACTAACTCGTCCATCGATAGCGTTAAGGCAATAATTTGCAGGTCATCCCGTAGCCACGAGGGGAACAGGGGACGCATGGGGCGGTCTATAAGACGGCTGGTGAGAATTGTTTTTTCTGGTGGACGACCTTCTCGGCGCATGATCCCTCCGGGAATCCTACCAGCGGCATATAGCCTTTCTTCATAATCTACTGTGAGCGGAAGAAAATCAATGCCTTCTCTGGCTTGCGATCGCGTAGCCGTAACTAAGACGGATGTATCCCCTGATTCTATCAAAACCGACCCACCAGCCTGGGGAGCTAGTAGGCCTACTTTCAGTCGAATATCCCTTCCATCGAAGGATATTGACTTGTCAACTTCTGCCATTCAGTTTTTTTTCCTTCTCTTTCGCTATTCTCTTTCTGTGGCAATCCTAACATTTATGCACTATGACTGACTTCTAGTACATACAAAGATAACTGATGACTGATGACTGTTAACCGTCAACAGTTAACAAATCCAAAGTGCGATACATTATCAGCGCGTCTACTACTTCTTCATCCTCTAGCTTCGCTGCACGCGGAATTCGCCCAACGATCTCAAATCCTAACGACTGCCAAAGTCTAATTGAAGGTATATTAGTTTCAAAGACCAAATTGAACATTACTGCTTCGTAGCCCAGGTTTGCTGCTATCAAGAGCATCGTCTCTCCCATGAACCGACCGATCCCCTGACCGCGTAACTCAGGTTGTACAATAAAACCAGCGTTGCAAATATGGCAACACCGACCGGGAAAGTTTGGTTTTAAATAAAACGCCCCTAATATTTCTTTTGGCTTGTGTGTAGCATTCTGAACAGATGTCCTGACAACAAAGGCATCCTTACTCAACCAGTAAGCTGAAAATTCTGCCTGAGATAGAGGTTGCTTTTGGGGATAAGTTTTACCTTCAACAATTACAACATTGAGTAATGTTCTTACAACCTCCTGTTCTTGAGGATGTATATAATCTAATTCAACTATTATGCCGCTTTTTAAAACTTGAACAATAGGAAAATTCATTAATTAATAATATTTATGCGAATTGACTGCTGAAATAATTATTATATGCAACGATTGCCGTAAAAATATTTGGAAAGAATCTAAAAAGTAGAATATTGACGATTTAAATCCTTTAATTTTGGGAAAATCTAAGTAGTTATCAAATGGCGATTTTACACTGTAATTGGTTACTAAAAAATCAAACTGGTAGTTTATTTATTTGGGGGGAAACTTGGCGATCGCCGCGAGTGAATTTCGAGTCTAATGGATCTGGAGATATAGCACTACATCCATTGGCAATGACATCGGTTGAGTTGAGCGAGTGGCTGCGTTCCGAGAACATGGCAATTACCAATTTCATCCAGCAACCTCAAGTTGCGATGCCTGCGGCGGGCAAAGCCATCGCAACTACTGGGCGATCGCGCAAAGCGGCCAGCGCCACTGAAATCAGTTTACCAACGCACTCTCAAATCATTGCCTTACCAACTTATATAGAAGGTAGCGATAAAGGAACAACAGCGATTTTCCCTGTACATTCTGCCAGCTTGGGGGAAAATACAGACTCCCCGCAATATTTGCAACCGTGGCGAGTTGAGGGTTTTTGTCTCAACGCCAGCGAAGCAGTAAAATTTCTCGCCGCGATTCCTCTAAATGCTGCTAAAGGGGAAGATGCTTTTTTGGGTGGAGATTTACGCTTTTGGTCGCAGGTTGCCCGATGGAGTTTAGATTTAATCTCACGTTGTAAGTTTTTACCAACAATTGACCGACAATTAGATGGTGCATTTGCTGCTAAGTGGCGAGTACTTCTAGATAGTGCTGTAGATGGAACCCGCCTAGAAAGATTTTCTGGGAATATACCGTTGGTTTGTCGCACTTATCAAGAGGAAGTGGGCATTGGAGAGGATTTTTCCCAATCCCTACTTTATGTAGACTTTCCCACAGAACCTCAAGAATTACTTTTGGGATTTCTCAACAGTACGATAGATGCCCAAGTGCGAGAAATGATGGGTTCTCAACCTCCAATGGAAGCTAAGGCGATTGCATCTTTACCGTCTGGGGTGCGACAGTGGTTGCAAGCCTTAACTAGTGCATCTCATATAGTCAATGCAGATGCAATTGAAGTGGAAAGGCTGGAAGCGGCATTGAAGGCTTGGACTATGCCGCTACAATACCAATTAACTCTTAAAACTCTATTTCGTACCTGTTTTCAACTGCGTTCTCCAGAGTCTGGCGAAACAGAGTGGACATTGGCGTATTATTTGCAAGCGGCTGACGATCCTGAGTTTTTGGTGGATGCGGCAACTATTTGGAACAATCCAGTTGAACAATTGGTTTATGAAAATCGGACAATTGAGCAACCACAGGAAACATTTTTGCGAGGTTTGGGGGTAGCTTCCAGATTATATCCAGCGATCGCACCGAGTTTTGAAACCGAATATCCCCAATTTTCTCGGATCACCCCTATGCAAGCTTATGAGTTTATCAAAGCTGTAGCTTGGAGATTGGAAGACAGTGGTTTAGGAGTAATTTTGCCTCCCAGTTTAGCAAACCGCGAAGGATGGGCGAATCGTTTAGGTTTGAAAATTACTGCCGAAACCCCAAAGAAAAAGCAGGGACGTTTAGGGTTACAAAGTCTGCTAAATTTCCAATGGCAATTGGCAATTGGCGGACAAACTATTTCCAAAGCTGAGTTTGATAAACTTGTGGCTTTAAATAGTCCGCTAGTGGAAATTAACGGTGAGTGGGTAGAATTGCGGCCCCAAGATATCAAAACAGCCCAAACATTTTTTACCACTCGCAAAGATCAAATGGCGCTTTCCCTGGAAGATGCGTTGCGTTTTAGTACAGGGGATACCCAGGTAATTGAAAAATTACCAGTGGTTAGCTTTGAGGCATCTGGGGCGTTACAAGAGTTGATTGGGGCGTTAAGTAATAATCAAGCGATCGCACCTTTACCCACACCAGCAGCCTTTAAAGGACAGTTGCGGCCTTATCAAGAACGTGGTGCTGCTTGGCTGTCCTTCTTAGAACGTTGGGGCTTGGGTGCGTGTCTCGCAGATGACATGGGACTCGGTAAAACTATTCAGTTCATTGCTTTTCTGCTACATCTCAAAGAACAAGATGCACTAGAAAATCCAACACTGCTAGTTTGTCCAACTTCTGTTTTAGGTAACTGGGAAAGGGAAGTCAATAAATTTGCACCAAGTCTGAAAATTTTGCAATATCACGGTGACAAACGCCCAAAAGGAAAAGCGTTTTTAGAAGCCGTAAAAAAACATGATTTAATCGTTACCAGCTACTCACTGCTTCATCGAGATATCAAGTCATTGCAAAGTGTTCCTTGGCAGATAATAGTTTTAGATGAAGCCCAGAATGTGAAAAACCCAGAGGCGAAGCAGTCAAAAGCAGTGCGGGAATTAGAAGCGACATTTCGCATTGCATTAACGGGGACACCAGTAGAAAATAGGCTGCAAGAACTCTGGTCTATTTTGGATTTTCTCAATCCTGGCTATTTAGGTAATAAGCAATTTTTCCAGCGTCGGTTTGCCATGCCAATTGAAAAGTATGGCGATACGGCTTCTTTGACTCAGTTACGCTCATTAGTGCAACCATTTATACTACGACGATTGAAAAGCGATCGCGACATCATTCAAGACTTACCAGATAAGCAAGAAATGACCGTATTTTGCGGTCTGACTGGTGAACAAGCTGCACTTTATCAACAAGTTGTAGAACAATCTTTAGTAGAGATAGAATCTGCTGAAGGATTACAACGTCGGGGGATGATTTTAGCTTTGCTAATAAAACTTAAGCAAATCTGCAATCACCCAGCCCAATATTTAAAACAGGCAACATTAGAGCAACATAATTCAGCTAAACTTCTGCGTCTAGAAGAAATGTTAGAAGAAGTTTTAGCAGAAGGTGACAGAGCTTTAATTTTCACACAATTTGCTGAGTGGGGTAAATTACTTAAACCCTATTTAGAAAAACAGCTTGGGCGAGAAATATTCTTTTTATATGGCAGCACCAGTAAAAAGCAACGTGAGGAAATGATCGATCGTTTCCAACACGATCCTCAAGGGCCACCGATTATGATTCTCTCTTTGAAAGCGGGTGGAGTTGGACTGAATTTAACACGAGCAAATCATGTATTCCACTTTGATAGATGGTGGAATCCAGCCGTGGAAAATCAAGCCACAGATAGAGTATTTCGGATTGGTCAAACCCGGAATGTGCAAGTACATAAATTTGTCTGTACAGGCACTTTAGAAGAAAAAATTCATGACATGATTGAAAGCAAGAAACAACTAGCTGAACAAGTTGTGGGTGCTGGTGAAGAATGGTTGACAGAACTAGATACAGATCAACTTCGCAACTTACTAATACTCGATCGCAGCGCAGTAATTGACGATGATGCAGAATAAGTTCGTAGTAAGGACTTTAGTCCTTGAATTTAGGGTTAGAGCCACCCACTACAAAGTAAACTCATTCTTAACTTTTCTTCCTTTGCGCTCTTTGCGCCCTTTGCGGTTCGTTTCTCACCCCTCCGATAAATAACCAAATAAACCACTAGATTAAATATGCGATATTGAAAAATATCACACCTTCTTTCTTACCCTGTGCCATCATGTCGAATCACTTTACCCACGGTTATGCATTGTTAATTGGGGTTGGCACAACAGCCGAATCTCGATATTCATTGCCTGTCACAGTTAAAGATGTGCAAGCCCTGAAAACAGTGTTAACCGATCCAAACTTGTGTGCCTATCTGGATGATTCCGAACATATTCGCTTATTGCAGAATCAACAGACAACGCGCAGCGCAATTTTGGATGGATTAACGTGGTTAAAGGAAAAGGCTGCTGCCGATAAAGATGCAACAATTGTAGTTTTTTACTCTGGTCATGGGTGCTTTGACTTATCAAGTCAGTGTTATTATTTGCTGCAACATGACTTCAATTCCACAGACATTGCTAACACCGCCCTATCTGCCCAAGAATTTACTCAAGCTTTGCGGCAGATTCAAGCAAAGCGGTTGTGGGTGGTAATTGATAGTTGTCATGCAGAAGGTATGGCTACTTCTAAAGGCGAACTACCTGCTGATTTTATCGCTACGGCATTGCCCAAGGGCATAGTCGATGCCTTGAAGCAGGGCGAAGGAAGGGCGGTGTTTACGTCTTCCAGAGGCAATCAGGTTTCTTGGATACGTCCTGATAAAACCATGAGTGTCTATACTTATCATCTAATTGAGGCATTGCAGGGAGCGGCTAATCAACCAGGCGATTCTAAAGTTATGCTCTCAAATCTGATTAATCATTTGGGTAAAACCGTTCCAGAGAGCGCCAGAACCCAACGTCAGGCAGAACAGACTCCGTTTTTTGATACGGCGATGGAAGATTTTCCTATTGCCATGCTGCGGGGAGGGAAGGGACTACCAAGCTCAACCACAGTCTCAGACTTGCCAATTATGACCGATCAACAAGTGGTAACACCTGCATTAGCAAGAGCAAAACGAGCCTTAGCAATTTTAGAAGAACAAGCTGCTTCTTTTGGCATTCGTATTCCAGTGGATTTGCAGATTGAATTAGAAGAGAAACGTCGCCAGGTAACTGAATTAGAGTCCCGGCATCAAAGAACAGGATTGGATTAAGCAAATATATCCAACGATGATTTTTCTCATTCCGAGTTCTGAACACCAACTTCCGAGTTCCGAACACCAACTGCCGAGTTCTGAACACGAACTGCCAAGTTCCGAACACCAACTGCCGAGTTCCGAACACGAACTTCCGAGTTCTGAACACCAACCGCCAAGTTCTGAACACGAACTTCCGAGTTCCGAACACCAACTGTCGAGTTCCGAACACCAACTGCCGAGTTCCGAACACCAACCGCCGAGTTTTGGGGGATACTGTGAAAGACTAGAGTTCCCCCACAGGCTTTTGATCCCCCCAACCCCCGTTAAAAAGTGGGGCAAGAGAGTTTCTTAAAGTCCCCCTTTTTAAGGGGGATTTAGGGGGATCTCCATAGTGTGCAGCGTATTAATACTACATTTATTTTTTATATAACCTTATGGATAATCAAGAAGCACTAGAGCGAACTCTCAACCGCGCTCGTCGCGCCCTTCAGATAATAGAGGAGGAAAAAGCTAGTTATGGGATTAGAATTCCGCCGGACTTAGTAATAGAACTAGAAGAAAAACAAAAAGAAGTCACTAGCTTAGAGGCGCGATTAAGCCAGTTACAGGGAAAGCGCCCGGAAAGCCTGCCCGATAACCTGCCCCGCTATAACGATGTGTTTGTGGGACGCAAACAAGAAATCGCCCGTTGTTTGGAAGCACTTTCACCAGAAGAACGCGGTTGGGGTGTGACAATCGATGGTATTGGTGGTATGGGCAAAACGGCGTTAGCGCTGGAGGTAGCACACCTAGCCCGTAAACAAGCCTTGTTTGATGCCTACCTGTTTGTTTCTGCCAAGACTACTTGGCTTTCAGCTGAAGGAGTGCGGGAAGAAACCCTCGCCCTGTCTTCTCTCGATAGCTTCTGCCGGGAATTTGCCAAGGGGTTGGGACAGACAGACATTGTGAAAATGACTGATGCCACAGAACGCCGCCGCGCCCTTCTCGATGCTCTGCGGGGACGGCGCACCCTGTTGATTTGGGACAACTTGGAAACGCTGAATGCAGAAGAACGCAATATGATTGCCGAATTTCTGCGGAAACTGCCCACCCCCAACAAAGCCATCATCACCAGCCGCCGCCGCACTGGGGAAAGCGCCGTCACCATCCGCTTAGATCGTCTCTTAGAGGCAGAAGCTTTGGAATTAATGAGAGAGAAGGGAAGATCGCACCCCCGTCTAGCCCAGGAACTAAACGCCACAAAGCCAGAGATATTGACCGCTTTATATGAAGCGTCTGGTGGCAATCCCCTAGCGCTAGATTGGACATTAGGACAGGTGGCACATAAAGGCTACTCTATCAGTGTTGCCCTAGAGCGGTTGCGGAATGCCGCCAAATCTGAGGATCTCTACGGGTTTCTGTTTGCCGATGCAGCCAAAACTCTCTCTGAAAAAGATCGCACAGTGTTGTCTGCCCTAGTTGTATTCTTGACACCAGCAAAAACCGCAGCACTGGCAGATGCTACGGATTTAGCCATCACCGAGATCGAAGTTTCTTTAGAGCGGTTGGTAACTCTATCTTTGGTAAATGACTTGGATGGAGAACGGTTTGGCCTGCACCCCCTAACCCGCACATATATTCGGGCAGCTATGGGCGGAACGGATACCGTTGTAACTGCACCTCTAAGTGGAATTCGGTTTGACTCTGCTGCCCAAGGCAAAGTTCTGCGCTACTGGGTAGACTTTGCCCAGAAGTACGGGGGTGAGGACAAAGATGCCTATCAGACCCATGACAAGCTGGAAGCTGAGTGGCAGAATCTAGAGGGCGTGGCGACAACCTTGTGGGAGATGGCAGGTATCCCCGGTACACAGAAAGACCAACAAGCTGCCCAGATGCTCATCGATTTGGAAAATGCTTTGTTTCACTTCCTCTGGTTTCGCGGCTACTGGGATGAAGTGGTGCGCTTGGGTGAATGGGTATATCAGGCGGGAAAGGCGCTCGGTCAGTGGCGCGATGCTGGTTGGGGTGCTTATAATGCTGCCTTTATTTACTACAATCGCGCGGAGACTGATAAGGCAGCAAGTTGGTCGGCTCTGATGGCGGAGGGGATGGAGCGGGGCGGTAGTCGTCGGGATAAAGCTACTGCAATTCAGTTTCAAGGAATAATTGCAGAGCAACGCCAGAACTGGCCAGAGGCGGAGCGACTGTATCAGGAGGCATTAGCGATTTATCGAGAGTTGAAGAATGAACAATGTGAAGCGATCGCCCTCAACGATCTAGGATCAGTTGCGCGATCGCAGGGACACTACGATCGCGCCGAGTCCTACCACAAGCAAGCATTGGCGATAGAAGAAAAACGGGGAGATAAAGAAGGACAAGCAATTTATTGCGGCAACTTGGGACTTCTAGCCCTTAATCGCGATCGCCCTTCAGAAGCCCGCCCCTGGTACGAGCGTGAGTTAGCTCTGGCCCAAGAAGTGGGACGGCAAGACTTGCTAGCTCAAGCTCAATCGGGTCTGGCACAAGTTCTGGAGGAAGAGGAGCGCTACGCAGAGGCGCTACCGTTAGCACAGTCTGCCCTGGAAATCCGAGAGCGCCAGCGCGATCAAAACTTGGATTTTTCGTGCCAATTAGTTGAGCGGTTGCGGCGCAAGGCGGGGATGGAATAATTCGTAATTCGTAATGACGCTCGCGGACTCGCTACCGCTACGCTAACGTAATTCGTAATTAATTCAAGGTTTTACGTCTATATGTAGTCTCAGGCTTCCAATCTGTAGCCGTATCTTTGCGAAACTGATATGCTCCCAACCATAAATGCTAGAGTCTGAGGTAACTGTCACAAAACTAGATCAACCTATCCATTCCATAATTTTGAATTTTAAATTTATTATGACTAATTACACATTACAAGCAAGTCGAGAATGGTGGTCACAACAATGGCTAGATTTACTAGATTCTTATCGTTTTAAAAAGCGTTTAGAACGTGCCAGAAACTATGCTCGTCAAGGAAATGTTTTGAGCATCGAATTTAAAGGTGCGAAAGTATTGGCTAGAGTGCAAGGTAGTGAAGTAGAACCTTATAAAGTTTCCCTTTCCCTTGAACCTTTTAGCGATGAACAATGGGGTTATGTAATTGAAACCATGTCCCAAAGGGCAATTTTTGCTGCCAAGCTACTAGCAGGAGAAATGCCACAAAATATAGAAGAAGTGTTCACAGCTAATGGTCTTTCGATATTTCCTTTTACCCTTGGTGATGTCCAGAGTAAATGCTCTTGCCCTGATAAAGCAAATCCCTGTAAACACATTGGTGCCTTGTACTATCAGTTAGGCGATCGCTTCAGTGAAGACCCTTTTGTACTATTTCAATTGCGTGGACGCACAAAAGAGCAAATTATCAGCGATTTACGTCAATTACGTAGTGCCAAGATTCAAACCTTTACCATAGAAACGCCCGAAATTCAAGAGTCAATTTCTAATAACAAGTACTCGGTAAAAATTGATTCTTTCTGGCAATACAATGAGCCGCTAGAGTCATCTTTGGTAGTGATTGCGCCATCTACTAACGAAATGGTATTAGATGTATTAGGAGCAATCCCCCTAGCGAAGGAAGAGGAAAATTCAGTAAATTCAACTTCGAGTGATGTGGTAATGAAGTCTTTGAATACAGTTTACAGAGATGTGAGCCAGAAGGCTTTTTTAGCAGCAATGAATGTGGGAGGAAGCTGATCGTAATTCGTAATTCGTAATTCGTAATTCGTAATTAGGTTAACTGGGTAGTTCACCCTTGCCGCCTTTTCTGACCCATTCGCGCACCGCTTGACGAATTGCCCGTCTGCCATTTGCCCGATTTTGCTCAATCAGTTTTGGCAGATATCGAATTGCTAAAGTAGAAAACACTAGACTATTCTCTGACTCGACATATTCCCCATCTTGCAGGTGGTAAATCTTTAGTTCACCGGAGTCATAACACCAGAGTTCTGGTACTCCCAGGCGGGCATAGATGGGAAAACGATTCAGGGACTTACTGGTAACATCAATTTCCAGTGCCAAATCAGGCGGTGGGTCTTGTTTCAAATCCAGATCCAATCTACCCCGAACCGTAGCTTCATTCTGGAAATAGAAGCAATTATCTGATTCTACCCCTGCCATTCGGCTTTCTCGCTTCCAAGTAGTTGAGCCATAACTTTCATAGTCTATAGCCAACTCTTCAGCGATGTCTTGAACTGCAATACTAATTACCTCTTTGTAATGTTCGTGTTCAGGTAAAGGTGTGATAATTTCTAAGGTGGTGCGATCGTAAGCTAACCTTGCTGCCCGATGCTCTCCCAAGTCTTTTAGAAGATTTTCAAACTGTTGCCAGCTAATGTCATAAAGCATTACTCGGTCTGCTCGATTCTTGGCGACTGTCATTGTTACGACCTCCAGAATGTTTTATTGTCCAAACTCAAGCCTAGCCTGTTCTACCAAATTCGCTGTCACAACCTCTTGGCCTGCTTCACGAGCCAGTTGTTCAATTCTGGCTTTAGCTTGAGAGCGGACAAAAAAGGGAATATTTTGTAACTTTTCTTTAGCTTCAGATGTCCATCGCAAAGCATCAATAAAATCGGAATCGCTCATAGTATTAATTACCGTTGGTAAGTCGCTCAGTTTAATCAATAGATTACTAATTTTCTTATAAAAAAAGCCCTTGCTTTTACGCAAGAGCCTCTAAATTATTTAATTGTCAGTGATGAAATAAACTTTACAACCTAATCTAGGTCGTCCATGAACATCACTGGCTCAGTTTCACGGTTAATTCCTTTCTCAAAACCACCAGCCGCAGCCCGTGCGCGACCAGCGTGCCACAAGTGACCAACTAGGAAGAAGAATCCTAGTACGAAGTGAGAAGTCGCCAACCAAGCGCGAGGAGATACGTAGTTGAAGGAGTTAATCTCAGTAGCCACACCACCCACGGAGTTCAAAGAACCCAGGGGAGCGTGGGTCATGTATTCAGCAGCGCGACGAGCTTGCCAAGGCTGAATATCATTCTTGATTTTTTCCAAATCAAGACCATTGGGACCACGTAGAGGCTCCAACCAAGGGCCACGGAAATCCCAGAAGCGCATGGTTTCACCACCGAAGATGATTTCACCAGTTGGAGAGCGCATCAGGTATTTACCTAGACCAGTGGGGCCTTGGGCAGAACCAACGTTAGCACCCAAGCGTTGGTCACGAATCAAGAAGGTCAAAGCCTGAGCTTGAGAAGCTTCTGGACCGGTAGGGCCGTAGAATTCGCTGGGGTAAACGGTGTTGTTAAACCAAACATAGATGGAGGCAATGAAGCCCATCAACGACAGAGCGCCCAAGCTGTAGGAGAGATAAGCCTCACCAGACCAGATGGATGCACGACGTGACCAAGCAAAAGGCTTGGTAAGAATGTGGAAAATACCGCCAGCAATACAGATGAAGGCAATCCAAATGTGACCACCGACTACATCTTCCAAGTTATCGACGCTGACAATCCAGCCTTCCCCACCGAAGGGAGACTTGATTACATAACCGAAGATAACCGCTGGGTTTAATGTCGGATTGGTAATAACACGAACATCACCACCGCCTGGTGCCCAGGTGTCATACAAACCACCAAAGAACATTGCCTTTAGCACCAACAGCAGGGCACCGCATCCCAAAATAATTAGGTGGAACCCGATGATGTTGGTCATCTTGTTCTTGTCTTTCCAGTCGTAACCAAAGAAAGAAGAGTATTCTTCTAAGGTCTCTGGGCCACGAACGGCATGATAGATACCACCAAAGCCAAGGACGGCTGAGGAAATTAGGTGGAGTACACCGACAACAAAGTAAGGGAAGGTGTCGATAACTTCACCACCAGCACCAACGCCCCAACCTTGGGTAGCGAGGTGAGGTAACAGGATCAAGCCCTGCTCGTACATGGGCTTTTCGGGAATGAAGTGAGCGACTTCAAACAAAGTCATCGCTCCAGCCCAGAATACAATCAAGCCAGCGTGGGCAACGTGAGCACCCAGTAGTTTGCCAGATAAATTGATTAAACGCGCGTTACCAGACCACCAGGCAAACCCAGTGGATTCTTGGTCGCGTCCAGTGCCGCCTAAGATACTTGGTCTATTAGAGAGCGTTACCACGTGGTAATACCTCCTCAGGGAATACAAATTGTTCGTGGGGTTGATCTTGAGGAGCCATCCAAGCGCGGATACCCTCATTCAGCAAAATGTTTTTGGTATAGAAGGTTTCAAACTCAGGGTCTTCCGCCGCCCGCAATT